>NZ_JBFAMC010000021.1:0-1192 GCF_040656415.1 Rhodococcus sp. NPDC049939 | reverse complement strand
CCCAGCAACGACTGTGGTTCCTGCACCAATTCGAGGGCCCGTCGGCCACCTACAACATCCCCCTCGCCCTCCGGTTGACCGGACCCCTGAACACCGACGCGCTGACCGCCGCCCTCGGTGATGTCATCGCCCGCCACGAAAGCCTGCGCACCCTCTTCGACGCCACCGAAGGCCAACCCTTCCAACACATCCTGCCCCCCGACCAGGCCCTCACCGACATCCCCCTCACCGACATCCCCCCGGCCACCGACCCCAACCACAACCACCTCGACAGCAGCGACCTCAACGGCACCGACCTCGCCGGCACCGGCGAAACCGAAGTAGGAGAAGACGAGATAGTCGTCGCGGTGGCCGAGACCGCCGGATACCGGTTCGATCTGGCCCACGAGATCCCACTGCGGGCCACCGTTTTCCGATCCGGACCCGACCAGCACGTGCTGGTACTGGTGCTTCACCACATCGCCGGCGACGGCTGGTCGATGGCCCCCCTGATCGAGGACCTGACCCACGCCTACACCGCCCGCCGCACCGGTGAGGAACCACACTGGCAGCCGCTGCCGGTCCACTACGCCGACTACACCCTCTGGCAACACCACCTGCTCGGCGAGACCACCGACCCCGACAGCCTGATCGCCACCCAATACCGGTACTGGCACCACCAACTCGACGGGGCACCGGAATTGACCCCACTACCGACCGACCGGCCCCGCCCCAAGGTAGCCAGCTACCACGGCAACACGATCGACTTCACCATCCCCGCACACCTGCACCACCGCCTCGACCAACTCGCCCGCACCCACGGCATCACCATGTCGATGCTCACCCAATCCGCCCTCGCCGTCCTGCTGCACAAACACGGCGCCGGCGACGACCTGTGCATCGGCGGGCCGATCGCCGGCCGCACCGACACCGCCCTGACCGACCTGATCGGCTTCTTCGTCAACACCTGGGTACTCCGCGTCGACCTGACCGGCCACCCCCGCTTCGACCAGATCCTCGACCAGGTCCGCGACAAAGCCCTCGCCGCCTACACCCACCAAGACCTCCCCTTCGAACTACTCGTCGAACTACTCAACCCCACCCGCACCACCGCCTACCACCCCCTGTTCCAGATCTGCCTGGCCTGGCAGAACAACACCCTGCCCACCATCGACCTGCCCGACCTACAGGCCACCGCCCTGCCCGCCCTTAC
>NZ_JBFAMC010000020.1:0-1353 GCF_040656415.1 Rhodococcus sp. NPDC049939 | reverse complement strand
TCGGGTGGTAGACCGCGCGCGATTGCGTCGTTGGGGATCGTGCTCGGCCTCGGTGCGTTCGGGACGCTGGCGGCGTGGAGTGATACCGCGACGGCAACGTCGGGTGTGTTCTCGACCGGTTCGATCGATCTGCAGATCGACGGTCAGCAAGCGAATCCGGACGCGTACGCGTTCACGGCGTGGTCGAAGTCGGGTTTGTACCCGGGCGAGCGGTCGAGCGCGAAGTTGCCGATACAGAACACGGGATCGACGCCGCTGAATTACACGGTCACGGCGACGGCGTCGTCGTCGGACATGGCCCCGTACATGGTGTTCGTGCTCAAGGATGGCGAGCCGAATGGTGAGTCGGGTAACAGGTGCAGTGGTGAGAATCTCGGTCCGGTTGTGTGGATGGAGAAGGGCGGCACGGTGGATGCGATCACCGAGCCGAGGACGTTGCAGCCGGGGGAGAGTGAGTATGTGTGCTTCCAGATCAGGTTGCATCCGGACGCGGCGGATACCGCGGATACGAACAACAGTGTTGAGGGCAAGTCCGTGGACGTTGCATTCAACTTCCACGCGACGACTGCCTGAGAATCATGACTACGCGAACAAATCCGACCGGATCGGATCCTAAACCAACTACCGGCAGGTCTGAGCCGACTTCGATGGGGGACAAAGACTTCGATGACGTACCGACGCAGCAGTTCGAGATGCGGGTTGGTCCTGTGAACGCGACCCGAAACTTGACCACACGGATTCTGACGTCCCGAATCCTGCCGGCGCGGCCGTTGATGGCACTGGGTGCGGTGGGTGTGTCTGCTCTGGTGGCGACCACCGCGAGTACCACCGCGGCGTTCACCGATACCGCGTCCGTGGCGAGTACGTTCACCGCGAACGCGAACTTCTACCCGACCCCGGTGGTCACCGACACGAACTGCAAGACGGTGGGCGGTTGGCTCGCTGATGACGCGAAGGTTTCCTGGACCGCCCTGGGGGATACCCCGATGGGGGATGATTACGAGTACGAGGTCGTCGTCCGCCGCGATAGCAACGGAAACGTCAAGACACGAAAGAACGTGGGTACAAGCACGTCGTATACGGCCGATATCAACGACACCGGTAGGGATTACACCGTCGAGGTGCACACCGTGAACGGCCCGAGGACCTCGTCTGGGTGGCGTGGCCAGAGGGTCCAGGCCAAGACGGTCACTATCACAAAGTGCGACGGCGGTGAGAGGTACGTCCGGAACGAGTCCTGGGAGGACGTGCAGAGTGCCAAGAGCCTGAGCTTGGCGTCGGCGAAGCTGGCGTCCGAGGAGCCGGTCGCAGAGGTGATCGAGGAGCCGATCGAGGACACAGCGGATGAGCCGA
>NZ_JBFAMC010000019.1:0-1446 GCF_040656415.1 Rhodococcus sp. NPDC049939 | reverse complement strand
CTCTCACCACTGGTAGCCGCCGGCCTGTTCTACCTCGCCCTGACCGTCCCGCTGACCCACCTCGTCAACTACATCGACCACCGCCTGCGCACCGGACGCAGGGACAGGTCTAGAACTCTCGATCCGGTGGAGCAGTCCATCGTCGCCGAAAGGGGATAGGGCGATGGCCTACGAGCCCTGGCCATGAAGCCGACCTCGCCAAGGGCTGCATGACGATGGTCGTGGTCACCTACGAAACGGGTTTCACCCATAAAGTATCCGACACCGTGCTGTTGATGGACCACGGTTCCGTCGTCGAGACCGGTAGCCCTGATCAGCTATTCGAGAAACCGAAAACTCAACGGCTGGAACAGTTCCTGTCACAGGTTCTGTAGGAAATCGAGGACCCGGGCCGCGCGCCGAGGCATCTGCTGACCGAGAAAACCTCGCTATCCGGGGCTAGTCTTGCCACCATGCTGTCTTCCGCCGGAACAAAGGTTCGTGTTCTGGTCGCACTGCTGCTCACAGCCGTATTGGCGCTAGCATCGTGTTCGAGTGGCGAGAGTTCATCGGGAGCGGCGGCGCGCGATCTGTGCTCTCCGCCCGGACCCGGCTCTGCAACCGCCGCGCCCACCAACGTAGAGGTGGGGTCGGAGACAACCGTCGACAGGTATACCACCGACAGCGTCGTCCCGCTCGATCAGATCGACGCCTCGAGGTTGAACCTGATCACCCCCGGTGTCCTCACCGTCGGCACCCTGACGGACGCACCACCGGGCATCTGCATCAACTCGGAGAGCCAATTCTCCGGCTACGACAACGAACTCCTCAAGGCCATCGCCGCGAAACTGGGCCTGCAGATCAACTTCGTCGGCACCGAGTTCGCGGGACTGCTCGCCCAGGTTGCCGCCCACCGCTTCGACGTCGGATCGGCAAACATCGGAACGACGGACCAGCGCCGCGCCACCGTCGGCTTCACCAATAGCTACGACTTCGCCTACAACTCGTTGGTCGCCCCTACCGACGGGCCCATCCAGAGTTTCAGCGACCTGAACTCCTCCACCCGCATCGGCGTCCTCCAGGGCACACAACAGGACGACTACGTGGAGAACACGCTGGGACTCGACCCGGTGAAGTTTCCGGATTACGCCACCATATACGCGAACCTTCTGTCCGGGCAGATCGACGCCTGGGTGGCAGCGTCGACGCAGGCCGAAGGCATCATCTCACCCAGTGACCCGGTCTCGATCGTCCAGGACTCGTTCATTCCCGACAATGTAGCGTCTTGGGTGGTCGCGAAGGAAAACCAGCCTCTGATCGATGCACTGAACTCCGGGCTCGACGCGATCATCGCCGACGGCACCTGGGCCCAACTGTATTCCGACTGGGAACCGCGCCCCCTGCCCGAAAGCTGGAAACCCGGCAGCAAGGCCGCACCCACACCCGACCTCCCCGACTTCGCCGCCC
>NZ_JBFAMC010000018.1:0-1915 GCF_040656415.1 Rhodococcus sp. NPDC049939 | reverse complement strand
CAAGAGGCCGGCACGACAACGATGCGGGCACCAAAAAATTTGGCACTGACATTCATCGACACACTGTTGAGTTCTCAAAGAACACGCACACACCATCACCACCAACACACATCAGCGGATCCGGGGCAACCGTTTCATCTTATCCCCCAACGCATCCCGGCGCAAACCAGAACCCGCGAAGGACCCCGAACACCAACCACCACACGATCGACATCCAGGAAATCAGGCGCCCCCGTACAACCTCGTAGCATCCACCCAACCGGTGAACGTCGGCGTCCATGTCGCTCTGACCCGAACAAAACTACGCCACCAAAAACCGAAAACCAAATCGGCAGGTCACGGCCACCAAAACGATATCCGCGTGCGTTGGTTTGCGGTACGGATTACTTGCCGTCGTGCACATCCCGATAAATTGCTCACCGGATATTTCGCTTCATCGCCGACCTAATTCGTCACATCCTGACTCGCAACAACGGCCCAGCCGCCACCGAAAGTGTGGTCACCGAAAAATATCCTTGTTGGGAATCGAACTCGACCGATTGTATGGCCGGCGTGACGATTCTCGCCACAGTTCGACTCCACGATCGACTGGAAGCCGAGCAGCATCGCGTCGATGATCTTCAACCGCCCCCCACCACCGACCGGCAGCGAGTCTTACGGTGCCACAGACGAGCCGGCCATCGATCCGCATCAGCTTCTTGCGCTCGAGAATGTGCTGCGAGATGGGGCAACGCCCGACGATCTCTGTCGCGGCCCTATACCCCTGGGGGTACAATCGGAACCGATGAGCTCGAAAGGAAAGTGATGGTCGGCGACGAAGAAAGCATTGCACTGGTACTCAACCGACTACGCCGGGCGCACGGACAACTCGCTGGAGTGATCTCCATGATCGAGCAGGGCCGTGATTGCAAGGACGTCGTCACTCAGCTCGCCGCGGTATCCAGGGCCCTCGACAAGGCCGGCTTCAAGATCGTTGCAACCGGCTTGCGGGAGTGCCTGACCGGCGACACCCAGGAGGGAACGGAGCCTATGACTGAGGCTGAACTCGAAAAGCTCTTTCTCGCGCTGGCCTGAGCGCACTCCGCGCCACGGAAGACGAGACGCGGGCGAGAGGAGTGAACCATGGCCCGGTTGTCCCGTCAGGGTCGGACCGTCGAAGACCTGACGCCCCAACGGAATAGATCACTACGGCAACACATGTCGTGAGGCTCATCAATGCTGCGTGGATACCAATGCGACGCGATGATGCACCACGGCTCGGCCGCTCACGCCACACCACTCCCAATTGCCTAGCCCGCACCGCGGGCGATGGATTCCGGGCTGTCACTCTTCCACCCGAAGTAATCGAGCGAAAGCAGGGAAGAAGCATGGACCTCGCACTATCGACAACACTGCACACCTCCTTCGAGGATGCTGTGCAGCAAACCCGCGAAGCCCTGTCCGAGCAGGGTTTCGGTGTACTCACAGAGATCGACATGAAAGCAACGTTGAAGGCCAAGCTCAACGAGGACATGGAGGACTATCTGATCCTCGGGGCCTGCAACCCATCGCTTGCGCACCGCGCAGTAGGAGTGAACCGGCAGATCGGGCTGCTGTTGCCGTGCAACGTCGTCGTCCGCCGCGACCCGTCCAGGGAGAACACGATAATCGTCGACGCGATGAATCCCGCATTGATGGTCCAGGTCGCCGAGGAACCTGCACTCCAGGACGTCGCGGACGAGGCCACTACCAAACTTCAAGCCGCCATTGACTTCCTGAGCGATGGCGAGCGGGAGAGCTGACATCGTGGTGGGGTGGGTTCGTGCGCGACCAGATGCTCTTGAAATGCCGTAAGCCCCCCAACAGTGTTGGGGGGCTTACGGTTAACGGGTGTTCGGCGGTGTCCTACTCTCCCACACCCTGTCGGGTGCAGTAC
>NZ_JBFAMC010000017.1:0-2069 GCF_040656415.1 Rhodococcus sp. NPDC049939 | reverse complement strand
AAATCCGCCCGACCGACATACCCCCGAGCCACCTGCACCCCACCCAAATACAACTCCCCCGCCACCCCCACCGGAACCGGCTGCAAACGGGCATCGAGCACATACGCGGCAGTATTGCGGATCGGGGCGCCGATCGGAACCGGACCCGACCCCCTTCCCGACTCCGGCGAACAACGGAACACCGTCGTGGTCACCGTCGCCTCCGTCGGCCCATACGTGTTGTCCAACACCGCATCCGAACGGTCGGCAAAGCGGGTAGCCACCTCCTCCGGCAGCGCCTCCCCACCAACCGACACATACCGCAACGTGCCGGGCAGATCCAGTGTCGAGTCCGCCGACAGGAACAACGCGAGCATCGACGGCACGAACTCCAAAATCGTTATCTGCCAACTCTGCGCGGTCTGCACCAAATACTCCGGATCACGATGTCCACCCGGCTCCGCGACCACCAACCGAGCCCCCACCTGCAACGGATAGAACAACTCCCACACCGAAGCATCGAACGTGATCGGCGTCTTGTGCAGCACCGTATCGCCCACCCCGAGCTCGTAACGCTCGCGCATCCAACCCATCTGATTGACTACCGCCCGGTGAGTGACCGCCACCCCCTTCGGGCGCCCGGTCGACCCGGACGTGAAGATCACATAGGCCGTGTTGTCCGCCCGAACCGGCCCGAGGAGTTCGGACTCGGCCACCTCCGCGGGGGAATACCCCGACACATCCACCGCATCGACGCTTATCACCCGATGCCCGGACGCGGTGAATCCGTCCCGGGACGTCGACAACACGCACACCGGTGCCGCGGTATCGAGCACATAGTCGTTACGTTCACCAGGCTGGTCCGGGTCGATCGGCACATACCCTCCGCCGGCCCGCAACACCGCATAAATCCCGACCATCAAATCCAACGACCGGCGCATCGAGACCGCCACCAACGACTCCGGGCCCACCCCGGCACCGATCAGGTACCGTGCCAATTGGTTGACCCGGGCATCGAACTGCGCATACGTCAACGACTCACCTTCGAACACCACCGCCACCGCATCCGGCGTCCGGGTCACCTGTGCCTCGAACCCCTCCACAAGGGTCGTATCCGGCGACCGAACCGTGGTGTCGTTCCACCTCTCAACCGCCAGACGCTCGGCCAAGCTGCGCAACTCAATCGCCCCTACCGGCTCCGTCGCATCCGCCGTTGCCGCCTCGAGGATCTTGGTGAACATCTCCGCGAACCCCGCCACCGTCGATTCCTCGAACAAATCGACCGCATACGTGAACCACCCGTCGATCCCGCTACGCTGCCCCTCCGCATCGAACCGCTCCATCAGATCCAACTCGAGATCCAATTTCGCACCCACCGACCCTGTATCGAGCGGCTCGATCTCCAACCCAGGCAACGACGCCCGCGATTGGGCATAGTTGTGCACTACCAATAACACTTGGAACAATGCCGAATAGGCCGTCGACCGAACCGGATTCAGAATCTCCACCAGCCGCTCCAACGGCACATCCGGATGACCGAACCCAGCCAGATCAACCTCCCGAACCTGGGCCAGCACCTCCGCAAACGATGCCGCACCCTCGATCCGAGTACGCAACACCAGCGTGTTCCCGAACATCCCCACCAGATCATCGAGCGCCGCCTCACCCCGCCCGGCGATCTGAGTACCGATCGGAATATCCTGGCTGCCACTGACCCTGGCCACCAACACCGCCAACGCCGCATGCACCACCATGAAGAACGTCGCCTGATGCTCGCGTGCCACACCATCGATCCGCTGCGCGAGATCCGCACTCAACGTGAAAGTCACCCGCTCTCCCCGAGGCGACTGCACGGCCGGACGTTGATGATCGGTCGGCAACTCCACTAACTCGGGCAGATCCGCCAACACCCGAGTCCAATATCCCAACTGCCGCGACAGCACCGATTCCGGATCATCTTCCGAACCCAACACCCGCTGCTGCCACAACGCATAGTCCGCGTACTGCACCGGCAACGGAACCCACCCCGGCTCATGCCCGGCACGACGGGCCGCATACGCCACCATCACATCCCGAGCCAACGGCGCCGT
>NZ_JBFAMC010000016.1:0-2267 GCF_040656415.1 Rhodococcus sp. NPDC049939 | reverse complement strand
CGCAGATCGATGGCCCTGGTCGTCGTCCCCCAGGGCGTGCGACGGGTCCTGCCCGCCCTGATGAACCAGTTCATCTCCCTGATCAAAGACTCGTCGCTGATCTACTTCCTGGGCCTGCTGGCAACCCAGCGAGAACTGTTCGCCGTCGGCAGGGACCTGAACGCACAGACCGGCAGCCTCTCACCACTGGTAGCCGCCGGCCTGTTCTACCTCGCCCTGACCGTCCCGCTGACCCACCTCGTCAACTACATCGACCACCGCCTGCGCACCGGCCGCAGGGACAGGTCTAGAACTCTCGACCCGGTGGAGCAGTCCATCGTCGTGGAAGGGGGATAGGGCGATGGCCTACTCTCTCACTGGCACCAACCTGCATCTGGCGTTCGGCAACAACCGGGTTCTGCGAGGCGTGGACCTTCACGTCGACGCCGGGCACACCGTCACGGTGATCGGCCCGTCCGGCTCCGGAAAGTCGACGCTTCTGCGCGTACTCAACCGGCTGCACGAACCCGACCAGGGTGACATCCTCCTCGACGGCAAGTCGGTGCTGAAGGACAACCCGGACAAGCTGCGGCAGCGCATCGGGATGGTGTTCCAGCACTTCAACCTGTTTCCGCACAGGACTGTCGCCGACAACATCGCCCTCGGTCCACGCAAGCTCAAGGGGATGTCGAAGGACGAGGCGCGGTCGCTGGCGCTCGAACAACTCGAACTCGTCGGGCTCGCGAACAAGGCCGATTCACGGCCCGGCAATCTGTCGGGCGGGCAACAGCAGCGAGTCGCCATCGCACGGGCCCTGGCCATGAAGCCGCAGGTGATGTTCTTCGATGAGGCCACGTCCGCCCTCGACCCCGAACTGGTGAAGGGCGTGCTCTCGCTGATGGCCGACCTCGCCAAGGGTGGCATGACGATGGTCGTGGTCACCCACGAGATGGGTTTCGCCCGTGAAGTATCCGACACCGTGCTGTTCATGGACCACGGTTCCGTCGTCGAGACCGGTAGCCCCGATCAGCTATTCGAGAAACCGAAAACTGAACGGCTGCAACAGTTCCTGTCACAGGTCCTGTAGGAAATCGAGGACCCGGGCCGGACGCCGAGACATCTGCTGACCGAGAAAACCTCTCTACCCGGGGCTAGTCTTGCCACCATGCTGTCTTCAGCCGGAACGAAGGTTCGTGTTCTGGTCGCACTGCTGCTCGCAGCCGTGCTTTTGCTGGCAGCGTGTTCGAGTGGCGAGAGTTCATCGGGCGCGGCGGCGCGCGATCTGTGTTCCCCGCCCGGACCCGGCTCGGCAACCGCCGCACCCACCAACGTAGAGGTGGGGTCGGAGACAACCGTCGACAGATATACCACCGACAGCGTCATCCCGCTCGATCAGATCGACACCTCGAGGTTGAACCTGATCACCCCCGGTGTCCTCACCGTCGGCACCCTGACGGACGCACCACCGAGCATCTGCATCAACTCGGAGAACCAGTTCTCCGGCTACGACAACGAACTCCTCAAGGCCATCGCCGCGAAACTGGGCCTGCAGATCAACTTCGTCGGCACCGAGTTCACGGGACTGCTCGCCCAGGTTGCCGCCCACCGCTTCGATGTCGGTTCGGCATCCATCGGGACCACGGACGAGCGCCGTGACATTGTCGGCTTCACCAATAGCTACGACTTCGGCTACAACTCGTTGGTCGCCCCTACCGACGGGCCGATCCAGGGGTTTGACGACCTGAACTCGTCCACCCGCATCGGCGTTGTCCAGGGCACACAACAGGACGACTACGTTCGGAACACCCTCGGACTCGACCCGGTGGAGTTTCCGGATTACGCCACCCTCTATGCGAACCTTCTGTCCGGGCAGATCGATGTCTGGGTGGCAGGATCACCACAGGCCGAAGGAATCGTCGAACCCGGCGACCCGATGTCCGTTGTCCAGAACTCGTTCATTCCGGACAATGTTGCGGCGTGGGCCGTCGCGAAGGAAAACCAACCACTGATCGACGCACTGAACTCCGGGCTCGACGCGATCATCGCCGACGGCACCTGGGCCCGACTGTATTCCGACTGGGAACCGCGCCCCCTGCCCGAAAGCTGGAAACCCGGCAGCAAGGCCGCACCCACACCCGACCTCCCCGACTTCGCCGCCCTGGCCGCACTGAACCCACAAAACACAACGGAAATACCAGCAGCACAACCCAAATCGACACTCCAACAACTCAAAGACACATTCTTCAACTGGGATCTGTACGTGCGGGCATTCCCCGACCTACTCAAAA
>NZ_JBFAMC010000015.1:0-2467 GCF_040656415.1 Rhodococcus sp. NPDC049939 | reverse complement strand
GGGATCAGGGTGTGGGTGTGGGTGTGGTTCCAGGTTTCGAGGATGGTGTGGCGTTCATCTGGGTTGAGGATCTCGATGTCGGACAGGCGGGTGTGGGGGTTGGTGGCGATGGTGTCGAGGACGGTCAGGTAGCGGTGGGTGAGGGCGCGGACGGTGTGTGGGTCGAACAGGTCGGTGGCGTATTCGATCAGTGCGGGAATGTCCTGGTCGGGGTCACCGGGGTCGACCAGGTTGATGAATAGGTCGAATTTTGCGGTGCCGGTGGGGGCGGGCAGGGCGGTGGCCTGTAGGTCGGGCAGGTCGATGTCGGGCAGGGTGTTGTTCTGCCAGGCCAGGCAGACCTGGAACAGGGGGTGATACGCGGTGGTGCGGGTCGGGTTGAGTAGTTCGACCAGCAACTCGAAGGGGAGGTCTTGGTGGTCGTAAGAGGCCAACGCTTTGTCGCGGACTTGGTCGAGGACCTGGTCGAAGCGGGGGTGGTGGGCCAGGTCGACGCGTAGTACCCAGGTGTTGACGAAGAAGCCGATCAGGTCGGTCAGGGCGGTGTCGGTGCGGCCGGCGATCGGGCTGCCGATGGTGAGGTCGGTGCCGGCGCCGAGTTTGTGGAGCAGGACGGCGAGGGCGGATTGGGTGAGCATCGACATGGTCACCCCGTGGTGGCGGGCGAGTTGGTCGAGGCGGTGGTGCAGGTGTGCGGGGATGGTGAAGTCGATCGTGTCGCCGTGGTAGCTGGCGGTTTTGGGGCGGGGCCGGTCGGTCGGTAGTGGTGTCAGATCCGGTGCCCCGCCGAGTTCGTGTTCCCAGTACCGGTATTGGGTGGACAGGGCGCTGTCGGGGTCGGTGATCTCGCCGAGCAGGTGGTGTTGCCAGAGGGTGTAGTCGGCGTACTGGACTGGCAACGGCTGCCAGTGTGGTTCCTCACCGTCGCGGCGGGCGGTGTAGGCGTGGGTCAGGTCCTCGATCAGGGGGGCCAGTGACCAGCCGTCGCCGGCGATGTGGTGGACCAGCAGTACCAGCACGTGCTCGTCGGGCCGGCACCGCAATATGGTTGCCCGTAGCGGGATTTCGGTGGCCAGGTCGAACCGGTACCCGGCCGCGGCGGCCACCGCGTCGTCCAGTTGGTGCGTGTCGAGGTCGGTGACCTCGATCGAGGTGGTGGCGTGGTCGGGGGGCAGGATGTGTTGGAAGGGTTGGCCTTCGATTGCTCCGAAGAGGGTGCGTAGGGGTTCGTGGCGGGCGATGACATCGTCGAGGGCGGCGGTCAGCGCATTGGTGTTCAGGGGTCCGGTCAACCGGAGGGCGAGGGGGATGTTGTAGGTGGCCGACGGGCCCTCGTATTGGTGCAGGAACCACAGTCGTTGCTGGGCGTGCGAGAGCGGGATCCCGTCCGGTCGTTCCACGGGCAGCAGCGGGGGGCGTATCGGTCGGGTGTTGTCGAGGCGCGTGCTGAGTTCGGCGATGGTGGGGGCGTCGAACAAGACCCGGATGGGGAGTTCGACGCCGAGGGTGGTGCGGATCCGGCTGATCAGCCGGGTCGCGAGCAGCGAGTGCCCGCCCAAATCGAAGAAGGAGTCGTCGATCCCGACCCGGGGAACACCGAGAATCTCGGCGTACAGGTCGGTGAGGGTGTGTTCGTCGGGGGTGCGGGGGGCCCGGTACCGGCCGAGGCCAAAGTCGGGGGCGGGCAGGGCTGTACGGTCGAGTTTGCCGTTCGCGGTCACCGGCAGTGAATCCAAGATGACGATCGCGGCGGGCACCATGTACTCGGGCAGCCGGCCGGCCACATACGCCCGGAGTTGGGTGGTGCGGTGGGCGGCGGCGGGGTCGTTGACGTACCGGGAGAGCGGCCCGACCTGGTCGGCGGGCCGGTACAGGTCGGTCAGCGGGGTGTGTTGTGTGGTGGGGGTGTGGAAGATCGCGTCGAGGTGTCCGGGGGTTGTCGAGTAGGTGACGGCGGTGGTGTAGCCGGTCTCATCGCCGATCCGGTGCAGGTCCTCAGGTACTGGTGCGCTGCGGTCGGTGTGGGGGTCGAGGATGTCTGCGCCGTCGCTGACATTGTCGACGATGTCGGTGAGGGGGGTGTCGGGGTGGGCGTGGCCGGCGGCCTGGTGGGCGGCGACCTCGTCGATGACCCCGGCATGGGGAATCCCGGTGACCCGCAGGGCGTCCGGTCGCTCGTGCTCGAGCAGGGCCCGGAGTGCGGTGGTGTCGGGCAGGTCGTGCCAGGCCCGGGTGGGGACGGTGTGCATCGACCGGGCCCGGGTGGGGGCCTTGTACACGATCACGTCGTAGCGGTGCCGGGTCATTTCGGTGTCGGGGTGCCCGCGCTCGAGTTGAATGTCGACCCCGGTGATGTCGGGGTGATGGTCGGCGAGGGCGAGGAAGAATTCCGGGGCCAGCAGCAGTTCTTCTTCGGTGGCGATCTCGCGTCGGATCCGGTCCAATAGTCCGCCGGCAGTGTCGGTGC
>NZ_JBFAMC010000014.1:0-3296 GCF_040656415.1 Rhodococcus sp. NPDC049939 | reverse complement strand
TCCACCCGAGCACCCGCCACCAACACCTCCGGCAACGTCCCCCCCACAACACCCGAACCCCCACACACCAACCCCACCCCCGACGCCACACCCAACCCACCCACAGACACACTTGGATCGGAAGCCATGGTCTCGAATACCCGAGTGATGCGCCCCGCCATCGTCTCGACAGTGGCCCGATCCACCAGGTCGGGTAGGTAGTGGAAAATCATCCGCAGTCGGGCGTCTACCGAGAAGGCAACGCTGAGCGGGTAGTGCGTGGCGTCGGCACCGTCGATGTCGACCACACGCATACCGGCGAATTCGGTGTCCTCGGTGAGTCCCCCTCGATCGATCGGGTACGACTCGAACACCGTTGCTGTATCGAACTCGATGTCCGGACCGGCCGCCTGTCGAATGTCCGCCAGGCCGAGATGGTGATGCTCGAGCAGAAGTGCCTGCTCCGCCTGTATTCGTTCGAGCAACTCACCCAGTGTTTCCCGGGGGTGCAGCTTGATGCGTACGGGAACCGTGTTGACGAACAAGCCGATCATCGACTCCACCCCGGGTAGCTGGGATGAGCGCCCGGACACCGTGCCACCGAACGTCACGTCGTGTCGGGATGTCGATACGCTCAGCATGATCGCCCACGCCACCTGGGTAATCGTGTTCATGGTGACGTTCCGACTTCGAGCGAGCGTCACCAAATCGGCAGTCACGGTTTCGCTGAGCGTGAAGTCCTCCCGCGACGGTGCGGACGAGGAACGACGTCCCCGCAGCTCGGGCAGGAGCAGTGTCGGACCGTCGAGGCCGGCCAACGCCGCTGACCATGCCGAGTGCGACGGTCCTGGGTCCAGGCGATCGAGCCAGGCCAGGAAGTCGCGGTAGGGCCGAGGTCGGGGTAACGAAGGAACATCTGCTTCCCCTGCTGCATAGAGGCCGAGCAGCTCCCGGATCACGAGCGGCATCGACCATCCGTCGAGCAAGGTGTGATGGCTGGTCCACACGAGACGATATTCGCCGCGATCCGTGGACACGAGAAGAAGCCGTACAAGGGGCGCCTTGCCCGTGTCGAATCCCTCGATCCGATCGGCGAGGCGAATCCGATCGAGTTCCGAAGCACGCTCGTGCCCTGGCAGACCCGTCAGGTCGACCTCGCTGAACGGAACCTCGACCGCGGCTGGCACCACTTGCACGAACGTCCCGTCACGCGCGGGCACGAACGCGACTCGCAGATTGGCGTGCCGATCAAGCAATGCTCGAGCCGCAGCACGCATCCGCGCCGGTTCGACGAAACCTTTCAGGTGCAGTTCCACCTGCACCGTGTAGGCGTCGACCGATGGCTTCGCCAGCAGTGCGTGGAAGAGCAACCCTGCCTGTAGTGGTGCGGGCGGCCAGACATCGGTAAGCGTCCCGAATTGCTCCTCCCACCCGTCGATGTCAGTCTGAGTCACCCCGACGAGAGGAAGGTCTGAAGGAGTGAGGCCGCCCGCGTGCGGACTATCAGCATGCGATACCAACGCGGACACCGCTTTACGCCAATAGTCAGCGAACCTCTCGACCTCCTCTCTGGAGAGCAGGGTGTCCGGGTATCCGAAGCTGACCTGAAGTCGTCCGGCGATCACGATCGCGTTGATCTCGATGGCGGCGGACACCGGCATGTCCGGATCCGGGTCGTAAGACAGGTCGCCGAACCCCTCCGCCGGAGTCCAGCCGAGTCCGGCATCGTGTTCCGGGCGCCCCGGAACCTGGCCGAGATAGTTCAAACTGATCTGTCCCGGTTCGGTTCTCGGCAGCTCTTTCGCGGTGTCGGGATTGAGGTAGCGGAGCAGTCCATACCCGATGCCCATTTCCGGCACCGCTCGGAGTTGCTCTTTCACGAGTTTGATCGCCCGGCCCAAGTGGGGGCCGCCGGCAAGGGCGTCGCCGAAGTCGATCCCATCGAGGGCGACGTGGACGGGAAAGGCTGTCGTGAACCAACCGACCGTGCGGGACAGATCCGCGCCCGGCACGACCTGCTGTTCGCGTCCGTGCCCTTCCAGCCGGATCAGCATCGACGACCCCACAATTCCCCGCTCGGCCCGCCATGCCGACGACGCCACCGTCAGCGCGGTCAGGAGCACGTCGAGAGCGCCTCCGTGATACATCTCCGGAACCGTCGTCAACAGCGAGGAAGTGTCGGCGGCCGAGATCTCGACGTTCACCGCTTGTACTGCGGTCGCCGTGTCCACCCCGGGATCCAAGCGGCGATCGGTGATCAACGGGTCTTGCGCACCGACGATGTCCCGCCACCTTCCCAGCTCGGCGGTCCGCTCGCTACTACATGCTTCTTCGGCCAGCGCATACGCCCAGCGACGCATCGACGTCCCCGTTTCGGGGAGGTCGACGACCTGTCCTGCCGAGATCTGCGACCAGGCAGTGACGAAGTCGGGCAGCAGAATTCGCCAAGACACGCCGTCGACGGCGAGGTGATGAGCCACCACGATCAGGCGGCCCGTCGGCGCCGAGTCCGGGGCGGTCGCCTCCATCTGTGCCGGTACCGGGTCGAGCCAGACGAACTGGACGACCACGCCGTCGAAGGGGCGCAATCGCTCCACCGCCGCCTGGTGCTCGGCGGTCACGAGATCCGACAACGCATCGGCATCGATGTCCGCGTCGAATTGCACCCGTCGAACCATCGACTCGCCATCATCGTCGGTAGCGGGTCGGGTCTGTATCTGCCACTGTCCGTCGGTGCCTCGCACCAGGCGCGACCGCAGCATGTCGTGGTGAGTGACCACGGCGGTGACGGTCGCGGCGATTGCGCCGGAATCGATTCCGTTCGGGAGTTCGAGCAGGATGCTCTGGCTGAACCGTTCGAAATGTCCGCCGCGCTCGATCAGATAACGAACCACGGGGGTTGCGGGGAACGCCCCGACTCCTCCGCCCTCGAACTCAGCGAGGCGAACTACTGCATCGTCGTCCACCGTCGCCGCTTCCGCTGCCAGCGCGGCCACCGTCCGGTGTTCGAACACCTGTTGGGGAGTCAACACCAGGCCCCGTGCCTTGGCCCTGGAGACCAGTCGGATCGACAGGATGCTGTCGCCGCCGAGCACGAAGAACGAGTCGTGCAGCCCGACCCTCTCGATGCCGAGCACCTCGCAGAAGACCGACGCCAGCGCTTCCTCCGCCCCGGTCCGCGGTCCCACGGAGAACTCGCTCGTGATGTCGGGTGCGGGGAGAGCACCACGATCCAACTTCCCATTCACCGTCACCGGGAACTCGTCCAACACCACCACCACCGACGGCACCGAATACCCCGGCAACACCGACCCCGC
>NZ_JBFAMC010000013.1:0-3347 GCF_040656415.1 Rhodococcus sp. NPDC049939 | reverse complement strand
GGGTTGAGCAGTTCGACCAACAACTCGAAGGGCAGGTCCTGGTGGGTGTAGGCGGACAGGGCCTTGCCACGGACCTGGTCAAGGATCTGGTCGAAACGGGGGTGGTGGGACAAGTCGACGCGCAGGACCCAGGTGTTGACGAAGAAGCCGATCAGGTTGGTCAGGGCGGTGTCGGTGCGGCCGGCGATCGGGCCGCCGATGCAGATGTCGGTGCCGGCGCCGTGCTTGTGTAGCAGCACGGCGAGGGCGGATTGGGTGAGCATCGACATGGTGATCCCGTGCTGGCGGGCGAGGGCATCGAGGCGGCGGTGCAGGGTCGCGGGGATGGTGAAGGTGGCGGTGTCGCCGCGGTAGCTGGCGGTTTTGGGGCGGGGCCGGTCGGTCGGTAGGGGTGTCAAATCCGGTGCCCCGGCGAGTTCGTGGTGCCAGTACCGGTATTGGGCGGTGATCAGGCTGTCGGGGTCGGTGGTCTCGCCGAGGAGGTGGTGTTGCCAGAGGGTGTAGTCGGCGTATTGGACCGGCAACGGTTCCCACACCGGTTCGCGGTGGTGGTGTCGGTTGGTGTAGGCGTGGGTCAGGTCCCGGATCAGGGGGGCCAGTGACCAGCCGTCGGCGGCGATGTGGTGGATCAGCAGTATCAGCACGTGCTCGTCGGGTCCGGATCGGAAAACTGTGGCCCGGATGGGGATCTCGTGGGCCAGGTCGAAGCGGTGTCGGGCCGCTTCGATCACGGCCTCGGCGACCGCCTCGGCCAACTGGCCTTCGTTGAGGTCGGTGTCGTCGAGGTGGTTCCGGTCGGGGCCGGTGGCAGGGCTGAGGTCGGTGATGGGGATGTCGATGAGGGCCTGGTCGGGAGGCAGGATGTGTTGGAAGGGTTGGCCTTCGGTTTCTCCGAAGAGGGTGCGCAGGGGTTCGTGGCGGGTGATCAGGTCACCGAGTGCGGTGGTCAGCGCGTCGGTGTTCAGGGGGCCATGCAACCGCAGGGCGAGGGGGATGTTGTAGGTGGCCGAGGGGCCCTCGAATCGGTGCAGGAACCACAGTCGTTGCTGGGCGTGCGACAACGGAATGTGGTCGGGGCGTTCCTCGGTGACGAGGGCAGGACGCACCGGTCGGTTCCCGCCGAGGTGGGGGGCGAGCTCTGCGATGGTGGGGGCGTCGAACAAGACCCGGATGGGTAGTTCGGCGCCGAGTTCGGTGCGGATCCTGCTGATCAGCCGGGTGGCGAGCAGGGAGTGGCCGCCCAAATCGAAGAAGGAGTCGTCGATCCCGGCTCGGGGGACACCGAGGATGTGACCGAACAGATCGGTGAGGAGGTGTTCGTCGGGGGTGCGGGGGGCCCGGTAGTGCCCGGTGGTGTAGTCGGGGGCGGGCAGGGCTTTGCGGTCGAGTTTGCCGTTCGCGGTCACCGGCAGGGCGTCGAGGATGACGATCGCGGCGGGCACCATATATTCGGGTAGTTTGCCGGCCACATACGCGCGCAGTTGGGGGGCGAAGTCGGGGATCGGCTCGCGGTCTTCGCTCCCGGTCTCGTCCTGGTGGTTCGGGTGGGTGTGCGGGTCGAGGACGACGTACCCGATCAACCGTTTGTCATCGGTAGTGTCCCCCGCTACGGCGGATGCGTCGCCGGTGGTGGGGGTGTCGGCGCTGGTGGGGATGGGGCGGGTGATGACCGCGGCCTGTCTGACGGCCGGGTGTGAGGTGAGGGTGGCTTCGATTTCGCCGGGTTCGATCCGGAATCCGCGGATCTTGACCTGGTCGTCGGTGCGTCCGAGGAAGTCGAGGACACCGTCTGCGGTCCAGCGGACCAGGTCACCGGTGCGGTACATGCGGGTCCCGTCGGTGGCGAAGGGGTTGGGCAGGAACCGCCCCGCGGTCTGGGCCGGACGCCGGTGGTAGCCGCGGGCGACTTGTTCTCCGGCGATGTACAGCTCGCCGGGTACTCCGGCCGGGACCGGGCGCAGCCCGGTATCGAGGACGTAGGCCTGCACGGTGGCCGCGGGTTCCCCGATCGGCACCCCGGCCGCGGCACCGGGTGCGAAGTCGGCGTCGGCCACTCGGTGCAAGGTCACGTCCACGGCGGTTTCGGTGGGCCCGTACAAGTTGTGTAGCTGCGCTGTTGGCAGCGCGGTGCGGCAGTGGCGGGCGAGATCGGCGTAGAGGGCTTCGCCAGAGGCGATGATGTGCCGCAGGCCGGTGCACCGGGCGAAGTCCGGGTGCTCGACCGCGGCGGCGAGGGCGGAGGGCACGAAGTGGACCACCGTCACGCGGTGTTGCCGGATCACCCGGAGGATCTGGGTCGGGTCGCGGCCGGCGTCGGGGGGTGCGATCACCAGTCGGGCGCCGACCTGCAGGGGCCAGAACAGTTCCCAGACCGACACGTCGAACGAGATGGAGGTTTTCTGCAGCACGGCGTCGCCGGTGGTCAGGGGGTAGCAGCGTTGTGTCCAGTCCAGCCGGTTCGCTATCGCGGTGTGGGGGACGGCGACGCCTTTGGGGGTGCCGGTGGATCCGGAGGTGTAGATCAGGTAGGCCGGGTGGCCGGGGTGCAGGGGTGTGGTGCGGTCGGTGTCGCCGGGGTTGTGGGTGGGCTGGTGGTGCAGGTCGGTGGTGTCGGTGTGGATCTGCCGGATGGGGGTGGTCGGGAGGCCGGTGGCGGTGGTGGTGTCGGTGATCAGCAGGTGCGGGTGGGCGTCGTCGAGGATGTGCCCGGTGCGGTCGCTGGGGTAGTTCGGGTCGAGGGGGAGGTAGGCGGCCCCGGTTTTGAGCACAGCCAGCAATACGGTGATCAGCTCGGCGGACCTCGGGAGGGCGACGGCGATCAGGTGTTCGGGGCCGGCGCCGGTGTGGATGAGGTGGTGGGCCCACCGGTTGGCGTTCTCGTTGAGTTGGGTGTAGGTCAGGTGCTCGCCGTCGCAGGTCACGGCTACCTGGTCGGGGGTGGAGCGGACCTGGTGTTCGAACATGTCCGGGACGGTGGTGACCGGGACCGGGATCGCGTTGGCGTCTCCGATGTTGTTCCAGGTGTGGAGGATCTGGTGGCGTTCGGTCTCGTTGAGGAGGTCGATGTCGGACAGTCGGGTGTGCGGGTCGGTGGTGATGGTGTGGAGGACGATCAGGTATCGGTGGGTGAGGGTGTCGATGGTGGTGCGGTCGAACAGGTCGGTGGCGTACTCGATGGTGGCGGGGATGTCCCGGTCGGGGGTGCCGGGGTCGATCAGGTGGATGGACAGGTCGAATTTCGCGGTGCCGGTAGGGGCGGGCAGCACGGTGGCCTGTAGGTCGGGGAGGTCGAGGTCGGGCAGGGTGTTGTTCTGCCAGGCGAAGGCGACCTGGAACAGCGGGTGGTG
>NZ_JBFAMC010000012.1:0-3955 GCF_040656415.1 Rhodococcus sp. NPDC049939 | reverse complement strand
CGCCTGTCCCCGGACACGATCGCCGTAACGTGCGACGGCAAGCACCTGACCTACACCCAACTCAACGAGAACGCCAACCGGTGGGCTCACCACCTGATCCACACCGGCGCCGGCCCGGACACCATCATCGCCGTCGCCCTCCCCCGCACCCCCGACCTGATCACCGTGTTGTTGGCCATCCTCAAAACCGGGGCCGCCTACCTCCCCCTCGATCCCCGCTACCCCAGCACCCGCACCGGATACATCATCACCGACGCCCACCCCCACCTGCTGATCACCGACACCCCCACCGCCACCGGCCTCCCGACCACCCCCATCCGACAGATCCACACCGACACCGCCGACCTCGAAAACCAGCCCACCCACAACCCCGGCGACACCGACCGCACCGCCCCCCTACACCCACAGCACCTGGCCTACCTGATCTACACCTCCGGATCCACCGGCACCCCCAAAGGTGTTGCGGTCAGCCACCACAACCTCACCCATTTCCTGACCCACGAACGCGCGCACCTCGGGGTGACCGACTCCCGCAGAGTTCTGGCCAGCACTTCCGTGGGTTTCGACGTGTCGGTCTTCGAGATCTTTGCCCCGCTGTGCACCGGGGGCAGTATCGAAGTGGTCCGGGACGTGCTGGTCCTGACCGAAGACAGCGCCCTCGTGGACGGCGGGGTGATCAGTGCCGTTCCCTCGGTCCTCGCCGAAGTCCTCGAACACGCCCCCACACCCCCGCAACCCCAAACCGTCGTCCTTATCGGTGAGGCGCTGCCGGGCGGGCTGGTCGAAAAGATGCACACCCTGACCCCCAGCACCCGGGTGGTCAACGGGTATGGACCCACCGAAACCACCATCTACGTCACCTGTCACACAATCGCGCCGGGCGATACCGTGCCCACAGCCGTGTCCGGGGTGCCGATCGGTACCCCGATCACCAACGTCCAGGTCTACGTCCTCGATACCGGTTTGCGCCCGGTCCCGGCCGGAGTCCCCGGCGAGTTGTACGTCGCCGGAGACCAAGTCGCCCGCGGCTACCACCACCAACCCGCACTGACCGCGCAACGCTTCCTGCCCAACCCCTTTGCCACCACCGATACCGGCGATGCCCGCATGTACCGGACCGGGGACCTCGTGCGCTGGAGCGCGGACGGGATCCTCGACTTCCTCGGACGCACCGACGACCAGGTCAAGATCCGCGGATTCCGGATCGAACCCGGCGAGATCGAAGCCACCCTCACCACCCACCCCACCGTCACCCACGCCACCGTCATCACCCGCCCCGCCCCCGCCAGCGCCGACTCCCCCACAGCCACCGACGGGCGTGCGAGCGAAAACGACCAACAGTTGATCGGGTACGTCGTCCTCGACCCCGACACCCCCCTGACCCACGACCGGACCCAGGAAACCGAACAGGTCACCGCATGGCAGCACGTCTACGACGACCTCTACACCAGCGACCGCGACGACGATTCAGATCACCTGGCGGACACCAACGGGTTCACGGACGACTTCCGCGGCTGGACCAGCAGCTACACCGGCAAGCCCATCCCCCTCGAACAGATGCGGCACTGGCGCGCCGCCACCCTCGACCGCATCCGACAACTGTCCCCCACCCACATCCTCGAGATCGGCGTCGGCACCGGTCTGCTGCTGTCCCAACTTGCCCCCGACTGCCACTCCTACTGGGGCACAGACTTCTCCGACACCACCATCACCACCCTTAGGGCTCGGCTCAACGACCACGACGCCCCCTGGACCGACCGGGTCCACCTGCGCACCCAACCCGCCGACGACACCGACGGTCTCCCCGCTGGTGTGTTCGACACCATCGTCATCAACTCGGTCGTGCAGTACTTCCCGAACGCCGCCTACCTGCTCGACGTGATCTCCGCCGCACTGGATTTGCTGGCCCCCGGGGGCACCCTGTTCCTTGGCGACATCCGAAACCTGACCACCCTCGAAGCATTCGTCACCGGCATCCACCTGACCCGAGACACGATCGGCGCCATTGGAACGCTCTTGGATCAGGTACACCGCGACATCGCCACCGAACAAGAACTGCTGTTAGCCCCGGAATTCTTCCTCGCGCTCGGCAGGGACAACACCGACATCGGCGCCGTCGATATCCAACTGAAGCGCGGGCACCCCGACACCGAAATGACCCGCCACCGCTACGACGTCATCGTCCACACCATCCCCACCGAGGCCCGATCCGCAGCCACTTTCCCCACCTGGGCCTGGCACGACCTGCCCGGCCCAACCGAACTCCGATCTCTACTCGAAGAACATCGGCAGGACGCCCTGCGAATCACCGGGATACCCCACGCCGGGCTGATCGACGAGGTCGCCGCCCACCAGGCCGCCACCCACGCCCACCCCGACACCCCCCTCACCGACATCCTCGAAGCTGTCGGGAATATCGGGGACCACCCGGCCAGCCGTTCCTGCACGGCCATGACCACCGAGGAACTGCACCGGATCGGCGACGAGACCGGCTATACCGCCGCAGTGACCTACTCGAACACCCCCGGACACCTCGATGCGATCTTCCATACCCCCACCACACAGCGCACCCCGCTGACCGACGTGTACCAACCCACCGGCGAGGTCGGGCCGCTCTCCCGGTACGTCAACGACCCCGCCGCCACCCGCCGCACCACCCAACTCCGGGCGTATGTGGCCGACCGGCTGCCCGAATACATGGTGCCCGCCGCGATCGTCATCTTGGATTCACTACCACTGACCGCGAACGGCAAACTCGACCGCAAAGCCCTGCCCGCCCCCGACTACACCACCGGGCACTACCGGCCCTCCCGCACCCCCGACGAACACACGCTCGCCGCCCTGTTCGCCGACATCCTCGGTGTCCCCCGGGTCGGGATCGACGACTCCTTCTTCGATTTGGGCGGTCACTCCCTCCTCGCGACCCGGCTGATCAGCCGGATCCGCACCACCCTCGGCGTCGAACTCCCCATCCGGGTCTTGTTCGACGCCCCCACCATCGCCCAACTCGCCCCCCAACTACACCAAGACTCACCGGTACGCCCCCCACTGGAACCGACGACACGACCGGCCCGGATCCCGTTGTCGCACGCCCAGCAACGCCTGTGGTTCCTGCACGAATTCGAGGGCCCCTCCGCGACCTATAACATCCCCCTCGCCCTCCGGTTGTACGGACCCCTGAACACCAATGCGCTGACCGCCGCGATCGCCGATGTCATCGCCCGCCACGAAAGCCTGCGCACCCTCTTCGGAGCAACCGAAGGCCAACCCTTCCAACACATCCTGCCCCCCGACCACGCCATCACCCCGATCGAGGTCACCGACCTCGACACGCACCAACTGGACGACGCGGTGGCTGAGGCCGCCCGACACCGCTTCGACCTGTCCACCGAAATCCCGCTACGGGCAACCATATTGCGGTGCCGACCCGACGAGCACGTGCTGGTACTCGTGCTCCACCACATCGCTACCGACGGCTGGTCGATGGCCCCCCTGATCGAGGACCTGACCCACGCCTACACCGCCCGCCGCACCGGTGAGGAACCGGTGTGGGAACCGCTGCCGGTCCAGTACGCCGACTACACCCTCTGGCAACACCACCTGCTCGGCGGCCACGCCGACCCACAAAGCCTGATCACCACCCAATACCGGTACTGGCACCACGAACTCGACGGGGCACCGGATCTGCTCCCGCTGCCCACCGACCGGCCCCGCCCCAGAACCGCCAGCTACCACGGCGACACGATCGCCTTCACCATCCCCGCACCCCTGCACCACCGCCTCGACCAACTCGCCCGCAACCACGGGGTGACCATGTCGATGCTCACCCAATCCGCCCTCGCCGTGCTGCTACACAAACTCGGCGCCGGCGACGACCTGTGCATCGGCGGGCCGATCGCCGGCCGCACCGACACCGCCCTGACCGACCTGATCGGCTTCTTCGTCAACACCTGGG
>NZ_JBFAMC010000011.1:0-4485 GCF_040656415.1 Rhodococcus sp. NPDC049939 | reverse complement strand
GGTACGAATCTGCGGGCGAGTCTGGCGGTCGACGAGGCCACCCTCGTCGGTGATGCGGCGTTCGAGGCGGTGGTCGATCACACGATCACCGCGACCTCGGGTGGGGATCCGGTGCCGGTCGATGCCGATGGTGTGGTGATCACCCCGGCATTGGATGGTGCGACGGTGGATGTGCAGGTGACCATCGTGTTCGCCGAGGACACCGCCGGGGATGCGGCGCAGAACGTGCAGGTGGACCTGTCGAATTTCAATGTCACTTTGAGGCAGGTGTAGCTATGTCGAACAAGACTCGTTGGCTGGCGATCGGTGGGGCGGCGGTGGCCGGTGTGGCGTTGATGTCGGCGCAGCAGACCGGTGCGTTGTGGAGTCAGTCGCAGGTGATGAATCCGGGCACGATTTCGTCGGGCACGTTGGATCTGGCGGTCGGTGAGGCGGGGATCAAGGATTACCCGTTCGAGGCGTTGGCGAAGGAGGGTCTGGGTGCGGGGCAGTATGCGCAGGCCCCGGTGAGCATCATCAATTCCGGTGATGTGTTGATGAAGTACCGGTTGCAGGATGCGAATCAGTCCAATCCGGCGGTGCCGTTGGATTTGACGGTGTTCGTGGTGGATTCGGAGTCGGCGTGTCCGGATGAGGGTGATCCGGTGGGGGCGACGCAGGTCTATGACGGGCCGTTGGTGGGTGCGCAGGCGCCGGCGGATCCGGAGTGGTTGTCGGTGGAGCCGGGTGCCAGTGCGGTGTTGTGTATGCGGGGCACCGTCGGTGAGGATGCGGAGCCGAATGAGAGCACCACGGCGTCGTTCATTTTCGGGGCCGAATCACGATGAGCCACACGGTAGAAAGCGTCCGACAAGACGCCGACGGGCAAGACACCAGCGTGTGGGGCTGGATCAAGAGCATCGCCTCCTGGCTGGTGCTCTTGGTGCTGGTGGCCATCCTTGCCCTGACGATCGTCATCCCCCGGATCGCGGGAGCGACGCCCTATACGGTGCTCACCGGCTCGATGGTACCCACCTATCCTCCCGGCACCCTGATCGTGGTCAAGCCGGAGGACCCGAACACGCTGACCGCAGGCGATGCGATCACGTTCCAGAAGGAGTCGGGCGACCCTGCGGTAGTCACCCACCGCATCATCATGGTGCGGAAGAACTCACAGGGGGAGACGACGTACGTCACCCAGGGCGATGCCAACCCGTCTCCCGACGCCAATCCCGTTGTTCCGGAACAGATCAGGGGGAAGGTCTGGTACAGCGTTCCCTACATGGGATACGTGAACAGTCTGATCACTGGTCAGCAACGGACGGTGATGGTTGGTGTCGTTGTCACCGGGCTCCTGGGATATGCAGTCTTCATGTTCTTCGGGGCTGTTCGGGACCGTTCACGCCCGAAGGACCAGCCGGAGGTCGGGTCTGACACCTGAGATGTAGAGAACCCGCGTCGAGCGGGCACCACGATGCGCCACCGGGAGATCGAAGCCCGAGGCGTCTCGTGCATGCCCGCAAGGCTGCGACGTCGCGTGTTCCGTCGATTCGGCATCCGTTCGAGTCAGATGTGGACAAGTGACCAGTTTTTTGTGGTTGAGCGTGTGAACGTCCAACTTTTGCTCGTTCACCGTGATAGAAATTCATGACATCGCCACGGGCACGCCCAGTTTCGTGTATATCCGGGTTGCCGGCACCCCTGCTAGATGAATCAGGAAAGGCATGGAAACAATGTCTCGTCAAGAGGTTTCGAGTTCGGCGTCGGGGTTCGGTGCCCGTGCGCGGTCGGTGATATCGGGTAGCAAGCCGCGGGCGATTGCGTCGTTGGGGATCGTGTTCGGTCTCGGTGCGATCGGGACGCTGGCGGCGTGGAGTGATACTGCGACGGCGACGTCGGGTGTGTTCTCGACCGGTTCGATCGATATGCAGCTCGCCGATGAGCAGGGCAATCCGGATGCGTACGCGTTTGCGACGTTGACGAAGGAGGGGATGATCCCGGGCGACTCGGTGGCCGCGGTGTTGCCGGTGCAGAACACCGGTACGACGCCGTTCAACTACACGATGTCGGCGGCCGCGTCGTCGTCGGAGTTGGCCGACCACATGATGGTCAAGGTCACGACGGGTACGTCCGATGGCGAAGTGTGCAGCGGCGACCCTCTTGCGGCGGATCAATTTCTGCTGAGCGGTGATTCGGTGGATGTGCTCTCCGAGCCGAGGACGTTGGCGGTGGGAGCCAGTGAGGACCTGTGCATCGAGATGAGCGTGGGTCCGGACGCGCCGAACAGTGTGCAGGACATGTCCGTTGAAGCCGCGCTCAATTTCAACGCGACAACTGCCTGAGCATCATGACTACGCGAACAAATCCGATGGGATCGGATAATAAATTTTCTGTTCGCCAGATCGCACTGAACGTGGGGGCGATCGCCGGCTTGATTTGTGTGCTGGCCGCGTCGGCGTCGTTCTTCTTCGGGATCAAGCCGTTGGTGTTCCGGTCGGGTTCGATGTCGCCGGAGATCACCACCGGTTCGCTGGCGTTGTCGCGCAGTGTGCCCGCCTCAAATCTGGCGGTCGGTGACGTGGTCAGTGTGCTGAATCAGCAGGGCACCCGGATCACGCACCGGGTCCAGGAGATCGTCTCGTCCAATGAGAACGCGTCGGTGCTGATCCTCAAGGGTGATGCGAACGAGGATGCGGACCTCTCGCCGTACACGGTCACGGAGGCGGACCGGGTGTTCTTCAGTGTTCCCACGCTCGGGTATGTGGTGGCGTGGTTGTCGTCGCCGACGGCGATCTTCCTCGGCGGTGCGTTTGTGGGCAGCCTGATGGTGGTCGCGTTCCGGCCTGCCGCGCGTAAGGATGACGAGGACCAGGGCGGTGACGACTCCGGCGCGTCCGGGGGTGAGAAGCCTGCCGAGCCTGTGTCGGCGTCGGTGCGGGACTTCGATTTCGATGATGCTCCGACGCAGCAGTTCGAGATGCCGGTTGCTCCGGTGACCAAGACCCGGACGCTGGCCTCCCGGATGCTGTCGGGGCGTGCTTTGCCGGCGCGGCCGTTGATGGCCTTCGGCGCGGTGGGTGTGGCGGCTTTGATGGCGACCACTTCGGGAACGGCTGCGGCGTTCACCGATACCGGGTCGGTGGCGAGCACGTTCACCGCGAACGCGAACTTCTACCCCACCCCGGTGGTTACGGGTATGAGCTGCAAAACCGAGGACCGCCTCCTTTCGGATGTGAAGCTCTCGTGGGACAGCCTCGGGAAGACACCGCTAGGGGAGGACTACAAATACAAGGTCATCGCACGACGTGACAGTGGCGGCAGAACCCAAACCATCAAGAGCAGCACTTCGAACACGAATAGTGGGTGGTTCGACATCGAGGACACCGCTAGGCGGTACACCGTCGAGGTGCACACCATCAACGGCCCGAACACGTCGACGGGCTACCGCGGATGGGGTGTCCAGGCCCACACCATCAACAGTGCTAGCTGCAAGGGTGGAGAGAAGTACAAGGCCAACCCAAGCAGTGAGAATGTTCAGTCGGCCTCTAAGAGTCTGTCTTCGAAGAGTCTGAGTATGGCGTCTGTCGATGAGGTGATCGAGGAGCCAGTTGAGGTGCTCGAGGAGCCGGTCGAGGACGCCACGGACGAGCCGACGGAGGCCGCGGATGAGGCGGTTGAGGATGTGACGGACGAGTCGTCGGACGGCACCACGGATGAGTCGTCGGATGGCAGCATGGATGAGTCGGCTGACGGCAGCACGGACGAGACCGATGAGTCGGATGCTGGTGCGGGTGTGTCGTCGGGTGGTTCGGTGATCAAGAATGTGTCGTCGTCGGGAAGCTTTGTGGCGGAGGTTTCTTCGTCACAGGTGGTGATCTTGGACGAGTCGGATTCGGTGGTGTCGAGTTTCGCGGTTGATGACAAGGCCGTGGTGCAGTGGGCGGCCGATTCCGATGAGTTGTTCATTGTCGATGCCGGTGAGTTGTTCCTGGTTTCCGCGTCCGGGGGCTGGGAGAAGTCGGCGGCCGACCCGGATTCGGTGGAGGTGCCGGCGGGACTCGAGGACCTGGTGCAGTAGCGGTACGGGTTGTGTGGTGCCGGTGATGAGGCCGAATTCTCCTACCCCTGTCGGGGTCTGACGAAAGCTGACCATGAGATGAACAACAAGATGAAAGGCGCGATCGCCGCGGGTGCGGCGACGGTGTTGCTGGCCGGTGGTGCGGGGTCGATGGCCGCGTGGAACTCGGCGACCAGTGTCGGTGGTGGTGCGATCGGTGCGGGTGCTCTGGCGTTGACGCAGACGGTGGCACCGAATTGGTCGGATCAGCATGGTCCGATCACGGTGACCGATTTCCGTGCGGTGCCCGGTGATGTGCTGACCTACAGTGCGAGTTTCGAGGTGACGGCGCGGGGTACGAATCTGCGGGCGAGTCTGGCGGTCGACGAGGCCACCCTCGTCGGTGATGCGGCGTTCGAGGCGGTGGTCGATCACACGATCACCGCGAC
>NZ_JBFAMC010000010.1:1636-5038 GCF_040656415.1 Rhodococcus sp. NPDC049939 | reverse complement strand
AACGGGTGTTCGGCGGTGTCCTACTCTCCCACACCCTGTCGGGTGCAGTACCATCGGCGCTGGAGGGCTTAGCTTCCGGGTTCGGAATGGGACCGGGCGTTTCCCCTCCGCTATGGCCGCCGTAACTCTGTGAAACTGTCACCTCGGGCCGGCCCCCCCGTGTTTGGGGGGTGGCTCGTGTGTGTTGTTTCAGATACCGCACAGTGGACGCGTAGCTTCTTCGTGGTAAGTCCTCGGCCTATTAGTACCAGTCACCTGCACACATTGCTGTGCTTCCAGTTCTGGCCTATCAACCCGGTGGTCTGCCGGGGGCCTTACCCCCTCGAGGGGGTGAGAAACCTCATCTTGGAACAGGCTTCCCGCTTAGATGCTTTCAGCGGTTATCCCTTCCGAACGTAGCTAACCAGCAGTGCTCCTGGCGGAACAACTGGCACACCAGAGGTTCGTCCGTCCCGGTCCTCTCGTACTAGGGACAGCCTTCCTCAAGTTTCTAACGCGCGCGGCGGATAGAGACCGAACTGTCTCACGACGTTCTAAACCCAGCTCGCGTGCCGCTTTAATGGGCGAACAGCCCAACCCTTGGGACCTACTCCAGCCCCAGGATGCGACGAGCCGACATCGAGGTGCCAAACCATCCCGTCGATATGGACTCTTGGGGAAGATCAGCCTGTTATCCCCGGGGTACCTTTTATCCGTTGAGCGACACCGCTTCCACATGCCGGTGCCGGATCACTAGTCCCGACTTTCGTCCCTGCTCGACCCGTCAGTCTCACAGTCAAGCTCCCTTGTGCACTTGCACTCGACACCTGATTGCCAACCAGGCTGAGGGAACCTTTGGGCGCCTCCGTTACATTTTGGGAGGCAACCGCCCCAGTTAAACTACCCACCAGGCACTGTCCCTGAACCAGATCATGGTCCGAGGTTAGAGGTCCAATACGATCAGAGTGGTATTTCAACAACGACTCCACGACCACTGGCGTGGCCGCTTCACAGTCTCCCACCTATCCTACACAAACCGAACCGAACACCAATACCAAGCTGTAGTGAAGGTCCCGGGGTCTTTTCGTCCTGCCGCGCGTAACGAGCATCTTTACTCGTAATGCAATTTCGCCGAGTCTATGGTTGAGACAGCTGAGAAGTCGTTACGCCATTCGTGCAGGTCGGAACTTACCCGACAAGGAATTTCGCTACCTTAGGATGGTTATAGTTACCACCGCCGTTTACTGGGGCTTAAATTCTCGGCTTCGCTCCCGAAAGAGCTAACCGGTCCTCTTAACCTTCCAGCACCGGGCAGGCGTCAGTCCGTATACATCGTCTTACGACTTCGCACGGACCTGTGTTTTTAGTAAACAGTCGCTTCTCACTGGTCTCTGCGGCCCCACCCAGCTCACACCGCGAGGGTGATCACCGGACAGGGCCCCCCTTCTCCCGAAGTTACGGGGGCATTTTGCCGAGTTCCTTAACCATAGTTGTCTCGATCGCCTCGGTATTCTCTACCTGACCACCTGTGTCGGTTTGGGGTACGGGCCGTGTGAAAGCTCGCTAGAGGCTTTTCTCGGCAGCATAGGATCACTGAATTCGCCTCATTCGGCTATGCGTCACCTCTCAGGCATGTGAACGGCGGATTTGCCTACCGTTCGCCCTACCGGCTTACACCAGTATTACCACTGACTGGCTCAGCTACCTTCCTGCGTCACCCCATCGCTTGGCTACTACCAGCTCGGTTCACGCGCATCCACCCACCACACACCCGAAGGCACACAGCAGGTTTCAGGGCGCTTAGCATCACTGATTCACCAGGGGCGCGTTCACACGGGTACGGGAATATCAACCCGTTGTCCATCGGCTACGCCTGTCGGCCTCGTCTTAGGTCCCGACTCACCCTGGGCGGATTAACCTGGCCCAGGAACCCTTGGTCATTCGGCGGACGAGTTTCTCACTCGTCTTTCGCTACTCATGCCTGCATTCTCACTCGCATGGCCTCCACAACTAGTTCACACTGCTGCTTCCCTGGCCACACGACGCTCCCCTACCCACCCACACCACTGCCCAACACTCCGCAGAGTGAAGGGAATGCAATGTGTGAGTGCCGCGGCTTCGGTGGTGTACTTGAGCCCCGCTACATTGTCGGCGCAGGATCACTTGACCAGTGAGCTATTACGCACTCTTTCAAGGGTGGCTGCTTCTAAGCCAACCTCCTGGTTGTCTTCGCGACCCCACATCCTTTTCCACTTAGTACACGCTTAGGGACCTTAGCCGGCGATCTGGGCTGTTTCCCTCTCGACTACGAAGCTTATCCCCCGCAGTCTCACTGCCACGCTCTCACTCACCGGCATTCGGAGTTTGGCTGATTTCGGTAAGCTTGTAGGCCCCCTAGACCATCCAGTAGCTCTACCTCCGGTGAGAAACACGTGACGCTGCACCTAAATGCATTTCGGGGAGAACCAGCTATCACGGAGTTTGATTGGCCTTTCACCCCTACCCACAACTCATCCCCTCAGTTTTCAACCTAAGTGGGTTCGGTCCTCCACGACGTCTTACCGTCGCTTCAACCTGGCCATGGGTAGATCACTCCGCTTCGGGTCTAGAACATGCCACTGACTCGCCCTATTCGGACTCGCTTTCGCTACGGCTACCCCACACGGGTTAACCTCGCGACATGCCACTAACTCGCAGGCTCATTCTTCAAAAGGCACGCCATCACCCACCCACCCAAAGGCGGCGCAGGCTCTGACGGATTGTAAGCGCACGGTTTCAGGTACTATTTCACTCCCCTCCCGGGGTACTTTTCACCTTTCCCTCACGGTACTAGTCCGCTATCGGTCACCAGGGAGTATTCAGGCTTATCGGGTGGTCCCGACAGATTCACACCAGATTTCACGGGCCCGGTGCTACTCGGGTATCCGCCACAACAGTCACCATGTTTTCGTGTACGGGACTCTCACCCCCTACGGTGGGCCATTCCAGACCACTTCCACTAACACAAGCGATTTATCACTGTCGGCCGACACGGCAGTATCGACAACGGCGAACCCCACAACCCCACGAATGCAACACCTGCCGGTTATCACACATCCATGGTTTAGCCTCATCCGCTTTCGCTCGCCACTACTCACGGAATCACATGTTGTTTTCTCTTCCTGTGGGTACTGAGATGTTTCACTTCCCCACGTTCCCTCCACACACCCTATACATTCAGGTGCGGGTAACACGACATCACTCGTGCTGGGTTTCCCCATTCGGACACCCTCGGATCTCAGCTCGGTTGACAGCTCCCCGAGGCTTATCGCAGCCTCCCACGTCCTTCATCGGCTCCTGGTGCCAAGGCATCCACCGTACGCTCTTGACTACTTACAACAAAGATGCTCGCGTCCACTGTGCAGTTCTCAAACAACACACAAC
>NZ_JBFAMC010000009.1:0-9988 GCF_040656415.1 Rhodococcus sp. NPDC049939 | reverse complement strand
CGACACCCGCGACGACGACGTCACCGAAAACCGATCACGCTCCTCGACAGCCAAATTCGCCACACCCTCATGCGTGACCACCACACCCTTCGGCCGCCCCGTCGACCCCGACGTATACATCAGGTAAGCCGGATGATGCGGCCGCAGCGGAACAACCCGATCCCCATCCGAAACCGGCCCATCAGACAACCCCTCCCCGAACCCGGGCCGATCAACCTCCAACCACTCCACCGCATCCGGCAACCCCCGCCCCGACACCGTCAACCCCACCACCGCACCCGAATCGGCCACCAACTCCACCACCCGCGCCGCAGGCAAACCCGGATCCACCGGCACGAAAGCCGCCCCCGACTTCGCCACCGCCCACACCCCCACCACCAACTCCACCGACCGCGGCAACCCCAACGCCACCACCGACCCCGGCCCCACCCGGCGAGAAACCAACACCCGCGCCCACCGAGACGACCACCGATCCAACTCCCCATACGAGACCCGCACACCCGACAACGACACCGCCACCGCCCCCGGATCCACCCGAGCACCCGCCACCAACACCTCCGGCAACGTCCCCCCCACAACACCCGAACCCCCACACACCAACCCCACCCCCGACGCCACACCCAAGCCACCCAAAGACACACTTGGGGAATCGATCCCGGCGGTGAGAACATCGGCGAAACGCTGCAAATCACCGGCGCCGTCCAGGTCGACGGTCCAGTAACCCTCGCCGACTTCGACGGAGAAGACCTCTCCGTCACCGGCGGACTCCCATCGATTCGTCACCGAGACGACACACTCGCCGATCCGGTCGACCCGGAGCGACTCCCGTATCCCACCCACTACCGGCCACGAGATGGGATCGGGTGCAGGCATATCCATCGCTGCAAGGAACCGGTGCCTGCGGGATCGTCGAAGTTGTACGCCCACCTCTCGCGTCAGCGCGTCGAAGGTGTGGTGTGGGGAGAGCACCAGCCTGACCGGTGTGATGCTGCCCTGCCTGCGGTGTCCGAGCACCACGTCGTCGAGACCCGTGCGACTGTGCCAGTACAGCGCGAGTGCGGCGAGCAATACTGCGGGAGCACCGCCACCGCTACGGCGAGCCAGCCGTGTCAACGCGCCGGGTGCGGGAACCCTCACTCGGCGCGTGCTCACCTGTTCAGTGGCCGGGCCAGGTGGGGGAACCGACAAGGGTGCCCCCTCGAGCAACTGCGCCCAGTAGCATCGATCGTCCGTCCACGCCTTACTCTCGCGGTAGCGTGCGTCGGCTGCCAACTGGGCTCTGGGCGAGACGAACGGACCCGGTTCCTCCACACGCGGGTCTCGATTCGCTTGCACAGCCTCGTAGATCTCGGCGGTACGCTCGACCGCCGCGGCCATGCCTTGTTCGTCGCTGACAATTCGGTGATAGCGCTGGAACCAGCCGTATCGTGCGTCGGGCAGTCGGAACAAGACGTTCGAGTGCAACGGTCCGGCGGCAAGGCTCATCGGCAGGTTCCTGAAATGGTCGATCAATGTCGCCACCCGGCCACCAGGATCGTCCGATGCGGTCACATCGATGATCTCGGGCAGGACCACGGGACCGGTGCCGACGAACCTGCTCGGTTCAGGACCGTCGAGCACGAAAGCGTCTTGCAGACCACCGTGTTCGGTGAGAGCTTGGCTCAGTGCGGCGCAGAACGCATCTTCGTCGAGTGGACCGTCGAGTTCGAGATACTGTCCGAACGTGGCATCGCTCTGGCTTGTACGAAGCACTGTGCGCTGGTCGTAGTTCAGTGGCAGCACCTCACCCGCTGTCACCTCACCCGTAGTCATGGAACCCTCGCCCGGTCTTGCGCCCGAAGTGGCCGGCCTCGACCAGAGCGGCGAGCGACTCGGGCGGGCGGTAGCGGTCGTCGCCGGTCAACTCGCACAGCGTGGTCATGGTGTCGTGGACGTTGTCGAGGCCGATCAGATCGGCGGTGCGCAACGGTCCCATCGGGTGCCCGAGGCAACCCTCGAACAGGGCATCTATCGTCTCGGCGTCAGCCAAGCCGGCGTCGAGGGTGGCTGCCGCCTCACCGATGGACAACATGAGAACGCGATTGAGCACGAAGCCGGGTCCGTCACCGACAACGATGCCGGTCTTGTTCAGCGACTCGACGAATGCCAGGGCGCGATCGAGCGACTCCGGCGACGTACGAGGACCTCGCACAACCTCGACCGTGTCCTTCAACGGTGCCGGGTTCATGAAGTGCAGGCCGACGACATTCTCCGGTCTGGTGGTTTTCGCCGCGAGCCTGTCGACGGGGATGCCGGAGGTGCAGGTGGCAAGGAGCGCGTCGGGCGAGCAGACGCGGTCCAGTTCCGCGAACACCTCCTCCTTGAGGCCGATTCGTTCGGGAACGCATTCGATGACGACGGCTGCCTCTGCCAGATCGGACATCTGCCCTGTCCAACTCACCCGGGCCACCGCCTCGGCGGGTTCTGGGCCACCTCGTCCGAGCAGTATGGCCAGCCGTAGCGAGTCCCTCGTCCGCGAGCGAGCCCGTTCGACCATGTGCGGGTCCGGTTCGACGACGACGACGTCGTGACCAGCCTGGGCCAGACACTCGGCCACTCCGGTACCCATCGTTCCCGCCCCGACCACACCGACGCTCATCGTGCTGCCTCAGGGGAGTGATCGCTCTCGTCTCCATCGGCGAATTCCATCGCCACCTCCTGGACAGGTAGATCGGGGTGTTCCGCTAGCCCCGTCAGCAACCGGCGGAGGTCGGCAAGCATCGCCACGACAGTGCTCCGGTCGAAAAGCTCAGTGGCGTAATCGAGTTCGAGAGTCAGTGCCGTTCCCGGTACCGGTCTCGTGGTCCATGAGAGCCCTAGTTCGACGGTGGTAGGCACCCGTTGGTCGCCATTGTCACTGTCGCTACTGCGTTCTCCGTCGCAGCGAACCGGAAAGTGCTCTCCTGCCGATTCGTTCGCGCCTACGTCCGCAGACAACTGCCGACTCACGGCCGACACCAACTCCGGGAAGGTGGGATCGTCGGAGATGTCGACACTCACCAGCCGAGACCGGGCACCCGGGGAAGGAACGGTATCCACGGCGACGCCGTCCTCACCGGTATACCAGGCGAGCAACGTGAGCCAAGCGGCGAGCAATTCGGGCATCCCGGGGGCGTCGTCCAGGGGCTCTCTCACGCATCCCCGCACGTAGCTGCGGGGTTCGGTGCCATTGACAGCTTGCCTTGGGCGGTCAGCCGGGACGAAGGGCGGTGGTGCTGTCATCGGACGGGGTACCGACGCGTCGGCCGGAGCCGTCAGGAACAGGGAAATCGGCTGTGTGGGGGCCATGCCCGCCACCTTCTCGAGGATGCCGAGGAACTCCGCAACCATCTCCGCAGCGGTCTGCTCGGTGAACAGTTCGGTGCTGAACTCGAGTCCGGCAGCCATGTCCTCCTCGCCGTCCCGGTCCGTCGTGACGAGGGTGAGATCGAACTTTGCGGTACCGAACGGCACGCCGCCGAACGCAATGGATCCGGGGTTGTCCTGGTCGAACAACGTCTCGGTGAGCCCTTGCTGTGACTGCAGGGCAGGTAGCTCCTGGTGCACGTAGCAGACGTCGAACAAGGGCGTTCGGCTCAGATCGCGATCGCCGGTCAGCGCGGTGACGACACGGTCGAACGGGATCTCTTGGTGCTCGAGGGCGCCGAGCACTACATCCCGTACCCGGGTGAACAGTTCCGTGAGGCTCGGATCGCCCGACAGGTCGGCGCGCAGTGCCACTGTGCTGTTGAAGTATCCGATCAGGCCGCCGAGTTCGGGCCGATTTCGTCCGGTCGTCGGCGTCCCGACAACGAGATCGCGCTGGCGGCTGCGACTCGCCATGAGGAGGTAGAAGGCAGAGAGCAGGACCACGAACAGCGACACCGACTCGCGCCTTGCAATGGCTCGCACACTTTCTGTCAGTTCCGCACTGATCGTGAAGGTGTGGAACGCGCCGGTGAAGTTCTTGCGCTCCGGACGTGGGAAGTCGGTTGGCAAATGCAACAGCGGAACGTCTTCCAGAACCTTTCTCCAGTAGTCGAGCTCCGTATCGAGTGCGGTGCTCGCGATCAGTTCCCGCTGCCAGAGCGCATAGTCCCAGTACTGGACGGGCAGCGGGGCGAGGTCGGCCTGCACGCCTGCCCGGCGCGCCGCGTACAGAACCGGAAGTTCGTGCTCGAAGATCCGCGGCGAACCACCGTCGTTGACCGAATGGTGCGAGGTGACCTGCAGGACGTGCTCGTCCGGGCCGATCCGCACCAACAATGCCCGAACCAGTGGATCGGTGGCCAAGTCGAACGGCGCCACAGCCGCTTCCTGTACGAGTGCGCGCGTCGCGGCAACGGGGTCCGGTTCGCCTGACACGTCGGCGGTGCGGAAGAACTCGCCGAGCGATTCCCTGATCCGCAGTTCCGGTTCGCCGTCGACTTCTATGTAGTTGGACAGCAACACCTGGTGCCGTGCCGCGAAATCCTCCAACATGCCCCGGACGGCCGCAACGTCGATCGGCCCGTGCAAGTCGGTCATCGTCGGCAAGTTGTAGATCGTCGTCGCGGGGTCGAGTTGATGGTGGAACCACATGCGGACTTGGCCGTAGGACATTATGTGCCGATCCCGGGCCGTGACGGGAGGCAAACCGGCCGGCCGCGACGCATCGTCGCCGAGGAGTTCCGCGAAGTCCGCGACCCTCGGCCGCTCGTAGAGGTCGATGAGTTTGGGCCGGAAGCCGTACTGTTGCGTCACTTTGTCGACGAGCTGCATGGCGATCAGAGAGTTTCCACCGAGATCGAAGTAGTCGTCGTCGGCACTGATGTCGGTTTCGCTGTGTAGCAACTCGCGCAGGGTATCGCGCAACCATTCGAGGCTGTCCCCGGATGGCTCGGGTACAGGTGCCGAGTCCCGTTCCGATGAAAGATCTTTCGGAATGGGGTTCCATTCCGGGACATCGGGGAGATCGAACCAGCACCTGGAGCCACGCAGCGGGTGACCGGGCAGCCGCACCCGGCGGGCGGAGTCGTCGCCGGGGGCGAGCGCTGCCCAGTCCATATCGACTCCGTGCTCGTACAGCCGAGCGAGCAGATCTGTCACTGCATCGGAAGTATCTGCAACCTCGAGGATTTCTGCATTCGGCTCGCCGCCGAGAGCGCCGGCCAGGAGTTTGCCCAGACGCCCGGTCGGGCTCGGGTCCACGAAGACGACGGGTCCGTCCGCGAGCATGTCCCGCGCGACGGCGACGACCCGTGTCGCCTCGATCGATGGATTCGCGGCCGCTGCCGCGATCTCGGTCGCGGTTACCTCCGCGAGCTTGCCCAGCACGTACCGGACCGCATAGCGCGACACCCCGCCGCTGAGGATAGCGTCAACACCGACACCGGCGGATCGCAGTTCCCGGTGAATGGCGATCTGACCGGCGAGGAGGTCCGCCACTTCGCCGGACGCCGGAAGTTCAGGCGGCAAAGCGTGGCCGCGAAGTCCCCGCGGCACCGGGTCGGGTGAGAGCAACAACGCTACCGACGGGGTCCTCCGGCTTCCGGTTGCCGATGTGTCCTTTTGCCGTTCGAGTTCAGCGGCACGCGCGCCGAGCCGCTTCGAGAGTTCCGCGCTGCTGCGTGCCTGCACCGCAACACGGTGTTCGTAGTGCGGACGACCGCGATTGAGCGTGAAGGCGACATCGTCGATGTCCAGATCGCCCACGACCGTCACCAGGTCGGTGCACAGCGTAGCCAGCGCACTCACGCTCTTCGCCGACACCGCGACCAGCCGGGCCGTCACATCGCGTTCTCGGGATTGACGAACCGAGACGCGCGGCGGCTGCTCCACCACGCAGTGAGCATTGATGCCACCGAGGCTGAACGAACTCACTCCGGCCCGCCGCGGCCCGCCCTCGTCGCTCCAGGACCGCATCTCGGTCACCACCTCGATCCCGTTGGCGGCGAAATCGATTCCACCGGTCGGTCGCTCGAAATGCAGTGACGGGTACAGCTCGCCGTGCTCGACCCCGATAATTGCTTTGACCAGACCGGTGACCCCGGCGGCGTGGTCGAGATGGCCGACGTTGGTCTTCACCGAACCGATCGGCAAGACGCCAGGCCTGCCGTCGAACGCTGCCGTGACGGCCTCGAGCTCGACGGCGTCTCCCAGCGGAGTGCCCGAACCGTGGGCTTCGAGGTACCCGGCATCGCTCGGCTCCAGCCCCGCATTTCGCCAGGCTTTGGCGATGACTGTCACCTGAGCCCGTGCGCTCGGAGAACTGATGGTGGCCGACGAGTGCCCGCTCGATACCGTCGCGGTGCCGCGGATCACGGCGTGGACGGGGACTCGATCGGCGCGTGCACGAGCCATCGTGGTGAGAAGAAGCGCCGCACCTCCCTCGCCTACCGCAGTGCCGTCCGCGTTTGCGTCGAACGCCCTGCAACGCCCACCCGGCGACATCAGCTCGGAAGAGCCGACGCTCATGTCCATGGGAATTCCGTTCACACGCAAGCTGACACCGCCGACGAGTGCAAAGTCTGCATCGCCGGAACGCAATTCCCGACAGGCCTGATGCACGGCGATGAGCGAGCCGTTACAGCCTGAGTCGACGGCGTAGCAAGACCCGGTGAGGCCCAGGTGATAGGCGATCCGTGCCGGTGTGGCAAACGGAACGTTGCCCAGTGTGCTCAGCGCACCCGGTTCCGCCCACATCGCCGGATAGGTCGAGGTGGCTGCGCTGAATATCACTGCCGTCGCGCTGTCGCGGAAGTCGGTGGTCGAGTACCCGGCGTCCTCGACGGCTTGGTGTGCCAGGACCAACGCCAGCCGCTGTTGCGGATCGATCAGCGAAGCTTCCCGTTTCGACAAGGAGAAGAACGAGTAGTCGAATGTGGTGATGTCCTCGACGAACGCCATCGGCCGATAGTCCAACGGCCTGCCGAGCCCAGTCGCCTCCGCCCGCGTTCGCGAGACCCCACGCACCGAATCCCGACCGGCGGCGAGGTTGGCGCGGAACTCCGACAAGTTCGCCGCCTCGGGGTAACGCGCGGCGACACCGACCACGGCGATGTCGTCGTCGCCCGGAATACGGTGTGGCCTCGTCAAGATCGCCTCCAGGGGTCAGAATTCGAAGGTTGCCGGCATGTCGTTTTCGGTCATCGGGCTTGAATCGGAGAGAGCATCTGCCTGCGCCGCGACAGTGACGAACTCGAACAGCTGACCCACCCGCAAGATTCCAGGCCATCTCTCGTCAAGGCGTCGTTGCAACTCCACGACACGAAGCGAATTGCCACCGACGTCGAAGAACCCGTCGTCGCGTCCGAAGTCGTCGTGCCCGAGTACAGCCACCCAATGCTCACCGACCTCTTGCTGAAGGGGCGTCCAGTGATTCCGCGAGACGTCCGACGGTTCGGCATCTGAGATCAGGGCGCGCAGCGCGTCCTCGTCCACGTTGCCCTCGGTAGTTCGTGGGATTGCGCCGAGTGCGAGAAACTGCTTGGGCACCAGCCCGGAATCGAGTCGGTGTGCGCTGAACGCTCGCAGGTCCTCTGCTGCCGGAAGCACGGTCGTTGTAGTCACCGGCACCCAGAAGGCAACCACACCGGTCACGCCCTCGATGACCACCGCTTCACGAACGGCTGGATGGCTCGCCACAACGTCGGTGACCGATCGCTCCGGCGAATCCTCGGCGGCGCTGACGTCGACCAGGAGCCCTGAGCGGGTCCACCGCGCGAGTCGCTCCGTCCGAGCCATCCGGGACCCAGGGGGGCCGAACGGATTCGCCACGAATGCCTCTGCCGCGTCCGACGACGAGATCTCCTGCCGGACATCTTCCTCGTCAGGATCGACGAGGTAGACCGCGCCCGTGACACCTGCGGGTACGGGATGCAGCCGGGGATCGAGGACGATCACCCCTGAGTGAGTGCGCCATTGTCGAAGTTGTGTCCGCTCGGCCGGGGCCAGGATGTCGACGTCGGCGACCGCAACAGACGGATCGATGACAATTGCGGCGAGAATCCTGACGAACCGGTCGGCGAGGGCCGTGACCGTCTCCTCGTCGAACAGATCAGTGGAATAGGTAAAGCACGCAGTCATTCCATCCGATATCCCAGACCCGTCGTAGTGCTGCGTGAGCGCCAGCTGCAAGTCGAAGAGCGAGGAGACCACTTCAGGTTCGAGCACCTCGACCTGCAACTGCGGCAGCTCGAGTTCTGGACTCTCGGTGTTCCGGAATTCGAGTAATACCTGAAACAGCGGTGAATACGCCTGGGACCGCTCTGGGTTCAGGGCCTCCACCACCCGATCGAAGGGCACACCCGAGTGAGTGAAGGCGGTGAGGTCGCTTTCGCGGACATGCGCGAGCAGATCGTCGATGGTCCCCGATACCCGGGTCCGCAACACGAGGGTGTTCACGAACATCCCCACCACGTCATCGAGCACCGCGTCACCACGGCCCGCCACCGGCGAGCCGATCACCACGTCGTCGGATCCACCCGAACGGAACAGCAGTAACGCAAGTGCTGCATGCGCGACCATGAACACCGTGCACCGTCGCGCCCGCGCGAGCGCCACCACGTCCCTGTGCAGGTCCGCGCCGATCGAGAAGGTCACCCTTCCCGCGCCAGCCGATCGGCGCTGCGGGCGATCCCTGTCCGTTGGCAACACCGCCACAGCAGGCGCGTCTGCGAGCACGGACCGCCAGTAGTCGAGTTGCCGCGAGAGCAGCGAGTCCGGGTCGTCTTCCGAGCCGAGAAGTTGGCGCTGCCAAAGGGCGTAGTCGGCATATTGAACGGGCAGCGGTTCCCAGCCCGGCGGATGCCCCTTGGAACGCGCTGCATACGCAGCCATCATGTCCCGGGCGAGCGGGGCCATCGAGAACCCATCGGCGGCTATGTGGTGCAACACCACAACCAGGACATGCTCTTGCTCTTCGAGTTCGAACAAGTGGGCCCGAAGCGGGACTGCGGCCGCGACGTCGAACCCCTCGGACACCAGATTCGAAATCTGCTCGTGCAGAGCGTTTTCGACTGTCGTCATCGCGATTTTCTCGACCTGGTCGGCGCCGACAATTTCCTGGGTGGGCCCCGCGGTGCCGTAGGGATACCAGGTACGGAGCGACTCGTGCCGCCGTAACACATCCTCGAATGCGGAAGCCATTGCAGCAAAGTCGAGTTCACCCGACAACCGGACGATTGTCGCGACGTTGTAAGCGGGCGAGGACGGGTCGATCTGATTGATGAGCCACATCCGGTTCTGGGCCCACGAGAGCGGCACCCGATCCGGACGCGGCGCCACGACCGCCGGACGAGTCTCGCAGCCGGCGATCGACCGCGACGCGCGGGCGGCCAACTGACGTACCATTGGCGTCTCGAACACTTCCCGAACGTCGAGCGCCGTCCCGAGTGCCGCGTTGATTCGCGAAACCACCTGCGTCGCGGTCAGGGAGTTTCCCCCGGATGCAAAGAAGTCGTCCTCGGTGCCCACCGCATCGATCGCGAGGACCTCGGCGAATACGTCCGCGACCACCGTTTCGTAGAGCGTGGTGGGCGCACGGAAAGTCCGGGGCGCGAACTCGGGCTCCGGCAGCTCTCGCCGGTCGACCTTTCCGTTGGCTCCCAGTGGTAGCCGATCCAGAACCGTTACCGAGGCAGGCACCATGAAGGGCGCGAGGAGGGATTCGGCGAACCGCGTCACTTCGGACGTGTCGATAGTCGCGTCCTCCTCCGCGGTCACGTACGCCGCGAGGACCGACTCGGCAACCGCCGAGTTGTGCACCACCACCACCGCCTGCCCCACACCCGGACACCGGGCCAAAACCGCCTCCACCTCCCCCAACTCCACCCGGCGCCCCCGCACCTTCACCTGAAAATCACCACGCCCCCGAAACTCCAACACCCCCTCAACCGACCACCGCACCAAATCCCCCGTCCGATACAACCGCGAACCCGACACCGAAAACGGATTCGCCACAAAACTCGCCGCCGTCAACCCCACCCGA
>NZ_JBFAMC010000008.1:0-115666 GCF_040656415.1 Rhodococcus sp. NPDC049939 | reverse complement strand
GGGGCCGGCCAGACCAATGATGCGAGAAACCAAAAAACATTTGGCACTGACATTCATCGACACACTGTTGAGTTCTCAAAGAACACGCACACACCAGAACCACCAACACACATCAGCGGATCCGGGGCAACCGTTTCATCTTATCCCCCAACGCATCCCGGCGCAAACCGCAACACTTTGAAGGACCCCGAACACCAACCATCACACGATCGACATCCAGGAAATCAGGCGCCCCCGTACAACCTCGTAGCATCCACCCAACCGGTGAACGTCGGCGTCCGTGTCGCTCTGACCCGAACAAAGCTACGCCCACCCCACCACAAAAACCAAATCGCCTGGTCGCGCACTTTCAACATCCGAAATCAGCTGGTGAGTGACGCCGGATCGGGCACACCAAGCCTGGTTCGACCGCTCGGCTCGGTGTGCCCCGCCGCAAGCCAGCTAGCCTGCGAGCACTCTGATGCCGGCAAAGTTGCGCTTTCCGCGACGAATCACCAGCCATCTGCCGTGGAGCAAATCTGCGGACCCGGGAGTCCAGTCCTCACTGCCGATCTTCTGATTGTTGACCGAGGCGCCGCCTTCCTTCACGGTTCGACGGGCCGCCCCCTTGCTCTCACACAGACCACTGAGCACCAGCAGATCAACGATGCTGGAAGCCTGACCCGGTGCCAGATCCGCGACGGACGCTTCGCGAAGCGCAGCACCGAGGGTCGGTTCGTCCAAGTCCTGCAGCTCCGCGCGGCCGAACAGCGCATGGCTCGCCAACTCCACAGCGCGGGTGTTTTCTTCACCATGCACAAGCGTCGTCATCTCGGCCGCAAGTGCCCGTTGCGCCTCGCGGGCATGTGGTCGCTCTGCGGTCGCGATCTCGAGTTCCGCCAGTTCCTCTGCCGAGAGGAAGGTGAACCAGCGCAGGTACTTGATCACGTCGGCATCGCTGGTGTTCACGAAGTACTGGTACCAGGCGTAGGGACTCGTCATGTCCGGGTCGAGCCACAGGCTTCCGCCCCCAGTCGACTTTCCGAACTTCTTGCCGTCAGCCGAGGTAACCAGTGGAACTGTGAGGCCGTGAACCGATTCGGCGTCGACACGCCGGTTCAGTTCGACACCGGCGATGATGTTCCCCCACTGGTCGGACCCACCGACCTGCAACGTGCACCCATGATTTCGGCGTAGTTGTAGATAGTCATTCGCCTGCAGCAACATGTAACTGAACTCGGTGTAGGACATGCCGTCGGATTCGAGGCGACGTCTCACGGTGTCCCTGGCCAGCATCACGTTGACCGAGAAGTGTTTGCCGGTGTCACGCAGAAAATCGATGGCCGACAGTTTGCCGGTCCAGGTCATGTTGTTCTCGATGATCGCCCCGCTCGCGGAGTCGTCGAAGTCCACGAATCGCTCGAGTTGTCCTCGGATCCGGTCTGCCCACTCGGCAACCGTGTCGGCGGAGTTCAACGTGCGCTCGCCGATGTCGCGCGGATCACCGATCAACCCAGTTGCCCCGCCGGCAAGGACAATAGGGCGATTGCCCGCGCGCTGGAAGCGCTTCAGCGCCAGCAGGGGCACCAGATGGCCTGCATGCAGACTCGGTCCGGTCGGGTCGAAACCCGCATACAGTGTGACCGGCCCGGCGTCGAGATCACGGCGCAACGCGTCTAGATCGGTTGATTGGGCAATGAGTCCACGCCAGGTCAATTCATCGATGATGTTCTCAGTCACGCCTCGATCATCCCATTTACCACTCGACGACCCGCGCACGCGGGCTTCTGCGGTACGTGGAGACTGCCTCGGACTCCGGGATCCAGAAACGCCACGGCCGGTCAGCCGCGACGCCGACCCCGACGCGCGGGCCACAGTCCCAATTGCTCGCTGCCCCGATTTCGCATCGCACAGGGGAATCGTCCGCGAACAGGGCCACGCCGTTCTCTTCGAGTGTGACGCCGGTAGCCGAACCCAGATTGCCGGGACCCCGAGCCCAATCTGCAGGTCGTGCGGCGAGCGGCCTCCGGGCCCGAACCGTCGAACTGCCAGCGAGCACTTCCCCCGCCCGCAGGAGCACTCCGCCTGCGATTCCCACGGGTCCGTACGAAATATTCATGCAGTAGTGCACGCCGTAGCTGCGGTAGACGTACAAGCATCCTGCCGGACCGAACATCACCTCGTTGCGGGGTGTCTTGCCGCGGTACGAGTGGGACGCGGGATCGGGCCACGGCCCGTTTCGCTCCCCGCCGTACGCCTCCACTTCGACGATGCGGATGCGCACGTCGCCGACGATCAGCATGGACCCGAGGACGAGCTTGGCAGCGTCTACCGGGTCTGCCATGGCAAGTCGTTCGGCGGTCACCTATCGATTGTCCTCAACCGTTGACGCCGGAACACCGTGGTCACACAAACTCATCACATCAGGTCGACCAGTGCAGCAGCGCTAGCCCACAGAGTCGATACCCGACTGATCAGGATTCTCTCGAGACCTGGCGAGCAGCGCCTCGTGCTCCTCCGCGCTCACGTCTCGTGCTTCGTCGATAAGGAGGACCGGGATCCCGTTCTCGATTGGATACGCCCGCCTCAGCCTAGGGTTGTAAAGCAATTCGTCTCCGACGAGCAGCAGAGGGCCCTTGTCTTGCGGGCACGCGAGGATACCAAGCAACGTCGCATCTATGTCCACGGCAGTCCTCTCCAACCGATCCAGGTGAGCGCTGTCAGGTTACCGTGCGCTCGACTACGTCGGGCGAACCCTCCCGCAGCCCTGCGACTACTGCCTTCGTCAACCGTTTGTACTGATGCGAGGACCGATCCAGATACCACGCGCGCGTTCCCGGTTTCGGCAGCCCGCTCGCGCGCAAGGTATCGGCATTCGGGCGGTACGAAGACCCCAATGGGATGTCTGCCACCATGTGAACGATATCGGGACGCGACTCGAGCGGAAGCGCGCCGAGGGCATCGGAGATCTCCGCCACCCGAGGTACGCGCCCGTCGAGCAGGGTGAACGCGGCGACAGCCAACGTAATCCCCCCAACCTCCACGCCGTAGGCCACGGCCAGGTCGATCCGTTCGAAGGACACCAGGGCGTCCACGATCGGCTGTGTGAAGACAGGTCCTCTCGGCGTCGCGATCACAGTCTTCTTGTGATCGACCAACCAGTAGTCCCCGCCGGAATCGCGGCGGAAGAGATGTTCTGTCGGGATCCAGGCATCGCCGGCAGCGAAGATCCCACGTATCGCGCCACCTGACACCTCGGCGTGCACGCCTGCTCTGCCGAGAAGCAACCCGACCTCGCCATCCCCGCATTCCCTGATGAACCCCCGCTCGTCCTCGATCAGTCGACCCTCGATCGGATCGAAGCCGGCTAGTCGTACTTCCGCGCTACCCGGCAGGGGGCGCCCCTTCGCCCCGACCTTGACCCCGGCCACATTCGCAAGAACCACATCACCCTCGGTGGAGGCATAGAACTCGAGGACCTTCGCCGGCGCGAATTGCTCTGTCGTCCGGCGCCACAGCCCCTGCGGCATTCCTGAGCCGATGAAGAGCCGGATGGGGTAGCCCCCGTCGTGGACGATGCTGTCGGAATCGAGGATTTCACGCATCATCGTCCACGTGTAGCTGACCACCGTCACGCCGTATCGGTGGACCTCTTCGTCGAACCTCTCTGGGTCGAGACCCCGGGTGAGCGCGAGCCTCGACCCACCCGCCAGTGCCCCACCGATTGCGGCGAGCAAAGTCGACGAATGGTGCAGAGGAGCAAGGCAATATACGGTGTCGCCGCGGTCGAGATCGGCGGAAGATGCCGTTCCGAACGCGGACAGAGCCCACCGGTAGTTGGTGATCCGCTTCATCTCCCACTGCCCACTGGCCTCACTGCAGATGATGAAGGCCAACTCACGTGCGACACCCGAATCGGGCCTGTACCAACCCGGTAGCGACACCTCTTTGGGATCGATCTGCTCGAGGTCCACGACATCCGCTGACGGGTCGACGTCGAGGCTGCGGAGGTCACCGCCACCCAGTACGAGAATCTGGATTCCGCTCGTGATCACGGAGTCGAGATTCTCCGGATCGACCACTATGTGTTCCACACCGTCCTGGTGCAGGACAGAGCTGATATCCCGTCCAGGGGGCAGCAGAACTGCCACCGCGCCGAGGCGTGAAAGGGCTGCGATCGCGACCAGCGCGCTGGGGCGCGTGTGCATCACGACGCCGACGTGGGCTGCGGGACGAACACCTGCTTGGATCAACCCGCGGACCACGTTGTCGATCCGCTGGTTCACAGCTTCGTATGTGTGGACGCTGTTGTCGAACAGGAAGCACTCCCCGTTGGGTGCCTTCTTGCGCTGCTCAGCCAGTAACCGGCTCAAGGAAATTTGAGTATGCGGCTGAATCTGATCCAGCCGGGCCAGTCGTGGCAGTGCCCGGGTCGCTTCGCCAGACAACTCCACCGTTCCCCGTAGCGCACCCGACGCGAAATCGCTGATTCCCTTACCGACCCCGACACTTACCTCGGCGACCGATGCCACGGTGTGCATGATGCGATCACTCACGGTGACACCCGATTTGCGGCGCACACTTGCGTCGTGGCGCATTACCGACAGCTCGGAGGGCCGCTTACCGAGTCCCTCGGTCCACAAAACGAAACGTCCGGCGGTGGGCCACGTGCGAGTTGCGGCAGAGGAACCGACAACGAGCCCGAAATGCCCCGCTCGCAAGGTAGATTCGAAGACCTTTGCGCGAGGGGCTGCACGGCGGATGCCACGAACCGCCACTGGTTGCCCTATATCGTCGACCTCACCGACGAACGCGAGGATCGGGCACGTCAGTTCCGCAAGCGAGACCACCTGGTCCTTGATCACGAATCCACCGGTCATCATCCGGTTGTGCGCGATGAATTGCTTGAGCAACTCCGCGACCGCAGGACCGGACCACGCCACCCAACCGTCGGAAGCAAGGAATCGCCGTTGCTGTTCACGAGGAAGCAACGCCTCCCGATCGTGGAGTTGCCTGACGAAGTCGACGCGCGATTTGAGAGTCTTGACCGGGTCGAGGAGTTGAAAACCCGTACGCGCCATCCAACTCGACACCGCTAGTCGGTTGAAGACGTGATCCGCGAGGAAGTCGGCTGCATCGGAGGCCAGCCCGGCGGGGATGCCGAACGGAAGCCCGGCAAGAGTGTCGACCGGACTTCCGAAGGTGACCAGACTCGCGATGTTGCGACTGCGACGGTATGCCGCCGCCTGGTACGCGAACATCCCACCTTGCGAGTATCCGGAGAGATGGACGTCACGTCCGGTGTGCGTATGAACTTGGTCGATGATCTCGCTGATGGCGATCACGTGATCGGCAAGATTGCGATCCCAGCCACCCTCTTCGGAGTCGGGCGAGCCGAAGTCCACGACCCACGGATCGATGCCCATGTCGTGCAGGATGCCGACAGCACCCTGGTCCCGCGTCACGTCGTAGACGTCGGCGGACATCATCATGGGTGGAACGAGAACGATCGGAGGTCCAGCTTCGGCGGTATCGGGAAAGTACCTCCGAAGCCGATACATCGTCGACCGTTCGATCACCTCGAATGGTGATGTAGTCACGCCCGTCTCGAGTCCACCGAGACGAACGACCTCCAACCCGTTCTGCGCCGTAGCCACAACGCGTCGAATGGTCCCCATCACCGATTCGGTAGTCGATCCCACAAACACTCCCCCCAAAGCCTCTCGAGTTTCTAACGCACGCCTACTTTGACCCGCCCTCACACTACTGCGTCAATGCGCATAGCGCGGCATTGAACTCGGGCGTCCTACCTGCTCAACGACACCACTGCCGCAATGACTCCGACAGCTGACGGATCCCGCCGAGTTGCTCGGCCACGCGGGTACCTGCCGTACCGCCCCTTGCGCTGCGTGAGGCAATCGAGCCCTCGACGGTGAGCACCTCCCGCACGCTCGGAGTAAGAGCTGGGTCGACCGCTGCGAGTTCGTCGTCGGTGAGATCCTCGAGCCCGGCACCACGCGCCTCGGCAACGCGGACGCACGCCCCTGCTGCCTCGTGTGCGACCCGAAAAGGTACGCCGCGACGTACCAACCACTCGGCGATGTCGGTGGCCAACGTGAAACCCGCCGGCGCCAGTTCCGCCATTCGGTCGGTGTGAAACTCGAGCGTCGAGACCAGCCCGGTGATCGCAGGCAGCAACAGTTCGAGCTGCGCGACCGAGTCGAAGACCGGCTCCTTGTCCTCCTGCAGATCCCTGTTGTAGGCGAGCGGCTGCGCCTTCAACGTGGCCAGGAGCCCGGTCAGGTTGCCGATGAGCCGACCCGACTTCCCTCGCGTCAGCTCGGATACATCCGGATTCTTCTTCTGCGGCATGATCGAGGAGCCCGTCGACCAGGCGTCGGCAAGCGTGATGTAGCCGAATTCCGGGGTGCTCCAGAGGATCACCTCCTCAGCCATCCGAGACAGATCCACACCGATCATCGCGAACACGAAAGCCGCCTCGGCCGCGAAATCGCGCGAGGAGGTGGCGTCGATCGAGTTCTCGGCCGCCGAGTCGAAGTCCAACTCGTCCGCAATCGCATCGGGGTCGAGCCCGAGAGAGGACCCTGCTAGCGCACCGGAACCGTAGGGCGACACCGCCGCCCGCTTGTCGAGGTCCCGCAGGCGCTCCACATCGCGCAGCAGCGGATGCGTGTGCGCGAGCAAGTGATGCGCAAGCAGCACCGGCTGTGCCGCCTGCAGGTGCGTCTTGCCGGGCATCACCGCCGCCGGGTGCGCTGCGGCCTGCGTGGCGAGCGCGTCGACGATGTCGAGGACTCCGTCGGCGACGCGTCGTACGGCATCACGCAGCCACATCCGGAACAGTGTGGCCACCTGGTCGTTGCGTGAACGACCTGCCCGCAATCGGCCGCCGACCTCCGGGCCGACACGCTCGATCAGTCCGCGCTCGAGTGCGCCGTGCACGTCCTCGTCGGTCTCGGCGGGAACGAATGCCCCGCTCTGAACGTCGCCGCCGAGCCGCGCCAGTCCGTCGAGCATGCTCTCGAGGTCGGCGTCACTGAGCAACCCAGCCTTGTGCAGCACGCGCGCATGCGCTTGCGAGGCCCGGACGTCGTAGGGAGCCAGCGCCCAGTCGAAGTGCGTGGACTTGCTCAGTGCCGCCATGGCGGCGGCCGGCCCGGACTCGAACCGCCCGCCCCACAGCGCTCCTTCGACGGTGACGCCTTCACGGGAAGCGGCCCCCGTATCGCCTTGCTCGGACACGGCTACAGACCCAGGTCGCGCTTTGCCGCGACCTTGGAGGACAGGCCGTGGATGTTGACGAATCCCTTGGCGTACGACTGGTCGAAGGTGTCGCCCTCGTCGTAGGTGGCCAGGTTGAAGTCGTACAGGGACTCGGGGCTACGGCGGCCGTTGACAGTGATCGCCCCGCCGTGCAGGAACAGGCGGATGTCGCCGGTGACCCGCTCCTGGCTCTTCTGCACGAACGCGTCCAGCGCGGTCTTGAGCGGCGAGAACCACAGGCCGTCGTAGACCAGCTCGCTCCACCGCTGCTCCATCTGACGCTTGTAGCGGCCCAGCTCGCGCTCGAGGGTGACGTGTTCGAGCTCCTGATGCGCTTTGATGAGCACCATCGCGCCCGGGGCCTCGTAGACCTCACGGCTCTTGATGCCGACGAGACGATCCTCGACGACGTCGAGACGGCCGACGCCCTGGGCACCGGCACGCTTGTTGAGTTCCTGGATCGCTTCGAGCACGGTGACGGACTTGCCGTCGATCGCAACGGGCTTGCCCGCCTCGAAGCTGATGATCAGCTCGTCTGGGCTGTTCCAGTTGAGCGTCGGGTCCTGGGTGTAGTCGTAGACGTCCTTGGTGGGGGCGTTCCACAAGTCTTCGAGGAATCCCGTCTCGACCGCACGGCCCCACACGTTCTGGTCGATCGAGAACGGCGAGCGCTTGGTGACGTTGATCGGAATGTTGTTCTCCTCGGCGAAGGAGATGGCCTTCTCACGAGTCCAGGCGTAGTCGCGGACCGGTGCGATGACGTCGAGGTCGGGCGCGAGGGCACCGAAGCCCACCTCGAAGCGCACCTGGTCGTTGCCCTTACCGGTGCAGCCGTGGGACACCACCGTGCCACCGTGGTCGCGTGCGGCCTTCACAATGTGCTTGACGATCAGTGGACGGCTGATGGCCGACACCAGCGGGTAGCGGTCCATGTAGAGCGCGTTGGCCTGAATGGTCGGCAGGCAGTACTCGTCAGCGAACTCGTCGCGGGCATCGACTACGACCGACTCGACCGCGCCGCAGTCGAGGGCACGCTGACGCACGACCTCCATGTCCTCACCGCCCTGGCCGAGATCAATGGCGACAGCAACGACTTCCTTGCCCGTCTCCTTACCGATCCAGCTGATGGCGACTGAGGTGTCCAGCCCGCCCGAGTAGGCGAGTACGACGCGATCGGCCATGGTGCTTGTGCTCCTTAGGTTGACTATCTGTAGAGACGATTCAAGTTGTCAGGCGAGATGTTCTATCTTGGCGGCCAGTTCCGACCCACTGAGCGGCTCACGAGCCACCACGAGAATGGTGTCGTCGCCGGCGATTGTTCCCACGACGTCGGTTAATGACGCCCGGTCGAGTGCACTGGCCAGGTAGTGCGCTGCTCCCGGCGGAGTTCGCAGCACCGCCAAGTTGCCACTGGCGTCCGTCGAGACCAACAACTCCCCCAGCAACCGCGAGAGGCGGTCCGTTCCGCCGGAAACGCCACGCACGGGATTCCCGTCCTCGGGCACCATGTACACCCCGGCTCCGCCATCGGCGGCCCGAAGTTTCACGGCACCAAGCTCTTCGAGGTCACGTGACAAGGTGGCCTGGGTGGCTTCGATGCCTTCGGCTGCGAGCAGCGTGGCGAGTTCCGTCTGGCTGCGCACGGGGTTGTTCGAGAGGAGGTCGACGATCCGCGCCTGTCGTCCGGCGCGCGTCGGTGCCGTCGCAGCGTTGGCGGCACGCTGGGCGGCATTCACGGTCGTTCTCCCGTCCGCTGCGCCAGCAGCCACACCAGTAGCGCCTTCTGCGCGTGGAGACGGTTTTCAGCTTCGTCCCAGACGACGCTCTGAGGTCCGTCGAGTACGGCGTCGGTGATCTCCTCGCCGCGGTGAGCGGGTAGACAGTGCAGGACCACAGCGTCGGAATCGGCCTTCGCGAGCAATGCCTCGTTTATCTGGAACGGCCGGAATGGGCCGACACGGTCGAGTCCGTCGTTCTCCTGCCCCATCGAAGTCCACGTGTCAGTCACGAGAGCATCTGCACCGACGACCGCCGATTGCGGATCAGAACTGACGGTGAGAGTGGCACCGGTCGAGGCGGCCCGAGCCCTTGCCGCTTCGACGACCCACGGCAGGGGCTCGAATCCGGTGGGGCTAGCAATGGTGACGTCGATTCCCGCAGTGACACCGCCGAGTATCAGGGAGTGCGCCATATTGTTGGCGCCGTCGCCGAGGTAGGTGAGTTTGAGCCCGACGAGTGAACCCTTCTGCTCGTTGAGCGTCTGGAGGTCGGCGAGCACTTGGCACGGGTGGAACTCGTCCGACAACGCGTTCACGATCGGGACGTCGGCGCCAGATGCCATCGCCTCCAACCTCTTCTGTCCGAAGGTGCGCCAAACGACGGCATCGACGTATCGGGACAGAACTCGGCCCGTATCCTGCAGCGTCTCCTCACGGCCGAGTTGCGTGCTGCGCCCGTCGACGACGACCGCGTGCCCGCCGAGTTGAGCGATACCCACCTCGAACGAAAAACGTGTGCGAGTCGAGTTCTTCTCGAAAATCACCCCCACAGCCCGTGGGCCCTCCAGCGGCCGTTCCGCGAAAGGATCCTTCTTCAACCTGGCTGCAAGTTCGAGTACTTCCGCCTGTTGTGTAGGGGTGAGGTCATCATCCCGGAGAAAGTGTTTCACCACGATCGTTACCGCTTTCCCGGCTGAGCCGCCGATTGCGTGTTCTCGAGAATTGAGGGCAGTGCCGCGACGAAACCTTCTGCCTGATCGTCGGTAAGCACAAGCGGCGGAGCCAACCGCACAACACCTGGTTGCGCTGCGTTGACCAGATATCCGGCATCGCGTGCGGACTTCTCCACTGCAGACGCAACGTCCCTTGTCAGGACTATTCCCAGCAGCAGTCCGGCACCACGCACGTGATCGATCAACGGGTGTCCGATTCCTTCGATCCCGGCGAACAGCGTCTTCCCGAGCGACTCCGCACGTGAAATCAGGTCGTCCTCAGCGATCGTTCGCAACACAGCGAGCGCTGCTGCTGCGCATACGGGGTTCCCGCCGAATGTACTGCCGTGCTTTCCCGGGCCGAGAAGATCCGCGGCCACGCCGGTTGCGATACAGGCACCGATTGGCATCCCGCCACCAAGTCCCTTTGCGAGAGTTATGACGTCGGGGACTATCCCGCAAGCCTGGTACGCGTAGAACGATCCCGTTCGGCCGATGCCGGTCTGCACCTCGTCGAGCACGAGCAGCGCACCTCGGTCCGCGGTGATTTTCCGGGCGCCGACGAGATAGCCCTCGGGCGGAACGACGACACCGCTCTCGCCCATCATCGGCTCCAGGAAGACGGCCGCAGTGTCCGCGTCGACGGCGCGGTCGAGAGCCTCGAGATCGCCGTAAGGCACGTGCTCGACCCCCGGAGGCATCGGCTCGAAAGGCTCACGCTTCGCGGCCTGTCCGGTCAGTGCAAGGGCACCCATGGTCCTGCCGTGAAATGACTTCTCCGCAGCGATGATCTTCGATCGACCTGTAACCCGTGCAAGTTTGAACGCCGCTTCGTTGGCCTCGGTTCCAGAGTTGGAGAAGAACACCCGCCCCGGCGCACCTACGTGGGAGAGCAGCCGCTCGGCCAGCTCGATCGCCGGTTCGCTGGCGTACAGGTTCGATACGTGTCCGAGCGTCGAGAGTTGAGTGGTAACGGCCTCGATGATCGCCGGGTGCCCGTGCCCGAGGATGTTCACCGCGATGCCGGCCAGAAAGTCCACGTACTCCTTGCCGTCAGCGTCAGTCAGTACCGCACCCCGACCACGTGCGAGCGCCACCGCTGGAACGCCATATGTGTTCATTACGGCGTTGGACCAGCGTTGCCGGAATTCGTCGGTTCCGGTCATGAGACAACTCCCTCGGTAGATGAAATGTGGGCGGGTGTAACCATCGTGCCGATGCCCTTGCCGGTGAAGAGTTCGAGAAGAACGGAGTGGGGGACGCGGCCGTCGATGACGTGCGCGGTCGGTACGCCCCCTCGCACAGCCCGCAGGCATGCCTCCATCTTCGGAACCATGCCTGCGTCGAGACTCGGTAGCAGTTGTTCGAGAGCGACGACATCGATCTCGGTCGTCAGCGAATCACGATCCGGCCAGTTGGTATAGAGCCCTTCGACATCGGTGAGAACCACAAGCTTCTCTGCGTCGATGGCCTCGGCGAGCGCAGCGGCGGCGGTATCGGCGTTGATGTTGTGCACCACACCGTCCGAGTCGGGCGCGATGGTGGAGACCACTGGGATTCGACCCGCACCTATCAGGTCACAGACTGCCTCCGGATTCACGGTCGTCACGTCACCGACGAGCCCGATGTCGGTCGATTGGCCCTCGACGATCACAGTCCGCTTCGTGGCAGTGAACAAGTGCGCGTCCTCACCCGAGATCCCGACGGCGTAGGGCCCGTGCGCGTTGATCAATCCGACCAGTTCGCGACCGACCTGACCGAACAGAACCATGCGGACAACCTCCATCACCTCCGGAGTGGTGACGCGGAAGCCTCCTTTGAATTCACCTGTCATGCCGAGCCTATTGAGCATGGCGGTGATCTGTGGGCCACCGCCGTGCACGACAACCGGGTGAATTCCGACGGTCCGCAAGAACGCCATGTCCGCCGCGAACGCTGTTTTCAACCCGGCGTCGATCATGGCGTTGCCGCCGTACTTGACGACCACGACCTTGTCGCGGAACTGCTGTAGCCACGGCAACGCCTCCGCGAGGACGTGCGCCTTCTGGTGATCGGTAATTCCCTCGAGCGTCATGACGAGTACGCCGAATTCTCTTCTACATACGCGTGCGACAAGTCGGTGGTCCGAATGGTGGCCGCATGGCTGCCGACACCGAGATCTATGTCGAGGGCGATGTCCATGCCGCTCAGATCCACCTCACGCGCGCCCGGTGTGCCCACGGCATCGACACAGACGGGGAAGCCGTTGAACGAGACGGCGATCTTGTTCGGATCCAAGTCGATCGGCGCCATGCCGATGGCGGCCACGACGCGACCCCAATTGGGATCTGAACCGAAAAGCGCCGTCTTGACCAGGCTGTCACGGGCGACGGTCCGGGCACCGACGAGAGCGTCATCTTCGCTGGCTGCGCCTCTGACCGTGACTCGCACCCGCTTGGTCACACCCTCCGCGTCGGACATCATCTGGTCGGCGAGGTCATCACAGACGGCGAGCACGGCGGCGTCGAGTTCTTCCTGGGTGGGGGTGACGCCGCTCGCACCGGAGGACAACAACAACACCGTGTCGTTGGTCGATGCCGAACCGTCGATGTCGAGTCGATCGAATGTAACTCGAGTGGCTGCGCGTAGCGCGGAATCGAGTTGCGCAGCGGTCGCGACCGCATCGGTGGTGATCACGCAGAGCATCGTGGCGAGCGCTGGCGCGAGCATGCCCGCACCTTTCGCCATTCCTCCGACGTTCCACTGGTCCACGTGGTGAAGCGCGGCTTGCTTCGGAACCGTGTCCGTCGTCATGATCGCGTACGCGGCATCCATACCACCGGAGATACCACCCGCAAGCGCCTGAACTGCCTCGGTGACACCGGGCAGCAGCTTGTTCATGGGGAGCCGATCTCCGATCAGTCCGGTGGAGCACACGGCTACCTCGACGGCGCCGGTCTCGGTTCCCCAGGTGGTGAGCGCGGTTGCGACTTCCTCGGCAGTCCTGTGAGTGTCCTGGAATCCGCCCGGACCGGTACAGGCGTTGGCCCCACCCGAGTTGAGCACCACAGCGCGCAATCGACCCGTTGTGAGCACCTGCTGCGACCACAACACCGGGGCAGCCTTCACCTTGTTCGACGTGAAGACGCCTGCGGCCGTGAGATCAGGGCCCTCGTTGAAGAGCAGGGCCAGGTCCGCGTTTCCGCTGGACTTGATCCCTGCCTTTACCCCGGAGGCGCGAAAACCTGCCGGACCAGTAATTCCCTGGCTGCGAATCAGCCTGCCGCCGCCCACTTCCCGCGCCGAGTGAGCGTCGAACACGTGGCTACTGTTCACGGGGCAACTCCCACGGTCGAGAGACCAGCGGTCTCGGGTATTCCAAGTGCAAGATTCATCGATTGCACCGCGCCTCCGGCGGTGCCCTTCGTAAGATTGTCGATTACGGCGACCACGACGATCTGACCAGCCTCTGAGTCGACCGTCACCGCTATATGAACCGCGTTCGATCCGATGACAGCCCCACTCTGCGGCAGCACACCGGCTGGAAGAACATGAACGAAAGGCTCATTCGCGTAGGCCTTTTCGTAAATTGCTCGTACCTCAGCCTCGGTCGCCGTGGTGACGGCAGTGCAGGTGGCCAGAATGCCGCGCGGCATCGGTGCGAGTACGGGTGTGAACGATACTGTGACTCGTTCACCGGCGAGTTCAGAGAGGTTCTGAATGATCTCGGGAGTATGACGATGGACGCCTCCCACGCCGTAGGCGCGGGCGGAGCCCATGATCTCGGAGCCCAGCAAATCGGCCTTGAGAGCCCGTCCGGCACCTGAGCTTCCGGTGACAGCAACGATCGTGACCCGGGGCTCGACTACACCGGCGGCGACCGCAGGGGCCATCGCCAGGCTCGAAACCGTAGGGAAGCATCCGGGAACGGCGATGCGAGTGGCACCGGACAACTTCTCGCGGGCACCCGGAAGCTCGGGGAGTCCGTAGGGCCAGCTGCCTGCGTGTGGACTCTTGTAGTACTGCTCCCAGTCTTCGGCGTTGGTCAGCCGGAAGTCGGCACCACAGTCGATGATGACCGTGGACTCGGGAAGTGCCCTCGCATATTGTGCCGAATTACCGTGTGGCAGACCGAGAAACACGACATCGTGTCCGGCCAGAGTCTCGACGGTGGTGTCTTCGAGCACTCGCTCGGCGAGGGGAAGAAGATGCGGATGATGTGAGCCCAGGGTCGATCCCGCATTGCCGCCGGCAGTGAGCGCACCGATGACGAGCGAACCGTCCGCGTACAGCGGGTGCCCCAGCAGTAGACGCAACACCTCACCACCGGCGTATCCGCTTGCGCCGGCGACGGCAATCCTGATCGGGTCTCCCGATTGCTCAATCATGTGAGTCATTATGCATCATCGTGCAATCTAATGCACACGCGGGTGCCTCGCACCCACGAATCGGGTGGTCACTGTTTACCCAGCGACCGCCGAATCTCCTCGAGTTTGGCCTTACCCGCCTTCTTACGCGCTTCCCACTGCTCGTCCAGTGACTTGCCCGACGCGCTTTCGTGGGCAAGTTCCGAACTTCCCATCGCAGTCGCTGAGCGTCCCTCTATCCGATCGCGGACATGATCGAACGTCGGAACACCCTCCTGCGTGTAGTCAGGAGCTGGAGTACTGCCGGACATATAGCCGGGAACGGGCATCCCGGTATCGATTTCGGGTACGACCTCGGCGGTAACCGGGTCCTCCGACGGGAGCGCACCGACAGCTCCGCCGACCGGAACGGTAGCGCCGGGATCCACCACTGCCAGTAGCCCGCCGAGACCAGGACGCCCTGCCGCGACCTTACGCACCACCTCGAGGAATTCGGCGTCCGTCAATCGGCTGGCGGCCGCCGCGACATCGTGCACATCACTCATGACACTGCTCCTTGCCTCGGGCTCTCCCCCAAGGCTACTGATCAGCTGCGCAGTTCGGCGCCGACTGCAGCGGAGGCAGCAGCGACTGCTGCGTCCCGGGCGGCACTCGCCTCGTCCTCGGTGAGGGTGCGATCGTGGCCACGGAATCGAAGCGCGAACGCCAGCGACTTCCGGCCCTGACCGACCTGTTCACCCTCGAACACGTCGAACAACCGGACGTCCTCCAGAAGTTCGCCGCCACCCGACTGCAGTGCCGCTTGCACGTCGGCCGCAGGCACAGTGGCGTCGACGACGACTGCCACATCCTGGAGCACCGCCGGGAAGGGTGACACCGCCGGAGCCGGCAAGTTCTCCACCAGCGGGAGGGCGTCGAGGTCGATCTCCACGGCACACGTTCGCGGAGGTAGCCCAGCGCGTTCGAGAACGGCCGGATGCAGCTCGCCCGCGTGCCCTACGACTTCGCCGTCCACGAGAAGTTCCGCCCCCCGGCCCGGATGCCAGGGCTGGTAAACCGTGGCGCGGAATTCGAGTTCGACCCCGGCCGCCGCCGCTATCGTACGGGCGGCGGCAAAGGCATCGGTGGCATCCGCGAGGCGCCCGGGGCCCCACGGTCCACTCAGCTCACGCTGACCGGTGAGAACCGCCGCCACATGCACGGGCTGGGCGGGCAGCGACTGCTCGAGCGCCGCAATCTCCTCGTCGGTCGGTCTGCGATCCACCGGGATCGCGTCGACGGGCTTGTCTTCCGCACCCGGCAATACGACCTGCGCGATCCCGAACAGCGACAAGTCGCGCTGGCCTCGGGAGGTGTTGCGTGCCAGGACTTCGAGAAGTCCTGGCAGCAGGGTTGTAGCCAGTTCCGGGCGATCCGACTCGAGCGGGTTGAGGACCTTGGTGGTCCTCCGGCGCGGATCATCCGGGTCCAGGCCCCAGGTGTCGAACACCGCCGACGGCAGAAACACCGGAGGCGGGATCTCGACGTATCCGGAGAACGCCATTGCTCGGCCCACAGCACGCTTGCGGCGCTGAGACTGTGTCAGCCCACGTCCCGCAGGTGCAGTGGGAAGTACCGACGGAATTTGTTCCAAGCCCTCGAGCCGCAGCACTTCCTCCACCAGGTCGGCGGGCTGCACAAGGTCGGGCCGCCACGAAGCCGGGGTGGCCACGAGCTGCCCGTGACCGCTGTCGCTGACTCCGACCTCGACGTTGCAGCCGATCTGAGTAAGCCTCCGAGCGGCGGTGCCGGTTGGGTAATCGATCCCAGCGACGCGGTCGGGAAGGTCGATGTCCATGCGGATCGGATCGTGCTGTGTTGCCGCACCGATGTCCGTGAGTACCGGCTCGATGCGTCCACCCGCGATGTCCACCAGCAGGGATGCCGCCCGGTCCAACGCCGCGACGGGAATCTCGGGGTCGACCACTCGCTCGAAGCGCTTGCTGGCCTCGCTCGACAGCTTGTGCCTGCGGGCGGTCCTGAACACGGCGAGCGGATCCCACGTGGCCGCCTCGAGCAGGATGTCGGTACTCCCGGACGAAACCTCGGTGGTCGCGCCACCCATGATTCCAGCCAGCGAAACCACACCCGAATCGTCGGCGATCACGACGTCCTCGGGGTCGAGGACGCGTTCTGTCTCGTCGAGAGTCGTCAGCTTCTCCCCGGATTCGGCGCGACGCACCACGAGTTCACCGCTGATCTTGGCCGCGTCGAACGCGTGCAGCGGCTGGCCCAGTTCGAGAAGAACGTAGTTGGTGACATCGACGGCCGGCGAGATCGGGCGCACACCGGACAACAGCAACCGACGCTGCAACCACCACGGGCTCACCGCGTTCGGGTCGATACCCGTCACACGGCGGGCGACGAATCGGGTCGCTTTCGACGCGGGGTCTACACGGATCGGCCAAGCCTCCCCTTCGGCAGGAAGAGGCGTCACGAACGCCGGATCCGCGAACTCGAGGTCGAACGCGCAAGCCAACTCCCGCGTCAGGCCGCGCACCGAGAAGCAGTAGCCGCGGTCCGGAGTGATGTTGAGTTCGACGACGGTGTCTTGCAGTCCGATCAACTCGTTGGCATCCGCGCCTGGCAACGCAGTACCCGGTTCGAGAACGAGGATGCCCGTGTGGTCCTTGCCGATACCGAGTTCGGCCACCGAGCAAATCATTCCATCCGAGACCTGGCCGTACGTCTTGCGGGATGCAATGGCGAAACCGCCGGGAAGGACCGCACCGGGGAGCGCGACCACCACGAGATCGCCCTCGGAGAAGTTGCGAGCACCACACACGATTCCTCGCGGCTGCGGCTCACCGACGTCGACCGTGCAAAAGCGGATCGGCTTCTTGAACTCCGTAAGCTCGGTGATCTCGACGACCCTGCCCACCACGAGCGGGCCTTCGACGGGCTCCAGTTCTTCGACTTCCTCCACCTCGAGCCCGACCCGGACGAAGCCGGCATCGAGTTCCCCCGCAGTGACATCCCAGTCCGGGGTACCACGTTGCAAGATCTCGGTCAGCCAGGATTGCGCTACTCGCACGTCTACTCAGCTTTCTCGTTCGTCAAGATGTCGTAACTGATGGTGGACGGGGTTCCGGCAACGCCGGTCAGCCCTCAATACCGAAGGGCAGCGTGAATCGCACGTCACCCTCGACGATGTCGCGCATGTCCGGGATACCGTTGCGGAACTGGAGCGTGCGCTCGAGCCCCATACCGAATGCGAACCCGGTGTAGACCTCAGGGTCGATTCCGCAGGCGCGCAGTACCTTCGGATTGACCATTCCGCATCCACCCCACTCGACCCAGCCTGCGCCGCCCTTCTTGTCCGGGAACCAGACGTCGACCTCTGCGGACGGTTCCGTGAACGGAAAGTAGTTCGGGCGCATCCTTGTGCGGGTCTCGGGGCCGAACAAGGCGCGGGCGAATGCGTCGAGTGTGCCGCGCAGGTGGGCCATGGTGAGGCCCTTGTCGACTGCGAGTCCCTCCACCTGCGAGAAGACGGGTGTGTGTGTTGCGTCGAGTTCGTCGGTGCGGAAAGTGCGCCCGGGACACACCACATATATAGGCAGTTCACGCGAGAGCATCGTGCGCACCTGAACCGGGGACGTGTGGGTGCGGAGCACCTGCCGCGAGCTCTCGGGCGCAATATGGAACGTATCCTGCATCGTCCGTGCCGGATGGTCGGGAAGGAAGTTGAGAGCATCGAAATTGAACTGCTCCGTCTCGACCTCGGGCCCCTCGGCTACCTCCCAGCCCATTGCAACGAATACATCCGCGACCTCCTCAGAGATGACGCTGATCGGGTGACGGGCACCGACGGGCTGACGCTGCGATGGCAGCGTCACATCGATCGCCTCGGCAACCAGGACGGCAGCGTCGCGCTCGGCCAGCAGCACGGCTCGTCGCTCGTCGAAGGCTGCGCTGATCCGCGTGCGGGCGACATTCACGCGTTTGCCCGGCTCGGCCCTTTCCTTCCCCGGAAGGGCACCGAGCCCACGGCGAGCCAGCGCGATCGGAGATTTGTCGCCCAGGTGCTCCACCTTGGCCTGCGCCAAGTCATCCAGATCGTTTGCTGAAGCGAACGCCTTCTCAGCGCTTTCCGCGGCAGCAGTCAACGCATCCTCGGTGAGCACGCTCACGTCGACCGTGCCATCGCCCCCCGTGGACGCAGCGCCCTCATTATTTGCCACGGCCGGTGCCACTCCTTCAAGTTGGTTCAGTCAGCAGTCTCGACGAAACCGAAACAGCTCGCCTCAAATCCTATGCGATCCGATTCTCTGCTCTTCAGTTGTCGGATTGTCTGCGGTTCTGCACCCGCGCACTCGAGTACAGGCAGATAGACGCCGCGGTGGCCATGTTGAAACTCTCGGCACGACCGTGGATGGGAATTCGGACGCGGTGGTCAGCACGTGCCAAGGTGGCCGAGTCGAGACCGTGAGCCTCGTTCCCGAACAGCCATGCTGTCGGCCGACTCAACAACTCGTCGGCGTCGTCGAGGTCGACTTCGCCGTTCGCCGCGGCCGCGAGCAACTGGATTCCGGCCGCGTTGATGCTCTCGAGCACAGCCACCGTGTTCCGTTCACGTGCCACCGGCAGGTGAAACAGACTCCCAGCCGAGGCTCGAACACACTTGCCATTATGTGGATCGACACTGTCTCCCGCGAGAATCGCGGCGTCGGCGCCCACCGCGTCCGCGACCCGGATGACAGTTCCCGCATTTCCCGGTTCTGCCACCGCAACAGGCACCGCGAGGAGTCGCGACTTGCAACCGACCACTTCGGACAGAGGGACGTCGAGCAGATCGCAGACCGCAACGAGACCGGGAGGGGTCACGGTGTCACTCAATACCCGAGCCGCCCGATCCGTCACCAGCGCTGTGCGAACACCAGCGGCATGCGCCCGCTCGATCAACCCGCCATGCCGCCGTTGCGCGTCCTCGGTATAGAAGAAATCGTGCACGGCACAGGTCTCGAGAGCCTCGACAACAGAGTTCTCGCCCTCCACCAGGAACCGACCTTGCTTTCGGCGTTCCACGGCTCGCAGCAGCTTGACAGCGGAAACGACCCGCGGTGTGCGCTCGGTGAGCGGTTCCACGGGTCGTTTCCGAGACTCGACGGGCCGGGGCTCGCCAGGCCTGGGTGCCAGACTCAGGCCGCTTCCCCGGCGGGAGCGTTCACGTCCGCAGGGAGAGCAGCCTTCGCGAGTGCGACCAGGCCTGCGAAAGCTTCGGCGTCAGAGACAGCCAACTCGGCAAGGTTCTTTCGGTCGACCTCGATCTCGGCAAGACGCAGACCCTGGATCAGCCGGTTGTACGTGATGTCGTTCGCCCTTGCGGCGGCGTTGATACGCGTGATCCACAACTTGCGGAAGTCGCCCTTGCGCGCGCGGCGGTCGCGGTATGCGTAAGTCAGCGAGTGGAGCTGCTGTTCCTTGGCCTTGCGGTACAGGCGCGAACGCTGTCCGCGGTAGCCGCTAGAGGCTTCGAGAATCGAACGACGCTTCTTGTGGGCGTTTACCGCCCTCTTTACGCGTGCCACTGAAGAATCCTGTCAATCTAGGGGCGGTGGGCCGCCCCGGGTGGTCAATAAGAGTGTCGACTCAGATGCCGAGCAGGCGCTTGACGCGAGGGGTGTCTGCCTTGCTCACGACAGCCACACCATCGAGGCGACGGGTCACCTTCGTGGGCTTGTGCTCGAGCAGGTGGCGGCGACCGGCCTTCTGGCGCAGGATCTTTCCGCTACCGGACACCTTGAAGCGTTTCGCGGTGCCACTGTGGGTCTTCGACTTTGGCATGGAGTCCTCAGTTCTTCTGTATACGGGTCGTGCTGGTGTATTCGGACTAGCTGGTCGGTGCTTCGCCCGGCGTGCCGCCGGTTTCCTCCGTAGCACGTTGCGCTGGTCGCGCGGCGGCACTTTCCTGCGCCTTCGCGCGAGTCTTCGCACCCTTGTGCGGAGCGAGCACCATCGTCATGTTTCGGCCGTCCTGCTTCGCGGATGTCTCCACGAACCCGAGGTCCGCCACATCAGCGCCCAGGCGCTGCAGCAGTCGGAACCCGAGCTCCGGTCGCGACTGTTCACGGCCGCGGAACATGATCGTGACCTTGACCTTCGACCCTGCTTCGAGGAAGCGCACGACGTTGCGCTTCTTGGTCTCGTAGTCATGATCGTCGATCTTGGGGCGGAGCTTCTGCTCCTTGATGACTGTGAGTTGCTGGTTCTTGCGCGACTCACGAGCCTTCTGCGCGGCCTCGTACTTGAACTTGCCGTAGTCCATGATCTTGCAGACCGGCGGACGAGCATCGGGGGCCACCTCGACCAGGTCGAGATCGGCCTCGAGGGCCAAGCGGAGTGCATCTTCAACACGCACAATGCCAACCTGTTCGCCTCCGGGCCCGACGAGGCGAACCTCGGGAACTCGGATGCGATCGTTGATGCGGGTCTCAGTGCTGATGGGGCCTCCTAGGTTGAACGGTCTTGTCTCGAGACCGCCAGCAGCCCGGACGCCCGGGTCCCCAACAAAAAAGCCCCGCAGTGAATGAATTCACCATGCGGGGCCCGATGTCGACCGATCAGACGAAGCTCACGGCTGACGCCGATGCCTCGTCTCCTCGAACTCGAGGAACTCGAACCGACAATCCGCGGAACGAGCGACCGGACCGCTGAGCTGCAGTTTCACCTGCCGCGCAGAGGTGGGAGTCGGACTCCACTTGCTGCCCCCGATAATCCGAAGGCGGTCGTGAGGACAAGAATATCATTCGGCGCACTTCGCGAGCTAATCGATACCGGAGCATCGCGCTGCAGTTCCAAGTGGAATCCTCTAGGTCATGCAGGAGAACCTCGAAGACACCCCGGATGGCGGCGCACCCACAGCCGCTGACCCAATTACCGACGTCCGGGAACTCGCCGACGTTCCCGCCGTCGAGGTCATCAGCCGCGCAGCGGTCATGCTCATGAGTTCGGCCGCTGAGAAACTCGGACTCTCACACCCCGACCCGCAGTCCAGTCCGCACCTCGACCTCGACGAAGCCCGGCGCGTCATCACCGCCCTCGCCGGTCTCGTGACCGCCTCCGTCGAGTACCTCGGACCACACGCAGGCCCGATCCGTGAAGGTCTTCAGGCTCTTCAACGGGCGTTTCGCGAAGCATCGGCGTATCCGGACGAGCCAGGCAAGGGTCCCGGCGAGAAGTACACCGGCCCAGTGCACTGATTCGGCTTGTCGAATCGACCGGTGCACCGATTCGGCGAAGCCCGAGGCTGTGCAGAAGTCGGCGGAGGTGATCGGGTTGCGGGCCCAAGTCCGGGCTCAGGCGCCGAACACCGACCGTGCGTCGGGCGGCGGTTCACCGAAGAGTTCTGGATCGCGGGGCACGAATGTGCGGCGAGTGATCCTGGCGTCGGCCACCCTGTCGAGTCGGAACCACCGGACTCCGTCGCGGGTCCGGCACCAAGCGACAACGAACCAGGCACCATAACTGTGCGCGAGAAGGTGCGGTTCGACCACGCGTTCGGTGCGCCGCCCCTCCTTGTCGACGTAGCAAAGCGACACCAGCACATCACGTTGGAGAGCCTCCTCCACGACACCACGTATGCGCGCTCCGGTGCTCGTATCTCGGGTTGCCTGCCGAATCCACACCCGCGCCCCCAGTTTCGCGACCCGCTCACGCGACTGCGAGTCCATCACGTCGAGCAACTTCGCCAGCGCAGCGCGGCCCTCAGGAGCGAAAGGCACGTCGCCACAGACCGTGAGGGCAATCGCTACCGACACCGCCTGTGCCGGTGTGAAGTTCACGGGAGGAAGCGTCGCGTTTCCCACGATTTCGTAGCCGCCGCCCGGACCCGCGGCGGATCGAATAGCTACTCCCGACGACTGGAGAACGGCGATATCGCGCTTGATCGTCCGTGTGGTCACCTCGAACTGCGCCGCCAATTGCTCTGAGGTACGTCCGCGCGTCCCTGCCCGGCGGAGCTCCTCGGAAAGTGCGTGCAGTCGTGCCGGACGGTCCATGCACGCAGTCTGCCCAAAGCGCACCGCGAATTTCCACTCGCGCGGCACGTGTTTCGTTATCCGACTGTGACGAAAACGGTGACACCCAGGCGTCACCGTCTCCGCTCGATACTGACTCCCATGACAGAGAGCACTACTCGAACGCACATCATTCTCGTACCCGGATTCTGGCTGGGCGCCTGGTCATGGGGCGCCGTTGCCGCCGGCTTGGCCGATCGAGGCCACCGAGTCACGGCAGTAACTCTCCCCGGACTCGATTCGACCGAATCCGACCGCAGCACAATCAGTCTCGAGGATCACATTTCCGCGCTCGTCGACGTGATTTCCACGACGACAGCCAGAGAGCGCACACTGCTAGTCGCGCACAGCGGTGCCGGCCCGGTCGCGTATGGCGCGAGCGATCGGGTGCCGAACCAGCTCAACGGGATCGTGTACGTCGACAGCGGTCCGCTGCAGAACGGCGCCGCGCTACGGCCAGACCTCGATCCTTCGGTGTCGGAGATCCCGCTGCCCGACTGGCCGGATCTCGAGGCCGACGGGAGCAGCCTCGAAGGATTGGACGAATCGATGCTCGCGGCTTTTCGAGCACGTGCTGTCCCCCAGCCGGCGGGCCCGGCACGCGACGCCTTCGAACTGACTAACCCACGGCGCTTCGATGTGCCGTCAACGGTGGTCTGCTCCAGCTTCCCCTCAGACACCATTGCGCAGATGTCCGCAGCCGGTCACCCGATGGTCGCCGAACTGTCACGACTGACCAAGGTCGAGTACGTAGATCTTCCGACCGGACACTGGCCGATGTGGTCCCGCCCCGCCGACCTGACGGCGGCGATCGATGGGGCCGCCTGCTGACCCGTGCTCAGCCGACTGCCGCGGCCTTTCTCTGTGCCCGCTTGCGCGGGGCTGGAGACCCGGCCGCGGCAGTCTTCTTCGAGGCAGTCCCTCTGCCGTCTGCACGGGCTGGTTTGGGCTTGGTGACAACAGGTGATGGAACCGAGAGAACGGTCTCGAGGAACCGGCCGGTGTAGCTCTCGGGTACCTGCGCTACGTCTTCGGGTGTGCCTTGCGCGACAACGGTTCCGCCTCCGGATCCGCCCTCAGGACCCATGTCGATAATCCAGTCCGACGTCTTGATCACGTCCAGGTTGTGCTCGATGACGATGACGGTATTTCCCTTGTCGACCAGTCCGTTGACGACCTTGAGCAGCTTGCGAATGTCCTCGAAGTGCAAGCCCGTCGTGGGCTCGTCCAGGATGTACACGGTGCGTCCTGTCGACCGCTTCTGCAGTTCGGCAGCGAGTTTGACGCGCTGCGCCTCACCACCGGACAGCGTGGGCGCGGGCTGGCCGAGCCGAACGTATCCGAGACCAACCTCCACGAGGGTTTTCAAGTATCGGTGAATGGAGGTGATCGGCTCGAAGAACGCGGCGGCGTCCTCGATCGGCATGTCGAGAACCTCGGCGATGGTCTTACCTTTGTAGTGGACTTCGAGAGTTTCCCGGTTGTATCGCGCACCGTGGCAGACCTCGCAGGGCACATACACGTCGGGCAAGAAGTTCATCTCGATCTTCAGTGTGCCGTCACCGGAGCAAGCCTCACACCGGCCACCTTTTACATTGAACGAGAACCGACCAGGCTGGTATCCGCGGACTTTCGCCTCCGTGGTGGCCGCGAACAGCGTTCGGATCTTGTCGAATACGCCGGTGTAGGTGGCTGCATTGGACCTGGGGGTGCGGCCGATCGGCGACTGGTCTACCCGCACGAGTTTGTCCAACTGGTCGAGCCCGTTGATGCGGGTATGCCGGCCCGGAACTTGACGGGCACCGTTGAGCTTGTTCGCCATGACGGTCGCGAGGATGTCGTTGACGAGAGTCGACTTGCCGGATCCGGACACACCGGTGACCGACGTGAGCACCCCGAGCGGGAAGCTGACGTCGATGCCACCGAGGTTGTGTTCGCGGGCGCCGACCACCGTGACCTGCCGTTTGCGTTCGACTGGTCTACGGATGGCGGGGACCTCGATGTGGCTGCGCCCCGCCAGATAGGCACCCGTCAAGGACTCGTCACAGTCGAGTAGCTCCTGATACGGACCGCTGTGGACGACTTCGCCTCCGTGCTCGCCGGCGAGCGGCCCGATGTCGACCACCCAGTCCGAGGTACGGATGGTGTCCTCGTCGTGTTCGACGACGATCAGCGTATTTCCGAGATCGCGTAGGCGCGTGAGGGTTTCGATGAGGCGGCGGTTGTCACGCTGGTGAAGACCGATCGACGGCTCGTCCAGTACGTACAGGACGCCCACGAGACCAGAACCGATCTGGGTGGCGAGACGAATACGCTGCGCCTCGCCACCGGAGAGGGTCCCGGCCGCACGGGCGAGTGAAAGGTACTCCAGGCCGACGTCGAGCAGGAAACCGAGGCGGGACTGAACCTCCTTGAGTACCTGACCTGCAATCGCCTCTTCGCGGCTACCCAGAGTGAGGCTGTTCAGGAAGTCCGCACAATCGGAGATCGACAGCTCGCACACCTCGGCGATCGACTTCTTGCCGAACTTCTCGCTCGAGATACTCACCGACAAGATCTCCGGGCGCAGACGTGCACCACCACATGCCGGACAGGGGATGTCACGCATGTAGCCGTCGTAGCGTTCCTTCATCTGGTCCGACTCGGTTTGCTCGAGACGGCGGTGAAGGAAGGGCATGACGCCTTCGAACTCCGCGTAGTAGGAACGGGTACGCCCGTACCGATTCTTGTACTGGACGTGAACTTGTTCCTCGCTGCCCTCCAGGATCGCACGGCGCGCCTTCGCCGGAATCTTGTTCCACGGCGTGGTCATATCGAAGCCGAGAATGTCGCCGAGGCCGGACAGCAACCGGCCGAAGTATTCGGAACTCTGCCCCATGGACCAGGGCGCGATCGCGCCGTCCTTCAGCGACAGTTCCGGGTCGGGAACGACGAGGTCGGGGTCGACCTCCTTGCGGATTCCGAGGCCGGTGCACTCGGGGCACGCGCCGTATGGAGAGTTGAACGAGAACGAACGCGGCTCGAGGTCATCGATGGAGAGCGCGTGGCCGTTGGGGCAGGCCAATTTCTCCGAGAACCGACGTTCGCGATCTGGAGCATTCTCTTCTCGGTCGACGAAATCGAGAACGACGATGCCCTCCGCCAGCCGCAACGCTGTCTCCACGGAATCAGTGAGACGCTGCTTCGAACTCGCTTTGACGGTGAGGCGGTCGACGACGACCTCGATGTCGTGTTTTTCCTGCTTCTTCAGCTTCGGCGGATCAGTGAGCGGGTGCACTACACCGTCGACCCTCACACGCGAGTAGCCCTGCACGTTGAGTTGGTCGAACAGGTCGACGAACTCTCCCTTGCGAGTACGCACCACCGGGGCAAGTACCTGGAAGCGAGCCCCTTCCTCCATGTCGAGAACCTGGTCGACGATCTGCTGCGGCGTCTGCCGCGCAATCTGCTCACCGCACACCGGGCAGTGCGCGGTACCCGCCCTGGCATACAGAAGCCGGAGGTAGTCGTAGACCTCAGTGATCGTCCCAACCGTCGACCGCGGGTTGCGATTGGTCGACTTCTGATCGATCGAGACGGCTGGTGACAACCCCTCGATGAAGTCGACGTCGGGCTTGTCCATCTGGCCGAGGAACTGGCGTGCGTACGCCGAGAGCGACTCGACGTAGCGTCGCTGACCTTCGGCGAAGATCGTATCGAACGCGAGACTCGACTTACCCGAGCCCGACAACCCGGTGAACACGATAAGACTGTCGCGAGGTAGATCGAGATCGATCCCTCGCAGATTGTGTTCACGGGCACCCCGTACGACAAGGCGATCCGCCACTGAATGTCCCTTCACTTGTTCCACGGCCGAGGATGCCTGTGAATGCTCTGTTCCCCTGACCGAGCCATGTTAAGCCGGGGCACCGACACGTTCTGCGGGACGAAGATCCGCCCAGCCACCCATCTGCCTCTATTCGACGGTAGCCTGCCCAACATGACCGAGCAGCACATGGTGATAGATGACTCCTACACCGGCCACGTCTCCCCCGGTTCCGCGCCGCAACGCCGTAGCGTGCCAGGAGCGACGATCACGAAGATGTCAGTGGGCCCCATGGACAACAACGTGTACCTGATCGTCTGTTCCGCAACTGGGAAATCCGTCCTGATCGACGCCGCCAACGAGACGCAACGGATCCTTCAGCTGATCGACGAGCACGCCCCGTCCCTCGAACTGATCGTTACCACACACCAGCACGGCGACCATTGGTTGGCGCTCGCAGACGTCGCCGCAGCGACCCTTGTGACCACCGCGGCACACCCCCTCGACTCCGGTCCACTGCCAGTCAGACCCGACCGCTTCCTCGAGGACGGACACACACTCACCGTCGGTGAAATCGCATTCGACGTGATCCACCTCGCCGGCCACACCCCCGGCTCGATCGCCCTCGCACTCACGGAAGCGGGCGGCGGCCGCACTCACCTCTTCACCGGGGATTCGCTATTCCCCGGGGGTCTTGGACGGACGACAAACGCGGAAGAGTTCAACTCGCTCTACCGGGATGTCACAACCAAGATCTTCGAGCGTTTCCCGGACGACACCGCGGTCTACCCCGGCCACGGCGACGACACCACCCTCGGCGTCGAGCGTCCTCATCTGGACGAGTGGCGTGAACGCGGTTGGTGATCCACCCGCTACATGATCAGCGATCAGTAAATGTGGGCGAACTACGGTAGGTCGCTTTCCGGCTCGTAGCCCTTCCGTGTCGCGCAACTACTCCTTGTCGGGGTGACGGTGCAGGCTCACGATGGTCGCCACCAATCCACCCCATATCACTGTGAGGGCTATCAGCATCATCACGATCGCAGACATACTCATACTTTTGTGCCATCCCTTGCCCGTTCGAAGTGTTCGAGTTTGTGTGTGCGCCGCCACGGGGTCAACGACAACAGCACTGCCGCGACGATCACCAGAATCTGCGCACCCCAACCGAAGGTATTGACGATGACACTGGGAACGCCGTCGTACCCGTTCTGTATGCGATCAATCGTCTCGTCGATCAACATGTACGCCAGCACAGCCGGGGTGATGACGCCGAGGAACAGCCGCCACGCGAAGCCGAGCTTCAACGACGACAACGAATTGAGGTGGTCTTCGAGGTTGGTCAGGCGCCGCAGCACCCAGGCGATGACCACGATGGCGACCAGCGCCACTCCGACGATTCCAATGTTGCTTGCGAAGTTGTCCAGCACGTCCAGGATGTTCAGTCCTGTGGTGGTCGGCAAAAAGAGTAGCGATATCGCTGCCGAGGCCCCACCCACCCCGAGGACAGCCGGTACGCGGCCGATGTCGAACTTGTCCTCGACGGCGGCGACGACAACTTGGACGACGCTGACCATCGACGTGAAACCGGCAAGCACCAGGGCTCCGAAGAACAGGATTCCGAAGAGAGGACCGCCGGGCATGGACGACACGATCGCCGGGAACGCGATGAACGCTAGTCCGATTCCATCGCTGACCACCTCGTTGACGGCGACCCCCGAGATGTTGGCCATATAGCCGAGTGTCGCGAAGACACCGATCCCGGCGAGGATTTCGAAACTGCTGTTCGAAAACGCCACCACGAGCCCGGAGTGGGTGAGATCCGTCTTGCGTCCCAGATAGGACGAATACGTGAGCATGATGCCGAACGCTACGGACAACGAGAAGAAGATCTGCGCGTATGCGGCGATCCACACGGTGGGGTGGGAAAGCGCGGACCAGTTCGGCCGGAAGAAGGCGTCGAGTCCCGTACCTGCCCCTTGGAGAAAGAGTGCGCGCACGACCAGGATCGCGAACATGGCGATCAGCAGCGGGACGAACAGCCGCGCCAACGATCCGATTCCACTCTGCACACCGAATATCAGCACCGCGAGCGTCAGAACCCACACCACCAGCAACGGAAGTACGACGCCGGGGACGAAGTCGAATGCGACATTTGCCTCACTGCTCTGATGCAGGAAGTCGTTGGAGAAGAAGTTCGCGGGGTTGTCACCCCAGGTCTCATAGAACGAGAAGAAGAAGTACCGGATCGCCCACGCGACGATCACCGCGTAGTACGTACTGATGACGAAACAGATACCGACCTGCCACCAGCCGATGCTTTCGGCACGCTTGTGCAGCCTGCGGAACGCCAGCGGCGGTGAGCCCCGGAACTTGTGGCCGAGGGCGTAGTCGAGGAACAGAAACGGAATTCCCGCCGTCAGCAACGCGACGAGATACGGGATGATGAAGGCGCCGCCGCCGTTCTCGTAGGCGACGTATGGGAACCGCCAGATGTTGCCCACACCGACGGCGGAGCCGATCGCGGCCAGGATGAACACGGTCCTTGCCGACCACGCCTCACGATGATGTTCCACTGCTGCTGCCACCTTTCGCTCGACGCAACCCCCGCTGCCGTTGGGTCGCCGTGCCCACTGAGTGTTGCCCAGTTACAGGCGTTTTCGTGCCCAGCAGCACCGACCGAGTCTCGATGTCGAGATCGTCGACATCGAGTCCCACCTCGAGTTTCTCTTGGCGACTTTCGCTGTGAAAATACGAATCCCGTGCGTATTGACTTTCGACAGTGTGGTGCGAGTCACCGACAAAGTCAATAGCGGGACGGCGTCGCGGAAGCGCCTCGCCAATGCCTTCGCGACTGCCCCCGATGAGTAGAGCGTTGCCATGTGATGGGCACAACCGACATGCCTACAACTCGTACATCGTTGGGGGACAACAGTTCAACGATCATCAGTGACTGGTGTCGGCGAGCCTCCAGCATGAGTAGGTGACATCGGATCCGGCTTACCGACGAGGGCGGACTATGAGGATGTTGCACTGCCCGTTCCCCACTCCCGAAAGTTCCGTCACGACGTCGTACCAGTCGTTCGCAACCGCGCCCCAAACCTGGGAGAGCTGCAAGTATCGGTCGATGGCAAAACGCCACCTAGTTGTCGCTGCTGAACATCTCCGAGCGCTCGATCACCGCGGAACGACTGTCTGGGTGTGCTGGCGTGGATGAGCAAGCAAGCGGGAAATGCCCAGCGCACGAACATCATTCGTTGCAACTCGAGATTCCTGAAACTCTGCTCCCAGCAGACCATTTCGGCGTCGGATGCGCTGTGTCGAGCTGGATCGGCTCTTGGAGAAGCTTGTGGAAATACAGTTGCGGGCCCCGACTCCAAGTGATACAAGGATGCCGGCGACCCGCAACTCTTCTGTGACGTTCTACTGCTCGTTGTCGGGGTGACGTTGCAGGCCCACGATGCTCGCCACCAAGCCACCCCATATCAACGTGAAGGCAACCAGCATCATCACGATCGCGGATACGCTCATTGTTTCTCGCCAACCTTTACCGATTCGACGTGTTCGAGTTCTACTTCTTTTCGCCGCCACGGGGTGAACGACAACAGGACTGCGGCGACGATCACCAGGATCTGTGCACCCCAACCGAAGGTATTGACGAGCACGTCGGGAAGGCCACCGTACCCGTCCTGTATGCGTTCGATCGTCTCGTCGATCAACATGTACGTGAGCACAGCCGGGGTGATGACGCCGATGAACAGGCGCCATGCGATGCCGAGCTTGAACGACGACAACGAGTTGAGGTGATCTTCGAGGGTGGTCAGGCGCCGCAGCACCCAGGCGACCACAACGGTCGCGACCAGCGCCGCACCGACGAGCCCGATGTTGTTCGCGAAGCTGTCCAGCACGTCCAGGATGTTCAGTCCGGTGGTGGTCGGCAGGAGCAGCAGCGATATGGCCGCGGAGACACCGCCCACGCTCAGGACGGCTGGAACACGGCCGATTCCGAACTTGTCCGCTATGGAAGCAACGGGAACCTGGAGGACGCTGACCATCGAGGTGAAGCCGGCGATCACCAGGGTTCCGAAGAACAGTAATCCGAACAGAGGGCCGCCGGGCATCGACGAGATGATCGTCGGGAACGCGATGAACGCGAGTCCGATTCCACTCTCGACCACTTCGTCGACCGCGATCCCCGAGAGGCTTGCCATGTATCCGAGTGTCGCGAAGACGCCGATCCCGGCAAGAATCTCGAAGCTGCTGTTCGAGAAGGCCACCACGAGTCCGGAGCGGGTGAGGTCTGTCTTACGTCCCAGATAGGACGAGTACGTGAGCATGATGCCGAACGCAACGGACAAGGAGAAGAAGATCTGCCCGTATGCGGCAATCCACACGGTGGGGTCGGACAGAGCGGACCAGTTCGGCTGGAAGAAGGCATCGAGTCCGGTACTTGCCCCCTGGAGGAAGAGTGCACGTACGACAAGGATTCCGAACATGACGATCAGCAGCGGGACGAACAGCCGCGCCAACGCGCCGATTCCCTTCTGCACACCGAATGCCAGCACCACCAACGTCAGAACCCATACCACCAGCAGCGGGAATGCGACGCCGGGGACGAAGTCGAATGAGACCGTCGCGTCACCGTTCTGATTCAGGAAGTCGCTCGAGAAGAACGTTCCCGGGTCGTCACCCCATGCTTCATTGAATGAGAAGAAGAAGTACCGGATCGCCCACGCGACGATTACGGCGTAATACACACCGATGACGAAGGAGATGCCGACCTGCCACCACCCAATGGCTTCGGCACGCTTGTGCAGCCGGCGGAACGCCAAGGGCGGTGAGCCCCGGAACTTGTGACCGAGGGCATAGTCCAGGAACAGGAATGGAATTCCCGCGGTCAGGAGCGCGACAAGATACGGGACGATGAAGGCGCCGCCGCCGTTCGTGTAGGCAACGTACGGGAACCTCCAGATGTTACCCAGACCGACGGCGGAGCCGATCGCGGCCAGGATGAACACGGTCCGTCCCGACCACGCCTCTCGTTGACGTTCCACTGTCGTTCGTTGCCTTTCGCTCGACGCAGACACCGGGTGCCGCTTGAGTCGCCGTACCCATTGGGCGCTTCCAAAGTTATCGGCGATTTCCGTGTGCGCAGCAGAGTACACCTGCTGCCGGAGTTGCCAAGTCCTCGAGTTTCGTCTGGCGACTTTTGCTATGGGAGTATGGATCCCGAGCAAATGAACTGTCGACATATGTGATGGGACTCACCGACAAAGTCAACAGCGTCACACGGTCGCGAAGCTCCACTTCGCCCGTGCCGAGGAAATCGGCTGCACAATAGGCCCCAGATGTCAAGCTTAATCCCGTGTGACGGGAAGAACACGGACACACAACTTGCCACTGGGCCGAACCGACCGAGTGTTCTTGTAAGTGATGGGCGCGCCTGCCGCGCAGTCTTCCGCGAACCTGATGTCCGGGTCCACCACGCGACGCGATCTTGCTCGACTGGAAGCGATCGCCGACCTGCGACTCGGGCGGTAGACCCCTCCGGCCGACTAGACTGTTCAGGCACTTTTGCAGCCGATCGGATCTGCAGCAGAACCAGTCGAGGAGCCCCCTTGCCCGATGAGGACACGTCGCATGACGAGCGCGAGCTCGAGCAGCAATACGTGACAATGCTCTACGCCCGACTCGATGCCCTTCGCCGGTACGCGGCGGCCAGGCTCAGCCGTGTGCTGCTCGAAAGCGGCGGGACCCCCCAGGCTCGGAGCGAGCGGGAATCCTTCAACCAGCTCTACACCGAAGATCTCGCCAAGTACGACGCCGCCGAAAACGGGCTCTGCTTCGGGCGGATCGACCTCGACGGAGAAAGCCGCTACATCGGGCGTCTCGGCATCCTCGACGAGGAGAACGATTACGAGACACTGCTGCTCGATTGGCGTGCACCACTTGCGCGCCCGTTCTACCTCGCCACCCCCGCGGCCCCCGACGGCGTCTCGCGTCGACGGCACATTCGCACCCGGAGTCGACGCGTGACTGCGGTCAACGACGAGTACCTGGATCTGGCGGCAGCGGAGGCCGCGGGCGCCGTCACAGGTTCCGACGGGGTTGCGGGCGAGAGCGCATTGCTTGCAGCGCTGAACGCCGCGCGAACGGGCCAGATGCACGACATCGTCGAGACGATCCAGAGTGAGCAGGACGCCATCATCCGGTCCGAACACAAGAGCGTGCTGGTAGTACAGGGTGGCCCCGGCACCGGCAAGACTGCGGTCGCCCTACACCGTGCCGCATACCTCCTGTACACATACCGCCGGCAACTCGCGAAGTCCGGCGTACTCATCATCGGTCCAAACGCGAAGTTCCTCGACTACATCAGCCAGGTACTACCCTCGCTCGGCGAGACGGGTGTGCTGCTGTCGACGATCGGCAACCTCTATCCCGGTGTCCGTGCCACGGTCGAGGACAGCCTGGAGTCCAGCGAGATCAAGGGTTCTCTAGACATACTGGACGTTCTGAAGAAGGCGGTACGGGATCGGCAGGAAGTGCCGCCGCGTCCCGTCGAACTCACGTTTGATTCCTACCGGATCACCCTGGACCGTAAGGTCGTCACTCGCGCGCGGGGTCGGGCGCGGTCGTCCCGGCGCCCGCACAACCTGGCTCGCCCGATATTCGTCTCCGCGGTCGTCGATGCGCTGGCCCAGCAACTCGCCGACACACTGGGCGCCAACGTCGTCGACGGTGGAAATCTGCTGAGCCGGGACGACATCGCCGATATTCGGGACGAGATGCGCGAGGATCCGCAGATCATGGAGGTAATCAACTCCTTCTGGCCCGAATTGTCGCCGCAGCAGGTTCTCACCGAGTTGTTGGCTTCACCGAAGAGGCTGGCCGACGCCGCACCGAACTTGACCGAATCCCACCGAGCGCTGCTGCATCGACCCGCCACTCGCGGCTTCAGTGCCGCCGATGCGCCCCTTCTCGACGAACTTGCGGAACTACTCGGAGTCGACGATGCCGCCGAGCGTGAACTTGCTCGCCGACAGTGGAGGGCGCAGATCGCAGACGCACAGGGCGCACTCGACATCTTGACCGGTTCGGCGCCACAGGATCTCGAAGACGAGCTGGATCCCGAGATCCTGATGGCATACGACCTCATCGACGCCAGCCAGTTGGCGCAGCGTCACGATGTAGGACAGCATCGAACCACTGCGGAACGTGCGGCCGGTGATCGTACCTGGACCTACGGTCACGTCATCGTCGACGAGGCTCAAGAGCTCTCGGAAATGGCATGGCGAATGCTGATGCGCCGCATACCGAATCACTGGATGACCCTTGTCGGAGACACGGCACAGACGGGTGATCCGGCCGGAACGACCTCGTGGCAGCGAATTCTGGAACCGTATGTGGCGAACCGTTGGAAACTCACCGAACTCACCGTGAACTACCGCACGCCGGCGGAGATCATGGCGCCGGCGCAGCGGCTGCTCACCGCGATCGATCCGGAGCAGGCCGTACCGCGGTCGGTTCGAAAGTCCGGATCGTCGCCATGGTCCTTACAGGTCTCTGCCGACCTCATGACAGATACCCTGCGCACGTGCGTCTCTCACGTGGATCACCCGGGCACGACCGCTCTGATCGCCAGTCGCGGACTCGCCGCCGAACTTGCCGATCTGGCGTCCGACACCGTCAGCGTCCTCACCGTGCGAGATGCGAAGGGGTTGGAGTTCGATTCTGTGTTCATCGCAGAACCTCAAGACATCCTCGACGAGTCGCCGCGGGGGGTGAACGACCTTTACGTCGCGCTGACCCGCGCCACACAACGCCTCGGTGTCCTTCACACCCGACCGCTGCCCGAGGTACTGTCCGATCTGGTTCCTGCAGAAGCCACACCGTGGTCGTGACATCCGTGCGCCGCAGAGACTCGATCGCCTAAAACCTGATCCCCGCGACGCACCACAGCTGGTCGAAAGTGTGCGTCAGCGAACCGTATGCACGATCAGAACGTCGGACGTGGACTTGCGAGCCGCGTCCGATGGAACGGACCCCAGGAGCCGCCCGGTCAGAGTGTTGAGCCCACGGTTTCCGACCACCAGAAGTCCCGCCTCGACCTCTTCGACCAGACTCAACAGCGAGTCCACCGGCTCACCGACTATCGCCCGCTCTACGACATCCTTGGCGCCCACCGCGTGAGCACGCTCTCTTGCCGTGCGCAGGATGTCGTACGTCGGCGCCGAGCCCGTGATCTGATACGCCTCGTCACCGAGCGCATCAGCGTCATGGCTGATGTCCTTGGGATCAGCCGGATAATATGCGCACGCGATAACCAGTTTGGCGCCGGCGTCTCCTGCGATGGAAGCAGCCTTCTCTACGGCCAGGAAAGACGACTCAGAGCCATCGGTTCCCACGACTACGGTCTGGTAGGCGCTCATTCATTCCTCCACGTTCGCGATGATCGGTCAACCGTCTGCACGGTGGACCGACTGTTGCCTTGGTCGATATACAGGATCCGGCGCACGGAATGGCTGGACCCTGCAGCTACTGCGCTGTCCCTAACGGTATCGGTAAGGGGCAAATGCATTTGCAGGACATGCCCGGACATCGGCGGGACAGGCCAACTCTCGGACCGAACAGGCTCAGAGTCGATGTCGTCCGAATCTTCCCGAACCCACAGGCATCACCCGGACCTGCCGACAACAGGCCGCGAAATGGGCCGGCGGGCTGGTCCTGAACGCGTGAAACTGCAGGCCGCAGCCCTGCCAGTCAATATCGACGGCGCTCTGCCCGCCCGGGGTCACGTATCGTGCAGATATGTATTGCCGTTCCTCGCAAGACATGCACTTTCGCCAATTCGGCAGCCGTGCGGCACCGAGACTCACGCAACGTCGGCTCGGGGGTAGTGGCGATTCGGGTGTGGCATGCGAGTAGCTGTAGTCGGGGGCGGCGTAATCGGACTGGCAACTACTTACTACCTACTCCAGTCGAATCAAACCGTAAGGTGCTTCGAAAAGCGCCGGCCGATGTTGGAACGCTCACTGGGCTCGTCGCGAATATTCCGATTGGCTCACCAAGAGCCCGAGCTCGTCACCATTGCATCGAAATCGCGTGCCTTATTTGCTCAGTGGGAAATGGGCGAGGGGCCAATCATAAGTGACTGTGGAACGGTCATCAGCGGCGGAGAATTGGAGCCTTGGGCATCCAGCATGGCCGCCGCGGGCGCGAAATATGAGATCGCGTCGTCGTCATCGAACACCCTCCGCCTTCCGACCCGGAAGCCACCCAGTCTCGCCCTTGTCGACCTCAGTGGCGGAGTCATCGACGTCGACAGAGTCAGGAACTTGTTGACTGGCGCAACGGCAGCTTCAATACATCTCGAGCAAGTCCATGCGCTCGAGCACCTTGCTCACGGTGTTCGAATCTGGACTGAGAGCAGCCACACCGACTTCGACGCCACAATCATTGCGGCGGGAGCAGGAACACCCGAACTCGCGGCGCAAGTCGGTATGCATACACCCAGCGAAATGCAACACACCCTACGGCTGACATTCCGCTTGAACGTGGGCGTCGAGAGTCCTCAGTGCTGGATCGACAAGCCGCTGGACGGGATCAGCACATATCAACACGAAAACACCCCTGGGCAGTGGGCCGTCGGTGCTCACATGCCGCCCGATGATGTGGCCTGGGAGGTCGGCCGCGATCACGCGGAGAAGGCCTCAGCCCGGGTTGTCCAAGACTATGTCGCAACTACTCTCGATCGAGTGGACCCCACCGAAATCGGAAGGGTCTACTGCACACACCCGAACCTGGGAGACGGGTTCCATATCCTACGGCAGGGCAGCATTCTTGCCTTCTACGGCGACAATCTGTTCAAAATGGCGCCATTTGTGGGGAAAACGCTGGCCGACGCGATCGTAGATGGCTCTACCCCGTCTCAATCCGACCTCGCAAACTAGTGCCGTGCGCTGCCCGCATCCATGCTCGAGAACGGTACCGGGCCGCGCCGGCGCTACTTCAGGCCGGCCGCGTCCATGCCACGCAGTTCCTTCTTCAAGTCGGCGATCTCGTCTCGGAGTCGACCGGCGAGCTCGAACTGCAGGTCGCGGGCCGCGTTCATCATCTGGTCGGTCAATTCCTTGACCAGGTCGGCCAACTCGGCCCTTGGCATCGACTTTGCGTCACGGCCCTCGTAGACCCCAGCGCTGATCGTACGACCGGCCTCACCCTGGGCGCGGCGACCCCGTGTGGCGTTTCGTCCAGATCCACCCACCTCGGCACCCACGGCCGTGTCCTCGGCCTCCTCATAGACCTGATCGAGGATGTCGGCGATCTTCTTCCTCAAGGGTTGCGGATCGACGCGCATCTTCTTGTTGTAGGCGATCTGTTTTGCGCGGCGTCTCTCTGTCTCCTCGATAGCGTTCTGCATCGAGTCGGTGATCTTGTCGGCGTACATGTGAACCTGTCCGGACACGTTGCGTGCCGCACGCCCGATCGTCTGAATGAGGCTTGTGGAGCTTCGAAGGAAGCCTTCCTTGTCTGCATCGAGAATGGCCACCAACGACACCTCGGGGAGGTCCAGGCCCTCACGCAGCAAGTTGATGCCCACCAGCACGTCGTACTCGCCGAGTCGAAGTTGTCGCAGCAACTCGACCCGTCGGAGGGTATCGATATCCGAGTGCAAGTACCGAACCCGGATGCCGAGTTCGAGAAGATAGTCGGTGAGATCTTCGGCCATCTTCTTTGTCAGAGTGGTCACCAGGACCCGCTCGTCGCGGTCTTGGCGCTCGCGGATCTCGTGTATCAGATCGTCGATCTGTCCCTTGGTGGGCTTCACGATGACTTCGGGATCGACCAAGCCGGTAGGGCGGATCACCTGCTCGACGAACTCGCCGCCTGACTGCCCTAGTTCGTACGCACCGGGTGTCGCCGACAGATACACCGTTTGCCCGATCCGCTGGGTGAACTCCTCCCAGGTCAATGGACGATTGTCGGTGGCGGACGGCAACCGGAAGCCGAACTCGACGAGATTTCGCTTGCGCGACATGTCGCCCTCGTACATCGCCCCGATCTGTGGGACCGTCACATGCGATTCATCGATGACGAGGAGGAAATCCTCGGGGAAGTAGTCGATCAGCGTCGCCGGCGGCGTGCCTGCCGCGCGCCCGTCTATGTGGCGTGAGTAGTTCTCGATGCCGGAGCAGAATCCGACCTGCTTGATCATCTCGAGGTCATACTCGGTGCGCATCCTCAGCCGCTGCGCCTCGAGGAGTTTGCCCCTGTTCTCGAGATCCGCGAGCCTCTCCTCGAGTTCGGCCCCGATGTCCTTGACGGCGCGTTCCATCCGCTCGGGACCGGCGACATAGTGCGTTGCAGGGAAGATTCGCACCGAATCAACCTGACGCACAACGTCTCCCGTGAGGGGATGCAGGTAGTACAACGCCTCGATCTCGTCACCGAAGAACTCGATGCGCACCGCCAGCTCCTCATACGAGGGAATGATCTCGACCGTGTCACCGCGCACCCGGAAGGAACCTCGAGTGAACGCCAGATCGTTGCGGGTGTACTGCACGTCGACGAGCAATCTCAGCAGTGCATCGCGGGGTACCTCCACGCCGACCTCGAGTTGCACCGAACGGTCGAGGTACGACTGCGGAGTTCCGAGGCCGTAGATGCATGATACGGACGCCACTACGACGACGTCCCGACGCGAGAGCAGGTTCGAGGTCGCGGAATGCCGCAATCGTTCGACATCATCGTTGATCGACGAGTCCTTCTCGATGTAGGTGTCCGTCTGCGCGATGTAGGCCTCGGGTTGGTAGTAGTCGTAGTACGAGACGAAGTACTCGACGGCGTTGTTCGGCAGCATGTCTCGCAGTTCGTTGGCGAGTTGCGCAGCAAGGGTCTTGTTGGGCGCCATCACCAACGTTGGTCGCTGAACCTTCTCGATGAGCCAGGCTGTGGTCGCAGACTTGCCGGTACCCGTTGCCCCGAGCAGAACCACGTCCTTCTCGCCCGCTCTGATGCGCCGCTCGAGGTCGGCGATGGCCGTCGGTTGGTCGCCTGCCGGTTTGTGGTCACTGACCACTTCGAACTGTCCCTCCGCCCGTTCGATGTCACTGATCGGACGGAACTCGGAATGTGCCACCACGGGATGCTCGGATGCAAACGCCATACAACCAGGCTAGGCGCAAGCACCGACACCCTCACCGGCCAAGCGCCGACGGGCAACATTCCCGGTAGATTTCCCCCCATGGGAGACGCTGGTCGCCGCATTCACGCACCGAAGATCGAGTACTTCGACCTGCAGGAACGCACCAACACGGATCCGAAGGGCTTCATTCGGTCGGTCGATCACTACCGCGTCGAACCGTGGGGGCTCTACATGGCTAGGTCATCCGATCACCCGCAGTTCCACTATCTCGAGTCGTGGCTGCTCCCCGACCTCGGAATCCGTGCCTCGATCTTCCACTACCACCCCTATCACCAGCGCGATCAGGATCACTACGTGGACATCGGCACCTTCACCCGCGGCGATCGGGTCTGGAAATCCGAGGACCACTATCTCGACCTCGTCATCCGAACCGGCCGTGACACCGAACTCCTCGATGTCGACGAACTCATGGAAGCGTGCAGAACGAGCCTGCTGGATGCGGCTACCGCAGAGCAGGCCGTGCTGTCGGCCGCGACGGCAATCGACGGGATCGCCGCCCACGGTCACGACCTCGGCCGCTGGCTGGAGTCACTGGGGATGCCGATCGATTGGCGCTGACGCCTACGGCGACCACCCCGTCTGCTCCGCCCAGTGCCACGCCCGGTCGTAGGCACGGTCGAACCACGGCGCCTTCCCTTCGACGTAGGACTCGACCGCTTCCTTGTCGGACGAGCATGAGGCGGCTTTGGCGGCCGCGGCCCTCTTGATCGCAGAGTACTCGGCGCGAGCCTCAGCGTCGGCGCGGAGCCAGTCCCGGAACACGAGCGCGAAGCGCTGTCCGGGCCACTCTGCGACGCGGAGGTGAATGCGGGCCGGCCGTGCCGGATCTGCCGCTCCATGAATTCGCTTGCCCCACAACGCCGGGTCGGTCTCCCCTCCCTGGTACGCCGGTTTAGGGTCGTCCGCCGTGACGTTCTCGATCCGCGGAAAACCTGCGGCGGCGAGGGATTCGCCGAGGTCATCTGCGATCTCCAGGCTCGCAACAGTGATCTGAATATCGATGACATCTCTGGCGGGCAGTGCGTCAACAGCGGTCGAGCCGATGTGGTCGATACGCAAAGCCCGATCGCCGCACGCGAGCTCGAGCCGAGCGATGAGCCGACGCGCCTGCTCGGGCCATTGCGGATTGGCCGGAACGAGCACAGGCAGGGCACTCACGACGGTCCGAGAACGAATGTTGGACTCGAACGGCACGAGACGCTCGGCCCACAACTCACGGATCTTCGGCTCCAGCGAATCCGGAGCCCCATTGTTGTCGAGCAGGATATCGCCTGCAATCCGCCGCTGAGTGTCGTCAGCCTGGGCAGCGATGCGGGACCGCACGTCGGACTCGAGCATCCCCCTCGAACCGACGAGGCGCCGCACGCGCTCTTCGGCTTCGACGCACACGATGAGCACCAAATGGAAGGCAGCGCCCATCTGACCCTCGACGAGCAATGGGATGTCCTGAACGAGCACCGCGTCCTCAGGAACCGACTCGATGATCTCCATCGTGCGCGCGCCGACAAGGGGGTGGACTATCGAGTTCAGCGCCAGCCGAGATTCTTCGTCGGCGAAAGCCCGTGCGGCCAGGGCCTGACGGTCCAGTGCCCCGCCCTCTGTCAGGATGTCCTCGCCGAATCGGTCGGTGAGGGCTGCGAGGCCAGGGGTTCCGGGTTCGACGACCTCCCTCGCTATCAGGTCAGCGTCGACGATGACGGCCCCGAGGTCGGCAAGGATCTTCGACACCGTGGACTTCCCGGCTCCTATGCCTCCAGTGAGGCCGATTCTCAACACGCTCCCCAGTGTTGCATCCATCCACAGCAGCCCACATTCCGGAGGGTCCACATACAGAAAAGACCCCGCCCCTGCAAATTCAGGGGCGGGGTCTTTGGCTTAACGAAAGGTGTCAGCCGAATTCGTCAGGCGTTGCCGGACAGCTTCTCGCGCAGAGCGGCGAGCTGTGCATCGCTGGCCAACGATCCACCAGCAGCCTCGGACGCCGATGCGGCGGGCGCTGCAGCTGCGTCGGCCTCTTCGCCACCCGATTCCGAGGAGTAGCCGGCGGCAGCAGTGGCAGCCTCGGCGGCCTCGTCTGCGGCCGTCTTCTCCATCTGGGCGGTGTGCATCTTGTGGCGACGCTCAGCCTCGGCGTAGCGGTTCTCCCACTCTTCACGCTGCTTGTCGAAGCCCTCGAGCCATTCGTTGGTCTCGGGATCGAATCCCTCGGGGAAGATGTAGTTGCCCTGCTCGTCGTAGCTGTCCGCCATGCCGTACTTCGACGGATCGAACTCGGCGTTGTAGTCCTCGTTCGCTTGCTTCAGCGACAGCGAGATCCGGCGACGTTCGAGGTCGATGTCGATGACCTTGACGAGTGCATCGTCGCCGACGCCGACAACCTGGTCCGGAACCTCTACGTGGCGCTCGGCCAGCTCCGAGATGTGGACGAGGCCTTCGATTCCTTCTTCGACGCGCACGAAGGCACCGAACGGAACCAGCTTCGTGACCTTGCCGGGGACGATCTGGCCGATGGCATGGGTGCGGGCGAACTGACGCCACGGGTCTTCCTGCGTGGCCTTGAGCGACAGGGAAACGCGCTCGCGATCCAAGTCGACGTCGAGAACCTCGACAGTGACCTCGGTGCCGACCTCGACGACCTCGGACGGGTGGTCGATGTGCTTCCAGGACAACTCGGACACGTGCACCAAGCCGTCGACGCCGCCGAGGTCCACGAAGGCACCGAAGTTGACGATGGAGGAAACAACGCCCTTGCGGACCTGGCCCTTCTGCAGCTGGTTCAGGAACTCGCTGCGAACCTCGGACTGCGTCTGCTCGAGCCATGCACGACGTGAGAGGACCACATTGTTGCGGTTCTTGTCGAGCTCGATGATCTTGGCCTCGATCTCCTTGCCGACGTACGGCTGGAGGTCACGGACCCGCCGCATCTCGACGAGCGAAGCAGGAAGGAAGCCGCGAAGGCCGATGTCGAGGATCAGACCGCCCTTGACAACCTCGATGACGGTGCCCTTGACTGCCTCGTCCTTCTCTTTGAGCTCCTCGATGGTGCCCCAAGCGCGCTCGTACTGAGCACGCTTCTTCGACAGGATCAGTCGGCCTTCCTTGTCCTCCTTGGTGAGGACGAGAGCTTCGACCTCATCTCCCACGGAGACGACCTCGTTGGGGTCTACGTCGTGTTTGATGGAGAGCTCACGAGAGGGGATGACGCCTTCGGTCTTGTAACCGATGTCGAGCAAAACCTCGTCCCGATCGACCTTGACGATGGTGCCTTCGACGATGTCGCCATCGTTGAAGTACTTGATCGTAGCGTCGATGGCGGCGAGGAAGTCCTCGGCGGAGCCGATGTCATTGACGGCGACCTGCGGCGAGGTCACGGTGGTGGAGGGCATGTGTTGAGTTGCTCCGGACGGGTTGTGGTCGGTTGATGGTGTTCTGTCGGACTAGCAACCTGAACCGACGAAACATACCCGCCGAATCAGGCCACCCTGAGTGCAGCGAACGACACCCGATTGGAACAGAACAATCTCGAACTGAACCGAATCCGATGTCGCACACGTAGACACTTGCGTGCAATAGGCTACGCGCCTTGGGGCAAGCTGGGCAAACCCGGGCACGTCCTCGCGCTCTAGTCTGTCCCCCATGCCCGATTCTCACTCCGCCGGATCACCCTTCTCGCCCGAAGACGACCGTCACGGCGCGGCAAATTCAGTCCTCGGAACCGCCGCGGTCGGCCGAGTCCGCGTCGATTCCGAAACCAGCGAACGTGCGAGTCGCGCCTGGTGGGACGCTGACGCCGACGACTACCACCGCGCGCACGGCGAGTTCCTCGGCGTCGACGCGCGGGATGGCGAGTTCGTTTGGTGCCCGGAAGGCCTTCACGAAGGCGATCACCACCTTCTCGGTGAGGTGGCGGGAAAGGACATCCTCGAAGTCGGTTGCGGGTCCGCACCGTGCGCGCGTTGGCTGGCGGCTCGAGGCGCTCGGGCCGTCGGACTCGATCTGTCGATGTCGATGTTGACCCGAGGCGCCCAGGCGATGCGGGTGGGAGGGGCAACAGTGCCGCTCGTGCAGGCGGGGGCTGAACACCTGCCTTTTGCAGACTCCAGTTTCGACATAGCGTGTTCGGCTTTTGGTGCAGTTCCGTTTGTTGCGGACTCACAGCAGGTAATGCTCGAGGTTGCGCGAGTTCTTCGCCCCGGAGGACTCTGGGTATTCGCGGTCAACCACCCGATCCGCTGGATCTTTCCGGACGATCCGGGCCCGCGGGGACTGACCGCCACTCTCCCCTACTTCGATCGCACGCCCTACGTGGAGGTCGATGACGACGGTGTACCCACGTACGTGGAGCATCACCGGACCCTCGGCGACCGGGTCCGTGAGATCGTAGCGGCGGGGCTCGAGATCCGCGACATCATCGAGCCGGAGTGGCCCGAGTGGCTCGAGCGCGAGTGGGGCCAGTGGAGTCCGCTGCGCGGGCAACTATTCCCCGGGACCGCCATCTTCAGTTGCCGCAAGCCCTCGAGCACTCCGTGACCTTGCAAGGCCCACGAAGTACTCGAGGACGCCTCGTCAGAGCAGCTTGGAGAGAAACGCCTTCGTACGTTCGTGCTGCGGATTGGTCAGCAACTCGTTGGGTTTGCCCGATTCGACGATCACGCCGGCATCCATGAACGCCAGGCGGTCGGCCACCTCCCGTGCGAAGCCTATTTCATGGGTCACGACGACCATGGTCATGCCGCCCGCGGCGAGATCTTTCATTACGCCGAGTACCTCTCCGACCAATTCTGGGTCGAGAGCGGAAGTCGGCTCGTCGAACAACATCAGCTTGGGATCCATTGCAAGCGCGCGGGCGATGGCAACGCGTTGCTGCTGGCCGCCAGACAGTTGCGCCGGATAAGCGTCCGCCTTCTCGCTCAACCCGACCTGCTCGAGCAGCGCCCGCGCGCGTTCGATGGCCTTCTTCTTGTTCATCCGCTTCACCTGCGTGGGCGCCTCGATGATGTTCTCCAGCGCTGTCCGGTGCGGGAAGAGATTGAAGTGCTGGAACACCATGCCTATGCCGCGGCGTTGCTTCGCCGCAGCACGCGGATGCAGTTCGTGGAGTTTTCCGTGCCGTTCGGCGTAGCCCACGATCTCGCCGTCGACATACAACCGCCCCGCGTTGACCTGCTCGAGGTGGTTGATGCAGCGCAGGAACGTCGACTTACCCGATCCGGACGGGCCGACCAGGCACAGGACCTGACCCCGATCGATTTCGAGCGACACACCCTTGAGTACCTCGAGTGCGCCGAAGTTCTTGCACACCCGATCCGCCTTGACCATCGGCGTCATTTTCGTTCCCCTCCGGGTGCATCCGGCAAGTGGGCGGTGCCGGGTTCGACTATGAGTGGCTTACCCTCCGCGTCGGCGAGGGCCTGCAACTGTCGCGTCGTCAGCTCGCGGGTCGCGCCCTTGGAGAAGTATCGCTCCAGGTAGTACTGGCCGATCATCAGCACGCTCGTGATGGCGAGATACCAGGTGGCGGCAACCATCAACAATGGAATCGGCTGAAAGTTGGCCCCGGAGATATCTCTGGTACGGCCGTACAATTCGAGGGTATATGGAATAGCGGAGACCAGCGATGTCGTCTTGAGCATGCCGATCAGCTCATTGCCCGTGGGCGGGATGATCACACGCATGGCCTGTGGCAGGACCGTTCGCCGCATGGTCTGCGACCAGGTCATGCCGAGCGCCACTGACGCCTCGGTCTGCCCCTCGCCCACCGAGTTCACGCCGGCCCGGACAATCTCGGCCATGTAGGCGGCCTCGTTCAGCCCGAGGCCGATTATCGCGAACAGGAAGGCCGCGTTCAGTCCCTGCAGGTCGATGTGCACGAACTGGTGGACGAACGGGATACCGAGATCCAACTGCTTGTAGATGGCCGGAAACAATCCCCAGAACACCAACTGCACGTATACCGGGGTGCCACGGAAGACCCATAAGTAGACCCACGCAACAGTCTTCAACACGGGATTCGACGACAACCGCATCACCGCGAGGATCACACCCAGCACGATGGCAATCGCCATCGCCAGGACGGTGAGCTGAATGGTTTTCCACGCCGCAGCGGAGATCCGCTCGTCGAACAGGTAGCGTGCGTAGATGTCCCACCGGTACGCCTCGTTGGTCAGTGCTCCGTAGACGAACAGGGCCAGCAGCGCACCCACGACGATCGCGGCAATCCATCGACCGGGACGACGCAGCGGGACAGCCTTGATCGGCTCCGGTTCCTCGTTCGTCGCGCCCACCGACCCTGCGGGCGTGTACTCCGAATCAGACACTGTTCAACCGTTCAGCTCGTCGCGCCGTTGATCTGAGAAGTTGTGATGACACCCTGCTCGACGCCCCAGTTCTGCGCGATCTGCGCGTAGGTGCCGTCGTCGATCAGATGCTGAAGAGCTTGCTGCAGAACCTCCGCCAAAGGCGAGCCCTTCGCGACGGGCCAGCCATAGGGCTGTGCGTCGAAAATCTCTCCGGCTGCTTCGAGCTTTCCCTCGCTCCGCGCGATCGCGTAGCCGGTGACCGGGGAGTCTGCGGACATCGCGTCGATCCTGCCGAGTGTGAGCGCATTGGCCACATCGTCCTGACTATCGAACTTGACGATGTCGATCGGCGGCTGACCGGCTGCGACACACGCCGCGCTCTTGGCGGGTACTTCTTCGATGTCCTCGATGGTGGTCGTCTGCACGCCGACCCGCAGCCCGCAGGCATTGTTCGGATCCACCGATCCGCCTGCGGCCTGGGCCCACTGCACCCCGGCGCTGAAATAGGTGACGAAGTCCACCGACTCCTCACGTTCCAAGGTGTCTGTGAACGAGGACGCGCCCAAGTCGTAGCTGCCGGCCTGCACCGACGGAATGATCTTGTCGAAGTCGGCCTCGGTGAAGACCGGCGTCACACCGAGTACCTTCCCGACGGCATCCATGAGGTCGATATCGAAGCCGACGATCTTGCCGCTCGGATCCTTGAACTCGTTGGGAGCGTATGGAACATTGACGCCGACGATGATCTCGCCATCCGAGGCGATCTCCTCGGGCAACTGGGCCGCGATCGCGTCGACCTTGCTCACCTCCGGGATTTCGCCCCCGTCAGGCACGCCACCCTCGGTGTTGGACACGCACCCCGCGAGCAGCAGAGCACTGGCACCCACCAGCACCCCGAGGTTGCGGGTAACTCGGCCTCGCTTAATGACGGATCGACCAGTCACTGCCATGTCCTCCAAGAAATAGTGGTGCATCGAACGAACTGCGGCGAAGGAGAAACTCTCGATCGCCGAACTGAAATTCTCGAACGGAAGGCTACTTGACTTCCTCCCGGCCGTGGGAATCCTACGTGCGAAAACCTGGTGGGTCGTCCTCCGTTCCGGTTGATCGTCACAACCCGGCTGTGGCATCAGCATTCCAACACATCCGCGAACACGGCGGCGGCCTCTGACCGGCAAACGTCTCCGACGGCTCATGCACAACCGACAGACCCGCTTCGCGCTCACCGAAAAACATCCGTGGTCGCCATCGAATGTCGCGGGATCCTGAAACGGAACACTCTGACCAGGCTATCGGTCGGCACACCGAGCGCGGTGTGCCCAAAGTCTCGATAAGGCTTCCACGTGACTCGACGACACCCAGTCTCCGCAAATGTTTGCCGTCACACTGCTCATGGGGCCATGATTTCCTACCATGGTCCAGTCGGTGGAACTGCTGTTCGACGAGGAAACCGACGTAGCCGTTCGCGCCGAATGGCAACGTCTGTGGGATGCGGGGCTACCCAGCCGAACCCGCGTTCGTGCGATATCGAATCGACCACATGTCACCCTGTTCGTGGCCCGCCACATCCCGACTGAGATCGACGAACTCCTCCGCAGGCAAATCGCCACGCCTTCGTTTCACATCCGGCTGGGCGGCCTCGTGGTGTTCGGCAGCAGCCGGTACGTGACCCTCTCACGGCTGGTGGTGCCGTCGAAGGCGTTGTTGTCTCTGCACCGGAAGGTCTTCGACCTCGCGGAGCAAGCCACGAAAGTCCCACCACACATCCGGCCCGGGGAATGGACACCGCACGTGACCCTCGCACGGCGACTCCCAGCCGACCAGATCCCGGATGCCGCGCGACTACTCGACGGTGGCGACATCGTCGGCCACGCATCCGTGATGCGCAGATGGGATGGGGACGCCAAACGCGAGTGGATCCTCACCGCACCCCCGTGATCACTTCGCTTTTACGACCGTCGTATTCGTGACTCTTCGCGAATAGCGTTGCGTGACAACAATTCCTGCAATGACCGCAAGTCCACCTACAGGATGGTTCCAGGAGATGCTCTCTCCGAGCGCAATCGCGCCGAGCACCACCCCGACCAGCGGCGTCAGGTATGTCACGGTGGACGCGACTGTCGGACCCCAATCACGCACCACATTGGTGTTCCAGACGAACGCCAGCCCGGTGCCGAACACCCCGAGCCCGATCATCGACGCAACTATCGCGGGCGTCAGGTTCATTGGAGTATTCGCCGCCCAGGGCGAAACGGCGAGCAACACCAACGCTGCAACCAGAACCTGCACGAAGGCGACGGTGGGTGCGCCGATACCGCGCGGAAGTATGAATCGGCGCAGATATACCAGTGCGACACCGTAAGAGGCAGTCGCCCCCAGGCACGCGAGCTGGGCCTGGACACTGCCCACGGACGCTATTTGCCACGGAGCCAACACCACGAGCACACCCGCGAATCCGAGCAGTAGCCCGAACAGTTTTGCGTCCGTGAGTTTCTCCCCTGGCAGCAACGCCAACGCCAACGCCATCGTCATCAGAGGTGTCGTCGCGTTGTAGATGCTGGCCAGCCCGGAGCTGATTGTCTGCTCGGCCCAACTGAACAGCAGCCACGGTACGAGACATTGCACGACGGCAAGTACGGAAAGATGCGCCCACGTCGCCGCATCACTCGGCAACCGTGACCGCGTCAGACCGAGAACCACGCCGAGGGTGAGCACCCCGAGAACCAGCCTCCACAGGACGACCTGAACGAACGACAAGCCGTCGAGCCCGACCTTGATGAAGAAAAAGCTCGCACCCCACGCAAGCGCAGCACCTGAATATTGCGCAGCCGGACCCGCCCTCAAAACCGGAAGTCCCCGTGCTGGGTGACATCTTTGTGCGTATCTGGTGTACGGCCGGTGAGCACGAGCACGTCAATCGCCAGGAACACGAAGAGAATCACAACCAGGATCGCCATGCTTCGAGCCTGGCTTCTGCTCGTCCGCGAGAAAAGTGGCAGGAATGACACAGTTCGACATTTTTCCGCCATACTGGTGCGGTGTTGAAGAAGGTTGTCGTCCCACTCTTACCTGTCACCGAGGCGTTCGAACTCGGTGTCGCCTGCGAGGTGTTCGGAGTCGACAGATCCGACGACGGACTCCCCACCTACGATTTCTCCCTGGTCGCAGGCTCACCTGAGCCCATTCGCACTCGTTTCGGGTACGGAATCGATGTTCCCTACGACCTCGATCAACTCGATGACGCCGATCTCGTCATCGTTCCTGCGGGTGGGACCTATACCCTGGCAGACTGCATCGACGTTCGCGGCGTGGACATCGACTCGTGCATGGATCCACTTCTGGACAAGCTCCGAGCCGCCGTCGCCCGGGGCGCCAAGGTTGCCAGCCTCTGCAGCGGCGCGTATGTGCTGGGGGCCGCAGGCCTCCTGGATGGCCGAAAGTGCACCACACATTGGAAGCACACCGAGCGACTCGCTGAGCGCCATCCTGCCGCCACGGTCGATCCGAACGTCCTCTATGTGGACGACGACCCCGTTCTGACCAGCGCTGGTACCGCAGCGGGCATAGATCTGTGCCTACACATCGTGCGAAAGGCGCAGGGCAGCGCAGTGGCCAACGGCATCGCGCGCCGCATGGTGGTCCCGCCCCACCGAGACGGCGGTCAGGCCCAATACGTGGCGACGCCGCTGGCAGCTACGGCGACCGACACGCTCGGACCGGTGCTGGACTGGATGACCGAACATCTGGCCCTCGACCTCTCGGTGACCGCCATGGCAGCGAAGGCCAGCATGTCACCGCGCACATTCGCGCGCCGGTTCCAGGCCGAGACGGGCTCCACCCCAGCACGTTGGCTCCGCGATCAGCGGGTCCTCGCCGCACAACACTTCCTCGAGAACTCGAACCTGCCGGTCGACGTGATCGCCGACCGCGTCGGATTCGGAAGTGGGGCGGTACTGCGGCAGCATTTCCTGCGGCTGCGTCGTACCACCCCGCAGACGTACCGACGCGCCTTCCGTGACACTGAACGAACCGCCTGATCGGCATGCAGGGAAGAATCGGGGGTGAACGGGCGTTGCACAAGCAACACCATCATCGATCGAAAGGACGCTCGTGGCCACCAAGACACTGACTCAACAGAATTTCGATGTGACCGTGAACAACAATGACGTGGTTCTCGTCGACTTCTGGGCATCATGGTGCGGACCGTGCCGCGCATTCGCTCCTACTTTCGAGGCTTCGTCGGAGAAGCACCCCGACGTGGTGCACGGCAAGGTAGACACGGAAGCAGAACAAGGCATCGCGGCGGCGGCAAACATCCGCTCGATCCCGACCATCATGGCGTTCCGTGAGGGTGTACTGGTGTTCAACCAACCGGGTGCGCTGCCACCTGCCGCGCTCGAGGATCTGCTCACGCAGGTAAAGGCCCTCGACATGGACGAGGTGCGCAAGCAGATCGCCGAGCAAGCGCCGGCCGAATAGGACGACGGGGGCGTCGCCTAGTGTGCGGCGGCGTCCCAACTGCGCCCCGTACCGACGGACACCTCGAGCGGCACCGACAGTTCGATGGCAGAGGACATCTCATGACGGACCAGCTGCTCGACGTGGTCACGCTCCGACTCGACCACCTCGAGCACGAGTTCGTCGTGAACTTGCAGCAGCATGCGCGATTTCAGCCTCGCCTCACGCAGTGAGCGTGCAACGTTGATCATCGCAACCTTGATGATGTCGGCGGCCGTGCCCTGGATCGGGGCATTCAACGCGGCCCGCTCCGCGACTTCCCGCCGCTGTCGGTTGTCACTGTTGAGATCGGGCAGATAGCGACGGCGACCATACAGCGTCGATGTGAAACCGTCCTTCCTGGCTTGTTCCACGACCTCGCGCAAGTAGTCGCGCACGCCACCGAACCGCGCGAAGTAAGCCTCCATCTGAGATCTGGCCTCTTCGGTCGAGATCTTGAGCTGCGATGCGAGCCCGAAGGCGCTGAGTCCGTACGCAAGACCGTAGGACATTGCCTTCACCCGGCGCCGCAGCTCGGGCGTGACCTCGTCGATCGGCACGCCGAACGCGCGGGCACCGACGAAGCTGTGCAAGTCCTCTCCGGTGTTGAACGCCTCGATCAGCCCTTCGTCCCCGGACACGTGAGCCATGATCCGCATCTCGATCTGGCTGTAGTCCGCAGTCAGCAAGGTATCGAAACCCTCACCGACCACGAAGCCGTCGCGGATCTGACGCCCCGCGTCGGTACGGACGGGGATGTTCTGAAGATTGGGTTCGGTCGAGGAAAGCCGTCCCGTGGCCGCTACCGTCTGATTGAACGTCGTATGTATGCGGCCGTCCTCGGCAACGGTCTTGAGTAGACCGTCCACGGTCACCTTCAGACGTGTCGCGTCTCGGTGCGCGAGCAGATGCTCGAGAAACGGGTGCGACGTCTTTTCGAACAGGTTCTGCAGCGCATCGGCGTCCGTGGTGTAGCCGGTCTTGGTCCTCTTCGTCTTGGGCATCTCCAGTTCGTCGAAGAGCACGACTTGCAGCTGTTTGGGTGAACCGAGATTGATCTGCTTCCCTATGACCCCGTAGGCCGCCTCCGCCGCCTCGGAGACCTGGGCGGCGAAACGGCTCTGCAAATCCTGCAGGTGATCGACGTCGACCGCGATGCCTGACGCCTCTAGGTCTGCAAGAACTTCCATCAGAGGCAACTCGATTTCGGAGAGCAGGGTGCTCGACTCGATGTCGGACAGTTCCACGTCGAGTGCGGCCGCCAGGTCGAGCACGGCACGCGCGCTTAGGATTTCAGCTTCCGCAGCTTCGGCCTCCACCTTGTCGGCGTCGTCCAGTAGCGACAATTGCTCCTCAACGTTCCCCTCCACCCGAAGCTCTCGGCGCAGATAGCGCAGCGCCAGGTCGTCGAGATTGAACGTCCGTTGGCCGGGCCTCACCAAATAGGCCGCCAACGCGGTATCACTCGTGAGTCCACGGAGCACCCAACCGCGGGAGCGCAGCGCGTGCATCGCCCACTTCGCCTCGTGCAGGGCCTTCGGCTTGTCTGGATCGGCAAGCCAGTCACCGAGCGCCTTCTCGTCGTCGGGTGTGACCCGCGCGGTGTCGATATAGGCGCCTTCGCCGTCCGCGGCCGCGACGGCTATCGCCGTCACGTCGGCACCGTACGGCGTCCGTGTTCCAACCACGGAGACTCCGGATCTATCGCCGCCCGAAGCGTGCTCGGACAGCCAGTCGGCGACCTCACCGGGTTCGAGCGCGCCGCCGCGCACCTCGAAGCCCTCTTCCGCTTCGGCCTCTACGGGTGCGAGTGTCGCGAACAACCGGTCTCGCAGCACCTTGAACTCGAGATCGTCGAACAGTGCGTGGATCCTGTCACGATCCCACTGGGCGAGGATCAATTGGTCCGGGGTGTAAGGAAGTGGAACGTCGCGCACCATCTCGGTGAGTTCCCGATTGAGGAGGACGTTCGGAAGATTCTCGCGCAGCGCGTCGCCGACCTTGCCGCGCACCTTGTCGACGTTGTCGACCAGGCCGACGAGGTCGCCGTATTCCCTGATCCACTTGGTCGCGGTCTTCTCCCCCACGCCCGGGATGCCCGGCAGGTTGTCGCTCGGGTCTCCCCGCAGAGCCGCGAAGTCAGGGTACTGCGCTGGTGTGAGCCCGTATTTCTCCTCCACCGCCGCAGGGGTGAACCGGGCCAGGTCCGAGACACCCTTCTTCGGGTACAGAACCGTCACCTGGTCGGTGACCAGCTGGAGCGAGTCCCGGTCACCGGTCACCACGAGAACGCGGTACCCGAGCGCCTCCGCCTGGGTGGTCAGTGTCGCGATGATGTCGTCGGCCTCGAAGCCTTCTTCTGCCATGACGGGAATGCCCAGCGCGCCGAGAACATCCTTGGTGATCTCCACCTGACCTTTGAACTCGTCCGGTGCTTTGCTGCGATTCGCCTTGTACTCGGGGAACTTCTCCGCCCTGAAGGTTTGCCTCGACACATCGAACGCCGCCGCGACATGGCTGGGCTGTTCATCGCGCAGCAGGTTGATCAACATCGACGTGAACCCGTACACCGCGTTGGTGACCTGGCCGCTGTGGGTCTTGAAGTTCTCTGCCGGCAGTGCATAGAACGCGCGGAAGGCCAACGAGTGACCGTCGAGAAGCATCAAGGTGGGGCGGTCACCATCTGGCGCCGCTGCGCCGGAGGTAACGGACGTGGTGGACCGGGGTGTCGTTGCGGGGCTCACGATTGCCCAGTCTAGGGAGCGTGGACGACAGCGATCAGCCGGACGCTTCGAAACCCAACAGAAACTTGCCAGAAATCCGAGAACCCGATTTCGCGCGACCTGAGCCGCTAGAGTCCGGAAGTCGCGAACGGGCTTTCGACAGTCCGTCGCTGCACGACCCGACCAACTAGACATACCCGGAGGACCTGTTCGTGGCCCCAACCGTAAGGAAGCGACTCCCAAGAATGAGTACGCGACCGACACCCCCAGGGATGAGCACGAGACGAGGTCCGGTAACCCCGTACCTCGGCCGCGTGTTCGCCCTATTCCTGCTCAGCCTCGTCGCTGCGATCACATTCAGCGGTCCCGCAGCGGCACAGGAGTCGACCCCGCCGCCACCCCTCGACGCCAGTGCGCAAACCGCACCCCCGGAGAACGCGGTCCGGGTTACCGGCACCCTCAACAACGGCGGCGACCGTCTCGCCGGCGTCGAAGTGCGCGCCCTCGACTCGTCGGGGCAAGAATCCACCCGCACCGATTCAGCTGACAACGGTCGCTGGGAGGTTCATCTCGCTCCCGGCACCTACACGTTCGAGATCGTCGAAGAATCGCTCCCCGACGGCGTGAGCGTGCAAGAGACCGTGGAGCGAGAAGTGGTGGCCGGTCGTGCCAACACCGTGATCTTCTTGTTCGGAGAGGAACGAACCGGTTCCGACATCTCGTTCTACGAGAAGCTGATCCGGCAAACCGTCGACGGGCTCCGGTTCGGTCTGATCATCGCCATCGCGGGTGTCGGCTTGAGCCTGATCTACGGCACCACCGGTCTGACGAACTTCGCGCACGGCGAACTGGTGACGCTTGGTGCCGTTGCGGCGTGGGTCGTCAATGTGACGTTCGGGATGCAGCTGATCGCGGCCTCTGTCATCGCGATCATCGTCGGCGTCCTGATCGGCCTTCTGAACAACGCCGCTGTCTGGAAACCCTTGCGCCGACGCAAGACCGGACTGATTGCGCAGCTCGTGGTGTCGATCGGTCTCGCGATTGCCCTGCGCTACCTGATCCTCATCTTCTTTTCCGACCGCACGGAACCGTTCGACGACTACCAAGTCCAGGTGCAGAGGCAGTGGGGTCCGATCGCGATCACCGATGCCAATCTCGTATCCATCGTCATCAGTCTCGTCGTCTTGGTCAGCGTCGCGCTGCTACTACAGAAGACGCGCATCGGCAAGGCCATGCGCGCCGTTTCCGACAACCGTGACCTCGCGGAGTCATCCGGGATCGACGTCGAACGTGTGATCCGCTTCGTCTGGGGTCTCGGCGGAGGTCTCGCCGCCCTCGGCGGGATCCTGTTCGCCATCTCCGAGCTCGGCGGGCGCGTGCAGTGGGAGATGGGCTTCAAGCTTCTACTGCTGATGTTCGCCGGAATCACGCTCGGTGGACTCGGCACCGCGTACGGTGCGCTGCTCGGTTGTGTGATCGTCGGCCTTCTCGTCCAACTGTCCACGCTCGTAATCAACCCTGACCTCAAGTACATCGGAGGACTGCTCATCTTGATCGTCATCCTCGTAGTCCGGCCTCAGGGCATTCTCGGCAGCCGACAGAGGATCGGGTGAGACATGGACATCATCGGAGCACTACAGGTTTCGCTCGCCCAGCTGATCGGGCCGTCGGCGATCTTCTACGCACTGCTCGCAATCGGCTTGAACCTGCATTTCGGCTACGCGGGACTGCTGAACTTCGGCCAGATCGGATTCGCACTCCTCGGTGGCTACGGCGTGGGAATCATGACAGTCACCTATGACCAGCCGCTGTGGCTCGGCGTTCTCGTCGGTCTCGCATTAGCGGGACTCTTGGCCCTGGTCCTCGGCATCCCGACGCTGCGGCTACGCGCCGACTACCTCGCCATCGTCACGATTGCCGCATCGGAGATCCTGCGGCTGGTATTTCGTTCCACCGCTGCGGATTCCGTCACCGGATCCACCAACGGGTTGTTCGGTTTCGCAGACCCGTTCACGGACCTCAGCCCGTTCGATTCAGGGAAGCAGTACTCCTTCCTCGGGGTGAAGTTCTACGGCGACGACCTGTGGTCGATGGTGGTCGGCTGGTCGCTCGTCCTCTTGCTGTGCGGGTTCGTATACCTTCTGACACACAGCCCGTGGGGTCGCGTGCTCAAAGCAGTCCGCGAGGACGAGGACGCCGCGCGATCGTTGGGTAAGAACGTCTTCGTCTACAAGATGCAGGCCCTTGTCCTCGGCGGCATGATCGGCGGCCTGGGTGGCGTGTTCAACGCACTGCAAACCAAGTCGATCAACCCCGACTTCTATTCGACCGCCCAGACGTTCTTCGCCTTCGGCGCGCTCATCCTCGGTGGCGCCGCCACCGTCTTCGGACCCGTCATCGGCGCGATGCTGTTCTGGTTCCTCTTGGCCATCCCCGACGCGTTGCTGCGGCAGGCTATCTCGGGACCCGAACCGCTCCTCGCTCTGACGGAACAGCAGGTGGGTGCCATGCGATTCGTATTGCTCGGCATCATGATCGCCGTCCTGATGGTCTTCCGGCCACAGGGCATACTGGGCAACAAGCGGGAGGTACAGCTCAATGCCTGACACCAACCTCACAGCCGAACAACGCGCGGCGATCTTCACCGACGTGCCACACTCGCCAGGCGTGCCAAAACCGGACCCGATGCTTGTGGTGGACAACGTATCCCGGTCGTTCGGCGGGCTCAAGGCAGTCCACGTCGACCATCTGGAGATCCAGCGCGGCTGTATCACTGGACTCATCGGGCCCAACGGTGCGGGTAAGACAACTCTGTTCAACCTGCTCACCGGTTTCGACCGGCCCGACACCGGTACGTGGTCGATGGACGGCCAGCCCCTGGGCCGGTTGTATCCACACCAGGTGGCTCGCAAGGGGGTGGTACGCACGTTCCAGCTCACCAAGGCGCTGTCAAAGCTGTCCGTGCTCGACAACGTGCGACTCGGGGCAACGGGGCAACGGGGCGAGCGCATCGCCAACACCCTGCTGCCATGGACGTGGAAGGCTCAGGAACGTACCGTCACCGAACGCGCCCACGAACTGCTCGCCCGGTTCAAGCTCGATGCCAAGGCCGATGACCTCGCCGGTTCGTTGTCCGGCGGTCAGCGGAAGTTGCTGGAGATGGCCCGGGCGTTGATGACCGATCCCACGGTAGTGATGCTCGACGAGCCGATGGCCGGCGTGAACCCGGCGTTGACCCAGAGCCTGCTCGGCCACATCAAGTCGTTGCGCGACGAGGGCATGACCGTCGTGTTCGTCGAACACGACATGGATGTCATCCGCGATATCAGTGACTGGGTGGTGGTGATGTCTCAGGGCAGCGTGATCGCCGAGTCCACTCCGGAACATCTCTCGTCGAACGAAGCTGTGGTCGACGCGTATCTGGGCGCCCACCACGATCAGGCACTCCAATTCGACGACGCGGGAAATCCCGTGGGCGAAACCGCCGTCCTCGCCGAGGCTCTCGAAGCGGCCGAGGCCGAGACCCTCGAGAGCGGTGGCGACCTCTCCGAACCCGAAATAACCGAACTGAGGCATGAAACCCCATGACCGAACTGACCCCAGCGGAATTCGCAGCTACACCCGAAGAGCACGCAAGACTCGCCGAGGATGCACTCCTCCGAGCGGACGGCTTGGTTGCCGGTTACATTCCCGGCGTCAACATTCTCAATGAGTGCAACTTCTTTCTGCGCGAGGGCGAGATCGTAGGCATCATCGGCCCGAACGGTGCGGGCAAGTCCACGCTCCTCAAGTCGTTGTTCGGGCTGGTTCCGGCCCGGGAGGGATCCGTAGTCCTGCGCGGTGAAGACATCACATCCAGGCCTGCCCACGAGCTTGTGCACAAAGGAGTCGGCTATGTCCCGCAGACCCAGAACGTCTTTCCTTCGCTCACCATCGAGGAGAACCTCGAGATGGGGATGTACTTGCGCCCCAAACTCTTCGAGGAGAGGTTCGAGTTCGTCGGCGAACTGTTTCCCCTGCTGGTCGAGCGGAGAAAGGTGAAGGCCGGCGCCCTGTCCGGCGGCGAACGACAGATGGTCGCCATGGGGCGCGCCCTGATGATGGACCCGTCTGTTCTGCTTCTCGATGAGCCGTCCGCCGGTCTGTCACCGATGTTCCAGGACGAGGTGTTCATCCGCTGCAAAAGCATCAACGGCGCGGGAGTGTCGGTGATCATGGTGGAGCAGAACGCCCGCCGATGCCTGCAGATCTGCGATCGCGGATACGTTCTCGACCAGGGCCGTAACGCCTATACCGACTCGGGGCCGAATCTCATGCACGACCCCAAGGTGATCGAACTCTACCTCGGCACTCTCGCGGGAAGCCAAGAGAAGTAGCAGTCCCGCGGGTGACCAGGGACCCTGGTCACCCGCGAGCGGGAGATCAACCGCCGACGATGATGAAATCGTCCTCCGTCGGTGTTGTCAGCTTGTTGTCTGCACCGAACTGCAGCTTGGCGTAGGAACCGATCGACGGCTCTCCGGCGGCACTGAAGTCGAGCTTGCCGGTGATGCCGTCGTAGTCGATGTCCTGACCGTCACGAACCAGCGGGAGGCATTCCTCGTATGAGGCGCAGGGGGTGCCACCCTCGGTGACCGCGTTGATGTTGGCGGCGATGTCCGTGCCCGCCGTCGATTTCGCGGCCTCCGCCGCGAGCGCGGAAACGATCACCGCATCATAGGATTCGGCGGCATAGTTGAAGTCGATCAATTCAGGGTCGACGTCCATGAGGCGATTCTCGAACGACTCGCCGAGGTAGGTCATGGGTGTGGTGCCCTTCATGCCCTCCAGCAGCGGTGGCGCCACGTTCTCGCCGAGCGCGTTGCCCATGTTGCCGTCCACGCCGTAGACCATCATGCCGTCGGACGGCCCAATGCCCACCGAATGCATGCGGTCGATGATCTTCGCCGACTCCTCGAATCCGATTACGGCGACGGAGTCCGGTCCGAAATCCTTGACCTGGTCGACCTCGGAGTTGAACGACTGCGCATTGGGGTCGTAGATGATCTTCTCGATCTGATCTTCGGGGATGCCGGCGTCCACGAGGTTCTGCACCAGGTTTTCGGCAAGCCCGGTGCCGTACGGATCGTTGAGCGCCAGGATCGACACACGCTGGCCTCCGTCATCCGAAATGAGCTGTGAGACAGCCTGCGCCTGCAGCACGTCAGTCGGGGCGGTGCGGAAGTAGAGCCCGCCGTCCTCGTAGCACACGAACTGATCGGACGTGTTGGCCGGGGAGAACATTACGACACCCGCGCTGGTCACCTTGTCGATGACCTTGAGGGACACCGACGACGACGCTGCACCGATGATCACCTGCGTGCCCGCAGCGAGTTCCCGGTCCACGGTGACGTTCGCCGTATCGGTGGTGGTGTCACCCGAGTCGCCGGGGATCAGTTCGACCGGTTGGTCGAGGACCCCACCGGCAGCGTTGACATCGTTGACGCCCAACTGGGTGCCTGCCACCATCGGCGGGCCCAGGAAGGACAGGCTGCCCGTATTCGGAAGCAGGGTGCCTATTTTCAGTGGCCCGTTAGACGGAACGTCTGATGCCGTCGCTACTTCGGGCATGCAGTCGGTCGAAACCGTGGCGCCCGGGCCGGAACTGTCGGTTTCGCTCGCCGCGGCGTCGCCACCGCTCGAACTGCAGCCTGCGAGCGCGAGAGATGCCGCACCGAGAACCGCGGCCGTCCGCACGAAGGTCTGTTTTGCCATCCAGAATCTCCTTAGATCACATATACACGGACGGACGCCAACTGAATCTGCGTCCGTCATCGGATCAGACGGTAGCGGTCCAACAGCATTCGCGATCCGTCCGAACCGGCTCGTGACCTTACTGTGACCTGAACGGCCCCAGCATTAACACCGACGTCACATGAAAGCCCCCTGCGAGCCCGTCCAACCCCTCGCCAGGTTCCGGGCAAACAATGAGAACTCGCACGGCTCGTCCACCGCTTGGTGTTCCGACTCGAGCGCGCCGGCATCAACTCAGCGCTTCCCCACCTAGAGTCTCGAGTACCACCTGAGCGACGGCCTTCATGGTCGAGCGACGGTCCATCGCCGCCCGCTGGATCCAGCGGAACGCCTCAGGTTCGGTCAGTGATTGCTTCTCCATCAGCACGCCCTTGGCGCGGTCGATGACCTTGCGGGTCTCCAATCGCTCGGTCAGATCCGAGATCTCACGCTCGAGCGCGGCGACTTCTTTGAACCGACTGGCGGCCAACTCGACCGCTGGGATCAGGTCGGTGGCAGAGAACGGTTTGACGAGATAGGCCATCGCACCTGCGTCTCTAGCCCGCTCCACGAGTTCGCGTTGGCTGAACGCTGTGAGAATAACCACGGGCGCAATGCGTTTCGCGGCGATCTCCGAGGCGGCGTCAATTCCGTCGCGACGAGGCATCTTCACGTCCATGATCACCAAGTCGGGCCTCAGTTCGACGGCCAAATCGACGGCGACCTGCCCATCCCCCGCCTCACCGACGACCTCGTAGCCCTCTTCCTGCAGCATCTCCACCAGATCGAGCCGGATCAGCGCCTCGTCTTCAGCCACCACGACCCGTCTCGTCCTCGACGACACCTGAGACTGCTGGGGAGCATTCATGGCACTATTCTCCTCTGCTGAAACGACCTTGACGCGGGGAGCGACCGTGAGGAGGGTACCGGTGGTTGACTCTCCGTGACGATCTTCTACAGTGGTACAGCGCGAACAGGCCCTCGTATCCCAATTGGCAGAGGAAACGGATTCAAAACCCGTACAGTGTGAGTTCGAGTCTCACCGAGGGCACCATCGTCTCCCTGTTCAGGGGTTCGTCTATCTATCCGGCGGTGCACAACCGCCGCTGCGCCACCCCCTCCCCACTCGATGGTCGGCCGGTCACGCCGGTCACCGCTGACGAGTCGATCGAATCGCTGTCCGCCCGGTTCTCGAATCCCGAGATCGGTGACACCTGGCCACGTGCTACACCGACTGATCCGACCGTCTCTCGAAAGGGCTGCTGCCCGTCATCCGTGAGAATGTCTCAACGACGGCGTCGCGCGCAACGCTGACCGAAGTACCCCATTTGATAGTTCGCCTTTCCGGACAATACAATTTCGGGATGCCCAACTTTGCCGTGCGGGGACGTAAGCCTCGGGTGTCGATAGTCGCGCTGCTCGCCGCCGTGGGACTGTCGATTTCTGCTTGTTCGATCGCGGACGACGGCGGTGAGGCAGACAAGCCGGTCGTGCTCACCACGTTCACGGTCTTGGCCGACATCGCAGGCAACGTAGCCGGAGAGCATCTGCAAGTCGAGTCGATCACTAAGGTGGGGGCCGAGATTCACGGCTACGAGCCCACACCCGGTGACATCAAGAAGGCGTCTCGGGCCGATCTGATCCTCGACAACGGGCTGAACCTGGAGGCATGGTTCGCGCGATTCGTCGAAGGCCTCGACGTTCCACACATCGTCGTGAGCGACGGCATCGAGCCGGTTGGCATCACCGAGGATGCCTACGCGGGGCTGCCCAATCCACACGCGTGGATGTCCCCGATCAACGTGCAGACCTATGTCGACAACATGGTGACCGCATTCAGCGACCTCGACCCGGAGAATGCGTCGGCCTACAAGGCGAACGGCGACGCGTACAAGATGCAGTTGCAGCAGGTGCAAGACGACCTCGTCACCGAACTCAGTGCATTGCCGCCCAACGAGCGCGCACTGGTGACCTGCGAGGGCGCATTCTCATACCTGGCTCGCGACGCCGGGCTGACCGAGAAGTACATCTGGGCGGTCAATGCCGAGCAGCAGGCCACACCGAGGCAGATCGCGTCAGCGATCGAGTTCGTTCGGACGCAACAGGTTCCGGCCGTCTTCTGCGAGTCGACAGTGTCGGATGCGCCGATGCAGCAGGTCGTTTCGGCCACTGAAGCAGAGTTCGGCGGCACTCTCTACGTCGACTCGCTCTCGGAGCCGGGTGGGCCCGTCCCGACGTACCTGGATCTGATCCGTCACGACGCAGAGACCATCATCACGGGGCTGAACGGAGGGCGACGGCAGTGACAGATGCGATCCACGTACAGGATGTCACCGTCCACTACGGCGAGGTCCTCGCATTAAAGGATGTCTCCCTGACGGTCGCGCACGGCCGCGTGTGCGGCCTGATCGGCATGAACGGTTCCGGCAAGTCGACGCTGTTCAAGACCATCATGGGACTGGTCGAGCCAGATACCGGAAGCGTGTCCATCGACGGTCGATCCCCCTCGTGGGCACGCGGATCCGGTGCGATCGGCTACGTCCCCCAGAGTGAGGACGTGGACTGGTCCTTCCCACTGACGGTGCGGGATGTGGTGATGATGGGCAGGTACGGGCGGATGGGGTTCACGCGCCGGCCGCGCCGGGCGGATCGCGACGCCGTCGAGCGCGCGCTCGAACGCGTGGCATTGACCGATCTGGCGGACCGCCAGATCGGGCAACTTTCGGGCGGACAGAAGAAGCGCGCGTTCGTCGCTCGTGGCATCGCGCAGGGCGCCACCATATTGTTGCTGGACGAACCGTTCGCCGGGGTCGACAAACGCAGCGAGGCAACGATCACCCGCTTGCTGCGCGAAATGGCGGCCGGCGGCGCCACCGTCCTGGTGTCCACCCACGACCTGCATGCCCTGCCGCAGCTCGCCGACGAGGCGGTCCTGCTGATGCGTACGGTGCTGATGCACGGCAGCTGCGACGAGGTCCTGTTGCCGGAGAATCTCGCACGCGCCTTCGGACTGGACGTCATGGAACCCGATCGGAGCCACCGATGAGTGTCGTCGACTTCTTTCTCGATCCTCTACGTTACGAGTTCATGGTCCGAGCGCTCGCCACCACTGTGATCGCGGCGGTCGTGTGCGCAATGCTTTCCTGCTGGCTGGTGCTAATCGGGTGGTCCCTGATGGGCGACGCCGTCTCGCACGCCGTACTGCCCGGGGTGGTGCTCGCCTACATCGCGGGCGCACCGTTCGCGCTCGGGGCGGTGATCTTCGGATTACTGGCAGTCGCGCTGATCGGCGCCGTCCACAGCACCAGTCGTGTGAAAGAGGACGCGGCGATCGGCATCGTGTTCACGACCCTGTTCGCACTCGGCCTCGTATTGATCTCGGTCACCCCCAGCCAGACCGACCTGAACCACATCATCTTCGGAAACCTGCTCGGTGTTTCCCGCTCGGACCTGATCCAGGTGGCGATTCTCGCCGCCATCGTCTTCGCAGCGTTGACACTCAAACGGCGGGACTTCACGCTGTACGCATTCGATCCGACACACGCCCACGCGATCGGCCTGAGTCCACGCCTGCTCGGGGCGACGCTGCTCGGCCTGCTCGCGCTGACCGCAGTCGTCGCACTGCAGGCGGTCGGTGTCGTGTTGATCGTCGCGATGCTGATCATCCCCGGCGCCACCGCCTACCTGCTTACCGATCGGTTCGGGCGCATGCTCGTCATAGCGCCCCTCCTGGCGGCCGTGTGTTCGGTGGTGGGTTTGTACGCGAGTTACCACCTCGACACCGCATCAGGCGGCATGGTCGTTCTGGCCCAAGGAATCGCCTTCGCGGTGGTCTACCTCTTCAGCCCGCGGCACGGGCTCGTCGGCACCCGTCTGATCGCTCGCCGCCGTCGTCTCGCGCGAAGGCGAGCAATTCTCTCACCGGACGCTTGACGTTGCGTCTTTCGCCGGGTGTGCATCGCGTCCAGGTCGTCGTCGGTTGCCTACTGAGCTGGGCGCTCGGTGCGGTCGTCGTTCGCCTCGGTTTGGACTGGGCGGACACTTTCATGTACAGCGAGGCGTCCGAGTGGCGCTACCTCGGCGTCGCGGTCGCCGCCCTGCTCGTGGCGATCGGCGGTTCGGTCACGACGGTGTTCGTAGCTCGGCGTCAACGTCGCCGACCACAAGTGAAGAGCCGCAGCTAGCGGCGGTTCTTTGTGCTCGCGTCTGGGGTTCTGTGTGGTCCTGCCAGTAGGATGATCACACAGGCATGCCCTCAGGTATGGAGGTCACAAATGAATCCGGGCACCGTCAGTTTCACCTACGACGGCCGTGTAGCACTCCGATTCGAGCAATCGTTGGCGCACTCGCCGGAGAAGGTGTGGGGCGTTCTCACTGATCCGGACTTCCTGAAGGCATGGTTCCCCGCCGACGTCGAGTTCGACCTCACTCCGGGCGCCGAACTGGTCTTCCGGGTAACCCCGGAGCAGGTCCGCAGATTCGGCCTACCCGCAGACCACAGCACAACCGGCACGGTCATCTCAGTTCACCCTGCCCACATACTCGAATACCTCTGGGATGCCGAGACACTGCACTGGGAACTCGTTCCGGACGGAACCGGCGGTTGCTGGCTGACCCTCACCCACACCGTAGAAGAGGAAGAGTCCGCATACGCACACGCCGCGGGGTGGCACGCCGGACTCGAAGTCATCGAAGCCCGGCTCGACGGCCGTACAGTTGATTGGTCACTGTGGGATCGGACCGACGAACTCGCCAAGTCATATCGCAAGTCGCCGTAACGTCGGAAGCCGGTTCACCGTCATCCCACGAGTTCCGACTCGGTCCACCGCCCCTCCCCCTCGAGTTCGACCCTTCGCGTGTGGAATTGATTCAGCGTGCTGCGATGACCGACGCTCAGCACGATACTGCCCGGAAGTTCAGTCCCGAGCAGTGTGTAGAGCGTGTGTTCGAGTCCCTCATCGATCGCTGATGTGGCCTCATCCAGGAAGATCACTGCGGGACGGGCGATCAATACGCGGGCGAACGCCAAACGCTGCTGCTCACCCGGTGACAGGATTCTGCTCCAGTCCGCAACTTCGTCGAGTCGGTCGGCCAGATTGCCAAGGGACACTTTCACCAGCGCGTCTCTGACAGCGGAGTCCTCCGCCTTCGGTTCTTTCGGGTACGCCAGTGCGGTCCGTAGCGTACCGAGAGGCAGGTATGCGCGTTGGGAGAGGAAGATCGCCTCCCCCGCGGGCCGCGACACCGTGCCGTCGGAGTAGGGCCACAAGTCCGCAAGAGTTCGTAGCAACGTGGTCTTGCCCGACCCTGAAGGCCCGCTTACAAGTAGCGACTCGCCAGGTTTCACGACGAGGTCGAGTCCTTCGATAAGCGTTTCACCCGACGGGACGCGGACGTCCAGCGCTGCGATCTCGAGGTCGTCACCCCCTTTTGCGGTCCTCAGAACAGGAAGTTCGGCAGCATGCAGGTTGTCGTTGGCGAGTCCGTTGAGCCGGATGAGAGTGGCGCGGAAACTCGCGAAATCGTCATACGACTCACGGAAGAACGACAGAGAGTCGTGGACCTGCCCGAAGGCCTGCGAGGTCTGCATGACGTCACCGAGCGATACCTGACCTGCAAACAGGCGCGGACCCTGCACGAGAAACGGGAAGATGACCGCCGTCTGGTTGACGCTGAGGTTCCAACCACTGAACTTCAGCGTTCGGAAGACGATTTGCCACCAGTTGCGGATGACTGCGGCGAACCGGACCGCCAAGGTGCGGCGCTCGACGTTCTCGCCGCGATAGAAGGCGATGCTCTCGCCGTACTCCTTCACCCGAATCAGTGCGTAGCGAAAGTTTGCACCAAGCTTCTCGTTGAGGAAGTTCAGCTTGATGAGGGGCCGGCCGATCCAGAACGCCACTGCTGTGGTCACCAGCACGTAGATGTAGACCAGGAAGATCATTGCCCGTGAAATCTCGACACCGAACACCGTCATCGGGCCGGACAGGTCCCACAGGATTCCTGTGAAGGAGACGATCGACAGCACCGCTGTGACAGCGCCCATCGACAACGTTCGCGACGTCGTGACGAAGTTGGTGATGTCGGCCTGAATGCGCTGGTCGGGATTATCGATCGCGTCGTCCAAGAACCGGTCGCGGTAGTACGCGCGACCATCGAGCCAGCCATCGACGAGGTGGTGATTGAGCCAGGTCCGCCAGTTGACGTCGAGCGTTTGCCCGATCAGGAATTCGATCAACGCGCGCGAGACGTGAACCGTCGCCAAGATCGCGAAGACGCCCAGGAAGCGCCAGAACGCCGACTCGTCCAGATTCTGGATCGAATCGTAGAAGTCGTTGTACCAGTACGAGAACAGCACGGTTACCCGCACGGCGAACACGGTTGACAGCATCAACACCGCGAGGATCGACAGCGGCTTGAGGCTGCGCCGGGGGTTGAAGTACGGCGCGGCGAAGCGCCAGAACTGCCTGCCCCAATTCGTGAACCTGGCAAGAAGGACGACCACCACGGCGAACGCCGCGACGGTCATGATGTATGCCTGCAACAGCCACATCAAGCTGTCCCAGACAACGTTATTCCAGTCCATTACCTACGTCCCCCTTGGCGAGGTGAAACTCACAACAACAAATAGCGAAGTCGAAGCCTAGATCCTTCGAAGTCTCCACTGCCGGCGCCAACTAGCGTTCAACACAGTTGGCCGCCACGGAAATCGCTTGAGCACCATTCCTGCGAGGGAAATGGCGTATCAGGCCTTCCTGAACGACGGTAGCGAGCAACTGGCCTTCGAGGGAGAAAAATCGTCCCGTGGCCAGCCCACGTGAACCCGCGGCGACGGGCGACTCGGTGGCGTAGAGCATCCACTCGTCGAACCGGAACGGACGGTGGAACCATATGGAGTGGTTGACGGTGGCAGCGACGATCCGGTCCAGTCCCCACGACAATCCGTGGGTGGTGATGATGGAATCGAGAACCGTCGTGTCCGAGGAGTAGCCCATGACGGCGACGTGCACCAATGGATCCTCGGGAAGATCGCCATCCGCCTTCATCCAGACCCGGTTGTGCCTGAGCTTCTCACCAGTACCCTTCATGATCCAGGACGGATCGTTCGCGTAGCGAATGTCGATCGGCTTGAGGGCATCGACAAACATCTTCAATCTGTCCTCATAGCCCCTCAGGTGATCGCCCAGCGGCGGTAGTGCGTCCGGAAAGGGGACGTCCGGCACCGTGACCGCGTGCTCGAGACCGTTCCCCCAGTCCTGGAACGCCGCGAGCATGACGAACAGTTCCTGACCGTTCTGCAGTGCGGTGACCTGCCGGTTTGCGAATGCGCGGCCGTCACGGTGCCGCTCCACGCGGTACTCGATGTCTTCCTTGACGTCGCCGCCACGGATGAAGTGGGCGTTGACGGCGTGCACAGCGCGCTCACCGATCACGGTGTTCCCGGCGGCGACGAGCGCCTGGGAGATCAATTGACCTCCGAACGTCCTGTTACCCACCTGCGCGGGATGCCGACCTCTGTAGGTGTCCTCCCCGATCTTGTCGAGATCGAGAAGCTCGAGAAGGATCTGCAGATCTGTCTTCGCCGCGACTTCGCTCAACCTAGTGGTCCTCTTCGCCGATTCTGTGGACATGGATCAGGTTGGTTGAGCCTACGGTTCCGGGCGGCGATCCGGCGACGATTATCACCAACTCACCCTTTTGATACCGCCCGAGTCCGAGAAGCGCGGTGTCGACCTGGCGCACCATTGCGTCCGTGTCTTCGACCGGATCCACGAGGAAAGTCTCCGTTCCCCATGTCAGTGACAACTGACTCCGCACCTCTGCCAGCGGGGTGAATGCGAGCAACGGCAGCGGGGTGTGCAATCGCGCAAGACGCCGCACCGTGTCCCCCGACTGTGTGAATGCGACCAACGCCTTCGCGTCCAGGCGCTCGCCGATGTCCCTGGCCGCGTAGGAGATCACGCCACGCTTTGTTCGCGGTACGTGCGTCAACGGCGGTACGCGAGTCGACTCCCCCTCCACAGCCTCGACGATCCGGGCCATCGTCCGCACGGTCTCCATCACGTACTTGCCGACCGAAGTCTCACCGGACAACATCACGGCATCGGCACCGTCGAGAACGGCATTCGCGACGTCTGACGCCTCTGCCCTGGTGGGCCTGGAGTTCTCGATCATCGACTCGAGCATCTGTGTCGCGACGATCACCGGCTTCGCATTCTCGCGGGCGATCTGGATGGCCCGCTTCTGCACCAACGGCACCTGCTCGAGTGGCAGTTCGACGCCCAGGTCGCCACGGGCGACCATCACCGCATCGAACGCCAGGACGATGGCCTCCAGGTTGTCGATCGCCTCGGGCTTTTCCAGCTTGGCGATGACCGGGATGCGGCGACCGACCCGATCCATGACAGCGTGAACCAGCTCTATGTCGGCCGGTGAACGCACGAACGACAAGGCGATGAAGTCGACACCGAGTTCCAGCGCGAATTCGAGGTCGGCGACGTCCTTTTCAGACAGTGCCGGGACCGATACGTTCATCCCCGGCAGAGACAAACCCTTGTTGTTGCTGACCGGACCACCCTCGGTGACCCGGCAGATGACGTCGTTCCCCTCCACTTCGGTGACGACGAGACCCACCTTGCCGTCGTCGATCAGAAGCCGATCACCCGCCCTGGCGTCCCCGGCGAGCTGCTTGTAGGTGGTCGACACCCGGTCGTGAGTCCCCTCGCAGTCTTCGACCGTGATGCGCACGAGTTCGCCCGTCGCCCAGACGGTGCGACCTTCGGCGAACCGACCCAGGCGAATCTTCGGACCCTGTAGGTCCGCGAGGATACCTACCGCCTTCCCCGTCTCATCCGAGGCCGCGCGGACGCGCTTGTAGTTCTCCTCATGGTCGGAGTGATCGCCGTGGCTGAAGTTCAGCCGGGCCACGTCCATGCCGCTTACGACCAGTTCGCGAATACGGTCACTGGTTGCGGTAGCAGGCCCAAGGGTGCATACGATCTTCGTGCGTCGGTTCACGGCCCCGAGCCTAGTCGCCCCACACGACCTTCTCTATTTCAGAGAACTGCAAGCGGGATCGCCATCGGATGCACTGGTGAAGGCAGGTTCGAAGCGCCGGTGAGGTACACATCGACCGCGTGTGCCGCGGACCGGCCCTCGGCGATCGCCCATACCACAAGCGATGCACCCCGATGCGCGTCGCCGCAGACGAAGACGCCGGGCGCGTCGGTCTGCCAGTCCGGTCCACACGAGAGGACTCCCCGCGGGGTCGGAGACAGTCCGTAGTCGTCGAGCAGCGGCCCCAGGTCGACACCTTCGAACCCGATCGCGAGCAGTGCAAGTTCGCAAGGCAACTCGATCTCCTCGCCCACCGGCGTAATCGTACGTTTGCCGTCCTCACGGGTAACCCGGACCTCGGCGAGGACCATGGACCGCACATTGCCGTACTCGTCGCCGAGGAAACGTTGAACAGCAACCTGATATCGGCGTACACCACCCTCGGCGTGGGCGGGAGACGTCCGCAGCACCATCGGCCACATCGGCCACGGAGTTTCGGACTCGTTCCGGCCAACCGGCAACTCAGGGTTGTAGTCCAACTGCGTCACCGACAGCGCGCCCTGTCGGTGTGCAGTTCCGAGGCAGTCGGCGCCTGTGTCGCCGCCGCCGATGATGACAACGTGCTTTCCCTTCGCGGTGATCTTCGCGGGACCGTCGCCCTCGCACTCCCTGTTCGAGGTGACGAGGTGTTCCATCGCGAGGTGGATCCCATCCAGCTTGCGACCCTCGACTGCCGGGATGTCCCGCGACCGCAGGGCGCCGATCGCGAGGACCACCGCATCGAACGTCGTCCGTAGCTGCTCGACCGTGAGATCGACCCCCACCTCGCAGTCGGTGACGAAGTGCGTTCCCTCCGCTCGCATCTGCATGAGACGCTGATCGAGAATCGACTTGTCCATCTTGAATTCCGGGATGCCGTAACGCAGCAGTCCCCCGAGCCTGTCGTCACGCTCGTAGACGGTGACATCATGCCCCGCGCGAGTCAGTTGCTGTGCTGCGGCGAGGCCCGCGGGACCGGACCCGACCACCGCCACCGAGTAGCCCGTGGCGATCATCGGCGGCTTGGGCTCGACCGCACCTGATTCCCACGCGACATCCGCAATGGTCTGCTCGATCCGCTTGATCGTGACGCTACCGGTGGTGTGGGTGTCGGCGAGTGCAAGCACGCATGCCGACTCACATGGGGCCGGGCAGAGCCGTCCCGTGAATTCGGGGAAGTTGTTGGTGGCATGGAGTCGCTCGCTCGCTGCCTCCCATCGACCACGCCGAACCAGATCGTTCCACTCCGGAATCAGGTTCCCCAACGGACAGCCCGCACTCCCCGAGAGGCAGAACGGAATTCCGCAATCCATGCATCGCGTCGCCTGCTCGGATACCTCGGCATCACGCTCCGCTTGACTCTGGGGCACGCCCACCTCGCGCCAGTCGTTCACCCGTTCGGCGACGGGACGCTTGGGCGCCTCCTTCTTGACGATGCGCAGAAAACCCCGTGGATCAGCCACCTGTCGCCTCCATGATCGCGGTGTCTACGTCGAGCCCTGCGGCCTTGGCGATCCGGGTCGCTTCGAGTACCCGCTCGTAGTCGACGGGCATCACCTTCGTGAACAGGGCGGAGCGCCGGGGCCAGTCCGCGAGTATCGACGCTGCCACCGTAGAGCCAGTCCAGCGGTGGTGTCGGGTAACTGCATCGCGTAGCCAGCCGAGGTCCTCGGAGTCGAGCTGAAGCAGCTTCACCATGGCCTGGTTCACGTTCGCCGGATCGAGTTCCAAGACGTAAGCAATCCCGCCGGACATTCCCGCCGCCAAGTTCCGCCCAGTCGGTCCCAGGACCACCACACGCCCACCCGTCATGTACTCGCACGCGTGGTCTCCGACGCCTTCCACCACCGCTGACGCGCCGGAGTTACGTACCGCGAAGCGTTCACCCACGCGTCCTCGGAGATACAACTCCCCCGAAGTCGCCCCATACAACAGCGTGTTGCCGGCGATCACCTGGGTCTCGGCCACGAACAGAACATCATCGGCGGGCCGGACGGCGATGCGTCCACCCGAAAGACCCTTGCCGACATAGTCATTCGCGTCGCCTACGAGGTCGATGGTGACACCCGGCGGCAGGAACGACCCCAGCGACTGCCCTGCCGACCCCGTGAACCTCAGCCGGATCGTGTCGTCGGGCAGGCCTGCGATGCCGTACCGGCGGGTGACTTCCGCTCCGAGCAGGGTGCCGACTGTCCGGTTGACGTTGCGCACAGGCATCTCGATCTCCACCGCGTGTGCGTCCTCGAGAGCGCCCTCCGCGAGTTGGATGAGCGTGCGATCCAAAGCACGGTCGAGGCCGTGGTCCTGGTCGACAATCCTGCGGCGCTGCGGGAGAGTTGTTCCGTCCGGCCCACTGGCGACGGCGAAGATCGGTGTCAGGTCGAGGCCTCGGTTCTTCCAGTGCGCGATCCCTTGCGCGGTCTCCAGCACTTCGGCGTGTCCGACTGCCTCGTCGACGCTACGGAACCCCAGGTCTGCGAGATACTCCCGCACGCCCTCGGCGATGAAACGGAAGAATTCCTCCACGAACTCCGGTTTGCCGGTATACCGCTTGCGTAGTTCCGGGTTCTGCGTTGCCACACCCACAGGGCAGGTGTCGAGATGGCAGACGCGCATCATGACGCACCCGGCCACAATCAGCGGCGCGGTGGAAAACCCGAACTCCTCAGCCCCCAGCAACGTCGCGACGATGACGTCACGCGCGGTACGCATACCGCCGTCACACTGAACGGTGATCCGGTCGCGGAGGCCGTTGAGTACGAGCGTCTGCTGCGCGTCAGCCAAGCCGATTTCCCACGGCGCTCCGGCGTGCTTCATCGACGTGAGCGGAGTGGCGCCGGTGCCGCCGTCGTTGCCGGAGATGAGAACCACGTCGGCGTGCGCCTTGCTGACGCCGGCGGCGACGGTGCCCACACCTACCGAACTCACCAACTTCACATGGACGCGTGCCTGATCATTGGCGTTCTTGAGGTCGTGGATCAGCTGCGCGAGATCTTCGATCGAGTAGATGTCGTGGTGCGGCGGAGGCGAGATCAGCCCGACTCCAGGCGTCGAATGCCGAGTCTCCGCAATCCACGGGTAAACCTTGAATGCCGGCAACTGGCCGCCTTCACCCGGCTTGGCCCCCTGCGCAATCTTGATCTGGATGTCGCTTGCATTGACCAAATAAGCACTGGTGACGCCGAACCGCCCGCTCGCTACTTGCTTGACTTCGCTGCGCCGAGACCGATCGTAGAGGCGGTCGACGTTCTCACCGCCCTCTCCCGAATTGGAGCGACCACCGAGATTGTTCATCGCGATCGCCAACGTCTCGTGTGTCTCGGCTGAGATGGATCCATAACTCATCGCGCCGGTGTTGAACCGGGTGACGATTTTCTCGGCCGACTCGACCTCGTCGAGCGGAACAGGGGGGCGAACTCCCTCGCGGAACGTGAACAGACCGCGCAGCACACCACCGGCCTCCGCAAGCCGATTCACCTCGTCGCTGTACTTGGCGAACACCTCGCGCCGACCGGTCCGGGTGGCGTGCTGCAGCAGGAATACCGTCTCCGGGGTGAACAGGTGCAATTCGCCGTCCCGGCGGTACTGGTATTCGCCACCATCCTCGAGTCGCCGGTGAGCGATCCCTGCGCGGTTGTCCGGATACGCCTGCCGGTGCCGGAGCATCACCTCATGTGCGATCTCATCCAGACCGGCGCCGCCGAGTTTGCTGACCGTTCCTGTGAAGTACTCGCCAACGAGGTCACGGTCCAACCCGATCGCCTCGAACACCTGCGCTGCGGTGTACGAGCCGACTGTAGAGATGCCCATCTTCGACATCACCTTGAGAACACCCTTACCCAGCGCGGTGAGGTAGTTCCTCACAGCGATAGCGTGCGCGACACCGGAAAGCTCGCCCTCGGACACGAGATCGTCTATGGACTCCATTGCGAGGTATGGGTTGACGGCTGCGGCGCCGTACCCGATCAGCAGTGCGATGTGGTGTACCTCCCGTGCGTCGCCGGACTCGACCACCAAAGCGACCTTGGTGCGCTCCTTGGTGCGCACGAGATGGTGATGCACCGCTGCGACCGCCAGCAACGACGGGATGGGGGCTCTGGTGTGGTCCGAGTCCCGATCCGAGATCACCAAAGTCCGATATCCGTCCGCGATCGCGGCGCTCGCCGTCGCACGCAACTCCTCGATCGCCTCGGCGAGCCCCGCACCCCCACGTCCGACGTCGTACAGTGCGCGCAAAACCGTCGCCGCGAGGCCTGGATGGTTGCCGTCCTCGTTGACGTTGATGATCTTGTTGAGTTCTTCGTTGTCGAGTACCGGCCACGGGAGCACGATCTGCCGACAAGACGCCGCTGTCGGCTCCAGCAGATTCTGCTCCGGGCCCATGACCCGGGACATCGATGTCACGATGTCCTCACGGATAGCGTCCAGTGGAGGGTTGGTGACTTGCGCGAAAAGTTCGATGAAGTAGTCGTACAGCAGCCGTGAGCGCTGCGACATGACAGCGATCGGCGTATCCGTTCCCATCGAGCCGAGAGGTTCGCCGCCGGATGTCGCCATCGGCCCGAGCAGGACGCGCAGTTCCTCCTCGGTGTATCCGAACGCCACCTGGCGTCGCACCACGGACTCGTGATTGTGCTGGACGTGTGGGCGCGCGGGCAATGCCTTGAGTTCGAGCAGACCCGCATACAGCCATTCCTCGTACGGTTGCTCCGAAGCCAACCGGGCCTTGACTTCGTCGTCGGGTACGACCCGCCCCTCTGACGTGTCGACCAGAAACATTCGCCCGGGCTCCAGTCGTCCTTTCGCCACGATCTCGGCCTGCGGCACGTCGAGCACTCCGCTTTCGCTGGCGAGTATCACCCGACCGTCTACGGTCTGACACCAACGGCCAGGACGCAGACCGTTGCGGTCCAGCACGGCGCCTACGACGGTGCCATCGGTGAAGGTGACACACGCCGGCCCGTCCCACGGCTCCATGAGCGAGGCGTGGAATCGGTAGAACGACCGCAAATGGGGGCACATCTGCCGGTCGTTCTCCCACGCCTCAGGAATCATCATCATCAAGACGTGCGGCACGCTGCGCCCTGCGAGGTGCAGCAACTCGAGGACCTCATCGAACGACGCCGAATCCGAGGCTCCCGAAGTGCAGATGGGATACAGGCGCTCGAGGTCACCCGGAATCACCGAACTCGACAACAGGGCCTCCCGCGCCCGCATGCGATTCCGATTGCCCTGCACGGTGTTGATTTCTCCGTTGTGCGCGACGTAGCGAAACGGATGCGCCAGCGGCCAGGAGGGAAAGGTATTGGTCGAGAACCTGCTGTGCACTACCGCGATCGCGCTCACGGTCCGTGGATCGCGTAGATCCGGAAAGTATTGCGAGAGCTGGGATGTGGTCAGCATCCCTTTATAGACCATCGTCCTGCTCGACAGCGACGCGAAGTACATACCGGTTCCGTCGGCCTCGACCTCGGGGGTTGCCCGCTCTGCGCGCTTGCGAAGCGGATAAACCAGGCGGTCGAGCGCGAGCCCACTCGGGCGGACTCCTCGAACCGCCGGCGCAGCCACGAACACCAGACTCATATGCGGCGCGCAATCACGCGCCGCAGCCCCGAGATTCGCACCATCCGGGTCGACGGGAACCTCGCGCCATCCGAGAACCTCCAAGCCCTCGTCGGCGGCGAGATCGGACACGCGCCGCTGGGCAATCGCGCGCCCCCGTGATCCTCGCGGCAGGAAGCAAATTCCTGCCGCATAAGTGCTGGTTCCGTCCTCGGCTGGATCGGGTAACCCGAACTCGACGACATCACCGAAGAACTCGGTGGGGAGTTGGAGCAGGATACCGGCACCATCTCCGCTGTTCGGCTCCGAGCCCGCCGCACCACGGTGATCGAGATTCTCCAGCGCGAGGAGCGCGTCGGAGACAATGGAATGCGAGCGACGACCGTGTACGTCCGCCACCATGGCGACACCGCACGAATCGGCTTCCTGATCCGGGTCGTACAGACCCTGTGGACCGGGCGACTGAGAAAACAGCACCGAATTCCTCCACATCGGCAGGCGAGACCACCAGTGCGCGCGCCATGCGTGCTGTCGGCGACCTCCCCTGGTGGGGTCGCCACGACGGGCGCCAGCTGCGGTTCGGGGATCCTCCGGGACAGCATCGGCCCGTGAAGGTTGCTGCCGGGCGTACACCCGGCGCGCTTAGTTTACCAGGACTTATACCGGCAAGACATGCCAATCTCACCCTGGAATCGCAAGTGGCCCGTGTCGCATCAGCAACACGGGCCACACGATATGAGGTCGGACATCAGGTCAGTTTCGCAGCGGCCTGCCCTGTCCGTCCTTGACGCTTCCCGACAGCATCATGATGCCGTCGATCTGCGACCACACCCACACAGCCCCCATGAGGATGACCCCGATCGCGATGAACACCACGAATTGCGTACCCATCCCGACGAGAAGCATCAACGGGATGCTGAGAAAGAATCCGAACAACTGGATGAGACCGATTGTCGTGCTCCCCACGTAGAGCCTGCCGACGCCGCAGATCGCGAAGAACCCGAAAACGATCTGAAGGAGCCCCGCAATACCCTTCGACTTTTCCGAATACGGCTCACCTGACAGCGGATCACGCCCGTACGGTGCCGTCGGATCAACGTAGAGTCCATAACCGCCCGCCGGGTAGCCGAATTGCTGCGCGAATCCGGGCTGTGGGTATCCGCCCGGCGGGAAGCCCGGTTGGCCGTATCCGGGTTGTTGGTAGCCAGAGTGCATGCCGTAGTTCGGGTCTGGTACGCCATAGGTTGGGCCGCCAGGCCGTATCGGAGGCTGCTCGTAGCCGGTCGAGGACGCCGTCGGTCGAGTTGTCTCGTCCACATTCGGAAACGATGCGGTCGACGCGGTTCCGCTCGGCGGCGGGTAGCTGGGTGTTGACCCCCAGCCCGGACCGTTGCCGATTCCTGAGTAGGTGTCCCAGCCCGGCCCTGTCCCGGAGGATGCCGGCGACGGGGTCGCCTCCGATGTAGCGGGCGGCTGAGATAGTGAAGCCTCGGCGGTGGCGTCGTAATCGAAGGGCGAGCCGAACTCGGGCGGAAGGCTTGACTCGCTGTCGATCTGGCGGTCGAGGTTTCCCTCTTGCGGCTTCTCGGGTGCGCGTTTGTCGGAATCGTCGGATGCTGACCCCGGTTCAGTCATTCGCATCATCCTTCTTGTTCAGCTCCTCGCCACCGGTCTCGCTCGGCTTCGCACCCACCTCGGAGGAGGCACTCGCATCGCTCGCGGACTGGTCGCCGGGTACGGCCTCGCTCTTGTCTTCGGCCTTTTCGTCGGACCGACTCTCGGAGGTCTCGCCCTCCACAGACTCTGTGCTCGCCGACCGCAGTTCGGCCGGATCCTCCCTACCCTTCGTGGCCAGGAAGAAGTACACCAGAGCCGCCACGAAGACGATGGCCGAGGTGTAGGAGTTCACACGAATGCCCGCAATCAGGCTGGCGTGATCGGTACGCATCAATTCGATCCAGAAGCGGCCTGCGCAGTAGCCTGCTACATACAGAGCGAAGAGTCGTCCGTGGCCGATACGGAAGCGACGATCCACCCACACCAGCGCGATGACGATCAGTACGTTCCATACGACTTCGTAAAGGAACGTCGGATGCACGACGAACGCAACCTGACCGGTGGAGACGCCGTCGATCAAGCTGGGTGATACCTGACCGGCGTCGTTGCTCCGATAGTAGATCTCGAGGCCCCACGGCACGGTGGTCTCGCGACCGTAGAGTTCCTGGTTGAAATAGTTTCCGAATCTGCCGATCGCCTGAGCCAACAGGATCGGGGGCGCGATCGCATCGCCGAACGCGGGCAGTGGGATTCCGCGACGACGACAGCCGATCCACGCGCCGACGGCGCCGAGCGCCACGGCCCCCCAGATCCCCAGGCCGCCCTGCCAGATCTTCAATGCATCCGCGGGTTGGCCGCCTTCGCCGAAGTACGTCGGCCAGTCGGTCATCACGTGGTAAAGGCGGCCACCGATCAGCCCGAATGGCACTGCCCAGACGGCAATGTCGAGAACGGTTCCCTTCTCCCCGCCGCGAGCAACCCAACGACGGTCACCCCATACGATCGCGACAACGATGCCGACGATGATGCAGAGCGCATATGCGCGCAGCGCCAACGGTCCGACATACCAGACGCCTTGGGGTGGGCTTGGAATGTAGGCTAATAGGTCCTGTGTGGAAGTCACGACGCCACGGTAGCGGAGCGGACTCCCTCAGCGAGTTCCCTGGTCAGTGAACGCACCGAATCCAGGCCATCTTCGACGGCTGTGACCAGAGCCGAACCGACGATGACGGCATCCGCGTATGCGGCGATTTCGGCGGCCTGTGCCCCCGAGCGCACACCCAGTCCCACGCCCACCGGAATGTCCGAGTGTGCGCGAACGCGGGCGGTCAACTCCGGCGCCATCGACGACACGGCGTTGCGCGCCCCTGTGACGCCCATCGTCGATGCCGCGTACACGAAACCGGTGCTCGCATCGACGGTCATCGCCAGGCGTTCCTCGGTCGAGGACGGGGCGACAAGGAAGATCCGGTCGAGATCGTGTTGCTTCGATGCGGCGAACCACTCGCCTGCTTCTTCGGGAATGAGGTTGGGTGTGATGAGACCGAGTCCGCCGGCACCTGCGAGATCGCGAGCGAAAGCGTCCACACCGTACTTCAGAACCGGGTTCCAATAAGTCATCACGACGGCCTTGCCGCCGATGGAAGCAATCTGCTCTACGACCGTGAACACATCACGCACGCGCACACCGCCTCTCAGGGCAGTTTCCGCCGCCGCTTGAATAGTCGGGCCATCCATCACTGGATCGGAGTAAGCGATACCGACCTCGACTATGTCGCAACCGGATTCGACCATTGCCTTGACCACGTCGATGGACCCCGGAAGGGTGGGATACCCGGCGGGGAGATATCCGACGAGGGCTGCTCGCTTCTCCTCACGGCACTGGGCGAAAGTCGGGGCGAGGCGCGAAAGTTGTTCGCTCATTTGGCTGAACCGTCCTTGTCGGTCTCGATGGTTCCAGCTGCATTCCCGGAATCGATCAGACCGAACCACCGCGCGGCGGTGTCCATGTCCTTGTCGCCGCGACCGGAAAGATTGATGACGATGATCGCGCCCTCCCCCAACTCTCGACCCAACCGCAGTGATCCGGCGACGGCGTGGGCCGACTCGATGGCCGGAATGATTCCCTCTCGCTCGGACAGCAGTCGCAGCGCATCCATCGCCTCGGTGTCCGTCACCGGTTCGTACGTGGCACGGCCGGTGTCCTTGAGAAAGGCGTGTTCGGGACCGACACCAGGGTAGTCCAGACCCGCCGAGATCGAGTGCGACTCGATGGTCTGCCCGTCCTCGTCCTGAAGCAGGTACGAGTACCCGCCCTGGAACGCGCCGGGCGTGCCTGCCGTGAACGTGGCCGCGTGGCGACCGGTTTCGATTCCGTCGCCAGCCGCCTCGTACCCCACCAGACGCACCCCCGGGTCGTCGAGGAAGGCGTGGAAGAGTCCGATGGCATTGGAACCGCCGCCGACGCAAGCCGTGACCGCATCGGGCAACCGACCGGTCATTGCCTGCACCTGGGCACGCGCCTCTAGTCCGATGACGCGTTGGAAGTCACGGACCATCGTCGGGAAGGGATGCGGCCCCGCTGCGGTGCCGAAACAGTAATAAGTGTTGTGCGCGTTGGTAACCCAGTCGCGTAGACCCTCGTTTATAGCGTCCTTGAGAGTCTTCGATCCTGACTCGACAGACACGACCGAAGCTCCGAGCAACCGCATCCGCGCGACGTTGAGTGCCTGCCGCTCGGTATCGACGGCGCCCATGAAGATGACGCACTCGAGGCCGAGAAGGGCGCATGCGGTAGCGGTGGCCACACCGTGCTGGCCTGCTCCGGTCTCCGCGATGATCCGCGTCTTGCCCATCCGCTTGGCCAGCAACACCTGGCCGAGCACGTTGTTTATCTTGTGCGAACCGGTGTGATTGAGGTCCTCGCGCTTGAGGATGAGCCGGGCACCACCAGCGAACTCGCTCATCCGCATCGCTTCGAACAGTGGCGACGGACGCCCTGTGTAGTCGCGCTGCAGGCGATCTAGTTCCGTCAGGAACGCATCGTCTGCGCGCGCCTTCTCGTACTCACTGGTGACTTCCTCGATCACCGCCATCAGGGCTTCGGGCACATGCCTTCCGCCGTAGACACCGAAATGCCCTCCGGCATCGGGGTCGTGTGAGGTGCGTGCCGCGACTCCGTCGCCGGCAGTCGGCAGGACACCACTCCTGGAGACGATTTCCTGATCACTTGAGGTCACCGGTCCAGTCTGCCCCAACCTCACACCCGTCGCCACGCCCGGGTCACCTGGTATCTACTCAGCGCGAGGGCTTGGGACAGGACGGGTGCGCACCGGCGTTGACCAGATCGGCCACAGCCTTTCGCGGATCCCCGCTGGTGACAAGACCTTCCCCAACCAGTACCGCATCCGCTCCCGCGCCCGCGTACGCCAGCAGGTCTGCCGGACCGCGCACGCCCGACTCCGCGATCTTGATGATGTCGGTGGGCAGTCCCGGCGCGATCTCGCCGAAGACGTTCTTGTCGACCTCCAGATTCTTCAAGTTGCGAGCGTTGACGCCGATAACCTTGGCACCCGCCTCCAACGCCCGGTTGGCTTCGTCCTCGGTATGAACCTCGACCAGTGCCGTCATCCCCAGCGACTCCGTGCGATCTATCAACGACACCAGCGCGTCCTGTTCGAGAGCCGCGACTATGAGAAGCACGAGATCAGCACCATGCGCACGAGCTTCGTGTATCTGGTACGGGCCGATGATGAAATCCTTGCGCAGGATCGGGATGTTCACCGCACTGCGCACAGCGTCGAGATCCGCTAGAGAACCGTGAAATCGCCGCTCCTCGGTGAGCACGCTGATCACGCGCGCACCACCCGCTTCGTAGGTGGCGGCGAGTTCGGCCGGATCGTTTATCTCGGCGAGCGGACCCCTGGACGGACTCGCTCTCTTAACCTCCGCGATGACTCCGATGCCAGGCTCGAGCAAGGCGGCGGCGGCATCGAGCGCAGGACGCGCTTCGGCAGCGGCCGCCTTGACTGCAGCAAAGTCGAGAACGGCTTCGCGGGCGGCGACATCGGCACGCACCCCGTCGAGAATCGAGTCGAGAACGGTCATCGTGGCCCGAGTCCTTTCTGGGCGGAAACCCGATGTGAGGAAGAATGTCAAGGGTGAGGCCAGCCTAGATGGCACTGTGACGCTGTTTACATTCGGGTACCCGGGCCTCGATCCGGCTCGTCAACTTGATCGACACCACCCCCGTTCGTGTCGGGCTCCGGTCGATCGACTGTCGGATCCTCCCCGGCATCCAATGCATCCCAGAGCATGCGCTGGGTGACTGGACGGTCGGTCGAGTCAGACCCTGCCTTCTTCGCCGCGTCCCGGCGCGCACCCGGGCTCTCGTACTTCGACGAGAGCCCGGCCCCTGCCCTGGGCCGCCACACAAGCTCAACCGCCGCGGCGAGCGCTGCCAAAGCCCCCACCAACACCAGAACCGCAGGCCCGACATGCACGGAAACCGCGTCGACCACTGCCCTACCTGGAAGCTCGGCCAGCCGTCCGGCGGCGTCGTCGGAGGCGCCAGACACCATCACCTCCACCGCGGGGAACGCGGCACCAACGGCGACCGTCGCAACGAGGACACCGAGGACGCGTAACGCCCACCCCTTGACCGCGAACGAGGCTGCGATCGCGGCAACCAGGGTCAGTGCGAGCGGCGTAAGCGCGGCGGCCCACGTGCCGCCGAGGAGAGCGACCGTACGTTGCTCCCCCAGCCCGTCGGATGAAGTCACCTCCACCCATGCCATCCGGGAGGCACCCCACAGGCACACGGCGGCAACGCCGAGTAGCAGCACCGAGAGCACTGATCTGCGTCGTCCCGCCCGAGAGGATTCGTTCACAGTCCCGGTCGTCTCGCTCACCTGATGCCGCCTCGTAGCGTCCGCACCGTGTGCGCAGCCGCGATCGCGCTGAGCACCGCCATCGCCTTGTTCCGCGCCTCGGTGTCCTCGTATTCGGGGTTCGAGTCGGCGACCACACCCGCGCCCGCCTGGACATAGCCGATGCCATCCTTGATCAGCGCCGTCCGGATCGCGATCGCGGTATCGGCATCACCGGCGAAGTCGAGGTAACCCACGATGCCGCCGTAGATGCCCCGCCGCGTCGGTTCGAGTTCTTCGATCAACTGCATCGCCCTGACCTTCGGCGCACCGGACAAGGTACCCGCCGGAAAGCAGGCGGTAACGGCATCGAGGGCATGCTTCCCCGCCGCGAGATGACCGGTGACGGTGGAAACCAGGTGCATCACGTGGCTGTATCTCTCGATGTGGCGGTAGTCGTGAACCTTCACCGTTCCGGGCTCGCACACCCGGCCCAGATCGTTGCGACCCAGGTCGACGAGCATCAGGTGCTCGGCGTTCTCCTTTTCATCGGCAAGAAGATCTTTCTCTAGCAGGAGATCGTCCTCCTCGGTGGCTCCGCGCCATCTGGTTCCGGCGATCGGGTGTGTGGTTGCGACACCCTCCGACACCGTCACCAGCGCCTCCGGGCTCGACCCGACGATCGAGAATGCCGTGTCACCGTCACCGTTCGGCACGTTGACGAGATACATGTACGGGCTCGGATTCGATGCGCGCAGCATCCGGTAGACGTCGATGGGGTCGGCGGTGCAGTCGATCTCGAAGCGCTGCGACAACACCACCTGAAAGGCCTCGCCCGCCTCGATGTCCCCCACCAGTTTCGACACATCGGCACCGAAACCCTCAGTAGTGCGCTGACGGCGGTAGTGGGGGGTGGGCTTCGCGAATGTCGACACAGTCGAGGCCGCCGGGGCAGACAAAGCCGCCGTCATACGCTCCAACCGCTCGACCGCGTCATCGTAAGCCTCGTCGACGTTTTCGTCCGTGCCGTTCCAGTTGACCGCGTTGGCGATCAGTGTGATGGCACCCTCGTGATGGTCGACGGCCGCGAGATCGGTAGCCAACAACATCAGCATCTCGGGAATGTGCAGATCGTCGACCGCATGGTCACCGATGCGCTCGATGCGCCGCACAGCGTCATATCCGAGGAATCCGACCATGCCGCCGGTCAGGGGTGGTAGATCGGGCAGCCGTTCGGTCCTGAGCAATTCCAGTGTCGCGCCGAGCGCTGCTATCGGGTCACCACCGGACGGTGCACCTGCGGGAACGTTCCCGTACCAGGCTCCTTCTCCGTCGACCACAGTGAGCGCGGCGGGACTGTCCACACCGATGAACGACCATCGTGACCACGATCGGCCGTTTTCCGCAGACTCGAGCAGGAACGTACCCGGCCTGCTCGCCGCAAGCTTGGAATATGCCGATAGCGGAGTCTCCCCGTCGGCCAGCACCTTGCGTGTTACCGGGACCACCCGGTGCTCCGCCGCGAGAGCGTGGAACTGCTCTCGCGTAGTGGTCGAATCGCACCTACCTCCGTGCTCGGTGGCGGCGGAAACGGGTGCGGGGATTGTGGTCGGCTCGCCGTGCATGCACTCCATCATCCCAGGTGCATTCGTCGCGTATGCGTGCGCGGGTAATCTCGGCATCTATGAAACCAGGCCAGATCGCCCCGGAATTCACCCTGCGAGACCAGGACGGAGTCGAGCGCACACTGTCGGGTCTGCTCGAGGACGGCCCACTGGTGCTGTTCTTCTACCCCGCGGCCTCGACGCCGGTCTGCACCGCCGAGGCCTGCCACTTCCGCGATCTCGGTGCAGAGTTCTCCGCTGTCGGTGCTTCCCGCGCCGGCATCAGCATCGACGCCGTCGACAAGCAAGCATCCTTCGCGCAGGAGCAGTCCGTCGACTACCCACTACTCTCGGATGCCGACGGTGTTGTGGCGCAGAAGTTCGGAGTCCGTCGTGGACTATTGGGCAAACTCGCGCCGGTGAAGCGATCCACGTTCGTCATCGATACTGATCGCACTGTGCTCGAAGTGATCTCCAGCGAGTTTCGTGCCAACACGCACGGCGACCAAGCGCTCGAATTTCTAAAGGCCCGCAAAGCCACCTGAGTCGAGCTCACCAAGTGAATCAATTGTCCGAACTGTCCGAACTGTCCGGACTCATGCTCGCCGAAATCGACAAGAGCGTCGCACCGGCCACCGAGAAGGATTGACAGAGAAAGAAATCACATCGGTAGCGGCCAATTGACCCGTCGGAATCATCCTGACTCGATTCCGACGGGCGATTCGGCGGGTGCTCGGACTACGCAACCGAGATCATTGCAAGCTACGAAAAGATACATCCGTCAATGTGATTGAACCGATACACAATAGATCGACACCGCGCTCGGGAAGACAAATCGCGCCAGGCCGTTTCCGCGAAACCGCCACAGCCATCCGCGGACCGGTCGGTTTCGGAACTACTTGCGGCGCTACGTAGTCGGACACGCAATCGCCGGTAGCCAGGGCCATATTCTACAAAGCGAGGGTCAGGGCTTCGCCCAATGATTGCCCGTTTCGTTCGAGATGAACTCCGGCCCACGAGACTTCGCAATCCCCACCCAGGGCCATTCGCAAGGCTTCGGTATAGACAACCCTGTCCGTGCCGAGTAGACCTACATGCGAGGCCCTCCGGTGAGGGGGAACATCCGGCGGACACCTGGAGACAGCTTCATTCGGACAAAAAGGAGTTAGGCATGTCCAGATCGCTACGAAACTCCACCCTGCGCGAACATTGTCGTGGTCGAAAATCGCCTTCAGTTTTGAAATCGGCTCTCGGCTCCGCCGCCATTGTCGGCCTGACGACACTGAGCGCTGCAGGCTTCACTGGTGTGCCGGCGGCACTCGCCGATCAGGTCCCACCAGGGACGGTGATCTTCGAAGACACTTTCGATGGTCCTGCCGGCTCTCCGGTCGATACATCCAAGTGGCACTACGACCCCGGATTCGGTGAAAACAACGAGCTACAGGAATACACCTCCGGTACGGACAACATCACGCTCGATGGCAACGGGCACCTCCAGATCACAGCGAAAATGAGAAATGGCACCGACCTCAACGATCCCCAGGTCGGTGATTTCACCTCGGGGAGGATCAATACCTCGAGATCGTTCAACCAGACATACGGCCATTTCGAGGCGCGGATCAAGCTTCCGATCGGACAAGGCATCTGGCCCGCGTTCTGGATGATAGGCAGCAATTTCCCAGAAGTCGGGTGGCCGCAGAGCGGTGAGATCGACGCCATGGAGTACAAGGGCAGTGAACCCGGCACCGTCCACGGCACGATCCACGGCCCCGGATACGAAGGTGACGAGGGGCCCACCAGCAGCTATACGCTTCCCAACGGTCAGAGGCTCTCCGACGACTTTCACACCTATGCCGTCGACTGGTCCCCCTACCTGATCAGCTGGTCGATCGACGGCCAGACCTACGCAACCCGCACACCGCTGGACATCGGCATGGGGAACGAATGGGTCTTCGACCACCCGTTCTTCATGATCCTCAATGTCGCGGTCGGCGGGAATTTCTCCGGAAACCCAGATCCCACAACGTCATTCCCACAAACTATGTTGGTGGACTACGTGCGCGTCACCAGCAACGACCCTGGATGGTTCGGGGCACTCACGCCACAAGGGGGGTAGAACAGTACGATTTCGGCCCCGATACAAAGGTATCGGGGCCAAGGACCGCGATGAAGTTTCACCTCGCAGAATCGAGCGGTTTCTCATACCGGTCAGATCCAGATCATCATGACGCTCCCGACGCACACCATGTGCTGCCGGACTCGAGGAAGTTTCAGGTCCCAGAAGGTCATGTTCGCTTCGAATGCTACGTCCGCGTCCACAACGTCATGACACGCGGCAGCTCGCTTCAATTCCCGAATCCAATGACGACATCTGTCACAGGATTGTCACGCGCAAGTATCGCTATAGTCAATCTGGCACCCAACGCACCTGAATCCCTTGCTGCGATTGACAAGTCGAGGTTCGGCGACGATGATCGCGAGATGTTTCGCCGCGCGAATGGTCGGTTTCGTCTACGGACCTTCATTGCCCGCGGTCAAGTTGACCGGGGACGCCTACCCCTCTCCTGCGGCGAGGCACACCGGACAGGTCACCTTCAGATCGGACAACCTGTAGGCAGACAACCGTCAACGGTCCGCAAGGGCCGGTCCAAGTCCAAACCGTTCAAGCCCAAACCTATATCGAGAACCACCGGTAAACAAACTGGTTGATCGCCCACTCGAGTGTCACATAGTGGTGAACACGTTGGAGCAAGAGGCATTTCGAACCCCTTCGTGCTGAGTAGCGTCGAGGTCGGGAACCACTTCTGGAAGCTCTGAGTTGGTCAACGTGGTTGGCGGCATCTCGAGCTGACCAACGAGCTGGCTGGGAAGATCGATCAGCCACGAACTCGAGAGTAGGTCGATTTGAGCCTCGTCGAACACGGTGGACGTCAGCACTCAGCTATAGAGATGGGGTGCACATTCGAAGGAACCCATTCAGCAGCGTCAGCCGCAAATCTAGCGTTTTCGTAAGTATCGAAGACAGCATTCATAAAGAGCATAATTTTCCCTAATTTTGGTTCGAAATAGCGCCGTTTCGGCAGGGACTCGTCGTCGGGAAACGTCGCGCCTTGAATGTCTCGAGTATGGGGAGAAGAACCGGACCTACTACGTCCGCAAAGTTTGCGTGATGCCGTGATCCACAAAACCAGTCGACTTCTCGTTCTGGTTCTGGGCAGATTGCGGAACAGGATAACCAAATGTCAGAGACCGTCAATTTCCACACCCATCAGCTAACGAACGCTCAGCTCGGTGTGTGGTTTTCGGAACTCCTCGATCCCGAGTCATCGACATTCAACATATATGAATACATAGAGATACGGTCGTGTGTCGATCGGGCCGCCCTCTCCGCTGCACTACGTCAAGTCGTCACCGAGTGCGAGGCACTGCAGTCGAGCTTTCGGGCAACCGGGCACACCTCGATCGAGCAGGTAGTTCACGATACGCGGGAAGTGGACATCGAGCCCGTCGACCTGTCCGGGGACCCGGACCCAGTCCAATCCGCCGAGGATTGGATGTCGCACAAGCTGACCGAACACAGCCTTCTGGCCGATGAATTCCCCACACACTTCGACCTGATCACAATCGGCCCCGAATGCTCACTACTCTTCGTGTCCTTTCACCACATCGCATTGGATGGATTCAGCCTGTCGCTAATCTGTTCCAGAATCATCTCGCTGTACAACTCGTTCACCGAGTCCCTACCCAGTCCACCCAGTGGGTTCGCACCACTCGACCGGATGAGCGAATTGGACTCGGAATACCAACGATCCGACGATTTCGAATCCGATAAAGAATTCTGGGAGAACAGGATACGTCGCCTTCCCGCACCCGCTACTTTGTCGGGACAATGGCCCACCATAGCCAAGACGGTGCGATACGGACATACAGAATTCTCCAGTTCAGTATCCCGGGCAGTACACGATGTGAGCGACAGATCGGACTTTTCTCTCGCCTCCACGCTGATTGCGCTCGGGTATCTGTTCGGTCAGCGAATGTCGGGTAGGTCGGCACTGCCCTTCGGGCTTCCGGTGACCGGTCGGCTCGATCCCGACGCCCTTCAGGTGCCGACGATGGCATCGAACATCATCCCGATTTCTGTTGAAACCGACGAGTACGACCGTTTCGAGGATGTGGTGGCCGCCGTCTCGGCCGCGTTGAAGTCCGCCCTGCCGCACCAGAGGTTTCGTATGGAGTGGATGACCCGTGGTGCCGGCACTAGCAAGAACTTCTCCGCTCCGCTGTTCGGCTTCTCCCTGAACCTCATGAAGTTCAACGCGGACGTGAAGTTCGGCCGCTCCGATGCGTCCTATCACATGGTGCGTAGTGGACCGGTGCGCGACATGTCCATCCACTTCACCTACGGCGACCCGGGCGAGCCCATCGGTGCGGAGATCGAAGCGGACGCCGAACGCTACACCGACTCGGACATCACCAGACTGCTCGGCCGCCTCGAAACCCTGGTGGGCGAGGTGACCGCCGCAGGCAATGATCGCCTGACCGGCATCGAGATCCTCGACCAGACCGAACGCCACCAGATCCTCGACACCTGGAACCACACCCACATTCAGGTGCCGACACCAGCCGCAACGGTGCCCGAGCTGTTCGAACACCAGGTGCGCCTGTCCCCGGACCAGGTCGCCGTGGTGTGCGCAGGCGAGGACCTGACCTACACCCAACTCAACGAGAACGCCAACCGGTTAGCCCACCACCTGATCCACGCCGGGGCCGGCCCCGAACACCTGATCGCCGTCGCCCTCCCAAGGTCCGCCGACCTGATCACCGTCCTGCTGGCCATCCTCAAAACCGGGGCCGCCTACCTGCCCCTCGACCCGAACTACCCCAGCACCCGCACCGGGCACATCCTCACCGACGCCCACCCCCACCTGCTCATCACCGACACCACCACCGACCTTCCGACCACCCCCATCCGGCAGATCCACACCGACACCGTCGACCTCGAGAAACAACCCACCCACAACCCCTGCGACACCGACCGGGTCACCCCCCTGCACCCCGGCCACCCGGCCTACCTGATCTACACCTCCGGATCCACCGGAACCCCCAAAGGCGTCGCCGTCCCCCACACCGCAATAGCGAACCGGCTGGACTGGATGCAACGCTGCTACCCCCTGACCACCGGCGACGCCGTGCTGCAGAAAACCTCCATCTCCTTCGACGTGTCGGTCTGGGAACTGTTCTGGCCCCTGCAGGTCGGCGCCCGACTGGTGATCGCACCCCCCGACGCCGGCCGCGACCCAGCCCAAATCCTCCGCGTGATCCGGCAACACCACGCGACCGTGGTCCACTTCGTGCCCTCCGCCCTCGCCGCCGCCGTCGAACACCCCGACTTCGCCCAGTGCACCGGCCTGCGGCACATCATCGCCTCCGGCGAAGCCCTCTCCACCGAACTTGCCCGACGCTGCCGCACCGCGCTGCCGTCGGCGCAACTGCACAACCTGTACGGGCCCACCGAAACCGCGGTGGATGTGACCTTGCACCCGGTGTCGCCCGCCGACCTCACACCCGGTGCCGCGGCCGGGGTACCGATCGGGGAACCCGCAACCAACGTCCAGGTGTACGTCCTCGACACCGGGCTACGCCCGGTCCCCGCCGGGGTGACCGGCGAACTGTATCTGGCCGGAGACCAAGTCGCCCGCGGCTACCACCGGCGCCCCGCCCTGACCGCGGGGCGCTTCCTGCCCAACCCCTTCGCCACCGGCGCCGCCATGGGCGGGCGCATGTACCGCACCGGTGACCTGGTCCGCTGGACCGCAGACGGTGTCCTCGACTTCCTCGGACGCACCGACGATCAGGTCAAGATCCGCGGATTCCGGATCGAACCCGGCGAAATCGAAGCCACCCTCACCACCCACCCGGCCGTCACCCAAGCCGCGGTCATCGCCCACACCACCCCGGCCGCACACCAATTGATCGGGTACGTCGTCCTCGACCCGGACGAGACCGGAGGCGAAGACCGCAAGGCGATCTCCGACCTCGCCTCCCAACTACGCGCGTATGTGGCCGGCGACCTGCCCGAGTACATGGTCCCCGCCGCGATCATCATCCTCGAGGCACTCCCGGTGACCGCGAACGGCAAACTCGACCGCAAAGCTCTGCCCGCCCCCGAGTACACCACCGGGCACTACCGGGCCCCCCGCACCCCCGAGGAACAACTCCTCACCGATCTGTTCGCCGAGATCCTCGGTGTCCCCCGGGTCGGGATCGACGACTCCTTCTTCGACCTCGGCGGCCACTCCCTGCTCGCCACCCGGCTGATCAGCCGGATCCGCACCGAACTCGGCACCGAACTACCCATCCACACCGTCTTCGACTCCCCCACCATCGCAGAACTCGCCCCCCAACTGCACCAAGGCTCACCGGTGCGGCCCCCACTGGAACAAGCCGACCGACCGGCCCGGATCCCGTTGTCGCACGCCCAGCAACGCCTGTGGTTCCTCCACCAATTCGAGGGCCCGTCACCCACCTACAACATCCCCCTCGCCCTTCGGTTGACCGGCCGACTGAACACCGACGCGCTGACCTCCGCCCTCGACGACGTCATCGCCCGCCACGAAAGCCTGCGCACCATCTTCGACGCCACCGAAGGCCAACCGTTCCAACACATCCTGCCCGCCGACCAGGCCACCCCCGACATCCCCATCACCGACCTCGACGACAGCCACCTCGATGCCGCGGTCACCGACGCGGCCCGCTACCGGTTCGACCTGGCCCGCGAGATCCCCATCCGGGCAACAGTTTTCCGATCCGGACCCGACCAGCATGTTCTGGTGCTGCTTATCCACCACATCGCCGCCGACGGCTGGTCGATGACACCCCTGATCCGGGATCTGACCCACGCCTACACCGCGCGCCGGACCGGTGAGGACCCGGTCTGGCAACTGTTGCCGGTCCAGTACGCCGACTACGCCCTATGGCAACACCGCCTGCTCGGCGAGATCACCGACCCCCACAGCCTGCTGACCACCCAGTACCGGTACTGGCAACACGAACTGGCCGAGGCGCCGGAGCTGATGGCCCTGCCCACCGACCGGCCCCGCCCCAAAACGGCCAGCTACCGCGGCGCCACCGCCACCTTCACCATCCCCGCCGCCATGCACCACCGCCTCGACCAACTCGCCCGAAGTCGCGGGATCACCATGTCGATGCTCACCCAATCCGCCCTCGCGGTGCTGCTACACAAACACGGCGCCGGCACCGATATCTGCATCGGCGGCCCGATCGCCGGCCGCACCGACACCGCGTTGACCGACCTGATCGGGTTCTTCGTCAACACCTGGGTCCTGCGCGTCGACCTGGGCCACCACCCCCGCTTCGACCAGATCCTCGACCAGGTCCGCGGCAAAGCCCTGGCCGCCTACACCCACCAGGACATCCCGTTCGAACTGCTCGTCGAACTGCTCAACCCCACCCGGTCCACCGCCCACCACCCGCTGTTCCAGATCGCCTTCGCCTGGCAGAACAACACCCTGCCCGAACTCGACCTGCCCGACCTGCACACCACCGAGCTGGCCGACCCCACCGGCACCGCGAAATTCGATCTGTTCGTCAACCTGGTCGACCCCGGTGACCCCGACCGCGACATCCCCGGAACCATCGAATACGCCACCGACCTGTTCGACCGAACCACCATCGACACCCTCGCCCACCGATACCTGGCCGTCCTCGACGCCGTCACCGAGAACCCTCACCTACGGATCGATAACCTCGAGATCCTCGACGAGCACGAACGCCACCAGATCCTCGAAACCTGGAACCACACCGCCGACGAAGTGCCCGAAGTCCCCGCTGTGGTGGTGCCCGAGATGTTTCAACAACAGGTACACCGCACACCGGATGCGGTGGCGGTGATCCACTCCGGCCGGCACCTGACCTACACACAACTCAACGAGGACGCCAACCGGTGGGCCTGGCACCTCATCGCTGCCGGCGCCGGCCCCGACACCGTCATCGCTGTCGCCCTCCCCCGGTCCGCCGAGCTGATCACCATCCTGCTCGCCATCCTGAAAACCGGTGCCGCCTACCTGCCCATCGACCCCCGCTACCCCAGCGCCCGCACCGCATACATCCTCGCCAATGCCCAACCGACACTGATCATCACCGACACCACCACCGCACTACCCCCCACCGCCATCCGACACCTCTACACCGACACCATCGACCCCGACGACCAGCCCACCCACAACCCCACCGACACCGACCGCACCACCCCCCTGCACCCGGACCACCTGGTCTACCTGATCTACACCTCCGGATCCACCGGCACCCCCAAAGGCGTCGCAGTCAGCCACCGCAACCTCACCTATTTCCTGACACAAGCACCCGCACACCTCGGGGGACAAGACCCCGTACGGGTCCTGGCCGGGGCATCCGTGAACTTCGATCTGTCGGTCTTGGAGATCTTCACACCTTTGTGCACCGGCGGCAGGATCGAAGTCGTTCGGGACGTGCTCGTCTTCACCGAGGACGGCGTCACCGTCCACGGTGGGGTGATCAGTGCCGTTCCCTCGGTCCTCGCCGAAGTCCTTGATCTGTCCCCTAAACCCCCGACACCTGACACCGTCGTCTGCGCGGGTGAGATGCTGCCGGCACGGTTGGCCCGCAAGATGCACGCCCTGATCCCTGGCGCCCGAGTGGTCAACATCTACGGGCCCACCGAAACCACGGTCTTTGCCACCACCTACACCGTGCCCAGCGGTGACCTCACACCGGGAACAAGTGTGCCGATCGGCACACCGCTCGGCACCGTGCAGGTGTACGTCCTCGATGCCGGACTCCGCCCGGTCCCGGCCGGGGTCCCGGGCGAATTGTATGTCGCCGGAAAACAAGTGGCGCGCGGCTACCACCGGCGGCCCGGGCTGACCGCGCAACGCTTCCTGCCCAACCCGTTCGGCGCCGACGGTGGGCGCATGTACCGCACCGGGGACCTGGTGCGCTGGATCGGCGACGGGGTGATCGACTTCGTCGGTCGGGCCGACGATCAGGTCAAGATCCGCGGATTCCGGATCGAACCCGGCGAGATCGAAGCCGTCCTCACCTCGCACCCGGCCGTCACCCAGGCAGCGGTCATCGCCCGCCCCTCCCGACCGGTACCCGACCGCGACCCCGCCACTGCCGATAGGATCATCGATGAGCATGAGATCGGAGGCCAAAAACAGCTCGTCGGCTACGTCGTCCTCGACTCGGCGGGCTTCCTCGACCACGACCCCAACCACGAATCCGAACTCGTCACCGAGTGGCAGCGAGTATACGAAGACCTCTACTCGAACGACCCCGGTCACGACGCACCCGGTGACCCCCTGCTCGCCGACGACTTCCGCGGCTGGAACAGCAGCTACACCGGCACACCGATCCCCCTCGAGCAGATGCGGCAATGGCGCACGGCGACGGTGACCCGGATCCGACAACTGTCCCCCACCCACATCCTCGAGATCGGTGTCGGCACCGGCCTGCTGCTGTCCGAACTCGCCCCCGACTGCGACTCCTACTGGGCCACAGACTTTTCCGACACCACCATCACCACGCTCCGAACCCGGCTGAACGAATACGGCGCCCCCTGGACACATGAGGTTCAGCTGCGCACCCAACCCGCCGATGACACCGACGGACTACCGACCGCATACTTCGACACCATCGTCATCAACTCGGTCGTGCAGTACTTCCCGAACGCCGCCTACCTGCTCGACGTGATCTCCGCCACACTGGATTTGATGGCCCCCGGGGGCGCCCTGTTCCTCGGCGACATCCGCAACCTGACCACCCTCGAAGCATTCGTCACCGGCATCCACCTGACCCAACACCCCACCGACACCGCCGCAGGACTGCTCGACCGGATCCGACGCGACATCGCCACCGAACAAGAACTGCTGCTCGCCCCGGAATTCTTCCTCGCACTCGCCGACCACCACCCTGAGATCGCTGCGGTGGACATCCAACTGCAACGCGGGCACCCCGACACCGAAATGGCCCGGCACCGCTACGACGTGATCGTGCACAAAGCCCCCACCCGGACACAATCGATGCGCACCGTCCCCACCCGCGCCTGGCAGGATCTGCCCGACCCGACCGCACTGCGAGCCCTGCTCGAACATGAGCGGCCGGACACCCTGCGGGTCACCGGGATCCCCCATGCCGGGCTGATCGACGAGACCTCTGCCCACCAGGCGGCCGTCCACGCCCACCCCGACACCCCGCTCACCGAACTCCTCGACAATGTCGGGGACCACGCCGGCTCGGCCGCACCGAGCACCGAGGACCTACACCGGCTCGGCGACGAGACCGGCTACCTCACCGCCGTCACCTACTCGAGCGCACCCGGACACTTCGACGCGGTGTTCCTGCTCGCTACCGAATACCGGAGACCGCTGACCGACGTGTACCGGCCTGTCGGCGAGGTCGGACCCCTCTCCCGGTACGTCAACGACCCCGCCGCCACCCGCCGCATCCCCCAACTGCGCGCGTATGTGGCCGGCAAACTGCCCGAGTACATGGTCCCCGCCGCGATCGTCATCCTCGACGCCCTGCCGGTGACCGCGAACGGCAAACTCGACCGCAAAGCCCTGCCCGCCCCCGACTACCCGACCGGGCACTACCGGGCCCCCCGCACCCATGAGGAACACCTCCTCACCGACCTGTTCGCCGACATCCTCGGTGTCCCCCGGGTCGGGATCGACGACTCCTTCTTCGATTTGGGCGGCCACTCCCTGCTCGCCACCCGCCTGATCAGCCGGATCCGCACCGAACTCGGCACCGAACTACCCATCCGGGTCTTGTTCGACGCCCCCAGCATCGCCGAGATCATCCCTTACCTCCACACCGACACCCCGGTCCGTCCCGCCCTGATCGCCCTGACCACCCACGAACGCCCCGACCGGATTCCGTTGTCGCACGCCCAGCAACGACTGTGGTTCCTGCACCAACTCGAGGGCCCGTCGGCGACCTACAACATCCCCCTCGCCCTGCGGTTGACCGGCTCTCTGAACACCCCTGCGCTGACCGCCGCGATCGGCGACCTGATCACCCGCCACGAAAGCCTGCGCACCATCTTCGACGCCACCGAAGGCCAGCCGTTCCAGCACATCCTGCCCGCCGAACAGGCCACCCCCGAGATCACGGTCACCGACCTCGACGACAGCCACCTCGACGCCGCGGTCACCGACGCGGCTCGCTACCAGTTCGACCTCGCCCGCGAGATCCCCATCCGGGCCACAGTTTTCCGATCCGGGCCCGACCAGCATGTGCTGATGCTGCTGATCCACCACATCGCTGCCGACGGCTGGTCACTGGCCCCCCTGATCCGGGACCTGACCCACGCCTACACCGCCCGGCACCACGGCCACACACCCATATGGGAACCGCTGCCGGTCCAATACGCCGACTACACCCTGTGGCAACGACAACTCCTCGGCGAGATCACCGACCCCGACAGCGCCCTGTCCGCCCAATACCGGTACTGGCAACACGAACTGGCCGGGGCACCGGAACTGATGCCACTACCGACCGACCGACCCCGCCCCAAGGTGGCCAGCTACCGCGGCGACACCATCGACATCACCATCCCCGCACACCTGCACCACCGCCTCGACCAACTCGCCCGAAGTCGCGGGATCACCATGTCGATGCTCACCCAATCCGCCCTCGCCGTGCTCCTACACAAACACGGCGCCGGCACCGATATCTGCATCGGCGGCCCGATCGCCGGCCGCACCGACACCGCCCTGACCGACCTGATCGGCTTCTTCGTCAACACCTGGGTCCTGCGCGTCGACCTGAGCCACCACCCCCGCTTCGACCAGATCCTCGACCAGGTCCGCGACAAAGCCCTGCACGCCTACACCCACCAGGACCTGCCCTTCGAACTGCTCGTCGAACTACTCAACCCCACCCGCACCACCGCCCACCACCCGCTGTTCCAGGTCGCCTTCGCATGGCAGAACAACACCCTGCCCGACCTCGACCTGCCCGACCTGCACACCACCGTGCTACCGGCCCCCACCGGCACCGCGAAATTCGATCTGTTCGTCAACCTGGTCGACCCCGGTGACCCCGACCGGGACATCCCCGGAACCATCGAATACGCCACCGACCTGTTCGACCGAACCACCATCGACACCCTTGCCCACCGATACCTGACCGTCCTCGGCACCATCACCACCGACCCTCAGACCCGGCTGACCGGCCTCGACCTGCTCGACGAGCACGAACGCCACCAGATCCTCGAAACCTGGAATCACACCGCCGAAGCGCCTGCCACCGAAGTCCCCGCTGTGGTGATGCCCGAGATGTTTCAACAACAAGTACACCGCACCCCGGATGCGGCGGCGGTGATCCACTCCGGCCGGCACCTGACCTACACCCAACTCAACGAGGACGCCAACCGATGGGCCCACCACCTCATCGACGCCGGGGCCGGCCCCGACACCGTGATCGCCGTCGCCCTGCCCCGCACCCCCGACCTGATCACCATCCTGCTCGCGATCCTGAAAACCGGTGCCGCCTACCTGCCCATCGACCCCCGCTACCCCAGCGACCGCACCGCCTACATCCTCACCAACGCCCACCCGACACTGCTCGTCACCGACACCACCACCACAACAACCCTGCCGCACAACGGGACACCACAGCTCTGCACCGACCTCACCGACCTCGAGAACCAGCCCGCCCACAACCCCACCGACACCGACCGCACCACACCGCTGCACCCGGGCCACTTGGCCTACCTGATCTACACCTCGGGATCCACCGGCACCCCCAAAGGTGTTGCCGTCACACACCGCAACCTCACCCATTTCCTGACTCACGAACCCACACATCTCGATGCGACGGACTCTGTTCGGGTTCTGGCCAGCACCTCCATGGGGTTCGACGTGTCGGTATTCGAGATCTTTGCCCCCTTGTGCGCCGGGGTTGGTATCGAACTGGTCCGGGACGTACTCCTCCTCACCGAAGGCGACATCCGCGTGGATTGTGGAGTAATCAGTGCCGTTCCCTCGGCCCTCGCCGAAATCCTCGAGCAAGCCCCCACACCCCCCACACCTGACATCGTCGTCTGCGCGGGTGAGGCGCTGCCCGGGTGGCTGGCCGCGAAGATCCACGCCCTGATTCCCGAAGCCCGGGTGATCAACGCCTACGGGCCCACCGAAACCACGGTCTTTGCAACCACCTACACCGTGCCCAGTGGTGACCTCACACCGGGAACGAGTGTGCCGATCGGCACACCGCTCACCAATGTGCGGGTCTACGTCCTCGATGCCGGACTCCGCCCGGTCCCGGCCGGGGTGACCGGCGAGTTGTATGTCGCCGGAGAACAAGTCGCGCGCGGCTACCACCGGCGGCCCGGGCTGACCGCGCAACGCTTCCTGCCCAACCCGTTCGGCGCCGACGGTGGGCGCATGTACCGCACCGGGGACCTGGTGCGTTGGATCGGCGACGGGATGATCGACTTCGTCGGTCGGGCCGACGATCAGGTCAAGATCCGCGGATTCCGGATCGAACCCGCCGAGATCGAAGCCGCCCTCACCTCGCACCCGGCCGTCACCCAGGCAGCCGTCATCGCCCGCCCCACCCGCGCGATCGACACAAGCGAACCCACCACCGACGACGAGTCAGCCAGTGAAAGTGTCGGTACACGTTTGGGCGACAACGGAAAACAGTTGATCGGGTACGTCGTCCTCGACTCGGAAGGCTTCCTCGACCACGATCCGAACCAGGAATCCGAACTCGTCACCGAGTGGCAGCACGTCTACGACGACCTCTACACCGGTGACGATGCCGCACCCCCCGATGAGACCGGAATCGGGGACGACTTCCGCGGCTGGAACAGCAGCTACACCGGCCAGCCCATCCCCCTCGAACAGATGCGGCAATGGCGCTCGGCGACGGTGACCCGCATCCGACAACTGTCCCCCACCCACATCCTCGAGATCGGAGTGGGATCCGGCCTGCTGCTATCCGAACTCGCCCCCGACTGCGACTCCTACTGGGCCACAGACTTTTCCGACACCACCATCACCACGCTCCGAACCCGGCTGAACAAACACGACGCCCCCTGGACCAACCGGGTACACCTACGCACCCAGCCCGCCGACGACACCGACGGCCTACCGACCGCACACTTCGACACCATCGTCATCAACTCGGTGATCCAATACTTCCCGAACGCCGCCTACCTGATCGACGTGATCACGAAGGCGATGCGATTACTCACCCCCGGGGGCGCATTGTTCGTCGGCGACATCCGCAATCTGACCACACTGCCGGCGTTCGTCACCGGCATCCACCTGACCCACGACACGACCGGCACCGTCGGAATGCTGATGGATCAGGTACACCGCGAGATCGCGACTGAACCAGAACTCCTTGTGGCACCGGAATTCTTCCTCGCGCTCGGCAAGGACAACACCGACATCGGCGCCGTCGATATCCGACTCGAACGCGGGCACCCCGACACCGAAATGGCCCGGCACCGCTACGACGTGATCGTGCACAAGGCCCCCACTCGGACACAATCGATGCGCACCGCCCCCACCCGAACCTGGCAGGACCTGCCCGACCCGACCGCACTGCGAGCCCTGCTCGAGCATGAGCGGCCGGAAGCCCTTCGGGTCACCGGAATACCCCACGCCGGGGTGATCGACGAGACCACCGCCCACCAGGCCGTCACCCAGGCCCACCCCGACACCCAGCTCACCAACCTCCTCACAGCTGTCGGGGAAGGGGTCGGCTCGGCCGCACCGAGCACCGAGGATCTGCACCGGCTCGGAGACGACACCGGCTACCTCACCGCGGTGACCTACTCGGCCGCACCCGGACACCTCGACGCGATCTTCTACACCCCCACCGCGCAGCACACCCCGCTGACCGGCGTGTACCGGCCCGCCGGCGAGGTCGGACCCCTCTCCCGGTACGTCAACGACCCCGCTGCCTCCCGCCGCGTCCCCCAACTGCGCGCCCATGTCGCCGCCCGGCTGCCCGAGTACATGGTCCCCGCCGCGATCGTCATCTTGGATTCACTCCCGGTGACCGCGAGCGGCAAACTCGACCGCAAAGCCCTGCCCGCCCCCGACTACACCACCGGGCACTACCGGGCACCCCGCACCCCCGACGAACACCTCCTCACCGACCTGTACGCCGACATCCTCGGTGTCCCCCGGGTCGGGATCGACGACTCCTTCTTCGATTTGGGCGGCCACTCCCTGCTCGCAACCCGCCTGATCAGCCGCATCCGCACCGAACTCGGCGCCGAACTACCCATCCGGGTCTTGTTCGACGCCCCCACCATCAGCGCACTGGCCCCCCTGCTGCACACAGGCGCGGCAGTGCGCCCGGCCCTGGTCGCCCACGAACGCCCCGACCGGATTCCGTTGTCGCACGCCCAGCAACGACTGTGGTTCATACACCAATACGAGGGCCCGTCGGCGACCTACAACATCCCCCTCGCCCTCCGATTGACCGGCCCACTGAACACCGATGCGCTGACCGCCGCGATCGGTGATGTGATCGCCCGCCACGAAAGCCTGCGCACCATCTTCGACGCCACCGGCGGTGAGCCGTTCCAGCACATCCTGCCCGCCGACCAGGCCCCCAACCCGATACATCTGACCGACCTCACACAGCTCAGCGATCCCGACGACAGCCACCTCGACGGTGCGGTCGCCAAGGCCGTGATCGAAGCCGCCGGGTACCGGTTCGACCTGGCCACCGAGATCCCGCTGCGGGCAACAATATTGCGGTGCGGGACCGACGAGCACGTGCTGGTACTGGTGCTCCACCACATCGCCGGCGACGGCTGGTCACTGGCCCCCCTGATCCGGGACCTGACCCACGCCTACACCGCCCGACACCACGGCCACACACCCACATGGGAACCGTTGCCGGTCCAATACGCCGACTACACCCTCTGGCAACACCACCTCCTCGGCGAGATCACCGACCCGTACAGCCTGCTGTCCACCCAATACCGGTACTGGCACGACGAACTCGGCGGGGCACCGGATTTGACACCCCTACCGACCGACCGGCCCCGCCCCAAAACCGCCAGCTACCACGGCGACACGATCGACTTCACCATCCCCACGACCCTGCACCACCGCCTCTACACCCTCGCCCGCACCCACGGGATCACCATGTCGATGCTCACCCAATCCGCCCTCGCCGTGCTGCTGCACAAACACGGCGCCGGCGACGACCTGACCATCGGCGGCCCCATCGCCGGCCGCACCGACACCGCCCTGACCGACCTGATCGGGTTCTTCGTCAACACCTGGGTCCTGCGGGTACACACCGACCACAACCCGAGCTTCGACCAGATCCTCGACCAGGTCCGCGGCAAAGCCCTGCACGCCTACACCCACCAAGACCTCCCCTTCGAACTCCTCGTCGAACTACTCAACCCCACCCGGTCCACCGCCCACCACCCGCTGTTCCAGGTCGCCTTCGCCTGGCAGAACAACCCCCTGCCCGACCTCGACCTTCCCGACCTACAGGCCACCGTGCTGCCCGCCCCCACCGGCACCGCGAAATTCGACCTGTCCGTCCACCTGATCGACCCCGGTGACCCCGACCGGGACATCCCCGCGCTGATCGAATACGCCACCGACCTGTTCGACCGCACCACCATCGACACCCTCACCCACCGATACCTTCGGATTCTCGACACCATCACCGCCGACCCGCACACCCGACTGTCCGACATCGACATCCTTGACGAGACCGAACGCCACCAGATTCTCGACACCTGGAACCACACCCACACCCACACCCCGGTCCCCGCCACCACCGTCCCGGACATGTTCGAACACCAGGTCCGCTCCACCCCCCAGGCAATCGCGGTGACCTGCGACGGCGAGCACCTGACCTACACCCAACTCAACGAGAACGCCAACCGGTGGGCCCACCACCTCATCCACACCGACGCCGGCCCGGACACCGTGATCGCCGTCGCCCTGCCCCGCACCCCCGAGCTGATCACCATCCTGCTCGCCATCCTCAAAACCGGGGCCGCCTACCTACCCATCGACCCGAACTACCCCAGCACCCGCACCGGGCACATCCTCGACGACGCCCACCCCCACCTGCTCATCACCGACACCACCACCGCCACCGGCCTCCCGACCACCCCCACCCGGCAGATCCACACCGACACCACCGACCTCGCCGACCAGCCCACCCACAACCCCGGCGACACCGACCGCACCACACCACTGCACCCGCAAAACCTGGCCTACCTGATCTACACCTCCGGATCCACCGGAACCCCCAAAGGCGTTGCCGTCACACACCACAACCTCACCAACCTGGCAGTGCACGGCTGGCCGGAAGGACCCAGACCCCGGCTACTGCTGCACTCGCCGATCGGATTCGACGCCTCCGTACTCGAGATCTGGGCCCCACTGCTCAACGGAGGAGAGCTGGTCACCGCCACAGACGGCCTGCTCGACCCCTACGCCCTTGCCGACCTGGTAACCACCGAGCAAGTCGACACCCTGTTCGTCACCACCGCCCTGTTCGGTGTCCTCGCCGAGGACACCGACGGCATCACTGACCGAATCTGCAACTATGTCACCCGCATCGCCACTGGCGGAGACACACTCCGAACCGACACCGCCGAACACTTCACCCAGCAGCACCCCCACGTTGCGCTGACTAACGCCTACGGGCCCACCGAAACCACAGTCTGCGCCACTCAGGTCCTCCTCGACCCCACCCCCACACTAGAAACGACGAGTGTGCCGATCGGCACACCGCTCACCAATGTGCGGGTCTACGTCCTCGATGCCGGACTCCGCCCGGTCCCGGCCGGGGTGACCGGCGAATTGTATGTCGCCGGAGAACAAGTGGCGCGCGGCTACCACCGGCGCCCGGCCCTGACCGCGCAACGCTTCCTGCCCAACCCGTTCGGCACCGACGGTGCCCGGATGTACCGCACGGGGGACCTGGTCCGCTGGACCGGCGACGGGGTGATCGACTTCCTCGGACGCACCGACGATCAGGTCAAGATCCGCGGATTCCGCATCGAACCCGGCGAGATCGAAGCCGCCCTCAGCTCACACCCGGCCGTCACCCAAGCCGCTGTCATCGCCCGTCCTACCCGCGCGATCGGCACCGGCGAACCCGCCACCGACGACGAACCGGCCAGTCAGACCGCCGATAAACAGTTGATCGGCTACATCGTCCTCGACTCGGAGGGCTTCCTCGACCACGACCCGAACCACGAATCCGAACTCGTCACCGAGTGGCAGCGAGTATACGAAGACCTCTACTTGAACGATCCCGGTCACGACGCACCCGGTGACCCCCTGCTCGCCGACGACTTCCGCGGCTGGAACAGCAGCTACACCGGAAGGCCCATCCCTCTCAGACAGATGCGGCAATGGCGCTCGGCGACGGTGGCCCGAATCCGGGAACTATCCCCCACCCACATCCTCGAGATCGGTGTCGGCACCGGACTACTCTTGTCCCAACTCGCCCCCGACTGCGACTCCTACTGGGCCACAGACTTTTCCGTCACCACCGTCACCACGCTACAAACCCGGCTCAACGACCACGACGCCCCCTGGACCGACCGGGTACACCTACGCACCCAACCCGCCGATGACACCGACGGCCTACCGACCGCACACTTCGACACCATCGTCATCAACTCGGTGATCCAATACTTCCCGAACGCCGCCTACCTGATCGACGTCATCACAAAGGCGATGCGTTTACTGGCCTCCGGGGGCGCCCTGTTTATCGGCGACATCCGCAACCTGACCACACTGCCGGCGTTCGTCACCGGCATCCACGTGGCCCGAGACGCGACCGCCACCGTCGGAATGCTCTTGGATCAGGTCCACCGCGACATCGCCACCGAACAGGAACTACTACTGGCCCCCGAATTCTTCCTCGCACTCGCCGACAACCACCCTGAGATCGCTGCGGTGGACATCCAACTGCAACGCGGGCACCCCGACACCGAAATGGCCCGGCACCGCTACGACGTGATCGTGCACAAAGCCCCCACCCGGACACAATCGATACGCACCGTCCCCACCCACGCCTGGCAGGAACTGCCCGACCCGACCGCACTGCGAGCCCTGCTCGAACATGAGCGGCCGGACACCCTGCGGGTCACCGGGATACCCCACGCCGGGCTGATCGACGAGATCGCCGCCCACCAGGCGGCCGTCTACGCCCACCCCGACACCCCGCTCACCGAACTCCTCGACGATGTCGGGGACGACCCCGACAGCCGTTCCGGCAGCGCAATGATCCCCGAGGATCTGCACCGACTCGGCGACGAGACCGGCTACCTCACCGAACTGACCTATTCGAGCGCACCCGGACACTTCGATGCGGTGTTCCTGCTCGCTACCGAATACCGGATACCGCTGACCGACGTGTACCAGCCGGCCAGCGAGGTCGGACCCCTCTCCCGGTACGTCAACGACCCTGCCGCCACCCGCCGCATCCCCCAACTGCGCGCGTATGTGGCCGACCGGCTGCCCGAGTACATGGTGCCCGCCGCGATCGTCATCCTCGACACCCTGCCGGTGACCGCGAACGGCAAACTCGACCGCAAAGCCCTGCCCGCCCCCGACTACACCACCGGGCACTACCGGGCCCCCCGCACCCCCGACGAACACCTCCTCACCGATCTGTTCGGTCACATCCTCGGTGTCCCCCGGGTCGGGATCGACGACTCCTTCTTCGATTTGGGCGGCCACTCCCTGCTCGCCACCCGCCTGATCAGCCGGATCCGAACCGAACTCGGCACCGAACTACCCATCCGAGTCTTGTTCGACGCCCCCACCATTGCCGAACTCGCCCCCCACCTCCACACCGACACCCCGCTACGCCCCCCACTGCTGCCCGTGCAACGACCGGCCCGAATCCCGTTGTCACACGCCCAGCAACGCCTGTGGTTCCTCCACCAACTCGAGGGCCCCTCGGCGACCTACAACATCCCCCTGACCCTCCGGTTGACCGGACCCCTGAACACCGACGCGCTGACCGCCGCGATCGGTGACCTGATCACCCGCCACGAAAGCCTGCGCACCCTCTTCGACGCCACCGAAGGCCAGCCGTTCCAGCACATCCTGCCCGCCGACCAGGCCCTCATCGACATCCCCATCATCGACCTCACCCCGGCCACCGGCCCCGACCGGAACCACCTCGACGGTGCGGTCGCCGAGGCCGTGACCGAAGCCGCCGGCTACCGGTTCGACCTGGCCCACGAGATCCCCATCCGGGCCACCGTTTTCCGATCCGGGCCCGACCAGCACGTGCTGATACTGCTGATCCACCATATCGCCGGCGACGGCTGGTCACTGGCCCCCCTGATCCGGGACCTGACCCACGCCTACACCGCTCGACACCACGGTGAGGAACCGGTATGGCAGCCGTTGCCGGTCCAATACGCCGACTACACCCTCTGGCAACACCACCTCCTCGGCGAGACCACCGACCCCGACAGCGCCCTGTCCACCCAATACCGGTACTGGCACCACGAACTCGGCGGGGCACCGGATTTGACACCACTACCGATCGACCGGCCCCGCCCCAAAACCGCCAGCTACCACGGCGACACCGCCGCCTTCACCATCCCCGCGCGATTGCACCACCGCCTCGATGCCCTCGCCCGCCAGCGCGGGATCACCATGTCGATGCTCACCCAATCCGCCCTCGCCGTGCTGCTGCACAAACACGGCGCCGGCGACGACCTCACCATCGGCGGCCCGATCGCCGGCCGCACCGACACCGCCCTGACCGACCTGATCGGGTTCTTCGTCAACACCTGGGTCCTGCGCGTCGACCTGGGCCACCACCCCCGCTTCGACCAGATCCTTGACCAGGTCCGTGGCAAGGCCCTGTCCGCCTACACCCACCAGGACCTGCCCTTCGAGTTGTTGGTCGAACTGCTCAACCCCACCCGGTCCGCCGCCCACCACCCGCTGTTCCAGGTCGCCTTCGCCTGGCAGAACAACCCCCTGCCCGACATCCGCTTCCCCGACCTGCAGGCCGGCCCCTACCCGGCCCCCACCGGCACCTCCCGATTCGACCTGTCGCTGCACCTGATCGACCCCGGCACCCCCGACCGGGACATCCCCGCGCTGATCGAATACGCCACCGACCTGTTCGACCGCACCACCATCGACACCCTCGCCCACCGATACCTGACCGTCCTCGACGCGATCGCGGCCGACCCGCACACCCGGCTGACCGACATCGAGATCCTCGACACCGGCGAACTACACCAGATCCTCCACACCTGGAACAGCATCGGAGACGCCACCGCGATCCCGGTCCCCGCCACCACCGTCCCGGACATGTTCGAACACCAGGTGCGCCTGGCCCCGGACCAGGTCGCCGTGACCTGCGACGGCGAGCACCTGACCTATACCCAACTCAACGAGAACGCCAACCGGTTAGCCCACCACCTGATCGCCGCCGGGGCAGGCCCGGACACCGTGATCGCCGTCGCCCTCCCGAGGTCCGCCGACCTGATCACCGTCCTGCTCGCGATCCTGAAAACCGGGGCCGCCTACCTGCCCCTCGACCCGAACTACCCCAGCGCCCGCACAGGGCACATCCTCACCGACGCCCACCCCCACCTATTGATCACCGACACCACCACCGGACCAACACTGCCCCCCAACGAAATCCCACACCTCCACACTGACACCATCGACCTGCACCACCAGCCCACCCACAACCCCACCGATACCGACCGCACCACACCGCTGTACCCGCAACACCTGGCCTACCTGATCTACACCTCCGGATCCACCGGCACCCCCAAAGGCGTTGCCGTCACACACCACAACCTCACCAACCTGGCAGTACGCGGCTGGCCGGAAGGCCCCGGAACCCGGCTACTGGCGCGCTCATCGATTGGATTCGACACCTCCGTCAACGAGATCTGGTCCCCACTGCTCAATGGAGGACAGCTGGTCATTGCCGCAGACGGCCTGCTCGACCCCTACACACTCGCCGACCTGGTTACCACCGAGCAGGTCGACGTCATCTTCCTCACCCCTGCGCTGCTCGGTGTCCTCACCGAGGACACCGACGGCATCACCGAACGACTCTGCACCCGCCTCACCCGCATCGTGACTGCCGGAGACGTCCTCAGAATCGACGTAGCCGCATATTTCAACGTGCACCACCCACATGTCACGCTGGCCAACGCCTACGGCCCTACCGAGACCACGATCTGCGCCACCGCCCACACCGTGTCAACCGGCGACCTCGCACCCGGTGTCGCGGCCGGGGTACCGATCGGCACACCACTCATCACCGTCCAGGTCTACGTCCTCGACACCGGACTGCGTCCGGTCCCGGCCGGGGTCCCGGGCGAGTTGTACATCGCCGGAACACAAGTCGCCCGTGGCTACCACCGGCGCCCGGCCCTGACCGCGGGGCGGTTCCTGCCCAACCCGTACGCCACTGACGGGACCCGCATGTACCGCACCGGTGACCTGGTCCGCTGGACCGCAGACGGTGTCCTCGACTTCCTCGGACGCAACGACGAGCAGGTCAAGATCCGCGGGTTCCGGATCGAACCCGGCGAAATCGAAGCCACCCTCACCTCACACCCGGCCGTCACCCAGGCCGCGGTCATCGCCCGCCCCACCCGCGCGATCGACACAAGCGAACCCGCCACCGACGACGAACCGGCCGGACAGACCGCCGACAAGCTGTTGATCGGCTACATCGTCCTCGACCCACACACCCACCAGGACGAGACCGGGAGCGAAGACCGCGAGCCGATCCCCGACTTCGCCCCCCAACTGCGCGCGTATGTGGCCGGCAAACTACCCGAATACATGGTCCCCGCCGCGATCGTCATCCTCGACGCACTCCCGGTGACCGCGAACGGCAAACTCGACCGCAAAGCTTTGCCCGCCCCCGACTTCGGCCTCGGACGCTATCGGGCCCCCCGCACCCCCGACGAACACCTCCTCACCGACCTGTTCGCCGACATCCTCGGCGTCCCCCGGGTCGGGATCGACGACTCCTTCTTCGATTTGGGCGGCCACTCCCTGCTCGCCACCCGCCTGATCAGCCGGATCCGCACCGAAATCGCCGCCGAACTACCCATCCGGGTCTTGTTCGACGCCCCCACCATCGCAGAACTCGCCCCCCACCTCGGCGGGAACCGACCGGTGCGTCCCGCCCTCGTCGCCCAGGAACGCCCCGACCACATTCCGTTGTCGCACGCCCAGCAACGCCTGTGGTTCCTCCACCAATACGAGGGCCCGTCGGCGACCTACAACATCCCCCTGCCCCTCCGGCTGACCGGACCCCTGAACACCGACGCGCTGACCGCCGCGATCGGTGATGTGATCACCCGCCACGAACCCCTGCGCACCCTCTTCGAGGAAACCGACGGCCAACCCTTCCAGCACATCCTGCCCGCCGACCAGGCCCTCATCGACATCCCCATCACCGACCTCACCCCGGCCACCGGTCCCGACCGGAACCACCTCGACGGTGCGGTCGCCGAGGCCGTGACCGAAGCCGCCGGGTACCGGTTCGACCTGGCCCACGAGATCCCCATCCGGGCCACCGTGCTGCGATTCGGACCCGACCAGCACGTGCTGGTACTGGTGCTCCACCACATCGCCGCCGACGGCTGGTCCCTGACCCCCCTGATCCGGGACCTGGCCCACGCCTACACCGCTCGACACCACGGTGAGGACCCGGTATGGCAGCCGTTGCCGGTCCAATACGCCGACTACACCCTCTGGCAACACCACCTCCTCGGCGAGACCACCGACCCCGACAGCGCCCTGTCCACCCAATACCGGTACTGGCACCACGAACTCGGCGGGGCACCGGATATGACACCCCTACCCACCGACCGGCCCCGCCCCAAAACCGCCAGCTACCACGGCGACACCGCCGCCTTCACCATCCCCGCGCGATTGCACCACCGACTCGACGCCCTCGCCCGAAGCCGCGGCATCACCATGTCGATGCTCACCCAATCCGCCCTCGCCGTACTCCTGCACAAACACGGCGCCGGCGACGACCTCACCATCGGCGGCCCGATCGCCGGCCGCACCGACACCGCCCTGACCGACCTGATCGGCTTCTTCGTCAACACCTGGGTCCTGCGCGTCGACCTGTCCCACAACCCCACCCTCGACGCCGTCGTCGAGCAGGTCCGCAACAAGGCCCTGGCGGCCTACACCCACCAAGACCTCCCCTTCGAACTGCTCGTCGAACTACTCAACCCCACCCGGTCCACCGCCCACCACCCGCTGTTCCAGGTCGCCTTCGCCTGGCAGAACAACACCCTGCCCGACCTCGACCTCCCCGACCTACAGGCCACCGTGCTGCCCGCCCCCACCGGCACCGCCAGGTTCGACCTGTTCGTCAACCTGATCGACCCCAGTGACCCCGACCGGGACATCCCCGCGCTGATCGAATACGCCACCGACCTGTTCGACCGCACCACCATCGACACCCTCGCCCACCGATACCTGACCGTCCTCGACACCATCGCAGCCGACTCGCACCAACACCTGTCCGGCATCGAGATCCTCGACGAGACCGAACGCCACCAGATCCTCCACACCTGGAACAGCATCGGAGACGCCACCGCGATCCCGGTCCCCGCCACCACCGTCCCGGACATGTTCGAACACCAGGTGCGCCTGTCCCCGGACACGATCGCCGTAACGTGCGACGGCGAGCACCTGACCTACACCCAACTCAACGAGAACGCCAACCGGTGGGCCCACCACCTCATCCACACCGGCGCCGGCCCCGAACACCTGATCGCCGTCGCCCTCCCGAGGTCCGCCGAGCTGATCACCGTGTTGCTGGCCATCCTGAAAACCGGGGCCGCCTACCTCCCCCTCGACCCGAACTACCCCAGCGACCGCACCGGGCACATCCTCGACGACGCCCACCCCCACCTGCTGATCACCGACACCACCACCACAACCACTTTGCTGCACACCGGAACACCACAGATCTGTACCGACCTCACCGACCTCGCCAACCAGCCCACCCACAACCCCGGCGACACCGACCGCACCACACCCCTACACCCCGGCCACCTGGCCTACCTGATCTACACCTCCGGATCCACCGGCACCCCCAAAGGTGTTGCCGTCCCCCACCACAACATCGTGGCCCTGTTCACCGGCACCGAGAACCTGTTCGACTTCCACCCCACCGACGTGTGGACCATGTTCCACTCCCCAGCCTTCGACTTCTCGGTCTGGGAACTATGGGGCGCCCTGCTGCACGGCGCCACCCTCGTCATCGTCGACGCCGACACCAGCCGATCCCCGACCGCGTTCCTCGACCTGCTCCGCAGACACCAAGTGACCGTGCTCAGTCAAACCCCGGCCGCGTTCTCCCAACTCACCGAAACCACCCCAGGCGACGACACCGCCCCGCTTCCCCTGCGCTACATCGTATTCGGCGGCGACACCCTCGAAACCACCACACTCCAACGGTGGCACACCCGCACCGACCACACCGCACCGGTGCTGGTCAACATGTACGGCATCACCGAAACCACCGTCCACGCCACCCACACCCGCCTCGACCCCACCCCCACACCCGCAACGAGGGCACCGATCGGGGCACCACTCACCACCGTGCGGGCCTACGTCCTCGACACCGGGCTGCGCCCGGTCCCGCCCGGGGTCCCCGGCGAACTCTATGTCGCCGGAGACCAAGTCGCCCGCGGCTACCACCACCGCCCCGCCCTGACCGCGCACCGCTTCCTGCCCAACCCCTACACCACCGACGGAACCCGCATGTACCGCACCGGAGACCTGGTCCGCTGGACCGCAGACGGGGTCCTCGACTTCCTCGGACGCACCGACGACCAAGTCAAGATCCGCGGATTCCGGATCGAACCCGGCGAAATCGAAAACACCCTCACCACCCACCCCGCCGTCACCCACGCAGCCGTCATCACCCGCCCCACCCGCGCGATCGGCACCAGCGATCCCACCACCGACGACGAACCGGCCAGTCAGACCGACGACAAACAGTTGATCGGCTACATCGTCCTCGACCCGCACACCCACACGGGCCACCGGGACGAGACCGGAAGCGAAGACCGCAAGCCGATCCCCGACTTCGCCCCCCAAATGCGCGCGTATGTGGCAGACCGGCTGCCCGAATACATGGTCCCCGCCGCGATCGTCATCTTGGATGCACTCCCGGTGACCGCGAACGGCAAACTCGACCGCAAAGCCCTGCCCGCCCCCGACTACACCACCGGGCACTACCGGGCCCCCCGCACCCCCGACGAGCAGATGTTGGCCGAGCTCTACACCGACATCCTCGGTGTCCCCCGGGTCGGGATCGACGACTCCTTCTTCGATTTGGGCGGCCACTCCCTGCTCGCCACCCGGCTGATCAGCCGGATCCGCACCGAACTCGGCGCCGAACTACCCATCCGGGTCTTGTTCGACGCCCCCACCATCGCCGAACTCGCCCCCCGGCTGCACGAAATCTTCACTTGTGAATTGGTGAACCCACTCGCGCCCCTGCTCACCATCAACCCATCGGGTTCGAGACCTCCCCTGTTCTGTATCCATCCGGGTTCCGGGGTTTCCTGGTGCTATCTGCCTCTCGCACAGCATCTTCCGGACCAACCGATTTACGGTCTCCAAGCCCGAGGCCTCGACGCGACTACACCGCTCGCAGGCTCGATACCGGAAATGGTCAACGACTACGTCGACGAAGTAGTTGCCCTGGTGCCTCATGGCCCCGTCGCATTGCTCGGGTGGTCATTCGGGGGAGTTATCGCCCATGCCATGGCGGTCGAGCTTCATCAGCGGGGACGCTCGGTGGGTCAGCTTGTCATGATGGACAGTGCACCGATCAATCCTTCACGCCACCAACTGAGTAGACAAGTGTTGGAAGACGAGACCGGAATCCGGAAGGAATTCCGTGCAGTAGTGGAGCTCAGGTACCCAGACATCATCTATTCCCCTGAATTCCCGGACCTCGAGGAAACGCTGTTTAAGATTGTCGTCAACAACGAAAAGATGCTGCTGGACTATTGTTCTCCCGTCCACGTGGGCGATCTGCTCATCATCCGTGCCGACTCCACCCACCTCGAGCAACCGAGCACACCACTGAGCCCGCAGTGGACCGAATACATTCAAGGCACCATCACCGAACGAACAGTGCCCGCGCAACACGAGACCATGGACTCCCCCGAAACATTGAAAGAGGTTTGCAGCATCCTCGAAAGGGACTGCCCCGAACCTGGTTGACATCCTGACCTGTGACACCACCGAACCCGTACCGAGCGCGCCTCTGTCGAAGATCGCCTTCGGTTCTTCAGTCCTTGCTGGACGGCAACGGGCACCTCCAGATCACAACCAAAAGGAGAAATATCACCGACCTCAACAATCCCCAGGTCGGTGATTTCACCTCGGGGAGGATCAATACCTCGAGATCGTTCAACCAGACATACGGACATTTCGAGGCGCGGATCAAGCTTCCGACCGGACAGGGCATCTGGCACGCGTTCTGGATGATAGGCAGCAATTTCCAGAGGTGGGGCGGCGCCAAGGCGGCAAGATCGACATGTCGGAGTAGAAGGGGGATGAACCCGACAATCCACGGCCCGGATACAAAGGGGACGAAAGTCCCAACAGCTGTTTCTCCATTCCCGACGGTCAAAGGCTCTCCGACGACTTTCACACCTATCCCGTCGACTGGTCCCCGTACCTGATCATGTGGTCGATCGACGGACAGACGTACGCAACCCACACACCGCTGGACATCGGCATGGGATACCAATGGGTCTACGATCACCCGTTCTCCATGATTCTCAATGTCGAAGTCGGCGAGAACTTCTCCGAAACCACCTACTCCACAATGTCATTCCAATAGGCAATATTGGTGGACTACGTGCACATCACCAGCAACGACCCTGGATGATTCGGTCTACGCACGCCACAAGCGAATTGAAGTAGTTCGGCTTCGGCCCCGATATAGGTGTCTGGAGCCGAGGATTGCGATGACTTTCACCTCATGACCCCGTCATCTACTGGTGCCTGAATTCCTTGCTGCGATTGACAGGTCGAGGTTCTGCGACGATGATCGCAGGAGTGTTCAATGATGGGAATAACCGGCCTCATCTGCGAACTTTCATTGCCTACGGTCACGTTGGCCGAGGACGTCTTCTCCACTCTTGCGCGCCGGCGCACCCGACGAGTCACCCTCAGGTCAGACGATCATCGACGGTTCACAAGGGCAGGTCCAAGTCCAAACCGTTCAAGCCCAAACCTATGTCGAGAACCAGCGGTCGACATACCCGCCAATCGTCCGCTCGAGTGTCCCATGGTGTGAACACGTTCGAGCAAGCGACATTTCGACCGTCTGCCGAGAAATATCGAGTGCGGGAACCACTTCTGGAAGCTCTCGGTTGATCAGCATGATTGGTGGCATCTCGAGCTGACCAACCAGCTGGCTGGGAAGATTGATGGGCCTCGAGATCCGAAGTAGAGCAGTCAAGGCTCGGAAAGCGACGCCGACTCTCAGCCATGGAGATGGGTGCGTCATCAAACCCATCCAGCGGTGGTAACCGCAAACCGTGCGTTCTGGAAAATATCGAAGACAGCATTCCTAAACTGCACCATTCCTCCTTATTTTGGCTCGCGTCAGTGCACGCGGGTCGGGGGATTCTGTGCCTTGAATGTCTCGAGTATGGGGAGAAGAACCGGACTCACCGCGTCCGCAAAGTCTGCGTGATGCCGTGATCCACAAACCAGTCGACTTCTCGTTCTGGCCCGATTGCGGAACAGGAGAACCAAATGTCAGAGACCGTCAATGCCCGCACCCATCAGCTAACGAACGCTCAGCTCGGTGTGTGGTTTTCGGAACTCCTCGATCCCGAGTCATCGACATTCAACATTTATGAATACATAGAGATACGGTCGTATGTGGATCAGGCCGCCCTCGCCGCTGCACTACGTCAAGTCGTTGCCGAGTGTGAGGCACTGCGGTCGAGCTTTCTGGCCGGGCACACTTCGATTGAGCAGGTAGTTCACGATACGCGGGAAGTGGATATCGAGCCCGTCGACCTTTCCGGGGACCCGGATCCAGTCCAGTCCGCCGAGGATTGGATGTCGCACAAGCTGACCGAACACAGCCTTCTGGGTAGTGAATTCCCCACACACTTCGACCTCGTCACAATCGGCCCCGAATACTCAATGCTCTTTGTGTCCTTTCACCACATCGCATTGGATGGATTCAGCCTGTCTCTGGTCTGTTCCAGAATCATCTCGCTGTACAACTCGTTCACCGAGTCCCTACCCAGTCCACCCAGTGGGTTCGCACCACTCGAGCGGATGAGGGAATTGGACTCGGAATACGAGCGATCCGACGATTTCGAATCCGATAAAGAGTTCTGGGAGAACAGGATACGTAGCCTTCCTGCACCCGTTACTTTGTCGGGACAATGGCCCACCATAGCCAAGACGGTGCGATACGGAAATACAGAATTCTCCCGTTCAGCAACGTGCGCAGTTCACGATGTGAGCAACAGATCGGATTTCTCTCTCGCATCCACGCTAATTGCGGTTGGCTATCTGTTCGGTCAGCGAATGTCGGGTAGGTCGGCACTGCCCTTCGGGCTTCCGGTGACCGGGCGGCTCGATCCCGACGCCCTTCAGGTGCCGACGATGGCATCGAACATAATTCCGATTTCTGTTGAAACCGACGAGTACGACCGTTTCGAGGATATCGTGGCCGCCGTCTCGGCCGCGTTGAAGTCCGCCCTGCCGCACCAGAGGTTTCGCATGGAGTGGATGACCCGCGGTGCCGGCACTAGCAAGAACTTCTCCGCTCCGCTGTTCGGCTTCTCCCTGAACGTCATGAAGTTCAACTCGGACGTGAAGTTCGGCCGCTCCGATGCGTCCTACCACATGGTTCGTAGCGGGCCGGTGCGCGACATGTCCATCCACTTCACATACGGTGACCGGAGCGAGCCCATCCGTGCGGAGATCGAAGCGGACGCCGAACGCTACACCGACTCGGACATCACCAGACTGCTCGAGCGCCTCGAAACCTTGGTGGGCGAGGTGGCCGCCACAGGCAATGACCGCCTGTCCGGCCTCGACCTCCTCGACGAGACCGAACGCCACCAGATCCTCGGCACCTGGAACCACACCCACACCCCGGTCCCCACCGCCACCGTCCCGGACATGTTCGAACACCAAGTCCGCACCACCCCCGACCAGGTCGCGGTGGTGTTCGACCACGAGCAGCTGACCTACACCCAACTCAACGAGAACGCGAACCGGTGGGCCCACCACCTCATCCACACCGGCGCCGGCCCCGACACCGTGATCGCCGTCGCCCTCCCGAGGTCGGCGGAGCTGATCACCGTGTTGCTCGCGATCCTCAAAACCGGGGCCGCCTACCTGCCCATCGACCCGAACTACCCCAGCGACCGCACCGGGCACATCCTCGACGACACCCACCCCCACCTGCTGATCACCGACACCACCACCGCCACCGGCCTCCCGACCACCCCGATCCGGCAGATCCACACCGACACCACCGACCTGCACCACCAGCCCACCCACAACCCCGGCGACACCGACCGGGTCACACCCCTGCACCCGCAACACTTGGCCTACCTGATCTACACCTCCGGATCCACCGGCACCCCCAAAGGCGTCGCCGTCACGCACCACAACCTCACCACTCTGGCAGTGCACGGCTGGCCGGAAGGACCAAGGACCCGGCTATTGGCGCGCTCGTCGATCGGATTCGACACCGCCGTCAACGAGATCTGGTCCCCACTGCTCAATGGGGGAGAGCTGGTCATCGCCGCAGACGGCCTGCTCGACCCCTACGCACTCGCCGACCTGGTTTCCACCGAGCAAGTCGACGTCATCTTCCTCACCCCTGCGCTGCTCGGTCTCCTCACCGAGGACACCGACGGCATCACCGAACGACTCTGCACCCACCTCACCCGCATCGTGGCAGCCGGAGACGTCCTCAGAACCGACGTAGCCGCATACTTCAACGCGCACCACCCACACGTCACACTGGCCAACGCCTACGGCCCTACCGAGACCACGATCTGCGCCACCGCCCACACCGTGTCAACCGGTGACGTCGCACCCGGTGCTGCGGCCGGGGTGCCGATCGGCGCACCACTCACCACCGTCCAGGTCTACGTCCTCGATACCGGACTGCGCCCGGTCCCCACCGGGGTGATCGGCGAGCTGTACATCGCCGGAGAACAAGTCGCCCGCGGCTACCACCACCGCCCGGCCCTGACCGCGGGGCGGTTCCTGCCCAACCCCTTCGGCACCGACGGGACCCGCATGTACCGCACCGGGGACCTGGTCCGCTGGACCGCAGACGGGATCCTCGACTACCTCGGACGCACCGACGATCAGGTCAAGATCCGCGGATTCCGGATCGAACCCGGCGAGATCGAAGCCACCCTCACCTCACACCCGGCCGTCACCCAGGCCGCGGTCATCACCCGCCCCACCCGTCCGATCGGCAGCGGCGAACCCGCCACCGACGACGAGGCGCTCGGTCAGACCGCCGACAAACAGTTGATCGGCTACATCGTCCTCGACCTGCACACCCACGCGGGCGAACCCGGGGACAGGGAATCCGCACTCGTCCCCGAGATACGGGCATATGTGGCCGGCCGGCTGCCCGAATACATGGTCCCCGCCGCGATCGTCATCTTGGATTCACTGCCGGTGACCGCGAACGGCAAACTCGACCGTAAAGCCCTGCCCGCCCCCGACTTCGGCCTCGGCCGCTACCGGGCCCCCCGCACCCCCGACGAACAACTCCTCACCGACCTGTACGCCGAGATCCTCGGTGTCCCCCGGGTCGGGATCGACGACTCCTTCTTCGATTTGGGCGGCCACTCGCTGCTCGCCACCCGCCTGATCAGCCGGATCCGCACCACGCGCGGCGTCGAACTCCCCATCCGGGTCCTGTTCGACGCCCCCACCATCGCCGCACTCGCCCCCCACCTCGGCGGGAACCAACCGGTGCGTCCCCCATTGGAACCGACGGCACGACCGGCCCGGGTCCCGTTGTCACACGCCCAGCAACGACTGTGGTTCCTGCACCAATTCGAGGGCCCGTCGGCCACCTACAACATCCCCCTCGCCCTCCGGTTGACCGGACCCCTGAACACCAATGCGCTGACCGCCGCCCTCGGTGATGTCATCGCCCGCCACGAACCCCTACGCACCCTCTTCGACACCACCAGGGGCGAGCCCTTCCAGCACATCCTTCCCCCCGATCAGGCCACCGCCCCAACACATCTCACCGACCTCGACCCGAGTCAGGTAGCCGAGGCGGTAGCCGAGGCCGCCCGACACTGCTTCGACCTGTCCACCGAGATCCCGCTGCGGGCAACCATATTGCGGTGCCGGCCCGACGAGCACGTGCTGGTACTGGTGCTCCACCACATCGCCGGCGACGGCTGGTCGATGGCCCCCCTGATCGAGGACCTGACCCACGCCTACACCGCCCGTCGCGACGGTGAGGAACCACACTGGCAGCCGCTGCCGGTCCAGTACGCCGACTACACCCTCTGGCAACACCACCTCCTCGGCGAGATCACCGACCCCGACAGCCTGATCGCCACCCAATACCGGTACTGGCACCACGAACTCGGCGGGGCACCGGATCTGACCCCACTACCGACCGACCGGCCCCGCCCCAAAACCGCCAGCTACCGCGGCGACACCACCATCTTCACCATCCCCGCACACCTGCACCACCGCCTCGACCAACTCGCCCGCACCCACGGGGTGACCATGTCGATGCTCACCCAATCCGCCCTCGCCGTCCTACTCCACAAACACGGCGCCGGCGACGACCTGACCATCGGCGGCCCGATCGCCGGCCGCACCGACATCGCCCTGACCGACCTGATCGGCTTCTTCGTCAACACCTGGGTACTACGCGTGGACCTGAGCCACCACCCCCGCTTCGACCAGATCCTCGACCAGGTCCGCGGCAAAGCCCTGCACGCCTACACCCACCAAGACATCCCGTTCGAACTGCTCGTCGAACTACTCAACCCCACCCGCACCACCGCCTACCACCCCCTGTTCCAAGTCGAATTGGCCTGGCAGAACAACACCCTGCCCGACATCGACTTCCCCGACCTACAGGCCACCGTGCTGCCCGCCCCCACCGGCACCGCGAAATTCGACCTCTCGATGCACCTGTTCGACCCCAGTGACCCCGACCGGGACATCCCCGCCACCATCGAGTACGCCACCGACCTGTTCGGCCGCACCACCATCGATACCCTCACCCACCGCTACCTGACCGTCCTCGACACCATCGCCACCAACCCCCACCAACACCTATCCGACCTCGAGATCCTCGACCAGGCCGAACGCCACCGCATCCTCCACGACTGGAACCACACCCACATTCAGGTGCCGACACCAGCCGGAACGTTGCCGGACATGGTCGAGCACCAGGTGCGCCTGTCCCCGGACGCAATCGCCGTGGCCTGCGCAGGCGAGCACCTGACCTACACCCGGCTCAACGAGCACGCCAACCGGTGGGCCCACCACCTCATCCACACCGGCGCCGGCCCCGACACCGTGATCGCCGTCGCCCTCCCGAGGTCCGCCGAGCTGATCACCGTGCTACTGGCGATCCTGAAAACCGGGGCCGCCTACCTCCCCCTCGACCCGAACTACCCCAGCGCACGCACCGGGCACATCCTCCACGACGCCCACCCGCACCTGCTGATCACCGACACCACCACCGCCACCGGCCTCCCGACCACCCCCATCCGGCAGATCCACACCGACACCACCGACACTGAGAAGCAGCCCACCCACAACCCCACGGACACCGACCGCACCACCCCCCTACACCCCGGCCACCCGGCCTACCTGATCTACACCTCCGGATCCACCGGCACCCCCAAAGGCGTCGCCGTCCCCCACACCGCGATAGCGAACCGGCTGGACTGGATGCAACGCTGCTACCCCCTGACCCCCGGCGACGCCGTACTGCAGAAAACCTCCATCTCGTTCGACGTGTCGGTCTGGGAACTGTTCTGGCCACTGCAGGTCGGCGCCCGACTGGTGATCGCACCCCCCGACGCCGGCCGCGACCCGACCCAGATCCTCCGCGTAATCCGGCAGCACAACGTGACCGTGGTCCACTTCGTGCCCTCCGCACTGGCCGCGGTGATCGACCACCCGGACTTCGCCCGGTGCACCTCAGTGCAACACCTCGTCGCCTCCGGCGAAGCCCTCTCCGCCGATCTCGCCCGCCACTGCCGCACCGCCCTGCCGTCGGCGCAACTGCACAACCTGTACGGACCCACCGAAACCGCCGTGGACGTGACCTTGCACCGAGTGGCCGACGCCGACCTCGCACCCGGTGCCGCGGCCGGGGTGCCGATCGGGGAACCCGCGGCCACCGTGCAGGCCTACGTCCTCGATACCGGGCTGCGCCCGGTCCCGGCCGGAGTACCCGGCGAGCTGTACATCGCCGGAGAACAAGTCGCCCGCGGCTACCACCGACACCCCGCCCTCACCGCTGGGCGGTTCCTGCCCAACCCCTACGCCACCGGCACCGCCGTCGGTGGACGCATGTACCGCACCGGAGACCTCGTGCGCTGGACCGCGGACGGTGTCCTCGACTACCTCGGACGCACCGATCAGCAGGTCAAGATCCGCGGATTCCGGATCGAACCCGGCGAGATCGAAGCCGCCCTCACCACCCACCCCACCGTCACCCACGCCACCGTCATCACCCGCCTCACCCACGCGATCGGCGACACCCCCACTGCGTCCGACGGGCGTGCGGGCCAAAGCGACAAGCAGTTGATCGGGTACGTCGTCCTCGACCCCGAAACCTCCCTGACCCACGACCGGGCCCAGGAAACCGAACTGGTCACCGGGTGGCAACGCGTCTACGACGACCTCTACACCGGTGACGATGCCGCCCCCGACGAGACCGGGTTCGGGGACGACTTCCGTGGCTGGACCAGCAGCTACACCGGCCAGCCCATCCCGATCGACCAGATGCGGCACTGGCGTGCGGGCACGGTGGCCCGGATCCGACAACTGTCCCCCACCCGCATCCTCGAGATCGGTGTCGGCACCGGACTGCTACTGTCCCAACTTGCCCCCGACTGCGAGTCCTACTGGGGCACCGACTTTTCCGCCACCACCATCGACACCCTCCGCACCCGGCTCACCAACCACCACGCCCCCTGGACCGACCGGGTCCACCTGCG
>NZ_JBFAMC010000007.1:0-134114 GCF_040656415.1 Rhodococcus sp. NPDC049939 | reverse complement strand
CGCCTGTCCCCGGACACGATCGCCGTAACGTGCGACGGCAAGCACCTGACCTACACCCAACTCAACGAGAACGCCAACCGGTGGGCTCACCACCTCATCCACACCGGCGCCGGCCCCGACACCGTGATCGCCATCGCCCTCCCCCGCACCCCAGGCCTGATCACCGTGTTGTTGGCCATCCTCAAGACCGGGGCCGCCTACCTCCCCATCGACCCCCGCTACCCCAGCACCCGCACCAGATACATCCTCGACGACGCCGACCCCCACCTCCTGATCACCGACACCCCCACCGCCGCCACCCTTCCGACCACCGGCGTCAAGCAAATACGCACCGACACCGCCGACCTCGACAACCAGCCCACCCACAACCCCACCAACACCGACCGCACCACACCCCTACACCCGCAGCACCTGGCCTACCTGATCTACACCTCCGGATCCACCGGAGCCCCCAAAGGTGTTGCCGTCAGCCACCACAGCCTCACCACCCTGGTACACGAACCCGCACACCTCGGCCTGACGGACTCTCCCAGAGTTCTGGCCAGCGCCTCCGCAGGTTTCGATCTGTCGGTCTTCGAGATCTTCACCCCGTTGTGCACCGGGGGCAGCATCGAACTGGTCCGGGATCTGCTGGTCCTCGCCGAGGACGGCCGCCGCATGGACGGGGCAGTAATCAGTGCCGTTCCCTCGGTCCTCGCCGAAGTCCTAGAGCAAGCCCCGACGCCCCCGAAACCTGACACCGTCTTGTGTATCGGTGAGGCGATGCCGGGGTGGCTGGCCCGGAAGATCCGCTCCCTGATCCCCGGAGCTGGGGTGATCAATGCCTACGGACCCACCGAAACCACGGTCATTGCCACAAGCCACACCGTACCCACAACTGACCTTGTATCCACCGGTGACACCGTGCACACTGCTGGGGCCGGGGTGCCGATCGGTGCACCAATCGCCAACGTCCAGGTGTACGTCCTCGATGCCGGGTTGCGCCCGGTCCCGGCCGGGGTGATCGGCGAGTTGTACATAGCCGGATTGCAGGTGGCCCGCGGCTACCACAACCGCCCCGCTCTGACTGCGGGAAGGTTCGTCGCCAACCCCTTCGCCAGCGACGCTGTCGACGGTGCCCGCATGTACCGCACCGGGGACCTGATGCGCTGGACCACGGGCGGAGTCCTCGACTTCGTCGCACGCGCCGACGACCAGGTCAAGATCCGCGGATTCCGGGTCGAACCCGGCGAAATCGAAGCCGCCCTCACCTCACACCCGGCCGTCACCCACGCCGCGGTCATCACTCGACCCACCCCCACCGGCGAACCCGCCACCGACTACGAATCCACCACTGCCGCAGATCAACTGATCGGGTACGTCGTCCTCGACCCCGAGACGTCCCCGACCCTCGACCCGGAGGACATCAACCGGGACGGAGCCCGCGACGATGAAGACCGTGACCTGGTTCGTCTGCTGCGGGGATATGTGGCCGGCCGGCTGCCCGAGTACATGGTCCCCGCCGCGATCGTCATCCTGGACGCACTCCCGGTGACCGCGAACGGGAAGCTCGACCGTAAAGCCCTACCCGCCCCCGACTACGCCACCGGGCACTACCGTGCCCCCCGCACCCGGGACGAAACCGTCCTGGCCGAGCTCTACTCCGAGATTCTCGGTGTTCCCCGGGTCGGGATCGACGACTCCTTCTTCGATTTGGGCGGCCACTCCCTCCTCGCGACCCGCCTGATCAGCCGGATCCGCACCGAACTCGGTACCGAACTCCCCATCCGGGTCTTGTTCGACACCCCCACCATCGCCGAACTCAGCACCCGCCTCGACAACACCCGACCGGTACGTCCCCCACTGCTGCCCGTGGAACGACCGGCCCGAATCCCGTTGTCCCACGCCCAACAACGCCTGTGGTTCCTCCACCAATACGAGGGCCCCTCCGCGACCTACAACATCCCCCTCGCCCTCCGGGTGACCGGACCCCTGAACACCAATGCGCTGACCGCCGCGATCGCCGATGTCATCGCCCGCCACGAACCCCTGCGCACCGTCTTCGACACCACCGACGGACAACCGTTCCAACACATCCTGCCCGCCGACCACGCCACCACCAACATCCCCCTCACCGACCTCACCGATGTCGGTGAAGACGAGTTAGCCGCCGCGGTGGCCGAGGCCGCCCGCTACCGGTTCGACCTGTCCACCGAAATCCCGCTACGGGCAACCATATTCCGGCGCCGACCCGACGAGCACCTGCTGGTACTGGTGCTCCACCACATCGCCGGCGACGGGTGGTCACTAGCCCCCCTGATCCGGGACCTGACCCACGCCTACACCGCGCGCCGGCACGGTGAGGAACCGGTGTGGGAACCGTTGCCGATCCAGTACGCCGACTACACCCTCTGGCAACACCACCTCCTCGGCGAGACCACCGACCCCGACAGCACCCTGTCCACCCAATACCGGTACTGGCACCACGAACTCGACGGGGCACCAGATCTGACACCACTACCGACCGACCGACCCCGACCCAAGGTGGCCAGCTACCGCGGCGACACGATCGACTTCACCATCCCCGCCGACCTGCACCGCCGCTTGCATACCTTCGCCCGAAGCCGCGGGGCCACTATGTCGATGCTGGCGCAGTCCGCCCTCGCCGTGCTACTACACAAGCTCGGCGCCGGCACCGACCTCACCATCGGCAGCCCGATCGCCGGCCGCACCGACACCGCCCTGACCGACCTGATCGGCTTCTTCGTCAACACCTGGGTCCTCCGCGTCGACCTGGACCACCACCCCCGCTTCGACCAGATCCTCGACCAAGTCCGCGACAAAGCGTTGGCCGCCTACACCCACCAAGACCTCCCCTTCGAATTGTTGGTCGAACTACTCAACCCCACCCGCAGCACCGCCTACCACCCCCTGTTCCAGGTCTGCCTGGCCTGGCAGAACAACACCCTGCCCGATCTCGACCTGCCCGACCTACAGGCCACCGCACTCCCCGCCCCCACCGGCACCGCCAGGTTCGACCTGTTCATCAACCTGGTCGACCCCGGTGACCCCGACCGCGACATCCCCGCGCTGATCGAATACGCCACCGACCTGTTCGACCCACCCACCGTCCGCGCCCTCGCACACCGCTACCTGACCGTCCTCGACACCATCACCACAGACCCCCACACCCGACTGACCGACATCGAGATCCTCAACGAGACCGAACGCCACCAGATCCTCCACACTTGGAACCACACCCACACCCACACCCACACCGCGGTCCCCGCCGCCACCGTCCCGGACATGTTCGAATACCAAGTCCGGTCCACCCCCGACCAGATCGCCGTGGTCTGCGATGACCAACATCTGACGTATGCGCACCTGAACACCGCCGCGAACCGGTGGGCCCACCACCTCATCCACACCGGCGCCGGCCCCGACACCATCATCGCCGTCGCCCTCCCCCGCACCCCCGACCTGATCACCGTGTTGTTGGCCATCCTCAAAACCGGTGCCGCCTACCTCCCTATCGACCCGAACTACCCCAGCGCCCGCACCGGGCACATCCTGACCGACGCCCGCCCCCACCTGCTGATCACCGATACCACCACCACAACCACCCTGCCGCACAACGGGATCCGGCAGATCCACACCGACACCGCCGACCTCGAGAACCAGCCCACCCACAACCCCACCGACACCGACCGCGCAGCCCCCCTACACCCGCAGCACCTGGCCTACCTGATCTACACCTCCGGATCCACCGGCACCCCCAAAGCCGTCGCCGTCCCCCACCACAACCTGGTGGCCCTGTTCACCGGCACCGACAACGTGTTCGACTTCCACCCCACCGACGTGTGGACCATGTTCCACTCCCCGGCCTTCGACTTCTCGGTCTGGGAACTATGGGGCGCCCTACTGCACGGGGCCACCCTCGTCGTCGTCGACCCTGACACCAGCCGATCCCCCACCGCGTTCCTCGACCTGCTCCGCAGACACCAGGTTACCGTCCTGAGTCAAACCCCGGCCGCGTTCACCCAACTCACCGAAACCGCCCCAGACGACGACACCGATCCACTCCCCCTGCGCTACATCGTCTTCGGCGGCGACACCCTCGAGACCAGCGCACTCCAACGGTGGCACACCCGCCCCGACCACACCGCACCGATGCTGGTCAACATGTACGGCATCACCGAAACCACCGTCCACGCCACCGCCCACCCCCTGCCCATCAGCGACCTCCCACCGGGAACGAGTGTGCCGATCGGCACCCCGCTCACCACCGTCCAGGTCTACGTCCTCGACCCCGGGCTACGCCCGGTCCCGGCCGGAGTACCCGGCGAACTCTATGTCGCCGGAGAGCAAGTCGCCCGTGGCTACCACCACCAACCCACACTGACCGCAGGAAGGTTTCTGCCCAACCCCTTTGCCGCCGACCGTGCCATCGGTGGGCGCATGTACCGCACCGGGGACCTCGTCCGCTGGACCGCAGACGGTGTCCTCGACTTCCTCGGCCGCACCGACGACCAGGTCAAGATCCGCGGATTCCGCATCGAACCCGGCGAGATCGAAACCACCCTCACCACCCACCCCGCCATCACCCACGCCGCCGTCATCACCCGCCCGACCCCCACCCGCGAATCCGGCACCTACGACGAGTCCACCTCTGCCGCAGTCCAACTGATCGGGTACGTCGTCCTCGACCCCGACACCCCCCTGACCCACGACCGGGCCCAGGAAACCGAACAAGTCACCACATGGCAACACGTCTACGAAAACCTCTACACCCGAGACGAATCCGGTGACCACGAATCCGGTGATGATTGCGATGACACCGGGTTCGCCGACGACTTCCGCGGCTGGACCAGCAGCTACACCGGAAGGCCCATCCCGATCGAGCAGATGCGGCAGTGGCGCTCGGCGACCATCGACCGCATCCGGGAACTGTCCCCTACCCGGATCCTCGAAATCGGCGTCGGCACCGGACTCCTACTCACCGAACTCGCCCCCGACTGCGACTCCTACTGGGCCACCGACTTCTCCGACATCACCATCACCGCACTCCGCACCCAACTGGCCGCACACCACGCCCCCTGGACCGACCGAGTCCACCTGCGCACCCAACCCGCCGACAACACCGACGGCCTCCCGGCCGCACACTTCGACACCATCATCCTCAACTCGGTCATCCAGTACTTCCCGAACGCCGCCTACCTACTCGACGTCATCACGAAAGCGATGCGCTTGCTGACCCCCGGCGGGGCACTGTTTATCGGCGACATCCGCAACCTCACCACCCTCGAAGCGTTCGTCACCGGCATCCATCTCACTCAGAACACAACCGGCACCGCCATGGACCTGCTCGACCAGATCCGACGCGACATCGCCACCGAACAAGAACTACTGCTGGCCCCGGAATTCTTCCTCGCACTCACCGACCACCACCCCCACATCACCGCGGTGAACATCCAAACCAAGCGCGGGCACCCCGACACCGAAATGACCCGGCACCGCTACGACGTCATCGTTCACACGACCCCCACCGAGGCCCGATCCTCAGCCACCGTCCCCACCCGCTCCTGGCACGACATCGGCGGTTCCCACGCACTCCGATCTCTACTCGACCAACAGCGACCGGACGCCCTGCGGATCACCGGGATCCCCCACGCCGGCGTCATCGACGAAATCGCCGCCCACCAGGCCGCCACCCACACCCACCCCGACACCCGCCTCACCGACCTCCTCGACAATGTCGGGGACCGCACCGCCGCGGCCATCACCACCGAGGACCTACACCGACTCGGCAACGAAACCGGCTACCACACCGCCGTCACCTACGCCGCCACCCCCGGACACCTCGACGCGATCTTCCACGCCCCCACCACACAGCACACCCCGCTGACCGACCTGTACCAGCCGCCCGGCGAGGTCGGACCCCTCACCCGGTACGTCAACGACCCCGCCGCCACCGGCCGCGTTACCCAACTACGGGCATACGTGGCTGAACGGCTGCCCGAGTACATGGTGCCCGCCGCGATCGTCATCCTGGACGCACTCCCGGTGACCGCGAACGGGAAGCTCGACCGTAAAGCCCTGCCCGCCCCCGACTACACCACCGGGCAGTACCGTGCTCCCCGTGGCCGGGAAGAGACCGTCCTCACCGAGCTCTACTCCGAGATCCTCGGTGTTCCCCAGGTCGGGATCGACGACTCCTTCTTCGATTTGGGCGGTCACTCCCTCCTCGCCACCCGACTGATCAGCCGGATCCGCACCGAACTCGATGTCGAACTGCCCATCCGGGTCTTGTTCGACGCCCCCAGCATCGCAGAACTCAGCGCCCGCCTCGACAACACCCGACCGGTACGCCCCCCACTGGAACCGACGACACGACCGGCCCGGATCCCGCTCTCGCACGCCCAGCAACGCCTGTGGTTCCTGCACCAATTCGAGGGCCCGTCGGCGACCTACAACATCCCCCTCGCCCTTCGGTTGCACGGACCCCTGAACACCGACGCGCTGACCGCCGCGATCGCCGATGTCATCGCCCGCCACGAAAGCCTGCGCACCCTCTTCGGAGCGACCGAAGGCCAACCCTTCCAACACATCCTGTCCCCCGACCACGCCACCACCCCGATCGAGGTCACCGACCTCGACCCGAATCAGGTGGCCGAGGCGGTCGCCGAGGCCGCCGGGTACCGGTTCGACCTGGCCCACGAGATCCCGATCCGGGCCACCGTTTTCCGATCCGGACCCGGCGAGCACGTGCTGATGCTGCTGGTTCACCACATCGCCGGCGACGGTTGGTCGATGGTCCCCCTGATCCGGGACCTGACCCACGCCTACACCGCGCGCCGGCACGGTGAGGAACCGGTGTGGGAGCCACTGCCGGTCCACTACGCCGACTACACCCTCTGGCAACACCGCCTCCTCGGCGACCCCGCCGACCCGCACAGCCTGATCTCCACCCAATACCGGTACTGGCACCACGAACTGGCCGGGGCACCGGAACTGATAGCCCTGCCCACCGACCGGCCCCGCCCCAAAACAGCCAGCTACCGCGGCGCCACCGCCACCTTCACCATCCCCGCGAACCTGCACCACCGCCTCGACCAACTCGCCCGCACCCACGGGGTGACCATGTCGATGCTCACCCAATCCGCCCTCGCGGTGCTGCTACACAAACACGGCGCCGGCACCGATATCTGCATCGGCGGCCCGATCGCCGGCCGCACCGACACCGCGTTGACCGACCTGATCGGGTTCTTCGTCAACACCTGGGTCCTGCGCGTCGACCTGGGCCACCACCCCCGCTTCGACCAGATCCTCGACCAGGTCCGCGGCAAAGCCCTGGCCGCCTACACCCACCAGGACATCCCGTTCGAACTGCTCGTCGAACTGCTCAACCCCACCCGGTCCACCGCCCACCACCCGCTGTTCCAGATCGCCTTCGCCTGGCAGAACAACCCCCTGCCTGACATCGACCTGCCCGATCTACACGCCACCGTGCTGCCCGCCCCCACCGGCACCGCCAGGTTTGACCTACTCGTCCACCTGATCGACCCCGGTCACCCCGACCAGGACATCCCCGCGCTGATCGAATACGCCACCGACCTGTTCGACCGCACCACCATCGACACCCTCACCCACCGCTACCTGACCGTCCTCGACGCCATCGCCACCGACCCCCACACCCGGCTGTCCGACATCGAGACCCTCGACCAGACCGAACGCCACCAGATCCTCCACGACTGGAACCACACCCACATTCAGGTGTCAACACCAGCCGGAACGGTGCCCGAGCTGTTCGAACACCAGGTGCGCCTTTCCCCGGACACGATCGCCGTAACGTGCGACGGCAAGCACCTGACCTACACCCAACTCAACGAGAACGCCAACCGGTGGGCCCACCACCTCATCCACACCGGCGCCGGCCCCGACACCATCATCGCCGTCGCCCTCCCCCGCACCCCCGACCTGATCACCGTGCTGTTGGCGATCCTCAAGACCGGGGCCGCCTACCTCCCCATCGACCCGAACTACCCCAGCACCCGCACCGGGCACATCCTCGAAGACGCCCACCCCCACCTCCTGATCACCGACACCACCACCACACCAACACTGCCCCCCAACGAGATCCCCCACCTCCACACCGACACCGCCGACCTCGAGAACCAGCCCACCCACAACCCCACCGACACCGACCGCACCACCCCCCTACACCCGAACCACCTCGCCTACCTCATCTACACCTCCGGATCCACCGGAACCCCCAAAGGTGTCGCCGTCCCCCACCACAACCTCACCACCCTGGCACTACACGGGTGGCCCGACGGCCCCGGAACCCGGCTGCTGCTGCACTCCTCAATCGGATTCGATGCCTCCGTCCTCGAGATCTGGCCCCCACTCCTGACCGGCACAACACTGGTGACCTCCGCAGCCAACCCCCTCGACCCCCGCACCCTCGCCGACCTAATCACCCACCAACAGGTCGACACCCTCTTCCTCACCCCCACCCTGTTCGAGGTCCTCACCGAGGACACCGCCGGCACCACCAACGAAATCTTCGCCCACCTCACCCGCATCACCACCGGCGGCGAGGCACTGCGAACCGACACAGCCGCACACTTCACCCAACAGCACCCACACACCACACTGACCAACGCCTACGGCCCCACCGAAATCACCGTGGTTGCCACCACCCACACCCCGTCCGGCGCTGACCTCACGTCCACCGGCGACCTCCCACCGGGAACGAGCGTGCCAATCGGCACCCCGATCACCAATATCCAGGTCTACGTCCTCGACACCGGACTACGCCCGGTCCCCGCCGGAGTCCCCGGCGAACTCTATGTCGCCGGAGACCAAGTCGCCCGCGGCTACCACCACCAACCCGCCCTGACCGCGGGGCGGTTCCTGCCCAACCCCTTCGCCACCGGCACCACAGTGGGCGGGCGCATGTACCGCACCGGGGACCTCGTCCGCTGGACCGCAGATGGTGTCCTCGACTTCCTCGGCCGCACCGACGACCAGGTCAAGATCCGCGGATTCCGCATCGAACCTGCCGAAATCGAAGCCACCCTCACCACCCACCCCACCGTCACCCACGCCGCCGTCATCACCCGCCCCGCCGGTACCGCCTCCGACGACGAATCCAACACTGCCGCAGACCAACTGATCGGATACGTCGTCCTCGCCCCCGACACCCCCCTCGCCCACGACCAAACCCAGGACGAACGCCAGGACGAACGCCAGGACCGGGATGGGATGTTCGAGCTCGCAGCCCGATTGCGCGGATATGCGGCTGGACGGTTGCCCGAGTACATGGTCCCCGCCGCGATCGTCATCCTGGACGCACTCCCGGTGACCGCGAACGGCAAACTCGACCGCACCGCACTACCCGACCCCGACTTCCGCCTCGACCTCTACCGCGCCCCCCGCACCCGAGACGAAACCGTCCTGACCGAGCTCTACTCCGAGATTCTCGGTGTCCCCCAGGTCGGGATCGACGACTCCTTCTTCGATCTGGGCGGCCACTCCCTCCTCGCAACCCGCCTGATCAGCCGCATCCGCACCACCCTCGGCACCGAACTCCCCATCCGCACCCTGTTCGACACCCCCACCATCGCCGAACTCAGCGCCCGCCTCGACAACACCCGACCGGTACGCCCCCCACTGGAACCGACGACACGACCGACCCGAATCCCGTTGTCCCACGCCCAACAGCGCCTGTGGTTCCTCCACCAATACGAGGGCCCCTCGGCGACCTACAACATCCCCCTCGCCCTCCGATTGACCGGGCCCCTGAACACCGATGCGCTGACCGCCGCGATCGACGATGTCGTCGCCCGCCACGAAAGCCTGCGAACCCTCTTCGGAGCAACCGAAGGCCAACCCTTCCAACACATCCTGTCCCCCGACCACGCCACCACCCCGATCGAGGTCACCGACCTCGACACGCACCAACTGGACGACGCGGTGCCCGCTGCGGCCGGATACCGGTTCGACCTGTCCACCGAGATCCCGCTTCGGGCAACCATATTGCGGCGCCGGCCCGACGAGCACCTGCTGGTACTGGTGCTCCACCACATCGCTGGCGACGGGTGGTCGATGGCCCCCCTGATCCGGGACCTGACCCACGCCTACACCGCGCGCTGGCACGGTGAGGAACCGATCTGGGTGCCGTTGCCGGTCCACTACGCCGACTACACCCTCTGGCAACACCAACTCCTCGGCGAGACCACCGATCCCGACAGCACCCTGTCCACCCAATACCGGTACTGGCACGACGAACTCGGCGGGGCACCGGATCTGACACCCCTACCGATCGACCGGCCCCGCCCCAAAACCGCCAGCTACCGCGGCGACACGATCGACTTCACCATCCCCGCGAACCTGCACCACCGCCTCGACCAACTCGCCCGCACCCACGGGGTGACCATGTCGATGCTCACCCAATCCGCCCTCGCCGTGCTACTACACAAGCTCGGCGCCGGCGACGACCTGACCATCGGCGGTCCGATCGCCGGCCGCACCGACACCGCCCTGACCGACCTGATCGGCTTCTTCGTCAACACCTGGGTCCTGCGCGTCGACCTGTCCCACAACCCCACCCTCGACGCCGTCGTCGAGCAGGTCCGCGGCAAGGCCCTGGCGGCCTACACCCACCAAGACATCCCCTTCGAACTGCTCGTCGAACTGCTCAACCCCACTCGCACCACCGCCCACCACCCGCTGTTCCAGGTCGCCTTCGCCTGGCAGAACAACCCCCTGCCCGACCTCGACCTGCCCGACCTGCACACCACCGTGCTGCCCGCCCCCACCGGCACCGCAAAATTCGACCTGTCCGTCCACCTGATCGACCCCGGCACCCCCGACCGGGACATCCCCGCGCTGATCGAGTACGCCACCGACCTGTTCGACCCACACACCGTCCGCGCCCTCACCCACCGCTACCTGACCGTCCTCGACGCGATCGCAGCCGACCCGCACACCCGCCTGTCCGACATCGAGATCCTCAACCCAGATGAACGCCACACCATCCTCGAAACCTGGAACCACACCCACACCCACACCCTGATCCCCGCCACCACCGTCCCGGACATGTTCGAACACCAGGTCCGCTCCACCCCCGATCAGATCGCGGTGGCCTGCGACAACCAACACCTGACATACGCGCAACTGAATACCGAGGCGAACCGGTGGGCCCACCACCTCATCCACACCGGCGCCGGCCCCGACACCGTGATCGCCGTCGCCCTGCCCCGCACCCCCGAGCTGATCACCATCCTGCTCGCGATCCTCAAATCCGGTGCCGCCTACCTCCCCCTCGACCCGAACTACCCCAGCAACCGCACCGGGCACATCCTCACCGACGCCCACCCCCACCTACTGATCACCGACACCACCACCGCAACCACCCTGCCCCCCAACGAAATCCCACACTTTCACACGGACACCACCAACCTGCACCACCAGCCCACCCACAACCCCGGCGACACCGACCGCACCACCCCCCTGCACCCGCAGCACCTGGCCTACCTGATCTACACCTCCGGATCCACCGGCACCCCCAAAGGCGTCGCCGTCCCCCACCACAACCTGACGACCCTGGCAGTACGCGGCTGGCCGGAAGGACCCGGAAACCGGCTACTGCTGCACTCCTCAATCGGATTCGATGCCTCCGTCCTCGAGATCTGGCCCCCACTATTGACCGGCACAACGCTGGTGACTGCCGCAGCCAATCCCCTCGACCCCCGCACCCTCGCCGACCTGGTCACCCACCAACAGGTCGACACCCTCTTCCTCACCCCCACCCTGCTCGAGGTCCTCACCGAGGACACCGACGGCATCACCGACCGAATCTGCACCCACGTCACCCACATCGCCACCGGCGGCGAGGCACTACGAACCGACACAGCCGCACACTTCACCCAACAACACCCACACACCACGCTGGCCAACGCCTACGGCCCCACCGAAACTACGGTCATTGCCACGACCCACTCCCTGTCCACCAGTGACCTCATGGGCACCAGCGACCTCCCGCCGGGAACGAGTGCGCCGATCGGCACCCCGATCACCAACATCCAGGTCTACGTCCTCGATACCGGTTTGCGCCCGGTCCCGGCCGGAGTCCCCGGCGAACTGTACGTCGCCGGAGACCAAGTCGCCCGCGGCTACCACCACCAACCCACACTGACCGCGGGAAGGTTCGTCGCCAACCCCTACGCCACCGACACCACCGACGGTGGGCGCATGTACCGCACCGGAGACCTCGTGCGCTGGAGCACGGACGGGATCCTCGACTTCCTCGGACGCACCGACGACCAGGTCAAGATCCGCGGATTCCGCATCGAACCCGGCGAGATCGAAGCCGCCCTCACCTCCCACCCCACCGTCACCCAAGCCACCGTCATCACCCGCCCCGCCCCCACCAGCGAACCCGCCACCACCAGCGAATCCACCACCGACGACAAACAGTTGATCGGATACGTCGTCCTCGACCCCGAAACCCCCCTGACCCACGACCGGACCCAGGAAACCGAACAGATCACCACATGGCAACACGTCTACGACAACCTCTACACCGGTGACGCCGCACCCCCCGACGAGACCGGTTTCTGGGAAGACTTCCGTGGCTGGACCAGCAGCTACACCGGCGCACCCGTCCCGATCGAACAGATGCGGCAATGGCGTGCGGGCACGGTGGCCCGGATCCGACAACTGTCCCCCACCCGGATCCTCGAGATCGGTGTCGGCACCGGACTACTCCTGACCCACCTCGCCCCCGACTGCCACTCCTACTGGGCCACAGACTTTTCCGCCACCACCATCGACACACTCCGCACCCGGCTCACCAAACACCACGCCCCCTGGACCGACCGGGTCCACCTGCGCACCCAACCCGCCGACGACACCGACGGACTACCCACCGCACACTTCGACACCATCATCCTCAACTCGGTCATCCAATACTTCCCGAACGCCGCCTACCTACTCGACGTCATCGACAAAGCACTACACCTGCTGACCCCCGGCGGGACACTGTTCATCGGCGACATCCGCAACCTGACCACCCTGCCGGCGTTCGTCACCGGCATCCACCTCACCAACCCCCACCCCGACACCACCGCCGGCGACCTCCTCGACCAGATCCGACGCGACATCGCCACCGAACAGGAACTGCTGCTGGCCCCGGAATTCTTCCTCGCGCTCGGCAGGGACAACACCGACATCGGCGCCGTCGACATCCAACTCGAGCGCGGGCACCCCGACACCGAAATGACCCGCCACCGCTACGACGTCACCCTCCACACCACACCCACCGAGGCCCGATCCGCAGCCACCGTCCCCACCCGCGCCTGGCACGACCTGCCCGACACCACCGCACTCCGAAACCTGCTCGACCAACAGCGACCGGACGCCCTGCGGGTCACCGGGATACCCCACGCCGGGGTCATCGACGAAACCGCCGCCCACCACGCCGCCGTCCACACCCACCCCGACACCCCCCTCACCGACCTCCCCACCGATGTCGGGGACGACCCCGACAGCCGTTCCGGCAAGGCCATGACCACCGAGGACCTGCACCGGATCGGCGACGAAACCGGCTACACCACCGCCGTCACCTACTCCAACACCCCCGGACACCTCGACGCGATCTTCCACACCCCCACCACACAACACACCCCCACCACACAGCGCACCCCGCTGACCGACGTGTACCAACCCGCCGACGAGGTCGGGCCGCTCTCCCGGTACGTCAACGACCCCGCCGCCACCCACCGCACCACCCAACTACGGGCATACCTGGCCGAACGGCTGCCCGAATACATGGTGCCCGCCGCGATCGTGATCCTGGATTCACTCCCGGTGACCGCGAACGGCAAACTCGACCGTAAAGCCCTGCCCGCCCCCGACTACACCACCGGGCACTACCGTGCCCCCCGCACCCGAGACGAAACCGTCCTGGCCGAGCTCTACTCCGAGATTCTCGGTGTTCCCCGGGTCGGGATCGACGACTCCTTCTTCGATCTGGGCGGCCACTCCCTCCTCGCGACCCGCCTGATCAGCCGCATCCGCACCGAACTCGGCACCGAACTACCCATCCGGGTCCTGTTCGACGCCCCCACCACTGCCGAACTCGCCCCCCAACTACACCAAGACTTCACGACTGAATTAGCAAACCCCCTCGAGCCCGTGCTCACCATCAGCCCCTCTGGTTCCAGGCCTCCCCTGTTCTGCATCCATCCCGGTGCTGGAATGTGCTGGTGCTATCTGCCTTTCGCGCAACTTCTTCCCGACCAACCAATCTACGGTCTCCAGGCCAGGGGCCTCGACGGGATTACACCGCTAGCACACTCAATACCAGAAATGGTCCACGACTACGTCGACGAAGTAGTTGCCCTGGCGCCCCGTGGCCCCGTCGAACTGCTCGGGTGGTCATTCGGGGGTGTGATCGCCCAGGCCATGGCATTCGAACTTCACCGGCGGGGCCGTTCGGTCAGCCAACTTGTCGTGTTGGACAGTGCACCGAGTGCTCCTTCCAACAACGAGCAAAGCAGGCAAGCATTCGATGACGAGGCCGAACTTCGGAACGATATTCGTTCGGCATTGGAAGCCAGGTACGGAGATATTGTCAGTTCTCCGGAATTCCCGGTCTCTCACGAAAGGCTATTCGACATACTTCTCAACAACACGGAGTTACAACTGGAGTACAAGTCTCCCCTATACGTCGGGGATGTGCTCATCGTCCGTGCCGATACAACTCACGACGGGAAACCAAGCAAACCATTACGCCCGCAGTGGGCCGAATTCGTGCGGGGTAACATCATCGAACGGACTGTAGCCGCAAGACACCCCGACATGGACTTGCCCGAAATCATGAAAGAGATCTGCGGCATCATGCTCGAGTAGGTGCGCCGGTCCATGGTCGCACAAACCGCCGCCGAAATGCGTTCACTACAACGAGCGCCCACACTTGTTCGTCCGCAACCTATTCGCCACGAAGAAGTACATCGGAATCGAAGCACGTGTGCGTCCCGGTATGACACGCGGCGCCCACCTGATCCACGACGAGCAGGACTGTGTCGCCGTCGCAGTCGAGGCGCACCTCGTGTACATACTGTGTGTGCCCTGATGTCTCGCCCTTCACCCAGTACTGCTGACGCGATCGCGAGTAGTACGTGCCCTTGCGAGTCTCGAGGGTACGGGCGAGCGCCTCGTCGTCCATCCACGCAACCATCAGCACGTCGCTGGTCGCCTTCTCCTGCACCACGGCGGTGAAGAGCCCCGCCTCATTGCGCTTGAGCCGTGACGAAATCGCCGGATCGAGACTCATCGGACGGCAATCCCTTCTTCGCGCATGGACTTCTTCACATCCCCGATCGACATGTCGCCGAAGTGGAAGACACTGGCTGCCAGTACTGCGTCGGCGCCGGCTCCGACCGCGGGTGCGAAGTGCTCGACGGCTCCCGCTCCCCCGCTCGCAATCACTGGCACGTGTACGGCGGCACGGACTGCGCGGATCATCGGCAGGTCGAATCCCACCTTGGTGCCGTCGGCGTCCATCGAGTTGAGCAGTATCTCCCCGACTCCCAGCTCGGCGCCGCGAACCGCCCACTCGACCGCATCGATGCCGGTTCCGCGCTTGCCGCCGTGCGTGGTCACTTCCCACCCGGATGCGGTGGCAGGCTCGCCCTCCGGCGTGGTTCGCGCATCCACCGACAACACGATGCACTGCGAACCAAAGCGTTCACTCAGTTCGCGCAACAACTCCGGCCGGGCGATAGCCGCGGTATTCACGCTCACCTTGTCTGCTCCGGCACGCAGGAGTCGGTCTACGTCCTCGACGGTGCGGACTCCGCCGCCGACTGTCAGCGGAATGAAGACCTGCTCCGCCGTCCTGCTCACAACGTCGAGCATGGTGCCGCGGTCCGCTGTGGACGCGGTGACGTCGAGAAAGGTGAGCTCGTCTGCGCCCTGGGCGTCGTAGGCGGCAGCCAGTTCGACCGGATCACCGGCGTCGCGCAGGTTCTCGAAGTTGACACCCTTGACGACGCGGCCGTCGTCAACGTCCAGACACGGTATTACCCGAATCGCCAGAGTCATTGCGCGTGCCCTCCTTCGAGCCCGGAACGTGGATCACCCAGTGACCCGAGGATATCGAGAATCTCACCGTGCACACCCGGTGCACCGGCCAGCACGGAACCCGAATCGATCGTCCATGGATCGCCGGCCAGATCCGTTACGACGCCGCCAGCCGCCCGCACCAGCGCGACACCAGCCGCGTTGTCCCATGCATTGTGTCCGAAAACAACTGCACCGCCTAATATTCCGGCTGCGGTGAACGCCAGATCAACACCTATGGATCCGTGAATCCGGATGCGCGACGACACCCTGCTCAACTGCGCGAGAACCTGGAGCCTGTAGGAGCCGGGGATCCGCCCATGGCTGTCGATGTTGAAAGCTCCCATACCGACGATCGATGAAGCCAGAGACCCCCGTCCGAGCCTCGGCAGCGGTCGCCCGCTCTCCAGAAGGGGTCCGCCCGCGACGGCGGCGTACCGCCGGCCGACAAGCGGCAGCCAAGTGAGACCGAGAACGGGCACGCCGTCGTCGAGGAGCGCGAGCAGGATGCCCGCGGTGGGCAACCCTGCCGAGTAGTTGAAGGTGCCGTCAATGGGATCGAGGACCCAGATGGGTCCACCGTCGAAGTCGGGGCCGCCGAACTCCTCACCGTGGACGTCGATACCGGTCCGATCGCGGAGTTCTCCGGTCAGCCGCTTTTCGAGTTCTAGATCGACGGCGGTGGCGAAGTCATCGGGACCCTTGTGCACCGCACTCGGCGCCCCGACACCGGAGACGAAACGGTCGTGCACACCGTCCAGAAGTTCGGCAGCGATAGCCAGCAGTTCCTGGGGGTTGCGGGACAAGCTCATCGTCGGTGCATTCAGCCCGAGACCGCAGCGATCGCTTCGGGGAGGGTGAATCGTCCAGCGTAGAGAGCCTTTCCGACGATTGATCCCTCGACTCCCTGGTCGACGAGCCCAGCTATCGCCTCGAGATCGGCGATGGTCGAGACACCACCTGACGCGACTACCGGCGCATCGGTGGCCGCGCAGACTTGCGCAAGGAGTTCGAGGTTGGGACCGGTTAGGGTGCCGTCCTTGCTGACATCGGTGACGACATACCGCGAGCACCCGTCCTTGTCGAGTCTGGCGAGGGTCTCCCACAGGCCCCCGCCCTCAGTCACCCAACCACGGCCACGGAGTTGGTAGTCGCCGTCAATGAGCCGCACGTCCAGACCAACAGCTATCTTTTCGCCATACTTGGCTATCGCGCGGGCACACCAGTCGGGATTCTCGATGGCGGCGGTGCCGAGGTTGACGCGTTCACACCCTGTCGCCAGTGCGGCCTCGAGCGACGCATCGTCGCGAATCCCACCGGACAGTTCCACCTTGATGTCGAGTTCGCCCACGACGTCGGCGAGCAGTTCGCGATTGGAACCGCGCCCGAAAGCAGCATCGAGGTCGACGATATGCACCCACTCCGCGCCGTCGTTCTGCCACGCGAGGGCTGCGTCACGCGGCGAACCATATCCGGTCTCGCTCCCAGCCTCCCCCTGGACGAGGCGAACAGCTTCACCGTTGACGACATCTACAGCAGGCAAAAGAACCAAGCTCACGTGCGACAACCCTAGTCGCTCAGCGGTCCGAACCGGGCCTCGGGTCCTCTTGATCGGCACCCGGCGCGGTGCAAACCGTGCCTCACAGGCTCCCGACCCAGTTGCTCAGCAACTCCGCACCCGCGTCTCCGGACTTCTCGGGGTGGAACTGTGTGGCGGACAGCGCTCCGTTCTCGACAGCTGCGAGGAATTTGCCGCCGTAGTCGGCCCACGTCAGCGCCGGGGGCGCGAGCCTCTCCGGAGTCGGAAGTTCCCAGGTCTGGGCTGCATAGGAGTGGACGAAGTAGAAGCGCGTATCACGATCGATGCCCGCGAAAAGGATGCTGCTGTCCGGCGCCTCGACCGTGTTCCAACCCATGTGCGGCAGCACATCGGCCTGGAGTCGTTCGACGGTCCCAGGCCATTCGCCGCAGCCCTCCGCCGCGACGCCGAACTCGACGCCCTGCTCGAAGAGGATCTGCATGCCGACGCAGATTCCGAGGACCGGCCGTCCACCGGCGAGGCGCTGACCGATGATCCGTTCGCCGCGAACCGCTCGAAGTCCTTCCATGCAGGCCGCGAATGCGCCGACTCCGGGAACTACCAGGCCGTCGGCCGCCAGCGCCACTTTGTGGTCGGAAGTTACCTCCACGCTGGCGCCGGTCCTGGCCAGCGCGCGCGTGGCCGAATGCAGATTGCCGGAGCCGTAGTCGAGGACGACAACCGAGGGAACACTCATGCCGTCAGCCTATCCGGCGTCTCCGCAGCCCTGAGCGTGCGGCCGACGACCAGCCCGGCAGCCGGAACAACCGCAACAGCACCCGCGGCGACTGCGAACACCCAGGAGTACCCAGCCACAGAGGCGATGACTCCGAGCGAGAGAGCCCCGAATCCCGCTCCGGCGTCGAAGCCGATGTTCCAACCGGCGCTCGCGGCGCCGAACCGTGAGGGACCCGCCCCTGTGAATACCATCACCAACGACTCGTTCTGCACTCCGCCGAATCCCAACCCGAAGGCGACTGCCGCGCAAATCAACAGAGTCATTGACGCTTGGTTCGCCGCACCGAAGGAGAACAACACCAAGCCTGTGCATGCAAGCGCCAACGCAGGCATCAATGCGCGTCCCACTCCGATCCGGTCGGAGACGAATCCTGCCGTATACCGTCCGAGGAGTGTCGCCCCGCTCGAAACCGCGAGAATCACCCCGGCGAATGAGGCCCGATCGTCGAGTGCGATCGGCAGCAGGCTGGACAGCCCACCAAACGCGGCCGCAGCGACCGCAATCGCCAGCCACGGCGTGAGAAACACCCGCAGTGGAATGCGGCCGTCGGACACGCGGTCGGGGCGGGTCTCGATCGCGGGCAATCGTGCGATCGCCACCACAGCGACCACCGGAATCAAGGCCCCGATCACGAACACCGGGGTAGCGGACCATCGCTGCATGATCGCAAGGCCCGCTGGCAGACCCACCATCTGCGAGCCGGCGACCGCGATTCCCTGAGCACCCGTCGCTCGCCCGAGCATTTCGCGCGGCACGAGTTCGGCGACCAACGCGGACCCGGCGACGGTGAGCATTCCGAAGCCCGTCCCTCGCACGGCAGACACCGCGAGCACGGGAACAGCGTGGACCGAAAGCAAGAGCAGCAGTGAGGGTGGACCCAGCAGCACACACCCGATGGCAAGTACCCACCGGTGTCCCCACCGGCGCAAGAGCAAGGGCACTGCCAGTTGTGTAAGAACGGTAGCGGCCATGAAAACGGCGGTCACACCGCCTGCCAGTGCATCCGAACCGCCGGACAAAGAAACGGCCAACGGAACGACCGGAAGCAACACCGCCCAACCACCGAACGCGGCGGCGCCCATCACCATGGCCGTGGGTAGACCGGCTACGCGGAACAGGCTGGGGCGTGGTTCCACGTTGAGCAGCACCTATACCAGCCTGACAACGCCTGCCAGCGCCGCCAGCACGGCCAAAGCCAAGAGCACACCCGAGAACAGCTTGTTGATCTTCCACATCGAATAGGCGCCGCCCAACGCGATTCCGGCCGCGATGAAGAAAACGTAGACCAGGACGACACTCACGACCGGGACTCCATCACGAGAGGGATCACAGGCTGCCCTTGGTGGACGGCACGCCGGTGACTCGGGGATCCGGTTCGACTGCCTCGCGCAGTGCACGGGCAACAGCCTTGAATTCGGCCTCGGTGATGTGGTGTTGATCGCGACCGTAGAGCACCCGCACGTGAAGGGCTATGCGGGCGTTGAGGGCGATCGACTCGAACACATGACGATTGATCACCGTCGCGTACGGCACCCCTGGGTACCCACCGATGACGGCGTGCATGAGGTGCTCCGGTTCACCGGTGTGCACGCAGTAAGGGCGACCGGATACGTCGACCGCCGCGTGGGCGAGTGTCTCGTCCATCGGAATGAAGGCGTCTCCGAACCGGCGAATGCCCTTCTTGTCTCCAAGCGCCTGGCCGAGTGCCTGACCCAGCACGATCGAGGTGTCCTCGACAGTGTGGTGCGCCTCGATATCGATGTCACCCTTCGCGCGGACGGTGAGATCGAAGCTCGCATGGGAACCGAGGGCTGTCAGCATGTGGTCGAAGAATGGGACGCCGGTCGAGACATCGACGACGCCGGTACCATCGAGGTTCAGTTCGACGCTGATGTCGGATTCTTTGGTTGCACGTTTCACCTTGGCTTTGCGATCGGTCATGCTCGGTCTCCTGCACTGGTGAGTTCGGTGGCAGCGATTTCGTCGCAGGCCAATATGAAGGCATCGTTCTCGGAGGCTAGTCCGATGGTGACCCGAAGGTAGCCCGGAATGCCGACGTCCCGGATCAGCACCCCCCGATCGAGGTAGGCCTGCCAGGCCCGGGCGCTGTCGGTGAATTCTCCGAACAGAATGAAGTTCGCATCACTGGGTATGACGCGGAAACCCTTTTCCTCCAGCGCTTTCGAAACCCGAATCCGTTCCTCGGCAAGCGCATGCACGGTACCGAGGGTCTCTTCCGCGTGTCTCAGAGCCGCCCGGGCCGCTGCCTGCGCGATCACCGACAGGTGGTATGGCAGCCGAACCAGCAGAACTGCCTCGATGAACGCCGGTGCCGCTGCGAAGTATCCGAGCCGGCCGCCGGCGAATGCGAAGGCCTTGCTCATCGTCCGCGAAACCACGAGCTTCGACGGGTACTCATCGATCAGGGTCAATGCGCTCGGCTTATCCGAGAACTCGGCGTACGCCTCGTCCACGATGACGATGCCCGTTGCGGCATCGAGGATCCGGCGCAGGTCCGCGATCTCGATGCTGTGTCCGGTCGGGTTGTTCGGGCTGGTGACGAATATGACGTCGGGCCGCTGTTCACCGATCGCCGAGATGGCGGCATCCACGTTCAGGCGGAAGTCCGCGCGACGGAATATCGGCAGCCAGTCGGTCTGAGTGCCGTCCGCGATGATCGGGTGCATCGAGTACGACGGCACGAAGCCCATCGCGCTGCGACCGGGACCGCCGAACGCCTGCAACAGCTGTTGAAGGATCTCGTTGGACCCGTTGGCCGCCCACACGTTCTCGACGGTTACGGGAACGCCGGTCTGGCGGACGAGGTACGCCGCGAGATCGGTGCGGAGTGCGACAGCATCCCGGTCCGGGTAGCGATGCAGCTCCCGCGCCGCATTTCGAACGAACTCCGCGACATCGTCGACCAGCGCCTTCGAGGGCGGGTGCGGATTCTCGTTGGTGTTCAGCCGCACCGGGACGCTCAGTTGCGGGGCACCGTATGCGGACTTGCTTCGCAGGCTCTCCCGGATCGGCAGCGCCTCCACACCGATGGAGGCGCCCGGGATGTCCGCCGCCGTCACTGCAGTGCCTCGAAGCGCAGACGCACAGCCTCACCGTGCGCAGGCAGGTCTTCGGCATTCGCGAGGGTGATGACGTGACCGGAGACCTCCTTCAACGCGGCTTCGGAGTAGTCGACGACATGTATGCCCCGCAAGAAGGTTTGCACGCTCAGACCGGACGAGTGCCGGGCACAGCCCGCGGTGGGCAGCACGTGGTTCGACCCGGCGCAATAGTCTCCGAGGCTGACGGGCGCCCACGGACCGACGAACACCGCACCGGCACTGGTCACCTGAGCGGCCACTGCGGATGCGTTCTCGGTCTGGATCTCGAGGTGCTCGGCGGCATAGGCGTTCACAACGCGCAGTCCCGCCTCGATATCGGAGACAAGCACAACGCCGGACTGGGTACCCGACAACGCGGTAGTGACGCGCTCCCTGTGTTTGGTGATCTCGAGCTGGCGAGCCAAGGCTGCCTCGACGGCGTCAGCCAACTCGACGCTGGTGGTGACGAGGACACTGGCCGCCAACACGTCGTGTTCGGCCTGGCTGATCAGATCGGCGGCAACGTGTACGGGATCCGCGGTGGCGTCGGCAAGGATGGCGATCTCGGTGGGGCCTGCCTCGGCGTCGATCCCGACGAGACCACGGCACAGCCTCTTCGCAGCCGTGACGTAGATGTTGCCCGGTCCTGTAATCAAGTCGACCGGAGCTAGTTCTTCAGATGAGGTGTCGGTGCCGCCGTAGGTGAGCAGCGCAACTGCCTGGGCGCCACCGACGGCCCACACTTCGTCGACTCCGAGCAAGGCTGACGCGGCGAGGATCGTCGGGTGCGGAAGGCCACCGAAGCCGGATTGCGGCGGAGATGCCACGACCAGGGACCGGACGCCTGCCGCCTGCGCGGGCACCACGTTCATCACCACACTCGACGGGTAGACCGCCGCGCCTCCGGGCACGTAGAGGCCGACGCGGTCGACGGGAACCCATCGCTCGGTGACGGTGCCACCAGGAACCACCTCGGTGGTGGTGTCGACGCGCCGCTGATCGGCATGCACCTTGCGGGTCCGCTCGATCGCGACCTCGAGCGCGCTGCGGACGGCGGGATCGAGTTCGCGAAGTGCGCGATCCAGTTCGGACTGCGGCACTCGTACGCGCGCCGGCCTAACGCCGTCGAACTTCTCGCTGAATTCGAGCGCCGCTTCGGTGCCGCGCTCGCGGACCGCCTCTACGACCGGGCGAACCTGATGCAGGACCGCATCGACATCCACTCCACCCCGAGGCAATGTGGCCCGAAGTTCGGCCGTGGAAGGTGTACGACCACGAAGGTCGGTGCGGGCGAGCATGAGAGGTCCTCTCTGCGACTGGCGAGACAAGGGGTGGCGGACACGGCGGCATTCAAGGTGTGCACGTTCCCCAGGAATCGTGCACACCGATTATCCAGGATAGGCGCGCCATTCGAACCGGTCGACGGCAGAGGGCGGATTCGACGTACCTGCGAAGGGGACCGCGGATGCCTCACTTGCGGGTGGAACGCAAGAACCTCCGCGCCAGGTTCTCCTCGACAGACGGCCCGGGAGCCCATTCGGCGATCCACGGCCCGGTGCCTTCGCTCTGATCGATCACGCCGCGCTCCAGCCAGGCATACCGGCCCTCGAGGACGGACCGCGCGAGCTTGCGGTCGCCATCATCGGTGTTGTGCCATAGACCGTCGAACAGGTGCTCGACCCTCAGCGCCGCCTGTCGGCAGAACAAGTCGGCGAGTTCGTATGCTGCAGCACCCTCGGCCTCGTTCTCCTGGCGTTGCATCTCGGCTTTGACACACGTGGCCGACATCGCGAACAGTTCGGCGCCGATATCGACGATCCGGCCGAGGAATCCCTGCTGCTTCTCCAACCCCGCCTGCCAGCGGCCCATACCGTAGAACGTCGAGCGGGCCAGCTTTCGGGAGTGCCGCTCTATGAAGCGCAGATGCTTGGCCAGGACGCCGAACTCGCCGTAGGAGGTTGGCACCTGCCCCTTGCCCGCAACGAGTTTCGGCAGCCACTTCGCATAGAAGCCGCTGGCCTTCGCTGCTGCTCGAGCCTTCGCACCGGTATCGGCGTTGGGATCGGCGAGGTCGCCCGCAGCGGTGAGGTGCGCGTCGACGGCCTCCCTGGCGACAAGCAGACGCATGATTTCACTCGAACCCTCGAAGATCCGGTTGATGCGCAGATCGCGGTCCAGCTGCTCCGCGGGCACCGCGCGTTCACCGCGGGCGGCAAGGGACGCGGCGGTCTCGTAGCCACGACCACCACGGATCTGGATCAGCTCGTCGGCGATGACGCAGGCCATTTCGGATGACCACAGTTTTGCCATCGCCGCCTCGATCCGGATGTCGTTGCGACCCTCATCGCTCATCTGCCCCGACAGATCCACCACGGCGTCGAGGGCATATGTGGTCGCGGCCAGGAACGACAGCTTCTTTGCAACGGCCACATGCTCGCCAACCGGCTTGCCCCACTGCACACGCATCCCGGACCACTCCCGGGCGATTTTCAGCGACCACTTCCCAGCGCCGGCGCACATTGCCGGAATCGCAAGCCTGCCGGCGTTCAGCGTGGTAAGTGCAATCTTGAGGCCGTCGCCTTCACGACCGATCAGATTCTCTCGGGGTACGCGCACCTTGTACATGCGGGTGACGCCGTTTTCGATGCCCCGCAACCCCATGAACGCGTTCCGTCGTTCGACGGTGATGCCGGGTGACTCGGCTTCGACGACGAATGCCGAGATACCCCCGCGGTGGCCCTCGCTCTTCGGCACGCGCGCCATGACGACAAGCAGTTCGGCGACGACACCGTTGGTGGTCCAGAGCTTCGTCCCGTCCAACTCGTAGGCGGCACCATCTTCGATGGGGATCGCCGACGAGGCGAGACGCGCCGGGTCGGATCCGACGTCCGGTTCGGTGAGCAGGAACGCCGAGATAGCGCCGCGGGCACAGCGCGGCAAGAACTCGCGCTTCTGCTCAGGCGTGCCTGCGAGCTTGAGCGGCTCGGGAACACCGATCGATTGATGGGCCGACAAGAGCGCGCCCACGCTCGGATGCACGGAACTGACGAGCATCAGCGCCCTGTTGTACGCCACCTGGGAAAGGCCGAGGCCGCCATACTCCTGCGGAATCTTCAGCCCGAAGCATCCGAGGTCGGCCAGTCCGCGGACGTACTCGTCGGGAATGCGCGACTCGGCTTCGATTACAGCGCCGTCGATCTGCTCGCAATACGCGCGGAGGCGGTCCAGGAACTCTTCGGCCTTCGCCGCATCTTCGGGCGAAGGCATCGGGAAAGGATGAATCAGATCGAGCCGGAACCGCCCGAGAAACAACTCCTGGGCGAAAGACGGCTTTTCCCAGCCGGACTCCCTCGCTTCCTCCGCGACGGCTCGTGCCTGTTCCTCGGTGACCTTCGGAGCAAATGTGTCGACCATTCCGCGCCTCCTACTACCGGGTAGCCCTACTCACGAGTATCCCCCAATTCACGCACTTGGAACAGCGTTTTGGGTCTCGTCCCGTAGCAAATTCACCTCTCACCCGAACGATCTGGGGCAAGGGGTGGCCATCGGGCCGCCGGTAGCATGACGTGGTGTCGTGGCAAGTGTGGTACGCAGTGTTCGGAGCTTGGTGCCTGATCAGCTTGTCCCCGGGTGCGGGCGCGGTTGCGTCGATGGCCACAGGTATGCGATTCGGCCTAGGACGCGGCTACTGGAACATCGTGGGTCTCGAACTCGGATTACTGCTACAGCTCGTGGTGGTCGCCGCCGGGTTGGGTGCGCTGCTCGCGAACTCGACACACGCGTTCACGGTGATCAAGTGGTTCGGCGTCGCATACCTCGTGTATCTCGGGATTCGGCAGTGGCGAGCCAGCGCGACCCATGTGCCCGACGACGGCGGCGAGATCGGACAGACCAGCGGGGCGGCGATCGCCCTGCGCGGCTTCCTCGTCAATGCCAGCAACCCGAAGGCCACCGTCGTCATGCTGGCCGTGATCCCCCAATTCATCGCCCCGCACGAGCCGCTACTCCTGCAGTACGCAATCATCGCCATCACCATGATTGCGGTCGACATGACCGTCATGATCGGCTACACCGGGCTGGCTTCGAGGGTCCTTCGGCTGATGCGGTCGCCGCGCCAGCAGCGCGCCACCAACCGAACCTTCTCCGGTTTGTTCTTCGCGGCGGCCACTCTCCTGGCCACGGTGCGCCACGCCGTCTGAGTTTCCCAATCGGCGCGCTCAGAGCAGGATTTCGGTTCCATCCTCTTGAAACTTGGCCTCCTACCTGCACGAATCCCGCACAGCGGGTCTCGCCAGGCGTCGGTACGATGGTCCGGTGCCTTGGCAGATTTGGTACGCATGGCTCGGGGCCTCGATCGTGATCAGCTTGTCCCCGGGGGCAAGCGCGATCATGTCGATGGCCACGGGCATGCGATTCGGTCTACGTCGCGGCTACTGGAATATCGCGGGTCTTCAGTTGGGATTGCTGCTACAGATCGCATTGGTCGCCGCCGGACTCGGGGCTCTGCTCGCGAGTTCGGCAGTTGCGTTCACGGTCATCAAGTGGCTAGGCGTCGCGTACCTGCTGTATCTCGGAATTCGGCAATGGCGGGCGAGCCCGACCGATATGTCCAAGCTCGATGGCGAGGTCACCGAGACAAGCGGGCCGGCGATGGCGCTGCGCGGCTTTCTCATCAACGCGAGCAACCCGAAGGCCATCATCTTCATGCTGGCCGTACTCCCCCAATTCCTCGACCCGTCGGCCCCACTCGTGCCCCAGTACCTGATCATCACCGCCACCTTGATAGTGGTCGACATCGTCGTCATGACCTTCTACACCGGACTGGCGGCAAAGGTTCTGCGACTTTTGCGTTCACCCCGACAACAGCGCGCCACCAACCGCGCTTTCTCCGGGCTGTTCTTCGGCGCCGCGACCTTCCTCGCCACGGTGCGCAACGCAGTCTGAGCGACGCGGCAACAGATCAGAGATCGAGGCCGAGATCCAGCGCTGTCACCGAGTGGGTCAGCGCACCGACGGCGAGATAGTCGACACCGGTACCGGCGTAGTCCGCCGCGGCGGCGAGCGTCAATCCACCGGATGACTCCAGCTTCGTGTCCGGCGCGACCGCGTCCCGACGTTGAACAGCGACCTGTGTCTGCCACAGTGGAAAGTTGTCGAGCAGAACCAGTTCCACGTTTTCTGCAAGGACCGCGTCGAGTTGTTCAAGGCTGTCGACCTCGACCTCGCACACGACGTCCGGTGCGGCTTCCCGGACCGCGCGCAATGCGACGACCACGGAACCGGCGGCCGCGACGTGATTGTCCTTGATCAGCGCCGCGTCGCCGAGTCCCATCCGGTGGTTCACGCCGCCACCCACCCGGACGGCGTACTTCTGCAAGGCACGCAGCCCCGGCAGAGTCTTACGGCTGTCGCGGATCTTCGCCCCGGTGCCTTCGACCGCATCCACCCAGGCGGCTGTCGCGGTCGCAATGCCGGAGAGGTGGCAGACCAGGTTGAGCATCGTGCGCTCGGCCGTGAGCAGCCCGCGGGTGGGTGCCGACACCGCCAGCACCGACTGACCGGGGCTGACGCGGGTGCCGTCCGCGACACGGCCGAGGACCTCGTATTCGCCGTGACCGATCACCTCGTCGAGCACGAGCAGCCCGACATCCAGACCGGCGACCGTACCGTGGGCACGCGAGACCACCGAGGCCTTGGTGACTGTGTCGACCGGAATCGTCGACGCCGACGTCACATCGGGGCCGTACCGGAGATCTTCGTCCAGGGCCACCCGGACGAGGGTGCGCACCTCGTCCACACCCAGACCCTGCGCGGCGATGTCGGCGTGGGCGGGCATCAGCACACTCCCGTCAGTTGAGGTTCGAGAAGCTCGAGTTCACCGTCCCGGAGCCGGATGTGAGTGCTGCGATCCCAATCGGCCGACATTTCCGGGTAGTCGAGACGCGTATGGCAGCCGCGGCTCTCGGTGCGAGCACCCGCTGCGAGCACCAGGGCCGTCGCAGTGATCGTGAGGGCAGCGTCTTCGAAGTCGGTGATGTCGCTGGGCGCGGCGGCCACAGCCACAGCGAGTTCCGCAGACAATGTCGACAGGCCGGTACGGTCGCGGACTACTGATGCATTGTCGGTCATCGACTGCTGCAAGACGTCGCGAGGAACGCGCGGCAGTGCGGGCAGGTCCGGGTCTGTGACCTCGACCCTGAGACCGGATCGCTCTACGGCAGCGGTGCCTGCCCGTTCTCCGACGACGAGGCCTTCGAGGAGACTGTTCGACGCGAGCCGATTGGCGCCGTGCAGCCCGGTGCGGGCGACTTCACCGGCTGCGAGCAGACCTGGCACCGTGGTGCGCCCAGAGACGTCCGTGACGATGCCTCCGCACGAGTAGTGGGCGGCAGGGGCCACCGGGATCAGTTGCTCACGCGGATCGACCCCTGCGGCCAGGCAGGAAGCTGTGACTGTCGGGAAGCGCCGCGCGAAACCCGACAGTTCGCGCGCATCGAGGTACACGTGGTCTCGACCCTGTTCCCGAAGCCTCGACGCGATCGCCCGAGACACGACGTCGCGGGGTGCGAGATCGCCTAGCGGATGCACTCCAGCGGTCACGGAATCGCCGTCGGCGTCGACGAGGATCGCACCCTCCCCGCGCACCGCCTCGCTGATCAGTGGACGTCGCCCGCGTCCGCCCGGAGTGAACAGAACCGTCGGATGGAACTGTACGAACTCGAGGTCGGCTACTGTTGCACCCGCATCGAGGGCGAGGGCGAGACCGTCCGCAGTCGACCCCTCGGGATTGGTGCTGGACGCATACAGCTGACCGAGTCCACCCGTCGCCAGTAGCACCGACGGGGCATGCACAACGCCGAGTCCGCGAGCCGACTCGACGAGAACACCGGTCACCCCACGAGCGTCCGTCAGCACCCGAAGCGCGGCGGCGCCGAACAGTACCGACGAGCCTGCAGCGCCGAGAGCGCGCTGCACTTCGGCGCCGGTCGCGTCCCCACCGGCGTGAATGATCCGGCGGGTGCTGTGCCCGCCCTCGCGGGTGCGGGACACGTCTCCGTCCTGGCCGCGGTCGAACACCGCACCGAGTCCAGCAAGTCTCGTTACCGCGTCCCGGCCGCCTGCCACGATCGAGCGCACGGCAGCCTCGTCACACAGCCCGGCCCCCGCCACGCAGGTGTCGGCGACGTGCGAGTCGATCGAGTCACCGGCGTCAGCCACGACAGCGATACCGCCTTGCGCGTACTGGGTGGCGGTGTCCGCTGGCCCGCCCTTGCTCACGGTGAGCACCGTCAGGCCACATAGGGCGGCGGTGCGGGCAGCCGTGAGACCGGCCACCCCACCCCCGATCACGACGAGGTCGGTGTGCTCCTCCCAGGCGATCCCCCGAACGGGTCCCGTCACTCCCCGCCGCCCGGGTTCCCGATTTCGATCATGCGCTGCACCGACTTCCGGGCGCGCTCGGCGACCGCCGGGTCGACGTGGACTTCGTCCTTCTCCTCGAGTAGGCAGCGCAGCAGAGCGGCTGGCGTGATCATCTTCATGTAGGGGCACGACGCGCGGTCGTTGACAGCCTGGAAGTCCACGTCGGGCGCGGCCTTGCGCAACTGGTGCAACATTCCGACCTCGGTGGCGACCAGAACCTGCTTGGCGCCTGTCGCGCGGGCCGCGTCGAGCATGCCTCCGGTCGAGAGGATCTTCACCTTCTCCTCGGGCACGAATCCCTCGCCGGCAAGGTAGAGCGCGGAGGTGGCGCAGCCGCACTCGGGGTGAACGTACAGTTCGGCGCCGGGGTGCGACTTGGCCCGAGCGGTCAGTTCGTCCCCGTTGATTCCGGCGTGCACGTGGCATTCACCCGCCCAGATCTGCATGTTCTCGCGGCCGGTGACGCGCTTGACGTGAGCTCCGAGGAACTGATCCGGCAGGAACAGCACCTCGCGGTCAGGGTCAATCGACGCGACCACGTCCACGGCGTTCGACGACGTGCAGCAGATGTCGGTCAGACCCTTCACTTCGGCTGTGGTGTTGACGTACGACACCACGACCGCGTCGGGGTTCTCGGCCTTCCATTCGCGCAGTTGGTCGGCAGTGATGGAATCGGCGAGCGAGCATCCAGCACGCTCGTCGGGGATGAGGACGGTCTTGTCCGGGCTGAGGATCTTCGCGGTCTCCGCCATGAAGTGAACACCGCAGAACACGATCGTGTCTTCGGGCGCCTCCGCGGCGATCCTGGACAGTGCCAGGGAGTCACCGACGTGGTCGGCGACGTCTTGGATCGCGGGTAGCTGGTAATTGTGCGCGAGCAGGGTCGCGCCCCGCTGCCGCGCCAGCCGCTTGATCTCGGCCGCCCACTCTTCACTCGCCTCGACACCGGTGTAGCCGCCGGGACCGTCCTGAATCTGTGGGCGGGTTCCCGCCCACAATGTGGTGGCCGTCATGGCTTGCTCCTTCGCTGTGGACTCGGGCGAGCCGGTCCGAATTTCCGAAATCACGGTTTTCGACTTATGATCGAAAACATGCCCAATGGTAGCACCACCCATGAAGTTCTCACCGCGGTGTTCCAGGTTCGGCACTTCCCGGCAATCGATACAGGTCAGTCCGGCGAGCTGAGGCACGGAGGCGGACCCGGAGAGTTGGCGGTGTTGCTGTGGCAGCGAGCCCTCGATCCGCAGGCGGGCAAGTGGTCGCTGCCGGGCGGTCTGCTCCGCGAAGACGAAGACCTCACCACTTCGGCTCGGCGCCAACTGGCCGAGAAGGTGGACGTGCGAGAGGTCTCGCATCTCGAGCAGTTATCGGTGTTCAGCGATCCTGACCGGGTACCCGGTCCGCGCACGATCGCATCGACGTTCCTCGGACTCGTCCCCCTTCCAGCGGATCCGAAGGTACCGGCGGACACCGCCTGGCATCCGGTGTCCTCGCTGCCCGAGATGGCGTTCGATCACGGCACCGTCGTCGAGCACGCACGCACACGGCTGGCTGCCAAGCTGTCTTACACGAACATCGCGTTCGGCCTGGCCCCAGAGGAATTCGCCATGTCAACCCTGCGTGAAATCTACTGCGCCGCACTCGGTTACCAAGTGGACGCAACCAACCTGGCTCGCGTGCTCGGTCGGCGTGGCGTACTGACCCCGACGGGCAAGACGGCGCGATCTGGACGAACGGGTGGACGCCCGGCCGCGCTCTACCGCTTCAGCGACTCCTGCCTGCGCGTCACAGACGAGTTCGCGGCGCTGCGGCCTCCGGGCTGACCACGCACGATCGCGCGGCCGTCCACGATCATAGACTGCCCGTTGCGGTATCCAGCGGACTCCGTAGTCCCGCGACGAACGTGCTTTGCGCGCAACATATTCCGGAACAGGCTTCTGCGCCGCATCGGAGCGCAGATCGCCTCGAAGAACGGCGCCGATGACTGGCCGCCACGCCGGCGTACCACGGCAGAAGACCATGACGGCGCCGGGAGGGGCAAACCCCTGGTCGGGCCTGTGAACGGAATGCAGTGGGGGATAACACCGTAGGCAATCGGTGAGAATCGAGAAAACCTTTCGGGAATATTTCTATTCCGACTCCCCTTTCGTATTCGCTGGGGTACAAAAGATACGCGCTCCCAAGGGCGCGATCGGAACACACATAACTAGTCAGGAGACTGCATGTTTTCATCGGACATCGTGGAAAGCGCCGTTGAGCAGATCATCAAGATCATCAGCGACAACCTGAACTCCTAGTCCGAGAGTTCCGAAACTCAGTGAAACTGGGGCCCACACGCGATCCCGTGGGCCCCAGTTTCTGCTCTCGAACGAAAAACAATCACCGGTCACGAGACGGCACATGTTTTCATCAGACATGACTCCAGGAAGCCTGCCAGGCAGGCTTACCGCTGAAGCCCTCGAGTTTCCAAACTCTCCCGGGCAGATCTCCTCCTAACGGTCGCACGGTCACCCAGTGCTGGGGTGCATTCAATCGCTGCAGCGCCCGTAGCGGGACTCGCCTACTGTGACGGGCGCACGGGTACCAGACGAGTTCGCGCCACGGCTCGAGCTCGAGAAATTGTGAGAAGCAACAAATTGAAGAATTGTGCGAGGTGTCGTACTGGCGAATTATGAGAAGGAACGAACCATAGAATTGTGACGAGTAACGAAAACGACAATGTGCATCAATCGATTGAAGTACTTGTCGCTGCTCGATCACGATCTTCGTTTGCGTCATTCAGCGCCGGAAGTGAGAACCGTCAGGCGGCGGTCTCGACCGGAATGCGACGGGGAACAACAGGTAAACCAAGAATGGAGTGGCTCCACTTTCTCGGGGGTTTGCCTTGATTCTGGCCCAGTGCCGTTTCCGCTCGGCTATAAAGAGACAGCGCCATCGAGTGGCGCGAGCCGAAACGCACATGACAGCCAGGAGACCACATGAGTTCATCGGACATCTCAGACAGCGTCGTCGAGATGGTCATCCAGATCTTCACCATCAACATCAACTCCTAGCCCGCTAGACGATTCCTAGTCCTCGACTCCGACCTTCACTCAGAAGGTCCCCCGCACGATGCGGTGGGTCCCGGGGTCTCAGCGCCCGAGGGAAGGCTTGGGCTGCGCTGATCTAGGCCGTCGCCTACCGATACACCCATTCGCTGCTTCCCAAAAGCAATCGGCCCCCGTGGATCACCCATCCGTGGGGGCCGAACCTATGACCCGACAGGTCCCGGATTCCCCTCACACCCTCAACGCGTCCACGAGGACTCTCGGGGCGCCCAGCCACTCCGCCATCGCCTCCACATGGGACCCCGAGTGTTCGAATGGGTGGCCACACACGACGCCGGCACTCTGATGTGTCTCTTGACCCTCGTGTGCTCGCCAGCGTGTGTAGCCCCGGCATGGTCACCGAGTCCTTCTGACAGTCTCAGCTTTGCCAGTCCAGGCGGTAGCGCCGAGAACTTCAGGCCCGCAACCGCATTCTCCGCGACCTGAGGATGAAGCCACCCAACCCCCGCGATAGCGCCCGACATATCGCGTGGTCCGCTGCGAACAGCACTCGAGGATCCGCTCTTGTGGACACCAACATCGCCTCGAGGGATTCGGAGCGGTGGGAGGCATCTATTCGATCCACCACTCCACGGTGACCTCGGACCCTTCCTGCGAGACGACCCTACTCAGCTCGTCGGTGAGCATAGCGAGATCGTCGGGGCCGGTTGGTATCTCCCGATCGGTCACCCATGGCGCTATCGATGGTCCTGATACAACCCAGTCCACCACGCGGCTTTCGACGCGCGAGGTCGTTGGAGAGTGACCAACCGGGGGTGACGATCAGCTCGCGCAGATCCGTCGGCATCCGGCCTGCGGCCTGGGCGCGCAGTCCCGGGCACCTTGCGCCGTCAACAAAGTGTGTCGAGCGGCTTCCACTCGAAGGAGCGCAGCGCGCCGAAGAACCTGGCAAGTTCGCGGGCGGCGTTGAGGCGGTCCACCTCCGGCGCATTGATGCCCACGGCGGCGTACGCGCCGTCGAGCAACTCGATCAGACCGCACAGTTCGGTGACGTGCTTCCTGGCCTCGGGATCCGAGGTCTGCGCGAACTCGGCGACGTCGGCGGTCGTGAGATCGACGCGGGCCATCGTGTACCCGAACAGGTGAGTGGCGGGGAGGCGGGCAGTATTCGATGCTTTGCGGCTCGGGCAGCTGTTCCTGCAAACTCCAAAGCCTCGGAACGAAAGCGCCTCGCACGCAACACATACCGGAACAGATTACTGCGCCGCATCTGATCGCAGATCGCCTCGAAGAACGGCGCCGAAAGCCGGCCGCCGCAACGTCGGCGTTGCCGTGACCACGCCAGGCGACCATGACGGTGCCAGGAGGGCAACCCCTGGTCGAGCCTGTGAACGGAATGCAGTGGGGGATAACACCGTAGGCAATCGGTGAGAATCGAGAAAACTTTTCGGAAATATTTCTATTCTGACTCCCCTTTCGTATTCGCTGGGGTACAAAAGATACGCGCCCCAAAGGGCGCGATCGGAACACACATAACTAGTCAGGAGATTGCATGTTTTCATCGGACATCGTGGAAAGCGCCGTTCAGCAGATCATCAAGATCCTCAGCGACAACCTGAACTCCTAGTCCGAGAGTTCCGAAACTCAGTGAAACTGGGGCCCACACGCGATCCCGTGGGCCCCAGTTTCTGTTCTCGAGCGAAAAACTCAATCACCAGTCAGGAGACGGCACATGTTTTCATCAGACATCACCTCAGGAAGCCTGTCAGGCAGCCTCGCGGCTGAAGCCCTCAAGTTTCTGAACTCTCTCGAGAAACTACTCTCCTCCTAACCTAGAGGCTCTGCGCCTCACTGAAACTGGAGCTCACGCGCGACCCCCGGGACCACAGTTTCTGCACCTCAGGGCAAGAGCTGTCGGGCTCCAGAATCGGCAACGCGGTCGCCCAATTCAGAGGCGCATTCAATCGCTGCAGCGCACGCAGCGGGACTCGCCTACTGTGACGGACGCACGGGTAACAGACGAGTTCGCGCCACGGCTCGAGCTCGAGAAATTGTGAGAAGCAACAAATTGAAGAATTGTGCGAGGTGTCGTACTGGCGAATTATGAGAAGGAACGAACCATAGAATTGTGACGAGTAACGAAAACGACAATGTGCATCAATCGATTGAAGTACTTGTCGCTGCTCGATCACGATCTTCGTTTGCGTCATTCAGCGCCGGAAGTGAGAACCGTCAGGCGGCGGTCTCGACCGGAATGCGACGGGGAACAACAGGTAAACCAAGAATGGAGTGGCTCCACTTTCTCGAGGGTTTGCCTTGATTCTGGCCCAGCGCCGTTTCCGCTCGGCTATAAAGAGACAGCGCCATCGAGTGGCGTGAGCCGAAACGCACATGACAGCCAGGAGACCACATGAGTTCATCGGACATCTCAGACAGCGTCGTCGAGATGGTCATCCAGATCTTCACCATCAACATCAACTCCTAGCCCGCTAGACGATTCCTGGTCCCCCGACTCCAAGTCCCTCGACTCCGCCCCCTCCGAGAAGGGCCCCCGCACGATGCGGTGCGTCCCGGGGTCTCAGCGCCCGAGGGAAGTCTTGGGCTCCGCTGATCTAGGCCGCGGCCCACCACTGCGCCCGCGCGCCGCAGTCCCACAAGGCAATCGGACCTCGTGGATCACCGATCCACGAGGGCCGAACCTTCTGGTCCACAGGCATCGAATGCCGCACGTCGTCAACGCTGTGGTGAGGCGTCACCCCTGAGAAAGACCTCGCCAGAACGTGTCGGATGCCGCGGCAACGACGTCGTCGACCGGGGCACCGTAGAGCATTCCGCCCGCTGCGAGGGTCGCGATGCCGTGAAAGGTCGCAAACGCGACGAGGGCGATGTGCAACGGGTCGCCGGGACCGACATCGCCCGCGGCCTGAGCCTCGGTGATGATCCGGACCGTCAGGTCCATCGGCGTGCGGCCGGCCTCCACGACCTCAGTGGCGGCCCCAGGTGCCAACTTGCTGCTGTACATCAATGCGAGGAGTTCGCGGTGAGTGAGTGCGAACGTCACGTAGGTGCCCGCGACCGCACCCAAGCGGGCGCGGGGATGTGAATCGGCCTCTTCGAACGCCTGCTCGAGCGCCTTGGTCAGACGATGGAACCCCTGTTCGACGAGCGCGTCGAGCAGGGCCTGCCGATCCCGGAAGTGTTTGCTCGGTGCCGCATGGCTGACCCCAGCCTCTCTGGCCAGTTGCCGCAGGGAGAGGCCGTCGACGCCGTCTTGCTCCAGCGTGCTCTCGGCGCGAGCGAGCAGCACCTGCCGCAGACTCCCGTGGTGGTAAGGCTGTTCGGCGGCGGACATGGCATCAGCCTAGCGCAATGTTGACATTGACTACATTGGTGACAGTGGCTACATTCGGGGGCACTCAACGACTAGGAGAATCATGTCTGTCGACGTATCCGGATCGACCGTCCTCATCACCGGCGCCAGTGCGGGCCTCGGCGCCGATTTCGCCCGGCGATTCGCCCAGCGGGGGGCAAACCTCGTTCTCGTCGCCCGCCGCGCGGACCGACTCGAGCAGCTTGCCACCGAGATCCGCGACAAGCACGGTGTGTCGGTCACTGTCCTCCCGTTCGACCTTGGCACCCCAGGTGCCGCCGAACGGTTGAAGGACGAACTCACCGCGCGTGACATTCGCATCGATTCCCTCGTCAACAACGCCGGATTCGGCACGCACGGAGACTTCGCGTCCGCTGACCTGGACAGGCTCACCTCTCTCATTCAGCTCAACGTCACCACGCTCGTCGAGTTGTCCCACATCTTCCTGCCCGATCTCCTCCGCGGGCGCGGCCTACTGATGAACATCGCGAGCAGCACCGCGTACCAGCCGGTTCCCGGCATGGCCGTGTACGCGGCAAGCAAGGCGTTCGTCCTCCACTTCACTGAGGCGTTGTGGGCGGAGGCCCGCGGCACGGGACTTACGGTGCTCGCGGTCTCCCCTGGCCCCACAAAGACCGAGTTCTTCGACGTAGTCGGCACTCAGGACGCGGCCGCCGGGTACATGCAAACAGCAGAGCAGGTGATGAACACCACGTTCCGGACTCTCGACCGCCGCAACTCTCCGCCGAGTGTCATGTCCGGATGGACGAACAAGATGTCCGCACTCGGTCCGCGACTGGGGACCCGGCGGCTCACGACGCTGGTCGTCGGACGCATGCTCGGTAACGTGCGGATGCGCGCATCGGCCGACAAGTGACGGTTACGACGTAACTGCTGCGTCGCGCTTTTCCGGGTCCCCTTTCTCCGGCTCGGCGAGTTCGGTCGGATGATCGCTGACACCGAGATCGTCGTAGGGATTGAGCGCAGCGAGCACGAGCGTCACAACGCTGGCGGCTAGGGGCTGGAAGATCAGCGCCAGCAAGGTCCCGATCCCCGGCGCGACCGCAACGATTGTTCCGGTTGCCGTCGCGGCGGGGTGAGGAAATCGCAATGCAGCCACTCCGAGGCCGGCGAGCGCCATGACGCCGGCCCCGACTGCGCTTCCGGCGAGGACGGCGCCGAACGTGACCGGGCCGCGGCTACGTCGCAGAGTCCATGCCGCGACCGCGGTGAGAATGCCTACCACGAGACCCGCGCACACGAACATCCCGATCGCATCGAACCTGTGCAGGCTCTCCCCCGTCAGCGCCACCCCACGGTCGGGCGCGACCACCAGCAACCGTTCGGGCGGCGCGAGTATGCCCCACAGCACTCCCACGAGCGCACTCGCCGTCACTGCACCGCAAAAGATTCCCGCGCCCGATCGGAGCCGGAGTTGCCGAAGTGAGGTCACCTCCCAGACGCTACCGCCGCCCGAGCGCAGTCGAGTCGACGACACCGTGTCGAGAGCATTTCGCCCACCACCCGTCCGGGCTGACCTGCACGACCATGCGACGGCCACACGCCTCGCAGAAGCGTGGCGGTTCCAGACCCAGCTGGGCTGCAGTAGGAACGGTGTCGTCCACTCCGGACACCATCCGTCGGCCGGTGTAGGGGTTGTAGCGCTCTTCGGGGTCGCTGCCCGCTGCCATCTCCACCATGGTCGCTAGAGGGTGTCGTTCAGGGCTTTGATCGGCATCTGCAGGTCGACGAGCAGGTCCAGGTCCTTCTCGGCGGGACGCCCCAGAGTCGTGAGGTAGTTGCCGACGATGACGGCGTTGATACCACCGAGAATGCCCTGCTTGGCACCGAGGTCCCCAAGCGTGATCTCCCGACCACCGGCGAAGCGGAGGATCGTGCGCGGCAGCGCGAGCCGGAAAGCGGCGACGGACTTGAGTGCCTCGCTCGCCGGCAGGACCTCGAGGTCACCGAACGGAGTACCCGGGCGCGGGTTGAGGAAGTTCAGGGGCACCTCGTCCGGCTCGAGCTCAGCGAGGTTGGCTGCAAACTCGGCTCGCTGTTCGAGGCTCTCGCCCATGCCGAGGATGCCGCCGCAGCACACTTCCATGCCCGCGGCGCGGACCATGCGGAGAGTGTTCCAACGCTCGTCCCAGGTGTGCGTGGTGACGACATTCGGGAAGTGCGACTTCGCGGTCTCGAGGTTGTGGTTGTAACGGTGGACGCCCATCGCGGCGAGCTGGTCGACCTGCTCCTGCGTGAGCATGCCGAGCGAGCACGCGATCTGGATGTCGACCTCGTTGCGGATCGCCTCGATTCCGGCTGCGACCTGCGCGAGCAACCGCTCGTCGGGACCGCGGACCGCAGCGACGATGCAGAACTCGGTAGCGCCGGTTTTTGCCGTCTGTTTGGCCGCCTCGACGAGGCTCGGGATGTCGAGCCATGCCGCACGCACCGGCGACTGGAAGAGCCCCGACTGCGAGCAGAAGTGGCAGTCTTCCGGGCAGCCGCCGGTCTTGAGGCTGATGATGCCCTCTACCTCGACCTCAGGGCCGCACCACTTCATACGCACGTCGTGGGCGAGCCCGAGGAGTTCCTCCAACCGTTCGTCAGGTAGCCGCAGGACCTCGAGCACCTGGCTCTCGTTCAGTGCTTCACCGCGATCGAGCACCTGCTCCCGCGCCTGTGCGAGGATATCCGTCTGTACTGAGGCCGAGGTCACACGCATCTCCTGGGAACCGGGCCGATCACGTGGCGTGAATCGACTGAGACAAGAATTGAACGGCAAGAATTGAACACTGTACAAGTTGAACGGCGTTCACGTTAGATCCGTGATGGATTACTGTCAAAGCCAGGCAGAGTTTCGTGGGCCCGTCCAGACGAACCAGGAGATCACACAGTGCAGTTGCGACGCGGCGACGTTCTCGACGGCGCAATGGCAATCCTCGACGAGTTCGGCCTCGCCGACCTGACGATGCGCAGGCTAGCCTCCTCCCTCGATGTACAGCCGGGCGCGCTGTACTGGCACTTCCCCAACAAGCAGACCCTCCTCGGGGCGCTGGCCGACAAGATCCTCGAGGACGTCGACGCCCCCGTCGACACCCGAACCTGGGATGGGGAGTTCCTGGAACTGGCTCACCGTCTGCGGTTGGCGCTGCTTGCACACCGTGACGGCGCGGAACTGGTATCGGCCACCTATGCCTCCCGGATGACCAACGCACGGGTGCGCGAGAGCTTTGCCACCGCCGGAAGGCGATCGGGCTTGTCCCGCGAGCACGCCGAACTCGCGTCGTATTCGCTGCTCTACTACGTCCTCGGACACACAGTCGACGAACAGTCGCGGGCGCAGATGGAATCGGCCGGCGCGCTCACCCGGGCCGCACTCTCGCCCGATGCCCCGCATTCACCCATCGCGGCCTACGACGAGGATCTGCTGGACGGTGACCCTGTGATCCGGTTCGACTTCGGCCTCTCCCTCTTCATCGACGGCATTCGCGCACGTCTGAAGGAAACCACGCACCACCCCTGAGCATGCACAATGGAGTGGACCACGCTGCATCGGCCAATCGGCCGACGAAGCGGCCGTCGTGGCCAAGGGGGGCGCACGATGAGAATACGGTTCGTCCGACGCGCAAGCATCGCTGCCGTGGTGACAATCAGCATGTCGTTGCTCGGCCTTTCCGTCCCTGTCGGCGCGCAGACCGTACTCGACGCGCCAGGCACCGTCGTCGCCTCGTCCCCTATGCCTGCCGACGCGCTGCCCGAGGGAGTAGCGTCCGGCACGTACGTGACCTACTGGACCGTGGGCCCGCAGAATCAGCCGGCGTTGAGCACCGGGGCGGTCCTCCTGCCGCCGGGCGAGCCACCACCCGGCGGATGGCCGGTGATCTCATGGGCACACGGCGCCGTGGGAGTCGCCGACAAGTGCGCCCCGACGGTCACCGGCCAGATCGTCATCCCGTACGTGCAGTCCTGGCTCGAGCAGGGGTATGCCATCGTCGCGACGGATTATGTCGGGCTCGGCACGCCCGGAATCCATCCGTACCTCGATAGCCCGTCCGAGGGGCACAGCGTGATCGACATGGTTCGCGCAGGCCGGGCCGTGACACCCTCGCTGTCGGATCGGTGGATGGCGATCGGGCATTCGCAGGGCGGCCACGCGGTCCTCGCCGCCGCTTCGATGGCCACGACGTATGCGCCCGAACTCGACTTCCGCGGGACCGTCGCAACCGGTGCGCCGTCGAACATCGAGAAGCTGGCCCCGCTGCTCGGCCCGAACTTTCCCGCGCTTCCGCTCACCGGGAGCACGGTGTTCATCGCATACGCGATAGCCGGCTTCCGGGCGGCATATCCCGACCTGAACGTGGACAGCTACCTCAGCCCGCTCGGCCAAGACGTTCTCAGCGGTGTCGAGTCGCTCTGCTACCAGGACGCGGAGGCGCAGTTCGGCGATCTGACCATCGGCCAGCTCTTGTCACGACAGCTCGATGATCCCGTCATACTGGCGACGCTGCAGCGTTCACTGGCGGTGCCCGTCACCGGCTACGACCGCCCGCTCTTCATCGGCCATGGACTCTTCGACGAAATGGTGCCTGTGGTGTTCACGTTCGCTCTCACCTCGGAGTTGACGGCCGCAGGCCAGAACTTCGTGTTCCGCACCTACCCAACCACTCACGTCGCGACGATGTACGCCGCCCTGCCCGATGCCACTGAGTTCGTTCGGTCGGCCTTCGGGTAACAGGCGGTTGGTCTCTAGCCTCGCCCGCGCCGAAAGAGCTTGTTACCCAACCAGACCAGAGAATCGTTAGGCTGGTCTGCCACCCGCTCCTCCATCGGAATATGGGCGCTGTCGGTGATCGTGATGGTCGCGCACCACGTGACAGGTGTTCTGGCACAAGAAGCATTCGACGGACTTGCGAGACATTCACATACGCCCGATGATCGGCGCACCGCAACTGAGCATGCACAATGGAGTGGAGCCGTCGACTCGACCCAATGGCTTGCAAGGCGGCCTCGACGGCCAAGGGAGCGCACGATGAGACTATGGTTCGTCCGACGCGCAAGCATCGCCCTCGCCCTGACACTCGGCATGTCGCTGCTCGGCGTCTCCGTTCCTGCAGGTGCGCAGACCGTACTCGACGCTCCCGGTACCGTCGTCGCCTCGTCCCCCATACCGGCGGCCGCGCTGCCAGAGGACGTAGCGTCCGGCACGTACGTGACCTACTGGACCAAAGGCGCGCAGGATGAACCGGCGCTGAGCACCGGGGCAGTCCTCCTGCCGCCGGGCGAGCCACCACCCGGCGGATGGCCGGTGATCTCATGGGCGCACGGCACCGTGGGCATCGCCGACAAGTGCGCCCCGACGGTCACCGGGCCGATTGCCGGCCCGTACCTGCAATCCTGGCTCCAACAGGGGTATGCCATCGTCAAAACGGATTATGTCGGGCTCGGCACGCCCGGAATCCACCCGTACCTCGACGGCCCGTCGGAGGCACACGCCGTGATCGACATGGTCCGCGCAGGCCGGGCCGTCACACCCTCGCTGTCGGATCGGTGGGTGGCGATCGGGCAGTCGCAGGGTGGACAGGCTGCCCTGTTCACCGCCTCGATGGCCACGACGTACGCGCCCGAACTCGACTTCCGCGGGACCGTCGCAACTGGTGCGCCATCGAACATCGAGAAGCTGGCACCGCTGGCCGGCCCGAGCTTTCCCGCGCTGCCGCTCACCGGGAGCACTGTGTTCATCGCATACACGCTGGCCGGCCTTCGCGCGGCACATCCGGACCTGAACGTGGACAGCTACCTCAGCCCACTCGGCCGCGACGTTCTCAGCGGTGTCGAGTCGCTCTGCTATCAGGACGCGGAGGCACAGTTCGGGAACCTGACCATCGGCCAGCTCTTGTCACGGCAACTCGATGATCCCGCCATACAGGCGGCGCTGCAGCGCTCACTGGCCGTGCCCGTCACCGGCTACGACCGCCCGCTCTTCATCGGCCAGGGACTCTTCGACGACATGGTTCCGGCGGTGTTCACGTTCGCTCTCGTCTCGGAGCTGACGGCCGCGGGCCAGAACTTCGTGTTTCGCACCTACCCGGACGGTCACCTCGGGGCGATGTACGCCTCCCTACCCGATACCACCGAGTTCGTTCGGTCGGCCTTCGGGTAACCGGCGGTTCGCGGCCTAGCTCCGTCCGCGCCGAAAGAGCTTGTTACCCAACCAGACCAGAGGGTCGTAACGCTGGTCTGCCACCCGCTCCTTCATCGGAATGATGGCGTTGTCGGTGATCGTGATCCCTTCCGGGCACACCTCGGTGCAGCATTTGGTGATATTGCAGAGTCCGAGACCGTACTCATCCTGCGCAGCGTCGCGACGGTCGCCGGTGTCGAGTGGGTGCATCTCCAGCTCTGCGACCCGGATGAAGAAGCGGGGACCGGAGAACGCAGTCTTGTTGTCCTCGTGGTCGCGCACGACGTGGCAGGTGTTCTGGCACAAGAAGCATTCGATGCACTTGCGGAACTCCTGTGAACGTTCAACGTCGATCTGCTGCATCCGGTACTCGCCCGGCGCAAGGTCCGGTGGCGGACTGAACGATGGAATCTCGCGCGCCTTCTCGTAATTGAACGACACATCGGTGACGAGATCACGGACGATGGGAAACGCCCGCATCGGCGTCACCGTCACCACCTCGTCCTCCGCGAACGTCGACATCCGTGTCATGCACATCAGCCGTGGCCGACCATTGATCTCTGCGGAACAAGACCCACACTTGCCGGCCTTGCAGTTCCAGCGGACCGCCAGATCGGGGGCCTGCGTCGCCTGGAGTCGGTGGATGATGTCGAGCACCACCTCACCTTCGTTCACGGGAATCACGTAGTCCTCGAGTGCGCCGCCATCGGAGTCGCCGCGCCACACCCGGAACCGTGCGTCGTATCCCATCTCAGCCCTTCCTTCCCGGATGCTCTGCGAGTTCGGCGTCTGTGTAGTACTTGCGCAGTTCGTCGATCTCGAAGAGTTCCAACAGGTCCTTACGCATCGGAGCCTGATGTTTACGCGTGACCAGGACGTCCGGGACAGCCGCGGTGGGGTGCGCGGACATGTCCCCGACCGCACTGCAGACGAGAAGAATCTCGCGCCACTCGGCCTCCATGTCCGGGTGATCGTCGCGGGTGTGCCCACCGCGACTCTCGGTGCGCATCAGCGCCGCTCGTGCGACACACTCACTGACCAGCACCATGTTCCGCAGGTCGACCGCAAGGTGCCAGCCCGGGTTGAACTGGCGGTGTCCCTCTACTTCGACGCTCCCGATACGCCCCTTGATCTCATCGAGCGTGGCAAGCGCGCGCACGATCTCGTCTTCCTTCCGGATGATGCCGACGAGGTCGTTCATCGTCTGCTGAAGCTCTGTGTGAAGGGTGTAGGGATTCTCGGAAGTGCCACCACGTTCACTCGCGGAATCGAACGGCGACAACAACATCCGAGCCGCCGCATCCACGGCGGAAGAAGAAACGACCGGTCGCTCCGACAGCGACTTCACGTATCCGGCCGCACCCAGACCCGCTCGTCGTCCGAACACCAACAGGTCCGATAGTGAATTGCCGCCGAGTCTGTTGGAGCCGTGCATGCCGCCCGAGCACTCACCTGCGGCGAAAAGTCCTGCGACGCTGGACGACCCGGTGTCGGGGTCGACTTCGATGCCTCCCATCACGTAGTGGCAGGTCGGCCCGACCTCCATCTGCTCCTTGGTGATGTCGACGTCTGCAAGCTCCTTGAACTGGTGGTACATCGACGGGAGTCGGCGAACGATTTCTTCTGAGGGCATACGTGAGGCGATGTCGAGGTACACACCGCCGTGCGGAGTCTGCCGTCCGGCCTTGACCTCCGAGTTGATGGCGCGCGCAACTTCGTCGCGGGGAAGCAGATCCGGCGTCCTGCGATTGTTGTCGGAGTCTTTCAACCAGGCGTCGGCTTCCTCCTCGGTCTCCGCGTACTGACCTTTGAAGACCGCGGGAATGTAGGAGAACATGAAACGATCGCCTTCGGAGTTCTTCAGAACCCCGCCGTCGCCACGCACGCCCTCGGTGACGAGGATGCCCTTCACGCTGGGCGGCCACACCATTCCGGTCGGGTGAAACTGGACGAACTCCATGTTGATGAGGTCGGCGCCGGCACGAAGGGCGAGTGCGTGACCATCTCCGGTGTACTCCCACGAATTGGACGTCACCTTGAACGACTTGCCGATTCCGCCGGTCGCCATCACCACTGCGGGCGCCTCGAACAGCACGAAACGTCCACTCTCACGCCAGTATCCGAAGGCACCCGATATCCGGTCGCCGTCCTTGAGGAGTTCGGAGATGGTGCATTCCGCGAAAATCTTGATTCTGGCCTCGTAGTCGCCGGTGGCGGCGAAGTCTTCCTGCTGAAGCGAGACGATCTTCTGTTGCATGGTGCGGATCAGTTCGAGACCTGTCCGGTCGCCGACGTGCGCGAGACGAGGATACGTGTGACCACCGAAATTGCGTTGGCTGATCCGGCCGTCGGAGGTTCGATCGAACAGCGCGCCATAGGTTTCGAGTTCCCATACCCGATCGGGCGCTTCACGCGCGTGCAGTTCGGCCATTCGCCAGTCGTTGAGGAACTTGCCGCCGCGCATCGTGTCTTGAAAATGTGTCTGCCACGTGTCTTTCTCGTTGGCATTACCCATTGCGGCAGCGCACCCACCCTCCGCCATGACGGTGTGTGCCTTACCGAACAGCGACTTGCAGACCACGGCAACGGACATACCCTGTTCGCGGGCCTCGATAACAGCTCGCAGCCCGGCACCACCGGCACCGATCACCACGACGTCGTAGCTGTGCCGTTCGACTTCCGTCATTGCACTCCCTCTTTGTCGGCAACTGCCCATGGTCTTCGCCTGCACGGCGTCTTCCGACTCCCGCGCGACTCGACTACTCGGTGGCCGGTCAATTGATCAGGCGGAGGTCGGTCAGGGTTCCGCTGGCTACGAGCATCACGTAGAAGTCGGTGATCATCAGCGTGGCCAGGGTGATCCAGGCAAGTTGCATGTGGCGGGTGTTCAGCTTGCTCACCTGAGTCCACAGCCAGTACCGGATCGGGTGCTTCGAGAAGTGAGTGAGCCTGCCACCGGTGACGTGCCGACAGGAATGACACGACACGGTGTACGCCCAGAGCAGGGTCACGTTGCCGACGAGTATCAAGGTTCCGAGCCCGATGCCGAACCCGCCGTCCGCACCACGGAACGCGCCGATCGCGTCATAGGTATTGATCGCCGAGATGATCACAGCGAAATAGAAGAAGTAACGGTGTGCGTTCTGGATGATCAGCGGCAGTCGCGTCTCGCCCGAGTAGGTGCGGTGCGGCTCGGCGACCGCACATGCGGGCGGTGCGAGCCATACCGACCGGTAGTAGGCCTTGCGGTAGTAGTAGCACGTGAGCCGGAACCCGAGCAGCAGAGGCAGCACCAGAAATCCGAGCGGAATGAACATCGGCAGTTCGCCGATGGGAGTGCCGAAGTGGCTGGAGCCCGGCACGCACGAGTCACTCAGGCACGGCGAGTAGAACGGCGTCAGGTAGTGATAATCGTCGACCCAGTACGCGGTTCTCACCCACGAACGGATCGACGCATAGATCACGAAGACAGACAGGCCGAGCACTGTCAGCAGCGGCTCCTGCCACCATCGGTCGGTGCGGAGCGTGCGCTCCGCGATCCGGGCACGCGTCGGGAACCCGACACCGGAACTGCCGGGATTCATCGGCGGCGCGCTCATTCGCGCTCGTAGTGGAGTCCGCCTAGACCCTCATCATCGACGCCCCGCCACATGGACGCGTCGTATGGGGTATCAGGCACTTTGATCCGCTCCCCAGATTCGCTGGCGGCATGCGGAGGCGAGGAATCCAATTCTTGCGCGTCGATCTCGAGACGCTGCAGGTCGTTGTCCAGTCGCCGCACAGGTGCAGCGTCGCCGTACATCGAACGCAGGTTACCGACGCAGCGCCGCAGACGGTCGATCGTGCGATTCAATTCGAGCATTTCGGAGGTCGACATGACACCCCTCCCAACCCGGCCGTATATCCGTGATGTTTGTCACGTTACCGGTATATGGTCGGACCCGCGTTGATTTGAAGCCGTGGAGAGTCGTGACCAAACTTCAACGTCGAGGTCAACCATGTGGCGTCGAACCACGTAGGTGCCATCGCAGAAAATTCCTTCGAGTGCAGGTAGCCACTACCGGCGGGGACCGATCCGACGACATCGACACCGGTCACAGCTGGGAGATCGTCGAGGTTACAGCGTTCGGCGAGGCCGGGCTCGTCCGGCCACGATCCGATCACAATTCCGGCACAGGGGAGCCGCTCGGCCGTCAGAGCGCGGGTGGTGAGTTCGGTGTGATTGAGAGTGCCGAGCTCGGCTGCGGCGACCACCACGGTCGGTGCGTCGAGTGCCCGCGACAGATCGACGAGCGTGAACCCATCGACTCCCAGACGCACGAGTAGGCCGCCTGCCCCCTCGACAAGGACCAGGTCGTACTCTGCGTCGAGCGCTCTCACCCTGTCCACGACCTCGGTGCACCGCACCATCGGCAGACCGGCGCGGCGGGCCGCGGTATCGGGGGCGAGCGGATCCGGGTAGCGGGCGAATTCGAACACCGCCGTGACATCGGAGAGCCTCGTCACCTCGGCGAGATCGCCCGGCTCCCCCGTAGCAACACCGGTCTGCACGGGCTTGCATACCGCGACGGACAGGCCCGCCGTACGCGCCGCAGCGGCGAGCGCCGCTGTGACGACGGTCTTGCCCACGTCGGTCGACGTGCCGGTGATCAGGAGGATACTCACGCGAACGCTCCCGTCAGGACCTCACCGAGGACCGTCTCTATTCGTGCCAGTTCGTCGGGACCGAGCGTCGCCCGTGCGGTGAGCCGCAGACGGGACGTGCCCTCCGGCACGGACGGAGGTCTGAAACAACCGACATGCAGTCCTCGTTCCCGGCAAGCGGCGGCGGCATCGAACGCCAGCTGAGGATCACCGAGAATCACCGAAACCACGGCGGATTCGGGTGTCTTCGCGCCGGTGTACCGGGCGAGATCCTGCGCGCGGTCCAGTACTGACTTCGCTCGATGAGGCTCGCGCCGCAGAATCATGAGAGCCGCGCGCGCTGCTCCCACCGACGCCGGGGCAAGACCCGTGTCGAAGATGAAGGTGCGGGCGGCGTCGATGAGGTGTGCGCGGACCCTTTCCGACGCGAGAACCGCGCCGCCCTGGCTGGCGAGGGATTTCGACAAAGTGGCCGTAACCACGATGTCGGGTTCGCCCGCAAGCCCGACCTCATGCACGAGACCGCGTCCCCCGACACCGCGTACGCCGATGCCGTGCGCCTCGTCCACGACGAGAAACGCACCGTATTCGCGGCATACCCGGTGCAGTCCGACCAGCGGGGAGAGATCGCCATCGGCGCTGAACACCGAATCGGTGACTACGAGCGCGCGCTCCTCGCCCCTCGTGGCCAGTGCGCTGCGAACGAACTCGATGTCCGAATGCGGCGATACCGCGACGCGAGCGCGGGACAACCTGCAGGCGTCGACCAGCGAGGCATGGCTTCCGGCGTCGGAGACGATGAGCGAGCCCGGACCGGACAGTGCAGTGACGGCGCCAAGGTTCGCGGTGTACCCCGAGGAGAACACCAGCCCGGCCTCTGCCCCGACGAAGTCCGCGAGCTCCGACTCGAGCCGATCGTGGTCTGTGGTGGACCCCGTGACCAGACGTGAACCGGTTGCCCCCGCCCCCCACCGGCTCAGCGCCGACATCGCACCACGCACCACCTCTGGATGGCGCACGAGTCCGAGGTAGTCGTTGGACGCCAGATCGATCAATGCGGTACCGGGCGTCCGGGGACGCAAATCGCGGTGCAGTCCGGCGCCGCGGCGCCGGTCCGCGACGTCGTCGAGCCATGTGGACAGGGTGCTGTCGATACTCACCCTCGGCACGATACGGGACTTGAACGGTGTTCAACCCGGAGTGGGTCGACTTTCCGTGTGTGGTTAGGGTCGAGCCCGTGACAAACCCGAGCCTGTCCGTCGACGACATCAGTGCCCTCGATGCCTCGCTTCTGTGGCATCCGTATGGGGCATTCCCCTCCTCGACGGTTCCTCTCGTGGTGGCTTCGGCTTACGGGACTCGGCTCACCCTCGCCGACGGGCGCGAACTCGTGGACGGTATGAGTTCCTGGTGGGCAGCGGTGCACGGCTATCGACACCCGAGCCTGGATGCTGCGGCCACCGCGCAACTCGGACGGATGAGTCACGTCATGTTCGGGGGACTCACGCACGAACCAGCCGCCAGGCTGGCGCAGCTGCTCGTCGAAATCACCCCGACCGGACTCGACAAGGTCTTTCTCGCCGACTCGGGTTCGGTGTCCGTCGAAGTAGCGGTAAAGATGAGCCTGCAGTACTGGCGAAGCCGTGGCATGCCGGGCAAGCATCGCCTACTCACGTGGCGCGGCGGCTACCACGGCGACACGTTCGCACCGATGAGCGTCTGCGACCCCGATGGCGGCATGCATTCACTGTGGACGGACGTACTGGCACGGCAGGTGTTCGCGCCGCCGCCGCCGCGCGAGTTCGACCTGAGCTACGTCGCGGATTTCGAACGCCTGGTGGAGTCACATTCGAGCGAACTGGCGGCCGTCATTGTGGAGCCGGTGGTGCAGGGTGCCGGCGGCATGCGTTTCCACGATCCCCGGTATCTGTCAGAACTTCGACGGATCTGCGATGAGCACGAATTGCTGCTGATCTTCGACGAGATCGCCACGGGCTTCGGACGAACCGGCGAGTTGTTCGCCGCCGATCACGCCCGGGTCAGTCCTGACATCATGTGCGTCGGCAAAGCCCTCACCGGCGGATACATGACCCTTGCAGCGGCCCTCTGCTCCACCGAGATCGCGGAAACCATCAGTTCCGGAGAAGCCGGTGGGCTGATGCACGGTCCGACGTTCATGGCCAATCCGCTCGCGTGTGCTGTCGCTGTGGCGTCCATCGAACTGCTGCTGTCCCGGGACTGGCGAGGCGAGATCGCAAACGTGAACGGCGCGCTCGAATCGGGCCTCGAGCCGGCCCTCGAGATCCCCGGTGTCCGGGACGTCCGGGTGCTCGGTGCCATCGGAGTAATCGAACTAGCGGACCCCGTCGACATGCGGACCGCTACCGAAGCTGCAGTTGCCTCCGGGGTGTGGCTACGGCCCTTCCGAAACCTGATCTACACCATGCCGCCATATGTGAGCACCACCGAGGACGTAGGCATCATCACAGCCGGAATGTGCGCTGTCGCACGAAGCCAGAGTGCGCACTGACCTCATTGTCGAACCGGGAACGTGCCGGACGCGAGAGCTAATGTTCTCGGTATGGACGCGAGCAACTCGACCGACACCACGCACATCCCTGTGTGGCCCGGTAGCGCCTATCCCCTCGGAGCCACCTACGACGGGGCAGGGACGAATTTCTCGTTGTTCTCCGAAGTCGCCGAGGCTGTCGATCTGTGCCTGATCGCCAAGGACGGCACGGAAACCAGAGTCCGCCTCGAAGAGGTCGACGGGTACGTGTGGCATGCGTATCTGCCAACCGTCGTTCCCGGTCAGCGCTACGGCTACCGGGTCCACGGACCGTGGAATCCGGCAGCCGGACATCGCTGCGATCCGAGTAAACTCCTTCTCGACCCTTACGGCAAGGCCTTCGACGGCAACTTCGACGGAGATCGCTCCCTCTACTCCTACGATGTCGAAGAAACGATCGGCCACAGCGAAAAGGTCGACACCGATGACGTGAAACGCGAGAAGCGTCTGGTAGGGCATGCGGACGCCGAGATTGCACCAGTAGGCGAAAAGCTTGCGGAGTCCGACAAGCCTGCGAAACCTGTCTTGCCCGGGCATGATTCACTCGGTCACACGATGACCACCGTCGTGATCAACCCGTTCTTCGACTGGGCCTTCGACCGTGCTCCCAAACGCCCCTACCACGACACAGTGATCTACGAGGCACATGTCAAGGGCATGACGGCAACCCACCCCGGCGTCCCCAAGCAACTCCGCGGCACGTACGCGGGCCTGGCGCATCCAGTGATCATCGACCACCTGGTCGGCCTCGGTGTCACAGCGATCGAACTGATGCCCGTGCACCAGTTCATGCACGACCAGCCCCTGCTCGACCGTGGGTTACGGAACTACTGGGGGTACAACACGTTCGGCTTCCTCGCACCGCACACCGAGTACTCGTCGGCGGACAAGCCGGGCGCTGCGGTGTCGGAGTTCAAGGCGATGGTCCGCTCGTTCCACGAGGCGGGTATCGAAGTGATCCTCGACGTCGTCTACAACCACACGGCCGAGGGCAACCATCTCGGCCCGACCATCTGCTTCCGCGGCATCGACAACGCCGCCTACTACCGTCTCGTCGACGGGGATGCCGAATACTACAAGGACTACACCGGCACGGGGAACAGCCTTGACGCTCGGCACCCGCACACGCTCCAACTGATCATGGACTCGCTTCGGTACTGGGTCACGGAGATGCACGTCGACGGATTCCGATTCGACCTGGCGTCAACACTCGCGCGCGAGCTGCACGACGTCAACCGGCTGTCCGCGTTCTTCGACCTCGTCCAACAGGACCCGATCGTCAGTCAGGTCAAGCTGATTGCCGAGCCGTGGGACGTCGGCGAAGGTGGCTACCAGGTGGGCAATTTCCCTGGCCTGTGGACGGAATGGAACGGCAAGTACCGGGACACCGTCCGCGACTACTGGCGTGGTGAGCCTGCGACTCTCGGCGAGTTCGCGTCCCGCCTGACCGGCTCGTCCGACCTCTACGAGGCGACCGGCCGGCGTCCCAGCGCGAGCATCAACTTCGTGGTCGCCCACGACGGGTTCACGCTGCGCGATCTGGTGTCCTACAACGAGAAGCACAACGAGGCCAACGGCGAGAACAACAACGACGGTGAGAGCCACAACCGCTCTTGGAACTGCGGGGTCGAGGGGCCGACGGACGATCCGGAGATCCTCGACCTGCGGGGGCGGCAGAGCCGGAACATGCTGGCCACGCTGATGCTGAGCCAAGGCACTCCGATGCTGGCACACGGCGACGAGATGGGCCGCACCAAGCACGGCAACAACAACGTGTACTGCCAGGACTCGGAGCTTTCCTGGATGGACTGGTCGCTGGCGGAATCCAACGCAGACCTGGTCGAGTTCACCAAACGGGTGATCGCACTGCGGATGAAGAATCCGGTGTTCCGTCGACGACGATTCTTCGAGGGCACACCAATCCGTAGCGGAAATCAGACCCGCGACATCGCCTGGCTCACCCCGTCCGGCGAGGAGATGACTCCCGAGGACTGGGACAGTGGATTCGGAAGATCTCTGGCGGTCTTCCTCAACGGGGAGGGCATCCACGAACCCAACCAACGGGGTGAACGGGTTGTCGGTGACTCGTTTCTCTTGTGCTTCAACGCGCACCACGAGGGAATCGGGTTCTCCACTCCGGATTCGCACTATGCCGGCGAGTGGACCGTCGTGCTCGACACGTCCGTGCCGACAGGAGAGCCGACGGGAGAGACGGAGTCGGTGATCAAGGCCGGAGATCCGCTGCAGGTCGGCGCCAGATCACTGGTTGTGCTGCGTCGGAGTACATGAGCCGAGGAAGTCGATGTCGATCACGGCAACTTACCGACTCCAATTGCGTGGCGACCATTTCACGCTCGACGACGCCACCGCCATCGCCGACTATCTGGACGATCTAGGGGTCTCGCATGTCTACCTGTCGCCGATCCTGACTGCTGCCAGCGGATCGACCCACGGTTACGACGTCACGGACGTGACTCGCGTGGATCCCGCGCTCGGCGGGCGCGAGGCGCTGCTCGCGCTGTTCGAGGAGTTACGTGACCGGGGAATGGGGATTGTCGTGGATCTCGTCCCCAACCATGTCGGCGTTGCGAAACCGCGCGAGAACGCTTGGTGGTGGGACGTACTCACCCACGGTCGCCGATCCGAGTACGCCGACTTCTTCGACATCGACTGGCATGAGGAAAACGGTGTCGGAGGCCGTCTCGCGCTCCCTGTACTCGGGTCGGAAACTGATCTCGAATCACTCGAGATCGACCGCTCGGGCACCGAACCGCTGCTCGCCTTCTACGAGCACCGCTTCCCGATCGCTCCGGGTACCGATGCCGCGGACCCTCTAGCTGTGCACGACGCTCAGTCCTACCGCCTGGTGCCGTGGGATGCCGGGCTCGTCGGGTACCGCCGATTCTTCGCGATTAGTGACCTCGCAGGCGTCCGCCAGGAAGACCCGAAGGTGTTCGAGGCCGCGCACCGCGAACTCCGAAACTGGGTGAGCAGCGGGCTGATCGAAGGAGTGCGCATCGACCACCCGGACGGGTTGTCCGATCCGGCCCAGTACCTCGATCGGCTGCGCACCTTACTCGGCACGGACCGCTGGCTCGTGATCGAGAAGATCCTCACCAACACCGAACCGCTCGACGACCACCTGCCGATCGACGGCACCACCGGCTACGACGCGCTCGCCGAGATCGGCGGCGTGTTCCTGGACCCATCGGGGACGGCCGCCCTCACCGCGCTGTCAGCCTCCCGAACGGGCGACCGGGGAGACGCGACGTGGATCCGCGAGCAGGAGGTCGTGATCAAGCGCAGCGTCGCCACCACCGTTCTCGCACCGGAAGTCCGGCGACTGGCGCGCACGATCCTCGCGGAGACGGGCGTCGAATGCAGCATCGATCTTCTTCGCGACGCGGTGGTGGACGTCATCGCAGCCATGCCTGTCTACCGCTCGGACTACAGTCCGCTGGCCGGCCTGGCAGGGCGTGTGATCGGCGACATCGCCCGACACGAACCGGCCTGGGCCGAACCTCTGGACGCGCTTTCCGCTGCCCTGATCAACCGGGGTGAGGCGGCCACCCGCTTCCAGCAGGTCTGCGGCGCGGTGATGGCGAAGTCGGTGGAGGACTGTCTCTTCTACCGCACCGCCCGGCTGGTGTCACTTCAGGAAGTGGGCGGCAACCCGGCAAAGGTGGGCATCTCACCCGCCGAATTCCACCTCGCGAGCGCCGAGCGCGCCGCCAGGTGGCCAAGGGCCATGACGACGCTCTCGACCCATGACACTAAACGCGGAGAGGATGTCCGAGCTCGGATCGGCGTCTTGACGCAGGTGCCCGACCTGTGGGCCGGGTGCGTCGATCGGTGGGAGCAGATCGCCCCCAGCCCGGATCCCGTCACCGGCCTGTTTCTGTGGCAGACGCTGTTCGGGGTGTGGCCAGCGGACGGTCGGTCCGGGGCGGAGGTGCCTGACTTCCGCGACCGCATCCACGCCTACGCGGAAAAGGCCGCCCGTGAAGCCGGAATCCGCACGTCCTGGACCGACATCGACCCGGGCTTCGAACGCGATCTCCATCTCTGGCTCGACACGGTGATCGACGGAGCGGTCGGGAAGTCGATCGGTTCACTGTGCACCCAACTGGCCCCCCACGGATGGTCCGACGCCCTGGGCCAGAAACTCCTCCAACTCTGCGGCCCGGGAGTCCCGGACGTGTACCAGGGCACCGAACTCTGGGAGGACTCGCTCGTCGACCCTGACAATCGCCGCCTGGTGAACTACGACGCGCGGCGACGCGTCCTCGGGCACCTCCAGAATCCACCTGTCGATGCGACGGGCGCGGCGAAGATGCACGTCGTCCGAACGGCTCTGCGACTGCGACGAGAACGCCCGGAGTCCTTTGTCGGAGGATCGTATACCCCTGTTTTCGGGACCGGGCCCGCCGCGGCCCACGTGGTGGGGTTCGCACGTGGTCCCGAAGGTGTGTCCCCGGATGTCGTTGCGGTAGCGACTCGCCACAGCATCAGACTCGGTGAACGAGGCTGGGGCGAAACCACCGTCATCCTGCCCGCGGGGACGTGGACCGACCGTCTCACAGGCGAGACCGTCGCCACGGCCGCCGACGCCGACACGGAACGTGGCCCCCGAGCCGACGTCCTCTTCGCCACCTACCCTGTCGCCCTCCTCACACTCCCAGAACGAAACCGCTGACAGCGGCCGGGCGACTGCCCATCCGGTCGACCGTGCACGTATAGCGCACGTATAGCGAGTATCCACCTTGGTTCAAGCGTGAGTTCGCTCCAATCCCTGTTGCATTCGCTCGAGACTTCTGCAAAACTCTCCGCTCGATAACAGATCAGTAACGGATCAGTAACGGAGTGCAATAGATGTTGAGTAGAAGAGCCTTCCTCGGAAGTGCACTCGGGGCGGTCGCTCTCGGGGCACCAATTCTGTCTTCAGTCGCTCCAGCTCTCACCCCTCGCGCCTCGGCCGCTGCCACCCTCCGCACGAGCGTGGTCAACGCCACCGGCGCCTTCAGCAACAGCGCAATCAAGATGTACATTCCCGGGGTCAACCTGGCCGGGCAGCAAGGATTCGTCAATTCCAGCGGGGTTTTCGTTCCGGTTCCCCAGGATGCCGCTCACGGCACAGTCCTCGACATGGCGATTCCGCTGTCCAACACCGGAAACACAGATTTCGTCCTACCCAAGATGTCGGGGCGCATCTACTTCGCGATCGACGGCGAGTTGAGTTTCAAGGCCGTCGTCGATGAGCAGGGCGTTCGGAGAATGCAGTACCCGGCTGGGTGGGTTGAGAGCGATGACAGCTACTCGGTGATGCACGACTGTGTCGAGTTCACCTACAACGACATCGGAATGTTCTGCAACACCACCATGGTCGACAAGTTCTCCGTGCCGTTGGCAATCCAGTTGGAGGGACAAGCGTCGCAGACCGCAGGCGAACTCGTCCCCGGTGGCCGAGAGAGAATTTTCTCCACTGTCGCTGATCACCCGGACTTCGCGAATCTCGTCATCGGTGACAAGCGCGTGATCGCCCCCGGCCACGGCATCGACGCCGGACTGTTCTCGCCCACCTACTACGACGAGTACATCAACGAGGTGTGGAGGAAGTACTCGAGCACCGACTTGTTGGTGACCGACCACCTCAAGAGCATTACGTACACCGGACGGGTCATCGATGACGTGCTCATCTTCGATAAAGGCGTGGCACCGATCCGCAAACCAAGCACCCGCGACGTGTTCTTCTGCGACGGGGCCCTTATAGCTCCGAACGACGGCGTTACCGGACCGGTCGCCGCGATGCTGGGTGCCGCCTTCAACCGAGGGACGCTACTCGACCATTCCAATCAGCCGATCACAGACACCGCGCTCCACTACAACAGCGAGATCGCCAACCACTACTCGCGGGCCCTCCACGAGAACACTGTCGACGGCAAGGCGTACGGGTTCGCTTTCGACGACGTGAGCGACTTGGCGGCGTTCATCCAGGACCACAACCCGAGCTCCTGGACGATCACACTGACCGACCTCTCATCAGGGCCGGCTCCAACCGAGCCCGGCACGGACGACGGAACTGACCCCGGCACGGGCGGCGGCACCGACCCCGGCACGGGCGGCGGCACCGACCCCGGCACGGGCGGCGGCACCGACCCCGGCACGGGCGGCGGCACCAACCCCGGCACGGGCGGCGGCACCAACCCCGGCACGGGCGGCGGAACCAGTGGCAGCACAGGAATGAACTTCGGGTCGTAGCCCAACGGCTTTAGAAGAAGGTCGCGGCGGCAATCGGGCCATCGTGTGACCTCGAGGAGGCTCGCACCACATCAGGCGACGGGCACTGCCAGGGGGAGACCGGCACTACGCGGTGCAGGTCTTCCCCTGGTAGCCAGGGTTCCGCTCAGGACACGCTCTTACACATTTCCTGTGCTAATCAGTTCCTTTGGTGGTCAGGCCATCTCGGGGACGTGCAGGTGCGCGATGACCAGCTCGAACTCGCCCGTCTCGAGCACCTCGGCGTTCGCCTCGCGCAGAGCAGAGGCCCTGATCTCGTTGATGTGTTCCATGTTGCGCTCCATCACCTCGCGGCTGTCGTAGGTCAGCGACGAGACCGCGCGGCCGGCAGCGTGGTCGAGAAGCAGGCTGGCGCTGCAGAACCCTTCCAGTTCCTCCATCTTGGGTATCCCGCCCAGCTTCCACACGTCAACGACACGATCCATGTGAGCCGGCTCCGCCTTGGCCCATGTGACCCGGCAGTAGGCCCCGCGATCCGAGGGGTGATTGCGGTGCAGCGCGGCGATGTCCCACCTCGACACCTCGGCCGTGCCGTGGAAGGTCTTGGTGGCCTCGTCACGCAACTTCTGCACGGGTCCCTCGCTGGAGCGCAGCGATTCCTCGTCCCGCCACGAACTGGTCGCGATGCAACGGCCTGAATCGCGATCGACCAGCAGGGACAATCCGAGGCAACCCTCGACTTCCGCCAGCGCAGGCATCACGACATCCCGCACGTGCTTGATCCCCTCGTCGATGAACGAGGGATGCGCTTGAATTGTGGTTGAGCGTGCAAACACGATCGTCACCCTTCCTTGTCGAGGGCGGCGCCACGGGCGGCGTCGCCCGTTGATCCCACGTGTTTTACACTCCTCCGTAACGGTGGCGATGGCAACGCCCGACCACCGAACGCCGGTACGGACAGGCACCTACTCACTCCCGTAAGGGCGGCGGAATCACTGGCAGCGCAGGAATGAGCTTCGGGTCGCCAGGGTTCCGCTCGGGACACGCTCTTACACATTTCTCTTGGTGGTCAGGCCATCTCGGGGACGTGCAGGTGCGCGATGACCAGCTCGAACTCGCCCGTCTCGAGCACCTCCGCGTTCACTTCGCCGAGAGATGCGACCCTGATCTCTTTCATGCGTTCCACGTTGCGTTCCATCGCCTCACGACTGTCGTAGGTCAGCGACGACACGGCACGACCGGTCGCACGATCGACTAGCAGGCTGGCGCTGCAGAACCCTTCCAATTCCTCCACCTTGGGTATTCCGGCCAGTTTCCCCACGTCGATGACACGGTCCATGTGGCCCGGTCCCACCTTGGCCCAAGTGACCCGGCAGTAGGCCCCGCGATCAGAGGGGTGATCGCGGTGCATCGCCGCAATCTCCCACCTCGACACCTCGGCCGTGCCGTGGAAGGTCTTGGTGGCCTCGTCACGCAACTTCTGCACGGGTCCCTCGCTCGAGCGCAGCGATTCCTCGTCCCGCCACGAACTGGTCGCGATGCATCGGCCTGAATCGCGATCGACCAGCAGGGACAATCCGAGGCAACCCTCGACTTCCGTCAGCGCAGGCATCACGACATCCCGCACGTGTTTGATCCCCTCGTCGATGAACGAGGGATGCGCTTGAATTGTGGTTGAGCGTGCAAACACGATCGTCACCCTTCCTTGTCGAGGGCGGCGTCACGGGGGGGGCGTCGCCCGTTGATCCCACGTGTTCACACTCCTCCGGAACGGTGGCGCGGGCAACGCCCGAGCAGTTCAATGCCGAGATGTTCGCAATTGCGCACCCGTGAATACGGCGGGGCGAAGGAAATCGAATGAGACGAACAATCGGGTGTGCCAGGCTCTTGAGGCATGAAGACCAGCACAAGGATCACTGTCCGGGCCGCCGATGAGCGGGACTGGCGCAATCTTTTGCTACTGCACGAAGTCGGTTTCGGTACCCCGTACACCCCGGAAGCCATCGATGTGCGGCGCGAACTCGTCGGCATCGACCGCTCGATCATCGCGGTCGACGGCGAGGCGGTAGTCGGCGTGACCATGGATCTTCCGATGACCGTTACGGTCCCCGGCGGGGTCGCGGTAGGCGCGGCAGGGGTCACCGGTGTCTCCGTCGCACCCTCGCACCGACGCCGGGGGATCCTCCGCGCCCTGTACGCCGAGCAACATCGGCGGATTCAGGCGTCCGGCGCGGTGCTGTCCGTGCTCATCGCCAGCGAGGGTGGGATCTACGGCCGATTCGGATACGGCCCCGCCACCATCGAGTCGGCGGTGACCATCGACCGCCGTCTCGCCGCATTCCATCCGAAGACCCCCGACCCGGGCGGCGTACGCGTCGTACGCCCGGCCGATGTCCGCACCACAATCACAGCCGTCTACGACCGCTGGCAACGGATCACGCCCGGCGCACAGGTTCGGCCCGAAGTCCTGTGGGATCGGCTGTTCGCCGATCGAGAGAGCGACCGCGGCGGCGGTACCACCCTGTTCGCCATGCTCCACGACGATGGCTACGCGCTGTATCGCCGGGTCGACGGGGAGGACGGGATGATCGCCCGGATCCAGGAAATGCGTACGGTCACCGACCGTGCCCACGCCGCACTCTGGCGCGCACTGTTCGGCCTCGACCTGATGCACGGCATCGAGACGACCCTTGCACCCGACGATCCGCTACCTCAACTACTCACCGACAGCCGTGTGGTCCGCACACGGTCGCGGCGCGACGGATTGTGGGTGCGGATCATGGATGTGCGGGCCGCACTCGAGGCGCGCACCTATCGATCCGACCTCGACCTGGTTCTACAGGTCGACGACGGATTCCTCGATGCCGGCGGGCGCTTTCGGCTGTCGGTCCGGGACGGCCACGCTACGTGCACGCCCACGGATGACGACCCCCGGGTTGTCGTCGACCTGGATGCACTGGGCAGTCTGTATCTCGGAGCGCACCAGGCACGCACATTCGCTGCGGCCCATCGGCTCTGGACTGACACACCCGAAGCACTCTGGGCCGTCGAGCACGCATTCAGCTCGAACCGAGGCGCCCAGGTGGGCTGGCCGTTCTAGGCACACCGCTCTCGATGCATTCGGCCCTGGGCTATCGCCGAGTACCGATCTTGCTCGAAGCGGGAACGATAGGCCCCTCGCAGAGCCTTCCCCTGCAACCCAGCGCGTTCCGGCCCTACGACTTGGGGTGCTCAACCCACGCGTCGGAACCTGGAAAGACGAGCGCCTCGTGACCGTCTTCGTACCGGACGAGGTACGGCGGTTCCCCGTTCTCTCCGTGCACTTCCACCACCTCGGCGGTCTGCGCGTGAGCCCCTACAACTCGGCCCTGAACGTGCAACCTGTCTCCCACTGCTACGTGCATGATTGCTCCTCGCGATGCTCCGACTTCCTCCTTCCAGCTTGCTACTTCGAGGCGGCTCGCGAAAGGGTCCGACGCCCGAACCAATCGAAGAGCTCCGGAAGCCTGCTCCGCTGCAGGCGACGCCCAAAGCAGGCATCCTGATCGAGTGCGCACCTTCGAGGTTTGGGCCCCCGCCCCGGATACCGTTCGTGTCGTCGTCGACGGACGACGCCACAATATGACTCCATTGCCGGACGGATGGTGGAGTGCGGACATCGATGCAGCCCCGGACGCGCGGTACGGCTTCCTGTTGGACGACAGCGAAACCATGCTCCCGGACCCGCGCTCACCGCGGCAGCCCGAAGGGGTCCACGCGCCGTCCCAGTTGCATGTGCTCGACGAGACTGTGTGGACCGACGGGAATTGGACAGGGAGGCAGCTCGCCGGGTCGGTGGTCTACGAACTGCACGTCGGAACCTTCACCACCGAGGGCACGTTCGCGGCTGCCGTCGGCAAGCTCGACCACCTCGTCGACCTAGGCGTCGATTTCGTGGAACTGATGCCTGTCAACGGCTTCAACGGCACCCACAACTGGGGCTACGACGGCGTCCTCTGGTACACGGTCCACGAGGTATACGGCGGTCCGGACGGGCTGCAAGCCTTCGTCGACGCGTGTCACGCCCGCGGACTCGGCGTGGTCCTCGACACCGTCTACAACCACCTCGGGCCGTCGGGAAACTACCTCGACCGGTTCGGCCCATATCAGACGCAGACCGTCAACACATGGGGCCAGGGCATCAATCTCGACGGTCCACAATCCGGCGAAGTGCGGCGCTACATCATCGACAACGCGCTGCGCTGGTTCCGCGAGTTCCACATCGACGCCCTGCGACTCGATGCCGTCCACGCACTCGTCGACCACACTGCCACTCACCTCCTCGAGGATCTGGCCATCGAGACCCGCCGAATGTCTGCTCACCTGAGGCGACCCCTGACACTGATCGCCGAGAGCGACCTCAACGACCCACGACTGATCACGTCACGGTCCGCGAGCGGTTACGGCCTCGACGCCCAGTGGGACGACGACGTGCACCACGCCATCCATTCGGCCGTGTCGGGTGAGACACAAGGCTACTACGGAGATTTCGGTTCGATGACATGCCTGGCCGATACCCTGCGCCAGGGCTGGTTTCATGCGGGCACGTACTCCTCGTTCCGCGGTCGCATGCACGGCAGACCCCTCGACACCCGTCGTACCCCCGCGAGTTCGCTCGTCGTCTATACGTGCACACACGACCAGATCGGGAACCGCGCGGTGGGTGACCGGCCCGGTACCTACCTCACCGCCGGGCAACTCGCGGTGAAGGCCGCGCTCGTGCTGTGCTCACCGTTCACGCCGATGCTGTTCATGGGCGAGGAATGGGGGGCGAGCACGCCGTTCCAGTTCTTCACCTCGCATCCAGAGCCGTCGCTCGCGCGAGCGACGGCGGAGGGACGCAAGGCCGAGTTCGCCGATCACGGCTGGACCACGGATGATGTGCCCGATCCGCAGGACCCGGAAACGTTCACGAGATCGAAGCTCGACTGGGACGAGCGCGGGCGCGAACCGCACGCCCGTCTACTCGAGTGCTACCGCTCTCTCGTCCGCCTGCGACGCGAACGCTGGGAACTCACGGATCCTTGGCTCGAGAATCTGTCGGTCGACTATGACGAGACCCTCTGCTGGATCGTCGTGTACCGCGGCCAACTTCGTCTCGCGTGCAATCTCAGCGCCGAGTCCGTGACCGTCCCCGTCGGCGGCTCCCCCTTGCTCTGGTGGGAAGCGCCGATCCAGGACGAAACAGCATCCGTGACGGTGCTGCCGGCTCACTCGTTCGTTGTACTCGACGGTGCGACGGCAGCACGCTCGTCCTGACGGCTGCGCAGCAGACGCAGAACGAGGATCGCGGTGACGAACAGGATTGCCGCGGTGGCGACGGCGGCCACGTGCATGCCCGCGACGAACGCGGTCTGTGCAGATTCCAGGAACACCGTGCTCGCGGTCTCCGGAAGGTGCTGCGCCTCGGCGATTGCGGCGCCGAGGGTCCCCTGGGCCGGCGCGACCCGATCAGGGGCCAGCAGGGAGGTGTCGAGGCCGTTCCGGAAGATCGCCATGACCACGCTGCCCAGCACCGCAACACCGAGCGCGATACCGAGTTCGTACGCGGTTTCGGACACCGCCGAGGCGGCGCCCGCACGTTCGGGTTCGACCGCACTGACGACGAGATCGGACGCCAGAGTCAAAGCGATACCGACACCCGCACCGACGAGTCCGAAGCCGATCACGAACATATTCGGCCCACTGTCGACACGCAGGGCGAACAACATGGCCGCACCCACACCGCCGACGACCAGCCCGCCGCCGAGGACGTGCGAGGTCGCCCAGTAGCGGACCATCCAGGCCGCCGCCAAGGCCGTGACCGCGCTCATCAGCATTCCGGGCAGCATCAACACCCCCGCTTCGAGCGCCGTCTTGCCCAAGACCAGTTGCAGGTACTGGGATCCGAAGAACAGAACACCTGCCAGCGCAAAGACGGAAAGCAGGTTGGTGAGGACGGCCGTCGAGAACGCCGGCTTGGCGAACAAACCGAGGTCGATCATCGGATCCTTCATAACCCTCTGCCTGCGCACGAACCCAACGCCAGACGCGACACCGGCAAGACCAACGGCAATGAGCACTGGGGAGATCCCGTGCACCACAGACTCTTTGACGGCGTAGACGAGTGGCAGCATCGTAGACATCGACAGCGCCGCACTGGTCAGGTCGAACCGTCCCGGGTTCGGATCCTTCGACTCCGGGATCAGCACAGGTCCGATGCCGATAAGCATGAGCATTACCGGAATATTGACCAGGAACACCGAACCCCACCAGAAGTGTTCGAGCAGCCAACCACCAATGAGCGGGCCAGCCGCGGCGCCACCACCAGCCATCGCGCTCCAGACTCCGATCGCGAGGGTGCGCTGGCGAGGGTTGACGAAGATCGCCCGGATCAGGCCGAGGGTGGCGGGCATCAGCGTCGCCCCCGAGATTCCCTGCAGCACACGGGCTGCGATCAGCATCTCAGGCGACACGGCCCATGCTGCGATCAGCGAAGCAATCCCGAACCCGGCGGCGCCGAAGAGTAGGAGACGGCGACGCCCCACTCGGTCGCCGAGCGTGCCCATCGTGATGAGCAGACCGGCCAGCACGAACGAGTAGACGTCGATGATCCACAACAACTGCGTGCTACTGGGTTCGAGGTCTGCGCTGATGAACGGCAGCGCGAGATCGAGCACGGTGGCGTCTACCGCGATCAGGAGAACCGCAAACGCCAAGACGATGAGCCCGAGCCAGTCTCGGCGCGATGCGGAGGCTCGACCCGGCTCACCAGAGGCTTCGTTGATCCCGCGATCCGTGGACACAGACAATTGACTTCCTGCGACTTTCCGATTCGAGAGCTGAGACATACGGTACACCGTCCAGCCGGTATAGTTTCTGTACATTACCGTGAACCGTCCAGCCGGTAAAGTTATTTCCGGTACAGTCGCTCCTCATGACGGCCGGTACTCGCGATCGCATACTCGACGCTCTCGAGAAGCTGCTACTCGAAGTAGGAATCGCCCAGGTGACCCTCGAAGCGGTCGCCGCGGAAGCAGGGGTATCCAAGGGTGGCCTGCTCTATCACTTCCCCAGTAAGGAAGCACTCCTCGCAGCGATGGTGCGACGACTCGGCGAGCGAGCGGATGCGCATTTCGCCGACGCCATCTCCGGCGGCACCTCGCTATCGGAGTGGTACCTGCAGGTTCCCGACGCCAATACTGCCGAGGAACTCGCCCTGTACCGTTCCACGATCGCAGCGCTTCGCAGCGTAGACGGTCAGCACGACGAAATTCAGAAGGCCGTCACCGAGGTCATGCGCGGGTGGGACGAAGGCCTCCAGAACGAAATCGCTGATCCCGTACAGGCCGAGATCGTGCGCCTGGTCGGCGACGGCATCTACCTCGCCGCCCTACTCGGGCTCCCCATGCCCGAGCCTGAGCTGTACGCCAAGGTCGTCGAGCGCCTGCTCCAATGAGAGCGGCTCAGGTCAGGTAGCGGTACGCGGGACTTCCCGGTTCGAGACGCTCCACCTGAATCCGAGACTGCTCCATCCGGTCGAGCAACTCACCCAGCCCCTCGGCCTTGCCGAGTTCGATGCCGACCAGCGCCGCGCCGGTCTCCCGATTGTTTCGCTTCACGTACTCGAACAAGGTGATGTCGTCCTCGGGCCCGAGCACCTCGTCGAGAAATCGGCGCAGTGAGCCCGGCTCCTGCGGAAAGTCCACGAGAAAGTAGTGCTTGAGGCCTAGATTTACGAGGGAGCGTTCTAGAATCTCGCCGTACCTCGAGATGTCGTTGTTACCGCCGGAGATCAAGCACACCACTGTCGAACCGGGTTCGAATGAGATGTTGCCCAGCGCCGCCACCGACAAAGCACCCGCCGGCTCCGCGATGATGCCCTCGTTCTGGTACAGCTCGAGCATTGCGGTGCAGACCGCACCCTCGTCGACGTTGGTAACCACGAAGGACTCGGCGTCGAGTCGGATCGTGGAAGGCCGACCGGGTTGTCGGGCAGAAGTATGCGAGATGACCTCGGCGTTCAAGGCGGAGACGACAGCGAAGGGAAGGTCGCCGACTCGTTTCACGGACGCCCCATCGACGAAGGGGTCGATCTCTGTCAGCGTCACAGGTGTGCCTGCCACCAGCGCCGCCGTCATCGACGCCGCGCCCGTCGGTTCAACGCCCACGATGGCCGTCCCGGAGGCGTTGGCGCGCAGGTATGTTGCGATACCGGCGATGCATCCGCCGCCACCGACCGGAACCAGTACTGCATCGGGCGACGCGCCTAGCTGCCCAAGGATCTCGGCCGCGATGGTGCCTTGCCCGGCAGCCGTACGGGCGTCGTCGAACGGCGGAACCATCGTCGCACCCGTGCGCCGAATGTCGGCCTCCGCGGCCTCTGCCGCCGCGTCGTACGTCTCCCCTGTCAGGATCAGTTCGACGAACTCGCCACCGTGAGCGCGGATACGATCACGCTTCTGCTTGGGGGTGTTCGACGGAACATAGATTCGCCCGCTGATCTCCATCGATCGACAAGCGAACGCGACGCCCTGCGCATGGTTGCCCGCGCTGGCGGCCACGACTCCGGCGGTGCGCTCCTCGTCGTCGAGTTGGGCCATGAGGTTGTAGGCGCCGCGCAATTTGTATGAGCGGACCACCTGCAGGTCCTCCCGCTTCAGGTAGACATTCGCTCCGGTCAGGGCCGAAAGCCGATCGCTTCGCTGCAGCGGGGTCGCAGCGATCACGTGGGAAATTCGCTCGATGGCGGCGTTGATCTCGCCCACGGTAAGGGGCGGTATTACATTCTGGGCTGCTGCATCGGACGATGTGGGCACCTGAACATATTCGCACTCTCCGGCCATCACGTACCAGCCGGGCTCAGAGGCACGAACCGAATGGCGACTGCCTCGGACCATTCTGGAAGTTCATTTTCCGCATCCACAGGCGCGCGGTACGCCTCGCCGACATCGGGTTCTCCGGATGTCGGCGAGGGGATCGACCTCGGACTCGACATCACGCCGGTTCGAGAACGAACACGGGGATACGCCGGTCGGTCTTCTTCTGATACTCGGCGTAGTCCGGGTACACGGCCACGGCACGATCCCACCACTTGGACTTTTCGTCACCACTTACCTCGCGGGCCACCATGTCCTGCGTCAACGACCCGTCGCGCAACTCGACGAGAGGCTCGGCCTTGACATTGTGGTACCAGTCGGGATTCTTGGGGGCGCCGCCGAGCGAGGCCACTACCGCGTACGTTCCTTCGTATTCGACACGCATCAGCGGGATCTTGCGAAGCTTCCCAGTCTTCACGCCGCGAGTGGTCAACAAGACCACGGGCATACCCTCGATCGTCGTCCCCTGTGCCCCTTCAGTGGACTCGATCAAGTCGGCCTGGTCTGCGGACCATTTCAACGAACCGGGCTCGTAGTCACCTGTGAGTGGCATACCTCCAGTCAACCCGGTTGTGTGCGAACCCGAAGCGGATTCGCCAATCGCGTACGCATCCAAGCCTTCATCCAATTGTTCGTTGCATCGAACTTGGGTTTTCGAGTACCCTCATCAGACGCGGGGTCATGCACGCCTCCCAACCACCGAGCAATGAGGGTGACCTGTAATGACGACAGATTTCGCCAGGATGCGCCGCAATGTGCACAGCAACGACACCATCCGGACGGTCGACATAGCGGGCACGGACTGGCCCCTCTACAAACTCGAGGCCCTCGGCGTTGCTCTGATGACCTTCGCGATCGTGCTGGTGGTCACTCAGACATTGCAAACGGCGGTACTCACCGCCGCCGCGATCGCTGTCGTGGTCTGGTGGGCGCGACGCTATTATTCACGCCACGCTACGGCCGAATCGTCACACGGACAGGCAGCTCGGCCCCAGTAGTGCCTTGAGGTCGCCCATCAACGCCGACGATGGTTCCACGCGCAACACGTCGTCGACCTTCCATAGTGTGACCTCGGTTCCACCGAGCAACCGAACGTGTACGTCGGAGGTTCCCGGGTGCCGTGTGAGCACCTGCCGTAACGCCGTCAGTCTTTCCCTCGTGCACTGACGCAGCGGCAAGCTCACAGCCAGCGGCTTCGCGACACCCACCGCCGAAAGGTCCGGCACGACAAGATCGTTGGCAATCAACGAAATCCTGTCGTCACGAATCGAAACGCGTGCCTTGACCAGAACGACGGAGTCCTCCGTGACATCCATCCCGTATACCGAGTAGGCCTGTGGGAAGAACAACACCTCGATACCACCGGCCAGATCCTCGAGTTGCGCAGACGCCCAGGTGAGACCGTTCTTGTTGATCCGCCGGTTCACCGCGGCGAGGATGCCACCAACAGTCACCTGGGTTCCGTCTTTGATGTCGCCCTCGAGAATCGTTGCTATTGCGGTATCGGACTGCGCCGACAGCACATGTTCGACACCGTTGAGTGGATGCCCGGAGACGTAGAGTCCGAGCATCTCCCGCTCCAACGCCAACCGGTGCTTCGAGTCCCATTCCTCCTCGGGAACTTTCATCTTGAACACCGACGCGATCGACTCGTCGGCATCTGCACCACCGAAGAGGTCGAACTGACCGACCGACTCTGCCTTCTTGGTACCCATTACAGCGTCGATGGCATCGGCGTGGATCAGGAGAAGACCCTTCCGCGGGTGACCGAGCGAGTCGAAACCGCCTGCCTTGACAAGGGATTCGGTAACCTTCTTGGAGCACGCCGCGGTGTCGATCTTGTCGAGATAGTCGAAGAAGTCGACGAACTTGGACTTCTCCTTGCGCGCCTTGATGATCGAGCCCACGACGTTGGCGCCGACGTTACGAACAGCACCCAAACCGAAGCGGATGTCATCGCCGACAGAAGCGAAGTCGACCTCCGACTCGTTGACGTCGGGCGGGAGCACAGTGATCCCCATCTTGCGGCAGTCGGCCAGATAGACCGCGGCCTTGTCCTTGTCGTCACCGACCGACGTGAGCAGCCCTGCCATGTACTCGGCGGGATAGTTGGCCTTCAGATACCCGGTCCAGAACGACACCAGCCCGTATCCTGCTGCGTGCGACTTGTTGAACGCGTATCCGGCGAACGGAAGAATCGTGTCCCACAGCGCCTTGATCGCCGGCTCGGAGAAGTCGTTGGCCAGCATGCCCTCGCGGAAACCCGCGTAGGCCTCCTCCAGCACCGACAGCTTCTTCTTGCCCATGGCCCGGCGGAGAATGTCGGCCTGTCCGAGCGAGTAGCCCGCCACCTTCTGAGCGATCTGCATGATCTGCTCCTGGTAGACGATCAGGCCGTACGTGTCGGCCAGGATCTCCTTCAGGGGTTCCTCGAGCTCCGGGTGAATGGGTTTGACCTCTTGCCGCCCGTTCTTACGGTCGGCGTAGTCGTTGTGCGCGTTCATCCCCATCGGACCGGGCCGGTACAGCGCGAGCACCGCCACGATGTCCTCGAAGCCGGTGGGCTGCATACGGCGTAGCAGGTCGCGCATTGCGCTGCCGTCGAGTTGGAACACGCCGAGCGTGTCGCCGCGCGAAAGCAGTTCATAGGTGGCCGGATCGTCGATCGGGAGGGTGTCCAGATCCAGGTCGATGCCCCGGTTGGCCTTGATGTTGTCGATGGCGTCGCCGATGACCGTAAGATTCCGCAGACCGAGGAAGTCCATCTTGAGCAGGCCTATTGCCTCACACGACGGATAGTCCCAGCCGGTGATGATGGCACCGTCCTGGGCACGCTTCCATACAGGTATGGCGTCCATCAGCGGCTCGGACGACATGATCACGGCACAGGCGTGGACGCCGGCGTTCCGGATCAGTCCTTCGAGCCCCTTCGCCGTCTGGTAGATCTTCGCCACATCGGGATTGGAGTCGATGAGGGCGCGAACCTCCGCTGCCTCCTTGTAGCGCTCATGGTTCGGGTCGGTGATTCCGGACACCGAGATGTCCTTGGCCATGATCGGCGGGGGCAGCGCCTTCGTGATCTGATCCGCGATCGCGAATCCCGGCTGACCGAACTGCACTCGGGCGGAATCCTTGATAGCGGCCTTGGTCTTGATGGTGCCGAACGTGATGACCTGGGCGACGCGGTCACTCCCCCACTTCTCGGTCGCGTAGCGCACCATCTCGCCACGACGACGATCATCGAAGTCGATATCGATATCGGGCATGGATACGCGCTCGGGGTTCAGGAACCGCTCGAACAGCAGACCGTGTGGGATCGGGTCGATATTTGTGATACCCATCGCATAGGCGACAAGTGATCCGGCGGCCGAGCCGCGACCGGGTCCGACCCTGATACCGACCTCGCGGGCGTGGTTGATGAGATCGCCGACGACGAGGAAGTACGCGGGAAAACCCATCTCGAGGATGACGTTGATCTCGTAGTCCGCGCGATCCAAGTATTCCTGTTTCGGTCCATCCGGGAAACGGCGGTCGAGGCCGCGTAGCACCTCCTGGCGGAGCCAGGTTCCCTGAGTCTCGCCCTCGGGAACAGGGAAGATCGGCATCCGGTCGCGGTGTTCCCATACTTCGTCGTACGACTGGACACGCTCGGCGATCAGCAGGGTGTTGTCGCAGGCGCCGGGCACCTGGTCGTCCCAGAGCTCACGCATCTCGGCGGCGGACTTGAGGAAGTAGCCGTCGCCGTCGAACTTGAAGCGGGTCGGGTCGGACAGCGTCTTGCCCGTCTGAATGCAGAGCAGCGCCTCGTGGTTCTCCGCGGCGTCCTTGGTGACGTAGTGGCAGTCGTTGGTCGCAAGCGGGGGGATTTCGAGCTTCTTGCCGATCTCGAGTAGACCCTCGCGGACCCGGCGTTCGATCGACAGACCGTGGTCCATGAGCTCGAGGAAGAAGTTGTCCTTCCCCCAGATCTCCTGCCACTTGGCTGCAGCCTCCAGCGCCTCACGGTCGTGCCCGAGACGCAGGCGCGTCTGGATCTCGCCGGACGGGCATCCAGTGGTCGCGATGATGCCCTCATGATGGGCGGCGATGAGTTCCTCGTCCATACGAGCCCACTTGCCGAGTTGTCCCTCGATGGACGCGAGCGAGGACAGCTTGAACAGATTCCGTAGCCCTGTGGCGTTCTCGGCGACCATCGTCATGTGGGTGTACGCACCACTACCGGAGACGTCGTCGGACTTCTGACTGCGATCACCCCAGAGCACTCGTTTGGTGTTGAAGCGGGACTCTGGAGCGACATACGCCTCGATGCCGATGATCGGCTTGATTCCCTGCTTCTTAGCAACGTTGTAGAACTCGCTGGCGCCGTACATGTTGCCGTGGTCGGTCATACCCACCGCCGACATACCCAATCGCTCCGCCTCTTCGAACATGGCGCCGACCTTGGCCGCACCGTCGAGCATCGAGTACTCGGTGTGGTTGTGCAAATGTACGAACGAGTCAGCCACGTGCGCCTCTCTCACTGTCTGGGGAGCTTCCCGAGTGTATGCCGTTCCACCGACAACCCCAGCGCCCGACGGCCGGTGTCGGAGAAGTCGTGACGCGAGCTAACCGGCGCGCACCGGCGCCGAACCCACAGTGCGCTTGACGCGCCTGGCCCGTACCAACGCGTCGGTAGTGAAGATCACGAGGGCCAACCAAATCAGAGCGAACCCGATCCACCGGGATAGTGGCATGTCCTCGTGCAGAACAGCGACGCCCCACACCATCTGCAACGCGGGTGTCAGGTACTGAAGCATGCCGATCGTGCGCAAAGGCACGCGTTGTGCCGCGGCACCGAACAGCAGGAGCGGCAGGGCCGTTACAGGTCCCGCGGCCATCAGCAGCAGGCTGTGTCCCGGGCCGTTTCCGAAGAACGTACTGGCGCCGGTGAAGGTCAGGAAAACCAGGTAGCCGACCGCGATCGGCGCGGCCACGACTCCCTCGGCGGTCAAGCTCGTCCGCGGGTCGAGCGGCATCACCTTCTTACACAGTCCGTACAGCGCGAACGAGCCGGCCAGAACGAGGGCGATATAGGGCGGACTGCCGTAGTCCACGGTGATCACGAGCACGGCCGTGGCAGCAAGCGCGAGGGCCACGACGTGAGCTGGATACAGTCGTTCCCGGAAGATCACCACACCGAGCAAGACGCTCACCAGAGGATTGATGAAGTAACCGAGCGCCGCCTCGACGACACGGTCGGAATTCACCGCGTAGACGTAGGTCCCCCAATTCACCGTGATAGCCGCTGAAGCCGCCGCGACCAGCAGCCACGTCCGCACTCCGAGTCCGCGCATCGAGGCGATGCGACCCGACACCGCGAGCACCACGAACATGATGGCCAGAGTCCACACGATTCGGTGAGCCAGGATCGCTCCCGATCCAGCCGGGCCCAGGAGACCGAAGAACGCCGGGAACATGCCCCACAACGCGTAAGCGCCGACCCCATAGGCGGTGCCGACCGCTTCGGTCCTCCTCTCCGTCACCTCCCACCACCGGGAACGAAGCCGTCGTCGGGTCCGGGCAGCGCGATCTCGACCTGTTCCGGAAGAAGCGGCCGTACGGCAAACCGCCCGAAGACCGCGTCGGCGGCGAGCGCCTCGACAACCCGGACTTCCGACTCGGCCTGCAGCCCCGCCAACCGGGCTCCATCGGCGCGCACGACGACACCGATGACACAAGCACAATTGCGGGCCAGTTCTTGCGCAGACACCGCCGCAATGTTCGCCTGCCGCTCGGTCTCGCCCGCCACCATCTGGACGCGTCCGGCGGCCAGGACACTCGCTCGGGCGAGGGCAGCGTCACCGGCCGCGACCGATACCGCGACGAGAGGCGTCTGCACGCGGTCGAGGGGCACACGGAACAGAACTTGTGACACGCGCACGCCTGAGGCGAGTTCCCGTACGACCTCGGTGGTCACCGCAGTCTCGAACGAGACCAGCGCCCAGCGCTCACTCGACGGCGGCTGCTCGAGCGATCGAGACGATCGGGCCAGGTAGTCGGATACTCGTTCCCCGTTTTGCGGGCCCAGGGCGTCCGTCGACACGGGCACCTTTGGAACCGGATTGGCGACTCCGAGTAGTACGACGATTACGACGAGGGCCGCTGCCGCGACAACGGGAACCACGTACCCCCCCTGACGCCGGAGCATCACCTCAACTCGACCGGAGAACCTCGAGGGCGTCCTCGAGGTCCTTCGGGTACTTGGAAGTGATCTCGACCCATCGGCCATCCGCGGGATGCGCGAAGCCCAGGGACCGGGCATGCAGCCACTGGCGCTCCAGTCCGAGACGTTCAGCCAGGCGGGGGTCGGCTCCGTACGTCAGGTCACCACAGCAGGGATGCCGCAGTGCAGCGAAATGCACCCGGATCTGGTGGGTGCGTCCAGTCTCGAGGTGGATATCCAGCAGGCTCGCCGCTTGGAACGCCTCGATGGTGTCGTAGTGGGTGACGCTCGGCTTTCCGTCGGCTGTGACCGCGAACTTCCAGTCATTGCTGCGATGCCTGCCGATCGGCGCGTCGATGGTTCCACTGCTCGGATCAGGGTGGCCCTGGACCAGGGCGTGGTATCGCTTGTCGATGGTCCGCTGCTTGAACGCTCGCTTGAGGAGTGTGTAAGCGCGTTCCGAGGTCGCAACCACCATGACGCCGGACGTGCCGACATCCAGTCGGTGCACGATGCCTTGGCGCTCATGGGCACCGGAGGTGGAGATCCGGAAACCGGCCGCAGCAAGACCGCCGATGACTGTCGGCCCGGTCCAACCCACGCTGGCGTGCGCGGCCACACCCACCGGTTTGTCTACGGCGACCACGTCGTCGTCCGCGTACAGGATCTCCATGCCCTCAACGGGTTCCGCCTCGATGGTCAGCGGTCGCGGCGGTTCCGGCAATTCCACCTCGAGCCATGTTCCGGCTGACAGACGGTCCGATTTACCGACGGCTACACCGTCTACGAGTACCGAACCCTCCTCGGTGAGATGGGCCACCACATTGCGCGACAAGCCCAGCAAGCGAGCGAGGCCTGCGTCGACCCTCATCGCTTCGAGCCCGGCGGGGACCGGCATGGACCGTGTTTCCCTCACTTCTTCGCCCCCTTACGCTCTCCGCCGGGTTCCACGCCAATCAGTGTGAGCACGACGAGTAGGACGGCGCCGCACACGATTCCCGAGTCGGCCACGTTGAATACGGGCCACCAGCCGACCGAGACGAAATCGACGACATGCCCCTGCATTACTCCCGGTGCGCGGAAGAAGCGGTCGACGAGGTTACCTAGGGCACCGCCGAGTACGAGTCCCAGACCGAGTGCCCACAAGGGTGACCGGAGCGTGCGCCCGATCCTGATCACACCGATGACCACACCCACCGCAACTAGAGTGAGCAGCCAGGTCATGCTCGTAGCCATGGAGAACGCCGCACCGGGATTGCGGACCAGCCGCAGCGACACGATGTCCCCGACCAGCCAGATCGGGCGGCCTGGCTCGATATAGGCGACGGCGAGGATCTTGGTCAGCAGATCCAGGGCGAGTACGACACCCGCGATCACGAACAGAAGCAGCCTCCGTTGATGCCTCGGGGTCTCCGTTCGATCCTCGATGTCGGTCTCATTTTCGGCCGTGGGGTCTGAACTCACACTTTCATCATCCCCTACGTGCCACAGCTGACGCTCACGCGCTCCCGAACAGCACTAGCCTGGGTGCGTGCCACTGTTCTCCAAAGCCCCCCTACCCGGATTCCGACTAGTCGGGGCAACCATTTCTCTGCTTGTATTCACCGCGGGATGTGGAGCTGACGTGGGCTCCCCGGATTCGAGTCCCGCGGCGTCTTCGTTCGCCCCCGTAGAAGTGACGGTTCCGATCTCGGCCTCCACCGTCGAAGTGACCTCGCACGGCGAAGAACCGCATGAGGTAATTCGTCCTCGACTGCCGGACGGGGTCTCACAGCAAGTGACGCTGACCACCGAGGCACAGGTGTTCCAGCAGATCGACGATCAGCCAACTCAGGACTTCTCGTCTCCGCCCATCACCCTGCCACTCGACGCGGTCGTCAATCAGCGCCCGGAGGATACCGATGGCGAGACCACCGTCGATCTCACCTTCGGCGACGTCACCAGTCCGAACGAGCGCCTCGGACTTGCCCTCGAAGCCAGTAAAGGGGCCGGGGCCGGGTTCACGATCGGGCCCACTGGCGCAATCACCGAACTACAGCTGCGGCCGAACGCGGCCGCCCAGGACATTGCCCGATCCGCGGTCGAGCAGGCCTTTTACCAGGCTGCCTACCGAACGATCTCGTTTCCCACGGAAGCGATCGGGGTGGGCGCCCAGTGGACGATCCATCAGCGGGTGATCGGCGGAATCGCGCTCGACCAGACAACCGTCGCAACTCTTACGGCTCGGGACGGCAACCTGGTGACCGTCGATTACACGATCGACCAGAAGCCGGATTCACCAATCTGGAACCTGCCCAACGGGGCAGGCACGCTCAACGTCGACCGGTACGTGATGCGGGGTTCGGGAACGGTCACTGTCGATCTAGACCTTCCACTGCCCGTCTCCGGCATCGTCACTGTGAATGGTGATCAGCAATACAGCGATCCGGATGGTCCTACGCGCCTGCGTCAGACCACCTCGAACCAGGTCGAGTGGACTTCCTGATGTTTCGTACACCCGCCGCTGCAACCTGCTCCCTGTTCGCAGCACTCTCACTGTCGGCGTGCTCGTCCATCGCGGGCGAAAACACCGACGAGTTGACGTCACTCGCGCCACTCGGGCCTGTGGTCACCGTGTCGCCGGACCCATCGGCGGCGCCTTTCGCTGATCGGGCGAAACTGCGTGCTGCCCTGCTCGACATCGGTGACCTGCCCGTCGGATTCTCGCCTGTCCCCAACCTCGAGGATCTCGGGCTGCAGCGAACCCCCGAGAGGACGGACCTCGGCGCACCACTCGCACCGGCGACGAACACGGACCCGGCTGAATGCGCCGCGATCCTGTCCCCGGTCGCCGACCAGCGAACCGGGGCGGTGGCCTCTGCATCGAATGCGTTCACGGGTCCGGGTTTCGTGAGCATCGACCAGGATGCCGCTAGCTATGAAACTGGCGCCGACGCTGCCGACGCGTTCGCGAAGATACAGGCCATCCTCCACGACTGCGGCGAATACTCGGGGACGGATGCAGACGGCATCGAGGTGCACAACCGAATCGGCGGACTGGCCCAGAAAACGGAAGGAGATGCGTCGGTCGCGTTCCGGCTCATCACATCGAGCGCCGGCCTCGATCTGGTCTCCGACGCCATGGTGGCCATCGTCGGGAACACCGTCACCCAACTCGTTGCAACAGGACAGGAACCGATAGACGCGGACGTCTTCGACGGCATGGCCCACACCGCGGTGGACAAGCTGGTTCCCGCCCCCGAAGGCTGAACCACCGGGGCCGGTGGTCTCTACTGGAGCGACCCTTCCATGTCTGCACGTTTCAGACTGGCTTCGTCATCCTTGAACGTGCGCGCAATCCCCGGTCCGGTTGTTCGCGTTTCGAATCGAACCGTCACGACTCCGTGCCCGGCACCCTGCACCCAGCCGTGGCCGAAGTCGGGGTGTGTCACATCGAGACCTGGATACCACCGACTGCCGATTTCGCTTGCCTGCGCCGGCAGGGTGGGAGCCACGTGATCGCTACTGTCCCAACCCTGAACTCGGGACTCCTCGTAGCCGGGGACGTCCAGTTCCAACTCCGGGAACAGTGAGCCTTGGCGCACGGCGGACAGACCGGCGAACCCGACACCGACCAATCGCACCGGTCCGAGTTCGATCGGGTCGATCACCTGACGCTGTGCCGCGGCCACCAGGATCTGACGGTCGAGCGTGGCGTATGGAAGTGTCACCGATCTCGTCACGATACTCATGTCCGCCTTCCTCAGTTTCAGCACCACAGTGCGAGCTGCCCTGCCGTCCCTGCGTAACCGCTCGAACGCCGACATTGCGCTCGATTCGACTGCACCACGCAGTTCTGCCAGTGTGACGATGTCGGTGGCGAATGTGGTCTCGGCGCTGACTTGTTTGGACTCCGCGCGCTCTGCCACGGGACGGTTGTCGATCCCCTGAGCCAGTCGGTGCAGACCCGGTCCGACGGTGGCGCCCAGGATGGACGCCACCTCGGATTCCGAGGTGCGGGCCAGGCCCCCGATCGTCTCGATGCCCAGCCGTTTCAGTTTTTCCTCTGCGACCGGACCTATGCCCCACAGCTTGCGCACCGGCAGTTCATCCAACAGCGCACGCTGCTGTTCCGGTGGAATCACCACGACCCCATTCGGTTTGGCCAGACCCGAGGCGATCTTGGACACCTGTTTTCCCGGCCCGGCACCGATAGAGGCGACCAGGCCCGTCTGCTCGGTGACGAGAGCCCGCAGGCCCTCGCAATAGCGATGGACCGTGGAGGCATCCGCACCGGCGAGTTCGGCGGGTTCTCCGAAGGCCTCATCCATCGACAATTGCTCGAGCACCGGCATCGATCCTCGGAGCACGTCGAACACGGACCTGCTCAACACGCCGTACAGCCGGCCGCGGGGCGGCAGCACGATGGCTCGGGCACCCACGAGACGCCGCGCCTGGTGCATCGGCATGGCAGAGCGCGCACCGAATACGCGCGCTTCGTAGCTGGCGCCGGCAACCACCCCGCGTCCACCGAGACCGCCGACGAGAACCGGGCGACCACGAAGCGTAGGCCGCGTGAGCTGCTCGACCGACGCGAAGAAGGCATCCATGTCGACGTGCAGCACCCACCGACGACTCACCTGGTGCAAAGTACCCGCCCGGTCCGACAGCTCACGCCTTTACGATCAGCGCCCGCACTCCCTCACCGAGTTCGATGGCATCGTCGGCCAGTTCGGCAAGTTTCAAGTCGACGGCAAGGATCTCGCCCGCGATCAATTCTCGGTGAGCCTCCGCCCAGTCCCGTCGCTCCGTCGGCACCTCGAGGACGACGGTGATCCGGTCGGACACATCGAGTCCGGCAGCGCGACGTGCGTCCTGAAGCTCACGGATGCGGTCCTTCGCCCAACCCTCAGCTTCCAGATCCTCGGTGATCGCCGAGTTCAGCACTACCAGACCTTCACCACCAGGCAGTGCCGCCGTCGATTCCGGTTCGGCGGCGACCAGCCTGCGCGTGTACTCCTCAGGCAGCAACTCGATCCCTGCCGCTACCACGACTCCGTCCGAATTCTCCGACCAATCGCCGGCTTTGACCGCCTTGATGACCGCCTGGACGTCCTTGCCGAGGCGCGGCCCCGCGGCCCGGGCATTGACTACGAGTTCGAACCGGCCGTGCGCGTCAACGTCCGTAGTGAGATTCACTTTCTTGACGTTCACCTCGTCCGCGATGAGACCCAGGTACGGATGCAGGCGGGTGGCATCGTGGGATGCCACCGTCACCTCGGGCAGAGGCAACCGCACCCGGAGGTTTTGGGCCTTGCGGAGTCCGAGGACGGTCGAGCACACCGACCGGACCTCGTCCATCTCCGACACCAGGGCAGGATCGCGGGGCAGGTCTCCCTCGGCAGGCCAGTCCGCGAGATGCACCGAACGACCACCCGTCAGCCCACGCCAGATCACCTCACTGATCAGAGGTAACAGCGGCGCGGCGAGCCGAGTGACGACTTCGAGCACGGTGTGCAAGGTATCGACGGCGTCCCGATCTTCGTTCCAGAAGCGTGAACGCGACCGGCGCACATACCAGTTCGTCAGCGCGTCACAGAACGTGCGCAGTTCGTCACAGGCACCGGCGATGTCGTTCGTCTCGAGCCCCTCGGTTATCACATCCCGAGTGCCTGCGAGCTTCGCGAGAATGTAGCGATCGAGGAGGTTCGGCGAATCAGCGCGCCAGCTACCAGGTTTGGGTGCGTACAGCTGCAGAAAACTCCACGCATTCCACAGCGGCAGCAGCGCATGCCGGACACCCTCACGAATTCCCTGCTCCGTGACAACGAGATTTCCGCCGCGCAGGATCGGCGAAGACATGAGGAACCATCGCATCGCATCCGAACCGTCGCGTTCGAATACCTCGTTGACGTCAGGATAATTCCCCTTGGACTTGCTCATCTTGAGACCGTCTTCACCGAGAACGATGCCATGTGCCGCAACGGTCTTGAAGGCGGGCCGATCGAACAGCGCAGTGGACAGTACGTGCAGGGTGTAGAACCATCCACGAGTCTGGCCGCTGTACTCGACGATGAAGTCGCCAGGGAAGTGACCCTGACCGTCAGTCGGACCCTCGAGCGACCCTCCGTCGAACCACTCTTTGTTCTCAAAGGGGTAGTGCACCTGTGCGTACGGCATCGAGCCCGACTCGAACCAGCAGTCGAGCACCTCGGGGACGCGTCGCATCATCGACCTGCCGGTCGGATCATCCGGATTGGGACGCACCAGATCGTCGATCATCGGTCGATGCAGATCCGTCGGACGCACACCGAAGTCGCGCTCGAGTTCGTCGAGCGATCCGTACACATCCATGCGCGGATATGCCGGGTCGTCGGACACCCACACCGGGATTGGACTGCCCCAGTATCTATTTCGGCTGATGTTCCAGTCTCGCGCACCTTCGAGCCACTTGCCGAACTGTCCGTCGCGGATGTGTTCGGGCACCCAGGTGATGTCCTGGTTCAGCTCCACCATGCGGTCTCGGAACTTCGTTACCGCGAGGAACCATGACGGAACCGCCATGTAGATGAGTGGTTTCCCGCTGCGCCAACTGTGCGGATAGGAGTGCTCGATGGTTTCATGCCGCAGCAGCTTTCCGGCAGCTTTGAGATCCTTGATGATAGCCGGATTCGCGTCGAACACCTGGAGACCCTCATAGGGGGGCACCATTGCCGTGAACCTGCCTGCCGGGTCGAGCGGCTGAACGATCTCGATCCCGTTGGCTGTCGCGCACTCCATGTCCTCCTCACCAAAAGCCGGGGCGAGGTGCACGATGCCGGTGCCGGACTCCGTTGTGACGTAGTCGGCGGCGAGAATGCGGTGTGCGTTTTCGTGCCCGGAAAAGAAGTCGAATGGCGGGTCGTAGCTGAGCCCGACGAGATCCGAGCCGGAATGAACGGACACCACGGTCGGTGATTGACCCAATTCACGGGCGTAGTGCGCCAAGCGATCCTGGGCCAATACGTAGCGCTTGTCCTCCACTTCAACCTGGACGTAGACGATGTCGGGGTGAACGCCGACCGCGAGGTTCGATGGCAGCGTCCACGGAGTGGTCGTCCAGATGAGCGCATTCGCGCCGTCGAGCGGTCCGCCGCCACGCAACGGCATGTCGACCGTGACTGCTGGATCCTGACGCATCTTGTAGGCGTCGTCGAGCCGCGTCTCCTGATTCGACAGCGGCGTCTGCTCGTACCAGCTGTACGGCAGAACGCGGAATCCCTGATAGATCAAACCCTTGTCGAAGAGTTCCTTGAATGCCCACATCACCGACTCCATGAAGTCGAGATCAAGGGTCTTGTAGTCGTTGTCGAAGTCCACCCACCGCGCCTGACGCGTGACGTAGTTGCGCCATTCGTCCGTATAGCGCAAGACCGACGACTTGCAGTACTCGTTGAAACTCTCGAGACCCATGACTTCGATCTCGGACTTGTCTTTGATGCCGAGTTGCTTCTCGGCCTCGAGTTCCGCGGGTAGTCCGTGACAGTCCCAACCGAATCGGCGCTCCACCTTCTTGCCCCGCATGGTCTGGAACCGTGGAATGACGTCCTTTACGTATCCCGTCAGAAGGTGGCCGTAGTGCGGGAGACCGTTGGCGAACGGCGGGCCGTCGTAGAACACGAACTCGGAAGCACCGTCACGTTGGGCGATCGAAGCGCGGAAGGTGTCGTCTTGCTCCCAACCTGCGAGCACGCGTTGCTCGACGCGCGGGAAATTGACGCCGGCATCCTGCGCGATGCCGTAGTCGACCTTGGGGTAGGACTCATCGTTGCTGTTCAGGTTGCTGGTCTCGGTCACCGGCGATCTCCTCGTGCCTGACGTACTCGGCACGGGGACGATGGAGACGCCTCCTGCGTCACCACCGCGGTACCACCCCGCTTGCAACCCCGGAGGGTGCCTCTCGGTGCCGGGCTGTGACGGGCCCACCCGTTCGGTTCTACTGAGCCGGAATCCGGCCGTTCTTCCGAAGGCTCCCCGGTGATGGCCGGATCTTCGCCTTGGTCTTGCTGTCTGGAATTCGTTACTGAATGAAGTCTAGTCGGCGCAGCCGGGTCCGACACGGTCGGCGTCGTTACGAAGGCCGACCGTCTTCTTGTCCGAGAGGGCACTCACGAGCAGCAGGACCGCTCCGGCGACGCACACTACGATGCATCCCCAGGCCCAGATGACCGAACCAGTGGTCAGGGCCACCACCAGGAGCGCGAACCCCACCGCCGCGAGGGCGAGTGTCATGACCAGCATGGCTCACCTCTATCCGGGCCCGGCCGGCTGGGCATTCCCCGCCCGCTCAGTCAGCTGCTGCCCTTGGCGTAGGACTGGCTGTAGTTGGATTGCGATCCGCCTTGCGCGAACGAATCCTGACCTCCGTCGACCGGAACGGCTGATCCCCGCTGCTCCAGTTCCTCGAGCTGCGATTCCAGATACGACTTCAGGCGCACGCGGTACTCGCGCTCGAAGGTCTTGAGCTGTTCTATGCGACCCTCCAGCACGGAACGCTGCTGGTTGATCGTCGCCATGATTTCAGTGTGCTTCTTCTCGGCATCGGCCTGAAGCGCGTCGGCCTTCTCTTTGGCTTGACGCAACTGAGTCTCGGAACGAGTCTGCGCGTCCGTTATCAGCGCTTCCGACTTCTGACGAGCATCCGAGATCATTGTCTCGGAACGAGTGCGGGCATCGCTTACGAGCTGCTCAGCGTTGGTGCGTGCATTGCTGAGCAATTGCTCGGATTCGGTCTTCGCATCTGTCGTAAGGCGGTCTGCCATCTCCTGGGCAAGGCCCAGGACCTTTGCGGCCTGCATGTGGGCATCAGCGCCCTGAGCAGAGGCTGCCGCCGCGGCGGCAGGTGCCATCGCGGGAGCCTTCGGTGGTTCGACGTCGTGAGCCTGCTCCGCCTTGCCGGCGGGACTCTCAGCAGTCGGGGTGAGTCGAGGGCTCTTCTTCTCGTCGGCAAGCTCCTGGTCCAACTCGGCCACTCGCTGACGAAGGTCTGCGTTCTCCTCGATCAGGTTCGACAACTCTTGCTCGACGAGATCGAGGAACGCATCGACCTCATCCTCGTTGTAGCCCCGCTTGCCGATCGGCGGCTTGCTGAACGCGACATTATGAACATCAGCTGGAGTCAGCGGCATGGAAGGATCCCTTCGCGCGTCTTTGGCGGTCGAGCAAGCAATCAGTTACAAGCAGTCTACGGAACAATGAAACAAGACTCGATCAACGCTGACCATTCTGTCACACCAAACCAGTGGCACGCGCTTGTCCCTGAACGATCGACATCAGGATGAAGACGATGAACAGCAAGACCATGATGGAAAGATCCAACCGCACCCCACCGAGATTGATCGGGGGGATCAATCGCCGAAGCAGTTTGACGGGTGGATCCGTGACCGTGAATACCACTTCGAGAAGGACGACCACGATGCCGGTCGGCCGCCAGTCCCGTGCGAAAGTTCGGATGAACTCGATAATTATTCTGCTGATGAGCAGCAGCCAAAAGACAAACAGCACCAAATAGATCACCGAGAACAAGGCCACACCTTCACTCTGCCTGACACAATCCGCTTCATTCAAACCACCAGTGCGGCCGGGGCGCTGCCGCCACTGTCACCGCCTCCGCTCCGCTGCGGATATTCGATCCCGCGGATCGCTGAACCAGCCCCGCCCGAGGTCTACTTCTGACTGTAGAACCCTGTCTCCGCGATCCGCCGACGCTCGTCGGCGGACACATCGATATCAGCGGGCGAAAGCAAGAACACCTTCGTCGCCACCTTGTCGATGGATCCACGCAACGCGAATGCGAGTCCCGCCGCGAAATCGACGAGTCGCTTGGCGTCGGCGTTGTCCATTTCGACCAGGTCGATTATGACGGGCGTGCCTTCTCTGAACCGCTCTCCGATGGTGCGAGCCTCGCCGTAGTCGGCAGGGCGGAGCGTCGTGATCTTGGACAGGGGACCGCCCTCGTCGAAAACGGAGCCGCGGTGGCTCTCCACGCGCTCCGAGCGGCTGTCAACGGCAAGCGCGCCACGGATGCTGCCACGGACGACGCCGCTCGTACCCGGACGTGGCGATCGGATGCCCGCAGGTTCTACACGCGAAGAGTGCCGCGAATCCTCGTAGCGATCGAACTCTTCGTCTCGGTCATCACGGCGACCGGGAGCGTAGGCAGCCTTGCCGAAGGCCGGTTCCGCGAAGTCACGGTCGTCGCGGTCGGGATACGGGTCCCGTCCACCGTCGCGGACGGGCCGAGCAATCCGCCGAGCTGGTTCGGGCTCGTCCAGATAGTCGTCCTCATAGTCCTCGAGGGGAACCATGCCGAAGTAAGCCTTGAACTTGTGCAGACTGCTCATTGATCGACCTTCCTTGGCGTGGCGGACAAAATCCTACTGCACCCAGTAGCGGCGGTGCGGACCGACTGTCGATCACCAGGGCGATCTATTTCGAGGTTATAGGCCTCGAACCCAACAGAGCAGTTCCGACACGCACGCAGGTGGACCCGTGTCGAACAGCATGCTCGAGATCATTCGTCATCCCAGCCGACAGTTCCGTCGCCTGCGGGTGCTCGAGTAGTAATCGCGCGTGGATCTCCTGCAGTTGCCCGAATGCCGCATCCGGATCGGCATCGATGGGCGGAACCGCCATCAGCCCGCGGTAATCCAAACCGGGTGACGACTGCACTTGCTCGGCGAGGTATTCGAGATCGGCGATCGCGGCTCCACCCCGTTGTGGGTCACCGTCGAGACTCACTTGGAGCAGTACCCGTATAGGTTCGGTCCGCTCCCCCGCCGCGAGAGCGGTTGTCGCAGCCCGTCCCAACGCGGCGACGAGCCGTTCACGGTCCAGAGAGTGAATAGCGTAGACCCACCGCGCCACCGCCCGGGACTTGTTTCGCTGGAGATGGCCGATCATGTGCCACCGCACCGACTGATCGGCCACCTCGGCACGAAATGCCCTGATCTTGGAAGTGGCCTCCTGCTCCCGCGACTCCCCGAAGTCCCGGCACCCGAGGTCATAGAGAATGCGGACGTCGGACTCCGGAAAGAATTTGGTGACCGGAAGGAGTGAAACCTCCGAGGGGTCGCGATCGGCCGCCCGGCACGCCGCATCGAGTCGTTCGCGCAGCGCCTTCAGCGCGGCATCGATCTCGCCGACTCGGTCCATCGTCTCCACTCCTACACCGAAGTTTCTCATCGTCGCCGACACCGATCACACGCCTGTCTACCCAGTATCCATCCAGATCACCGCCGCGAGCCGACCCGTCGTCGCCTCCCTTCGGTGACTGAACAATGTTCGGTCCTCGATGGTGCACCGCGGATCCTCCGCGACCCCCGAGATGCCTGCATCCAGAAGTTGCCGGCGAATGCCGGCCCGCAAATCGAGCCCGGGCGTTCCCTTGGTCGTGCGAGTAGCGCTACCGGGGAGCACCTTCTCGACATCGGCCTGCATCGCGGCGGGAACCTCGTACCGGCGACCGCTCGCTGCCGGTCCCAGAAAACCGCCAATTCTGTCTGTCCGCGCACCCAAAGCCACCATGGCGTCGAGAACCCGAGGAACGATGCCGATGCGGGCGCCGACTCGGCCCGCATGAACGGCAGCGATCACGCCTGCCTCGTCGTCGGACAACAGCACCGGGACGCAGTCGGCACTCAGAACTGTCAGCGCGAGTCCCGGAACCTTCGTCACCAGGGCGTCCGTAGCGGGCACGGCCGTGTCCCTAGGTCCGTCGACCACACTCACGTTGCGCCCGTGAATCTGCTCCATCCAGATCAGATGGTCGCGATCGAGACCGATCCGCTCGGCCAGCCGACGTCGATTCGCTTCCACGGCCACAGGGTCGTCTCCGACGTGATCACCGAGGTTGAACGAATCGTAGGGCGCAACGGAAGCGCCTCCCTCTCGGGAGGTTACGACCCTCCGAACCCGGAACTGTGGAGTTGGCCGCGAACTCAACGCATGAAATCTGGCACGTTGATATCGTCTTCGCTTTCCTCTTCGAACTCGGGCGTACGAGGCGCGCTCCTGCCTGCAAGTGGCGGCAGACTGTCCGAACTCCGGCGCGGAGCCGCAATCGTTTCGCGTGCCACGGAGACCGATTCGCTCTGCAACTCGGCCGACCCGACATCGCCCGCCCGGGCAGCACCGATCGCGGTACGACTTGCCGCGCCTGACTCGACGGGACGACGAGTCGGAGTGCCCCCGTCGAATCCGGCAGCGATGACGGTGACACGCACCTCGTCACCCAGCGAATCGTCGATGACGGTGCCGAAGATGATGTTGGCGTCGATGTGGGCAGCTTCCTGCACCAGCGACGCGGCCTCGTTGATCTCGAACAGACCCAGGTCGCTTCCACCGGCAATCGACAGCAGCACGCCGCGCGCACCCTCCATCGACGCCTCGAGCAGCGGTGAGTTGATCGCCGCTTCCGCAGCCTTGATCGCCCGACCCTCGCCGCGTGAGGACCCAATTCCCATCAATGCACTGCCTGCCCCCGACATGACGCCCTTGACGTCGGCGAAGTCGACATTGATCAGGCCTGGAGTCGTGATCAGGTCGGTGATGCCCTGAACCCCGTTGAGTAGAACCTCATCAGCGCTGATGAAGGCGTCCATCAGACTGACCGCGGCGTCGCCGAGCTGCAACAGGCGGTCGTTCGGGATGACGATGAGCGTGTCGCAGGACTCCCGCAGGGACTGAATCCCCGTGTCGGCCTGGCTTCCCCGCCGCTTGCCTTCGAACGAGAACGGGCGCGTCACGACGCCGACCGTCAGTGCCCCGAGCTTGCGCGCGATGCTCGCTACGACCGGCGCGCCGCCGGTTCCCGTACCGCCGCCCTCTCCTGCGGTCACGAACACCATGTCGGCGCCCTTGAGGACTTCCTCGATCTCATCCTTGTGATCTTCGGCGGCCTTACGACCGACTTCGGGGTCCGCGCCGGCGCCGAGTCCCCGGGTAAGTTCTCGACCTACGTCGAGCTTGACGTCGGCGTCGCTCATCAGCAGCGCTTGTGCATCGGTGTTGACGGCAATGAACTCAACTCCCTTGAGTCCCTGGTCGATCATCCGGTTGACCGCGTTCACGCCGCCGCCGCCGATGCCGACGACCTTGATTACGGCGAGGTAGTTGTGCGGGGGCGTCATCGGCTCTCGCCTTCCGTGAGTGTGAATCGCGCTTTCGTACAACACATCAGCCGAGACAAACTCTCGACCTAAACCATAGGGTTACGTCTATGTCAAGTGCTCGACTAAAGCGAAACGCTATGCACCGGTTTGGTGATACGCCATTAGGCGCGCCGAGGCACGCCAAGTTATTTGACGAACCCCGTCCGGTTTCGCATCCGAGTCCCGCGCTCTCATCGTACCGTTGGCAGATCGGGACTCGACACGTCGTACGCCTGTCCGGCCTGGGTCAGTAGGGCCAGAGTGACGGCGCCCTTGCGCGCGGAGTTCTCTGTGCTGCCCCACATCACGACTCGGCCGTCGTGCAGGGTCACCACAACGTCCGAAATCGAGTTCGCGGCAATCTGCCCCACCTGACCTCTCAGTTGCGGCGGCATCGACTCCAGTACGTCCAGCGCGGCCTCCGTCGCTGGGTCACCCCAACCGGGGTTCTCCGTTACCAGTCGCGGAACACCGGGTGGCGGTGGCGCGATCTCGTAGTCGATTGCGTCCCGGTCGAGGAGGTGAGTCCCGTCCGGGGTGTCGATGAACACAACGGGGATCCGATCGGTCACAGTGACCCTGATCGAGAACGGATACACACGTTGCACCCGCACAGATTCCACTCTCGGAATATCGGCGACGCGTTGCGCGGCCGACTCGGTGTCGACACGCAACAACGGCTGCCCGTGTGGGATGGCCAAGGTCGAGCGAATCTGTTCCTCGGGTATCGACGTCGTACCCGTCACGTCGACCTCACGCACCGAAAGCAGCGGCGTGAAGAAGATGACGGCGCCAAGCGATACAACCACGAAGACACCGATGGAGCCCATCACTACCGGTCGGCGGTACCACGGCCTGTGTGGCTTGTCGGCTGCAGTCGACCTCCTTGGCGCCGAGGCCGATTCGCGCGTGCGCCCCCCGCCGGAATCGGCCGCCGCCGAGGTCCGTCTACGCGATGTCGTACGCTTCGCAGCCGTACCGCTGGCGCCGGTCGTACGCGCCTGGCGCCGATTGCGCTCGGCGGATCGGCGGCCAGGGCGACCAGGCCGCTCGGACCGACCACGCCGCTCGCGCGTCATCGCAGCGAGTCTTGGCGCTGGCCCGCGCGCAGGGCATCGAGGATCTGGTTCCCGAGCATCGTCACGTCACCTGCACCCATGGTGATCACGACGTCCCCAGGCGATGCGAGAGCCGCTACCTGGCGAGGCACTTGCGACAGGTCCGGTTGATAGTGCACCGGCTTGGACACTGCCTGCGCTACCAGCGCGCCGCTGACACCCGGGAGCGGTTCTTCTCTGGCCCCGTAGACGTCGAGGACGACTACCTCGTCTGCCAGGTCGAGTGCGTTGCCGAACTCTTCTGCAAACGTTGCCGTGCGAGAGTACAGGTGGGGCTGAAAGACAACGACGACCTTGCCTCTGCGCACTGAGGCGTCGTTTTCGGAACGGTCGGCCTCATGGGGTTGGCGAACCAGATCGGCCGCGGCACCGAGTACGGCGCGCACCTCCGTCGGGTGATGGGCGTAGTCGTCGAACACACGGATCCCGTGTTCGCGCCCCGTGAACTGGAACCGGCGGTGCACTCCCCCGAATCCGGCAATGCCTTCGAGGATTTCGTCTATGTCTGCGCCGGCTTCGCGTGCGGCGAGTACAGCGGCGAGGGCGTTGAGTGCCATGTGCCGGCCCGGCACCCCCATCCGGACGGTCCTCGGCGCAGTTTCTCCTGCCAACTGGAACTGCAGGACTCCGCCGACGTCTCTGGCTTCGAAGCTGAGCAGGCGCGCACCCACCTCGACGCCGTCTACTGGCTCGAACGCGCCATCCGAGTTCTCGGCGCTGCCGTACCCGAGCACCCGCACCTCCGCCAGTCGCTTGTTCATCCGCTGCGCAAGCGCCGCGGATCCGGGATCGTCGAGACAGGCAATGAGCAGGCCACCGGGTGAGAGTCGGGCAGCGAAGTCGTCGAATACCTGGGTGTATGCCTCCGGGGTACCGAAGTGGTCGAGATGGTCGGCCTCGATGTTCGTCACGATGGCGACATCGGGGTCGTACTGGAGCAGAGAACCATCGCTCTCGTCGGCTTCGGCCACGAACACGTCGCCGCTGCCGTGATGAGCGTTGGTACCCGCCTCGTTCAGTTCACCGCCGACGGCGAACGACGGATCGAACACGCAGTGCTGCAATGCCACCACCACCATCGACGTCGTCGAGGTCTTGCCGTGCGTACCCGACACCAGTAGCGTGCGGTGCCCCCGCATCAAAGAAGCGAGGACCTTGGGCCGCAAGGTCACCGGTATTCCACGCCGCGCCGCCTCCACCAGCTCCGGGTTGTCCTTGGGGATCGCGCCCTGCGTGGTGACAACCACCGTCGGGCCTCCCGGCAGAAGATCGAGGGAGCTGGCCGAATGGCCGATCCGAACCTGCGCGCCACGAGCACGCAGGGCCAGGACGCCACGGCTCTCCTTGGCGTCGGATCCGGATACCTGTCCTCCCCGTGCCAGCAGGATACGTGCGATTCCGGACATTCCGGCCCCACCGATCCCCACCATGTGGACGCGTTCCAACTCCGCGGGCAAATCTGTCATCGGGTTCCCCTTGTCAGCGCGGCCACGTCGAGCACGATCCGCGCAACGTCGGCGGCTGCGCTGCGGTGACCCGCTCCAGCCGCACGGCGACCCATGTCCTCGAGTCGCGCGGGGTCGCGCAACAGAGGGATAACGGTCTCCGCGACGAATCCTGAGGACAGGTCTCCATCTGCCACGATCATGCCACCTCCGGCCGCGACGACCGGTTGCGCGTTCAGTTCCTGCTCACCGTTGCCGTGCGGCAGCGGCACATACACAGCAGGCAGGCCTACAGCCGACACCTCTGCGACGGTCATCGCGCCGGAGCGGCATATTGCGACGTCGGCAGCCGAATAGGCGAGGTCCATCCGCGACAGGTACGGAACCGCTATGTAAGGAGGCGCACCAACCGTCGCGGGAACTGGAACGTCGAGGGTGTTCTTCGGCCCATGAGCATGTAGGACCGACACACCGGCCTCCGCGAGTGATCCGGCCGCACCCGAGATCGCGTCGTTGAGCGACCGCGCGCCCTGAGACCCACCGAAGACCAGAAGGACCGGCCCCTCCGATGGGAGTCCGAAGTATTCCCGTGCCTGCGCCCGCAGCGCTTTTCGGTCCAGACCGGTGATCGCCGCCCGCACAGGGATACCGAGGATCTCGGCTTCCGAGCGACCTCGCGCCGCGACACCGGACCCACCGACCGCGGCGAGAACACGTGCGGCACGACGCGCACCGATCTTGTTCGCGATTCCGGCGCTCGCGTTCGCCTCGTGGACCACGATCGGAATCCGACGCCTACGTCGAAGCAACCCCCGGCCGGCAGCCAGGTATGCAGGCACCGAGACATAACCTCCGAAGCCGACGATCACATCGGCTTCCGTCTTGTCGAGCACCTCACGCGTGCGCCGGACCGACTCTCGGAGTCGACCCGGAAGCCGCAGCAGATCGAGGGAGATCTTGCGCGGCAGCGGAACCGGAGGAACGAGTTCCAACGGGTAACCACGCGCTGGAACAAGGGTGGTTTCGAGTCCACGCGCCGTGCCGATTGCTGTCACCGTCACGTCGTCGTCGATCGCCTTGATCGCGTCCGCCACTGCCAGAGCGGGTTCGATATGCCCTGCGGTACCACCACCGGCCACAACCACCGACAGGTTCGACTTGTCGCCGCTCACCTACGAAATCCTCGCTCTCCTGCTCGGCTACCCGAGCTTCGCTTTTGGCGTACACCGCGTTCCGGTCTACCGCCCTTGCCGCCGCGTGCGGGCCGGCCATTCTCGTAAGAAACGCTGCGAGTCCGGGCAGCAGCCTCACGACTGGCGCGCCGGTCGGCTTCTGCACGCCGTACCGCCTCGGCCCGCGCCGCCTGTGCACGCACCGGCGAGTACGCATCCGGCTTTCGGACCAGGCGCCGCCAGAACCAGCCGTCCTGGCCCGAGTTCAGCGCCGCGACTGCCTCCGGTTCGTGGCGCGCTGCATTGGCTACGAGGCCGAACATGAACAAGGTCGTAGCCGTCGAAGTCCCGCCCGCCGAGATCAACGGCAACTGCAGTCCGGTGACCGGCAGCAACCCGATCACGTAACCCACGTTGATGAACGCCTGGCCTGTGATCCATATGGTGGCCGTACCGACGAGCAGCCGAAGGAAGGGATCTACCGACCGCACAGCGATACGGAGTCCGGTGTAGACGAACAAGCCGAACAGCCCGAGCACCGCTGCGCCCCCGACGTATCCGAGTTCCTCACCGATGATCGCGAAGATGAAGTCGTTGTGAGCATTCGGCAGGTAACTCCACTTCGCGCGACTCTGGCCCAGACCACGCCCCAGTATCCCGCCATCGGCGAGCGAGTACATCGCCTGTCTCGACTGATAGCCGATGCCCTGGGGGTCGGAACCCGGATTGAAGAACTCGCGCATCCGCGCCGAACGGTAGCCTGCGGTCAGCGCCAAGATCACGGTACCGACGAAACCGGTGCCGACTATCGCGACGAACAACTTGAGCGGTAGTCCCGCCAACCACAGCAACGCCAGAACGATGACGGCCAGCGAGACCGCCGTTCCGAGATCGGGTTGCAGAAGGACCAGCACCAGGACAACCAGCGCGGACGGAACGAGCGGAACGAGCATGCCCCGGACACTCGGGATGTCGGTACGCCGCGACGCCAGAAGGTGCGCACCCCAGACGGCCAGTGCGATCTTCGCGATTTCGGAGGGCTGCAACCCGAATCCCGCGATGGTGAACCAACCACGCGAACCCTGGGATTTCGTGCCGATGCCGGGGATCAGCACCAGCACGAGGAGAATGACCGTTCCCACGAACGCCAGAAACGACAGTCTGCGCACCATCCGGATCGGGAGCCACAGCGCCGCGAAGAAGAGGGCGAAACCCACGCCCGCGAAAATCACCTGACGGGTGAACAGGGTGTAGGCCGAACCGTCCGAGGCGTACGCTTCCACGCTCGACGACGACAACACCATCACAAGGCCGAGCACCGTCAGCAGAACGGCGATGGTTACCACCAGGTGGAACGAGGCCAGCGGCCGAGACAGCCAGGTCCCGATCCGAGTTCGCGGTGCCCGTGGCTGCGGCTTACGCGTCTGCGGAGCGGAGGGTGCTCGACGGGTCACTCCCGTCGCCGCGGCCGTACGAGCAGCGGGCCGAGGTCTGTCGGTAGGGCGACGGGTCCGCGATCCGGCGGAAGTCATCGTAGTTTCCTGGAAATGTCCGATTCGCCGAGTCCACGAACGGCGTCCGTGAAGCTACACCCCCGGTGGCCGTAGTTGTCGAACATGTCCAGGGACGCGGCAGCAGGCGCCAGAACGACGGCGTCGCCCGTTCTCGCCAGCGCCGCAGCCTCACGGACGACGACACCCATCAGGGCATCGACATCGGTATCCGAGGGGAGCACCACCCGGATCGCCGCGGTCTGCGGAACTGGAATCACTGTTTCATCGTCTCCCGTTTCGACACAGACGACGGGTACCTCGGGGGCGTGTCGCGACAGGGACTGTGCGAACTCCTGCGTATCTTGTCCCAGTAGAACGGCTCCGACAAGACGTCCGGCCACTTCCTCGACGAGATCGTCGACCCGTGCACCCTTGAGTAGTCCGCCTGCTATCCAGACCACCCGCTCGTGAGCGAGTATCGACGACCGCGCCGCGTGCGGGTTGGTGGCTTTGGAATCGTCCACGAAGGTCACACCGCGCACGACGCCGACGGGGGCCGCCCGGTGCGGTCCCACCACGTGGGTGGCGAGCCCCTGCGTGATGGCATCCGACGTGACATCGACCGCCCTCGCAAGCGATGCGGCTGCGAGGGCGTCCATCAGACCGGCAGGTCCGGACGGGGTGACTCCTTGCGCCGGAGCCAACCGCTCGCCGTCGGCGAACGCTCGGTCGACGAGATAGCCGCCTTCGATGCCCAGCTCGCCCGGTGCAGGCACACCCAGACGGAAGCCCAGAGTCCGAGGGGCCGGTGACGAAGAGAAGAGCGACGACGCCACGGCGTCATCCAGGCCGAGCACCGCCACTTCCCCGGACAGCGCGCGTGACTTCGCGTCGATGTACGCCTGCATCCCCCCGTGCCAGTCGAGGTGGTCCTCCGCGATGTTGAGGATCACGCCCGCCGCCGGACGAACGGAAGGAGCCCAATACAACTGAAACGAGGACAGCTCGACCGCCAGCACCTCCGGCCGGGGCGAAGTCTCCCTCAGTGCGTCGAGCACGGGAAGTCCGATGTTGCCGCAGGCCAGGCTCGGTCGCCCTGCCGCCTCGAGGATGGAGTGAAGCATGGAGGTCGTGGTGGTCTTGCCGTTGGTCCCGGTGACGACCAGCCACCGTCGAGGTCGTCCGTACAGCCCGGATTGATCTACGCGCCAGGCGAGTTCGATGTCGCCCCACACCGGTACGGACTCCCCCGCAGCTGCAGCCAGCACAGGAGCGTCCGGCCTGAACCCTGGGCTTGCCACGACCAGCGCGAATCCAGCGATGCGGATCGGATCAGCGAGCAACTCGTCGATCAGGATGGTCGGGGTGCCGAGACGTGCCAACGCGGCGAGGGCGGAGGCATCCGAGTCGGTGACCGTGACGAGGGCGCCGAGGTCCTCGAGGGGCTCGATAGTGGCCCTGCCCGAGATGCCCGCACCCGCCACCAAGACACTACGACCACGCAGCCAGTCGAGCCCTCGTCGTTCCTCCGACACGGCGTCAGCCTCCGACCGCTGCCAGGTACTCGCTGTAGAACAACGCAAGCCCGATCGCCGATGCTATTGCTGCCAGCAGCCAGAAACGGATGATCACCGTGGTTTCCGCCCACCCCGCCAGTTCGAAGTGATGGTGGAAGGGAGCCATCCGGAAAACCCGTCTTCGGCTGGACCGGAAAACCGCGACCTGGACCACCACCGATGCCGCCTCGGCGACGAACAGCGCACCGATCACGACCATGAGAAGTTCGGTGCGAGTCGTGATCGACAGGCCCGCGAGAAGACCGCCGAGAGCGAGGGATCCGGTGTCGCCCATGAAGATCTTGGCCGGCGCAGCGTTCCACCACAAGAACCCGATGCACGCACCGGCAGCTGCCGCAGAGATCAGCGCGAGATCGAGTGGATCCCGGACGTCGTAGCAGCCTGCTACCGGACTCGTCACACACGCGTTGCGGTACTGCCAGAACGTGATGATCACGTATGTCCCGAGCACGAGGCTCATCGAACCGGCGGCAAGGCCGTCCAGTCCGTCGGTGAGATTGACAGCGTTCGACCAGGCACTGACCAGCAGATAGCAGAAGGCGACAAACACGATTGAACCCAACGACACTGTCGCGATGTCGCGAACGTACGACAGGTGGGTGCTACCGGGTGTGAGGTCGTTCGCTCCGCGGAACTGCAGGGCCAGGATGCCGAACGCCACGGCGGCGACCAACTGACCGATCAGCTTCGCCGTCTTGTTCAGTCCCAGATTGCGCTGCTTGCGGATCTTGATGAAGTCGTCCAGGAAGCCGACACCACCGAGGGCGGTTGCCAGACCCAGCACCAGCAGTGCAGATGCCGACGGGCCGTCCGCGTTGAAGCCGATCCCGATCAGATGCGAACCCCAGTAGCCGGCCCACAATCCAGCCAGAATGGCGACGCCACCCATCGTCGGGGTGCCGCGTTTCGAGTGGTGACTGGCCGGGCCTTCGACCCGAATTTCCTGGCCGAACCCTTGACGGGAGAACGCCTTGATGAGAACGGGAGTCAGCATGATCGAGACTGCGAGCGCGATGCCCGCCGCGAAGAGAATCTGCCTCACCGCACGGCCTCCGAACCCTTCGGTCCGTTGCTCGAGTCCAGCACCGTCTCCGCGACCTCCCACAACCCGACGGATTTCGACGCCTTGACCAGCACCAGATCACCCGGTTCCAATTCTTCTTCGAGTACGGCTACAGCGCCGGCGATGTCGGGGACGAGGATCGACTCTTCGCCCCATGAACCTTCCATCACCGCCCCTTGGTGCATGGCGCGGGACGGTCGTCCCGTCCCGACGACGATCAGTCGGCTCACGTCCAGACGCACAGCAAATCTGCCGATGGCATCGTGTTCGACCACTGATTCTGGACCCAGTTCGCCCATTTCTCCGAGTACAGCCCAGGTCCGACGCGCGGCCTTGCGATCAGTCCTCGCCATCGAAACCAGCGCTTTGAGGGCTGCCCGCATCGAGTCGGGGTTCGCGTTGTATGAATCGTTCACCACCGTGACCCCGTCTGGACGGTCGCGAACATCCATCCGGTGGGCCGACACCGCAGAGGCCCCGCCGAGCGCCCGCGCGACCTGATCGAGATCGGCTCCACATTCGAGCGCCACCGCTGCCGCGGCGAGCGCATTGCCGATCTGATGTTCACCGTGCACGGCCAGCGACACCTCGATTTCGCCCGCCCCAGTGGTGAGAGTGAAACGGGCCCGGGCCTTCTCGTCGAGGGAGATATCGGTTGCCCGCACGTCCGCGAATTCCGATTGACCGACCAACACAACCCGTGCCGATGTCCGCGACGCCATCGCCGCCACCAGCGGGTCGTCTGCGTTCAGGATCGCGACACCACCGTCGGCGGCGGCGGGGAGTGATTCTACGAGTTCGCCCTTGGCTACGGCGATCGCATCTCGCGAACCGAACTCGCCGAGATGCGCCGTTCCTACGTTGAGGACCACCCCGATCTTCGGAGCCGCAGTGTTCGCGAGGGCGGCTATGTGCCCGAGTCCGCGAGCCGACATCTCGAGGACGAGGGCCCTCGTGTCCGTGTCCGCCCTGAGCGCGGTCCAAGGGTGTCCGAGCTCATTGTTGAACGATCCGGGTGGCGCGACCACTGGACCCAACGGACGCAGGACAGCGGCGATCAGATCCTTGGTGGACGTCTTTCCTGCAGATCCAGTGACTCCGACGACGGTCAGCCCACTCGCGACGAGGTCGTCGACGCAGGCCTTGGCGAGTGCTGCGAGGGCCTCCAGCACAGCTGCGCCCGATCCGTCGGCATCGTGCTCGAGCGCCATCGCGCGGCTGGGAACATCGCTGGGCGTCGCGGCGACCACGATGGCAGGTACACCTACGGGCCGGGCGGCCAGGACCGCAACCGCGCCCGCCTCGACGGCCTCTGCAGCATGATCGTGGCCGTCGACTCGAGCACCGGGCAGGGCGAGGAACAGTCCCCCAGCGGTGACTTTGCGCGAATCGAATTCGACTGTCCCGGTCACCTCCGTGCACGGGTCGTCGACGTCGTGCAATTCACCGCCGACGATCTGCGCGATCCTAGCGAGAGTCATTGGAATCATCTCGTTCCTCCGACTACTCGGTCGATCGCGGCGCCCAGTACGTCGCGGTCGTCAAATGGGTACTTCACCCCGTTAATCTCCTGACCGATTTCGTGTCCCTTGCCCGCAACCAGAACCACATCGCCTGCCTGCGCCCAACCAACGGCGTCGGCGATTGCCTTCGCGCGGTCGGCAACTTCCCATATCTGTCCCCGCTCGGATTCGGGTACCGAGAGGGCTCCCTCACGGATCGCAGCCCTGATCGTGGCCGAATCCTCGGTGCGCGGATTGTCGTCGGTTATCACCAAGAGGTCGGCGCCGCTTGCCGCCGCCGCACCCATCTGTGGCCGCTTCTCCTTGTCCCGGTCACCGCCGGCACCAACGACGATGGCGATCCGGCCCTGCACCTGTTCACGCAATGTCGCGATCACCGCTTCGAGCGCAGCAGGTTTGTGCGCATAGTCGACAACGGCAAGGAAGTCTTGTCCCCGATCGATCCGCTGCACCCGGCCGGGCACGTCGACGGAGGCGACACCCTCGACGGCATGGCGCGGATCGATACCCAGTGCCGCGCACAGGGCAACGGCGAGAGATGCATTGGCAACGTTGTATCGGCCAGGCAGTCGGAGCACCACGTCGAGCTTCGTCCCATCGGCAGCGGTGAGACCGAAGGTCTGTGTACCCGATGCCGAGGCAGTAGCGGGCCCTGCTGTCCACGACGCTTCCTGCGCCGCCGTGGACACCGTCGTCACGACCGAATGCGCTCCGCGCGCCACATCGGCCATGCGTTGTCCCCATTCATCGTCTACGCAGATGACGGCCCGTTCCGCGCGCATCGGCGAATCGGCAGAGAACAGTCGGGACTTGGCCGCGAAGTAGTCCTCGAAGTCGCGGTGAAAGTCCAGGTGGTCGCGGGAGAGGTTCGTAAAGGCACTCACGTCGAAGCGAACTCCGTCGACACGACCGAGGGACAGCGCGTGACTGGAAACCTCCATGACCACGGTATCGACCCCCTGCTCCAGCATGACCGCGAACAGGGCGTGGAGTTGCGGGGCCTCAGGGGTTGTGAGTGCGCTGGGTACCGTGCGACCACTCATTCGGGTCTCGATCGTGCCGACCAGGCCTGTCGTTCGCCCTGCCGCGATGAGTGCAGACTCGAGGAGATACGACGTCGTGGTCTTGCCCGACGTTCCAGTGATGCCGATCACCTGCATCTTCTCGGAAGGCCGACCGTAGATGGTGGCGGACAATTCGCCCAGGACCCCGCGCGGGTCGTCGTGGACCAGCACCGGCACCTTGGACGCAAGTTCTGACACGCGCTCGAAACCGGCGGCGTCGGTGAGGATGGCGGTCGCTCCGCGTGCGAGTGCCTCGGCCGCGAACTCTGCCCCGTGCGTTCTCGCCCCGGGAAGGCCCGCGAAGAGGTCGCCGTCCCTGATCGACTGAGCACGCAGGCTCACTCCGGTCACGATCACATCCGCAGATCCGGCGGCTGCCTCTATTCGGGCGCCTGTCAGTGCAGCCAGTGCGCCGACCGTGCTACGGACCGGCTGATCGGGGCGAAGACTGTCGGAGACCTTTACCTCCGATGACGCCGACTGCGGGTGGGGCGGAACGGGCACCGGACTCCTCTCGGATGTCGATTTCACTGTTGACAATTGCACCGTGCACGGTTCGGCGCGAAGTGCCGATGCGGCAACTCACTGTGCCCACGCGAAAAGCTGTGCTCACTGAACGGCCGACGTGTCAGATTACCGCGACCGATCTGGTAACCGGATTCGGCCGACCTTCGTTCAATCGACTTGCAACACCAGCCTGCGCCCAGGGTCCGGGGACAACGGCACGCTGTCGCGCTGAAGCATCCAGGACGCGATGTTGTGGAACAGGGGTGCAGCCGACTGCCCGCCGGAACCGTCTGTGCTGCGTATCGGCGCGTTGAGCATGATTCCGACGACGTACCGCGGGTCGTCGGAAGGAGCGATCCCAGCGAAAGTGATCCAATACCGCGAGTTCGAATAGCATCTGCACGCGGGGTCGACCTGCTGCGCGGTTCCGGTCTTACCGCTGATCTGGTACCCGTCGACGGCTGCCTGCACTCCGGTTCCGCGTTGGTTCCCCGTGTCGTTCTGTGTGACGGCCCGGAACATGTCACGCACGGTCAACGCGGTCTCGGGGCTGACGACGGTCACCTCCTCTGGCTTTTCGGTGTCCGTTCGGTTCCCGTCCGGGTCGATGGTCGCCTTGATGATGCGCGGCGGAATACGGACTCCGTCGTTGGCAATGGCCTGGTACATGCCGGTCATCTGCAACAAGGTCATCGACAGGCCCTGACCGATGGGAAGATTCGCGAATGTACCTCCCGACCATTGGTCTCGGCTCGGTACGCTGCCGGCGCTCTCGCCGGGAAGTCCGACGTCAGTGCGTTGGCCCAGGCCGAACCTCGACAACATCTGCGCGTATCGGTCTTCGCCCACTCGCTGGGCCAGCATCAGGGTACCCACATTCGAGGACTTCCCGAACACACCCGTGGTGGTGTACGGGACCACACCATGGGCCCAGGCGTCCTTCACCGTCACGCCTGCCATGTGGATGCTGCCGGGGACCTCGAGAACCTCCTCCGGCGTAGTCAGCCCGTACTCGATCGCGGCGGCGGCCGTGACGATCTTGTTGACCGAACCGGGTTCGAAGGGAGTGCTGACCGGAAGGTTGCCCAACTGGACGGATCGTGGATTGTTGCCGACTCCGATGGCCGGGTTGAACGTGTCGTCGTTCGACATTGCGAGGACCTCGCCGGTGCGGGCATCCAGAACGACCGCTGATGCGTCCTGGGCGCCCGACAAGTCCTTGGCCGATTGCACCTGTTGCTGCACGTAGTACTGCAGGTCGGAATCGATGGTGAGTTCAACGCTCGATCCGTCCACAGCCGGTTGCTCATCTCGCGAACTACCTGGGATCACCGCCCCGTCGGACCCCCGGTCGTATGTCCGGGACCCGTCTGTGCCGGCGAGCGTGGAATCGAGAGAGTCCTCGAGACCGAGCAACCCGTGACCGTCCCAGCCGGTTGCACCGATGATGTTCGCCGCAAGAGACCCACCCGGATACTCACGGACGTCCTGTCGTTCGAGACCGACCTCCGGAAATTTGTCGTTGATCTGCGCGGCGACCGCGGGATCGACGCTGCGGACGAGATAGACGAACGTCTCGTCGCTGTGAAGTTTCTCCAGTAGGGCCTCCTCGGGCGCGGCCTTGCCGAGCTGGTCGTGAATCTCCTTCGCTATGGCCTCGAGCCGGGAATCCACATCGGGTGCGCTGTCGCTGTCGGCTTTTGCTTCAGCAAGATCGTTGCGCACACGTTTCGGCTGGAAGGTCAGGGCCTTTGCTTCCATGGTGAACGCGATGGGATTGGCGTTGCGGTCCATGATCGAGCCACGCAACGCCGGATCCACCTCAGTGGTGGTGCGCTGATTCGCCGCCTCAGCTGACAGTCGCGGAGCGTCGACGACCTGGATCCACAACAGCTGCAACGCAGCAACACCGAGCGCTCCGAACATCACTATGCGTCCGATCCGCTGTCTGAACGGAAAGGCCGCCGAACCGGTGCCCTTGGGGCGCCGGTTCCGACCTCTCGGGGCGGTTCGGCTCACCCGTGACCACCGGGCGACACAGTCGACGGCGTGGAGGACGACGGCATCACCGGAACGAGTTGCTCACCCCGAGCCTGCATTTCCGTATCGCCACCGGTTTCGGTGGTAGCAGGCCGTGATGAAGCGGCGGCATCACGACTCGGCGCGACGGGGACCAGGACCCCCTCGTTCGTGGACGGTGCAACCACATCGAGCGGCGGCACCGGAGAACCGGAGGCCGGGGCGGGAGTTCCGACGACCTCGACGCTACCGTCCTCGTGGACGACCAGGCGTGCAGGATCCTTAGCAGGCACCATGCCGAGCTTGGCTGCTTCCTCCGCCAGTTTCGGTGCGGAGTTGGCTGTCTCCACGTCACGTTGCAGCGCAGCCTTCTCCTGCGCGAGAAACTGATTGTGCGCACGCGCGGCACTGAGCTGATACGAGTCCTCAGCGGAACGAGTGGTCAGCAAGAGGGTCGTGACGAGGCCGAGACCGAGCAGACCGATGATCGTCGCCACGAACGGGATGCGAGCGGCGAACGCGGTGCGGTTCCGACCCGACGCGGCAACTGCAGAGCTGCCGTGTGCGGATGCACGCCGGCTTCGCTTCTCGTATGCCCGCTCTGCGGCTCCTGACCGTTTATCCGCACGCGCGGGCCGCGTTTCAGTGGAACTCACCTGAATCGTCATGCCGCCGACCTCCTGGCAATTCTCTCCGCAGCGCGCAACCGCACCGGGGCTGATCGTGGGTTTTCTTCAACTTCTCGTTCGGAAGCACGTTCCGCCCCTCGAGTGAGGATGCGGAACTCCGGACCCATCCCAGGTAGTTCCACAGGAAGCCCTTCGGGGCTCTTCGACTTCGACCTGGGTGCAATTTCCTGCTTGACGACCCTGTCTTCCAATGATTGATACGACATGAACACGACGCGCCCCCCGACGGTCAATGCGTCGAGGGCAGCCGGAACCGCGGCGCGTAGTGAATCGAGTTCACTGTTGACCTCAACCCGAAGAGCTTGGAACGTCCGTTTGGCGGGATGCCCTCCCGTACGACGGGTCGCTGCGGGGATGGTGCGATACAGCAATTCGACCAGTGCCGCGCTGGTGGTGAATGGCTCTTTTGCACGCTGCCGCACGATCTCGGATGCGATCTTGCCCGCGAATCGCTCTTCACCGTAGGAACTCAGGATCCGAGTGAGGTCGCCGCGGGCGTACGTGTTGAGCACCTCCGCCGCGGTGATCCCACTGGTCGGGTCCATACGCATGTCCAAGGGTGCGTCGATCGAATAGGCGAACCCGCGATCCGACTCGTCGAGCTGCATCGACGACACACCGAGATCGAACAGGATCCCCTGAACCGACTCCTTCGCGGGAAGTCCCGCGCGAACGAGCGCATCCTCGATTCCGTCGTAGCGGGTGTGTACGAATGTGACTCGGTCGACATACGACGCGAGCCTGCCGCGAGCTATCTCGAGCGCATTCGGATCGCGGTCGAGCGCGATCAATTTCAGCTGCGGATAGGTCCGAAGGAAGTGCTCGGCATGCCCACCGAGACCGAGGGTGGCATCGATCATCGTTGCTCCCCCGCCCTCGGGATCGTTCACTGTGAGGGCTGGGTCCAAGAGTTCGACGGCACGGTGAAGCAAGACCGGGATATGACCGAAGTCATCGGCGGACGAGGAACTAGCTCCCTCCTGTTCCACCATCATTTCTCGGGCTCCTGATTCTGTGGTGCGGGTGAACCTGTCCGGTGCCCGGGGGTTCACCGATCGAACTTCTCTTGCGGCCAGCTGTCGTAGCGAATGCCTCGGGGTCCCTGTCCGAGAAGGCCACCTGGCGCTGGGGAAGTGCGTCAGGGTTCCGTCGGACAGAGGCCTCGCGGCATTCGTGGGTCCTGCTCGGGCTCAGACGATCTCGCCGAGCACGACTCCCGTTGCCTGTGAGTAGCTCTCCTCGTTCTCCTCGACGTAGGTCTGCCAGGATTGCGCATCCCAGATTTCGAGGAAATCGACCGAACCGACAACTACACAGTCCTTCGAGAGACCTGCGTAGCGACGGTGATCTGCCGAGAGGGTGATGCGCCCCTGGGCATCTGCATACTGCTCGTCGGTACCGGCAGCCAGTCCACGAACGAAAGCTCGCGCTTCCGGATCGCTTCTCGACGCTGCTGCGGCCTTGCGCGCAAGAGCGGTGAACTCCTCCCGGGGATACACCGCCAGGCTGTGATCCTGACCCTTGGTGACCATCAACCCTCCCGCCAGTGCATCCCGGAACTTCGCGGGTAATGTGAGCCGCCCTTTGTCGTCGAGCTTGGGCGTGTAAGTACCGAGAAACACTCGACACCTCCCCCGCGTTCATGTCGAACACCACACCCCGGACGGTTCACCTTGCTCCCCGCTGCGCTCCACAGTACCCCACATTCCCCCACCCATTAAGGACAAATGCGAGTGTCGCCCTCCAATTTTCTCGATATATGCAGGTCAAGTGAATAAATGAAGGTGGGGGAAATTGGGACGCGGCCGTTGACATATCGGATCAATTTTCGTTTTGCACAAGCTCTTCACCCGCGTGAAATGACGTCGAATCACCGACAGCCCAGGTGAGAGGCCGCCACGCAAGCATGTGTCACCACAACAAGGAGCGCCACGGGCGCCACGGGGCAGCGAAAAATACCCGAGTGGGTGGTTGTGGGGAATCGCTCGACCGGGCCGATTCATGGATCCAACCGAATTTCGCAGACCGGCTACCACGCCGAATTGTCACGACACACTCCACAAAAGCGTCGGCGGCACGACATATATATGTCGTGCCGCCGATGCTCTGAGCGAACAGTACTACTCTTGGTCGAATCTCTTTTTGAAGCGGTCTTCCATTCGTGACGAGAATCCGCCACTCTTGCGGCCACCTCTGGGCTTACCTCGATCGGACCCACCGGCCTGGCCTTGTTTTGTGGTCGAGGCCTGTGAGGACGAACCATCCTTCGATTCCTGTCCGGACTTGCTCTTCCCTCCACCCCAGAGGAGCAGAACTCCGGCACCGAACATGATAATGAAACCGATCAGACTGACGACCGGAAAGTTGCCCGGTCTGATGATCGGTAGGGCGACGCCGGCGACGAGCAGGACAAGCCCCAGCGCAAACAGGGCGATCGCCTGCAATCGACGACGACTCGATGCCGCACGTATGCGACCACCTCGCACTGTCGAGGCAAATTTGGGATCCTCGGCATAGAGAGCGCTCTCGATCTGATCGAGCATTCGCTGCTCGTGCTCGGAGAGTGGCACGGTCCCTCCCCCGGCACTGGAATGTTGGCCACCACCTCGCGGTGCGAGGTGGTGGGTAACCGTCTTCTGGCGGCTACCTAGATCTAATAATACGAGCTGTTCGATTCCCGTACCACCTACTCTGAGTACGAGTTCGCGACCAATCTTACGGACTCCCACGCGATCCCCGTTCGGCACCCCACGATCGCACGAGCGCGCCGACGCCCGCGGCAACCCTGGCCGGGGCCTTCTGTTCGATGATCCCGGCTAGGACGCCCGCAAACCGAGACCTATGTCATACCCGATTCGATCTTCTACGGCCTGCAGAAACCGCCCGACATCCAAGAAGAACTCGTCGGCCTCCCAATCGGTCAAGGTGCGCGACATACCGGCTTCGATTGCGGCTCGCGTAGCCGAATGGCCTGCAAAGTACTCTGCCCAGTTCGCCAAATCCGGGGCGGCATCGGCAAGGAGAACCCATGCGTTACGCGTTCGCGCCCTTCGAGTACCGGATGACCCCACCTCGGCAGTCGCCAATATCGCCGCCGCTCCTCGCAGCGCAGCCAGATACGCGCTGTGGAATCGGTCCGCCGGCGAGCTCGCTCCCGCCGATTGTGACAGGAGCGCGTCTGCGCGACCGAGAAGTACCGACCCTCGCCTGGACGCCGGGGGCGGTGCGCTTCCTGCTCGACGGGAATCCCCGAAGGGTGGTCCCGAAACCGCGCTAGTCGACACTTCGAACACCTCCAAACCCCGGTGCAACCACCCCGCCGGGCATAGTCGGGTATGTAGAGCGAGGGTCCGGTGATGCCCGCTTCCCTCGAACATCACCGGATCCCTCATATCGAACATCAGTTCGATCTATTCAATATAGCTGTGCCCACTGACACGTCTCCAAGAGAAAGGTGAGACCGGTAGACACGCATGCCGACCAGACCCCCCTTGTAGTCGAGCTCTCTGCTGCCGAGTTCCGCGACCGCCTTCACGAGGCGCTGTCGGTCTACGTCGCCGCCATGGGCTACCCCCACGGCACCGAATACCACCGAGCGCCCATGTGGAGCGAGCATCTTCGGCGCCCGGGATGGTGCGCAGTCGCCGCGCTTGTCCCGGTCGGCGACGGATCTGCCCAAGACGGCTCCTCTCGACTGGTAGCGATCGCATACGGGTACAGGGGCGCTCCCGGACAGTGGTGGCACCAGCAGGTCCGCTCGGGGTTGCGGCACTCCGGGTGGAGACGCGAGAAGATCGACGGACTTCTCGGCAACTACTTCGAACTCACCGAACTGCACGTGCACCCGTCCGCCCAGGGGCATCAACTCGGCGAGACGTTGCTCCTGCGCCTTCTCGAACGCAGACCAGAGCAGGGTGTCCTGCTTTCCACGCCTGAGGTGACGGACGAGGACAACCGCGCCTGGCGCCTGTATCGACGCCTCGGCTTCGAAGATGTCCTGCGGCACTTTCGATTCGGCGGCGACAACCGCCCCTTCGCGGTGCTCGGACGAAAGCTTCCGCTGTGATTTCTCCCACGGGAAGGTCTGCCCCATGATCGATGCGGTGGTAGTGGGTTCGGGACACAACGCCCTGGTGTCGGCGTGTTACTTGGCGCGATCCGGATGGTCCGTCGAAGTGATCGAACGCGACGACGTTCTCGGTGGAGCCGTATCGACGGTGCAGCGATTTCCCGGACACAAGGTCGACCGCGGTTCATCCGCGCACATCATGGTGCGCCACACCGGGATCGTCGAGGAACTCGACTTGGGAGCACACGGCCTGAGATACCTCGATTGCGATCCGTGGGCCTTTGCGCCTGCACCGGTAGGTTCGGACAGGCCCGGTATCGTATTCCACCGCAGCCTCGCCGCGACGTACCAATCCATCCGAGAATCCTGTGGTACCGCCGACGCCGACGCGTACCGCCGTTTCGTCGAAGTATGGGGTCCGCGCAGTGCCCGCGTCATGCGCGCGTTCTCGAAGCCGCCCACCGCACCCGCGCTGCTCTCCTCCTTCTGGGGACTCGAGGCCGCCGACGGCGGCATCGACCTCTCCCGACAGTTCCTCGGCTCAGGGGACGCCCTGCTCGACGAGTACTTCGAAAGCGAACATCTCAAGGCAGCGCTCGCCTGGTTCGGCGCCCAGTCGGGCCCACCGATGTCCGAACCCGGCACCGCTCCCATGGTCGGATTCGCCGCCCTCATGCACACCATTCCTCCAGGCCGAGCGGTCGGCGGGAGCGGCGCCCTGACCGTTGCCCTCGCATCCCGGCTACGTTCGGACGCAGGCACGGTCTCGCTCGGCGATTCGGTCACAGCTCTGACTCGTCAAGGCGACGTGTGGACGACCCGGACGTCCTCGGGCCGCGAGATCCGATCTCGCGTAGTGGTGGCGGGCTGTCACGTACTCACCACCCTGGACCTGCTCGAACGCGGCGGTTACGACAGCCGGACGATCGATCGCTGGCGTCACCGGATTCGCATCGGGCCAGGAATCGGGATGGCTGTTCGACTGGCCACCGACGCACTCCCCGACTACTCGAGTGCGCCCGATTCCTCAGTCACCCACGGGCTTCAACTGCTGGTATCCGATCGCGCGCACCTACGACTCGCTCACGGCGCCGCCCTGGCCGGAGAACTCCCCCCGCGTCCTGCGGTTCTGGGAATGAGCTTCAGCAGCCTCGACCCCTCGATCGCACCTGCCGGCGAGCATCAGGTGACCCTGTGGTCGCAATGGCAGCCGTACCGGCTCAGTGGTAGTCGACGGTGGAGCGATCTGGCCGGGCCCGAGGCCGATCGGATCATCGCAGAAGTCGATGCACTTGCTCCCGGGTTCAGCGCATCGGTGCTCGATCGGCACGTGCAGTCGCCGCAGGATCTCGAAGAGGAAATGGGCCTGCTAGGTGGCAATGTCATGCACGTAGAGATGTCGCTGGACCAGATGATGATGTGGCGTCCATTACCCGAACTCTCGGGGCATCGCGTCCCCGGCGCCGACCGCCTGTATCTGACAGGGGCCTCGACACACCCCGGTGGCGGCGTATCGGGCGCGAGTGGCCGGAGTGCTGCGCACATCGCACTCCGAGATGATCGGCGCGGTCTACGACGCCTGTGGGCGAGGCGATGAGCGCCCGCCTCTCGGCTTTTCTCGCGGCGGCGGCGATCGGGGCGCAGATTCTCTATCCGCTGGTTCACGGCGGTGTACGCGACGTGGTCACCGTAGTCGTAGTCGTCCTTCTCGCTGCGGCTTGTATTACACACGCGGCCGCCACCCGGGGAGTGCGTTGGGCTGCCGGGCTGATGGTCGCGACCGCTGGAATCGGTCTGTTCTCCGAGGTTCTCGGCACGGCCACCGGGTACCCGTACGGCTGCTACGACTACGCCGTCGACCGCCTGGGACCAGCGCTCGCGGGTGTTCCCCTCGTGGTACCCCTGGCGTGGACAGCCGGCTTCTACCTCGTGTGGTGCGTGGCGTCATTGCTTACGCGGGGCCCGCTCCGGCGGCCGATCCGCATCATCTTGGTGACGATCGGCGTCGTCGGGTGGGACCTGTATCTCGACCCGCAGATGGTCGCGGACGGCCAGTGGACCTGGTGTGTCACCGATTCCGGCCTGCCCGGCCTTGAACACATTCCGCTGACCAACTACGCCGGATGGATGCTGATCGCGGTGCTGATGGCCGTAACTGTCGACCGACTCGACGATCGGATCAAGGCCCCGATCGAACTCGAGGCCGGCGCAGCAGCCCAGAACCGTGACTATGTCCCGATCGCCTTGTTCCTGTGGACATGGCTGGGTTCCGCGCTCGCCCACTCCGTGTTTCTGGACGCCCCCGAACTGAGGTACTCCGCCATCTACGGCTGGATCGTGATGGGAATCTTAGGAGTTCCCCTGCTCGCCTCCCTGCTGCGGCGCAAACGCCGACACCGGATGTACGCCACGGACCCTCACGCCTGACACCGTTGCGCGCCCCTGGCACCATACGACTGTGCAATCGCCCTCAATTCCCACACACAGCCGCTCGAGGCGCCGGGGTTTGTCCCTCGCGGCCCTCACCCTCCTGCTCGTTCCCCTGCTGGCTGGTTGCCTGCGCGTTCAGGTATCGATGGGAGTGTCGGCCGACGACAGGGTGTCCGGCCAAATCGTGGCTGCCGCCGTGCCCGAGAACGATCAGGACGAGGGCCCGCAACTCACGCCCCCCGCCGCACTGTCGTCCAAGATCCGCGTCCAGGAATACAAGCAGGACGGGTACGTGGGCACCCAAGCGTTCTTCAGTGACCTCACTTTCGGCGACGTACAACAACTCGGCTCGATGTCCGACCAGGCGAGCGGCAGTTTCCAGATTTCGTTGCGCAGGACCGGAGATCTCGTGACCCTCGAAGGGAGGGCCGACCTCACTTCTGTACCGGCTCAGGGCACCGACGTGCAGTTCACTGTCGCCTTTCCGTCCGCGGTGGTGACGACGAACGGAACACGCCAAGGCGATTCCATCGTGTCGTGGACACTCCCCGCAGGCGACACCTCGACCATCCGCGCCGAGGTGCGCTACCAGGATCCCAACACACGCAGTTTCGCGGGTTGGGCCGGCATCGTGGGCGGAGTGTCCCTTGGGGTGGCCGTGATCGTCGCCGCCCTCGCCTGGATGAACCGCAACAAGGAACCTGTGGTCGGTGGTCACCACAACAAACACCGCTCGAAAGCATGATTTCGTCGCCGATCGGGCGCGGAACTAGCCTGTCGCCGATCGGGCGGGCCGTTCGAATCGGTTCGCTGATCTCTGTTGCCGGATTCGCCACGGCCGCCACGAATCTGTGCCGTGCCCCGCGGTTACCCGCTGAGCCCCGCCCGACCACCGAACCCGTCACGGTGTGCGTTCCGGCTCGAAATGAATGCGACCGGCTACCTGACCTCCTCGCCGACCTACGCCGCCAACGTGGTGTCGAAGATCTGTCCGTGCTGGTCTACGACGATGCTTCTACAGATGGAACGGCCGCGGCGGCAGAGGAGGCGTGTGCTGGAGATCCCCGTGTGTCAGTGGTCCGGGGCACCGAGGATCCCCCGGACGGCTGGGTGGGCAAGACCGCCGCGTGTCATCGAGCAGCCGAACACGCCGCCGAGCAGGGGCGCGGCCACAGCGGAGTTCTCGTATTCCTCGACGCAGATGTGAGACTCGGCCCGCAAGCCCTGAACGCGGCATGTTCTGCACTACGCGAATCACGCGCGGGCCTGCTCAGCCCGTGGCCGTTCCAAGATGCACGGTCGATCACCGAAATCCTCGTGCAACCACTGCTCGCGTGGACGTGGGCAGCGACACTCCCCATCCGGGTCGCCAACCGGTCGCGACGACCGTCCATGGCGGTGGCGTGCGGGCAGTTCCTCGTCTTCGATTCCGCGGAGTACCGCCGAGTCGGAGGTCACCGAGCCGTGGCCGACAGCCTCACCGAAGACCTCGACCTCGCACGCCTGCTCCGCCACCGGGGCGGAAGGACCGAAGTCGCCCTCGCAGGCCGGTCCGCGTCATGCCGGATGTACGTCGACGCCACCACTCTGCGTGGTGGCTACGACCGCTGGCTGTGGACGGCCTTCGGTTCCCGTATCGGCGCGGTCGCCGTGCTGAGCACGGCGCTGCTGGCTTACGTCGCGCCGCCGATTGCGCTGGCGGCCGGACGTGGTCGCACACGCAGGTGGGGCGCGGTGGGGTACCTCGCGGCGACGGCTTCCCGACTCTGTGCCCGGGCGCTCGAACGTGGCCACCCGATCACTGTCGCCGACGCGGCCACCGCATCCACACACCCACTGTCCGTCCTCGCGGCAACGCTGTTGACGGTGTCGTCACACCGCAACCACCGCCGCGGTCGAACCCGGTGGAAGGATCGGATGCTCAGTTGACCGACGCGTGGCCCAATCCCACTTTGTCACCGAGACGTGCCAGCACTTCACTAGTGGCGCGGGCAAAGTTCAAGGTGATGAAATGCAGGCCCGGAGCACCCTCCGCGATGAGTCGTTCACTCATTTCGGTGGCCAGGTCTATCCCGATCTCACGCACCGCGGCGCGGTTCTCCTCGGGGCCGTCGCCGGCGGCCCGGTCTAGCCGAACCTCCAGTTCCGGCGGGAGACGCGACCCAGACAGTTCGAGCATTCGCCGGACCGATCGCAGCGACGTGATCGGCATGATTTCGGGAATGATCGGCTTCTCACCCTGCTCGGCGTCGTAGGCCGAAACCCGATCCCGCAAACGCAGGTAGTCGTCGACATCGAAGAACATCTGGGTTATCGAATACTCGGCACCAGCGCGCAACTTCGACACCAGGTATCGGGTGTCGTGTGCAAGATCGGGAGCCCGGTAATGCCCCTCCGGGAACGACGCCACCCCGACGTGGAAGTCACCGAGATCGCGCACGAGCCTGACGAGTTCTTCTGCATACTCCAGGCCCTCGGGGTGCTTCTGCCATTCACCGAGTGGATCGCCGGGTGGGTCTCCGCGCAGGACCAGGATATTGCTGATTCCGCGGTCGGCGTACGCCCCCACCATCGAGCGCAGTTCGTCGATGCTGTGCGCTACGGCCGTCAGATGCGCAACCGGAAGGAGAGTCGTCTCCTCGGCAAGTTGCCCGGTGATTCGGACTGTACGATCGCGCGTCGACCCGCCCGCACCGTATGTCATGGAAACGAAAGCCGGACCCAGACGCTCGAATTCCCGGACTGCACGCCACAAACGCGCCTCGGCCGCCTCGTCCCTGGGCGGCGAGAACTCGACTGAAAAGGGGACCCGGCCGTTTTCGCAGGCCCGAAGCCGGTCGACGACGGACGGGGTGTGGGTCACCCAACCCTCGCTGGCCCGTCCCCTGACGGAATCGAATGTCACCCTCCAAGCATAGATACCGCCCGAGGCCTCGCGCGTAGTGCGTCCTGGTGGCCGTCCGGCCACCCCGTAACCAAAGGCGCCACGGCTGCGCTCGAAGGATGGCCCACTATGGTTGTCTCCACGCCCGTCGCCGCGCTCGGTGCACGCGAGAAACTCGACCCTGGAGGCAACGCTGTCCGTTGGAAGGCGCCCCGGCGCACTCGAAGCTGAGATCGACGTTGCCCTCGCCGAGTTCTTCACCAGCCGGAGGGGGCAGATCGACGCGGTCGGCGGCGGCTTTCGCGAAGCGGTGACGATCCTCGAGAATTTCGTCCTTCGTGGAGGAAAGCGGGTCCGCCCGGCTTTCGCGTGGACCGGCTGGCTCGGCGCAGGCGGAGACCCACGCGGCCCCCAGGCCGCGCCTGTGCTCCGCACCTGCTCTGCGCTCGAGCTCGTACAGGCATGTGCACTCTTGCACGACGACATCATCGACGCCTCCACGACTCGCCGCGGCGGCCCTACTGTGCACATCCAGTTCGAGCAGCACCACCGCGACGGCAACTGGAACGGCGATTCCGCTCACTTCGGCGAGGCTGTCGCCATACTCCTCGGCGATCTCGCGCTGGCCTGGGCGGACGACATGGTCCGGGAATCCGGAATCGGTCCCGAGGCATTGGTGCACATCTCTCCTGTCTGGTCTGCGATGCGGACCGAAGTACTGGGTGGGCAGTTCCTGGACATCACCAATGAAGCACACGCGAACGAGTCGACGGATGCAGCCATGAAGGTGAATCGGTACAAGACCGCGGCCTACACGATCGAGCGGCCACTTCATCTGGGGGCCGCGCTCGCCGGCGCCGACGACGACCTCATCTCGGCCTACCGGCGCTTCGGCACCGACATCGGAATCGCGTTCCAATTGCGCGACGACCTTCTAGGGGTGTTCGGAGATCCGGCAGTGACGGGAAAGCCTTCGGGCGACGACCTCCGGGCAGGCAAACGAACCGTCTTGTTCGCCAAGGCATTGCAGCGCGCCGACTCCGTGGACCCGGAGTCCGCCGAATGGCTACGCTGCAGTGTCGGCACCGACATATCGGACTCGGAGGTAGATGCCTTGCGGGACGTGATCGCCTCGCTCGGCGCGGTCGAGGACGTGGAGATGCAAATCGAGGAACTGGTAGAGAATGCGCTATCGGTTCTGGCAGCCAGCACGGCCACGCCCGAAGCGAAACAGCAACTGACCGAAATGGCGGCCGCTGCGACGCGGCGCACGTACTGAGGTCGGCGTGGCTCGCACACTCCGCACGGTGCCAGGCCGCACCGACCACGTGGTGGTTGTCGGTGCAGGACTTGCCGGTCTGTCTGCTGCTCTTCACCTCACAGGAGCAGGCCTGCGTGTCACCGTCCTCGAGCGAGAATCGTCGCCGGGCGGCCGAGTGGGCACCTACACGGGTCCGGGCTACGACATGGACAACGGCGCCACCGTGCTCACAATGCCCGAACTGGTCCGTGACGCACTCGCCGCCGTGGGCGCCGACCTCGAGTCCACCCATCCGGCGCTGATCCTCGACCGCCTGTCACCTGCCTATCACGCACGGTTCGCAGACGGTTCGTCGCTGGACGTCCACTCGGACCCGGATGCCATGGTCGCGGAGATCACCCGATTGTGCGGACCAGAGGAATCGGTCAGATACCTGAAGCTGCGACGCTGGCTCGGTCGAATCTTCGACGCCGAATACGACAGCTTCATGAATGCGAACTTCGATTCGCCGCTCGATCTGGTCTCCTCACCCAAAGCAGCGTGGGATCTGGCGAAACTCACAGCACTCGGCGGCTTCGGCCGACTCGGGGCGCGGGTCGATCGCACGGTCACCGACCCGAGACTTCGCAGGATCTTCACGTTCCAGTCCCTGTACGCCGGGGTCGCACCCGCCGACGCACTCGCGGTATACGGAGCAATCGCGCACATGGACACCTCGCTGGGCGTCTACTACCCCCGCGGTGGGATGCGAACGATCGCACTGGCCCTTGCCGATGCGCTCACGACTGCCGGCGGCCAGATCCGATTCGAAACCGAGGTCACGCGCATCGAGAGCACTGGGGGCCGCGCAGGCGCCGTCTGTACCGCAGAGGGTGACCGGATCGATTGCGACGCACTGATCTTGACGCCGGACACGGCGGTCGTCGACGATCTCCTGCGTCCAGTGACACGGCGAAGGACCAGGCGGGTACGCGTGTCGCCGTCTGCAGTGGTCCTGCACGGAACCGTGCCCACCGCGGTGAGTGCGCAGTGGCCTGCGCGGCGCCATCACACGATCGACTTCGGTCTCGCCTGGGAGAAAACGTTCGCGGAGATCACAGCGCGGTCGGGCCGCGGGCGCCTGATGAGTGACCCTTCACTCCTGCTCACCCGGCCCGCCGTATCCGACCCGGGCCTGGTCATCAACAGGGAGGGAATCCTCGTGGAACCCCTGTCGGTGCTGGCACCGTGCCCAAACCTGCACAGCGCCCACCTGGACTGGTCTCGCTTGACCGAGCCTTACGTGAACGAACTCCTGCGTGAACTCGAGACACGCGGATACACCGAAATCGTGACGCACTTCGCAATTGACCATGTCGACACCCCGCTGACCTGGCTCGGCAAGGGGATGTCCGCGGGCAGCCCGTTCGCGGCCGCACACGTGTTCCGACAGACAGGACCGTTTCGGCGTCCAAACCTGGTCACAGGCCTGGACAACGTCGTCCTCGCCGGCTCTGGGACCGTTCCTGGCGTCGGAGTTCCCTCCGTTCTGTTGTCGGGCAGACTCGCCGCCGCGCGGGTCGTGGGGCCGTCGAAAGCCTGAATTCGGCGGCATTGAACGCACGGGATGGTGAAGACCGGTTCCAATAGCAATTAAACTGACTCCTCGACCATCCGATTCGCGCGATGACGAGCGCAACCGAACTCACGTCGGGGAGATATCTGCAGTCATGACGTCCTCTGCCCGGCAAGCGAACGTCGCGCCTGAGACGACCACGCCACGGTGGCCGCGGCTACAGATCGTGGCCGACTTCCTCCGTAGCCCCGAGGGGCACGCCGCGATCCTTGGTTTCGCCGGCGCGGCAATGATCACCTTCGGCGGGTTCGGCGCGGGCAGCGTCCGCCGTGTGGACCCTCTCCTCGAGTCGATGCACCTGTCCTGGTTGCGGTTCGGCCACGGCCAGATCCTCTCGACCGTGATCATCTGGGTCGGCGTCGTGTCGATGATTGCGGCCTGGGTACGGTTGGGCCGCGCGACGCTCGGTGGGAACGTCAGCCTGGGACAGTTGCGGTGGATCGTGCCGGTGTGGATCGCGCCTCTGTTGCTGTCCGTGCCCATGTTCAGCCGAGATGCCTATTCCTACCTCGCACAGGGCGCCCTGCTGCGTGACGGGTTCGACCCGTACGCCGTGGGGCCGGTGGTGAACCCGGGAATCCTGCTCGACAACGTCAGCAACGTGTGGACCACGACCACCGCGCCCTACGGCCCGCTGTTCCTGCTTCTGAGCCAGGGAATCACGGCATTGACCGGCGACAACGTGATCGCAGGCACCATGCTTCTTCGAATCACGATGCTGCCGGGACTCGCCCTCATGGTCTGGGCAGTCCCACACCTCGCACGGCATCTCGGCGGCAACCCTGCCATCGCACTGTGGCTCGCCGTACTCAATCCTCTGGTCCTGATCCATCTCATCGGCGGTGTCCACAACGAACTCCTGATGGTCGGCTTGATGATGGCGGGAATCGCGCTTGCGCTGGAGCGTCATCACCTCGCGGGAATCGCGGTCGTGTCGGTGGCCGTGGCGATCAAAGCCACCGCGGGCGCCGCACTTCCCTTCATCGTGTGGATCTGGATGGTGCACGAGCGGGAGAAAGCCCAGGCAGAAGGCCGCCCACCCACATCTGCGCTCACGTTGTTCGCGAAGACCGCAGGCTCGGGATTCGCGGTGTTCGTGGTCATCTTCGCCGGGGCTTCCGCCGTCACCGGTGTCGGGCTCGGCTGGATGAGCGCACTGTCCGGCTCCAACAAGATCATCAACTGGTTGTCGCTGCCGACGATCGTCGCCCACGTCATAACAGTCGGAACCTCGTGGTTCGCCGATTTGCGACTCGGTGAGGTACTGGCGATCACACGTCCGATCAGCGCTTTCGCCCTCGTGGTGATCGTGCTGGCAACCTGGTGGCGGTACCGGAAGACCGAGCGCGACGCGATCCTCGGAATCCTGATCGTCCTGGTCGCGATCGTGATTCTCTCGCCTGCTGCTCTGCCCTGGTACTACTCGTGGCCGATTGCGATTGCCGCAGGTTTCGCGTTGTCGGTGAGAACGTTGATGATCCTCGTCGGGTTGTCCACTTGGTTGATGCTCGTATTCCAACCCGACGGATCGATCGGCCTCTACACCTTCCCCCACGTAGCACTCGCAACGTTCGCGGCGGTAGTCGCCGCGAAGTCGCTGCGGTCGGTCGACCCGCTGCGTCTTCGCACCCCGCGTCAACGCCCACAGGAGGTCGAACGCACGTCCAGCCCAGCGCACGCTACGCCGGCACCCGCCGTCGAGTGACGCGCCGTGATCGATCTGTCGGATAGTTATCGATACTGTGGCGCGGTTGCTGCGGAGCACGGACGCACCTATTACCTGGCGACCCGGTTGCTTCCCCCACGACGGCGGTCCGCGGCGCATTCGTTGTACGGGTTCGCCCGCACAGTAGACGACATCGTCGACGTCGAACCAGGACTGTCTAACCAGGATGTTGCCGCGGAGCTCGATCGAGTCGACGCCATGCTGCGACTGTGTTTCTCCGATCGAAGGGCGGTCGGCTCGAGTACGTGCACCGCAGAAATGGCCCGGGTGCTACCCGCGTTTCTCGACACTGTGGCTCATTTCGACATCCCGCACGACTACTTCTTCGCGTTCTTGCACTCCATGCGGATGGATGTGCCCGGAACGCCAGCACACCGAGCCCGATACAGCACCATGGACGAACTACGGACCTACATGTACGGTTCGGCGGTCGTGGTCGGGCTGCAGATGTTGCCCGTCCTCGGGACCACCGGACGGATGGCGGACGCCGAACCATACGCCGCCGCTCTCGGCGAAGCGTTCCAGCTCACCAACTTCCTGCGCGACGTCGGCGAGGATCTGGACCGAGGCCGTGTCTACCTGCCGACAGGCGAGCTGAACGCGTTCGGCGTCGATACCGAACTACTCGAGTTCTGCCGGCGCACAGGAAGGACCGACCAGCGGATCGTGCGGGCGCTCGCCCACCTCATTTCGATCACACGGTCGGTGTATCGGTCCGCAGAACCCGGCATTGCCATGCTCGACCGCCGCGTGCAACCCGGCATCCGAACCGCGTTCGTGCTGTATTCGCGCATTCTCGACGAAATCGAACGCGGTGATTACCGGGTTCTCGACCGTCGCGCCACAGTGCCCCGGAGAGAAAGGTGGGCGGTTGCGCTCCCCCAATTCACCCGGCTCGCGCTACTCACGCGCAACCGGAGCCGCGGCAGCCACTGATCAGAAACCTAGAGCCTGAGCGCGCCGGATCACTTCGCGGGCAAGGTGACCATGCAGGGCCTGCGCGGGCGTGCCGGGCAGGCTGTCATCGCTGCGGAACATCCACAGCAGCATTTCCTCGTCGCTGAATCCACCGTCGTGCAGCACAGCGATCAGTCCGGGCAGCGACTTGACGATTCTGCCGTCATCGTCGAAGAAGACCTCGGGAACGCCTGGCACACCATCGCGACGAACGGCGAGCAACTGGTGGTCGCGCAGCAGCTGCTGCACTCGGGTGACCGGCACGCCTAGGTTCTTCGCGACATCCGCCAATTGAAGCAACGAGACGGAGGGGTCCAAGACATCGTCACAGTAAGGGATCGCACTCACTCCCCTAAGTTATCCCCTTGCTTCCCGCCTGACGCTACCGGTCGGTGTAGCTGGCTACGATTGAAGAGCCCGCGCGAGCGGGCCGCACACACACGGGGGGCATCGACACAGTGCACGATGGAGGTCAACGCTTGATCGGAAAACTACTCGACCGGCGTTATCGGGTGGACGCCACGATCGCGCGCGGTGGCATGTCCACCGTCTACCGGGGCCTCGACACTCGCCTCGATCGTCCGGTGGCCATCAAAGTCATGGATCCACAGTTCGCCTCCGATCCGGCGTTCATCACCAGGTTCGAGCTCGAAGCGCGCTCGGTAGCACGGCTCAAGCACCCGGCCCTCGTCGCTGTCTACGACCAGGGACACGACAACGAACACGTGTTCCTCGTGATGGAACTCGTAGAGGGAGGAACGCTCCGCGAACTCCTGCGCGAACGTGGACCGATGCCCCCGCACGCCGTCGCCGCGGTCACAGGTCCCGTTCTCGATGCGCTCGCCGTCGCTCACCATGCCGGGCTCGTGCACCGCGACGTCAAACCCGAGAACATTCTGATCTCAGACGGTGGCGACGTGAAGATCGCGGACTTCGGCCTCGTACGCGCCGCGGCCGCATCGACTGCCACGTCGAGTAGCGTGATTCTGGGCACGGCAGCCTACCTGTCACCCGAACAGGTGACATCCGGGGCCGCAGACACCCGCAGCGACGTCTACGCCACCGGCGTCCTCGTGTTCGAACTACTCACCGGGCGCACCCCGTTCACCGGTGATACGTCCCTTTCCGTTGCCTACCAGCGGATCAACCAGGATGTTCCCCTGCCCGGTTCCTTCATTGCCGGTGTCCCGCCCGAGTTCGACGATTTCGTCGCCGAGGCCACCAACCGCGAACCGTCCCACCGCTTCGCCAACGCAGAGCAGATGGCGACAGCGCTGCGCAGCATTGCAACCGCACTCGACCTGCCCGATTACCGGGTACCGGCACCGCGACGCTCGGCGCAGCACCTCGCGGCGGCAGCGACGCCTGCCCCATCACCGCATCCCGTCTCATCGGCCCACCGTTCCGCCTCGCCGTCTGCTGCGGGCCCCCCACCTGCCGCCCCGGTGCGAGTCCCACCCGCCGCCACGGTGCGAGTCCCACCGAGCGACGCTGTCGCCCCTACCACCGCGATACCCGAGAAACCCGGCACCCAGCACACTCGGCTCGTTACCACCCATACGCCACGCCCCCCGTTCGACGGGGGGCACGACCTCGCCCCCTCGGGCGAAGCCGGAGACGGATACCATTACGCGGACTTCGCCGTCCAGCGCCGACGGTCCCGGCGCACCACGATCGTGTGGCTGTTCATAATCCTGATGCTCACCCTGACAGTGGGAATCGGGGGTTGGTGGATGGGTTCGGGCCGGTATACCGCGGTCCCGTCCATCGAGGGTATGGACCGCGACGCCGCCTTGACCGCGATCGAATCGGCCGGGCTCACCACGGAAGTCCGCGGCCAGTACTCGGATGAGTCGGCCGCCGACACGGTGTTGGGAACCGATCCGACAGCGGGGTCACGGATCCCCCGTGACGGCACAGTGGCTCTCCTGGTGTCCCTCGGCAGGCCGACGGTCCCGGCCCTGGCCGTCGGCAACGAGCGCGGCCAAATCGAGCAGGAACTACGAGACCGCACGTTCACCCCTGTCGACGGTGGTGAAGCATTCAGCGCGAACGTTCCGACCGGTGGGGTGGCCGCGTTGGATCCACCGCCGGGAACCGAACTCACAACCGGTTCGGATGTCAAAGTCATCATCAGCAAAGGCGCCCCACCAGTTGACATTCCCGATGTCAAAGGGATGTCCGAGGCCGAAGCACGTGCCGCACTCGATGCGGTCGGCATCGTCGTGCAAGACACCACCACAGACTTCGACCGCAGTGTCGAGGCCGGAAATGCGATCACCACAGACCCGGAGGCCGGCACTCGCGTGGACGCTGGTACGAGCGTCACGTTGAGCGTGTCCAATGCAGTTCGAGTACCGTCGCTGGTCGGCGAGAACACCGGGTACGCACGTGAAGAACTGAACCGCCTAGGACTCGACGTAGAGGTACGTCAGGTTGCACGTACCGACCACTCGCTCGTCATCAGTCAGAATCCAAGCAGCGGCGACCTGGTGAGGCCGGGAAGCACAGTCACGCTGGTCTCACTGCCCTGACCCCGCGGGAGCAGGGCAGTGAGGGCCTGAGCAGACATGCGGCGGTCAGCCGCGCAACATCTCTGCCACCAGGAAAGCGAGTTCGAGCGACTGCTGCGTATTCAGCCTCGGGTCGCATGCGGTCTCGTAGCGACCGGAAAGATCCACGTCGGAGATGTCCTGTGCACCGCCGAGGCATTCGGTGACGTCCTCGCCAGTGAGCTCGACGTGGATGCCGCCGGGGTGGGTGCCGAGGCGGTTGTGAACCTCGAAGAATCCCTGGACCTCATCGACGATGCGGTCGAAGTGCCGGGTCTTGTAGCCGGTGGATGCCTCGTGCGTGTTCCCGTGCATCGGGTCGCACTGCCAGATCACCTGGTGTCCGGTTGCCTGAACCTTCTCGATGATGGGCGGCAGCACCTCACGAACCTTGCCGTTGCCCATGCGGGAGATGAGTGTCAAACGGCCAGGCATGTTGGTCGGGTCGAGACGCTCGACGTATTCGACCGCCATCTCCGGCGTGGTAGTGGGACCGATCTTCACGCCGATCGGGTTCGACAAGAGCTCCGCGAACGCGATATGCGCGCCGTCGAGTTGGCGAGTGCGGTCCCCGACCCAGAGGAAGTGAGCCGACAGGTCATACAACTTCGGATGGTCACCCTCGGTGTCCAGCCGCAACATTGCACGTTCGTAATCAAGGACGAGTGCCTCGTGGCTGGCGAAGATCTGCGCCTGTTTCAGGCTGGGATCCGAGACGCCACACGCGTTCATGAACTGCAAGCCTCTGTCGATCTCCGCCGCGATTGCCTCGTAGCGGGCGCCTGCCGGGGAAGACGAGACGAATTCGCGGTTCCAATCGTGCACCCTGTGCAAGTCGGCCATGCCCGAACCTGTGAGGGCACGGACCAGATTCATCGCAGCGCTCGCATTCGCGTAGGCCCTGACGAGCCGAGAGGGGTCGTGCGCACGCACGGCCTCATCCGCGACAAGAGAGTTGATCATGTCGCCGCGGTATGACGGCAACCCGAGCGCGTCGACATTCGACGACCGCGGCTTGGCATACTGCCCCGCGATGCGGGCGACCTTGACGACGGGCAGGCTCGCGCCGTAGGTGAGGACGACGGCCATCTGCAGCAACGTTCGGATGTTGCCCTTGATGTGCGGTTCTGTGTTGTCGGCGAAGGTCTCGGCACAGTCGCCGCCCTGAAGCAGGAAAGCTTCTCCGCGCGCCACCTGAGCCAGCTTCGACTGCAGAGCCACGACCTCACTGGCCACCGTGATCGGTGGCACGCTTTCGAGAACTGTCCGCATGGCGGCCGCATGACCTTCTGGCCATTGCGGCTGCTGCTCGGCGGGCCTGGCCAGAGCGGCGTCGAGCTGCTTTCGCATCGCGCCGGGCAGCGGCGGAAGCACGGGCAAGCGGTCAATCGGCACGTCGACAGTCCAATTCACCCCTACAGGGTATTCGCTCACACGGAAATTGGGCGACTCAGGTCACGCGAGCCAGGTCACCGCAGTGACCGCGCCGCCTGTACAGCCTCGAACTTCGCAAGGTTGTGCCGGGCATCCGCCAGGGCGTCGTGCGCGTCGCCGGGAGCGGAAGGAAGCGTTGGGCTGCCGTGTTCCTCCCAATATTGCCGGAGCTCATGCGTGTATCGGGGCAACGACTGCGGCAGTTGCGTCATGTCCCCCCAGAGCTGACACAGCGCGACGTGATCATAGGCAGCCACCCACGCCCAAAGCTCGGGGACTACGCCTGGCCGGGGAACCAGGAAAGCGAAGAGATCGTCGCGAATGCGGTCTCGGCTCTTCCACAGCGGTGACGACCGCGGCGGCAGCTTTGGCAGCACATTACTGCGCACCCACGCTCCCGCCCGACCTGGGTCGAAATCGGTTGACACCGCGTAGAATTCACGACCGTCCTCTGCGACCACCCCGATCGACACCAGGTCGATGGTGCGACCATCTTCGATGAATTCGCAATCGTAGAAGTAGCGCACGCCCGTAAACTATGCCTGACCCGCCCGCGTCAATCCGATCCACCCCTACCTTACGAAGGAGTCTTCGGTGCGCCTGACCTCGGACGGTCGATATCCAGCCATCCTCGTCACGGATTCCGTCGACGCACCGCCGGCGCCTCCACATCTTCGCATCGGGTGGTTCGCGGTCCGAGTCCTCATTCTCGCCGGGCTCGCTGTCGGCTTCACCTACAACCTGCTGGGCTTGCCCGGTTTCCGGGACTTCGGCCACTACTACCGCCTCGATCTCGACGTCTACCGCCTCGGTGGTTCCGTCTTCTTGGACGGTTCGACTCTGTACGGGTCGATGCCTCCTATCCAGATGGGCAACTTCCTACCGTTCACGTACCCACCGTTCGCCGCCATGGTCTTCAGTCCACTGGCGACGATGTCACTGGCGACGGCTGGGACCGTCGTGACGACCCTGTCGCTGATCGCTCTGCTCGGCGTGCTCGCAGTCACCCTCGACTCGCTCGGCATCGGGCCACGCAAGACGCTGGCATGGACTGCCATGGGGATGCTCGCGGTGTCCATGGCCCTCGAGCCGGTGTATTCGACACTGGACTACGGACAGATCAACATCGTGTTGATGGCCCTGGTAGTCGCCGACTGCCTCCCCCGGCAGACGCCGTGGCCACGAGGGTTGCTCATCGGCCTGGCCGCCGCGATCAAGCTGACTCCAGGCATTTTCGTCATATACTTACTGGCGCGCAAGGACTTTCGCGCATCGATGGTGGCTCTGATCAGTTTTGCCGCGTTTGCCGCAGTGGGCGCGATCGCTGCGTGGAGGGACTCGATCACGTACTGGACGCAGGCCCTCTTCGACTCCCACCGCATCGGCGCACCCGCCTACCCCGCCAACCAGAGCATCACGGGCGTGCTGGCTCGACTCGGGTTGAGCGACCCAGCTCGCACAGCGATCTGGCTGCTGCTGTGCGCCGTGGTTCTCACGCTGACGCTGGTGGCGATGGTTCGCGCGCTCCGGTCGGGTGAAACGACACTCGCGCTGGGGCTCAACGCGATCCTCGGCCTGCTGGCTTCACCGGTGTCCTGGTCGCACCATTGGGTGTGGTCGACGCTGGTCGTCTTCGTACTCGGGATCCTCTCCTACCGGCGCCGCAGTATCGCCTTGGCCATCACTGCCCTCTCCGGCCTGGTCGTCTTCATGTCGGCCGCCCACTGGAAACTGGGCGCGGGCCGTTGGAGTGGCACCCATTGGAATCTCTGGGACCAGTTCCTCGCCTCTTCGTACGTGTGGTGGGCGCTGGCAGTCGTGCTTGTCACGATCTTCTCGTTCCGAGCGCGACCGTCTCAGTCCGGCGACGACCGATCGAGGAATCTCAGCGATTCGACCGTTCCGGTCGGCTGAGAAGCTGGGCAGCTGGAAAGGCGCGCCTCAACTAGCCTTTGTGTCGGGCAAGCGCGTGACATCGGCGGCATCGGGTCCCGGGGCCACATTGGATACCGAGCCGCCCCCCGCTGCGGGTGTCGTCTTCTTCACGGTCGCCGCGTAGATGTCGACGTATTCCTGACCCGACAGCTTCATCAGCGAGTACATGACCTCATCGGTGATCGCGCGCTCGACGAAACGATTGCCGCCCATGCCCTCGAAACGCGAGAAGTCGATCGGCTCCCCGACTCGGATGGTGACCTTCGCCGGCCGCCACATTCGTGACCCGATCGGGTTGACCTTCGCCGTTCCGATCATGGCGACGGGAATGACCTTCGCCCCTGACTCGAGCGCCAACCGCGCAAGGCCCGTCTTGCCTTTGTACAAGCGTCCGTCGGGTGAGCGGGTGCCCTCGGGATAGATTCCGAGCAGTTTGCCATCCGACAGGACCCGAAGTCCCGCATTCAGGGCATCCTGTGCGGCGTCGGCGCCCGTCCGGTCGATCGGCACCTGGCCGACCACCGAGAAGAACCAGCGCTGGAATGCTCCCTTGATCCCGGTCCCCGTGAAGTACTCTCGCTTGGCGAGAAAAGTCATCCTCCGTCGTACCCGCAACGGTAGGAAGAACGAATCCAAGACCGCTTGATGGTTGCTCGCCACGATGGCTCCGCCCTCGGCCGGAATGTTCTCGATGCCCTTCACCGTCGGCCGGCCCAGCACCCAGAGCAACGGCCCCAGCAAGACATACTTGAAAAGCCAATAGAACATTCCGTCCCTCCCGTTCACAACCCAAGCCTCACTCGGATCGACTCTACTTTGGGTGGTTTGGGGCCGCTACACACGCCAAGGTACCCCGGACGGCATCGCTCTGCGGGGCTCCGCGGATCGGGCGGACGTCAGCTTGCCTATTCGGGTAGAACAGCTCGGGCAAGTTCGGCCGCTCCGATCATGCCGGCCGCCTCACCCAGCTGAGTCGGCCGGATCCGGGCGAGCGGCCGATGCCCTGCACCCGTCGTCAATGCGGCATAGTGCTCGCGGGCTTCGTCGATGAACAGTGGCGCCGAACTGGCGACACCACCCGCGATCACAACGAGATCCGGGTCGTACACGTCACCTACCAGCGCCAGTCCCACGCCCAACCACCGAGCGAATTCTCGCATCGTCTCCAGTGCCAACGGATCTCCGTCGTGCGCGGCGCCGCCGATGCGCAGGCCGGTCAGCCCACCTGGGTCGACGGCAACCTCTCTGGCGAGCAGCGTCGAAGTCGCCGGGTCCGCAGCCAACAGTTCGATCGCGGTGTCGACCAGGGCGGTTCCGCTGCAGTACCGCTCCCAGCAGCCACGTTTCCCGCAGGCACACGGACGACCGCCGGGAACGACCTGGATGTGCCCGAGTTCGGGCGCGACGCCATGAGTGCCGCGGTACAACTGCCCATCCGCGAGCAGCGCCGCGCCGATACCCGTGCCGATGGCGAGCACCAACACGTTCCGGCCACCGGAGGCCGCGCCGAATCGGTGTTCGGCCCATGCGGCGGCATTTACATCGTGTTCGAGAATCACCGGAAGACCCAACCGCGCTGCGAGGTCGCGGCCCACGGGAGCACCTACCCATGGCAGGTGCGGTGCGAACCGCACGGTGGTGCGGTCGGGTGTAACGAATCCGGCGACCGCCAACCCGACCGCTGCAACGTCGTGCCGCGCCCCCAACTCGCGCACCGCGCGGTCGAGACCGTTCTCGAGTGCCGAAGCCGACGCCGGGGTCGGCGACTGGAGCGAATCCAGCACCTCACCCGACGAATCGACCACCGATGCCCGGATGCTCGTTCCACCCACATCGATGCCGATAGTCAGTGCCGAACTGGCGTCCGTCGCGCTGCTCGCGGCATTAGTCATGCACACGATTGTGCCGAAGCAGGCTCCTGGACACGCCCCAGATCTGCAATCCGCGTCGTTCCCGCAACAGTCGCTTGCCGACAGCCGTGCCCGAACCGCGCAATGTCAGGGCTTGATCGTGACCTCGATCGGAACGAACGTAGAACCACCGGCCGGTGTTGCGTCGGGGGCACCGTCCGGGGCAGCAGACCCCGTTGCCGAAGCCTGTGCCCCGTCGGGTCTCCTGTCCGAGCCGTGGGCACTGTGCTCTTCGAGAAGCTGTCGCAACAGCGCGATCAGGACAGTCGCCTGCTCGGCAAGCAAGGTCAACAGGTCGTGTTGTTCACCGCGAATCAGTGCCGCAAGGGCGCAGACAGGGCACCAAGCACATCCCGACCACTGGCCGGTGCCCGAAGGCTCTGATTCGGGCGACTCCTGCACGTGCGGCGCCACAAGGCGTTGCACAATCGGCTCGAGACGGTCGAGGGCTGTCTCTGCGAGGACCCGCAGTTCCTCCATTACCTGCGCGTGATCATCGTTCATACCGGCCACACCTGGGGATCGGGCGTGAATCGCACAACGAGGTCGGTGCCGTCGAGTTCTGCGTCCGCAACCGCGCACCGCCGCAGCACAGAGGCGAGCCGTACCCGGCGGCGCACCCCTTCAGCCCCAACTACCAAGTCGTCCTCCACTCGCCCCAGCGTCAACGTCGACGGGTTCACGAGCGGCAGATACATCCGCATCGTGTACACAGAATCCACACCGGCTCCCGATTCCAGCCCCACCCGCACCGCAGGTGGGTTCTTCCCCAACACCGCAACCGCGTCCACGGTGTCGCAATACAACTCCCGGGCGATACTGCCGAGATCGGCCAACCCTACCGGCTCCGTGACCGACCGTTTCACGGAGAGGATCGTGGTGGCGCCTGCGCTGGCGGCGAGCTCCGAGAGCACTCTCTGTTGAAGCGCTCGTCTCCTGATCAACCAGGCCACACCAGGGTCCACGCTTCCCGTCGGTGAATCAAATTGCGGCAGAAGTTTGTTCACCAGGATTGCGTCGACGTGCAGCCCGGACAAGGCTGCGGCCACCACCGTGCGCCGGGTTTCGGCCAACACCATTCGTTCCGGTGTCGTCACTAGGCGCACAGTAGTTTTGGAGCGATCCGCAAGCAGTTCACGGACCCTGCCAACCGTGGACACCACGTGTTCGATCAATGCCACCAGCATGACCAGCCTCGGATCGGACCCCAATGCCGCGGTCATTCGGCGATGCTGCGGCCACACTCGCTCTATGTAGTCCAGAGCCATCGCAGGTGAGGCGAGTGTTCGCAAGCTGTCCGCGGTGGGGGGACAGTCGACCACGACGGCGTCGTAGTTGCCCTCGGTCGCGAACCGAACGATCTCACAGAGCCCGAGCACGTCCTGCACTCCAGGGAGACCGGTCAACTCCTCCGGTTCGAGCGCCGACACCTGACCGCCGTGCTCGTGAGCGCCTGCCGCAGCGAGAACTCCTGCCAGACTCCGGAATTGCGATTCGAGCAAAGAGAGCGTATCCAGCTCGATGACGTCGAAGTCGGTGTCTATCGACACGATCTCCCTGGCGCCGCCGATCCCGAGTACGTCGGCAACGGAGTGAGCCTGGTCGAGGGAAACGAGAAGCGTCCGATGCCCGCTCTCGGCGGCCGTTTGCGCTGTCGCGGCGGCGAGCGTGGTCTTCCCGACGCCCCCTTTTCCTACAAAGAATTGGACCCGGGCAGGTCCGGGTTCATGCTCGCTGTTCAGCCTTCTACCCGTTTCTTGAGTTCTTTGAGCGCGCTGTCAGTGATTGCTTTCTCTGCTTTTCGTTTGAACAAGCCGATCATCGGGATGGTGAGGTCGACGGTGAGTTCATACGTAACGGTGGTGCCGCCCTCAGCAGCTTCCTCGAGCACGTACGAGCCGAATTGCGACTTCTGGATCTCGCCCGATACGAGTTCCCAGCTGACGGATTTGCCATCGGGCGCCCAGTCGTAACGCAGCACGTATGTGTCCTTGACCATTCCCGCATCGAGCATGAAGCGCACTTGAGCGGCCCGGCCATGCTCTCCAGGCTCGACAACTTCGACGGATTTCGCAGCCGTGACCCATGCCGGATATGCGGCGAAGTCCGCGATCACGTCCATCACCCGGTCGGGCGGCGCCTCGATTCTGATCGACCTCTTGGTCCTCTCGGGCATGGAGTGAACTCTTCCTTTCACCTGACAGGCCCGCGCACCGATGGCCGGGCTTCGCCGTTAACGGTTTCCTATGTCTATGTCCTGATGTCTACGACCTGCCCGACTATCACACACGATCTCTGCGCCTCGACACAATGTCGGTTCGACCGCGGCGGGGCCGCTCGGGATCAGGATGGCGGTTCGCCTGCCGGTCGCCCCGCTTCGAGTTCCTTCTTCACCTCGAAGGACATCACCTTGCCCTCGACGCGACGACGACGGTTCAGCGCAGCCAGATCCAGGGATCCACCTGCGGGCACCGGTTCAGCGTGAAGGAAGTAGTGAACGACGACCCCGTCCATCACGGGCTCGAGCCACACCTCCATCGTGCCGCTGAGCGGACCGGTCACGGTCCAGCGGATGCCCTTCTCGGCGCGGTCCTCCCGGACCTCGAGCGTCAGATCGGGCCACCATCGGCGCCAGCGGCCTCGCGGCGCGATCGCCGCCGCGACCCTCCGCGGCGAGGCCACGATGAACGTCTGGTCTGCAACCTGAATGCTGCTCACAGAAACTAGCTTCACATACCACTGTTCCGCGCCCCCGCCCCGGTTCGGAACAACCCGGGTGACGTGGGCTCTTGCGCCCTCCGTCGGGCTGAACATGGATGATCCGGGGAACGGTCTAGAGTTGAACCCAGCAATCTTACTGCAAAGTTCTTTCTGTGTCGGAGGTTTTCGTGCCCGAGTTCAGCGCGCCACTGTCGTTCACCATCAAGGAGGACTCCTCCGCGGTCGACTCGGTGTTCGCCCATGCCGCTGCCGACCCGAAACTGGTCGTCTACAAGCGAAAGATCGGCGGAAGCTGGTCCGACGTCACATCCGCCGAGTTCGCGGAGCAGGTCACCGCAGTGGCCAAGGGCTTCATCGCTCTCGGCGTGCAGCAAGGTGACCGGGTCGCGTTGATGTCGGCCACCCGGTACGAGTGGCCCCTGATCGACTTTGCGATCTGGGCCGCAGGCGGTGTCACCGTGCCCATCTACGAGACATCCTCCGCCGAGCAGGTCCGCTGGATCCTCGAGGACTCCGCGGCCATATATCTCATTGTCGAGAACGCGGGGCATTCCGCCACGGTCGAGGCCGTCGCAGCCGAGGCGCCGGCGCTGCGAGGCGTCTACCAGATCGATCCTGCTAACGGGGGCAGCGGAGCCGTCGAAGAGCTCATCGCGCGGGGCACTGACGTACCGGACTCAGAGGTACAGGCCCGGGTCGCAGCGTTGAAGGCTGCAGATCCCGCCACTCTCATCTACACCTCGGGTACGACCGGACGGCCGAAGGGTTGTCAGCTCACCCACGCGAACCTCGTCGCCGAGTCGAAGGGCATCCTCGATTCGAGCCTCGGAACAATACTGAAGACCCCCGGTGTCAGCACTCTCATGTTCCTGCCGATGGCGCACGTCCTCGCTCGCGCGGTGAGCATCGCGTCATTCGATGCCGGCGCCACGCTCGGGCACACAAGCGACATCCCGAACCTCGTCCCCACGTTCGGAGAGTTCCGACCCGATTTCATCCTGTCCGTCCCCCGCGTGTTCGAGAAGGTCTACAACAGCGCGCGCAGCAAGGCGCACAGCGAGGGCAAGGGAAAAATTTTCGACGCCGCCGCCGAAACCGCGATCGCCTGGAGCGAGGCCCAGGACAAGGGTGGCGCCGGACTGGTCCTCAGGGCCAAGCACGCGCTGTTCGACAAGCTCGTATTCTCCAAGCTGCGCGTCGCCCTCGGCGGCAAGTGCCAGCTCGCGATCTCCGGCGGCGCACCGCTCGGTGCCCGCCTCGGTCACTTCTTCCGCGGGATCGGCATCACCATCTACGAGGGCTACGGCCTCACAGAGACGTCCGCCGCATTCGCCGTCAACACGATCGGTGAACAGAAGGTCGGCACTGTAGGCAAACCGTTGTCGGGCAACTCGGTTCGAATCGCCGAAGACGGCGAAATACTCTTGTCGGGACCAGTTGTGTTCGACGGGTACTGGCAGAACGAGAGTGCCACCGCCGAGGCTCTCGAGAACGGCTGGTTCCACACCGGCGACCTGGGCTCGGTCGACGCCGAGGGCTACATCACGATCACCGGACGCAAGAAAGAGATCATTGTCACAGCCGGCGGCAAGAACGTCTCTCCCGCACCGTTGGAGGACCGACTTCGCGCCCACCCCCTCATCAGCCAGGCCATCGTGGTAGGCGATCAGCAGCCGTACATCGGCGCCCTGATCACCATCGACGCCGAGTCACTCCCGGCGTGGAACGAGCGTCACGGCAAATCGTCCGACATGAAGGTCACTGATCTTCTCACCGACGCCGACCTGGTCGCCGAGATCGATGCTGCCGTTACCGAGGCCAACTCCCTTGTCTCGCACGCCGAGGCGATCAAGAAGTTCCGGATCCTCCCGGTGGACTTCACCGAGGAAACCGGTGAACTCACGCCCACCATGAAGCTCAAGCGCAACGTGGTGCAGCAGAGCTTCGCGGACGACATCACCGCCCTCTACACCACATAGACCCCCGCATCCGGGATCTTCGGTCTTATCGATCGAAGGGGTTTCGGCAACACTGCGTGGCAACAGATTCGGTGCCGCCCCATCGACGTGGGGCGGCCGAGTCATGCTCGAGGCCGTCCGTCTACGATCACCTATTTGTCGGTTGTGGGACCTGTGAGGGACACCACCACACCAGTCCTGGAAAAGGCCATTGCGTCTGCAACCGATGTGGTCTACTGCACGGAATTGTCAGCGCTGGATACTACGAGAAATCTGGACGGCCAGACGTCATTTTGGTGTCTTCGGTCCGTCGTGGAGGGGATATCTGCATGTTTGTCAGGAACATTCGCCGCGTAGTCGGCGGTGTGGGTACCGTGGCGATGGCCGCGGGACTCGCGGTGGCGGTCGGTGCCGGCACCGCGAGTGCGGCTTCCGAATCGAAAACGTGGAACGACGGCAACACCAAGTTCACCCGCACGATCAGCAACGTCGACCCCCGCGAGGGAGACACCTTCACCTCGAAGACGAAGATCTACAAAGAGTTTGGTGGTGTCACGGAGTACATCTACGAGGTGAAGGACTGGCACCCGGCCTGTCTGGAATTCGTATCGGCGAAGGTGGACGGGAAGAGCTACAGCGCCAGTACGGGTAACGATTGGGCCAAAGTCGAAGGCAACCTCACCAAGTGGCCGATCAGACCGATCCTGGACCCCCGCTCGCGAACGTTCGAATTCAAGTACCGAGTTGGCGCGGACTGTGAGCGCGATGTCGCGCTGAAGACGGGGCTGAGCTATGACGGCTCCCTCGGCAGCGGGTCGTACAAGACCAAGGGCCCGAGTATCACCGTCGACATGAACAACACGTCCACGACGCTGGGTCCGGTGCCTACTGCTGTGGTCGGAGCGCCGGTTACCCTGAGCGCCACGGTGACCGGTGGCCATGAGGGCGACAAGGTCGACTTCCACGACGGCGACACCAAGATCGGCGACGGCCGGTTGAACGACGACGGTGTGGCGACAATCGAGTGGACTCCGGACACCGATGGTGAGCACACACTTTCTGCGAAATTCCCCAAAACGTCGAGAGCGAATAGCTCGCAGTCGGATACGCAGACCGTAACGGTGGCTGCACCCGAAGTCACCAGCACCACACTGACCGGTCCGACCACCGCGCTGACCGGCGAAGAAGTGGCCTTCACCGCCCAGGTCACGCCGATTCCGACTGGTGGCACCGTCCAATTCAAGAATGGCGAAACCGATCTCGGCCCCGCCGTCGAGGTCAACGCGGACGGCGTTGCTACCCTGCCCCACACCTTCGGCGCCTCAGGCACCTACGAGATCTCCGCCGTCTACTCCGGTGCACCCTGGTTCACCGGATCGACCTCCGGCAACCACGCCGTCGAGGTCAACGAGGGCACCAGCACCACACTGACCGGTCCGACCACCGCGCTGACCGGCGAAGAAGTAGCCTTCACCGCCCAGATCACGCCGAACCCGGCCGGAGGCACCGTCCAATTCAAGGACGGCGAAACCGATCTCGGCCCCGCCGTCGAGGTCAACGCGGACGGCATCGCCGCCTTGCCCCACACCTTTGAGGCCGCCGGCACCTACGAGATCTCCGCAGTCTTCTCCGGCACCCCCGCATTCCTCGAATCGACCTCCGCCAACCACACCGTCGAGGTGTCCGAAGTAACAACCACCACACTGACCGGTCCGACCGCCACAATGGCAGGCGAAGAAGTGGCCTTCACCGCCCAGATCACGCCGAACCCGGCCGGAGGCACCGTCCAATTCAAGGACGGCGAAACCGATCTCGGCCCCGCCGTCGAGGTCAACGCCGACGGCATCGCCGCCTTGCCCCACACCTTTGAGGCCGCCGGCACCTACGAGATCTCCGCAGTCTTCTCCGGCACCCCCGCATTCCTCGAATCGACCTCCGCCAACCACACCGTCGAGGTGTCCGAAGTAACGACCACCACACTGACCGGTCCGACCAGCTCACTGACCGGCAGCGAAGTGGCCTTCACCGCCCAGATCGCGCCGATTCCGACTGGTGGCACCGTCCAATTCAAGGACGGCGGAGCTGATCTCGGCCCCGCTATCGAGGTCAACGCGGATGGCACCGCCAGCCTGACCCACACCTTCGACACCGCCGGTCCCCACGAGATCGCCGCCGTCTTCTCCGGCGCTCACGGCTTCATCGGATCCACCTCCGTCAACCACACCATCACCGTGGCCGAACCGGAACCAGATGATGTCGCGACCACGACGGTGCTGACTGCGCCTGCGTCAGCGAACAAGGGGGACGATGTAGAACTGATCGCGACGGTTTCCCCGGACCCGGCCGGTGGCACCATCCAGTTCTACGACGGCGCAACCCCGCTCGGATCCCCGGTTGAGTTGACCGACGGTAAGGCGACGCTTTCCCACGCCTTCACCGAGGCCGGTGATCGTCAAGTGGCTGCGGTCTACAGCGGAACGCAGGGTTTCCTGGGCTCAACCGCCCAGGCCGTCACTGTTAACGTCACCGACGAAGGCTCCGGCGGATCATCCGACAACACCTTCGGATCTTGAGATAGCACCACCGGCCGCCCGTCTTCGTCGACGGGCGGCCGGTCCGGTGTGTGGTCATCCGGTCATCTAGCACTTCTGTGCCCAGAAGTGCGCTATTGTCTACGCCGATCCGGCAATTGGACAATTGTCTGAATTTGTACTCGAGAGGAATCTGCATGCTTGACAGGAACATTCGCCGCGTAGTCGGCGGCGTCAGTGCGGTCGCGGTAGCCGCCGGGTTCGCAGTGACGGTCGGTGCCGGCACAGCGGGTGCGGCTTCCGACTCGGTCGTTTGGAACGACGGCAACAGCAAGTTCACCCGCACGATCAGCGACGTGAACCCCGCCGAGGGCGATATCATCACCACCACGACCAAGTTCGAGCGGACGCGCATCCCGGTCGAGTACATCCACGAGATCTCGGACTGGCACCCGACCTGCCTGGAGTACGTATCGTCGAAGGTGGACGGGAAGCAGTACGACATCGACAGCCAGGGTGACGACTGGGCGAAGATCAGGGGTGGGCTGATCGAATGGCCGGTGTACCCGAACGTCAACCCGAAATCGCACACGTTCGAGTTCTCGTACCGGGTCGGCCCGGACTGTGACCGCGGCGTCACGCTGAAGACGGGGATGAGCTACCAGGGCTCCATCGGCGACGGCTCGTACAAGACCAAGGGCCCGAACTTCACGGTCCAACTGAACGAATCGTCGACGACACTCGCACCGGTGCCGAGCGTGCAGGTCGGAGATGAAGTTGACCTGACCGCCGTCGTGACCGGCGCATTCGAAGGCGACACGGTCGGGTTCTACGATGGGGAAGTCAAGATCGCCGACAGCCCGTTGAACGGCGACGGAGTGGCGACCACGAAGTGGGTGCCGGCCACGAAGGGTGGGCACACACTTACCGCGAGGTTCGCGGCGACCCCGAAGACCGAGGGTTCACAGTCGGCTCCGCAGACCGTGCAGGTCTCTGAGGCCGATGCGGGGTCGTCGACCGTACTCGCCCCCATCGTTGGTGCGCAGGTCGGTCAGTCCACCGTTCTGAGGGCGACGGTCTCACCGGCAGGTGCGGGCGGCACAGTGATATTCACGGACGGCGGTGCAGTCCTGGCCGAGGTACCGGTCGAGGCCAACAGTGTGGCGACCTACGCGTGGGTGCCGTCCAACTCGGGCGACCACAACATCGCGGCGACGTTCACCGGGCGTCCGGGCGTCGCCGGATCGACGACCTCGGCCACCGTGAATGTGGCGCCGGCGCCGGTCGACAACATCGACTCGGTAACGGAACTCAACCTCCCTGACACCGCAACCGTTGGTGACCGGCTGACCATCACGGCGCAGGTGACCCCTGGTGATGCAGGCGGAACCGTCACCTTCAAGCAGGATGACTCCGTCTTCGCTACGTCCTCGGTCGATGCGAGCGGTCAGGCCACCGCCACGTGGGAGGCCGAGAATGAAGGCCAGTTCCGCATCACTGCCGAGTACTCCGGTGCGGGCAACGTGAACGCATCCGACGATGAGGCTTTCGTGGCCGTCTCGCCGGTCCCCACCGAAACAAGCAGCATGGAAAACGTTTTCGGTTCCTGATGTAGCTGACCCAGTGTGGCCCGTGCGAGTTCATCGCACGGGCCACACTGCCGTATCCGGACGCGACCCGCGTCGGCGGTATCCCGACGCGACCCGCGTCGGTGTTACCGGACTCCGGCCCGATACGTGGTCACCGGTCGCCTGGCATCACTGCGCCTGGAGTGCGCTATGGTTTACGCCGATCCGGTAGTTGGACAGTTGTCTGAAATAGTATTCGAGAGGAATCTGCATGGTTGGCAGGAACATTCGCCGGGTGGTCGGCGGCGTCAGTGCGGTCGCGATGGCCACCGGACTAGCGGTGACGGTCGGTGCCGGCACCGCGAGTGCGGCTTCCGAATCGGTGACCTGGAAAGACGGCAACACCAAGTACACCCGAACGATCAGCAATGTCAACCCGCGCGAGGGAGACATCATCACCTCGACAACCAAGTTCTACAAGGAGTTTGGTGGTGTTTCGGAGTTCATCTATTGGGTGACGGACTGGCACCCGGAATGCCTGAAGCTCGAATCGGCCAAGGTGAACGGCAAGAATTACGGCATCGACAGCCAGGGTGATGACTGGGCGAAGGTCAGCGGCAGCGCCACCCAGTGGTCGATCAACCCGATCAGGAACCCACGCTCACAAACATTCGAATTCTCGTACCGGGTCGGCGCGGACTGCGACCGCAACGTTGCGATGAATACAGGGATGACCTACAACGGCTCTCTCCAGAACGAAAAGCCGGCCAAGACCAAGGGGCCGAAGGTTTCGGTCCAGATGAACGCCACCACCACCACTCTCGACGCACCGTCCGTCGCGCAGGTCGGGCAATCGGTGCTGCTGAACGCGACCGTGGATGGCGGCGCCCAGGGCGACGACGTCGAGTTCTACGACGGTGCCACCCAGATCGGGACGGTTCCGTTGGGCGGTGATCGCGTAGCCACGTTGAGCTGGACACCCACCACCGCGGGTTCACATACCTTGTCCGCGAAGTATTTGGCGACCTCGAAGGCCGAGGGCTCAGTGTCGCCCGTGAAGAGCGTGGGTGTCACCCAGGTCGACGAAATCTCATCGACCGTGCTCGCCCCCATCACCGGTGCGCAGGTCGGTCAGTCCAACGTCCTGAGGGCAACGGTTTCGCCGACCGGTCCCGGCGGCACGATCGAGTTCAAGGACGGTTCCACGACGCTCGCCAACGTACCGGTCGATGACAACGGGATCGCCACCTACACGTGGGTGCCGTCCACCGCGGGCGACCACACGATTGCTGCGTCGTTCTCCGGACGACCGGGTGTGCTCGGTTCCACCACCTCGGCCATCGTGAATGTGGCTGCGGCGCCGGTCGACAACGTCAACTCGACAACGGTCCTGACCGCCCCCGACACCGCAGACGTCGGCGAGCAGGTGACCATCTCCGCGCAGGTGACCCCTGGTGATGCAGGCGGAACCGTCACGTTCAAGCAGGATGACTCCGTCTTCGCGACGTCCCCGGTCGACGCGAGCGGTCAGGCCACCGCCACGTGGAAGGCCGAGAATGAAGGCCAGTTCCGCATCACTGCCGAGTACTCCGGTGCGGGCAACGTGAACGCGTCCTCTGCCGAGGAGTTCGTGAAGGTAGGAGGCAACGGCGGCGGCGACAGCGACGGCGGCGACGGTGAGAGTGACGGCGGCAGCCTCGACAACGCCTTCGGCTCCTGAGATAGCTGAGTAGCACACGCTGTGTGGCCCGTGTGAGTTTCTCCCACGGGCCACACTGCTATGTCCAAGAACGCGACCCGCACTGTGCTGCAGAAGTCCGGTCAGATTCGTGAACTCCTAGTCGATTGGCACTACCTGCGCTATGGTCTACGCCGATCAAGCAGTTGGACATTGTGTCAAATCACACTCGAGAGGAATCTGCATGGTTGACAGGAACATTCGCCGGGTGGTCGGCGGCGTCAGTGCGGTCGCGATGGCCGCGGGATTAGCGGTGACGGTCGGTGCCGGCGCCGCGAGTGCAGCTTCCGAAGCGATCACGTGGACCGACGGCAGCAGCAAGTTCACCCGGACGATCAGCGACGTCAACCCTTCCGAGGGCGACATCATCACGTCCTCGATCAAGTTCCAGCGGACTGGTATCCCGGTGGAATACATCTATGAGGTCAAGGACTACCACCCCTCATGCCTGGAGTTCGTGTCGTCGAAGGTGGACGGACAGAACTACAACATCGAAAGCCAGGGTGAGGACTGGGCGAAAATCACTGGTGGAATCACCAAGTGGCCGGTCTACCCGAACATCAACCCGAAGTCTCACACGTTCGAGTTTTCCTACCGCGTCGGCGCGGACTGTGACCGCAACGTCGCGATGGACACAGGAATGACCTATGACGGCTCGCTCGGCAGCGGTTCGTACAAGACCAAGGGTCCGACAATCACGGTCCGGATGAATGCCACCACCACCACTCTCGACGCACCGTCCGTCGCGCAGGTCGGGCAATCGGTGCTGCTGAACGCGACCGTGGATGGCGGCGCCCAGGGCGACGACGTCGAGTTCTACGACGGTGCCACCCAGATCGGGACGGTTCCGCTCAACGGCGATCGCGTAGCCACGTTGAGCTGGACACCCACCACCGCGGGTTCACATACCTTGTCCGCGAAGTATTTGGCGACCTCGAAGGCCGAGGGCTCAGTGTCGCCCGTGAAGAGCGTGGGTGTCACCCAGGTCGACGAAATCTCATCGACCGTGCTCGCCCCCATCACCGGTGCGCAGGTCGGTCAGTCCAACGTCCTGAGGGCAACAGTTTCGCCGACCGGTCCCGGCGGCACGGTCGAGTTCAAGGACGGTTCCACGACGCTCGCCAACGTACCGGTCGATAACGACGGTGTCGCCACCTACACGTGGGTGCCGTCCACCGCGGGCGACCACACGATTGCTGCGTCGTTCTCCGGACGACCGGGTGTGCTCGGTTCCACCACCTCCGCCATCGTGAATGTGGCTGCGGCGCCTGTCGACAACGTCAACTCGACTACGGTCCTGACGGTCCCCGACACCGCAGACGTCAATGTCCCGGTGGGTATCTCCGCGCAGGTGACCCCTGGTGATGCAGGCGGAAACGTCACGTTCAAGCTGGGTGACTCAGTCATCGCGACGTCCTCGGTCGACGCGAGCGGTCAGGCTACCGCCACGTGGACGCCCACGAGCGCAGGCCAGTTCAGCATCACTGCCGAGTACTCCGGCGCGGGCAACGTGAATGCGTCCGCCGACCAGAAGTCCGTGATCGTCGGAGGCGTCCCCGGCGACGGCGACGGCGACGGCGACGGTGACGGTGACGGTGACGGTGGCGGCGGCGGCAGCCTCGACAACGTCTTCGGTTCCTGAGATAGCTGAGTAGCACACGCAGTGTGGCCCGTGTGAGTTTCTCGCACGGGCCACGCTGCTATGTCCAAGAACGCGAACGCTACACATTCATTTCAATGAGAACTGGACACTCTCGCCAGTTCTGGCTACGCTGCTCCGCCGTGACCTATGGAGTCGGCGCACCGAACAGCTACGCGTCCACGGGTGACGCGTCCGCGATTCCAGCCTTCGAGGGCCGCCTCGCCCCCGGCCAGGAGGTCACGCAAGGCTGGAACCTCGAGAACGAATCCGACCAGGGAGGCTTCGTCGAGGATTGCCTGGGCGAATGGAACAAGACTTCGCCGGACGTCAAGGTATATGCCCGGGCACAGCTCGGCGACGATTTCGGTAACAAGGTCGACCTGGCGCCCGACGTCGACGCAGTTGTAACGCTTACCACACCGGGCGGCCCGAACGACGTGATTACGAATGAGTCCGTTGATCTCTCGGCCCAGGTGAGGGGCCTCGCCGGCAATGCTGTCGGTGGCACGGTCCAATTCGAGGAAAACGGCACGGATATCGGCAATCCGGTCCAACTGGTCGACGGTCGTGCGATGCTGCCACACACCTTCACCGGCGAAGGCGCGCACGAGATCACTGCGGTCTACTCCGGAGCACACGCAGTCGAAAGCTCTTCCGGCCAGGCCCAAACGGTCACCGTCACCGCCCGAACGATTTCGGCTCGGAGCCCTTCGGATCTCTCGGCAGCCTGGGGAGTATCTTCGGAACGTAGCCGGATCGGTCTCGGGTTTGTCTGATACACACAATAATTGAGGCCCCGATGTGTCTCGGAACAGCCCGAATTTCTTCAAAAACTGGACGCTTGTGTTAGTTCTAGTTATGCTGCGCGTCATGACGACAACCATCAGCGCACCAGGCAGCTTGAAACGGCTGACCACTGCCTTCGGCGGCGCGATTCTAGCCCTGTTTCTGGCAATGTTCGGAGCGCTGGTGGCGCCCGCAACCGCCGCCGCCGACCCCAACGTCCTGGAGTACTCCGCGGACGAGGTGAACTGGGGAGACACGAGCGAGATTCCAGGCTTCGAAGGCGAACTCATCCCCGGCGGGGAACTCACCGCCACCTTCTATGCTAGGAACAACACCGAGCGGGGTGGGATTCTCCAGGTCTACCTGGGCGAATGGTCGAAGACTTCGCCCGACATGGAGGTGTACGTCCGGGTGGAGATCAACGACGCCTCCGGAGACGTCGTGGACCTCATCGACAACGTTGCTCAGCCGGGCACCGAACTGAATACGGTCCGCGTCGAGCCCGGCCAGACCGCCAAGGTGAGCCTCGTGGTCGGCATGCCCATCGATGCGGGCAACGCTTCGCAGGATCAGTCCGTTGACCCGGCGTTCAGCCTCGACTTCGAGGTCGACGCCGCTGCCGAGACGACCACCACCCTGGATGTCCCGAACACTGCAGAAACCGATAAGTCCGTGGAACTTTCCGCAGAGGTGACAGGCCCGGAGGGTGACGCCGTCGGCGGCACGGTCCAGTTCAAGGCGGACGGGGCCGATATCGGTGATCCGGTCGATCTGGTCGGCGGCAGCGCGACACTGGATTACACCTTCAGCGAGGCAGGAAACTACGAAATCAAGGCCCACTACAGCGGCACGGATGCCTTCAATGCATCCATCAGCGAGGGGGCCACGGTCGACGTCTCCGAGTCCGGCGACGGTGACGGCGACGGCGACGGCGACGGTGACGGCGAAGGCGGCGGAAGCCTGGAGAACATCTTCGGTTCGTAGCCGGCCGACATAGCTAGCGCACACGTAAAGGCCCCTCACCGCCGCGGTGAGGGGCTTTTGCGTGTCTGCCCTACTAACCGGGTGCCCCGCACCGGTGATTGCTGGTACATGGACGACAGGGGTTCAACTCGAGCACGATCCCGCCAAGCCGGTCCGAATAGCACTGAGTCCGGGTTCAATTGCCCGACCGAGCAATTAGAAGTCAACTGCTTGGTTCATTCGCCACTGGTGAAGGTCTTTGCGCAAGCACAGTCACTCATTCCCCTTGGCTGACCACTCGACGATGTGTCTCGTGAACCGCACCAGCCGAACCCACATGTGCGGTGATAACTACGCGTGAATCAGCCTGACCGCGTTGTACCGATGGCGCGGTCGCATCCGACTTATCGACAAAGCACGAGGCGGGGCCGGGGGGGGTTGGCCGCCGGCGCCGCCGGGGTTAAATTTTTAGAAACAAAATAAAAAATAAAGTG
>NZ_JBFAMC010000006.1:0-169030 GCF_040656415.1 Rhodococcus sp. NPDC049939 | reverse complement strand
GGCGAACACCCCGGCAACAATCTCCTGCACCGGAGTCGTCGGCGCCCGGAACTCCCGAGGCACCCACACCGGCGCCGGCAACGCCCGCCGATCCAACTTCCCGGAACTGCCCAGCGGCAACACCTCCAACACCACCACCGCATCCGGCACCATATACCGCGGCAAACGCTTCCCCACCGCAGCACGCACCGCCTCGACCTCCACCGTGCACCCCGCAGCCGGCACCACATACCCCACCAACTGCTGACCGAACTCACCCTCATGCACAACCACCACAGCCTGCGACACCGCATCATCGGCCACCAACACCGACTCGATCTCCCCCAACTCGATCCGCAGACCCCGCACCTTCACCTGAAAATCAGTGCGCCCCAAGAACTCGAGATTCCCCTCCCGACTCCACCGCACCAAATCCCCCGTCCGATACAACCGCGCACCCGGCCCACCGAACGGATCCGCCACGAACCGCTCCGCCGTCAAATCCGCCCGACCGACATACCCCCGAGCCACCTGCACCCCACCCAAATACAACTCCCCCGCCACCCCCACCGGAACCGGCTGCAAACGGGCATCCAGCACATACACTCGGGTGTTCCACACCGGGCCACCGATCGGAACCACGGACTCGCCAGGACCGGTCTCGTAGGAGGTCACATCGACGGACGCCTCGGTCGGCCCGTAGAGGTTGTGCAACTGTGCGTCGCTCACCCTGTGCAATCGCGTCGCCGTCGCGGGCGCCAACGTCTCACCACTGGTGAACACCTGCCTCAGCGAATCACACCCCGCAACGTCAGCCCCGGCCAGGAACACCTCGAGCATCGACGGTACGAAGTGAACCGTGGTGACCGACCGCTCCCGGATCACACGTTCCAGGTATCGAGGTTCGCGGTGACCATCCGGTTCGGCGACTACCACACGCGCGCCGGTCTGCAATGGCCAGAACAACTCCCACACCGACACATCGAAGGTAGTCGGAGTCTTCTGTAGAACAGCATCTTTCGGACCGATCGGGTATCGCTGCTGCATCCACAGCAACCGGTTGACGATGCCCTCATGCGGCACGGTGACACCCTTGGGTTCGCCGGTGGAGCCAGAAGTGAAGATGACGTATGCAGGGTTGCCCGGACGCAGAGACGCCACCCGGTCTCCGTCACCGATGGGATGGGCAGAGTGCTCCGAGACGTCGAGGACATCGAGTGCGAGCGCCTCCACGGACGCGGGGAGCTTCACCCGATCCACGGTGCACGTCAGGATCAGAGCGGGCTCGGCAATGGCTACCACATGTGCAATCCGCTCGGCGGGCTGGTCCGGATCGATCGGCACATACGCCCCACCGCTCTTGACCACCGCATAGATCGCCACCAGTAGGTCGACCGAACGGGTCAAGGCGACGCCCACCAACGATTCAGGGCCCACCCCGGCACCGATCAGGTACCGTGCCAGACGATTCGTGCGGGCGTCGAACTCGGCGTACGACAACACAGTTCGGTCGAATACCACCGCGGGTGCGTCGGGGGTGCGGATCACCTGATCCGCGAACAGATCGGCGAGCGTGGTGTGCGGCACCGTATGCGAGGTCGTGTTCCACGTCTCGAGCACCAATTCCCGTTCACCGGGGGTGAAGAGATCGAGACCACCGACCGTGGTGCCCGCATCGTTGACAATTGCCTCGAGGATGCCGGTCAGGCGACCCGCGGCAGTCGCGGCTGTGTCGTGGTCGAAGAGTCCAGGTTGGTAGCGCAGACTCAACCGCAGGTGTGGCTCCTGGATCGACAGCAGTGTCAGAGGATAGTGAGTAGCGTCGCGGACATCGAGCATGGTGACCCGCATGCCTGCGATATCGGTGTCCGCGAGCCCGGACTTGTCGACTGGGTAGGACTCGAATACCGACAATGTGTCGAACAGGTTGCCCAAGCCCACACATGATTGAATTTCGCCGAGTCCCAGATGGTGATGCTCTACCAGGGACGCCTGCTCGGCCTGCAGTCGGGTGAGCAACTGCGCCAACGTCTCATCCGGATCGAGCCGAACACGAATCGGCACTGTGTTGATGAAGAGCCCCAGTATGCTCTCGACCTCGGGTAACTGCGGCGGCCGACCCGAAACAGTGGCGCCGAATACTATGTCGTCGCGCGAGAGCAGCCGAGAGAGCAACAGTCCCCACCCGGCCTGAATCACGGTGTTCACCGTGACTCCGAGTCGCGCAACGAACGCAGTCAGCTCCCCGATTATGTTGTCGGGCAGGTTTATATCGATTTCTGCAGGAACATCGTTGCGCACCGCAGACACACCAGGGGCAAGCAGGGTAGCTTCCTCGAAGCCGGCAAGGGCGCAATCCCACGCTCGCCGCGACGCATCGAGATCACGGTGGGCCAGCCAATCGAGATACGTCCGGAACGAAGGAGGTTCCACGAACGCGGTAGTCGAGTCGCCCGCAGCGTAGTCCACCAGCAATTCGCGCACCAGCAAGGGCATCGACCAGCCGTCGAGAATGATGTGGTGGTTGGTCATCGCGAGCACATATCGCGCCGGTTCCGTGCGGATCAGCAACAGTCGCACCAGAGGTGGCCGGGTGAGATCGAAGCTGGCGAATCGATCCTCGTCGAGAAGTCGTGCGAGTTCCGTATCCGCGCAAGTCCCATCGACACAGAGATCGACTTCCCGCCAAGGGACTTCCACGTCGTCGACTACCAGTTGCGCCGGCTCTCCAGTTTCGTCGTAGACGAAGGCAGCCCGCAGACTCGGGTGGCGTGCGAGCACACGTGCAGCAGCGGCACGCAGCCGCGCGCCGTCGACCGCACCCTCGAGGTCGATGCGCAGTTGCGCGGTGTAGACGTCGACCGACTCCGCGGCAATGGTCGCATGAAACAGCAACCCGGACTGCAGCGGCGAGAGTGACCACACATCGCGGAGCGTTGGATACCGTCGTTCCCAGCGCTCGATCTGCCGCTGGTTCACGGACACCAGCGGCAGGTCCGAAGGTGTCAGGCCACCGGCACCGGGTACCAGGGCGTGCGTGGCAAGGCCATCGAGGGCTCGGCGCCACAGATCCGCCAATGCTGCAACCTCCGCATCACGCAGGACTCCCGTCGGGAAGTCGAACGTCGCAGTCAGCCGTGGTCCGTCGTGGGCGTCGACGACAAGCGCATTGATGTCGACAGCGGCGGCCACCGTCATTCTGGACCCACTGGTTGCAAGCTGGTTCAGTGCCAACGGGTCGAGGGTCCAGCCGAGCTCGTGCTGATCCTCCTCCGCGTTCGACTGTCCGTCCGCCCGGCCCAGATAGTTGAAGCTGATTTGTGGAGCGGGGAGCGCGGCGAGGATCGTTCGCGTGGTGTCATCGAGCTGACGGAGCACACCGAAGCCGACGCCGTGTGCGGGCACCGCGACGAGTTGCTCCTTGATGGTCTTGATGAGGACACCGGCTTCGCGTCCGCCTCCGAATGCCTCGGCGAGATCGACCCCCCGCACTGTCAGCCGAACGGGAAAAGCGCTGGTGAACCAGCCAACGGTACGGGCGAGATCGGCACCCGCAACCGCCTCTTCCACCCGCCCGTGTCCCTCGAGTGTCAGCAGCACAGATCGTTCGTCGACCCCGCGGGAACGGCGCCATTCCACGATGGCCATCGCCAGGGCTGTAAGCAGGCCGTCGTGGATTCGACAGCTGAAGACGTCCGGTAGCTGTGCGAGCACCGCTTCGGTCACCGGCGGGCTTACCTCGATGGTGATCCGCTTGGTAGTGCGCATTGTGTCGATGGAGGGATCGATTGCCCGCGAACCGATCAGGGGATCACGGCCGCTGAGAACTTCCAGCCAGTGCGTCATCTCCCCGATGTGTGTGCCTGCGTCCGATTTGTCCCGGACTCCGTGTGCCCAACGGCGGAAGGAGGTCCCCACCGGGGCCAGGTCCGGTAGCTGACCGGCACCGATTCGCAGCCATGCCGTCGCGAAGTCCGGCAGCAGCACTCGCCATGACACGCCGTCCACTACCAAGTGATGCGCGACTATGAGAAGCCGCCCGGGCACCTCATGCGATCGTGGGTCGAGCCACACCACTTGAATCATGATCCCGCGCTCCGGGTCCAGCCGCCGTGCAGCGGCAGCACTCTCGGACTCCACCAGCTCGTTGAAGGTCAAGGAACCCGGCGCAGCGGTCGTCGGTACGCGCGAAACGAGAAGGTCTACCGAAATACCTCCGGCAAACCAATTTTCGATTGAAGCTGTTTCGAGAACCCAGGAGCTGCCCTCGCGATAGAACCGCGAACGCAACGTGTCGTGGCGCTCCATGACCGCCGCAAGCGTCGTCCTCAATCGGTCCTCGCCTGCCTCGACCGGTGCCATCAGCACCAATGTCTGACTGAAGTCGCCGAAGTATCCGCCGTCGAAGAATGCGCGTTCGAGCATCTCGTACATGACGGGGGTCAAAGGAATCCGCCCGACGCCACCGCCCTCGAATTCCTCGAGGCCCTCTGTGACCTGTTCCACCGCCGCTGCCCTGGCGATCTCGGCGATGGTCTTGCGTTCGAACACTGTCCGCGCGGTAAAGCTGAGACCACGCTTCTTCGCACGGGCTGCGATCTGCATCGCGATGATGCTGTCTCCGCCCAGGGCGAACAGCGAATCGTCAACACTCACCTTTTCGATCCCGAGTGCCTCGGCAACCAGTCCCGCGAGAAGTTCCTCGTCCGGCGTCGACGGAGGACGGAATGCGCGACTGGCGGAGCCGAACCGCGGCGCGGGTAGGGCGCTGCGGTCGAGTTTGCCCGCCGCGGTGACTGGAATCTCACTGAGCTGCATCACCACAGCAGGCACCATGTGTGAAGGTACTGTCGTGGCAACCTGCTCCGCAATGGCTTGCGGATCGAAGTCACAGCCGCTGTCGAGGCGCACATACGAGACCAAAGCTGGAGTGCCACTGTCAGTTTGATGAACGATAGTGGCAGCGAAGTTGATTCCGTCCAGAGTGAGCAGAGCCGTATCGATCTCACCGAGTTCGATACGAAAGCCACGGATCTTGACTTGGGAATCGGATCGGCCGATGAACTCGAGGGCGTAACCTCCCGCCGTGTCCGACTCCACCCAGCGCACTTCGTCGCCACTACGGTAGAGACGTTGCCCCGGCTCCCCGAAGGGGTTGGCCACGAAACGATTCGCTGTAAATCCGCGGCGGTCATGGTATCCGCGCGCCAGACCCGGCCCCGCCAGGTAGAGTTCGCCCACCACCCCTGCCGGAACCGGCCTGAGTCGGCGGTCGAGCACCACCGCGCTCACACCCGAAATGGGCGTACCTATGGTGATCGCGTCGCCCGGTTGCAGTGGGCACAGAGTGGTCGAGAGGATGGTGTTTTCGGAGGGGCCGTAGCCGTTGGTGAAACGGCATGCGTTGCCGAAGCGTTCGACAAGGTCTGGGGTGCAAATGTCGCCACCCACCAAGACGGCCTCGAGGTGCTCGAGGCTTCTTGGATCCACGGTGTTCATCACCGTGGGAGCCACGATCATATGGGTCACTTGTTCGTCGCGCAGCAAGTCGACCAGCTCACTACCGCCAATCATGTCCGGAGGTGCTACCACCATCGTGGCTCCGGCGCTGAACGCCTGAATCATCTCGAAGACGGATGCATCGAAACTTGCTGACGAGAAGCGCAATACCCGGGACTGCGCGGTTACACCGAGCTCCGGACGACTATCAGCCGCTACGTTGTTTGCCAGTCCGGTGTGGGCGATAACGACCCCTTTGGGGACACCGGTCGAGCCCGATGTGAAGATCAAGTAGGCGGCGTTGCCCTCCCGGAGTACCGACCGACGGTCGTTGTCAGTGATCGGGTCATCCGGCAGGGTCGCACACCGACGGTTCGTCGCTTCGTCGTCGAGCACGATCCAGTCGGTGGTGTCGGGCAGATCGGTGCGCAGGTCCCGAGTGGTGACGCCGACGAGTGCTCCGGAGTCCGCCAGCATTCTCGATATCCGCTCGATAGGCAAGTCCGGGTCAATCGGCACGAATGCAGCACCTGACTTGGCCACAGCCCAGAACGCGACCAACGATTCGACCGATCGAGACAGGCTCAGCGCGACGCGTATTTCCGGACCGGCACCCGACTCGATGAGTAACCGCGCCAATCTATTCGAACGGGTGTCCAGATCCTGGTAAGTGATCTCTGCGCCCGACGCGCGAATCGCGACGCTGTGCGGGGCCGCTGCCACACCTTCCGCCAGCAGATCGGGAAGCAGGCGCACCCTCGCGCCTGCCGGCCCGCGCGAGGGGACAAGGTGTGCAGCCTCGTCCTCGTCCAGGATCTCGAGGTCGACGACCCGACGATCGGCCGGTGCATCAGCGAAGGCGGTCAGGAATTCGAGGAACCGCGTGTGGTGTCCGCGCAGCTGATCCTCGGTATACAGATTCGGATTGGCCTCGAAGTCGATCTGCGCCACCTGACCCCCGACACTGGGATACAGGTTCACCGCCAGATCCTCAACCGGACCGGTGGTCAGCACGTTGAACTGGCCGACTGCATTGCCGCCGTGCAGTTCTTCGTGGAACAACATGATGTTGATCGACGGACCGAACAAACCGCGATAGCCGCCACTGATCCCAGCGTCGCGTCGAATGTCCTCATGCCGGTACCGCTGGTGGCGTAGCGCACCCGTCAACTCGAGCTGCGCGCGCCGAACAAGGTCGGCGACCGTCGCCTGATCGTCAACCTGCAGGCGGATCGGTACCACGTTCGACACCATGCCGCCGGAGTTACGTAGCCTCGCTGTAGTGCGGGCCGAGACCGGCAGACTCAGCACGACGTCGTCCTCGCCGGTCAGGCGGGACAAGAAGGCCGCCACAGCGGCCACTGCCACAGCGGCGAACATCGCATCTTGTCGGACGAGCAGCCGCTGGACCGCCGCTTCGGTGGCAGGGGGTAGCGGTTTGCTGATCACCCGAGCGGGCAGTCCGGGGGCAGCAGCCCGCCCGGCGAGGCTGATCGGATCCGGGAAATCGCGACTGCGCTCGGACCAATACTGCCGGTCCTTCTCAAATCTGCTGGACGTACGGTAACGAGCCTCGTCCTCGATGATTTCACGTAATGAACTGGCCTTGAATCTCGCCGGATCGCGCCCCTGGACCCTCGCGCTGTACAACTCCGCGGTTCGACTGTTGAACGTCATTGCGCCGTAGCCGTCGAGCGCGATGTGGTGGATTCGCGAGTACAAGTAGTAGTGATGGTCGCCAAGGTGCAGGATCGCGGTGTGGATCAACCGATCACCCAGCAGGTCGATCGGGGTGCTGTATTCGGTCCGCATCCAGGCGTGGGCGGCCGCGCGTGGGTCTTCTTCAGCCGTCAGATCGATGTGCATCCACTCGAGGCCGAGTGACTCGTCGATCACCTGGAGCGGTTCACCGTCTCTCTCGACGATCCGAAGCACACCGGTACCGAGTTCGCGTGCGGCAACGAGTGCGGAGTCCGCCAGCAGGTCGACGTCGAGATCGAGATCGGTGAACTCGACGTACTGAGAGATCACGATCGGGACATCGTCAAGTAGACCCTGAGCGAACCAAATCCCCCGCTGAGCAGCGGAAAGGGGGAACATTCCAGATGGTGCCGAGAAGTTGGAGGACGGCAACACCGACCGGGCCGAATTGATATCGAGATCGTTCAACGATGACACGCTTTGTTCACCAACTCTTCCATGCGTCATCTCGGGAATTAATAGTGGATCACCTGCTGCAACCACGAACCGCCCGATCGGCTCGTGGGGAGAATTCACCCGAGTATTCAGTTGCAGCGCAGGCCTATCACTGGGACCGGTTGCGGCCGAATTGAACCCAGCGGTCTTGTAAGTATACGCAACTGCGAGTGTGCGACATTGAGTCCGATTCCGCCTTCCGAGGGAGGCGAAATCGACTAAATAGACAGCCCTCGACGACTGATTCCAACGAAGTCGAGCCACCACTGAATCCGCTGTTCTGTTACATATCTGTTGTACATTCTCTTGCCTGACACATGAAATTGTTATCAAGCGAATCGAAGTAATTGTCCGGACCCAAACGCAGCTCGTCCCAGGTCAATACCCGGCCGCTGGGTTGGGGACGCCACGGACGGCAAGATCACCCTCGGATGCCCCGGCGGTGATCCCGCGGACCCGGCATCGGAAGCCGCTGTCGGCTTGTCCCCGGCCCAGAAGAACCGGGTGACAGCCGACAGGTGTGCGCTCGATCCCTCAGGATCCGGCCATCAGCATCTGCGCGATCCTGTGATCCAACCCGAACTGCTCAGCCAGATCGAGAGCCGTTTCGAAAGCCGCTTGCGCAGCCGCCATCAACGCTGCGGGATCGTCCAGGAAGGTGATGCCACCCGTGTTCAAGTACTTGCCGCAGACGGGCCACGCGCCGATGCCCTGAGTCTTGAGCACTCTCTCGGCGATACGGATCTGTTCGGCCCTGCTGGCATGCGCGGGATTGCCTATTCCTCCGTGTTCCGCCCAGGTGATGGGCGAGAACTGCAATCCTCCGTAGTAGCCGTTCCCGGTGTCGATGGACCAGTTGCCGCCGCTTTCGCATTGCGCGACGGCGTCCCAGTTGCGAAACGGGGACCACGAGGAAGATGACGAGGACGAGGAAGATGAGGCAGACGCGGTTCCGGTGCCCCAGCTGAGCGGGACTGCAACAGCAACGCCGACCATGACTATCCAGCCAAGGACACGCTTCTCGAGATTTCGAGTAGTCATGCTTGGTCAATCCTCTCCGCGCCCGCAGACGTGTCGGGCTTGCAGGCGACGATGTCTCGTTGCCTCCCCGAACATCCCTTTCCGTGCCGCGTCAGTGCGCCTCAAAGTGTCGGATTCCGGACCCACGAGCGCAGATCAACTGAGCGAAATCTGCAGCGAAGGGTCACTGTCTTCGCCCCGGTTCGCGACAAGGGGAGCGACCGTGCGCAACCTCCTCTCGAGATTCGGCTGAAAAAACAAGGTTCGAACGTCCGACTATCGAGACATTGGAGCCAAAATATTCGGATTTCAGAAAATCCGATGCGGTTCCGACATTGTCCCGTGACTTTCGGTATACATATTTATTACCTGAAGATTACCCTTTGGTCGGCTGTCTCGTGCGCTTTAGACCAGATGCCACGATTTTTACAACTAATGGTTTGCCAGGCGCATAACTACACCCGATCTGATTTGACCTATTCATTACCAATAGCGCTGAGCGCCAAAACAATCTGGCGGTCCGAACTTCTGCCCTTCTGGAGAATTGCGGTATGAATCGAATTCATCACCCGCTCGAGTTGTGGGCCCGCCCATGACTACCCGCCATAACGAGCGAGTTACCTAGCACGATCTTGGGCGACGAGTCGATGTCGGAGACCAGCAGACAGCACAGCCCGGTATCAATTCTGATATTGACGTCAACATCAGATACCGCATACTGTGGGCGCGTCCACGGGAGTGGATCTGCCAGCCTCGCCCCGTCGAACCTGTTGCCGAATGCACGCAGCGTGATACCGCCGTTCCAACGCCCTTGTCGCCCGCCACGGCCCTCGAGGCCGACCTGTTCGCTCTCACAGAGGAGTACAAGTGAGATTGCTTGTCGCCAACCGCGGTGAGATCGCGCTCCGCATCATCCGCTCCGCCTCCGAGATGTCGGTGGACACTGTCGCTGTCTACGCCGAAGACGACGCAGACAGCCCTCACATCTCGGCCGCAACCGAAGCCGCCGTACTGCCGGGATCTGGGCCCTCCGCATATCTGAACCCGCACGCGATCCTCGACGCAGCCGGCCAATTCGGTGCTACCGCACTTCATCCCGGTTACGGATTTCTCAGCGAAGACCCGGATTTCGCGCGCTCCTGCGTTGATGCCGGCATTTCCTTCGTCGGTCCTAGCCCCGAAGTGCTCGAAATCTTCGGCGACAAGTCCTCGGCGCGCGAGGCTGCCGAGCGCGCGAACGTGCCCGTGCTCGAAGCCACGCGCGGTCCCACCGACATCGACGGAATCCGCTCGTTCTTCTCGAGCCATCCGCGCGGAATCATGATCAAGGCCCTAGCCGGTGGTGGCGGCCGTGGAATCCGCGCCGTCCACCACGCGGACCGGATCGAGGAGTCGTATCGGTTGTGCGCCTCGGAGGCGCAGCTCGGATTCGGGAATCCAGCCCTGTTCGCCGAGGAACTGATTCCGGCGGCCAGACACATCGAGGTACAGGTAGTGGCGGCACCGCACTCGGGAAGCATCCGCGCACTCGCAGTAGGCGACCGCGACTGCAGCGTCCAACGCCGACACCAGAAGCTCGTCGAGATCGCACCGGCCCAAGGACTCGATACTCGATTGCGAACCGAACTGCACGAGGCTGCGACTCGACTCTGTGCCAGTGTCGGCTATCTCGGACTCGCGACCGTCGAGTTCCTGGTGTCATCCAACGGTTTCGCATTCCTCGAGGTAAACCCACGAATCCAGGTGGAACACACGGTTACCGAGGAAGTGACGGGGATCGACCTCGTTGCAACCCAGATCGATATCGCTCGGGGAGCGAGCTTCGACGATCTCTTTCTTCCGGAGGGGATCAGTGCCATCGGGTTGAACACGTCGGGCAGGTCGGCCACCGCTCGAGGCATCGCGATCCAGACCCGAGTCAACATGGAGACCATGAGCCCCGACGGTCAGGCAGTCCCCGTCACGGGAACCCTGTCGTCATTCTCGGCCCCCACCGGCCCGGGAATTCGCGTGGACACCTTCGGACGACCGGGTCTTTCACCGAGTCCGCGTTATGACTCGCTCCTCGCGAAAGTCGTTGTTCATTTTCGGGGGCAGTCATTTTCGGCTGCGACACGCAAAGCAGCGGCGGCACTGACCGAGTTCCTGATCGAGGGCGTCCCCACGAATATCGGTCTGCTCCAGGTAATTCTGAGAGACCCAGATTTCTCCGACGGCATTGTCGACACCAACTTCCTCGACGAGCGGACGAGCACGCTCGTAGACGCGGCGGACTCGCTCGATTGGGCTGGAGCGCCATCGGACGCACTCGAATTGCAACCGGGCGAAGAGATACTGCGAGCCCATATGTCAGCAACCGTCGTAGAAACGGCCGACGAAGGAGCCGACGTGGCGCCGGGCTGCCAACTCGTGGTGCTCGAAGCAATGAAGATGCACCACGTTGTCAACGCTCCTGCGGGTTCAGTGATCGCACGGAGTCTGGTATCACCCGGCGAGACCGTAAACATCGGCGACCCGCTGATCGTGATCCGCCGCTCCGGATCCGAATCCGATGCCATGACCTCGAGCGCGACCGATCTCGACCGAGAACGCGAGGATCTCGCGGAAATCCGATACCGGCACGAGGTCACCCTCGATGCTGCCCGGCCCGCCGCGATTGCGAAACGTGAGAAGATCGGCAGGCGTAGCGCTCGCGCCAACATCGCCGATCTGGTCGATCCAGACAGTTTCATCGAGTACGGACCCCTCGTTCTTGCCGGACAGCGTAGTCGCCGGTCCGAGGAGGATCTGATCGAGAACACTCCTGCCGACGGATTGGTCGCCGGACTGGCAACCATCAACCGAGGTGAGTTCGGCCCGAGCACGACTCAGGTGGCAGTGATGTCCTATGACTACACGGTGCTCGCGGGAACACAGGGGATGCGAAATCACGCGAAGACCGACCGCGTGATCGAAATAGCTGCGCGCAGACAGATTCCGATTGTCCTGTTTGCCGAAGGTGGTGGTGGACGTCCCGGTGACACCGACGCCGGCTCAGCAGCCGGACTCGATCGCGAGGCATTCCGGTACATGGCGGCGCTGAATGGGAAGGTACCGCTGGTATCGATCGTCTCGGGTCGCTGTTTCGCCGGCAACGCGGCGCTGGCCGGTGTCTGTGACGTCTTGATCGCCACCCCAGAAGCGAACATCGGCATGGGTGGCCCAGCGATGGTCGAGGGCGGCGGGCTCGGCGTGTACGGACCGGAAGAAATCGGCCCGGTCGAGGTGCAGCGCCGCAATGGGGTGATCGATTTGCTCGCGCGGGATGAGGCGCACGCAGTCATGCTGGCTAAGAAGTACCTGTCGTACTTCCAAGGCGTGACCTCCGACTGGACCGCCCCTGACGAAAGACTGTCCCGGCACGTCATCCCGGAGAACCGCTTGCACGCCTATGATGTTCGTTCCGCGGTGGACTCCATCGCCGATGTGGACTCGGTTCTCGAACTCCGTCGCGATCACGGCGTAGGGATCGTGACCGCGCTGATTCGCGTGGAGGGACGGCCGTACGGCCTCGTCGCGAACAGCAGCAGTCATCTCGGTGGCGCGATCGATGCGGTCGCGGCCGACAAGATGGCGCACTTTCTCGAGCTGTGCGAATCGTTCCGACTCCCGATCGTATCACTCTGCGACACACCTGGATTCATGGTCGGGCCTGATTCCGAGGAGGAAGCTACAGTCAGCCGCTTCGGCAAGCTGTTCATCATGGGTGCGCGGATGACCGTGCCGTACGGAACGATAATCTTGCGAAAGGGATACGGCCTGGGTGCAATGGCAATGGCGGGTGGTTCCTTTCATGCATCCGACTTCACGGTCGCGTGGCCGACAGGTGAGATCGGGGCGATGGGCCTCGAGGGCGCTGTACGGCTCGGGTTCCGTAAGGAACTAGAGGCGATCGACGACCCGGACGAACGGCACTCTGCATTCACCCGACTCGTCGATTCTGCCTACCAGCAAGGGAAGGCTCTGAACGCAGCGACGATCTTCGAGCTCGACGATGTGATCGACCCAGCCGATTCGCGCGCCTGGATCAGTCGGCTCAGTCCCTGACGTATTGCTACATCACCACGACGGCGCGGCCCGAATAGCTTCCGGCACGCACCTCATCGATTACCGACACAACGTCGGCGATCGGAACTTCGTGAGTGATCAAGTCGAGTCGAGATGGCGCGAGGTCCGATTCGAGGCGTCCCCACAATCGGCGGCGCTGGTCGATCGGATACTGAACCGAATCCATCCCGAGCAAGCTGACACCGCGAAGGATGAAGGGCAGCACCGTGGTAGCCAATTGGGCCCCGCCGGTCAGCCCACTCGCCGCAACCGCTCCGCCGTACTGAACGGTGCTCAGCACGTGTGCAAGGGTCGCGCCGCCGACACAATCCACCGCGCCCGCCCACTGCGCCTTGCCGAGCGGCCGCGGCTCCGTGCCGGGTTCCGGGATACGTCCGATCACCCTGCTCGCACCCAACTGGGTGAGCAGCTCGGCCTTCTCCGGCTTCCCACTCGACGCCACCACATCGAAACCTGCCGTCGACAGCAAATCGACGGCAACGGTTCCGACACCCCCACTCGCACCAGTGACCAGCACTGGTCCGTTTTCCGGTTCGATTCCTGACGCCAGCAGCGCCTCCACACTCATCGCGGCCGTGAAACCGGCTGTTCCGATTGCAGCGGCAGTGCGTGTCGACATGCTGCCCAAACGGACCACCCAGTCCGCTGGGACACGGGCGAACTGTGCGTACCCACCGTGGCGAGCGGTCCCTATGTCGTATCCGTGTGCAACAACTTTGTCACCGACCGCGAACTCGAGGGTCTGGGATTCAACGACAACGCCCGCGAGGTCGATGCCGGGCACCAGCGGGTAATCGCGCACCACACCGCCTTTCGGTGTCAGTGCCAGAGCGTCCTTGTAGTTCACGCTCGAGTACTCGACTTGGATCGTCACCTCGCCCGCAGGAAGAAACGGCTCGCCGACGCTCTCACGAGAAAGTCCGATTCCTTCCGAGTTCTCACGCGCGATCCACACGGTGAATTCTTTCATCAGCTACTCTCCTGACCTCGACGGTTTAGCCTTCACCATCATGCGACAGCACTCTCACACCAGCACTGTCGCGTCGCGAATGCAGGCAAATACGAGGCGGTGAGCGCGTCCGCCACGCCGAATTGTGCGGTGGAGCCGGCAGTGCCGATGCGGCAGCCATGCGGGTCGGTATGCTGCCCAACCGACCACCCAGTCCTTCGACCGAACGACAACGCCCGCGGGGTCGATGCCGGGCACCAGCGGGTACTCGCGCACCACAACGCCTTTCAGTGTCAGTGCCAGAGCGTCCTCGTAGTTCACGCTCGAAGCCATACCATCATGCGACAGTGTCCCGCCACCGGACGAAAGACCCTAAAGATTATCCCGAAATCAGTGCATAGGCTCAGTAACTTTTCTCTGGCATACTGGCGCGGGGCGTGATCAACAGCGGACGAGATCAACAATCGTCGGAGGTCTTGATGGACAGCACGAAGACGCTTCCGTCCGCTTCGGACATTGAGGCTGTAGAAAATGGACTCGACTGTGCCGGAGCCAGATACAAAGCTCAGATGGAAGAGTGTTCGGACTTCTTCCATCAGCCGGAACTCTCTCACCTGCTCGATTCACGTCTCGAGAACTCGTTGCAGTCTCTTGCTGCGACTGGGCGATATGAGCAGACCTTCGAGGAGCTGGAGATCGGTGCACGGCTGGCTTGGCGTAATCACGCACGTTGTGTGGGCCGCAAACACTGGCGCATGCTCAAGCTCCTCGATGCCCGCCACGCCACCACAGCAGACGAGATCGCGGAAGCATGCTGGAGGCATTTGCGGATTGCAACCAACGGCGGTGCACTACGTTCCGTCATCACCGTCGGCCCTCTACCTCTCCCCGACGGTCGCGAGTACAAGATCATCAGCCCCCAGCTGATCCGGTACGCCGGCTACCGCAACTCGGACGGGACGGTGACCGGTGACCCTGCGCACGTGAGCATCACCGAGTACGTCACCAGGATGGGATGGCGCGGTGCCGGGACGCCCTTCGATGTACTACCGCTGGTGATCAGCACGCCGCACGAGCCGGTGCGCTGGTACGACGTGCCCACCGAACTGGTCCTCGAAGTCGAGATCTCGCATCCCGATTACCCCTGGTTCGTCGATCTCGGTCTCAAATGGCACGCCGTCCCAGCCGTGTCGAACATGACCCTTTCAGTCGGCGGTCTGAACTACCCGCTCGCCCCGTTCAGCGGGTGGTACGTCAGCACCGAGGTCGGAGCCCGCAACTTCAGCGACGAGAATCGGTACAACATGCTGCCTGTCATTGCCAAGTACCTGAACTTGGACACGAGATCGGAGCGGACGCTGTGGCGCGACCGTGCACTGGTCGAACTCAACCGTGCCGTGATCCACAGCTACCGGCGTGCGGGCGTCATCATGGTCGATCATCACACCGTCGCCAAACAATTCATCAGCCATGTCGAACACGAAGAATCACGGGGGCGAAAGTGCCCTACGGACTGGTCGTGGATCAACCCTCCGATGTCCGCGGCGCTAACTCCCACATTCCACCGGTACTTCGACTCAGCCGACATGGACATTCGCCCCAACTTCGTCTCGCGCAGGAAGAGTAGAGGTTCAGGGTGCCCGGTCACCGGTCAGTGAACCGATGTCGCCACCGAGTCGCGTGCCGATCCTCGCGCAGGCCGCGGGACGTCGCCCCACAACCGACGGATCGAAGCGGAGGGACTAACAGATATGTCCACATGGTTCATCACAGGTTGCTCGACCGGTCTCGGCCGCGCCCTCGCCGAGGCGGTGCTCGCACGTGGACACCAAGCGGTGGTCACAGCGCGCGACGCCACGAAACTGGCGGAACTGTCCGAGGCATACCCAGATACGGCGCTCATAGTTCCCCTCGATGTCACCGACCCCGTTAAGGTAACCGAGGCGGTGCAAAAGGCTCACAACCGCTTCGGCGGTATCGACGTACTCGTCAACAACGCAGGATACGGCTATCGCGCCGCTGTCGAGGAAGGCGAGGACGCCGACATCCAGCGATTGTTCGCGACCAACTTCTTCGGTCCAGTCGAGACGATCCGGGCCGCGCTACCCGACATGCGCGCCCGACGCTCCGGTGCGATCGTGAACGTTTCCTCGATCGGCGCACGAATCTCGCCTGTCGGCTCCGGGTACTACTCCGCAGCGAAGGCAGCACTCGAAGGGATGTCCCGATCCCTGCGAAAGGAGCTCGAGCCGCTCGGTATTTCGGTCACGATCGTCGAGCCCGGTTCGTTCCGTACCGACTTCGCGGGCCGCTCACTCGTCCAATCAGCCATGGAAATTGCGGACTACGCCGAAACGGCAGGAAAGCGACGAAAGGAAAACGACTCCTCCCACGGCACACAGCCAGGAGACCCCGCGAAGGCCGCGAAGGCGATCATCACAGCCGTAGAGGACCCTGCGCCACCCCTGCTGCTGTTGCTCGGCGAGGACGCCCTCGACAGGTACTTGCAGGTCGAGGAAGCACAACGTGCTGAGGTCGAGAGGTGGCGGGAACTGACTGTCGGCACAAGTTTCGCACCCCGATAGAAGCGAGTCTGATTGAAGCAGCAACTGTGTGCACTCCTCGCACGCACAGGTGCTACTCAGAAAGCCCCGGCGTGCGCTCGAACTGGCGGGTTTGTACCTTCCGCCGGTCGCCCATGTTCCGTGAGATCAGGACACCGACCAACAGAACGGTTCCCACCACGGCAATGAACCATCCTGTCCGGTGCAGCCCGACGTCATCGATGACGTGACCGGAGGTAGCCGCCAGCACCGCAGCGGCGAGGTTCGCTCCGATGTACTGCACGGTTCGATACATTCCGATCGCGGTGCCCACTTCCTTGACGGATGTGACCGAGCTGACCAGATTCTGATTACCGATGTTGTTGAATCCGTTGGGAATCCCCAGCACGACAGCCACCAGGAGCAGCACGAGGATCGGGGCCGTGCTGCGCTCTACCGAGGCCAGGAGCAGACCACCGATGAGGAGTGCACACGTCCCGACAGCGAGTGTTCTGCGCGCCCCGTGAAGTACGTACGTTCGTGAGGCGATCAGCGTGGTGAGAGCACCGACCGCGGCGACCGGCAGCATTGTCAGGCCTGCCTGCGTGGCACTCATCCCGCGCGAGTACTGCAACCATTGCGGAACACCGAAGTAGACGCAGTAGAACGCCGAGTAGGTGAGCAGCGTCCGGGCGAGCGTCGCACTGAGCGCACGGTTTCGGGTGAGCGCCGGTACGTCGATGAACGGCACCTCCGCCCGCCGTTCCCGATAGATGAACGCAGCGAGTGCCACCGTCCAAAGGGGGATCAGCCACCAGGACGGGTCGGTCGTGAGCGAGAGCAGAAACAGCATCGTCGACGAGATCAGAACGAGAAACAACAGCACCCCTGCCACATCGAGCGAGCGCAGCAGCCGGCTGCGGCTCACGGACGCAACTCGGGCAGAGTCGGCTCCCACGAATCTCGTGACCAAGACGGCGCTGAACGCGGCAACCGGAAGGTTGATCCACATGATCGAGTGCCATCCGAACGCCCCCACCAACAGACCACCGAGCGTCGGACCCAGTGACACGGTTACCTGACTGCAGACGGTCAGGGTGGTGATCGCACTTCGAGGCTGCGCCCGATGACGCTCCGCGTACCCCCGAATCATGGTCATCGCATTGGGGTACTGGGTGGCAGTTCCGATTCCGATAAGTATGCGGGCAAAGATCAGCCAGCCGACTGTCGGCGCCAGGATGCCGACGACCGAACCGAGTGACACAAGAGCGAGTCCTCCGAGGTACACCCGCCGAGCACCGAGCAGGGCGCCCAGCTTGCCGGCTATCGGGGCGCAAACTGCTGTCGCTATGTACAGGCCCGAAATCACCCATGCGATACCGGACGACGAGCCGAACTGCGCGGCAATACCGACGATCGCGATGGCGATCATCGACGAGTTCAGCGGTTGGAGAATGCTTCCGGAGGAAACCGAGCCGCTGATCCGAATCGGGATGCGTCGATCCCGTCGCGTACCAACGGATTCCTCGACAAGGACACTCACGAGTTCACCACTGACCGAAGTTGCGGAGCCGTCTCCGGAATCTCGGCGAGGCGTCGCAGCAACCGACCAGCGATGAACAACAATTCGCGCTCGGCCTCGGTGCACTCGGTGTCGAGCGCCGCCGAGAGCCATTCACTTCGCCGCGCCCGGTCAACCTCGAGGGTCTGCGACCCGAGTGTGGTGATCGCGACGATGCTCGCACGAGCATCCTGGGGATCCGCGGTGCGCGAGACCATCCCCGCCTCTTCGAGGATCGAGACCGTCCTGGCGATGGACTGCGGCGCCACCTGCTCCAACCCTGCCAACGCACGAGCGCTCATCGGCCCTTCGCGGTCGAGGTGCGACAGCGCCTGCAACTGCGTGGGCGTGAGTTGGTGACGCGCCTTCTGGCTCCGGATTCGCCTGTTGAACAGAACAACGTCTTCACGGAGGCGATTGACCTTCTCGTCCATTTCTCACCCTCTCGTCCGATCCATACCGTTAGCCAGTCTAGCTGTCTTATTTTTGACCATCAAGCCATCACGTACAGCTAGGTCCAGGTCAATCGATAATTATTAAGCAGTATTGCTGTCTAATACATCACAGCTTCGCCTCTGATCGAGGGCGGCTCCGACGGAGACGGGGCAGAACCTCCAAACAGTGGTAGCCGCACAAGGCCTACATAGACGCCGGCTTCTGCTGGATCCACTGGGTCTGTTCCTCCAGCTGCTGATCTCCCATGTTCTGCGAGGTCAGGACACCCACCAGGAGAACGGTTCCCACCACGGCGATGAACCAGCCTGTGCGGTGCAGGCCGTCGTCGCCGATGATGTGACCAGCGGTGGTCGCCAGCACAGCGGCGGCGAGGTTCGCTCCGATGTACTGTACGGTGCGGTACGTCCCGATCGCGGTGCCCACATCCTCGACGGACGTGTACGAATTGACCAGATTCTGATTGCCGATGTTATTGAATCCGTTGGGAATTCCCAGCACGACAGCCACCAAGAGCAGCACGACGATCGGGGCCGTACTACTCTCCACCGAAGCCAAGAGCAGACCGCCGACGAGGATTGCACACGTCCCGACGGCGAGCGTCTTGCGCACACCGTGACGCGCCAGTATTCGCGATGCGAGAAACGTGGACCCAAAGCCCACCCCGGCGACTGGGAGCATCGTCAGACCTGCTTCGGTGGCACTCATCCCCCGGGAGTACTGCAACCACTGCGGAACGCCGAAGAAGACGCAGTAGAACGTCGTGTAGGTGAACAGCACCCGAGCAAGAGTCGCACTGAGCGCACGGTTTCGGGCGAGCGACCTTACGTCGACGAACGGTTCCTCCGCCCGCTTTTCCCACTCGATGAATGCTGCGAGAGTCATCAGCCAGACGGGTATCAACCACCAGAGCGGGACGCTGGTCAGCGACAAGAGGAACAGCATCGTCGATGCAATCAACCCGACAGACAGCATTGCCCCCACCACGTCGAGCGACCGAAGCAGATCCCTAACATTCACGGAAACGCTTCTCACGAGGCCGACTCCCACGAATTTTGTCACCGTCAGCGCGCACAACGCGGCGATCGGGAGGTTGATCCACATGATCGAGTGCCATCCGAACGCCCCCACCAGCAGACCACCGACAGTCGGCCCCAATGCCAACACCGCCTGGCTACAAGCCGCAAGGATGGTGATCGCACTGCGAGGCTGCACAGCGTATCGCTCCGAATACTCTCGAACCATCGTCATCGCATTGGGATACTGGGTGGCAGTTCCGATTCCGACGAGTACTCGGGCAAAGATCAGCCAGCCGACAGTCGGCGCCAACAAGCCGACAACGGAGCCGAGAGCCACCAGGGCGAGGCCACCGAGATAGACCCGCCGAGCACCGAGCAGAGCGCCCAGCTTGCCGGCTATCGGGGCGCAAATTGCTGTAGCCAGGTAGAGGCCCGAGATCACCCAGGTGATACCGGACGACGAGCCGAACTGCGCGGCAATACCGACGATCGCGACGGCGATCATCGACGAGTTCAGCGCTTGGAGGACGCTCCCCGAGGCCACCGAACCGCTGACCCTGAAAGGTACAGACCCGCCGGTTCGGTCCGCGCCGGTATCGACTACGGACACGTTCATCAGTTCATCAGTGACTCCCGCTGCGAAACCCGCTCCCCGATGTCGGCGAGGCGTCGCAGTAACCGACCAGCGATGAACAACAGTTCGCGCTCGTCCTCGGTGCACTCGGTGTCGAGCGCCGCCAGCCTGGCGATGGACTGCGGCGCCACCTGCTCAAACCCTGCCAACGCACGAGCGCTGATCGGCCCTCCGCGGTCGAGGTGCGACAGCGCCCGCAACTGCGAAGGCGTGAGCCTGTGGTCTGCCCGGTGTGTCCCGGTGCGGCCACTGAACAAGACAACATCCTCGCGGAGCCGATCGACTTTCCAGCCCATGTTCCACCTCACCACACACCGCGGCCTGATTAGCCAGTCTAGCTGTTTGTAATAGGTGCCTCAATAGTCTTCAACGGTAGTTGAACTTCACACGAGATGAATAGATATCCACAAGGGCGGCAAGCTATTAGCATCAACCAGTCATGATCGAACAACCACACAACTAGGCAGCAGCTCTATCAGCAACACTGTCTAATAGACGGCATGTCGGCAGCAGCCGAGAGAGAGCCTTCTACGCCAGGTCCTCACGGCCCGCGTGGGGCGGAATTCGCGCAAGTTCCATCGAGCAAGCGCAGGTCGCGCCCGCGTCGCGTCGTCCCGCAAACCCGGGGAAGACGACAACAGCGCCAGGTTGGGGGCGGCATTGTGAGTGCGGTAAGTGCTCCGACAGCACCCACACGTGGTGATTGGCCGCCCTCGGCCGCAAACGGCCGGCATTCCCACGCGACGAACGACGCGGGGCTAGTTCGCGCCCTTCCGGTCATCGATGCGTTCGCCTGTTTCAGGGTTGAACAAATGTACGATTCCCTCCCGCTTCCGCAGCGATACCGTGTCGGCCAGGCGAGCGGGTGTGCGGGTCAGTGAACGGGCGACCAGCCGCGTGCCGTCACCGTCGATGCGTGTGTGTACGTAGGACTCGCTGCCGAGTTCTTCTACGAGATCGACGACCACGTCCAAACTTCCCTCTCCGTCCGACAGTTCCAGCTGCTCAGGTCGTACCCCGACCGTCACCGTCTCCAGACCGGCCGCGTGCAGCGCCGACAACTGGCTGCGTTCGAGTGCAAGGGTGGAGCGGCCCAGGCGTACACCGCCGCTGACGATCGGCAGGGTCATCAGATTCATAGCGGGTGAACCGATGAATCCCGCCACGAAGACATTGGCCGGGCGGTCGTACAGTTCCGTCGGTGTCGAAAACTGTTGCAGCCTACCATTATCGAGGACAGCAACCCGATCACCCATTGTCATCGCTTCTACCTGGTCATGGGTGACGTACACGGTGGTGGTACCCAGCCTGCGCTGCAGTGCCGCAATCTGGGTACGCGTCTGCACCCGCAACTTGGCGTCCAGGTTCGACAACGGCTCGTCCATGCAGAACACCTGCGGATCACGAACAATCGCGCGCCCCATCGCCACTCGCTGACGCTGACCACCCGACAGCTTGGCCGGCTTGCGATCCAGATAATCGGTGAGGCCGAGCAGCCTGGACGCCTCCTCTACCTTCTTCTTGCGTTCCTCTACCCCGACGCCACGCATCTTCAACGCGAAGCCCATGTTCTCGCCGACTGTCTTGTTCGGGTACAGAGCGTAGTTCTGGAACACCATGGCGATGTCGCGGTCGCGCGGCGGCACCCCCACCATGTCCTTGCCGCCGATCTCGATAGTGCCCTCATCGATGTCCTCCAGTCCGGCGAGCATGCGCAGGGCGGTACTTTTTCCCGAGCCGGACGGGCCGACGAGGACGACGAACTCCCCGTCTTCGATCTGGAGGTCCAGCGAATCGACCGCCAACCTGTCGGCGTTCTCGTAGATGCAGGATGCGCCTCTGTACGCGATGTCAGCCATGATTACTCCTGAGCTCGAGACAGAAGATGATGAGTGTTCCTGCGGTGATCGTCATTTGATGGCACCGAAGGAAAGTCCGCGCACCAACTTGTTCTGGGCCACCCAGCCGGCGAGGATCACCGGCAATGCGGCGAGCGTCGCCGCAGCGGAGAGTCGAGCCCAGAACAGGCCTTCACCGGTGATGAACCCGACCAGGAACACCGGAATGGTTTGTGCCTGAACGGCGGTGAGGTTCACCGCGAAGAAGAACTCGTTCCACGAGAAGATCACGCAGATCAGCGCGGTCGCCGCGATACCAGGTGAAACGAGCGGCAGAATCACCTCCCGTACCGACGTCCACAGGCTCGCTCCGTCCATACTCGCGGCCTCGAGTAGTTCACCGGGAACCTCGAGGAAGAACGACCGCATCATCCACACCGCGATAGGCAGATTCATTGCGGTGTAAAGGATCACCAGCACCCAGATATTGTCGAGCAGACCGATATTGCTGACGATCACGTACAGCGGGATGATCGCGGCGACGATCGGGAGCATCTTCGTGCTGATGAAGAAGAACAACGCGTCCTTCGTCCTCCGAACGGGACGCAGGGACAGCGCGAACGCGGCCGGAACACCGAGCAACAGGACCAACAGCGTCGACATCACCGTCGCGAACGCCGAGTTGAGCAGGCTGGTACCGATCCCGCTGTCGAGCACCCCCCGGTACTGGTCCAACGTCGGTGCGAAGAACAACTTTGGAGGGTCCGTGTACGCATCACCCTCCTGCTTGAACGACGTCAACACCATCCAGGCAACCGGGAAGAAGAATCCCAGGGCAATGATCCACGCCACCGCACTCCAGGGACTGAACGGGCGGTGCTTGCGGGCGCGCTTACGTCCCGGTGCACTTGGTTCGGCCACAGCCGGCTGTGTCGCAGCAGCGGTACTCACTACGCGGCCTCCTCGCTACCGGAAAAGCTCTTGAAGATCAGGCGCAACGCCAGGGTCGCGACGATGATGATCGCGACCACCACCACGACGCCCATCGCTGCCGCCTGTCCGATATCGAAGCCGAGGAAGGCGCGTTGATAGATATAGAAGGGGAGATTGGCGCTGGCGGTACCAGGACCGCCCTGGGTCATCATGTAGATGACATCGAAGGTGTTGACCAGGTAGATCGCACCGAGAACGGCGCCAAGTTCGATGAACCTTCGCAGATGCGGAAGTGTCAACTCTCGGAACATCGCGAACGGCCGGGCACCGTCCACCCGAGCCGCCTCGAGGATGTCGCGCGGCATCGACTGCAAGCCGGCCAGGATCAGCAGCATCATGAACGGGGTCCACTGCCACACCAAGTTCACCATGACCGCGGCGAGCGGGAACCTGCTCACCCAGTCGACCTGCCCGACACCGAATGGCGAGAGCACGAAGTTGATGATGCCGAAGACCGGGTCGAACATCGTCGTCTTCCAAAGCAGCGCGCCTGCGACCGGTGTGACGAGGAAGGGCGTGATGAGGAGCGTTCGCACAATGCCTCGGCCGAGGAACGCTCGATCGAGCAGCAGTGCAAGCATCACCCCCAGGATCACCGAGATCAGGACGGTCCCGACGATGAGTATCACCGTGTTGACCGCGACCTCACGGAACTGACTGTCCCTGAACACATCCACGTAGTTCTGCAGTCCAATGAAGGTGCGGGACCCCGGTCGGACAAGATTCCAGGACTGCGTCGAGTAGTACAGCGTGAACAGGAACGGGATCTGGGTGACCACGATCATGAGGATCAGCGCGGGGAGCAGCGGGCCTCGGCGACGCCACCCCTCCGCTCTCGAGACGCCGGCATCCTTCTTGGCCCGCAGTTCGCGCACCCGCTCCTCGGTATCGCCCGCGACCGGCTTCTCGGCAACGGCTGTCATTGTTGTTCCCTATAGGACGCGCCGACCACCTCGGCGTACTGCTGCGCTTGGGCGAGCGCCTCGGGCACTGTCTTCTGGCCGGCGATCGCTGCACTGATCTGTTGACTCACCCGCGTCCCCAAGTCCTGGAACTCCGGGATCGCCAAGAACTGCACGCCGGTATACGGAACTGGTTGCACGGTAGGCGCTTCCGGTGTCGCATTCTCGATCGCCTCTAGTGTGAGCGGGCCGTACGCCGCTGACGCCTGCTGATACTCGGGTATTTCGTACGTCGACAGACGGCTACCGGGTGGCACGCGCTCCCAGCCGAGATCCTCTCCGACCGTGCGTATGTATTGCTTGTCGGTCATCCAGGAGATGAATTTCCAGGCCGCATCAGGGTTGTCACTGCTGACCGGAATTCCGAGGGCCCAACTGTAGAGCCAACCGGAGTTTTCCTTCACTTCGATCGGCGCCGGAGCGTACCCGATCTTGCCGACAACGGTGCTCGACGTCGGATCCTCGAGCGTGGACACGGCGGATGTGGCGTCGTACCACATCGCGGCGTGCCCTTGCGCGACTTGCGTTGCGCATTCTCCGAAACCGCTGGTTGCCGCTCCGGGCTCACCATGATCCCGCACCAGATCTACGTAGAATTGCACCGCGCGTTCTACCTCGGGGCTCGTGAGTTGCGCGTTCCAGTCTTCGTCGAACCACCGTCCACCGAAGGTGTTGATGACAGTGTCCAACGGGGCGAGCACCTGTCCCCAGCCAGGCTGGCCTCGCAGGCAGATTCCCGCCATCCCATCGGTATCGAGTTGCTCTGCAGCCTCCGCTACCTCCGTCCAGGTCGGCTTCTCCGACAGGACGATCCCGGCCTGCTCCAACAAGTCCTTGCGAAACATCAGAAACGACGACTCACCGTAGAACGGCACCGCATACATATCCCCCTCGTATGAAAGGGACTCTCGCAGTGTGGGAATGAAATCGTCTTGGTCGTAGCCCTCCGTCGCTTCCGCATACTCCGAGAGGTTCTCCAACCATCCATGGCCGGCCCACTGCGGAGTCTCGTAGTTACTGATCATTACCACGTCGAACTCGCCGCCACCGGTCGCGGTAGACGCCGTGATCTTCGCGCGAGCTTCGTTCTCCGGCAGTGTCACGAACTTCAGGTCGATGTCCGGGTTCTCCTCTTCGAACTGCGAGGCGAGGGCTCGGGCGTCCTGCATCTGAGGGTTGGACACCATCGCGATGGTGACGGTCTGATCCGAGGCACCGAGCGAACCCGCGCCCGCGCAAGCGCTGATCGTGAGGGTCAGGGCACCGGCGCCTGCTGCCAGCACGGCCCCGCGATTTCTGCGCCGTCTCATCGATCCTCACACCTGCCTGTGTGGCACTACCGGCTGAGTAGCCAACGCGCACAACCGATGTCGCAGACCAGCATCTTGGCCAGCCCGCCGCGCAGGGCTCCGAGTGCTGCTTGGTACTTGGTGGCCCCGCCGGTGATGAGGATCGAGCCCTCGCAGGCTCGGATGTCTTCCAGCGGAACCGACATGGCTCGCTCGTCCAGCTCGCTCCGCACCTCGGTCCCGTCGATTCGAAAGAATCGGCCGCCGACCTCGCCGACCGCGTCGAGATCGACGAGGTCGGAAAGCATGTCCGTATCGAGAAAACTGCCTTCGAACAGAGTGGTCCACGTCGACACCGCGCCTGCACCGAACAGCATCATGTCGGCCGTCCGCCCCACTTCCAGAGCACGCGAGATCACCGAATCGCTACGCATGGACGCGGCGGTGGATGGGTCCGCATAAAGCGGAACGGGAAGCCGAATCGGGTTGGCTTGCAGCTTCTCTGCACAGGTGCCGAGAACATACTCGACACCGGTCTGATAGTTGATCCCGCTCACCGAGCCGTCGAGTTGCACAACAGAGGCACACCTGGCCACACCCGACGGCAGACCTTTCGCAATAGCAACGGTCTCCGGACCCCAGGTGAACCCGAGTGTGTCCCCTTCCCGAATCCGGCGGGCGACCAGCGATGCGGCGGCACGCCCCATCCCCGAAAAAGTGCGGTAGCCGTCTGCTGCAGCCGCGTGACCGACCGAATCGGCGACGATCACGGCCTCAACCAGTCCGAACCTCTCTTCCAGGGCGCGTTCTTCATCCGAGCACAGAGCCTCGCGCAGATGTGTGGGCACTTGCACCTCGATCCGCACCAACCCCTGGGTGCGGGCGCGGGTGAGGAGTCGACCTGCCGTGGGTCGGGAGACACCGAGTCGAGCAGCGACGTCCGCCTGGGTCAGCCGATCGACGTAGTACAGCGTTGCCGCGCGCAAAGCCAGGCGCAAATCCTCAGCCGTCGACGGCGGTGACCCACCAGTTGGAGACGGTGGTGTAGCCGTCGATTCGGAGGATGTCACTGCTTCTCCTAGGCACGATTTCGGTGCCGGCAAACCTCGGTAGCCGGAACCCCGAGAATCCGTGAGCAAATGCTCACGATGCGTTCATCCGCTCAGCACGTTAGCATCGGCCTGTGATCCACACAACAGTTTCTGCGGGTATCCCATCGACGATGCGGGCGAGCGTGCTTCTCGAGCCCGGTCGAATAGAGATGCAGGAACGCGCCGTCCCTACCCCGGGTCCCGGCGATGTGCTGGTGAAAGTGGCGTCAGTGGGGATCTGCGGGTCCGACACGCACTTCTACCGCGAGGGCCGCATCGGCGATCTCGTCGTCGATCGACCGGTCGTTCTGGGCCACGAGTCGTCGGGCACCATCGTCGCTGTGGGCCCCGGCGTGGCTGCGGACAGAATCGGACAAAGGGTGTCTATCGAGCCACAGCGTCCCGATCCCTCGAGTGAAGAATCACGGCGAGGTCTATACCACCTCTGCCCACACATGCAGTTCTTTGCGGCGCCACCGATCGACGGGGCGCTGGCCGAATATGTGACCATCGGATCGGGATTCGCGCATGCAATCCCTGACGATATGTCCGACGACGCGGCGGCTCTGTGCGAGCCATTGTCGGTAGCCATCGCCGCCAACAGGAAAGCCCGAGTATCGGCCGGTTCTCGCGTTCTCGTCGCGGGTGCGGGACCGATCGGCATCGCCACGTTGCAGTCCGCCCTCGCGTTCGGGGCGACCGAGGTCATCGTCTCGGATCTCGAACCGCGAAGACGCGAAATGGCAACAAAATTCGGAGCATCTTCCGTTCTGGATCCGCGCGAGCACGATGTCGCCGGACTCCACGTGGACGCCTTCGTCGACGCCTCCGGCGCCCCAAGCGCCGTGGCGGCCGGAATCGAGGCCGTCCGCCCCGCGGGCACAGTCGTCCTCGTCGGCATGGGCGCCACGGAAATGACACTGCCAGTCCAGACAATCCAGAACCGGGAGCTGGTGCTGACCGGGGTATTTCGCTACGCCAACACCTGGCAGACGGCGATCTCCCTCGAACGGTCCGGGCGGGTAGACCTCGATTCCATGGTCACCAAACGATTTCCGCTCGCCGAAACAGAGCAGGCGCTGAACGCAGACCGAACGCCCGGCAGTCTCAAGGCCGTCGTTCGCGTGCAGGAATGAGAAGAGACCGATGCAGCTCAACGCTCAGACACTGAGGAAGTTCGACGACACCGTCAAGGTACCGACCTACGACCGGAACGACATCACCGTCGGGATAGTGCACTTCGGTGTCGGCGGCTTTCATCGTGCGCACCAGGCGATGTATGTCGACAAACTGATGCGCCGCGGCGAGGCACTCGAGTGGGGAATCTGCGGCGTCGGCGTTCTGCCCGGTGATCGGCGGATGAGGGACGTGCTCGACGCGCAGGACTGCCTGTACTCCCTCGCCGTGCGCCATCCCGACAGCACGTGGGAGGTCAGCGTCATCGGCTCGATCGTCGACTATCTCTTCGCCCCCGACGATCCCGAAGCTGTCATCGAGAAGATCGCGGCGCCCTCCACTCGGATCGTCTCGCTCACCATCACCGAGGGTGGCTACAACACCACCCGCGACACCGGCGAGTTCGATGCCAATAACCCGGACATCGCACACGATCTGGCCGACGGCGCGGTGCCGCGAACCGTGTTCGGGCTCGTCACCGAGGCACTCGCCCGCCGCCGCGCCCGTGGCATCCCATCGCCGACCATCATGTCCTGCGACAACCTCGAGGGCAACGGTTCGGTGACCCGCAGGATGTTCCTCGCATACGCGGAACTGAAAGATCCCGAACTCGCCGACTGGATGCGGACCGAGACCTCGTTCCCCAACTCGATGGTCGACCGGATCACGCCTGTCACCACTGACGAGTTGATCGAATCGCTGTCCTCCCGGTTCGGCGTCGACGATCAGTGGCCGGTCGCGACCGAGCCGTTCACCTCGTGGGCACTCGAAGATTCCTTTGCCCTCGGCCGTCCCCGGTACGAGGACGTCGGAGTCCAGATCGTCGATGACGTGGTACCGCACGAGTTGATGAAGCTGCGACTGATCAACTCCGGTCACCTGGCTCTCGGATGCTTCGGGTACCTGGCCGGCTACCGGCTGATACACGACGTCGCCCAGGATCCGCTGTTCGCCGAATTCGTACTGGCTTACATGGACGACGAGGCCACGCCAACCCTCCGGCCGTTGCCAGGTGTCGACCTCGACGAGTACAAACGCACAACCATCGCCCGGTTCTCGAACCCCGAAATCGGTGACACCCTTGCCAGGTGCTGCACCGACTGGTCCGACCGTCTCCCGAAGTGGCTGCTGCCCGTCATCCGCGAGAATCTCGAGTCCGATCGCCCCGTCCACTTGTCGGCTGCGATCGTCGCGAGCTGGGCGCGATACGCGGAAGCCGTCGACGAGAACGGAGATGTCATCGACATAGTCGATCCGCTGAAGGATTCTCTGGTTCCCATCGCGCGCAGCCAGCTCGAAAACCCCGCAGCCTTCATCGAGAATCGTTCCCTGTTCGGCGATCTGGCTGATGATCCCCGGTTCGCCGAGGCCTATCTGTGGGCTCTCGATTCGCTGCACCGGGTCGGCGCACGCGCGACGCTCGAGGCAATGCGTCAGAAGGCGCGGACATGAGCCTGGTCATCGGAGAAGCACTGGTCGACGTCGTCACAAGAGGTGACGGCGACTCCGCCGAGTATGTCGGGGGAAGCCCCCTCAACGTTGCGGTCGGTCTCGGCCGGCTGGGACGCACGGTCGAGTTCGTCACCCAGATCGGCGACGATCCACGCGGCCGCTGGATCGCCCGGCATCTCGACCGTTCGGGAGTGACTTTGGAGCCCGGCAGCATTTGCGCACAGCGGACCGCAACCGCCCACGCGACTGTCGAAGCGACGGGGAAAGCCACTTACGAATTCGACATCCAGTGGGACCTGCCCACGCCCAGCACTACTTGCTCTCCTCATCTGGTACACACGGGCTCCATTGCCGCCGTCATGGAACCGGGCTGTGACGTTGTGGCGGACATGCTCGCGCGACGGCGCCCCTACGCAACGATCAGTTTCGACCCCAATGTGCGGCCGACATTGATCGCTGATTCCGCGCGGGCACGGGCACGCATCGAACATTTGGTGTCGATGGCCGACATCGTCAAGGCCAGCGAGGAAGACCTGCAGTGGTACGACCCGGATCGGGACACCGAGGACATCGCGCTCGCGTGGCTCTGCCGCGGGCCCGCGACAGTCGTGGTGACCAAGGGGGCCGAGGGCGCGTTCGCGGTCTGCCCCAGAGGGGCCGTCGAGGTCGCAGCACCCGCGGTCGAAGTGATCGACACCGTCGGCGCGGGTGACGCGTTCATGGCCGGGCTACTCGACGGATTCTGGTCACATGGGTTCCTCGGCGCTGAGAGTCGCGAGGCCCTGCACGCGATTGAACCGGACGAATTGCGTGACGTGCTCGACGACGCCACGCTGGTCTCGGCACTTACCGTGACACGACCGGGCGCTGATCTTCCCACCCGCGAAGCGCTCGACCGAGCAACTGAGGAGCTTTGATGACCCTCGTGGCAGGCATCGACTCGTCGACCCAGGCTTGCAAGGTGATCGTCTGCGAGTCCGACACCGGAGAAACTGTCCGCGAAGGTAGAGCGTCGCATCCGGACGCCACCGAGGTCGCTCCGCAGGAATGGGCGAAGGCTCTCGACACCGCGATTGCGGCGGCAGGTGGATTGGACGACGTCGCCGCGGTATCCGTCGCGGCACAACAACACGGCATGGTGTGTCTCGATGACACATCGTCTGTCGTGCGTCCGGCATTGTTGTGGAACGATACTCGCTCGGCCGATGCTGCAGCGGAGTTGGTGGACGACCTCGGTGGAGCAGGTTCATGGGCGGAAGCAGTCGGCGTTGTGCCAGTCGCCTCGATCACGATCAGCAAGCTGCGGTGGCTCGCCGATTTCGAACCTGAGAACGCCGACCGGACGACCGTAGTGTGCCTGCCGCACGACTGGCTCGGTTGGCAACTTGCGGGCGCTGCCGATCCGAGCACCTTGTCAACGGATCGCGGCGATGCCAGTGGTACCGGATACTTCTCTGCCGCAACGGATTCCTACCGGCCCGACCTTCTCTCCCTTGCGTTGAGAGGGCGCACGGCCGAATTGCCACGTGTTGCCGGACCCGCCGAACAGATCGGGGAAACCCGTTGGGGTGCGGCACTGGGTCCGGGAAGCGGTGACAACGCAGCTGCCACACTTGCTCTCGATGCCAGGGAGGGCGACGTCGTCGTGTCGGTGGGAACGTCGGGTGTCGTGTCGGCGGTGTCGGCGACACCCCCGAACGATCCCGGAGGTTTCGTCGCAGGCTTCGCCGACGCCACCGGACGTCAACTGCCACTCGTGTGCACCCTCAACGCGGCCCGAGTACTCGACGCGACGGCATCGCTGTTGGGCGTCGATCACGATGAGTTGTCACGGCTTGCGCTCTCTGCGCCTTGCGGCAGTGAAGGTTTGGTGATGGTCCCGTATCTCGAGGGCGAACGCACCCCCAATCGCCCTCGTGCCACCGCGTCCGTGCACGGACTACGCCTTGCCAACTCGACACCCGCGCACCTCGCCCGCGCCGCGATCGAGGGTCTGCTGTGCGGGCTCGCGGAAGGCATCGATCACCTGGCCGCACAGAACGTGACGGTGCGACGCATCCTCCTGGTCGGCGGCGGTGCCCGCTCACAGGCACTGTGCAAACTCGCGCCCACCGTCTTCGGGGCACCGGTCCTGGTACCGCGGCCCGCGGAGTACGTCGCCATCGGTGCGGGCCGTCAAGCCGCCTGGACACTCGCCGGTACCCCGGAACCGCCCGAGTGGAGACAGGCACCAGCCGACCTATACGAGGCGGACCCGGTACCCGCTGTGCGCCTGCGGTATTCCGAGGTCCGCGATCTCACGGACTCCTAACCGATCAGGACGCGCGGACGAGCATCTTCCCCACATTCGCGCCGCGCATGAGCTGAAGCAACGCGTCGACCGAGTTCTCGATGCCATCGACGACGGTCTCATCGTGGACCACCTCGCCGGACGCCAGCCACGGGCCCATCTTGGCGATGAACTCGGGGAAGATGTGTGTGTAGTTGCCGAGCGTGAAGCCCTGGAGGGTGAGGCTGCGGCCGATGATGTTCACCATGTTGTCGGGGCCGGGCGTCGGGTCTGTGGCGTTGTACACGGAGATGGCGCCGCACAACGCGGCACGGCCACCTGGCTTCAGCACATCGAGCGCGGCCTCGAGGTGGTCACCGCCGACGTTGTCGAAGTAGACATCGATGCCGTCGCCGGCGACCCCGGCCAACTGCTCACGCACCGGCGCCTGCTTGTAGTCGAAGGCGGCGGCGAAACCGTACTTCTCGGTCAGCAACGCAACCTTCTCCGCGCTCCCGGCGGATCCGATCACGCGGGATGCTCCCTCCAACCGGGCAATCTGCCCAGCCGCCGTTCCTACCGCACCAGCCGCACCGGAGACGAAGACGGACTCGCCGATCTTGAGATGCGCGATACGCATCAGTCCGACGTATGCCGTCAGACCGGTGAGCCCGAGGATCCCCAGATATGCGGAGATCGGCACGCCCGGGATCTCCTCTACTACGCGGAATGCCTTGGCGTCACCCTGCGCGACGTCCCGCCAACCGAGGTCGTGCATGACGACCGAACCAACCGGATGGGTGGCAGCAGTTGATTCGGTGACGCGCCCGACGGCGCCGCCGGTCATCGTCTCCTCGAGCGCGAAGGGCGGAATGTACGACTCCCGGTCGTTCATCCGTCCGCGCATGTAGGGATCGACGGAGGTGTACTCGTTGGCCACACGCACCTGATCGGGTGCGAGGTCAGGCAAGTCGACGACGACGGTGCGGAAGTCGTCCTGGGTCGGCCACCCCACTGGCCGGTTGATCAATTGAATCTGAGTGCTGGAGGTCACGGTGCTTCCTTTCGATCCTTCTCTTTCCGAACTAGCCGTTTCACTGTCCGCCGCACTCACTCACGCACTTCGCACGTTCGACCAGGGCACGAGCACTGCCGCATAGCACTTATCGCAGCTTGGGGTGGTGCGACGAATACCCGTACCCGGCGAATACCCGAACCTGGGACCCCGAGCCGTCATCAGGTTTTTCGTTCCATCGACAGCGCAGTCGCGAGGCTTGGGGCAAGAGGTGCCCGTGGGATGAGGGTCGCCTGCAGCGCATGATAGATGTCCGGCTTTCCGGACCACACCGTGCTGGCGGGCCCACCTTCTGGTGTGCGTTCATGGTGCCAAGAGCCGTTGACTCGATCGATGAAATGCGTTTCCGCGTAATCCCAGAACGTGTTGTACCAGCGCGCGTACTTCGCGTCCTCGGTAACGGTGTTCAATGCAGCAGCTGCCGAGATGGCCTCGGCGATCACCCAGTGTAGTCGCGTCACGACCACCGGTTCTCTCTGCCAGTCCATCGTGTAGATGAATCCCGGCAGTTGGTCGGCGCACCACCCACTCTCCATCGCGAGGTCGAAGAGTGCCTCAGCGTCGGTCACCAGCCAGTGCGGAGCACTGTCGCCGAGTGTCGCGTGCACGTGCAGACACAATCTGGACCACTCGAGCAGATGACCGATGGTGACCCCGTACGGGCGGAAGACGTCCGCGGGCAATTCCTTGTTGTACTCGAGTTGCGGCGTCCAGTTCTCGTCGAAGTGCTCAGGCATGAGCCATGCATTGTTTCGGGTGAACTCGTGCACCAGTCGGCGGGTAATTGCGAGAGCCCTGTCATGGTGGACTCGGTCACCGGTCACGTCGCCGACAGCGAGAAGCGCTTCGACGGTATGCATGTTCGCATTCGCGCCGCGGTAGGCATCAGTCTTTGTCCAGTCGCGGCTTATGCGGTCGACCACCAGTTCAGCGGATTGGTCCCACCAATGTTCGTCGAAGACCGATGTTGCGTCGTCGAGCAACTCCCGTGCTCCGGGGATGTCTGCCACGACTGCGCTCGATGCGGCCAGGAGGACGAAGGCCTGATCGTAGGCGTCCTTCATCTCGGGGGATTCCTGGCTGTCGGAGACGAACGTGAACCAGCCTCCGTGCTCATCGTCATGCAGGGTTGTTCGCAAGGCGTCGACTCCGATTCCGGCCATATCTGAGGCTCGAGAGTGCCGAAACAGAGCGCCAATCGAATAGACATGCGTCATCCGGCAAGTCAGCCATGTGTACACAGGCATATCGCGGCTCACGTTGCCCCGCTCATCGAGCCAGCTGAATCCCCGGCCTGGCTGAGCCGAGCGGATCCCGAAATCGAGGAGCCTGTGGGTTTCGTTCCTGAGCCAGGTGTCGTCATACACCGTATCGGCCATGTTGTGAAGATCTGGATTCGAGCCCATTGCCGTATCTGTCCTTCCAGTCCGAAGATCTGTGTCGCTACTCCTCAGTCCCTTTGCGGCAAAATGCTTGCGGCTTCAGCCACCGAAGAACGCAACGTCGGTGCCGCATGATCCGGTGTCGTGGAGAGCAAGCACCGATCCGTCGATCGCGGCCGGTCGAGCAAGAGCCTGGCGGGCCGACGTCACGACAAGGGTGTCCCGCTGCGCTCCGGCGAACGCGCAGGAAGACGGCTGCTGCACCGGCAGTTCGACAGATTCGAGCTTGCGTCCCTCGGGAGACAACTGGACGACGCGGCCTCCTCCCCACATCGCCACCCATACATTCCCGTTCGTGTCGACGGACAGACCGTCAGGCAGGCCTTCCTCGATACCGAAAGTCGTCAGGATCCGGTGGTTCGAGAGGCTCGCCGATTCAAGGTCGTAGTCCCAGACCGAGATCGACCGTTCGAGACTGTCCACCAGGTAGAACAAGTCTGCTTCGGGACTCCACCCGAGCCCGTTCGGTAGGGTCCAGCCGTCGAGGACGGTACGAGTGGTGAAGTCGGTGTCGAGAACGTGCAGAGCGCCACGGCCTGCCGTGAAGTCGAGCGCACAGCTACCGGCCCACAGCCGGCCCCTCGCGTCGCACTTGGCATCGTTCATCCGCGTATCGCCGGGGAGGAATGCGTTCGTGATCTCCAGTCCGCCGTCGGCGGCGATGACACCGAACCCTTCACCGATCGCGGCGACGTAGCCGCTTGCCGTCGAGCGGGGTGCAACAGCACCGACGGTGGTGCCCACCGTAAGCGTCGCTGTCTTCCGAGTCTCGAAGTCGGTTGTATGAACTCGACCTCGAAAAATGTCTACCCAGTGAAGCACTCCGGTGCGGTCGTCCCACACCGGACCTTCGCCGACATGAGCATCGGCATCCGCAAAAGTGTTGACACGCATCGGGACTCGACTATTCCGGGAGGGCTACGGCTATTCCCGCAAGCAGTCCACCGTCGACGGGCAGCGAGATGCCGGTGACGAAGCTTGCCCGCTCGCTGGACAGGAACGCGATGACCTCGCCGATCTCGGAGGGCTGCGCAACACGACCCAGCGGATGCACTGCCCCCCACTGGTCGACAAGCTCTTGCTCGCCGGTCGGCGTGCCATCGGAAAACTGGCGCGCGCTGGCGCGCAGCATCGGGGTGTCGACGCCTGCGGGGCAGACCGCATTTGCACGGATTCCGTGCCGCGCCTCATCGATGGCGATGGACCGGGCGAGAGCGTTGATCGCACCCTTGCTGGCCGTATAGGAAGACACTCTGTCCTGGCAGACAAACGCCTGGGCTGAGGAGACCAAAACGATCGAACCTCCCCCTCCGCGACGGCGGAGGTGGGGAATCGCATGTTTGACGGTCAGGTAGGAACCGGTGAGGTTGACCGCAAGAGTGCGCTCCCAGGTAGCAAGGTCGGTATCGGCGGCAGAGCCGTACGTCTGGATACCCGCAGCTGTGACCACGATGTCGAGGCCGCCGAACCGCTCCGCAGAGTCGTCGACGAAGCGCTGCACCGCGTCCTCATCCGTGACATCCGCAACCTGCCCGAAGACCCGGTCGTCGCCGTGATCGGCAACGAGGCTCTTTGCTGACTGTTCGGCCTCTTCGGCGTCGATTCCGCAGAAGGCGACGGATGCTCCGCGCGCAAGCAGGCGCTCCACAGTTCCCAGGCCGATACCGCTGGTACCGCCCGTGACGATGGCGGTCCTGTTTGCTAGTTCAGACACGACTTGCATACTTGCATACAAGATGTGACGTATGCAACTATTCCTCCATGGTCACGACTCCCACATCGCCGGCGCAGGGCGACTCGGCGCTCGAACTTCCACCGATCCACCGCGGGCCGACTCGTGAGCGCACTTCAGACCTCGTCTTTCAGGAACTCCAGGGAGCCATTCGGGATCTGCGCCTCGCTCCCGGCCTCGAGCTATCCGAGAGCGCGTTGACCAAGCAGTTCGCCGTGAGTCGGACCCCTGTGCGTGAAGCGCTGGCGCGGCTCGCCGATGCGGGTCTGGTTCAGGTCACACCCCAGGTCGGCACCCGGGTAGCGCGGATCCGGCCCGCGGAAGTCCGCGAGGCACAGTTCATCCGTGAACACCTCGAGCTAGGCGCCTTCGAGGCCGCATGCGCAAATCCCACGGCGAATGATGCGAGGCTGAGTGCTCTCATAGAAGAGCAGGAACAGGCCTTTCGAGACCGCGACGAGGAACTCTTCTTCGCCAGCGACGAGGCACTGCACCGCACGATGTTCGAACTCGCGGGCTACCCGGGGGCGTGGGAGGTCGTTCAGTCGAAGAAACTACAACTCGATCGTCTACGTCGTCTGACGTTGCCCGAGCATTCGACCACCCGCGAATTGATCACCGAACACACGGCCATCATCGAGGCGCTGAAGAATCGCGACATTGCCGCCGGTCGAAAGGTCATCTGCAGCCACCTCCGACGAGTCCTCACCCAGCTTCCACGCCTGCAGCACGAACACCCTCAGTACTTCGCAGATCAATAGCGCGGCCGCAGCCTCGTCGTGCGCCCTCAGATCCCCAGGAGAATCAAACATGCCGATCCGGCTATCGCTCGGCCATATCGACGAATTCGACGACACGGTCGCCCAATTCGCACACCAACTGGGACTGCAGAGCGTGCAATTCCACACCCCGAGCAACCTGGCAACAGACAAAGAGTATTGGGGCATCGAAGAGCTCCAGGCTCTTCGGGAATACTGCGACAGTCAGGGTCTGCGTATTGAAGGACTGGAAAACGTTCCAGCTGAGCATTTTTGGAAGATTCAGCGTGGACTGCCGGGGCGTGACGAACAGATCGAGAATTATCAGCGAACGATCCGGAATATGGCAAAGACCGGATACGACCTTCTCGGTTTCAACTTCCTGCCAACCTACGTCTGGCGGACCGACATGAATGCAGTAGGCCGTGGCGGAGCAGGTGTTACGGCCTTCGATGCGAACGATGCCATGGGCGGAAACGCGCTCGCTTCCTACAAGCTGACCCACCCCGAACCGATTGACGGCGTCCTCGATGCCGAGCAAATGTGGGACAACTACCAGTACTTTCTGGACGCGGTGCTGCCAGTCGCCGAGCAAGAAGGGGTCCGCCTGGCACTTCATCCGGACGATCCTCCGGTGCGCGGCGCCCTGGGAGGTCACGAGCGGATCTTCATTTCTCCCGAGGGAATCGCCGAAGCGCATCGGCGCGCCAATGGAAGTCCCGCATGGGGACTGAACTTGTGTCTGGGAACGGTGTCCGAGATGGGTGGCGAGGATGCCGTCAACCAGGTCATCGACCTACTCGGGCCGGAGGGGCGCATCTTCTACGTTCACTTCCGCGACGTGCAGGGAACCGTCCCCAACTTCGCCGAGTGCTTCCTCGGTGAAGGCAACTTCGACCCATCGCAGGTGATTCGCCGACTTCACGCCGTCGGCTTCGACGGGTTTCTCATCGACGACCATGTGCCCGCAATGGTCGGCGACATCGCGACCTGGGGAGATACGTCGTCGGCCGCATACTGCAGCCGCGGCAGGGCCTACGCGATCGGGTACTTGCAGGGGGTGCTGGGCGGGCTCGACCTCGACTGACCTCGACCTCGAAGGAACGGAAATGGGCAAATTTGACGGGCGACGTGTTGTGGTAACCGGTGCGGGCTCAGGAATCGGATTCGAGATCGCACGATTGTTCCTCGAAGAAGGAGCGGAGGTGGTCGCCGCTGACAGGAATGCACGGTCCGTCCCCCCGGGTTCCTTTCCCGTAGAAGTCGACCTGAGTTCACCTGACGAGATCGATCAGCTTCGCAAGAGAGCATACGAACTGCTCGGTGGTGTAGACATCCTGTGCAACAACGCCGGCATCGGATCGACCACCAGCATCCTTGACGCAACTGTCGAGGAGTGGGATCACGTTTTCGCCGTGAACGCACGGGGAACATTCCTGTGCATGAAGAGCTTTCTCCCTGGCATGCTCGAGCAAGAGTTCGGCGTCATCGTGAACACTGCCTCGGTGGCGGGAATGATCGGCCTGCGGGATCGTGCCTCCTACTCGGCCAGCAAGGGTGCGGTGGTCACCTTGACCAAGCAAGCCGCGGTCCAGTGGGCGGGCGCCGGCATTCGCTGCAATTGCGTATGCCCTGGAACGGTCGATTCACCTTGGGTCGAACAGTTGCTTCAACAAGCGGAAGATCCTGCCGCCCGCCGCGCGGAGCTCACTGCTCGGCAGCCGATGGGCCGACTCGCCGAACCCACAGAGGTGGCGAAGGCGGTGCTCTATCTGGCGAGTGACGACGCTGCCTTCGTCACGGGTGCCGAACTCGTCATTGACGGCGGAATCCTTGCCGGCTGACGGCGAATACATCTGATCGAAAGGAAGACCACAATGCGGATCGCTTCAGTTGGTGGGCGAATCAAACTCGTCCGTGACAACGCGTTGGTCGACGTTCACAAGGCCAGCGACGGTAGGTTCGGCCCAACGGCGGCCGATGTCTTCGAACAATGGGCCCAGTTTCGCGACTGGGCAGCACACGACACCACGGAGGGCGACACACCCCTGAACGAATCGGAAGCAGAGGCGCCAGTCCCGCCCCGCCCGCAGGTGTTCGGCATAGGACTGAACTATCGCGAGCATCAGATCGAATCCGGCCTCCCAGCACCCGAGGTCCCCTTGGTGTTCACCAAATTCCCGACCTCGATCACGAACGCCTTGACGGAGATTCGGCTCCCCACCGATCAGGTCGATTGGGAGGTCGAGGTCGCGATCGTCATGGGAGCACGTGCTCACAATGTCTCGCGTTCGGATGCATGGTCATACGTCGCCGGAGTGACTGCTGCCCAGGACTTTTCCGCGCGCGATGTGCAGATGCGTCCCGCACGTACACCCCAATTCAATCTCGGTAAGTCGTTTCCGGGATTCACGCCGCTCGGCCCACTTCTGGTCACCCCTGACGAATTCGATGATCCGAACGACATCACACTGTCGTGCGACATCAACGGAGTCACAATGCAGTCCAGCTCGACCTCCGACCTCATCTTCGATGTCGGACAACTGATCGAGTATCTTTCCGGAATCGTGATTCTCCTCCCCGGCGACGTAATCCTCACAGGAACACCGTCGGGCGTGGGCCTCGGGCAGACCCCGAAGCGATTCCTGACCGCCGACGATGAAGTTGTCAGTCATGTTGGTGACCTGACCATGCGACACACATTCGCCGCCGCGGGAGCTCCTCGAGCGTAGAAGGCCTCGTCGCCATGACATCATCCCCCGGTGCGGCGCTCGTGATCGGCGCCACCGGTATCTCCGGTCGGGCGATCAGCAGTCAACTGGTTGTCGCGGCCTACCGCGACGCGAGAATCACCCCGTAGACCGAACCCGACGCCTGGTTGCCAGGACGTCGAACAACATTCACTCGTGTCCCCTACGAAGCGATCCGAACTCGAGCCGGAAATCGGGTCTTCGGGTTGTCCGATGCGAGGACTCCAAGGTCCTGATCGATTACCGTGGAAACAAGTAACCGAACAATTGCCCAGACGGGTAGCTTCTTCCCCCTCGAAAGCCCCAGACACCAGGAGCAACGAATGGGCGGCAAACACATCACCGTGGTCTACAAGTGGACGGCACAGCCAGGGAAGCTCGCGGAACTCGCGTCTATATACGAGAGAGTGACCGCCGCGATGGAGCAGAACGAGCCGGGTGCCGAGGCCGTCCATATCTACGTGTCCGAAGAGGACAACGCCGTGTATGTTCGCGACGAGTTTGCTGACGCCGCAGCGATGGGCTTCCACCTGCAAAGCACCGCGGCAGAGCACTTCCCTCAGCTACTCGCGATTGCCACCCCCGGACCGTTCTTCTTCCTCGGAAACGTACCCCCCGAGCTGAAACAGGCAACCCAACAGATGCAACTAGGTGCCGAATTCAGCACTCACGCAGCAGGGTTCGACCGATAGAACACACCGACATCATCAGGCGTACGCCTCCAAGTCTGTCGCTCCAGGCCTAAAAGCCCATCCCCACGCGTCAGTCGCAGTCCACCGCTACCGGTCCGCGGACTACGGTCCCACGGCGGTACTCGAGACCACCCCACACACCAGACTGCCGGGTGGCAGCAGCGTATTCGGCGCACGCGTCCTTGATCGGGCAATGCGCACACACGTGTGCCGCGTAGTCGAGGGACTCACTCGGATCGGGAAACCAGCGGTCGGGGTGTGCGTCGCCCCGGCAAGCAGCCTCTTCCCATCGGTTGTCGGTGGAGGCCGACAGCAGGTCGGTCAGGGCCGTCATCGCGGTCATCGGTGCCTCCTTCCGAGGCGCATGTCAGGTCAGTGGATTGGTGTCAAGTCCCGCCAAATCTGCTTCTGCCGCTTCGCGTCTTCGCGCGGCGCGCTCGGAACCCAGAGCATCCGCATGCCGGATTCTTCCGGGGTGCGGTCGGCTTTGCGCTGGTTGCAGCGTGCACAGGCCGCGACGAGGTTGCCGTAGGTGTCACCACCACCACGGCTCTTGGGAAACACGTGGTCGACCGTCCGCGCGCCTTGGCGGCCGCAATACGCGCACCGGTACCGGTCTCGCCGTAGGACCGCCGCGAAGCACGCTCGGGTGTCATCGTCGATGACCGGGCGGGGCGGTGTGTGGACATAGTCGACGAGTCGCACGATCCGAGGGAGCGGTACCGCCACGTGCTGGGAGCGCACGACGAAACGAGGGGTGTACTCGTCGACTATGACGACGAGATCCTCGGTGACGAGCACGATCGCACGAGCGGCCGGTACGACACCGAAGTCCTCGAACGTCGAATTAAGTACCCGTACTTGACAGTTCATCCAGGTACGAGCAGTGATCGCGGTGGGGTGGCGGTAGGACATGACAACGGAGCCTCATCTCGCTTTGAGTGTGAAGGGGAAGAGGAGCCGAGGTCGTGACGTTTCCGTGCACCGCGCTCCATATGAGCGGTGGTGCGGTCCGATCGGTGCTGTGCGAGTGGAGGCGGAGCGGTCACGCCCCCGGTAGGAGCGTCAGCGGATGCTTGGCGTGGTTACGCGGGCACGAGACCCTGATTGTTCCTGACGCCCGCTGGCGGCGTGCATCGACATCAACCACGTAGGTGTGATGCAGAAATTCGTTGCACGCATCGCGCCGACCGCCTTCCTTTGCTTGCTTGCCAAGTGGAACTCGGTGAACAGTGTCTCACTTTCTCAGCGGGCCACAACTGATTTGCGGAGGTTCCCTGGTCGGCCCGTCGGCCAAGAGTGGGAGTGAGGCAAGGGATGGTCAGGCATCGAAGTCGACAGTCACTGTGTCGCTGATCGGATAGCTCTGGCACGTCAAGACGAAACCGGTAGAGACCTCATAGTCCTCGAGGGCGTAGTTGCGGCGCATATCCACTTCACCGCTGGTGATCTTGGCGCGGCAGGTTCCGCACACACCACCTTTGCACGCGAATGGTACGTCGGAGCGATGCTCCTCGGACGTGTCCAGAATCGTTACATCCCTCGGGAACGCCGCGGTGGTCGAGCGTCCGTCGAGGATCAGTGTCACCTCGCTGCTCGGTCCGGTGATGCCTGGTTCGCGGTGGGTCTCCATGGGCGGGGGAACGTCGTCGACATAGAAGAGTTCGTGGTGGACTCGGCTCTTGTCGATTCCCAGCTCGGCGAGCACCGTCTCGGCGTCGGTAACCATCCCGTAAGGGCCGCACAGCCAGAAGTGGTCGATGTCGGAGATCGGCACCACCTTACGAAAGATCTTGCGGAGCCGGTTGGCATCGAGACGGCCGGTGAACAGTTCGACATCCCGTGGCTCACGAGACAGAACGTGGATGACGTCGAATCGCGAACCATACATGTCCTTGAGATCCGAGATCTCTTCGGCGAACATCACCGAACGTGTGCGTCGATTACCATACAGCAGAACAACTTCCGCCTCAGGATTGGCGAGCATTGACGCCGCTATCGATAGTGTCGGCGTTATCCCCGAACCTGCCGCCACCAGTATGTGACGGCCCCCGGCGGTCGGATCGGCTACGAACCGCCCAGAAGGACCTTGCACGTCGATCTTGTCGCCGCGCCGAACCTGGTTCACCAGCCAGGTCGAGAACAGCCCGTTGCTCACCTCGCGAACGCCGACGCGGAGCGCGGATCCGACAGGTGCGCAGATGGAATACGTGCGGCGATGCTCGACGCCGTCGACCATTCGCCGCAGGGTCAGGTTCTGTCCCGGAGCGAAAGTGAACTCTTCGGCGAGCTCGGCGGGAACGTCGAACGTGACGGCGACCGCATCGTCACAAAGGGATTCGACATCGGCCACGGTCAGCGAATGAAACTTCCTGTTACGCTCCGCAACACCAGATTTCGAGGAGATGGCTGTGGTCATCGTCAGATCTCCTTCACGTGTTCGAAGGGCTCGAGGCAGTCCATGCATCGGTAGAGCGCCTTGCACAGAGTCGACCCGAACTCGGAGTCGAGACGAGTATTCGCCGAATGACATACAGGGCAGGTGACTTCTCGCGGCTTGACGGTCAGCGTCAACGGCACCGGCCCAGCGGTTCGCCGTGGCGCCGGGCTCGGTGTCGAGTAGCCGTTCTCCCGCAGCTTTCGTCGGCCTTCCTCGCTTATCCAGTCGGTACTCCACGGCGGCGTCAGCATCGTCTTGACTTCGACGGCGGAGAAACCGGCGGCCTTCAAGGTTCGCTCGATGTCGTCACGCATCGTGGCGATGGCCGGGCACCCGGAGTACGTAGGGGTAATGGTCACGACCACCGATCCGTCGGTACCTTCCTCGACACCACGAAGTACACCGAGATCGGCGAGCGTGAGCATCGGCATCTCCGGATCGTGAACCGACTCCGCAAGTCGGCGCGCACTCGAGTCACGACCTACGACGGCAGTCATCTCACCACACTCCCTCCGGATGCGCCCTTGCCACACTTTGCATCTCGGCGAGCAGCAATCCGAGACCCTCGGTGTGCAGACCCTGCCTTCCCGCCTTGCCGCCCACCGTGCCTGCAGTCCGTTCAGTGGGGGCGGCGAGTTCAGCAGTGTGCAGTACCTGCTCGAGAACCGAATCGAATTCCGCACGCACCTCCCGCGGGTCGACGCCGACGCCTACCTCGGCGAGGGCGAGTTCCTCGGCGGACGGGACGAACAGTTCCTCGGCATACGGCCACACCCGAGAGAGCGCATCGACCATGCGCGTCTTGGACTCCGTGGTTCCGCAGCCGAGCGTGACCGCCCACCTGGCCGCGTAATCGCGGTGATACGTCAGTTCCTTGATTCCCTTCACCGCCACGGCCGCGAGCACAGGGTCTCGTGACGCGCGGAGTCGATCGAACAGAGCCAACCGCCAGGTCGAGAAAACCAGCAACCGGGTGATCGTCCGCGCGAAGTCACCGTTGTCGAGCTCGGCGAGCCTGGTGTTGCGAAACTTGTTCTCGTCGCGGAAGAACGCGAGCGCGTCTTCGGCGGGAATCGGTGAGGTATCCGAGATATGAGGAACCACGGTCTCATCGGCCGCGGCTGCGCGGGCGAGTAGCAGCCTCGCCTGACCGAGCAGGTCCAGCCCGATATTCGCCAGCGCCATCTCTTCCTCGAGTTCGGGTGCGCGAGCGACCCACTCGGCCAGACGCTGAGAGGAGATCAACGCATCGTCCCCGAGCATCAGGCAGTAGGTGGCCAGTGCGGCGTGGTCGACATCTTCGGGGACCGTCGTATCCACGCCTGCCAACGGGTCGTCGAAGCTGGTGCCAAATGCCCACTGGTCGTGGCTGTCCTCATCGACGAGGTCCTGATAGGCATTGTCGTGGTCGATCATCGGTACATCCTCGGATTTTGCGCTTCAGCCTTCGGAAGAGTCGGAGCCGGATCACATGTGGGGAACGTTGTCGGGTATCTCGTAGAAGGTGGGGTGGCGATACACCTTGTCACCGCTCGGCGCGAAGTAGGGATCCTTCTCCGCCGGGCTGGAGGCCACGATCGAGCTAGACCGCACCACCCAGATGCTCACGCCCTCGTTTCGCCGCGTGTAGACGTCGCGGGCGTGACGCAACGCCATCTCGTCATCAGCCGCATGCAGCGAGCCGACGTGCACGTGGTTGAGTCCGCGCTTACCGCGCAGGAACACCTCGTACAGCGGCCATTCCGCGCGCACCGCGGTGTCGTCCGGGTTCATTGTGTGTTCCCCTTCCTCGCCTCTCGGCGCGCGAAGGCGGTCGCTGCCTCTCGTACCCACGCTCCGTTCTCGTGCGCTGCCCGCCGGTTGGCGATGCGTTCGACGCTTGTTGCTCCGTTGCCCTTGATCACCCGCTCGAACTCGCTCCAGTCGGGCTCTCCGAAGTCGTAGGAGTCGCGCTCGGGGTTCCACTCGAGGTCCGGGTCCGGGACCGTCACACCCAGCGCCTCGGCCTGTGGGACAGACATGTCGACGAACCGCTGACGGAGTTCGTCATTGGTGTGCCGTTTGATCCGCCACTTCATCGACTGCGCGGAGTTGGGCGACTGGTCGTCCGGTGGCCCGAACATCATCAGAGACGGCCACCACCAGCGGTTCACGGAATCCTGCACCATCTCCCGCTGCGCGTCGGTCCCGCGCATCATCGTCATCAGCAACTCGAAGCCCTGACGTTGATGAAAGGACTCCTCCTTGCATACCCGAATCATCGCCCGGGCGTACGGACCGAAAGAACTGCGGCACAGAGGAACTTGATTGCAGATTGCGGCACCGTCGACCAGCCAGCCGATGACCCCCACGTCGGCGTAGGTGAGCGTCGGATAGTTGAATATCGAAGAATACTTCTGCTTGCCGTCGATCAGTTTCTCGGTGAGGTCGGCGCGGTCGGCTCCAAGCGTCTCGGCCGCCGAGTAGAGATACAAACCGTGGCCTGCCTCGTCCTGGACCTTCGCCATCAGGATCGCCTTGCGCCGCAGCGACGGCGCCCGGGTGAGCCAGTTGCCCTCGGGTTGCATGCCGATGATTTCCGAGTGTGCGTGCTGGGCGATCTGCCGGATCAGCGTCTTGCGGTAGCCGTCGGGCATCCAGTCTCTCGGCTCGACCCGCTGGTCAGCCGCGATGGTGTCTTCGAAGAGCGTTTGCAGCTCCGTCGGAGCTTGTGACGTGGTCATTGTCCTACCTCTATTACCGAATGATCGGTTGGTATCGAGTATGCACCGCGGTATGCACCCGCACAAGGGCGGATACGAATCGACTCAGCGGCCTTCGAATTCGGGTATGCGCTTCGCGAGAAATGCGTCGACTGCGCTGCGGTGATCCCTCGACCCCCCGAGCAGTTCCGCTGCCGCGCGTTCTCGCTCCAGCGCATCGAGTAACCCCGCGGCCTCAGCCGAGACCAACATTTTGACCTGCACATACGCGGCGGTGGGACCGTCGGCGAGTTGCCGTGCGAGTGTCGTGGCGGCATCGCCCAGTTCCGCGTCGGGAACTACGCGATGCACCAGACCCCAGTCGAGCGCTTCGGCCGCGGTGAACCGGTCACCGAGCATCATCAACCCGGTCGCCCGACTAGGGCCCACGGCCTGCACCAGAGTGTGGCTCAGCCCCGAATCGCCGGCCAAGGCGATGCCGGTGAAGGCCGTCGCGAATTTGGCACCCGTACCGGCCACTCGGATGTCACCCGCGAGAGCGATACCGAGTCCGGCGCCCACACACGCCCCGTTGATCGCAACGACGACTGGCACACGGACTCCGGCCAGCGCTCGCAGCAGCGGGTTGTAGTGCTCGCCGACCGTGTCCATCGCGTGAGCGGCGTCAGCTTCCAATCCGGCCACATGCTCTGCCAGATCCTGGCCCACACAGAAGTTCTTTCCTTCGGCTTCCAAGAGCACAGCCCGCACACTGTCGTCGGCGGAGACCTTCTCCACTGCCGTGAGCAACTGTTCCTTCACCGCGCGGTCGAGTGCGTTCGACGCGCCGCCGCGGCGCAACGTGATGGTGGCCAGTCCTCTGTCCAGGGAAAGTCCGACATTGTCAGTGCTCATGAGAGTGTGCCTCCTGCTGATTGTGATGGCGGCCGTTCAGCACCGCTGCGCCGGCGAGTTGTTCAGCCGTTCGGCCAGGCGGTCAAGGCCAGGTGAAGAACCCCTGACCCGTCTTCTGGCCGAGTTCGCCTCGCTCAACCTTTTCCCGCAGCAGCGCCGGAGGTGCGAAGCGGTCACCCAGTTTCTTCGTGAGGTGTTCGGCGATCGCGAGCCGCACGTCGAGCCCGACCAGATCCGTGGAGCGCAGCGGTCCCATCGGGTGCCGGTATCCCAGCTCCATTGCACGATCTATGGATTCGGCATCCGCAACGCCTTCCTCGAGCATCCGGATCGCCTCCAGCCCAAGGCATACGCCGAGGCGGCTGGTGGCAAATCCCGGGGAGTCGTTGACCAGCACCTCACTCTTGTCGAGCAGCGACACCCAACCTCGGACGCGGTCGACCACCCAGGCATCGGTCGCTGGAGTACGGATGATCTCGACGAGCCTCGACGCGGGAACCGGGTTGAAGAAGTGCATACCGATCAGCCGTGAAGAATCGTCCAGCGCAGCGCCGAGGGCGGCAATGGAGATCGAACTGGTGTTGCTCGCGATCACGGTCGACGCGTCAACCGCCTTCTCCACGAGTGCGAGTACGCGGAGTTTGAGATCCAGCGATTCGGGCACTGCTTCGACCACCAGATCCAGAGCGGGGGGCCAGGCATCGGGTGCACCGACGACACCGACGCGAGACAGGACGACCGCTGGGTCGGCGTCACCGAGCTTGCCGCGCTCGTGCGCGCGGTCGAGTCCATCCGAGACGCGGATGAGTACGGCCTGCTGGTCACCGGTCTCGGCAACGGAAACGACAGATCCGAGCGTCGCAAATACCTGTGCTATTCCGGCACCCATGCGACCACCGCCGACAACGCCTACCCTCTCGGGAACTTGTCTTGTCATCTCTTCTCCAGGAATGCGGTCATGCGGTCGTGCTTGTCGCGGCTTTCGAACAGCACCGCTTGGGCGATGTCGTTTGCGAACGGGTGAGAGCCGGGAGCGTCGACGATCATCTTGGTGAACTTCAGCGCCAGCGGCGCCCATCCGGTGATGCGGTCGATGACCTGGTGAGCGGCGACGATGTGCTCTCCCGGAGCGACCACACTCATGACGAGACCAAGGCGCAGCGCGTCCTGTGCATCGAGGTTGCGTCCGCCGAGGAGTACCTGCTTGGCGACGGACTTACCCACCAGTTCCGGTAGTCGGTAGCTGGCCCCGGCCGCAGCCATGATGCCCAGTCCGGGCTCGGGATTGCCGAAGACGGCGGTCTCGGTGGCGATACGAATGTCGCAAGCGTAGGACAGTTCCGCACCGCCGCCGAGTGCGTAGCCACTGACCGCCGCGACAGTGGGCATCGGCAGCCCGGCGATACGGTCGAAGAGATTGCGATTGATACCGGCGAGTGCTTCGTCGCGGCCGCGCGCACGCAGTTCTCCGATGTCGGCTCCCGCCGCGAAGTGGTCACCCCCACCGAGCAACAGCATCGGCTTGGGTGTCGCCTCCAGCGCCGCACACACCTCGTGCAGTTCGTCGATCATCTCGGCGTTGATTGCGTTTCGCCGGGCCGGACGGTCGAGCGTCACCACCATTCGGTCGTCGAGGTCGGCGATCTTCAGCGTCGTCACGGCGCCCCCACCGACATCGCGATCGGGCCAGTCGGCCCGTCCACCGGAAACACTCCACGCACGGCCTTCTCCTTAGCGGCGGCTACTTCCATTCATAACCGAATTTTCGGTAGGTACGCAATAGTGGGATGGAATTTCGCCCTTGCCCATCACCCTTGACAGTCGGCAACGACTGCAACGATTCTGGTAACCGACCGAACGTACGGTGAACGGAGTTGTCGTGAGCAAGCTACTGGAAAGCTACGTCGCCGGACGCTGGTACGCCGCGCCCGACAAGGGAACGCCACTGCTGAGCGCAGTCGACGGCTCCGAGGTGGCGCGAATCTCCGCGACCGGTCTGGACCTCGGCGAAATGGTCACCTACGCCCGTGAGGTGGGCGGACCTGCGCTGGCGAAGATGACCTTCCATGAGCGGGCAGCTGCCCTCAAAGCGCTCGCTCTGACGCTCATGGCAGGCAAGGACGAGTTCTATGCGCTGTCCACCGCCACTGGCGCCACCAAGCGCGACTCCGGCATCGACATCGACGGCGGCTTCGGCACACTGCTCAGCTACGCGAGCAAGGCTCGGCGCGAGCTGCCCAACGAAACCGTCTACCTCGACGGCACGATCGAATCCCTGGGGAAGAAGGGAACGTTCGTCGGTCAGCACATCTACACCTCCCGCCGTGGTGTCGCGGTGCAGATCAACGCCTTCAACTTTCCGGTGTGGGGCTTCCTCGAGAAACTTGCGCCGGCGTTCATCGCGGGTGTTCCCTCGATCGTCAAGCCCGCGAGCCAAACCGCCTACCTCACCGAGCTCGTGTTCCGTCGCATCATCGAGTCCGGACTGCTGCCGGACGGCTCCATACAGTTGCTCTCGGGCAGCGCCCGGGGCCTGCTCGACCACCTGGGCGGTCAGGATTCCGTGGCGTTCACCGGATCGGCCGACACCGCCGCGGCGCTGCGTGCCCACCCGAACGTGACCCACGAAGGCGTTCATTTCAACGCCGAGGCCGATTCGCTCAATGCGTCGATTCTGGGCTCGGACGTCACTTCAGGCAGCGAGGAATTCGACCTGTTCGTCGATCAACTCGTCACCGAAATGACAGCTAAGGCGGGTCAGAAGTGCACAGCCATCCGACGCGCCATCGTCCCGGACACGTTGATGGACGACATCATCACTGCGGCCGAGGCGCGACTGTCTCGCGTCGTAGTCGGCGCGCCGGACGCCGACGGTGTCACGATGGGTGCGCTCGCCAGTCTTTCTCAGCGCGACGAAGTACTCAAATCCCTTCGTGACCTGACCAAGTCGGCGAGAATCGTGATCGGCGACCCCGAGAACTTCGAGGTCGTAGGAGCCGACAAGTCGGTAGGCGCGTTCCTTCCCCCTATCCTCCTGCGCTGCGACGACAATGCCGCCGCCGAGCCCCACGAAATCGAGGCGTTCGGCCCCGTCAGCACGGTAATGGGGTACAGCAACACCGACGAGGCGGTCGAACTCGCGGCGCGCGGCAAGGGCAGCCTGGTGGCCTCGCTGGTCACTCGGGATTCGAGCCTCGCCCGCGACATCGTCGTTGGCCTCGCGCCGTTCCATGGTCGCGTTCTCGTCCTCAACCGCGACGACGCGAAGGAGTCCACCGGGCACGGCTCACCCCTCCCCGTCCTCGTGCACGGTGGACCCGGACGTGCTGGTGGCGGTGAGGAACTCGGCGGCATCCGCGGCGTCCTGCACCACATGCAGCGAACCGCCGTTCAAGCCACCCCCGACATCCTGACCGCAGTGGGGAACCGCTGGGTCACCGGTTCGCAACGCAACGACGACGGAATTCACCCATTCCGGAAGAACCTCGCACAGTTGCGGATCGGCGACACGATCGTCGGCGGACCCCGGCAGGTCACCCGTGCCGACATCGACCACTTCGCGGAGTTCACGGGTGACACGTTCTATGCGCACACAGATCCCGAGGCCGCAGCAGCGAACCCTCTCTTCGGCGGCATCGTCGCCCACGGATACCTGGTGGTCTCTCTCGCCGCCGGACTGTTCGTCGAGCCGAATCCGGGTCCGGTCCTTGCCAACTTCGGCGTCGACAATCTGCGGTTCCTCACCCCGGTCAAGGCCGACGACAGCCTCACCGTCACCCTGACCGCCAAGCTCATCACTCCGCGCAGCAGCGCCGACTACGGCGAGGTGCGTTGGGATGCGTTGGTGATCAACCAAAACGGCGATCCCGTCGCGACATACGATGTGCTCACACTCGTCGCCAAAGGAGACAAAGCATGAGCGTCAAGATCGTCGTCTGCTACGGACGTCCCGAGGACCCGGACAAGTTCGATGCCCACTATCGTGACATCCACATTCCGATCGCCAGGAAGACGCCCGGGCTTTCGGACTACACCTGGGGCAAATGCAGCACACTCGATGGAAGCGAACCTCCGTACTACGCGATCGCGTCCCTCCACTTTCCCGATTCCGCGACCATGCAGTCCGCACTTGCGTCGGACGAAATGAAACAGGCCAGGGCAGATGTCCCGAACTTCGCCACGGGCGGCGTGACCATGTACGTCCAGGACGAAGAATCCGTCTACAACCAGTAGGAGAATCATGTCCGCCGACGCGACCGAGTGCGGGATCGCACGGGAGATGTTCGAGGCCGACATCGCGTCACGAACTCTTGGAATCGAGATCAACGAACTGTCCCCCGGGCGCGTGGTCGCGTCCATGGTCGTTGGACCGACCATGGTGAACGGCCACGGCATCACGCACGGCGGTTTCGTGTTCACCCTGGCCGACACCACATTCGCCATGGCGTGCAACGGATACGACACGCCGGCCGTGGCAGCCCGCGCCGACATCCGGTTCCTGGCCCCGAGCCGACTCGGGGATATCCTCGTCGCCGAGGCTACCGAGCGGGCTCGCTTCGGGCGCAACGGTATCTACGACGTCACCGTGCGCCACGGCATCGAGACCGTCGCCGAATTCCGCGGCGACAGCAGGACCATCGCCTCTACTCCACCGAGGGGGATTTCGATGGAGTCAGCCGCCCGTGACCGGTAACACCAACTCCTGACCGGGATCGCTCGAGATCGTGACCTGGTGAGCGACCAGACCCCCGCGGAAGCTCGGATCCCCGCCTGCCACCACCAGGCGGACCTGGTGTCCCTCGGCGAATCGATGGACGATAGCCGGCATCGTGACCCGCATCGGCTCACCGGGTTCCGTGATCCGGAGCGGAGCGACCAAACCGTTGATCAAGTTCTCGCTGCCGTCGGGGGCAACGTCGTACAGCTTGGCAAACACCACTACCGCGTCCTCGACGCCAGTGACCGCGGGCGTCGCCGTGACGCGGAGGTTGAGCGTCGGCGCCCCGACGACGTAGAGCGGATCTGTGAGGGACTCGGACGACCACTGCGCCCGGGTGTCCGGAACCATGCCCTGCGGAACCTGCAAGCCTGGCCGTATATTGGGAGCTTCCGATTCGGTGGGAAGTCCGCCCGCAAGCGTGCTCAACGTTTGCGCGCCGGGAACGATGCCGCCGCTGTGACGGGTCAACGAGCCGTCACCGGAAAGATAAAGCGAATAATCCTTCCCCACATCGATATCAGATGAGTTGGCATACGCGGGCGTGGCAATGCCGGAGTAGTCGACCCAGTCACGGAAATAGCTGAAAACAGGACCGGTGTCGACTCCGGTGTCCTTCAGATAGTGGTCGAACCAGTCGACTATCCGGGCAGCTTCGTATTGGGTCGTGGGGTCGGGATCGTCCAGGTTGAGCTCGCCTTCGGCTGGCGTTTCATCGGAATGTCCCCAGCTGTGCCAGATCATCTTGACCTCGTTGCCCTGCGCCCTGAGTGCATCGAACGTCGCCCGGGACTCGTTGAGATCGAACAGAGTATCTTCCTGACCCTGCATCAGGAGAACCGGAATCCTCACCCGGTCCGAGTAAGACACCACGGACGACTGACGCAGGAAGTCAACGGACTCCGCGTCGGGATAGCCTTGCACCACAGCCTGATCCAGCGCAGGACAGACGGCGTCGGCGAAGTTGGGGCAGCCCGAAGCCCGTGACGGGTCCTGCACATACCCCTCGACCCCTGGGTCGGTGATGCCAGACGCCCCAAATCCGACCGCATACAGCACTTTCGACGCGCCCGGGACGGATGTGCTGACTCCTGACGTCTGGCCGATGCCGTTGGGAGCGAACGAGTAGCTGAGGTCATTCCAGGTAATCATCGGGATAATCGTGTCGATCCTCGGGTCGACTGCCGCCGCGGCGAACTGTACCGACCCACCATACGATCCGCCGATCATGCCGACCCGCGGATTGTGGTCCTGCGCCGTGCCGTTGTACGCGGTCTCATCTTGCACGACGTAGTCGAGGCCCGGAACCGGAAGCGTGTGCCCGGGGTCTCCGAACGCTATGCCATCCTTTCCGCCGAGAAAACTGACCAGTTCACTTGCTGCCCGGCCGTCATATTCGGGGTTGTCCAGGTAAATCTTGCAGCCAGAACCACCGAATCCGAGTCCCGAATATGCAAGCACCGCATATCCGCGGGACGCGAAGAACGAAGCAATCCCAGCCTGATCGTCCTTGGAACCGCCGAAGCCGTTGGTAGTGAGCACGGCGGGAACCCGACTTTCCGCGGACGCCGAGTCCGGCTTGTATACGTCACCGACGATGTCACATGATTCGTCACTGCTCGGTCCGACGGAGACCTGGAAGTGAAGCGTGTCCTTCGAGAAGCCGACAGGATCTGCCGTCGCCGGGGCTGCCACCGTAGTCGGCGTCAGCAATACCGTCGTAGCCGTCATCACGGCCACCAGCACTGATCCAACTGTTCTACTGTTCACGTCCACTCACCATCCGTCCGTATGTTCGAATACATCCGAATGCCATGACGTTTGTGAGCACCCACCGAACGAACTCGTGACGAGATCACTCGATGGGCCAAGACCAGTGTTGCATTACTCGAGCCGGCCTGGCACGGAGATTGCCGACCGCGGCCGTGAGGCTGCATACCGCCTACGGTGTCACCTGACTGTAAAGGCAAGTTCAATAGTCGTGCCCCTCAGCTCTCAGCACATCTCAATGTCCGTCGGTCCGAGTCTCTAACTCCCTGACGTGCAGCAGCTTTCACCAGAGCCTAGGCAGTCCGCGAACTTGGAGTCAATCTTCGCAAATGCCGTCTGTCTTTGACTATTTACCAAGCCTAAGCTTATCTATCATGAGATGGGGTCGTAGCCCGCGATTCGCGCAGCGGTGGTTGACATTGATCGCGGGGACAGCGCTCGCATGGGGCGCTCTCAGCGCATTCGGACTCGCTGCTGCGGCAGTGTTCGCGGCGCTGGTCGTGGCCGCTATTTGCACCCTGAGCGGAACTGGGCCCGCCCGGGTGCCACCCGCAGTGGAAATGGCGGCGCAAGGCGTTGTCGGCGTCAGCGTGGGATTCATGCTCGACAAACACACTCTGGCGGCATTGGGATCCAACTGGATCGCAGCCGTGAGTGTCTGCGTCGCAACACTTGTCATCAGCATTGTCGCAGGTGTGCTGCTCGGCCTGCACCGCAGCGTCGATCCACTCACGGGTGCGCTGTCGATGGTCGCCGGTGGCGCCCAAGGGCTGGTTGCGATGACGAAGGAACTCGGTGGCGACATACGTACCGTTGCCGTGATTCAGTACATCCGGGTCGCCCTGATCATCATGATGATGCCACTGGCAGCAACCCTGCTCTTCGATGCCGGGAACGCGAACCCGCCGTCCAGGAACTACTCCGAATCCGCAGGTGCGCCGTGGTATATCGGGGTCGCGCTGGTCGTCGGATGCATTGTCGTCGGAATCTGGTCAGCCCGCGTCGTGCGACTGCCTGCTCCGGCCATGCTGGGCCCACTGACTGTCGCCGGGGCTGTCGAACTCACAGGATGGGTCGAAACTGTCGCCGTTCCACAGTTGCTTCTCCTGCTGGCCTTCGCAGTGATCGGGTGGCAGGCCGGGCTTGCCTTCACTCCGGCGAGTGTGCGGACGATCTTCCGGGTGCTCCCAGTTGCCATACTGCTCATCCTCGGCGTCGTAGTCGCATGCGCCTGCCTTGGGATACTGCTCGCGCATGCGACCGGCATCAGCCTGCTCGAGGGGTACCTGGCCACCACCCCCGGGGGCCTGTCCGCAGTTCTGGCCGTTTCCACCGAGAGCGGAGCAAACGTCACGTTCATCGCTGCGGTGCAGGTAATACGCATAGTGATCATGTTGTTTGCCGCCCCGTTGGGCGCACGCGCCTATCTCCGCTTCATGCCTCCACCACCCAAGGCGCCCGATGTCGCACCGGTGCACTCAGACTGAACGAATGCCGCATCGAGCAAGGCGGTCAGGCGAAGAAACGACAGATGGGACCCGCACAGAGGTCAGACCAACTCGCTGAGGACAGCCATGACGATGGTGTGCGCGCCGGCGATAACGGACTCGATGGGTTGATGGTTGTCCGACAACACCCACTGCTGTGCGATCAGCAGAACGGCGCCCACCAGCCCCGTCGCGAGGGTGCGTAGGTGCAAATCGGACACGGCGGTGCGGTCGATCTCGGGGTCGATGACGATGAGGACGGCGTCGACGAAGGACCCCGTGCACGACCTATATGCGTCGTCCACTTCGGGACCAACGCCGAGGACCTCCTGGAACGCGATCCGGGAGATCCGCGGGTCGTCGGCGACCGTCTCGAAGAATGATGCGAGGGCCCCGCGAATCTTCTCGTCCAGATCCACGCCGCCGTCGGCGCCGCGAAGGATGCTCTCTCGGAGCCGGTCGGTAACGCTGGCGTAGGCCGCCAAGAGCAATGCCTCGCTACCGTCGAACGACTCGTAGAAGTAGCGCTTGGTCAGGCCGGCTGCCGCGCAGATCTTGTCGACGGTCGCGCTGCGGTATCCGCTCGTGCCGAACACCTCGACCGCAGCGTCGACCAGGCGAGCACGGCGCTCTTCCCGACGCTGTTGGGGCCCGGCGCCGCGGTAGGTGCGACCCGTCGCGTCCTGCCCGGTCGAATTCACCCAACAATTCACCCGACAATCTTGACACCGTGTGGTTCCAGATGCAAACTGACACCGAACCGTGCCAGATCACACCCCAGGAGGGGACTATGCCCACGCTCAGGAACAAAGTCGCGCTCGTTACCGGCGCCGCGCGGGGCATCGGTGCCGAGACCGCCCGTGCCCTCGCCCGTAAGGGCGTCAAGCTGGTTCTCATCGATCTCGACGCGGAACCACTGCAGGCTCTCGCCACCGAACTCGGTGACGACGTCGCCCTGGCCACCGCCGCCGACGTGTGCGATCTCGCCGCCATGCAGCAGGCCGTCGACGCGGGCGTCGCCAAGTTCGGCGGCATCGACCTCGTTCTCGCGAATGCCGGTATCGCCAGCTACGGCTCGGTGATGCAGGTCGATCCCTCAACCTTCAAACGGGTCATTGACGTCAACATCATCGGCGCCTTCCACACGGTCCGAGCAGCGCTACCGTCTGTGATCGAGCGCAAGGGCTACATCCTTATCGTCTCGTCCCTCGCCGCGTACACCCCCGCCGCAGGCCTCGCGTCCTACAACGCGAGCAAGGCCGGCGTCGAGCATTTCGCCAACACCCTGCGTATCGAAGTCGCCCACCGGGGCGTCGCCGTCGGTTCGGCACACATGTCGTGGATCGACACACCGCTGGTTCAGGACACGAAGAAGGACCTCGCCGCGTTCAACGAGTTCCTCGCAGTCCTTCCTGGACCGCTGGGCAAGACCACATCGGTCGACACCTGCGTCGACGCGTTCGTGGACGGACTGGCCGGGCGCAAGCGCCGGGTCTACGTCCCAGGTTGGGTCGGGGTGATGGGGTGGCTGAAGTCGGTGATCACCTCGCGCATCGGTGATCGCCGCGTTCTCCCCCACATCCCGCGGATCCTGCCCAAGATAGACGAGGAAGTCGCGAAGCTCGGCCGGTCCACAAGTGCGCGCAATGTCGCCCTCGGCGACGTCGCCGTAGACCCCAAATAAGCGCCCCTTCCCAACCCAAGCGAAAGGACCTTCATGGCACACGCCAGCACCACACCCGACATCCACGACGCGAAGACCCCCGTCGAACATCTCGATGTACTGATCATTGGTGCCGGGTTGTCGGGAATCGGCGCCGCGCGTCACCTCAAGGACAGCTTCCCTGACAGGACATTCGCCATTCTGGAGAGCCGCGAGTCGATGGGCGGCACGTGGGACCTGTTCCGCTACCCGGGAATTCGCTCCGACTCCGATATGTTCACGCTGGGCTATCGCTCCAAGCCGTGGGAGAAGGACCAGTCGATTGTCGATGGATCCTCCGTCCTCGAGTACCTGAAGGAGGCGGCCACCGAGCACGGTATCGACCGCAACATCCGCTTCCGGCACCACGTGGTCCGCGCCGAGTGGTCCACCCCGGACTCGCAGTGGACGGTCGATGTCGAGCGCGGCGACACCGGTGAGATGGTTCGGTTCACCGCCGACTTCATCATGTCCTGCAGCGGCTACTACCGCTACGACGAGGGCTACACACCGGAATTCCCTGGAATCGACCGCTTCGAGGGGCAGGTCGTCCATCCCCAGCATTGGCCGGACGACCTCGACTACGCCGGAAAGCGCGTCGTCGTCATCGGCAGCGGTGCCACTGCGGTCACCCTCGCGCCGTCCATGGCCACCGACGCGGCCCACGTGACCATGCTTCAGCGTTCGCCCACGTACATCCTCCCGATGCCTCGCGTCGACAAGGTGGCCAACGGCCTCCGGCGCCTCTTGCCCGCACGGCCCGCATACTCGTTGATACGGCTCAAGAACGCGACGATTGAAACCGCGATTTATCAACTGTCCCAGCGGTATCCGAATCTCATGAAGGGTCGAATCCGACAACTTCAGAAGGGTTTGCTGCCAAAAGGGTACGACATCGACACCCACCTCACACCCAACTACAACCCGTGGGACCAGCGGCTCTGCCTGGTACCCGACGGTGACCTGTTCGAGTCGATCAACGACGGCAAGGTGTCGATCGTGACAGATCATATCGACACCTTCACCGACAACGGCATAGCGTTGAAGTCAGGCGAGGAACTCGAGGCCGATATCGTCGTCACCGCAACGGGATTGAACCTGATTGCATTTGGAGGGATGACGCTCGCCGTCGACGGCCGCGACATCGACCTCACCGAGACCATGGCCTACAAGGGCATGATGCTCAGCGGTGTGCCCAACTTCTCCTTCGTCGTCGGGTACACCAATGCGTCCTGGACACTCAAGGCTGATCTGGTGTGTGAGTATGTCTGCCGACTACTCGCGCACATGGACCAAAACGACTACACGGTATGCGTCCCCGAACGAGACCCCTCTGTCGAAGAGGCGCCGTTCCTCGACTTCGCTGCGGGTTACGTATTGCGTTCGGTGGAGTCTTTCCCCAAGCAGGGTTCGAAAGCGCCGTGGCAGGTGCCGATGAACTACTTCCGCGATCTCGTGACGCTCCGTCACGGAAAAGTGGTGGACGACGCCATGATGTTCAGCGGATCTCGGAAACAAGAGATGGCAAGCACGGGGCACTGAAAGCGATCTGTATGCCGACGGATCGGCGGTGACGGGGCCGGCGACAAGTACGCGAGTGTCCCCTCACCGTAGGTGCCGGAGCAGGCCGTCGAGTTGTGGGGCAGCAATATTCCACAACTCCACCGCCAGCGCTTGTTGTGAAACATCCTCTATGGAAGCGAGTTTCGGAGCACAGAGCGTGCCTGGTCGCCGAATGCGCCGGTTCATTGAACATCCTCTCCGCAGTGTCAACTCGGGAAGGACCTCCAAACTTCGATCGATCGATCGAATCGTTGCTTATAGTATGCCGAGCCGATATCGGCCAGTGCACGATAGGTAATTCATGAGTCTGGAGATGAAGCAATTGAGAAGCCCGTTCAAGATCGTCGCAACCCTGACCGCGGGGCTATTCCTGGCCGCAGCCCCTGCAGTCGCCCACGCCCAAGACTCCATCGGCGGCGGGAGCCTTCCCGCAGGCGGTAGCTACATCCGGTCGGGTTCCGCTGAGACCATCTGGGAGGCGTATCGATTCGACCGGACCTTCACCCCGGAGCAGATCACTGAGTGCTGGGAAGCCGTAGGCCCCGACGTACTCGGCGTGCCCCCGTGCCCCTCAGCACCGATCGACGCTCTTGACCTCGCCGCAGCACGGCTGTGGTTCGGCTCCATGGAGATGGGGTTCGGCTCGATGGAGCTGGTGCTCGGCTCCTTGGGTTGACCTAGCGCACCGCCTTTCGGGTCGGCGCCACGTCCCGTGGTGTCGGCCCGATCGGTCACCGCAGCGAGGCAACCGCAGACGAGGGTGCCGCCATACCGAGGAACATCGAGGACACCAGCCGAATCCGGCTGAGTGGAATCACAACAACCCGCCGGCGAAGAACTGATCTCGAGAACGGCTGTGCCCCCGGATCGGCTCCGGGGACACAGCCCAAGGACAGCGCGCCCTAGTCATCGGCATCGGCGCTAGTCATCTTTTCAGCTCTACCGTCCTCCGCAAGCTCTGACTCAGAATAGGAAAATCCTGACAATGGCATGGACTGATCATGACGCGCAGACCTTCGTCCGGCGCCATATTGAGGTCTGGAACACCCATGACCTGGAGCAGATTCTCCGTCTGTACTCACCGGACATCGAACTCGTGTCACCCTTCGCCGGACAGACTATGGGGAGTGACGTCGTCCAAGGTCGTGACGGGCTCAAGAAGTACTTTGGAACGGCACTAGCCGCGAATCCGGACCTTCGATTCGAGGTCGTGGATGTGTTGCACTGCGTGGATACGGTGACGATTTACATGCGCAGTGTCGGTGGCCGGATGGTAGCGGAAGTCCTGTTCGTCGGTGAGGACGGTCTGATCACCAAGGTTCTGGCGCATTACAGCGCCGCCGCCTAATGGCTGCAATCATCACTCCACCGGTCTATGCTGTCGGGGAACTCCAGCCCGTGGATCAGGTAGCGGGGGCGGGCGCACTCGCTGATCGGCTGCGTTCCTATGGGTTTGATCTGTGTTCGGTGTCGGACAAGCCGCCGTCCGAGCTTGCTAGCGATGCGATTACGGCACTGCTGCACAAGCTCGACGTGTCTGCCGATTCCGTCGACGCAGTGGTGTACGGTACGTGCTCGCACCGGCGCGCAACGAGCCACGAAACCAGATTGAAGACGATAGCGATCCCGATCGCGAGGGCAGCCAGGATCCAGGCTTGCGGTTCCACCGTGAAGTGAAGTACCGCTCCGAGCACCATGGTCACGGCGAACGTAATTGGCCACGCCCAACGGTCCCGAATAGACACCTCAGACTTGGTTGGAGACATACCGTCATCGTGCTACAGAAGGTCGATTCGGTTGGAAATGACCCGACCGCAACATAAGTCGATCTCGCGAACGCCGGCGGTATTGCGAGGAACCGTGGAGCTTGCGTTGCTCGAGCTTGGGGACAAGAGTAGAGCGATGACCAAACAGAGGTTTCGAATATTCAACGGCACCTGTATGTCGTTGGTCATTCTGGGTGTCATGGTCCCGATCATTTTGCAGGGAAAGTACTTTAGCGGGATCATCGGCTGGTCTCTGGCTATGGTCGCTCTGACAATTTGGTTCTCCGCAGCCGTTGTCATGTGGCGGAAGCAGAACTCGCCTCACTGATCGCGTGCCGATTTGTCCTCGAACGTCGTCTGCGGCCATACGTCAGGTTACGCCAACGAGGAGCGTGCGGGGGCCGGGTCACGCGTACGATGCCGACACTCGATCAGGTCACGTGTGGCATTGTGACCGTGACAGTTTCGGCGAATTCGAGGGTACAGATTTACGCCCAGTTGATAACCTCCGATGAGCTGCCGGTACTCACCATTGCGGCCGCCGGTTTTTCCACGACGTGTTGATCCGTTTGGTTCCTCGAAGGGCAGGAGAAAATTTGAGTCACCACAGCGGTTTCCGCAACTACCCCGAGGTCAGGGGGCGTGTGCGACACCTGTTGCCCCGATTGACGGTCACCTCCTTGATGGTTCTCGGTATGGCCGGGGCGGGGGCCGCGACCGCCGCCGCGGACACCGTCATCGGCACCATCCCGGTCGGCGACAGCCCGCTCGGGGTGGCGATTACCCCGAACGGGGACTTCGCCTACGTCACCAACAACGTCGACGGTTCGGTGTCGGTGATCGACACCGCCACCAACGCCGAGGTTGAGACCATCACGATCTCGGCCCCTCATATCCTCAACGCCCCGCAACAGGTGGCGATCAGCCCCAACGGGGCCTTCGCCTACGTCGTCAACAACTTACGCTCTTCGGTGTCGGTGATCGACACCGCGACCAACACCAAGGTCGACACCATCGCGATCGGGGATGCCCCGCAGGGGATGGCGATCACCCCGGACGGGGCCTTCGCCTACGTCACCAACATCGTCGACCATTCGGTGTCGGTGATCAACACCGCCACCAACGCCGAGGTCGACACCATCGAGGTCGACAACGTCCCGCAATACGTGGCGATCACCCCGGACGGGGCCTTCGCCTACGTCACCCATTATCATTCCGGTTCGGTGACGGTGATCAACATCGAAACCAACACCAAGGTCGACACCATCGAGGTCGGCAACGCCCCCCATCAGGGGGTGGCGATCACCCCGAACGGCGACTTCGCCTATGTCACCAACTTCAAAGACGGTTCGGTGTCGGTGATCAACACCGCCACCAAGACCGAGGTCGCTACCATCCCCGTCGGCAACGCCCCGCAACAGGTGGCGATCACCCCGGACGGAACCCGCGCCTACGTCACCAACAGAGATGACGACACCGTGTCGGTGATCGACATCGCCACCAACACCGAGGTCGACACCATCGCGGTCGGGGATGCCCCGCAACAGGTGGCGATCGCGCCGGACGGAACCCGCGCCTACGTCACCAACAGAGATGACGACACCGTGTCGGTGATCACCATCGACCAGTGCTTTGGTTCGCTGTGCATCGACTTCGGTTCGCTGGCCGGCAGCGGCTAGAGCGCAGGCAGCGTGTTCAGCTGACACAAACACCAAAGAACTGAATGCGAGACATCTTTCGCCGGAGCTTCGGGCAACGGGCTGGTCCAGTTTCGGGCCTGCCGTGACGACCATCACCCATACCTGCTAGTGTCCGGCTACTCGCCCGACGGGAAGTCGGCTCACTCGCTGGGTGTCGGCCCGACGTGAGCGAGGGTGCACATCAGGGGAGGGACTCGACTATGCGGCGACTTGCTCGGACCAGGGTGAGCCAGGTGAACAAACGCCTGGCGACCATGGTCGCGATGACCTGTGCTGCTGCAGCTGTGGCAATCTGGCCTGGCGCAACTGCTGCGGTTGCCGCTCCAGTCGACAGCTTCTACCTTCCTCCGCCGTTGGTCGATCAGACACCGGGCACGGTGATCAGAACCGAGCCCCTGGCGATCTTCGCGGCCCCACCTGGGGCGGACGGCATCTGGCCGATTACTGGCCAAAAGGTTCTATACACCTCACGCACGCAAGATGGGGACGCGGTCGCGGTCAGCGGTACCTACATCGATCCAGCCCACCCCTGGCAGGGAACGGGGGACAAGCCGACAGTCGTAATTGCTCCAGGCACGTCCGGCCAGGGTGACCAGTGCGCGATGTCGGTCGCATTTTCCACCGGCCTGTATGCCGATCCAGCGATGTTGTCGTTGTCTGCCAACCAGGAGGCGATTTCGGCCGCGACGTGGAGTTCGCTCGGCGCCCGGGTGTTCGTGACCGACTACATCGGGTTGGGCACACCCGGGATTCACACGTACGCCAACCGAGTCGAGCAGGCGCACGCGGTTCTAGACGCTGCGCGGGCTGCAAACGCGCTGGCCGACTCCGGTTCTACGACGCCGGTGGTGTTCTGGGGTTTTTCGCAGGGTGGTGGCGCCGTCGCAGCGGCCGCGGAGCTGCAGCCGGACTATGCGCCGGAGCTCAATCTCGAGGGAACTTGGGCCGGCGCGCCGACTGCGGATCTCACCGCGGTGCTCGAGCGGATCGATAACAGCAACCTCATCGGAGCCGTTGTCGGCTACGCGGTGAATGGTTTCACCGAACGCAATCCGGATATGCGCAAATTCGTCGATGAACTAGTCACTCCCGCAGGTAAAGATCTTCTCGCCACGCTCAGCGACTCGTGCATCGCCGACATCATCTTCAAGCGTCCCTTTACGCAGACCAGTAGCGTGACCGTGGACGGACGCCCGATACTCGAGCACCTGCGCGAAATCCCGGAGGTAGTCGAACTGCTACGGCAACAGCGAATCGGCACAATGACTCCGTCGAGCCCGGTCCTGATCACCAGTGCGATCAACGATGACACCGTGCCCCATGGTCAGGCTCGCCAACTCGCCGAGGACTGGTGCGCTCGTGGCGCGACCGTTACATTCCGTACGAACACCCTGCCCCCTATCCTGCCCGGAGCGGCCTTACCAAACCACTTGGGACCGGAGTACATCGAGGGATACGGCCCTGACAGTGCGGTCAGCTACCTACTCGACCGACTCAACGGCGTTCCGCTGGCCGGGTGCACCTTGGACTGAACTTTCATCCCACCACCCCACGGGGACTTCCGACCGGCGGAAAGGCAAGCACCTCGGGCCGACCGGTTTCCCGAGTACGCACCGAAAGCGGCTGGAATGAAATGTATTTCACGTGTCTCCACCACTGAAGACTCGATACTACTCTGAAGTAATAAGAGTCCAACGCTACAAGACCATGCCAGCCGTACCGCTTTCAAGCAGGACGCGCGGTAATGTGACACGATTCATAGAGGGCATCCGAATCAGCCTCTCTCGCAGTCCATATTCCACGTTCGAGTGGTTCGGTCGTTACCGATTCCTCCCGCTGGGCGGCGGTGAACCTGCAGGTCGGAGCGGTTGCCACTCCCGAGGGTGTTGTAGTGTGTCGCCCCCGCCTGGCGTGTCAGCCTGCCCGATACCCGCGACTGACTTACACGCCCCTTGCACATTGACAGCGAGGGCGACGGTGACGACTGCTCGTATTCGGCTGTACATTCCTCGCCGCAGAGACGGGCTGAGAGCCGGACGGTTGCACGCCAATACCGTCCCGTGATCTTCTTCCTGTCCGCGGATGGCGAGATTCCGTGGGGGACTTCACACAATGCACCGACTCGGCATGGAAGCGGACGAGGCCGGTCTAAATAGAGGGGTGAGTGGTGACGTATTCCCGGTTCGAAGCAATCGGTGCTTATCTGCCAGAGGACGTAGTGACAACCGAAGAGTTGATCGGCCGTCTCGCAGAGAAGCCGAGCTTCGACTTTGCGGCGGTGACCGGTGTTCGGGAACGGCGGGTGAGGTCCACGTCTTCCGAGACCTACGAGGATTCGTTCATCCTCGCGGTGAACGCGGCTCGGGACTGCCTGTCTCGGTCACGCTACAGCGCGGAGGATCTCGATGCCATCGTCTCGGTATCCATCACCCGGAGCAAGAACGGAGAGACGATCTACTTCGAGCCGTCGTTTGCATCGATGATCGCAAAGGAGCTCGGCGCGCGACAGGTGATCCACTTCGACATCTCCAACGCCTGCGCCGGCATGCTCACGGGGACCTTACTGCTGGACAAGATGATCCGCGCCGGGATCATCCGCAACGGCATGGTCGTCAGTGGGGAGGCAATCACCCCGATCGCCGAGACTGCGGTCAAAGAGCTGTCGGGCGGTTACGACCCGCAGTTCGCGTCGCTGTCGGTCGGCGATTCCGGTAGCGCGGTGATCATCGACGTGTCGGAGGACGAACGGGACCGAATCCACTACGTAGAGATGATGACCGCGTCGGAGTACTCGGATGCGTGCATCGGGAAGCCGAGCGACCGCACTCAGGGCGTCGCCCTCTACACCGACAACCGGCGAATGCACAACGAGGACCGGTTCAAGCTGTGGACCGGCAGTCAGAGCACCTTCCTGGCCGAACAGGGCCGCACATTCGCCGACGAAAAGTTCGATTACGTCATACACCACCAGTTCGGATCGTCGGCGGTGGAGTTCCTCAACGCACTCGGTGAACGCGAATTCACCACGCCGATGCCGCCACCACTCAACGTCATCGACAAGTACGGAAACACTTCATCCACCTCGCATTTCATCGTGCTACACGACCACTTGCGGCAAGGCAACATCCCATCCGGGTCGAAGGTACTGATGGTGCCCGCCGCATCCGGAGTCGTCACCGGGTACCTGTCGGCCACGATCTCGTCTCTGGAGGCCTGACATGGGCGTCATCATCACAGCAACCGGTGTCAGTCACGACACGGACACCGCCAGCGTCATCGAGCACTCCTCGAGGGCCGCTCGCGCAGCTCTCGAGGCGGCGTCGATCGGCCCCGAGCAGGTAGGTGTGCTGATCAACACCGGTATCTACCGAGATTCGAACATGGTCGAGCCCGCGATCGCAGCGCTGATCCAGAAGGCCGCCGGTATCGGCCTCGACTACACCGAGACCGATCCGAAGTCGTTCTCCTTCGACCTGATGAACGGTGCGTGCGGTGTTCTCAATGCGGTCCAGGTGGCGTCCGGCCTGCTCGAGACGGCGACAACCGAGCGTGTCCTCGTCGTGTCCGGAGACACCCACCCGTCGATGACCGGTGCAGCAGCGCCCCAGGGCTTCCCGTACACCACCGCCGGTGCGGCGATGCTGCTCGAACACACTGACCGGCCAGAGGGGTTCGGACCAGTGCATGTTGATCTCCTGGACGGTGAACCCGCTGTCGAGGGGTTCGTCGACATGTCCACGATGGGTACCACCGGCCGCACGGCGATGACCGTGGCTCGCGCCGACGACTTCGACGTCAGGATTCTCGACGCCGCCGTCTCGGTCGCCACACGCGCACTCGACGGCTCCGGCATCGACCCGGCCACCACGGTTCTGATCTCCTCCCAGCCGACATCCGGCTTCCAGACCGCGCTGGCCGAGAAGCTCGGCATTCGCAGCCTCGGTGTCGACGGAGAGCCGCGCGTCGCCGGTGACACACACACCGCCGCACTGACACTCGCATACCACCGCGCTGTTACAGCAGACGGGATGAAAGACGTGACGAGTGCGCTGTTCGTTGCTGCAGGCGCAGGCCCGAGCGCAGCAGCGACCGTGTATCGGGTCCCGGTAATGGCGGCGTGATGACCAGATCCGGCCTCACCTGCTGGCTCGACAGACTGTCGGATATCGCCCGTCGTCGGCCGGGCGCGGCCGCGGTGACCTACGCCGACGGCCCGACCGACGCGTTGCCCAGCTATACCGATCTGACGTTCGCCGAACTCGACGCCTGGTCGGATGCCCTGGCCGAACAGTTCACCGCTGACGGCATTGCGGCGGGTACCCGGACGATCGTGCTCGTCAACCCGGGCCCGGAGTTGTACGCGATCCTTTTCGGGTTGTTCAAGGCCCGGGCAGTCCCAGTGGTCATCGACCCGGGAATGGGATTGCGTCCCATGCTGCGCTGCCTGGCTGCCGTCGACCCCCAAGCCTTCATCGGGATCCCGCAGGCCCATGCCGTGCGCGTGCTGTTCCGGCGCGCGTTCCCCAATGTGCGGGCGACTGTCACGGTCGGACGCCGCTGGGCGTGGAGGGGCCGCACTCTCGCCTCCGCCGGACGTATCCCCAACCGCCGCGCACCGCAGCACGCAATTCCAGCCGCCGATGATCTGTTGATGATCGCGTTCACGACCGGCTCGACCGGACCGGCGAAGGCGGTCGAACTGACGCATGGCAACCTCGAAGCGATGCTGGCGCAGACCCAGTCGATGACCGCAGTCACCGAGGATGAGTCCGCGCTGGTCACCCTTCCGATGTTCGGCATGCTCTACCTGCTCCTCGGTGCCCGAATCGTGCTCCCGCCACTGATTCCCAGTCAGGTCGGTGCCACCAATCCGCTGCATGTCGTCAACGCGATCAACCGGTTCGACGTGGCCACACTATTCGCCTCACCCGCGGTACTTGGCCCGCTACTCGAGCACGCCCGCACCCACAAGTCGACGATGTCGACGGTCCGCGCGGTGTTCTCGGGAGGTGCCCCGGTCCCCGACAGAGTCATCACCGGATTGCGCGACGTACTTCCGGACGCGGCTCAGGTCCACGCCGGTTACGGGGCCACCGAGGCGATCCCGATGTCGTCGATCGAGTCACGTGAATTGCTCTCGGGGCTGACAGACCAGGCCAGGGGTGGAGCCGGCACCTGCATCGGTCGACCTGTCGACGGTGTCGAGGTGCGCATCATCGCCGTTGACGACGATCCGCTGCCGCGCTGGAGCCAGGCTCAACCGCTGGACGTCGGGGTGGGGGAGATCGTCGTTTCCGGTCCGAACGTCAGTACCCGCTACTTCTGGCCTCCAGAAGCGAACCTGATCGGGAAGATCCGTGACGGAGACCGGGTCTGGCATCGCACCGGAGACCTCGGCCGGATCGACAGCCAAGGCCGAATCTGGTTCTGCGGCCGCAAGTCCCAGCGCGTCGGTACCAGCAGCGGTGTCCTGTATCCCGTGCAGGTCGAGCAGATCTTCAGCGCAGTGGACGGTGTCGCCCGCACCGCACTCGTAGGGGTCGGCGAACGCCCCCGACAGCGGCCGGTGCTGTGCATCGAACTCGCCCCCGGCGCGAATCCGGTCGAGACGTTGGCCGCGGTACGAGCCCGGGCCGCCGAGAACCCGTTGTCCGCTGAAATCGACACCTTTCTCATTCACCCGCGCTTTCCAGTAGATATCCGACACAACGCCAAGATCGGTCGTGAGCAACTTGCTGCCTGGGCCTCGACCGAGTTGGACCGACATGCGGTGGTGACTCGATGAAAACACTTCTGCTGCGCGCTATCCCGATCGCCGGATGGCTCTACCTCGCTTACGGTGCCATCCGCGCCGCCCGCAAGCGTCCGCTCCAACACCCCCTCGCCCGGACGACCTGGTGGATCGATGCGTTCCTCAGCATCGTCGTGCACGCCGCGCAGATCCCGGCCGCGCTGCGGGCCAGCGGCGGGCAACGGTCGCCGGTCGCCACCGCCGCCCTGACGATGCTGTTCGGCATGACCTGGTGGACCACGCAGCAGCCGACCAAACAGTCGCACACGAAGGAGATCCCCGAGTGAAGTTCCTCGTCACCGGAGCATCCGGGTTCCTCGGCGGCAACATCGCGCGCCGTCTCGCCGACGACGGCGAGCACGACGTATCGATCCTCGTCCGAAAGACCAGCCGACTCACAGACCTCGGCGACACGTCGGCGTTTCGGATCCGATACGGCGACCTGACCGACCCCGCATCCCTCGAAGCCGCCACCCGCGGAATCGATGTGGTCGTCCACAGCGCTGCCCGCGTCGACGAGCGCGGGACCCGCGCCCAGTTCGAGCAGGAGAACATCACGGCGACCCGCGTGCTGCTCGCGGCAGCCAAATCCAATGGTGCCAAGCGGTTCGTGTTCATCTCGAGCCCGAGCGCGCTGATGAGCTACGACGGTGGCGACCAGATCAATCTTGACGAGACCGCGCCGTATCCCACGAAGTTCCTCAACCTCTATTCGGAAACCAAGGCCGCAGCCGAGCAGTCCGTCCTTGCCGCAAACGAGGACGGATTCACAACCTGCGCGCTCCGGCCACGGGCGATCTGGGGGCCCGGCGACCGCTCGGGTCCGATCATCCGGCTCCTCGCCCGCGCCCATGCCGGGACGCTGCCGAACCTGTCCGGCGGCCGGGACGTGTTCGCCTCACTGTGCCACGTCGACAACATCGTCGACGCGACCATCAAGGCGGCCGGCTCCGACAACATCGGCGGCAAGGCGTACTTCATCGCCGACGCCGAAGTCACCAACATCTGGCCGTACATGGCCGAGGTCTGCCAGGACTTCGGGTTCACCATGCCCGACCGGAGCGTGAACCCGCGCGTGGCCTCCGCGATCGTGAAGGTCCTCGACCGCGTGTGGACCATCCCGTACCTCGCAGGCCGCTATTCGCCGCCGCTGTCGATGTACGTGTTTGCACTGATGACACGCTCGGCGACGTTCGACACCAGCGCCGCCGAACGGGACTTCGGCTACACGCCCGTCATCGACCGCACAGCCGGGATGCATCGATTCAGGGAGTGGGTCGACGCACAAGGCGGCCTGGCCAGATTGACTCGCGATCTGTCCTGACCCCGACTTCACTCCATCTTGTTCCTGCCCTCGCCGAAAAGAGATCCAGTGACCGCGACCGCCCCGTTTCAGCGCCCGATCTCCGCAACCGAGCAGCTCTATCTCGCGACGCAGCGGCTCGCCGCGCCGTTCGCGATCCAGCTGGTCGTCACCGGCACCGGTGTGGTCAGTCCCGCCGCGCTAGAGGCCGCCGTCGATCAGGCGTCTGCGGCTTGTCCGGGCTCGAGGCTGGTCCGCGACGGTCGGAACTGGATCGATTCGAATCGCACCCCACGTGTGCGGGTCATCGATCACTCCATCGACTTCGATGATCTCGACAGTGATCCGATCCTCCAGAGCAGTCTCGGCGCCGACGAACGCGCCACGACCGAGGTTGTCCTGGCCCGCGCCGCTTCGCAGACCACCATCATCGTCCGAGCGTTCCACGGTGTGATGGACGCCAAGGGCCTCGGCTTGTGGACGGGGGATATCTTCCGGGTACTGAGGGGCGAAGAACCGCTCGGAGCACAGGATCCGACTGCAGACCATGACCTCGTCGCCCGCATCGGTGCCGACGGCGCACCCACCAAGCTGTTGCCGACCCGCCGGGCCCCGCTCGGCTCCACCGGGCCTGCTCCCCGCGATTCCCGGTTCTTGTGGCGGCACCGCAGCATTGCGGCCACGACACCGGCCGTGGTCGCCCGGATTTGTGCCCACCTCACTCAGGAACTCGATATCCCGGCCCGTTTCATGGTGCCGGTAGACCTCCGCCGTCACGATCCGGCGATTCGATCGACCGCGAATCTTGCTCTACCGCTGTTCGTCGACGTCAACCCCGGGGTCACGTGGCAGCAAGTCCACGCTCAGATCCTCACCCAGCTCGTTGACCGTCGCGAACTCGCCGAGATGGACAACGGCGGCCTCGCACGGCTTCCCGCACCGGTCACTCGTGCCATCGTCACCACAGCTCACCGTTTCGGTGCCCGTATGAACCGAAACCTGGTCTCGGCGATAGTCTCACACGCCGGGAAGATCGACCTGGACGAGCTGTCGGCGCCCGGCTTCATCGCCACGAGCGCGCGCCCCCTACCGGTGCACACCGGGCTCGTACCGATGTCGTTCGTCATCTCCGAAACAGGCTCCACCACCGAAGTCGGTGTCTCCTGCCGCGCAGGCGACGGCGTCAGTGAGCGCCTCGACGCGCTTCTCGACCGCCTCACTGACGCACTCTCCACACCTGACGCAGAGTCTGGGGCACCCGCCGCCGTCGAACCTGCGCTACCGACCCTCACCACGGCGCCGACAGCGGATACCGCCGACAGCCGGTTCCGCCGCCATGCTTCTGCCACCCCTGATGCCGTGGCGGTCAGCGGACCCGGCGGCGAGTACACCTACCGCCAGCTCGACGACTGGACCGACGCGATCGCGGCCACCCTTGCCGATCATGGAGTCGGCACCGGTGGGGTCGTCGCGATCCTCTCCGGACGCACCCCCGCGGCGGTGGCCGGACAGCTCGGCATCATGCGCGCCGGTGCGGCGTTTCTGGCACTGGACCCGAAGCACCCCAGCGACCGCCTCGCCGCAATCCTGGCCGACTCGGGTGCCCAGATCCTGCTGTCCGGGCGTGAACACCAGCACCTGATCGATACCGACATCCCCGTCTTGGATCTCGACGATCTCCCGACCCACACAGAATCACCGGTGACGACGACAATCAGTGGCGACGATATCGCCTATGTCACCTACACTTCCGGGTCGACGGGTCGGCCCAAGGGCGTCCTCATTCCGCACCGCGGCCTGGTCAACTTCGTCGATACCGCCATCGAGTGGTGGCACCTCGGCCCGGAGACCCGGTATGCCCACCACCACACCCCAGCGGCGGACCTGGCCTGTTGCGCGTTCTTCAGTTCCTTGCTGACTGGAGGATCGCTCACCCTTGTTCCCCAGGATATTTCGCATCTGTCGCTCGAGGAAATGCTGTGCGAGTCGGGTGCCAACACCTTCCTGTTCACCCCGAGCCTGCTCGAGACCATCCTCCGGCTGGGCATTGCCCCGCCCAGCCCACGCACGGTGATCATCGCAGGTGAACGCCTCCTGCCCGGACTCGCCGCGCGAGCACGCGAATTCTTCGGCCCCGGAACCCGACTGGTCAACAGCTACGGACCGGCCGAGATGTCCATCGCCTGCACCACCCACGTAATAGGCAGCGACCCGGACCCGAACGCGCCGTCGGTTCCCATCGGCCCGCCCTGCGCCAACACTCCCGTCTTCGTTCTCGATGAGCACCGGCAACCCGTTGCGCCAGGGGAGATCGGCGAACTGTATTTCGGCGGCCCGCAGGTGGGCCGCGAGTACCTCGGTCGCCCCGACCTGACCGCCGAGCGGTTCATCACCTTGCCCGGTGGCGAACGGGTCTACCGTACCGGCGACCTCGGACGGGTGCTGCCCGGCGAAACTCTCGATTTCGTCGGTCGTGTCGACGACCAGGTCAAGATCCGCGGCAACAGAGTCGAACCCGGAGAAGTGCAGGCCACCCTTGAACGGGTGCACGGAATAGACCGGGCCGCAGTCCTCGGCCGCCGGACCGAGTCCGGCGGCAACGCGCTCATCGCCTACGTCGTCGCACATACAGACGCCGACATCGATATAGTCGCCGTGCGCGAGCAGCTGGCAAAGCAGCTGCCTCCCTACATGATCCCGGCCACGATCCAGGTCGTCGACACTCTTCCCCTCAACGCCAACGGCAAACTGGACCTGGCACGCCTGTCGAGCATCCCGAACGCGGGCCAAGGGGAGTCCAGCGAATCACCGTCGGCACAGTCGGCAGGCGGCGAGGGAGAAGAGCTCGCCCAGATCGTCGCGATCTGGGCCGCGATCCTCGAAATCACCCCCGACAAGCTGACGCCGGACTCGGACTTTTTCGTGCTCGGCGGCGACTCGCTCGCCTCCCTCGAAATGCTCTCCAGGATCTCGTCCACCATCGTCGGTCCTGCCGGCGAGGCACTGTTCGTCAAGCAACTCGAGGGTCTTGTCACCAACATGACCCTGACCGAGGTACATGCCGCCGCGATGTCCGCGCGCGAGAATGGGGTCCGGGCATGATTTTCATCGGCGGAGGTTCTCTGCTCTGGCGTGCCGTCCGCTCCGCCGCGAATTCGGGCCACAGTGTCGATCTCGTCTGCGTCCGTCCGGAAGAAACATGTCCGGATGGGTTTCCCATCGCCGAAGTCGACGATGTCAATTCTGTGGCTGCGATGATCGAGGCAGCGTGCAGCGACGACGTGGTGTGGTCGATCAACAACCCGTCTATCCTGCGTGCCCCAGTTCTCGACCTCGGCCTACGGATCTACAACATCCACAACGGGCCGCTCCCCGCATACCGGGGTCTACCTGAAATCGCGATCACACACGCACTCCTCAATGATGAAACCCATTACGCAGCAACGCTCCACGAGGTCGACCGAGGTATCGACACCGGCGCCGTCCTCGATGTCGAAGAGTTCCCGATTTCACCGCAAGACCGGTTTCAAGAGGTGATGTTGACCGGACTGCGCGCCTGCCACACCCTGTTCGAACGCAATCTCGACCTCGCGGTATCGGCAACGCTCACGCCGGTCGATTCGCCCTCCTCCAGCGGCGGCTACTACGGGCGCGCACGCCTGAAAGAGCTGGCCAGTCATCGCGGCAATCCCGGCTTCGAACGCGCCGCCAACCTGGGTGTGTTCACCCACCTGTACCCCGAGCTGGCAGCCGCGCTCGCGGTACCTGCCACGACCGAAAGCGTGCACTCGTGAACTACTGGGCCTCGATAGTCTTGCGGCGGCGCTGGACGATACTGCTGAGCACCATTGCCATAGTTCTGCTCGCAGGAGCATGGGGCTCGTCCGTGATGAACAACCTGGGTGCGGGCGGCTACTCCGACCCGGGTAGCGAGTCCGTTCAGGTCGAGAAACTCCTGGAGCAGCACGTCGGACGGCAGACACCGGATGTGGTGGCCGTGTACACAGTTCCGGACGGCCACAGCATCGACGACCTGGGCGACGAAGTACACCGGAGCATCGATGGGATCGACGCCGAGCTGTTGGACCGCCCCGTAGTCACCTATTGGAACACCCCGATCGGCGCAGAGTTCCTGCGTTCCGAAGACAGCACCAAGGCACTGGCACTGGTATTCGCTGCCGGAGACGAGAACGAACGCCTCGCCGCGTTCACCGACATCGCACCGCACCTCACCGTGCCAGGTATCGACGCCGAGATCACCGGGTTCACTGCTCTCGCTCAGGAAATCAACGAACAGTCCGAGCGCGATCTGTTGTTCGCCGAGATGTTGTCACTACCGGTCACGCTCGCGGTTCTGGTCGTGGTCTTCGGCGGCCTCGTGGCCGCGTCCCTGCCGGTGGCCGTCGGATTCATGTCCATTCTCGGCGCACTGGCCTCGCTGCGGCTGATCTCCGAGTTCGTCGACGTCAACGTCTTCGCCGTCAACATCGCGTCCCTGCTCGGGCTCGGGTTGGCCATCGATTACGGACTATTCATAGTCAGCCGATTCCGGGAGGAGCTGGCCCGCGACGGCGCCGACGTCGAATCCGCGCTCACCCGAACTCTGAGCACTGCCGGGCGCACCATCGCGTTCTCCGCACTGCTGCTCATGTGTGCATTTGCCGGAACTTTGGTTTTCCCGCAAGCCGTACTCAAGTCTCTGGGATTCGGCGCCATGTCGGCCGTCGCCGTGGCCGCAGCGACATCGCTGACGGCACTGCCTGCGGCGCTCGCTCTGCTCGGCCACCGTATCGGGAAGTGGAGTTGGCGCAAGGACACATTCGAGCGAGGTGAGGCCAGGGCGCGGCGGTTCTGGGGGCGGATCACCAGCGCCGTACTCCGCCGCCCCGGTGCGGTGGCGTTCGGAATCGTCTCCGTGCTTCTGCTGGTCGCATCACCGGTACTCGGTGTCAAGCTCGGCGATGTCGATCACACCGCGCTTCCCCCGGACAGTTCCGCCCGTCTCGGCGCGGAGAGCCTGGCCGCGGAATTGCCCGCCGCCAACGGCGGAGTCATCATCCTCGCCCGCAGTACGGACGGCGCCACGCCCACCTCGGCCGCGATCAGCCAACTACATCGCGACGTGTCGGGAGTCGACGGCGTCACGGACGTCATCTTCGCCGGCAGCAAAGATGACATGACCGTCATACAGGCACGTCTCTCCGTTCCCGACCGTTCGCAGGACGCGATGAAGGTAGTGGAGCAGATACGCGGCCTCGAAACACCAGCAGGGATCAGCGTTCAGATCGGCGGCCTGACCGCAATCACCGCAGACGGCGTCGATGCCATCATCACCTGGCTCCCGGTGATGCTCGCCATCATGGCTATCGCCACATTCCTGCTGATGCTCCTGGCGTTCGGCTCGATCGTCCTGCCGATCAAGGCGGTTGCGGTGGCGTTCATGAGTCTGGCCGCGACATTTGGCATCCTCACGCTCGTGTTCTACGACGGCCATCTCGTCGACGTCTTCGATGTCAGCCAAGGACCCCTGCCGGCGGGAATGGTGGTCCTGGTGATCTCGGTGGTGTTCGGACTGTCCACCGACTACGAAGTGTTCCTCATCTCGCGGATGGTCGAGGCCAAACAGGCCGGCGCCACAACCGAAGAAGCGATCCTCGTGGGTGCCACCCGAACCGGCCGCGTTGTCACCGCCGCGGCAACACTGCTGATCCTCGTCACCGGTGCCTTCACTCTCTCGGAGTTGACGCCGATGCGGTTCATCGGAATGGCGATGATCATCGCCCTCGCACTCGATGCCACCGTGGTGCGGATGCTGCTCGTGCCCGCCCTGGTCAAGCTCATGGGTGAGGCCAATTGGTGGGGTCCTGCGTTCCTTCGAGCGCGGACTGCGGGCAATCGGGCAGCGGCCGACGACGGCAAGGCACAGTCAGCTGACGACGACCTCTCTGCGCTCGAGGTCAAGCACTGACGAAACACGCAGGCGGTGTACTGTTTGGCAAGTCACAATTGAAGACGCCGTGGACACGCAGCGGGAGAACCTCCATCTCGAGAGGTGCCGTAGGAGCAACTTCCTCCCCGGGAATCTCTCAGGCCCAGCACCGCAGCGAAGAGGCAACTCTGGAGAACAGCATCAGCTAGGCCGGTGCTTACCGAAGGTGAAGAGCTTGCCGCGATTGCGGTAGCCCAATCTCTCAGGTTCCAGGACAGAGCGGGGAGGTGTGCCCGATTCTTCGGCGATAGCCGACACCCCTGAGGAGGCCCTCGCATGACCCTTACCACGACCCCCGAGTCCCCGCTTCTCGCCGAGCATCGTGCGCTCGGCGCCCACTTCACCGACTTTGCTGGGTGGCAGATGCCGCTGAAGTACTCGAGCGAGCTGTCCGAACATCACGCGGTCCGCACCAAGGCCGGCCTGTTCGACCTCTCGCACATGGGGGAAATCGCTGTCACCGGAACGGAATCCGGCGCCCTCTTGGACTACGCGCTGGCCGGTGAACTCTCGAAGATCGCGGTCGGCCGGGCCAAGTACTCGCTCCTGTGCAATTCAGACGGTGGCGTGATCGACGATCTCGTCGTCTACCGACTCACCAACGAGCACTTCCTGGTGGTAGCCAACGCCGCCAACGCATCGGCGGTGTACCGCGAGCTGACGGCCCGCGCGGAGAACTTCTCGGCGACAGTCGACAACCAGTCCTCGGAAACCGCGCTGATTGCGGTACAGGGACCGTCCGCGCAAGACATCGTCCAGGCTCTCGTTTCCGGCCAGCAGGCGGAAGCGGTGGCTGAGTTGAAGTACTACGCCGTGACGCGCGCGGTGGTTGCGGATGTCGACGTCCTGCTCGCCCGCACCGGCTACACCGGCGAGGACGGATTCGAGCTCTACGTACCGAACATTCAATCTGTGCAGTTGTGGCGCGCGCTGCTCGATGCCACCACCGAGCGCGGGGGCGTGCCTGCGGGCCTCGCCTGCCGGGACACCCTTCGCCTCGAGGCCGGCATGGCACTCTATGGCCACGAGCTGAACCTGGAGACGAATCCGTTCGAAGCCGGGCTCGGTAGAGTGGTCCGCCTGAACAAGGACTTCGTCGGGCGCAACGCCTTGCAGCAACTGTCCGAGCAAGCCCCGCAGAAAGTGCTGGTCGGACTCGAGGGAGGCGGTCGCCGGGCCGCCCGCGCCGGCTACACCGTCCACGACGCCGACGGCGGGACGGTCGGCACGGTCACCTCCGGAGCCCTGTCGCCGACCCTCGGACACCCGATCGCGCTCGCATTCGTGGACGTCGCGCACCGCGAACCCGGCACCGCACTCACCGTCGACATTCGTGGCAAGAAGGAGCCGTTCGTGGTCGCCTCGCCACAGTTCTATCGACGCTCTTGAACGCATGCGTGCCCCGGGATCTTCTCGATCTCGGGGCACGCGTTGTTCAGCACGTCAGTTTCGAGTGGTAAAGGTCTTCGGAAGGAATCTATCGCCGAGCTCGACGGCGCCGATGACAACGAGAGCGATTGCAGCACTCCACCACCACGTCCAGTCGACGAACGCAGGTAGGAACACGGTAGCGGCTGCACCGACTCCGATGGTGGCAGCCCACAGCGGGCTTCTCCGGGGTCGACCGCTCGGTGGCTGGACGATCATGTTCATGGGCTCGAGCGGTTCGGGCATGGTTCTCCTGAGTTCCCCTCACTTGCGCCTGATGACGTCTGCTCCGCGTGCCCGGTACCAACTGGCCGCTCGAGGGAACGATACGCGCCTGGTCGCAATCCGAACCGCAACGCGGAGCCGCCGCTCGGTCGCCGTGCCTACCGGTCGTGAGGAGCGGGGCGGCGCACCAGAACGGCCAGTAACGCGATTATTCGGTAGGAATGATTCAGGTGTTTTGGGAAACGAATCAATCCCGGAAGCACCGCTCGAAGTAGTCGCGGTTCTGGAAGGACGGTGCAATGGAGGGATTCTCGGCACGCACGTCCGGCCTCGCGCACCCCGGGCGACGTGTACCAGGCAGCGGAAGGCTTCGCCGGTTTTCGGCCTCGCATTCGGTCTTGTTGTTCGCGTTTGCGTTCACTGTCATGGCCGATCCGGTGTCGTCGGTGGCATACGCGATCGAAGCGGCCCTGCGGGCGCTCGGCGGCGACCTCGGACTGCTCATGGCCACGATGGCGCTGGTAGTCGCAATCATCTGCCTCATCATCGTCAACTATCAAAGATTGGTCGCGCGATACCCCATGGGGGGAGACGCCGCCGCGGCAGCGGGTGATGCATTCGGCGAGGGATGGGCGTTCCTACCCATCGGGGCGCTGATCGTCGATTTCGTTCTGACAATCGCCATCAGTGTCTCTGCCGGAACATCGGCGATCATCGACTATGCGCCGGAATTATCCGGGTGGCGAATTCCGCTGGCGGTGGGACTGATTCTGCTCGTCGCGGGTGCTACCTGGTTCGGAAATCTGGGCCGGGCGGTCTTCGCTGTATTGACGGTTGTATTCATCGTGTTCGCCGTACTGGTGATCGTGGGTGCATTCACCACTCCAATGAACACCGCCGACACTGTCGCCCGGGCACCTCACACGCCCGCCCTGTCGATTGCCTTGGCGTTCCCAGTCGCGATGGCCTTGGCGACCGGAGTGGAAGCCCCGTCTTCGGCCATCTCCCAACTGGGCCAGCTCGACGACGACGGACGCCGCCGATTCGGCCAGATCACGTTGTGGCTTACGCTCGCAATCGTCGGCGGAATCACCATCGGCTTGACTGCAGCAACCGTTCATCTCGGTAGACACATCCCCGACACAGGCTCCACGCTCATCGCCGACGTTGCGAAAGCCTCGGTACCTCCACCCGTCTACGGTCTGTTCCAGGGTGCAACAGCCCTGCTCCTACTCTCGGCAGCGTCGTCGTCCTTTCAGGCCGGACCCGGACTACTGAAAGCACTCTCTCGCCGCACCGACGATTCCGGCCGGGAACTCGGGATTCTTCCGCGCCCGCTCGGTCGCACGAACCGCCACTACACCCCGTATTTCGGAGTGGTCGTATTCGCGATCCTGTCCCTCGCGATCACCACCGCCGGCGGGGCGCAAGATCAACGATTAGTGCTCTACTACGCCGTGGCCGTATTCATCAGCTTCCTGATGGGGCTGATCGCAATGGCGCGCTTCTCCCACCGAGAAGCCGAGACGGGCTGGTTGCTTGTCAATCTGTTCGGCGCTGCGGTCGTTGCGTTCACGCTGATTGTCAACCTGGCACGTGGCCGACCGATGGTGTCATTGGCAGCCTCGCTGCTGTTGGCCGCGGCGATGTACATCATGTGGGTACGACAGGGGCGACCACGAGGGATCGCTCACGCCACGGCTGCTGCTCATCGAGAGCAGATCCAGCCACCACACCAGGATCAGGAGCAAATGCCTTTGCAGCCCCAACCCGTGAGCGGCTCCGAAGATCCTGCCGGCGGCGCTTGACGCGGATACCGTTTCGCGCAAATACGTACGTTCGTATGCGGTTGCACCATAGCGGCATAGCTGGTGAGCTATGCCGCTACGCACGGCCAGCTGGATCTCAGCGCAGGTCGCGCCGCCGGAACGCGGTCAAACCCACCGCGATCAGCACTGCGGTGATGAGAAGCAGCCACAGAATCGGTGTTGCCTGGAACTCCTCGCCCGGCAGTTTGGGCGTGTGGCCGAACGGCTCGAGGTTGAGCACCGCCTGAGGGAACTGCGCGATCGATCCGACCAAGAAAATCAGGAGGAACGCCACCAACACTGCCCACGCCACGGGTGTGAACCGCGGCATCACACCGAACAAGAAGACCGTGACCCCTGCGAGCATCCAGATTGCAGGAATCTGCACAAGGGCCGCGCCGACGATGGCGGGCACGGCCCCTCCCACATCGTCGGTGGAAACGCCGTAGGCAAATCCTGCCGTCGCTCCGGCCACCACCACCGCGATCGCAGGTCCGAGCAACGCGAGAACAACGTGGCTCGCCGCCAAGCGGACACGGCCAACCGGGCCGGCAGTCACTGATTCGAGGCGTTGGGCGTTCTCCTCTGCGTACAGACGCAGCGACGCGGAGATCGCATACGCCGCCGCGACAATCCCGACCATCGTGAAGGCGTAGCCGATGAACGACTCTTCCAGCGACGCTGATCCACCCATCCGGGTCATCATGTCGCGAATCTCCTGACTGTCACCGAACTGTCCACTGATCCCGTTGGCAGCGCTGCCGATGAGCAGGCCGTACAGCCCGAGACCCACCGTCCAAGCCACGAACGTGCCCCGGTGCATCCGCCACGCCAGCCCGAAAGTTCCTGCCAGCGTCGGCGATGCGGTCGTGGGGCCAGGCCGCTCGGCAATCAGTCCTGCTCCGACATCACGACGCTGAATGAGAACATACGCCACCCAGACGAGTACGGCTGTCGCAGCAAGGCTGGGCAGCACTACCCACCAACGCTCGTCGGCGTACGGACGAATTTGCAGGGCCCAACCGAGGGGCGAGAACCAGGATAGTGTGCCCGAACCAGCATCACCCACCGCCCGCAACGCGAAAGCCGCAGCGAGCACCGCTAGCGCGACGCCGCGAGCGACGCGGGCGCCGGCACTCAGCTGCGCCGACACGGCGGCCACGCCGGTGAAGACCAGACCAGAGCAGGCCAGCGAAGCACCGAAGGCAGCTGATCCGGCCGCTGGAACGTCTTGCGTCAACAAGGTTGCTGTGCAGAGTATCCCAGTGACGGCCGAGGCACCGCCAGTCAAAATGAGCGCCGCGGTAAAACTGGCGTACCGTCCGACGGAAGTGGAGTCGAGAAGTTCAGCCCTGCCGTTCTCCTCCTCGGCACGAGTGTGGCGGATGAACGTGAGAATGACTGCCAGCGCGATCAGCGTGTAATAGATGCCCGCCTTCCACAACCCGACGGAACCCAGGCTCGAGCTGAATATCGGCCCGAACATTGCGATCTGCGCGGGACTGGCCGCTGTCGTCGCAGCGAACGTCGCGAGTTGGTCTGCAGTGGTGTAGATGGCGACGGTGCTGACGATATACGTTGCGGGCGTGGCTGCGAAGATCAGAATCCATAGCGGAAGAACAATCCGATCTCTGCGGATGAACAATCGCAGAAAGTGGAGTGTCCCAGTGAAATCCGATGCAGATGTCGGCACGGGTTCGACGGCCCGGGCGCGAGGAGTCGTGGCGATGCTCATACTGAGACCCTCTCCGATGTGTCGGACTTCGGGGCGTCATCGATCTCGTAGTGCTGGAGGAAGAGCTCCTCGAGAGTGGGCGGTTGACTGACCAGGCTACGAACACCGATTCCGCCGAGCACACGAATGAGCTCACCGAGATGTTCGCCGTCGACCTGGCAATTCAGCGTCGACCCGTCCAGATGAATATCTGCCACGCCCTCAATGGAACTCAGATCTCCCGGCTCGCCGATAAGTTCGGCCTTGATCGACGTGCTGCTGAGGTGCCGCATCGATGCCAGCGAACCGGATTCGACGGTCCGCCCGCCTCGGATGATGGTGACCCTCTCACAGAGCGCCTCCACCTCGGAAAGGATGTGGCTGGACAGCAGAACCGTCACCCCACGGTCACCGGCTTCGGCCACGCACTCGTGGAACACTTTCTCCATCAACGGATCCAGACCAGAAGTCGGCTCGTCGAGCAGCAGCAGGCGCGCGTTGGAGGAGAACGCCGATACCAGCGCCACCTTCTGTCGATTTCCCTTCGAGTAGGTCCGGCCCTTCTTCCCCGGATCGAGGTCGAAACGCTCGATCAGGTCGTGTCGACGGGTTTCGTCGAGCCCACCACGCATTCGCCCGAGAAGATCGATGGTTTCCCCTCCTGACAAGGAAGGCCAGAGCGTGACATCGCCTGGGACGTAGGCCATGTCGCGGTGCAGTGCGACCGCATCGTGCCAGGGATCCCGTCCGAACACAGTGGTCTCACCGCTGTCGGCTCGCAAGCTGCCGAGCAGAACGCGTATCGTGGTCGACTTGCCTGCGCCGTTGGGACCGAGGAAACCATGTACCTCACCCTCACGGACCTCGAGGTCCAGTCCGTCCAACGCGCGGGTTCGTCCGAACGTCTTCACCAGGTTGCGCACTTCGATGATCGGTCTCACTTCTGCTCCTCGGTGGTCGAATCGGGTTGTCTTGTCTCTGCGTCCTCCGACTGGGCGGCAACGTCTTCGGTGGCCAGGTAGGCATCGAGCATCGACGAATCGGAAAACAAGCCTTCCGAGTACAGCTCGAGAGCTGGCAACGCCAGGTCGCCGGCAAAGTCTCGGATTGCTTCGCGATAGTCGATCGGGGTGTCCCTGTGCATGCGCATCTGCATGTACAACAACATCGCGCCGACGTTGTTGAGGGTTAGATACCGCGCCCGGGCCGCCGGATCGCGGCTCGGGCGTACCTGACCGGATGCCACTCCCATTTCGAGATATTGCTCGGCGTCTTGGACCATTTGCTCGAAGAGGGATTCACCGAGTCCGTCGCCTGCCTGGAAGCTTCGCACGATGTAAGCGAAAAGCGGGGCATACTCGTCGATCTCGGCGAGGTCCTTCATTGCCTGGGCGGGGCCGGGCGTGGCGATCGCCTCCGCCTTGCGCCTGCGAATGACATCGAGGACGTACTTGTCACATTCTGCGCGAAGCCCGTCCTTGGACCCGAAGTGATGATTCACCAAGCCCGGCGACACCCCCGCTGCGGCTGCAATGGCCCGCAACCCAGCAGTGAAGCCGGACTCCGCGAACACTGCGATCGCAGCATCCCGAATCCGGGCGCGGGTTGTCAGATCACTCCGTGAGTCCCCCGCATCGTCATTCGTTAAACGCATGTTCAATACATTAAACGCATGTTTAATCCGGCGCAAGACGTTCAGGAAGCAAGGTTTCCGTCAGGCAGGAGATGCAGGCGACTGTGGTACCCAGAATCCGCGGATACCTGCGACACCATGGGCGCCATTGGTTACCGCGACCGCCAGATGATTCGGCGACATGCCCCCCAATGCGTAGACCGGCAGCGGGCATGCACGAGCGAGGTCGCGGAATCGGTGCCAACCCATCGGTGAGGCATCGGGGTGTGATTGTGTTTGCGCTACCGGGGAGAGGGTCACGAAGTCCAGACCCAGTGCGGCCGCATGGTCGAGCTGCTCAGCATTGTGGCAGCTCGCGGAGACCGGCCGATCGGCAGGGAGCGGCCGCGCGGAGGTGGCCATCAACTGAGCGGATTTCAAATGCACCCCACACCGGTCGATGGCCCGAGCTCCATCGACGTCGGCATTGATCATCAGCTGAATGTTCTGATTCAGTGGCCCAGCCGACACAACGGCGGCCATGTCCCGAACCTGGAACAGCGACCACATCGGGAGCCGGAGTTGGACGATGCAGGGGTCCGCAGTTCTCGCGTACTGCAACAACCCGGACAACTCGCCTCGTTGGTCGGGTGAGATGTCCGGTGGTGTGATGCGGTACAGCGCGGGCCATGCGCGAACGCCGGACCTCACGTATGCGCCCCTCCGATCGGAGAAACCTGTTAGGGCCTGTCACGACTGACAACCCGATGATATCGGTGGCCGTCGTCGTCTCGGTCGAACTGATGACGGTCGGGTTGTCAGTCGACCGACGTGCCGTCCGGCATGGTGGCCTCTGTGAGATCGGCACCGTCCAGGACAGCGGTGACGATGTTCGCCCCGGCCAAGTTGGCCTTCGCCAGGTAGGCGCTTGTCAGGATGGCGCCGGACAGGTCGGCATCACCGAGATATGCGCCGGTCATGTACGCGCCGGATAGGTTCGCTCCGGCGAGATCCGCGTACCCGAGGAAGGTTGACGTCAGATATGCCATCGTCAGGTCAGCATCCCGCAGACGGGCCCGCGTGAGGTACGCGCCGGTGAAGTTGGCATCGTGAGCGATCACGCCGGTCAGATCAGCTCTTGCCAGGTCGGCGCCGACGAGCTCGGCCGAGGTCAGGTCGGCGCCCGTGAGGCTGGCATCCGTGAGATCGGCTCCCGACAGGTCGGCGCCGGCGAGGTCCACGCCGGCCAGGTTCGCCCCCGCCAGGTTCGTCCCCGCCAGACAGGCGTCGACGAGGCTGACGCTCTCCGAGTCACCGAGCGCCCGAAGGGAATTCCAGGCGGCAATATCAGAGTGGAGCAGGCCGAGAGGATGCGTGTGTCCTGTCGATTTCATCGAACCCCCTATAGGAAGAACAGTGTTGGCGGCTCACCATCCGCCGAGGCAGTTGGCGTGCCGAGAAGATCGGTCCGTGGACGCTTTCGAGTCCCAAGGCGCTGGAGCCAAACCACTGATATCGCCCAGGAGATCGCGCTAGATCAACTCGCCTGAGACCGAGGATCAACGCCGCTCGTAGACCCCGCGAACGTACGCCGCCTGGCCGACGTGCTGAAGGTCGTCCGACACGACGCTGACGAGTCTTACCCCGCGAGAGACTGGAGGATCGAAGCTCTCATCCACGATCTCGTCGAGGTCGGACTCGCTGATCGTCTGCAGATACTCGACGGTGCGGGCATGGACCGCGTCCAAGTAGCCGAGCAGCAGATCGGTCGATGCCGTCACCAGGGGCACGTCAGCGGGAGGCTGGTCGTAGCCGATCTCACTCGTCGGGAACGGAAGGCCGAAGCGTTCTGCCCAGCCCGCCGAGGTCCAGACCTGCTCGCTACCCGCAACCCCCGCAACATGGTCGTCCTGCACACGAGTGAGATGCCAGACGAGCCAAGCGATGGAGTTGGCGTCCTCGTCCACCCGATATGTGAGGGCGTCGGCCGGGAGGTTGGACAGTGCCGCATGCACGTCCTCCTGGATGCGGCCGAATGCGTCAGTCAACAGGGCTCTGTGATCCACGATGGTCCTTTCGTCGCCTGGTCCACCGTTTCACTATGCGCCTGTCCCGTGCTGTTGGGTAGGGCGATGCCAAAACCCCGCCGGCACGTCAGCAGCCTAGTTGCGTCGCCAGATCCAAGAAATCCGAGGCGTTGATGTCGAATTCGTCCGAATACTCGATATCCGGGCTCGCATCCGCACCGAACTCGTCCGGGCGGGCGACGAATGCGGTCTGCATTCCGAAGGCGCCTGCAGCACGGATGTCGTACTTGTGGCTCGCCACCATCATCACTTCTCCCGGATCGCATCCCAGATAACGGCACGCCATCGCATACGTGCGCGGATCCGGCTTGAACGCCTTGACCATCTCTGCGGAAAATATTGCATCCCAATGCAATTGTCCGTGTCTGCTCATGTTGATGACGGCACACACATCGGCATTGGACAAAGCGGCTACGACGAACCTACCGTGCAGACGCGAAAGGCCCGTGGCGGCATCCGGCCAGGGGTCGAGCAACTGCCAAGCCGCATTCAGTTCCGCACGTTCGTCGGGGTCGATGCCGTCGAGTCCGTCCTCTTCGAGCAGCACGTCGAGCGATCTCCTGTAGACCGAGTCGACTGGTATCCACTTGTCCTCAGTGCCGCCGATGTCGGACGTGATATCGAAATACATAGCGCGCCATCGATTCACGAATTCCGACCAATTGACATCAGGGTATCGGTCACCACAGATTCGTTCCGCCTCGCGACAAATCGTGGAATGGAAGTCGGTGGCGGTTCCCTGAACATCGAACAGCAGAGCCCTCGGGTCTCCGACAGGTGTTGTGCTCACACACCCACGGTACCGACACACCCGGCTGCGGGAGTTCGGGAGACCGGCCGGCGGTGCACCCCTTTTCCACACACCACGCCAACCGTTCGTTGTAACGTCGTCCTGTCGGATCTGCCACGTCGAAGGAGCATGTCCATGACCTCTCGTCTCAATCCCTACATCAGCTTCGCAGGCAACGCCCGGCAAGCCATGGAGTTCTATCAGGGAGTCTTCGGTGGCAATCTGTCGGTGACCACGTTCGGTGAATTCGGAGTACCGGACGCCGAGAGTGCCGACAAGATCATGCACGCCATGCTCGAATCCGAGAACGGGTTCACGCTCATGGGCGCAGACACGCCCCCTGCAGTGGAGCACAATCCGGGGACGAACATCTCTGTGAGCCTCAGCGGAGACGACGCCGACGAACTTCGCGGCTACTGGGTCGAACTCTCCCGCTATGGCACCGTGACCGTGCCGTTGGAGAAGCAAATGTGGGGGGACGACTTCGGTGCCTGTATTGACCAGTTCGGTATCTCATGGATGGTCAATATCGCTCAACCGGAAGACTGACTTGGATTCCGACCTTTCGAAAGCCTCCATACGCCGACTGCGTCTCTACATGTGCCGTACGTGAATCGCTGCTCGACCACGGTGATGCTCTGATCCGAACTGGCTACTGCCACGACGGATTTCAGTGATGCTGGTGTGACGTCGACGTCGGATCAGTGCGCGTAGTGTGGCGGCGTTCTGGTAGCCGACGGCTCGGGCTATCGCATCGGCGCTCTGCTGGGTGGTGCGTAGGAGGAACGTTGCCTGGTCGAGCCGGATTTCTTGAACGAATTCCATCGGCGACATGCCCACGACAGCGGCCGTCGTTCGCTGAAGTGTTCGCTGACTCACGCCGATCGCACGTGCGACAACGCTGACCGGCAACGGCTCTTCGAGATGATCACGGACCCAACGTTCGAATGCCATCATCGTGGGATCAGCGGTGGCCAGCAGCGACGGCACTGCGAAGATTGCCTGAGAGGGCCTGTCTCCTATCAGGAGGTACCGCGCCACAAGATCGGCCAGCGCGGGGCTGTGCTGCCGGACAATCGTCAGTGCCAGATCGATGTGGGCAAAAGCCGCACCGGCTGTCGTCACCCGATCGTCGTGGGTGAGTGTGCGGCGCTCATCGAGATCGACACGGGCATAACGGGCGCGGAACGCTGGACCGAGCCACCAACTCGTCGTCGCCGTCAACCCGTCGAGAATCCCTGCCTCGGCCAAGAAAAAGGTTCCGCTACAGGCCGCGGCGAGGGCAGCGCCCGAGCGTCGGCCCTCTACCACCCAGTCCAGCGCAGGATGTCCGCGTACCACGTCGACGATCTGCGCGGGGGTCCTCACCCCGATGGCGGGCATCATGAGCACATCGGCCGGCTCGACGATGTCTTCCAACGGTGTGGTGGCGAGTACCAACCCGTGGCCGGTACGGACCGATGGCCCCACCGCGACCGGAACAGCGGTAAAGGGTGGCCGGCCTGCCTCGATACCGTCGTGGAGAGCGTTTGCCGTCGCAAGTACATCGAGCACGATACTCAGGCCCGAGTCGAAGACGCCGTCTACGGTCAAAACCGCCACCCTCATGGCGAAAACGGTAGCAAACGTGGCGCTTCCGACGCGCCACTTCGGGCACCGCCCCAATAGCGTGATGAGTGAACAAACTCGAAGACCCCAGTATGAGGAGGCATTGTGGCGATCGACAGGGGAATACTGGCCCTGCTCGAGGCCAAGCCGGGCAAGGGCGAGGAACTGGCGGCGTTCCTCGAACAGGGACGCGCCCTGGCTGCGGAAGAGAGCGGCACCGTGACTTGGTACGCGTTCAAACTGAGCGAGACCACGTACGGCATATTCGACACATTCAGCGACGAACAGGGTCGCCAGGCGCACCTGACCGGGCCCATCCCGGAAGCATTGAACCTGATCGGACCCGAGCTGCTCGCCAAGGATCCCAGCATTCGCGCGGTCGACCTGATCGCCGCCAAGTAAAGCGAGGCACTCGCACGTCCTCGGCTGCCCCCTGCGCGATTTGGAACCCGTTCTAGACCAAAATCCGCCCTCACGCGACCTCGGCGAAGCATAGACTGACAATGAGCGACGGGTTCCCTACTCGCTAGGCTTGCTGTGTCTACCCGAACACCTGGTCTTCGAGGTCGACGGCTCCTTTGATGCCAGGAAGGAGCCTTCTTGATGTCACCAACACCATCGCGTGAGACCGATCGCCTCGGACAACCGACCCTCCGCGCATCCCGAACGTTCAGCCAGCCGTCGACGCCGCTTCGCGCCTACCGTGCAGCTAGCGGAGAAAAGGTGCGAGGCCGCTTCTTCCAAACACCGCGCAGGATCGCGATCGCCGGTGACTGGCACGCCAACACCGATTTCGGCCGGCAGGTCATCGTGCACGCGGCAAAGCGAAACGCGGATATCCTCGTCCACCTCGGTGACTTCGGCTACAGCTTCAAAGAAGCCTTTCTCGACGGTATCGACCAGGCCCTCGCAGCCCAAGACATGGTCCTGGGGTTCGTCGAGGGCAACCACGAGGACTTCGATTGGCTTCTTGCGCAACCGGTTGCCGAAGACCGATTGCGCTACTTGAGAGAGCGGATCGTGCACCTCCCACGCGGACTGCGTTGGAACTGGGGTCAGACGCGTTGCCTGGCCCTCGGCGGCGCCCATTCGATCGACCGATTCCTACGTACCGAGGGCAAGTCGTGGTGGCCCCAGGAACAGATCAGCGATGCCGACGTCCGTGCTGCCGTCGACGGCGGACCGGCGGATGTCATGTTCTGCCACGACTGCCCAGGTGGTATCGAGGTCCCGGGCATGGCCCGTGACCGCTACGGCTTTCCCGCAGAGGAACTTGCCGAATCGGAGGCGAACCGCGCCAAGCTGCGGTATGTCGTGGATCAGGTTCGCCCCGGACGGTTGTGGCACGGACACTTCCACCACCGGTATCGCACGATTCTGGACGGCAGCGACTACCGCACCGTCATCGATGGGTTGGGGCGGGACAACAGCCCGATCGACAACAACATGGTGGTGGTCAACCTGCACGAAGTCGGTTCCCATCCCGTCAGCTGCCGAATGTAGCCTTCTCGGTAGCTGATCAGTGTCCTTGCGGATACTGAATCCGTTTGCACTGGAACGGTGTTCGCGTAGGTTTCTTGACAACTGTCAACTACTAGTTGCGCCTCACTAGTTGTGCGCATGCAGCGGCTTTCCCGCAAGTGCGAGGATCGCCTCGCCCAGCGCCTCGTTCTGAGTCGGGTGCGCGTGCAAGAAGGGGGCGATGTCAGCGGGCAGCGCTTCCCATGCCGCGATCAGTTGAGCCTCACCGATCAGTTCACCAACCCGGTCGCCGACCATGTGCACTCCGACGACGGGCCCATCCGCACCATTGCCTCCGATCCGCACGACCTTGACCCCTCCCAAGGTCTTCAGAATCTGACTCCTGCCGTTGCCTGCAAGGTCGTAAACGACGGTGGTGACGTCGCCGTACCACTTCCTGGCAGCATCCTCACTCAGTCCGACAGACGCGACCTCGGGGTGCGAATACGTCACGCGAGGAATGAGGTGCTCGGCCACTGGAAGCGGCTGGAGACCCGCTATCTCCTCGGCAACGAAGACGCCTTGTTGGAATCCTCTGTGCGCCAACTGGAGTCCGGAAACTATGTCACCAACAGCGTACACGCACTCCGAGGTTGTCCGTAAGCGCTGGTCGGTGACTACGTAACCCTGCTCCAGAGCGATGCCGTTTTCGGCGAATCCGCTGTCCGCGGTGCGTGGTCCACGTCCCACGGCCACCAGCAGAAGGTTTGCCTGCAGGATCTCACCGGTGTCGAGTTCGACGGCCACACCGTCGTCCGATTCCTTAGCCGCCACGACCTTCGTACCCGTTCTGACGGCGATGCCCCGACGGCGAAACGCCCGTTCGAGTTGCTTCGAACACCACGAATCCTCCGAAGTAACCAGTCGCGGAAGCGCTTCGACGACGGTCACCTCAGCTCCGAATGATCTCCAGATACTGGCGAACTCGACGCCGATCACCCCGCCACCGAGAACGATCGCCCTCTCCGGTGTGAATTCGAGATTCAGCGCCCGGTCACTGGTGACGATCCGATCACCAAGTTCGATGCCCGGGACTGCACCGGCGTACGACCCGGTCGCCAGTACGACGGAAGAGCCCGTGTATCGGACGCCGTCGACCTCGACCGTGCGGTCCCCGAGGTAACTACCGTGCCCCACAACCGTATTCACTTTGTGACGCTCGACGAGTCCCAGAAGTCCTCTGTACAGACGCTCCACAGTACCGTTCTTGTACTCGTGAACGGCATCGAGGTCGATGCCTTCGAAACTTGCCCGTACGCCGACTGCCGCACTCGACCGGAGGGTGTCCGCCACCGCGGCGGTGTGCAAGAGAGCCTTGGTCGGTATGCATCCCCGGTGAAGGCACGTTCCACCGACCTTGTCCGACTCGATCAATGTGACGGAGAGTCCGAGTTGGGCGGAGCGAAAGGCGCAAGCGTAGCCGCCCGACCCACCGCCGAGAATCAGTACATCGCTGTGAGTTTCGGTCATCAGAGCCAGCCCAACATCGAGATCGGATTTTCGATGTAGTCGGCGAACAGCCTCAGGAACCCTCCCGCGACACCGCCGTCGCACACGCGGTGATCGAAGCTGAGCGATACCTGTGTGACCTTCCGGACGGCCACCTGCCCATCGACGACCCAAGGTTTGTCGACAATTCGACCAACGCCGAGGAGCGCGGCTTCCGGATGATTGATGATCGGTGTCGATCCGTCGACGCCGAAGACACCGTAGTTGTTGAGGGTGAAGGTTCCCCCGGACAGACGCCCGGGCGCAAGGGTTCCGGCACGGGCCAGATCGGTGGTATCCCGAAGTTGCTGCGCAAGCTCGAGTGTCGTGAGGAGGTCCGCATTTTCTATGACCGGGACAACCAACCCTCTCGGAGTCTGGGCGGCGATACCCAGATTGACGTGCTCGTATCGCACGATCTCGTTGTGTTCGGTATCGACGGTGGAGTTCAACTCCGGGAACTGTTTCAGGGCCGACAGGGTCATCCGAGCCAGAAGTGCCAGCAAGCTCACCTCGGTGTCGCCGAGCGACGCGTTGATCGCCCGCCGAGCGTCGAGTAACGCTGTGGCGTTCACGTCAACCCACGTAGTTGCATCCGGAATCTCCCGTCGACTGGTCGAGAGCTTGTCGGAGACAGACTTGCGAAGACCCTTGATCGGGATCCGCTGATGCTCGGCAGTCCTGCCCTCGGGTACTGCGGCGAGAGCAGTTTCGACGTCGGCTCGGGTGATCACACCGCCGAAACCGGTTCCCGACAGGTTCGACAGGTCGAGACCGCTGCGGAGTGCAAGTTTGCGGACGACGGGTGAGATGACCCGTGACGGGGCGGCGGGACTCGGTGCCGGTGCAGTCACGCGTTCGTCCGCGTGCACGCGTCGGCGGCGACGGCGAGTGTTCTCACTGGTTCCGTATCCGATCAGGACGTTGCCGGACCCGGCACGTTCTTCTTCCCGATATTGCCCATGAACCGCGTCGCTGACCGTGATCAGAGGAGTCCCGACTTTCAGCGTCGAGCCTTCTGCACCGTGCAGTGCGACGACGGTGCCCTCGAATGGAATCGGCACCTCGACTGCCGCCTTGGCCGTCTCGACCTCCACGACTACCTGGTCGATGGCGACCGTGTCGCCGACCTTCACCTTCCATTCTGAAATGTCTGCCTCGGTCAGACCCTCGCCGAGGTCGGGAAGCATGAAGGTCTGGTCGCTCATACGGATACCGCCCAACGCGTATCGACGGTGTCGTTCCATTGCAACCGTTCCACACTGTCAAGGACACGGTCCACGTCCGGCAAATGAAACTTCTCGAGTTCCGGTGGCGGGTACGGGATGTCGAAACCACTGACCCGAAGGACAGGCGCGTGCAGGTAATGGAAGCACCGTTCCTGAACGCGGGCGGCAACTTCCGCCCCGACCCCGGCAAAGCCCTGCGCTTCCTGGACGACGATGCACCTACCAGTCTTGCGAACCGACGCCATGACGGTCTCGTCGTCGAACGGCACGATCGAGCGCAGATCGATCACCTCGAGATCGTGGCCTTGTGCGGCGGCAGCCTCAGCGGTCTCGAGCGCGATGCTCATCGACGGTCCGTAGGCGACGATGGTGGCGTCGGCGCCCGAGCGGCGCACCGAAGCCCGCCCGATCGGCGCGCCGACCACGAGGTCGACGTCGGCGCTCGAGAAGTACAGGCGCTTGGGTTCGAGGAAGATAACCGGGTCGGGGTCGGCAATGGCCTGATGAAGAAGCGTGTAGGCGTCTTCGACTGTGGATGGAACGACCACCTTCAGCCCCGGGGTCTGAGCGTAGTAGGCCTCACTCGAATCGCAGTGGTGCTCCACCCCGCCTATGCCGCCGGCAAACGGGACGCGGATCACCATCGGGACCGACAGGGCGCCCTTGGTGCGGTTCCTGATCTTGGCGACGTGCGAGATGATCTGCTCGAACGCGGGGTACGCGAACGCGTCGAACTGCATCTCCACGACCGGGCGGAAGCCTGCCATCGTCATTCCGACAGCGAAGCCGACGATGCCCGACTCGGCGAGGGGGGTGTCGAAGCAGCGGTTGTCGCCGAAGTCGCGGGTCAACCCGTCCGTCACACGGAATACGCCGCCGAGGGCACCGACGTCCTCACCGAAGACGACGACGTTCTCGTCGGCGGTGAGGGCTTCCCGCAGTGCAGTGTTCAGGGCCTGGGCCATCGTGGTCGTGGGCATGGTGTCAGTGCTCCTCGGATTCAGCGGCCAGTTCGGCTTCGACCTGCGCCTGCTGCTCGCGCAGTTGGGGGGTCTGTTCGGCGAAGACGTAGCGGAACAGATCCATCGGGTCGGCCCGTCGTTCCGTATTCATTCCGGCGCGTAAAGCCGCCGCGGCTTCCTCGGCCTCCGCATCGAGGGCATCAGCTTCCTCGTCGTCGAGCAGACCCTTCCCACGTAGGTACTTCTCCAGCCGAGCCAACGGGTCACGGCTGAGCCACTGCTCGACCTCCGACTCGTCTCGGTACCGGGTGGCGTCGTCGGCGTTGGTGTGCGCGTCCATCCGATAGGTATGGGCTTCCACGATCACAGGACCATTGCCGGCGCGGACGAACACTGCAGCCTCGTCCATCACCGCTAGCATCGCGACCGGATCGTTGCCATCCACCTGCTCGCTGCCGATTCCGTAGCCGACGCCCTTGTGCGCCAGCGTCGGGGCGGCGCTCTGCCGGGCGATCGGCACACTGATTGCGAAGCCGTTGTTCTGCACCAGGAAAACCACAGGGGCTTTGAACACGCCTGCGAAGTTCAATGCCTCGTGGAAGTCGCCCTCACTGGTGGCGCCGTCGCCGCAGAACGCCAGGGCGATGGTGTCGCGACCCTTGCGCTTCTCGCCGTATGCCACGCCCACGGCATGCAGCAACTGGGTTGCCAGGGGTGTGCATTGTGGGGCGCTGCGGTGTCGGGCGGGATCGTATCCGCAGTGCCATTTCCCCGCGAGCATGCCGAGAACCTCGACCTGGTCGATACCGCGCGCCGTGAGGGCCATCGAGTCCCGGTAGGTGGTGAACATCCAGTCCGTCGGCCGCAGGCTCATTGCCCCCGCTATCTGACACGCATCCTGGCCACGAGAGGACGGGTACACCGCCAGCTTGCCTTGCTTCGTCAGCGCGGTCGCTTGTTGATCGAATCGCCTGCCGAGAACCATATTTCGATACATCTCGGCAAGTCGGTCATCACTGGGCTTCGGGTATCGGGCATCGGACTTGGTCAACTCGCCCGCCGCGTCGAGGTACTGCACCGCGTGGTCGGCCGGAAGAAACTTCTGATATTGCCGTGCACCCACGGGCTCCATGAGCGTCACATCTACCTCCATATGCACTATGTGCAGCAATGCTCCCAATTGGCCGACTGAGCGACAACGCAGAGATGCAAGTGGAGACAAACGGCCTAGAATCGGGTCACTGACGACAAAACGTCTCACGGATGTGTGATAGACCACAGCAGAGGTAGACAGATGGCCGACGATCCATCGCACCCATATGTGTTGGACGCGATCGACCGGCGCATCATCAGGGAACTGGTCGCGGACAGTCGCATCTCGATCCGGGCTCTCGCGGAGAAGGCGCATATCTCTCGCGCGCACGCCTACACGCGAATCGGGCGCCTGCAAGGCGAAGGGATCATCGAGGGCTTCACCACACGGATCGCCCACGAGAAGGCCGGACTCGGGTCCTCGGCATTCGTCGCCTTGTCGATCAAACAGGACTCATGGCGGGGAATCGCGTCACAACTTCGAAGCCTGTCGTTCGTCGAGCACTATTCACTACTGGGCGGCGAGTTCGATGTTCTCGTGCTGGTCCGTTCACCCGACGACCGTGCGCTCCGGCACGTGGTACTCGAGCAACTGCAAGGTCTCGAAGGTGTGTTGTCCACCAGAACGTGGTTGATCTTCGAAGAGGCGAACGGGCCGGGCGCGGAATGGGTGTGAGCGCTGCGCGGGCGATTCGATGTCGACCGACTGACTACCTGCGTATTCATTGACAAAAGAAAGGGCCTGTGGGCATGATCCGATTCGTGCACTGCAGGTGAGCGATGAGGTACGGCACATGAGCAAAAACAACGACGCCGCACTGCAAATCCTCGCGCAGACCGTATTGGTTCGGGAAGCCGCCGGGCTGTCCGCTTTGGTCGATTCGGTCGGACCGAGCGTCGTGCGCGTGGCGCGCACCGTGGTCGATACTCCCGGCAAGATCATCACAACCGGTTCGGGAACGTCGGGAATCATGGCCGCACGCCTGGCCCATCTTCTCTCGGTTTGCGGCACCCCGGCTCTCTACCTGGCCGCGACGGATGCGCTCCACGGCGGAATGGGTGCAGTCGACGGCGACGACCTCGTAGTCGCGATCTCCAAGACCGGACTTTCCAGCGAGCTGACCGAACTAGTGACTCGTCTGGTGAGCCGCAAGGTTCGCGTAGTCGCGGTCACCGAGGACGCCGGGTCCCCCTTCGCGGCCGCTGCCACCGACGTCGCCGAGTTACCTCCCACCATCCCGGACGCCGATCCGGGCGGCATGATCGCCCTCGCGAGCACACTCGCGGTCGGCGCGTGGGGTGACGCCGTCGCCGTCGTTGCGATGGCACTCAACGGCCACACCATCCATGACGTCGTTCGATCTCACCCCGCAGGCGGTGTCGGAACCCGCGAGGATCTGATCGACGACGACAACCGACCCGTGGTCGTACTTTGACCCGCCCCGTCGTGGTCGGCATCGACTCGTCCACCCAGTCCTGCAAGGCCGAGATCCGAGACATGGACACCGGTGCGCTACTCGCCTCCGGGTCCGCTCCGCACACGCCTGCCTTCCCGCCGTGTAGCGAGCAGGATCCTCAATCGTGGTGGGACGCTATGGTCACCGCTGTCCGCACAGCACTGTCGCGTGCGGGACCGATCACAGTGCGCGCGCTGTCGGTCGCAGCACAGTGCCACGGACTCGTGCTGCTCGACGACGACGGCAGGCCGCTGCGACCAGCCAAGTTATGGAACGACACCACGGGCGCACCCCAGCTGGCCCAGCTCGTAGACAGCCTCGGCGGACCGCAGTGGGTCCGGCGAATCGGAACGCTGCCGACTGCGGCATTCACGATCGCGAAGCTGGCTTGGGTTGCCGAGCGGGAACCGTCGGTTCTCGATCAGACCCGCCTTGTCCTGCTTCCCCACGACTACCTTGTTCATCGGCTGACCGGCCGGGCCGTCACCGACCGGTCCGACGCCTCCGGCACCGGCTATTTCGACGCCACCACCTCGGCCTGGTTGCCCGAATACCTCGATGCCGCCGCCGGAGAACGCGACTGGCTTCCGCTCCTACCGACGGTGCTCAGCGGCACCGAGCCGGCCGGTGTCGTATGTGCTGACGCTGCAGCCGAACTCGACCTTTCGGACACGGTATTGGTCGGTGCCGGTGCGGGCGACCAGCACGCCGCGTATCTAGGCCTGGGATTGACCGATGGAGACCAATACTTCGGGCTGGGAACGTCCGGCGTCGTCGCGACCTCGTCACGCACACCCGTATTCGACGAGACCGGCACCATCAGCGGAGTAGCCGACACAACCGGCGGCTACCTTCCCCTCGTCTGCACACTCAACGCGGCACGGGTCGGCGACACGGCCGCCCGAATCCTCGGAACCGACCACGCAGGGCTGTCCGAACTCGCGCTCGCCGCAGACCCAGGGCAGGGGCCGATTCTCGTACCTTTTCTCGACGGCGAACGCACACCGAACCGTCCCAACGCGCACGGCCTGCTATCCGACGTCACCTCGGCCACCACTCGAGAGGAGATGGCTCGCGCATTCCTGGAGGGGCCACTGCTGTCGCTGTTGTCACACCGAGATGCGATGCGCTCTCACGGGTTACGTTGTGACGGTCCGATGACAGCGGTAGGCGGCGGCGCCCGTTCGCGCGCGACACTTCAGCTCCTCGCGGATCTCTCCGACGACGTCGTCACCGTGCCCGAGGCGGACGAGGCCACCGCTCGAGGAGCTTGCGTGCAGGCCGCCGCCGTATCGGCAGGCACCGACGTCGAGGGAATGATCGATGTGGCTCAGCGCTGGGCACCGCCTACCCGAATAACGGTGGAACCTCGAGCTAACGGCCGTGATATCGGGGCAGTGCGCGCCCGCTGGGCGGAGTGTGCGGCCGTCGACACCCTCGACCACGCAGAAGCCGCCACATGACGGACATACTCCCGGGAAGGATCAATCCATGACTACTACCAGGCCCAACCCGTTCGACCTGACCGGACGGACCGCCTTGGTCACCGGGGGAAACCAGGGACTCGGCCGTGCATTCGCATTCGGCCTCGCCAATGCGGGCGCGCGCGTCGCCATCGCGGGACGCAACGCCGAACGCAACGAACAGGTCGTCGTCGACGCATCATCCGAGGGGCACGAATTCGCCTCGATCACCGCCGACATCACCTCCCATGCCGACGTCGAGCGCATGACCAGAGAGGCGATCGACGCGCTCGGACACATCGACATCCTGGTCAACAACGCCGGTGCCGGAATCCACAACGACTCCTGGGACGTCACCGAGGAGGAGTGGGACCGGGTCTTCGACCTCAATGTGAAAGCGCTGTGGCACTGCAGTATTGCCGTGGGTGCTCACATGCGCGAGCGTGGCGGCGGATCAATCGTCAATATCGGCTCCATGTCGGGGATCATTGTCAACCGTCCGCAGATGCAGCCCGCCTACAACACGTCGAAAGCCGCCGTGCACCACCTCACCAAATCGCTGGCCGGCGAGTGGGCACCGCTCGGCATCCGAGTCAACGCGCTGGCACCTGGCTACGTGAAGACTCCGATGTCGCCCGTCGACAATCCAGAGTTCAAGCGGTGCTGGATCGACGACGCGCCCCAGCAACGGTTCGCGATGCCCGAGGAGATCGCACCCAGCGTCGTCTTTCTCGCCAGCGATGCCGCCAGTTTCATCACCGGATCAGTCCTCGTTGCAGATGGCGGCTACACGATCTGGTGAGTGCCGAACCAGCGACACCCGACCGGAATCCCACTCAGCGTCACTCAACTCTCCGACCAGCGACAAGAAGATTCCCCCAGTGTTAGTATCTGCGTATGAATGCAGATACTGCTATTGCCTGTCGGCAGAAGTTGCCGGACGACCAGGTCGATCTGGTGGTAGGGGTGTTTCGTATGTTGTCCGATTCAACTCGGGTACAGATCTTGTGGGCACTGACGAGCGGCGAGTTGTCCGTCAACGACCTCGCCGAGCATGTCGGGAAGCCCGCACCGTCGGTGTCGCAGCATCTCGCGAAACTTCGGATGTCCCGGCTGGTCCGTTCCCGAAAAGAGGGCAACCAGGTGATCTACCGCCTGGAAAATGAGCACGTTCGCCAACTGGTGACCGATGCGGTGTTCAACGCCGAGCATGCCGGGCCTGGAATTCCCCGGCACCACCGCATGGGCGGTGAATCGGCGGCGCCGGAACGTGTATCGGAGCACCCGGCATGAACCACACACCGCACCCCGCCTCCACCAACCACGGGCACGGGCACGGGCATGGGCACGGACACGGACATGGGCTCGGTGGGCGGATCGGTGCGGCAGTTCGTGAGGTGTTCGCGCCGCACAGCCACGATGCGGCCGACAGCGTCGATGACGCCCTCGAGTCCAGTGCCATCGGCATCCGGGCCGTCAAGATCAGCCTCGTAATCCTGGGTATCACCGCGTTCGCTCAACTGGCGATCGTGGCCGTCTCCGGGTCGGTCGCACTGTTGGCGGACACAGTGCACAACTTTTCCGACGCGCTGACCTCAATCCCACTCTGGATAGCGTTCGTGCTGGGCCGACGGGCGGCAACCCGCCGTTACACCTACGGTTTCGGGCGCGCCGAGGACTTGGCCGGCTTGTTCGTGGTCGCGATGATCACCCTGTCCGCGGTGATCACGGGGGTCGAAGCAGTGCGGCGGCTGATCAACCCGGTCACGATCGAGCATGTCGGCTGGGTCGCGGTCGCCGGTTTCGTCGGGTTCCTCGGCAACGAAATCGTCGCCGGCTATCGCATCCGGGTCGGGCGTCGGATCGGCTCAGCTGCACTGGTTGCCGACGGATTGCATGCTCGCACAGACGGATTCACTTCGCTGGCCGTGCTGTTCGGTGCCGGTGGCGTTGCCCTGGGCTTTCCGCTCGCGGACCCGATCATCGGACTCGTCATCACCGTCGCGATCCTCGCGGTTCTGCGGAATGCGGCGCGAGATGTGCTGCGCCGCCTGATGGACGGCGTCGATCCTGAACTCGTCGAAACCGCCGAACAATCCCTGTCCGCCGAACCCGGGGTACTCCAAGTGCGTAGCGTGCGGATGAGGTGGATCGGGCACCGCCTTCACGCCGACGTCGAACTCGACATCGACCCCGCCACGAGCTTGGCCGACGCTCACCGGCTGGCACACGAGGCCGAACACACCCTCACCCACACGGTGCCGAAACTTTCCACCGCACTCATCCACGCCTATCCTGCACACAGCTCGGTCACCGCGAGAGGACACTGACCAGGCACACAACATATTTCATCGCAATACTCCGAATTCGGACACCACCGAGTGCGCCGTATTCGGACCGAGGCGCGGCACGAGTAAGCCTCATTCCACAATGGAAATTCTCGCCTCTCGTCGCAGTACCGGTCGCGGTAGTGTGACGGACAGTAGAAAGCTGTGGGGTTCGAGCACGCCGGTCGCTCACCCGGGCCACTGCTCACCGGCGGCAACTCACCGCCGCAGCGATGCGCCCGACGGAGAGGCTGACTGACGTGGACCTTCTCGTGGGTATCGACATGGGGACCAGCAGCAGCAAGGGCGTGCTGGTGACGCCGGACGGCGTCATCGTCGCTTCACACCAGGTCCCCCACGAAATATCTCTGCCACGGCCGGGCTGGGCGGAAGTTGATGCGGAGAAGACCTGGTGGGCAGACGTCTGCCGGATCAGCAAGACTCTGCTCGACAGCCGGCCACCGGGTTCGCGCGTCTCGGGAATATGTGTGAGTGGGGTGGGCCCCTGCCTGGCGTTGTGCGATGAGAACGTCTCCCCGGTTCGGCCTGCAATCCTCTACGGCATCGACACCCGGGCTTCCGTCGAGATCGATGAACTCACCGCGTTGTTCGGAGCCGAGAACATTCTGGCCCGCGGGGGCAAGCCACTGTCGAGTCAAGCGGTCGGTCCGAAGATCGAGTGGGTACGGAAGAACGAGCCGGACGTCTTCGCACGAGCAAAACGCTGGTACGGCTCCAACTCGTACATCGCCGCGAAGCTCACCGGCGAGTACATACACGACCATCCCACCGCGAGCGCATGCGATCCGCTGTACTCGATCAGGGATTTCCGCTGGAACGAGGACTGGGCGCAGAGGATCCTCGCCGGACTGCCGCTTCCACGGCTTGTGTGGCCCGCTGAGGTAGTCGGCACCGTGCATGCCCGCGCTGCGGGTGAAACGGGCATTCCGGAGGGTACGCCCGTGGTCGCGGGCACGTTGGACGCCCTTGCCGACACGTTGAGCATCGGTGTCCGCCACCCGGGTGATCTGATGCTGATGTACGGGTCGACGATGTTTCTGGTGCAGGTACTCGAGAAGTTCCACACCAGCCCGGCGCTGTGGACTACCGCGGGCGTGCCGGAGAATACATACACCCTCGCAGGTGGCACGGCGACGGCAGGTACACTGACCAATTGGCTGCAAAAGGTCACGGGTGGAGCCTCTTTCGATGAACTGATGACAGAAGCCGCGGCGGTGCCTCCCGGATCGGACGGACTGCTGGTGCTGCCATATCTTGCCGGAGAACGGACCCCGGTCTTCGACCCCGATGCACGCGGCGTGGTCGCCGGACTGACCCTCAGGCACGGGCGAGGCCACCTGTTCCGCGCATCGTACGAGGGCATCGCATTCGGAACCAGACAGATTCTCGACATGTTCGACAGTGCAGACGCACCGGTGAAGCGAGTGGTCGCCGTCGGAGGCGGGTTGCGCAGCCCGATCTGGGCGCAGGCACTCAGCGACATCACCGGCCGCACCCAGTTACTACCCGATCAGACGATCGGGGCCAGTCACGGCGACGGACTACTCGCCGCGATCGGCGTAGGACTTGTTCCGCCGGAGACGGATTGGGCCACGATCACGAACGAAATCAAGCCGAACCCGGACCACCGCGAGATGTATGACAACTTGTACGAGATGTGGCTGGAGCTCTATCCGGCCACGCGTGAACAGATGCACCGCCTGGCCCGTCTCGGCTGAGAAGTTCAGCTATCGACGCAGCATCCGAGTCCGGAAATTGGATTTGGCCCTCGCTCTTCGTTAGCGTGATAGTCAGCACTGTGATGGTCACCATATCGAGAGTCGGCTGCCCGCACTCTCTGCATCCGGCTTCTCAACCATCCGGGACTCTGCACCAAGTGGGGAGAAGCGATGTCGGAAACTATGCAGGCAGTGATTTGTCATGGCCCTGGTGACTACCGACTCGAACACGTACCGGTTCCCGTTCCGGGTCCAGGGGAGGCTCTGGTGCGCGTGGAAGCCGTTGGCATCTGCGCTAGCGATCTGAAGTGCTACCACGGAGCCGCCAAATTCTGGGGGGACGAGAACCGGCCGGCGTGGGCTGAGACCGAGGTGATACCCGGCCACGAATTCGTTGGCGAGATTGTGCAAATCGATGGCGAGGGCGCTGCCCGGTGGAGCGTCCAGGTCGGTGACCGGGTGGTGTCCGAACAGATCGTCCCCTGCTGGAAGTGCCGGTATTGCGAGCGAGGCCAGTACCACATGTGCAAGCCGCACGACATGTATGGATTCAAGCGCCGGACGCCGGGCGGGATGGCGAAGTACATGACCTATCCGGCCGAGGCGCTGGTCTACAAGATCTCCAAGGATCTCCCACCGGCGCACGCGGCTTTTACCGAGCCACTTTCGTGCTCGCTCCACGCGGTCGAACGTGCCGGCATCACCTTCGACGACGTCGTGGTCGTCGCCGGGTGCGGCCCCATAGGGCTCGGCATGGTGATCGGCGCACGGGCGAAGAATCCCGCTCACGTCATTGCGCTGGACCTGGTACCCGAGAAGCTCGAGCTTGCCAAGGAATGCGGGGCGGACATCGTCGTGAATATCCGCGACGAAGACGCCGAGAAGGTCGTCAAAGATCTCACCGACGGTTACGGGGCCGATGTCTATTTGGAGGGAACCGGCCACCCCTCGGCTGTGACCCAGGGATTGAGCCTCCTGCGCAAGTTGGGAACGTACGTCGAATACGGTGTCTTCGGCAGCGATGCCACGGTCGACTGGAGCATCATCAGCGACGACAAGGAACTCGACGTTCTCGGCGCGCACCTGGGCCCGCATTGCTGGCCGGCAGCCATCCGGATGCTCGAGTCGGGCGAACTGCCGATGGACAAGATCTGCAGCCACCAGCTACCCCTCACCGAGTTCCAGAAGGGGCTCGATCTCGTAGCCGCCGGCACCGAATCGGTCAAAGTGTCGCTCATCCCGTCCTGACCAGGCGGAGCGGTACCACAGCCCGCATTTCCTCCGAGTGAATATTCAATCCCTCGCCCCGCTCGCGAGTCGGTGACTTCTATCTGCTCGGTCACATACCCCCTAGGGTAATTGCATACCCCCATGGGTATCTGGCAATCTGACTGCAGCAAGGAGATTCCCGTTCTGGAGGTAGCAAGATGATCCTCGAGCAGTACTACATCGAGTGTCTGTCACATGCGTCGTACCTGATCGGCGACGAGAGCACGGGACGTGCCGTCGTGGTCGATCCTCGACGTGACATCACCGAGTACCTTGCCGACGCCCGCCGATTCGAGTTGACCATCGAGGGAGTGATCAACACTCACTTCCACGCGGATTTCGTTTCCGGGCATCTGGAACTACTCGAGGCGACCGGCGCGTGGATCGGATTCGGCGAGGCTGCCGAAACGGACTACCCGATCCGCCGACTCCGGCACGACGAGCACATCAGCCTCGGCGAGGTAGATATCGAAATTCTGTCCACCCCAGGACACACCTGGGAATCGATCAGCCTGCTGGTCCGCGAGCGACCACAGGCGCTCCCGTCGGCAGTGCTGACCGGCGATTCGCTGTTCATCGGCGATGTTGGCCGCCCCGACCTGGTCAATCTCGGTGACGGCTCCAATACCGACCTGGCCCGGGCCATGTATCACACCATCCATCGGACGCTGCTGACCCTGCCTGATTCGGTGACGGTGATGCCCGCGCACGGTGCCGGCTCGTCCTGTGGGAAGAACCTGTCGGCGAAGCTGACCTCGACGATCGGTGAGCAACGCCGTACCAACCCGTCCGTGCAACCGATGAGCGAGGATGCGTTCGTCGCTCTGATCACCGATGGGCAGCCGGCGGTGCCCGCGTACTTCTCCGTCGCCGCGTCCCTGAACAAGGCCACTCATCCCTTGCTCGACCAGCAACGCCACATTCCCGCAGTGTCCGCAGCGCAACTGCGCACCGAACTCGCCTCCGGCACAAAAGTGCTCGATGCCCGTACCCCCGACGACTTCGCCGCCGGGCACCTGAAGGGGTCGGTCAACGTCGGATTCGACGGCCGGTTCGCCGAGACCGGGGGCATGGTCGCCGAGATCGGGGAGAAGGTCGTGCTGATCACTTACCCTGGGCAGGAGCAGGAAGCGGCGATGCGGCTCGCGCGCATCGGCTCCGATCACGCGGACAGCTACTTGACCGTGGACGCCGACGGCGCCTTTCCTGCGGAACTGGCTGATCTCATGCAAACGGCGGCAAGGATCACTGTCGCGGAACTCGATCAGCTGCTCGCCACAGAGGCGGTGATGCTCGTCGATATCCGCAATCCGGGCGAACGTGAATTCGGAGTGATCCCGGGTGCTGTGCCGATTCCGCTGGCGCAGCTGCGTTTCCGACTCGATGATCTCCCCAATGATCGGCCGATCGTGGTGCATTGCGCTGGCGGGTGGCGTTCCAGCGTCGCCGCGTCGCTGTTGCGAGCTCGAGGCTTTGAGCAGGTCAGCGACCTCGTCGGCGGCTACGACGAATGGGCTGCGCACAAGATTGCCGGCTCGTGATGTAACACGACGAAGGTGGCTTCCGGGACAGCCTGGACCCTCGTCCACGCAGAGGTCAAGCATCACTCCGTCGCCCCCTCGTAGAAGAACTCCGTGAAATCCGTAGCCGAAAAACCAACAGAAACCTGCTAGGAGAGATGATCATGTGCTACCCCACGACCTGCTCGCAGTGCGCAAAAACGACCTGGGGCGGATGCGGCCAGCACGCCGATGGCGTCATGGCATCCGTGCCCGCCTCCGACCGGTGCACATGCGCCAAGAAATCCGCCCCAAGAGCGAAGCCGCGGTTCTTCCGCGCACTCTTCGGATCCTGATCACCACAGCGTAAATAGAACGACTGCAATTGGTTTGATTCAAGTGCTCCGTCGGTCCTCATCGCCCATGAAATCGTGAATATCCATCGAGTTCGAAATTCCAGACCAACAACTCTGACGAATATCGTTTTCTTCCAACGAGATCCCCTCACGGGGTGGTGCATCAAACAATCGACCCATCCAACGAAAGGAATCAGCAATGGTCGGCAACGAAGACAGCCACGCATTGGTACTCAACCGACTACGCCGGGCACATGGGCAGCTCGCCGGTGTGATCTCGATGATCGAGGAGGGCCGCGACTGCAAGGAGGTCGTAACCCAACTGGCCGCGGTATCCCGGGCCCTCGACAGAGCGGGCTTCAAGATCGTCGCAGCCGGACTGCGTGAATGCCTCACCGGTGACACCCAGGAGAACACGCAACCAATGACCGAAGCGGAACTCGAAAAGCTCTTCCTCTCTCTCGCTTGAACTCACGGTGGGGCAGCCTGGTGGCACCGTTCAAGACAACAACAAACCATCAGCTACACCCCACCGCCCCGGACATCCCGGGCGTCAGACACGAACCACTACAACTCAGGGAAGCAACCATGAACCTCGCATTGTCAACCACACTGCATACCTCCTTCGACGATGCCGTACAGCGGACCCGCCAAGCCCTGTCCGAGCAGGGTTTCGGCGTACTCACCGAGATCGACATGAAGGCAACGCTGAAAGCCAAGCTCGACGAGGACATGGAGGACTACCTGATCCTCGGGGCCTGCAACCCGGCGCTCGCGCACCGCGCCGTGAACGTGGACCGGCAGATCGGGCTGCTGTTGCCGTGCAACGTAGTCGTACGCACCGACCCATCCACCGAGAATGCAGTCATCATCGACGCGATGAACCCGGCGCTGATGGTCGAAGTGACCGACGAACCGGGACTGAAGTCCGTCGCCGGCGAAGCCACCACCAAACTCCAAGCCGCGATCGACTCCCTCAGCACACAGCACGCCTGACCCATTTGGCTCGCGGCGGGTACCGGGAAGGAAGATCGTGACCCTGACAGTCGCCCTCGCCCTCGGCGCAGTTATCGGAATTCTGCTCGGCCTACTCGGCGGCGGCGGATCGATCCTGGCCGTCCCCGCTCTGGTCTACGGCCTCGGACTCGGCATCGAACAGGCGATACCGATATCGCTGCTCGTGATCGGCATCGCCTCCGCAGTCGGCGTCCTCCCGAAACTGCGCGCTCAACAGGTCGAATGGCGGCTGGCGGGAATCTTCGCCGCCGCAGGCATCCCCGCCACCTTCGCCGGGAGCGCGGTGAGCCGACTTCTGCCCCAGTCCGCAATTATGCTCGGCTTCGCCGCTGTTATGGTCGTCGCGGGTATTCGGATGCTGCTCGACAGTGACAACGTCGGAACTGCCTGCAAGACTGGCGATTCAGGAATCAACTGGCGGCGGTGCGCGCCCCGCTCGATTCCGGCCGGATTCGCAGTGGGATTCCTGACTGGACTGTTCGGAGTCGGCGGCGGCTTCCTCATCATTCCCGCCCTGGTATTGATGCTCGGTGTCGGGATTCAGATCGCCGTCGGGACGTCGCTGCTGATAATCGTCGCGAACTCGGCGGCCGGACTGATCTCGCACCTGAGTGGCGCAAGCATCGACTGGGCGATCACCGTAGCCTTCGCCGGCACCGCCATAGTCGGGTCGCTCGTCGCTGCCCATTTCGGCACCCGCATCGACACCGACCGACTCCAACGCTGGTTCGCCTATCTCGTCTTCGTTGTCGCAACGTACATACTGATCGACACGATATTCAGCTACCGCTGACCGAGTTCCAGAAGGGGCTCGACCCTGTTTCCGGCAACACCGGATCGGTCAAGGTGTTGCTCGTCCCGTCCTGACCTGAGGGAGCTGGCCCCGGCCCCGAACCCGAACCGTAGTTCAGTGTTGTCGCAGTGCGTTTTCAGGAGCTGGCGGATTTTGGAGGCAATTCGGCGCCTCGGCTTGCGAACACTTCGGCCACCCATCGGTACACGCCGTAGGCAGCGTGCAATCGCGATGCGCGCGGTGTTTCTGGTCCGACGATCTGCAGGCCGTCAGCCGCGATGCCTTCGAACTTGACCATGCCCTCGATGCGTCGACGGACGGCTGCTTCCCAAGCATCGTCATCGATGCGGTAGTAGGAGGTGCGATCGCCGGCGCGGGTACGTCGACGGATGAGCCCGACGGCCATCAGGGTGCGGATATTGCTCGTCATAGACGCGCGGCTGGCTTTGATCGCGGTGGCGATTTCTGCTGCCGACTGTTCAGCGGGTTCGCAGATCATCAACCATCCGAGGATGCGGCCGGTGATCGGCGGCAGTCCTTCCTGTTCGGCGAAGAAGTTGGCCACCTGCTCGATCCACGCCATTTCAGCCGCGGTCTCCATCACCCTCCTTAAATTTGCGTCATTACAGTCACGACTGTAATATCTATCCATATCCATACTGGGTGTCTAGAACCTACACCGGACCACCTGTGCCGTCCATCAGTGTCAGGACGGAGTTCTCGTGCGGCGAGAACCCCTGGGACACCACCCAATCCGATCAATGCTGACGTTGCCCGAACTGGGGGCGTTCAGCTCGGTCGTACTCTCCTGAAGGTGTTTTCACAAGCAGATTGGTAGGCCAATGGCCCTCGAACGCGTTGAGCTTCATCGCGAGCAAGAAACGACGCTCATGACGCTGTACCTACATGCCCGGGATGCCCACTCACCGCGTCCCATCCTCGCCGACCCTTACGCGACGCCGATGCTCGAACGCATCGACTACGACTTCGGACGATTCGAGAAGCTGAAAGGAAATCAGCCGCTGATCGCGAGTCGCGCAAAGGCCGTCGACGACATCGCACGCACATTCGTCGCCAGCCACGCCGACGCGGTGGTGCTGCATCTAGGCTGCGGTCTGGATAGCCGCGTGCGGCGCGTCGACCCCGGGCCGAGTGTTGTGTGGTTCGACGTCGATCAGGAGCCGGTCATAGAGCTGCGGCGCAAACTGGTGCCGGATCGCGAAGGCGTGACCATGCTCGCCGACTCGGTGGCAGACCCTCGATGGTGGATAACCGTTCCGGCCGAACGGCCGACGTTGGTCCTAGGCGAAGGACTGCTGATGTATCTCGCTCCCAACGACCTCGGCTCATTGATCGACATCGCGGTGACTCGGTCTTGCGCGCCCATCCAGACGTTCGTGTTCGACACCGTCGCACCCTGGGTGCGCCGAGTCAGTGCCTGGCAGTCGAACTTCCGCGACGCCGCCACGAAGTTCCTCTCGACCACCGACGATCTCGAGAGCGCCATCCACCGCCACGACAGCGTGACCATGCTCGCCGAACAATCGGTGGTTTCACTGGCACACCAAGCCTCCCGCGGAGGACTGGCCACATTCATCGGCGCCGTCGACGCCGTCGGACCCGGGCACCGCGCAATGGTTCTACGGACCTACCTACACCGACCGACATGAACCGGCGCGAAAACGCCGTGGCGAAATCAACGAGTGGCCCTCCACTGATGCCCAACCGGTACTTCCAGCCGCGCTATCGCATGCTCGGGGTTGTCGGCGCTCTCGTGTGCAACGTCGTACCCGCCCAGACCCAGCTTCGGGATCACGGTCTTGCCCAGAAGGTAATAGACCCCGCCCGAGGCCACCATGGCTGGAAGTGTCGCACTGATCCGTCCGAAGGCTTCCTGACCCGCAGAGAAGGTCAAGACCGAGAATCCGCTCTGCCATCCGCCGAGGAACACCCATACGGCCATACCGACCAGCACGCTCACGAAGGCCAAGACGTTGAACCCGTGGCTGTACCAATACGGCCCCGCCGTATCGAAGCACGCCTTCACGTCGATGCGCTGTCGCCGAAGGAAGAAGTAGTCGACGAGCGCCACCGCCCAATATGGCCCCACGAGCAAGCCGATGAAGATGAGCAGGGTGTCGAAGATGCCCTGCAACGACGCGCCGAAGACGAATATCGCGGACGGAACGGTCACCAACACGCACACAATTCTGTAGTTCGTGTGCGGGAACGTACTCAAAATACCCATTGATCCCGAACCGAGAAGATGCGTGACCGCCGTGATTGTGCCCAATACGATAATCAGCAGAGACACCAATCCCAGGTCCAGTTCATTGGCCCAGATGGCCGGGTCTATCTCTCCAGTTGCGAGCGTCGCCATGCCGCCCACGACGGCAAATGTCACGCCCGTCACCAACAGTCCGAGATACGTTCCCCAAAAACTTGATTTCTCGGTGCTGGAGAATCTGTTCCAAGATCCCAGATATGGGAACCAAGATATCGAGAAAGCGAAGATGATTTCGAATGCAATGGCCCAATCGGAACTACCGTCACCAGGCTTGTTCACAATCGTTGAAATATGACCATCGATGAACAACCGGACGACGATATATCCGACAAAGGCCACCAGAAGTGGCACAACAAGCCGCGAAACCGTGAACGAAGCCTTCTGACTGTAGGTGATTATGAGTAATGGAATGAATATGCCCGCACCGATCGAGTACACGTAGTAGTCGCCTGTAAAACTGATTCCTTGACCATCGGCCACGATCTTCGTGGCCGTACCCGCAAGTGCAGCCAGAATACCGACCCAGCCGAAATTCACGCAGACGAGAACCAGAGTTCCATATGCCGAACCTCGAGGGCCGAATGCCGGGCGCAGCGACACGATCTCATCAATTCCGTATCGCGCGCTACGCTGAGAATTCCATGAGCAGAAGGCGAATCCGAGCATGAACCCGGTGACGGTGATCACCAACATGTTCTCGAATCCGAGACCGCTGGCATATGAAGATCCAGAGATGAAGTTCGTAAGCAGTACGTTCCCTCCGGCCCACAGCCAGAATATCGAGAAGAAGCCGGCGTACCGTTGCGACTTCTTCAGTGGTAGTGACGTCGAGGCCTCACCACTCACTTCGACATTCCCTGCGCTACATACCACCAGGTCGAAAGAGTAATGGGGACGATCGCCAGTAGCAGCATCAGGACTTGGTCGGTTCTGGAAAGGTCGGTGGATTCATCGGAGTCGAAGTTCTTGCGCTGATCCTCAGTCATTGAATGAATCTCCCTTGAACTCCGATGAGAGGGATTCATAGGCGTCGTCGATCCTCTTGCTCGAATAGGCCACCAGATCAGGTGCGGTCGCCTTCCAGGACGTATACGCGGAACCCGACATCTTGTTGATCAGCTCTTTGGAATCGATGATTTCGATCCCGTAAGTCCAATTCGCCATGTTCAGAATGGCAGACTTGTGTGCACCGGAATTAGTGGCGGCACAAGCGTCCTTCACCAACACGACGTTGTAGTTGCGGGAAAAGGCATCGAACACCGTGGTCAAAACACAGCAGTCGGTCGTAAATCCGACGACGATCACCGTTTCGATCTTCTGGGTACGGAGTATGAGATCCAGGGAAGTTTCGTGGAATCCACTCCACCGATACTTGTCGATGACGACCTCGCCAACGCGTGGCTCGAGCTGGTCGATCACCTCGAGATTCTCGGTATCGGACCGGTAGAAAACAGGTTTCCCCGAATCATCGAGAATCTCGTTGTTGATCAGTCCCGCACCGTCTACTCGGCTCACGTGTCGGGTGTATATGACCGGGACCGACAGCGAACGGCAGATGCCGATCACAGACTCTGCAGAATCCACTGCTTCCTGCATGTGTTCGATGCCGTACTTGCTTTCCTTCTGCATGTCTATTACAAGAAGTGCAGTATGGCTGCTATTTACCATTGTCTTACCTTTGCTTGCCTGCGGGGGTGAGCGCACCTTGCTCTCGCAGTGTGCGCTCGGTGTGCGGGCCAACCAAAGCCTCAGGCCGCATATAGATAGTTCGCAACACATACAATACGTCGTTGCCGAATTCGCCCGGTGTGCCTGAACTCCTGGTGCACATATTCCGTCACCGCGCCTTCGAAGCGGAGTGATCAGCTGTGTCGCATACGGTTTTCGAACAGTCGGCGACTCGAAGGCAACGGTTGGGCGTAGTGTCTATCAACCATGGAGGACACCCCATTTGGCCGGATGATCACTGCGATGGTGACTCCGATGCACGACGATGGCTCGATCGACTACGACGGGCTGCAGCGGCTCGCGGTACACCTCGCCGACTCTGGGCACGACGGGCTTCTGGTCAATGGCACCACAGGCGAGTCCCCGACGACCTCCGACGAAGAGGACTACTCCTCGGTGCAGGCCGTCGTCGAGGCGGTGGGCGACCGAGTCGCGGTCATGGCCGGTTGCGGCACCAACGACACCGAGCACTCCGCGCGCGCGGCTCGGGAGATGGTCGCCCGCGGAGCGGATGCGCTGCTCGTGGTCACCCCTTACTACAACAAACCGCCACAAGACTGCATCCTCGAGCACTTCCGCCTCGTTGCCGAAGCCGGCGGCCAGACGCCAGTCATGCTGTACGACATCCCCGGCCGCACCGGAACCGCCCTGACGACCGAGACGATCCGGCGCGCCTCGGATATCGAGCAAGTCAAGGCCGTCAAGGATGCCAAGGGCGACATGTTCGAGGCGAGCCGACTGATAGCCGAGACCGATCTGCTCTGGTACTCGGGGGATGACGTGCTCAACCTTGCACACCTCGCGCAGGGCGCCACTGGCGTTGTGTCGGTCGTCGGGCACGTTGCGGGTGACCTCTACGCAGAGATGATTGCCTGCGTGGACCGAGGCGACCTGCCCCGGGCACGCGAGATCCACACCCGACTGATCCCTGCGGTCGACGCAATCATGCACACCTCGCAGGGAGCGATCCAGGCGAAGGCAGCCCTCAAGATGCTCGGTGTCATCGATTCCGACCAACTCCGCATGCCGCTGAGACAGGGGCCTGCCGAGCACATCGAGCGCCTGCGCGCCGGGCTCGCTGCGTCGGGCCTGCTTTGACAGGAGGAGAGTCCAGCAGGGCCTGGATCGGCTGCAACCTGTGAAGGGCCTGCAAAACGCGTACCTCGCCTATCTGCGCCAGATGGGTCACCAAGTCAGCGATCGGCGGATTGCGTTCGGTGACAACCGATCAGTGATACTCCTGTTCGATGACACGAACAGCGAGCTGATCGACGTCCGAGCGACGATCGACATGGCAACGATGCGCACCGCGTTAGAGCAGATCCTCGACTGCGCCCCCTATGTCGAGCACAGCCATCGGTCGTTCCTGCTGCCAGCGGAGCCGGCCAAGAATGTGATCGACTTACTCCATGACCACGGGGTATCCGTGATCTGGGCAAGCGGAGACGACTTCGCAGTACGCCGGTGCCCCGACTCACTGGCCGCTTTCGCCGCAAACGATGTGCTGTGGCAGAACTATTCGGAAGCGGTCGTAGATGTTGCGCTACCGACCGGTGCCGTCCGCATCACCCCTACCGATGACGCTGCCTACGGCACCATGCCCCCGGCTGGTCCGCTGCACATCATCGCCGCATGCCAGCCTGGTGAACTGCCCGGGACCGAGCGCGAACGCGAGAGCCACCGTCGGCTCACCGACTATCTGCACGGCCGCGGTCTGGACACATTCGGGGCGATCGGAGGTTCGCCGGACGGCACGTATCAGGAACTCAGTGTTGCGGTGTCTGGACTGTCCGACGAACAGGCGCGCGAGATCGGTCGTCGATTCGGGCAGGTCGCGGTCTTTTCCTGGAACTCGTCGCAGTGGAAGCTGCTGGCATGCGCCAGTGACCGATCAGCCGTCCACCGATGGACCCTGGAGCGGTCACCACTCCCACCGAAGCGTTGACAGCGAACGAAGCAACTCCCTCAATCACTGGCGGAGATGACAAGTGAGCTCACGGCGAGGACTCCTTCGGTGATCAGCGAGATCCGTCGGGCTGATTCGTTCCACGAAATCCCCGCGGGTTCGAGGGTGAGGACCACGACGATCTTGTCGTTGTTCTCGCCAAGGGTGCCCGTTGTGTGCATGGCCGCCTTGGTCAAGTCGATATCTGGACCTGCGGGTGTCGGCTCTTGGCCGTCCTGCGAAGAGCCTGCAAGCCCGTCCGCGATCTCGGCATCGCCGTCATGAACCTCAGGTTCGTCGAACGGGTCGGGTGGCAAAGGATTTGCGGGGGAACATGGTATCGACGGCGCATCGCCGAATCCGGACCACCCTTGCTTGATTGCCCACGGGGGCGGCGCGGCTTCGGGGATACCGAAGTACTGGTCGAAACCGTCATTCCCACACTTTGTCGACTGGTGCAGGTTGTCCATGATTACAGATCGAACCTGCGGTGAGGCGTCGTCGAGGATGTACCGGTAGATCTTGACCACATCGGAAGCGCTGATTGCGGTGTATCCCCATATGGCCCGGTCAGCCGGTGGGGCAGTGTCGGTGAGGTCGAGTTTGGTGGCCATCCGTTCGACAATCGCCGCGAATCCACCCTTCACCCAGAAGTACGACGCGGCGGTGTCGTCGCTCGAACGCAGCATCGGCTGCAACTGCGCCAAGTCTTCTGGCGGAATGCTGAAATCCTCTCCCAATCCCTCCAGGTAATCCAATGCGATCAATAGCTTTACGATGGAGGCGGATCGAAACTGTTTGTGAGAATCGAACTTCACAGTCGGTTCGGCAGTTGTTCGATCGAAGACTACGAAACTGGTCTCGATCCCAAAAGGGAGAATCGGTGGGTCGATACCCACAGAGCCAGTCGATTCCGCCGGCGCTCGGGGAGTCGCAAGTGCGAAAGTTGTGATAGTGGCCGCTATTGCGGCAATACCTACTGTCAGAACCGATCGAGACATTCTTCGTGAACCAGACTTCTCGTAGCAGGCGGGGACCGGCACGGTGGTGTAACTCGTTGAGCGCGTGGGTCTGTGCTGTCGGTGATTATTCCTCGAGCGGGATGCTACGTCCACGTGAACATTTGGCCCTCGAAGATCACTGGTTGCGCCCGCTACGTTCCTCGGCCGCCAGTCGGTATCCGCGCAATGCGACCATGCTCGCGGCTACGAGCACGGCGGGCACGGCGGCGAAAGCGATGACGACGCCGAAGATCGCTCCGGCAGATTGGGTGACGTGGTTTCCGGCGGTCGAGGAGACGAACCCGGTGGCGGCGAGGATCATGAGCACCACCGCGGGACCCAGCGCCAAGCCCACGGTCTCCGCTGCGGTCCACACGCCGCTGAACGCCCCCGCACGAACCGATCCCGTGGTGGCGTTCTGGTGGTCGCTGATCACATCCGGCAGCATCGACATCGGCAGCATCTGCATGCCCGCATAGCCGGTGCCGGCCAGCGCCACCATCGCATACACCCACGGCCCGGGGGAGGCGAGCAGGCCGAGCATCGCGACGGAGGAGGCCAGAAACAACCCGGATGCCAGGAAATACGCGCCCCGCTTGCCCCACGCCCGCACCAGCCGGATCCACATCGGCATCACAGCAAGCGCCGGTGCAACCAGGGCGACGAACAGGATGGACACCGCACCTTCCGACTCGAGAAGGTAGGTGGCCACGTACTGGGCCGCACCCAGCATGCATCCCGTGGCCAGGGCTTGCAACATGAAGGCACCCAGCAGGAATCGGAAGGGGCCGCTCGAGCGCACCGCAGCGAGACTGTCGGCCATCGTGTGACCCGAAGAGGCGTCCGAGGGGTCTGGACCGACGTCGTTGGTGCGCGGTGCGATCCGCCAGACGGCCAGCATTCCGAGTCCGAGAGCAAGCCCAGCGACAACCCCCATCAGCAGGTATCCGGGCCGGCCGCCGCCGCCGAGTTCACGCAGCGCCGGACCACCCGCTCCGAAGAGCAATATCGCGACGGCGAGCAGCGCGACCCGCCAAGACATGAGCCGGGACCGTTCGTGATAGTCGTCGGTGAGCTCTGCGGGCAACGCTATGTACGGAACCTGGAACAAGCTGAACGCGATCGCCGCACACACGAAAGCGGTAGTTACCCAAAGTGACCCGGCCAGAGTGGAGACTCCGGATGGCACCGCGAAGGTGAGCGCGAAGAACACCGGCAGGCCCAGCGCGCCTAGGAGCAGGAACCGTCGCCGCGTCCCGGTGCGAGCCGCGTCGGCGTCGCTGCGGAATCCTATGTAGGGGTTGATCAGCACGTCGAGCGCCTTGGGGGCGAATACCACCACCGAGGCGACCGCAGCGGCGACGCCGAGGGTGTCTGTCAGGTAGTACGCCAGCACCAGGCCGGGCAGGGTGGCGTACCCGCCTGTACCCACCGAACCAAGCGAGTAGCCAGTAACGGTCGATCTACTCAGCCGCGCGGGAGCCATCGTCATCCGGTCAACATATGCGAAAAGTGTCCGGTTTCGATCGGATTAGGCACCGCTTGGACTCGGAGTGTTCGTCGGTGATTCGACGCCGCCTCTGGTTGACGAGTGCGGTATTGTTCGGCGCAAGGTAGCCCCGCGCCCGATGGCGTCGTTCATCGGGTCGTCGAGTGCGTGGGGTTCGACGATGGTCGCCGAAACGGCAAGTCGCACAATCCGAGTCCTGGTACCCGGCTGGGTTCTCGATGATCGCTCTCTCGCTCCGCCTTCTCTAGGTGATGTGGTCGAAGTGCTGGTGCAGTTCATCCCATCCGGTTCTCTCGCATCACCGATCGAACAGTCCGTGCAGGCGACTGCACGGCCCGTATTCGGGCGGATGCCCGGCGGTCACCCGGACGGTGGTCTACGATGGCTGCTCTCGTTGTTCGGGGACGGCTGGTCGGCCAATTGGTGGTCCGAACGCCCTGTCACTGGTGCCGTCGAAGTCACGGGAAGGTTCGTCGCGGACCTCGGATCGGGACGGTCGGAAGATGATCCCGTCCCTGTTCGCGGCAGGGTACGACGGGTGCGTGTGGTCGAGCAGCGAATCGAACGCACCGACAACGGTGCCCGAACCATCCCCGGGACCGAGCGATTCACCGATTTCGAGTCCACTCCACAACGATTCTGGTCGACCTTGGAACCCCTAGCTGAAGACGAAGGCTTCAGCCCAACCGGGGTCTTGGTCGACCTCGACCTCGATGACGTGCCAGCCTGCGATTCGAGATTCGTTCCCGGGGCGATGTCCATCGATGGCCCGGACGTGTGGGTTATGGATCGGTCGAACCCCATCCTCCTGCACCTAAATACCCGCTCGACGCCACCGCGTATCACCGAGTACCTGTTGCCTATGACGATCGAGTCGCCGGGGAGTACGCGGCGCAACGTCCACTCCGATCCGGATGGGTGTTGGATCACCTCCCACTACGACTTGTTCCGATGCGACCGCGCCTTCGACGGGACATTGACCGTAGAACGCGTGAGCTCCGAAGGCGGTGCAGCCGTCGTCGACGACGGACGGCTGTTCATCCTCGGCGTGACCAAGCCGGTGTTGCGGATCGATCGCAGGCATGGTCTTGTTCGTGTAGATCCAGATGCCCACCCGGTAAAGACGGTCGACCAGGATCGACGGCTCATTCCAGTCGACAACCCGGAAATCGCGGCTGCGCTACAGGCGAAACGCCTTCGAGTCGGCAAAGCTCGCGCCGCCGGCGACGTGGAGTGGCGATCTTCTGACGGACAAGTCATCGTGCGAACACCGGACGGCAAGCGCACGCTGGTAGACCTCGATGTCCGTACCCGTGGTGTGGTTTCCTGGGTTCAACCCGACCCGTTCACCGATCCGTCGTAGGTGGGCATCCCATGTCCGATCTTTGTGACACGATCCCGGACATGGATGAGCGCACGAAGCCGGTCAGCGAGACGCACGTGACCCTGGCAATGGACTACGGCCAGTTCTGCCTTGACGGCGGTCTCGGCGATCCTGAGGACGAGTTGGAGCTCCTCCACGGTGCCCAGTCAGCCCAGCCCAGCGCGGGAAACGGGGCCATGCTTCTAGTCCTGTGCCCACACCAGAACAACTTCCAGATGCCGGTGACCGTGCAAGTGTGGCAGTCACGGCCACCCGGTGACCGAGACCAGTGGCAACAGGTCAGCGAAGGGAACCTCGAGATCGACGGTCACGGGGTGCTGTTCTTCTCGTCACCTACGATGGAACCGGTGGAGGTCACTGTCCCCGCAGGACGGTACACCGTGGAAGTCTCCGGTCGAGGATTCGTCAACTACGGCTGGCCGGGATCGACGACACCCGGCGACGTATGGCGGATCCGGCTGTGGCCGTTTGACGGAGTCACCAAGCTCCCACCCCAGATGTGGGATATGCCCGGCTACGGCGTGCCGGAGAACATACCCGTTCCCGAATCCGCCCCCGCGTGTGAGCCGTCGGCCAGCAGCCCGGCGGCCGCTGCCACGACAGCCGTAACCGGTAATGCCAAGCCCACAGGGGTTGACTTCCAAGCGCACCCCGAACTGCAAGGAGTTCTCTGTCTGCGAGATTTCGACGGCTGTGCGCCCGACATCGCCGACGCAATTGCTGCGATGGACCCGCAATCACAGAGGCGGCTCGCTCGATGGGCTGCGATCCGTGCGTTCGAGTTTGCGGGACTCGCCGACTGTGACTGGGTTGCACCAGCGTTGGACGCTCTGCGTAACAGCGATCCGCTCCCTGTACCGTTCGACGATCGCACGTGTGCTTCCAGACGCCTTACAGAGGAAAATCTTTCGCCCGAGGGCCACGGAGGGCCCTACCGTTCGAGTGCCGCGCACGGAGGTGAGAAGTCGCCAGCAGCAAAGATTTTCGATCACGGTCCGATCCACCGACCCTATTTCGCGATGCCCGCTCTTTTCAGTGCGGTGGATCCACGACCTGTCGTTGCAGCATTTCAGGCGTTGTCACACGCCTGCGCCACGTACGCCGAGCACGTGGACTCACTTCTTGCCGCGGTTCGAACCGAGTTCGGCCTCTCCGGACAGACGCCCGAAAACTCGCCCGTCCCGACATTGCCGAGCCGATGAGCCGACGGAGCGCGGTCGATTCAGGCGCCGGCCGCCTCGGTCGGCTCGGCGGAGTCGTTTATCGACCGGATCACCTGGACGAGTCGCACCGCTTGATCGTCGCCGAACACCTGGGTGGGACCCTGTGGGGCGCTGTTGGTGAAAGGTGACTCGAACAGCAGCTTCGGGTCCATCTCCCCGTGGCGGGTCAGGTGCGAGATGATGAGGTTCACGAAGTCGATCTGGCTGGCGGTCGCGGTCTTTCCATGCAGGAATTCCGCGAAGGCATCGGTCGCCGCCTGCTTGTCCAGCCCCACGAGCGATCGAATGAACCGCCCCAATCCCTTCGCGTTCTCGACCGCACGCTTGAAGTCCTCGGGATCACCGGCACCGCTGCGCGCAAGAAGGTCTTGCAGGGAGACCAGATCCGCGGGCGTGAGCGCTTTTCCGTTTCGCAGTTTCTGTAGTGCGATGTTGTCAGGCTGACGCTGTAGATAGTCCCGCACCTTCGTGGTGAAGCGCTCGACATCCGCACTGGATGGCAGCTCCGGCATGTCGACCTCGGCGACATCGCCGAGTGTGTCGCGGAAGTCGGTGTAGAGGATCGTGCGCTTCTTCTTGTCCAGCAGGCTGACGATGGAGCGAAGTTCGCGGCGGGCATGCTCGAGCATCGGCAGTGTCACGTCCCGCCACCACTCGTCCCCCGCCACCTCGCGCAGCAATGCCTCCTTCTCTTTGACCTTCGCGATGTTCAGTCCGTCGTCGAGCAACCCGCCGGCGACTTGCTGGATCGACGTCCGATACTTCGGGAGTGTGTCCTCCGCATAGTGCACCGCAAACTGCCCGTCGAGGATTATCAGGTCGAAGCGCTTGGCCATCTCGTCGGTGTCGCGCACCATTGTCGGCAGTCCAGCCAGGTTCTCGATAATCTCGGCAAGCTTGCTTTCCGACAACGACTCCCACTCGGTCCGATCGGAGTACCTCTCGACGTACCGCCGCTTCGCGCGGACGATGACGTTGTCACGGCGCATCCCCTGAACCTGTTTGTGCAGCGTGTCCGCGGTGTCCGAGCACAGCTCGGCGTCGGTACCGTTCTTGGCCAGCGCCGCAACCAGTTCTGCGCGCTTGGTGAAGAGGCGCTGAGACAGCGACTGCGCCACCGACCCGTCCGTGGAATCCGGGTGATTGTTGAAGAACTCGAAGTTCCCGCAGACGTCGAAGACGAAGAAGTTGGTCTTGTCCTGGCCTGGGCCATACAGGTCAGGACAGAGTCGGGTGCCGCGACCGACCATCTGCCAGAATTTCGCCTTCGCACGCACCGGTTTGAAGAATACGAGGTTGACCACCTCTGGGAAGTCGATGCCGGTGTCGAGCATATCGACGGAGATCGCGACTTGCGGATCCCCTTCCGCATGCGAGAACTGATCTATCAGGTCCTGGCTCTGTTCGACGGAATGTGTGATCACCCGCGCGAACGCCCCCTCGAACTGCGGATAGTTGGCGTCGAAGCGTTCTGCGATGAAGTCGGCGTGCTGCTGGTTCTTCGCGAAGATGATCGTCTTGCCGAGACGGTCGCCGCCCTCGACCCGGTGCCCGCGGGTCATCAGTACCTCGAGGACCTTGTCGACGGTGTCGGTGTTGAACAGCCACTTGTTGATGACCTCGGATTCGACCACGTCGGCGATCGCATCGTCCGAGGTGTCGTCACTCCAGTCGGCACTCTCCCACCGCTGCTTTTCCTCGTCGCTGAGGTCGTCGTACTCGATCCCGCGTTGCGGAAAGGCCAGCGGGACCGTTACCGCCCGGGGCTGCACGAGGTACTTGTCCGCGATAGCCTGACCTAGACTGTAATCGTCTGTGGGAATGCCGGTTTCGATGTCGAACAGCGAGTACGTATTGTGGTCGATCTCGTCCTTGGGGGTCGCGGTGAGACCGAGGAGCAGCGAGTCGAAGTACGAGAATATGCGCCGATACTTCTGGTACACGGAAAGGTGCGCCTCGTCGATCACGACGAGATCGAAGTAGCCGGGACCGAACTTTCGCTCCCCACCGTCGATCTCGTTGATCAGCCCCATCATTGTCGGATAGGTGCTGACGTAGACACGGCCGTCGGTGTTCTTCTCGGTCAGCAGGTTCACCGGCGACGACCCGGGCAGATGCCGCTTGAAGGCGTTCACGGCCTGGTTGACGAGCGGCTCACGGTCGGCGAGGAATAGGACCCGCTTGACCCAGTCTGCTTGCATCAGCAGGTCGGCGAGGGCAATTGCGGTACGGGTCTTACCAGAACCGGCGGCCATCACGAGCAGCGCCGCCCGCTGGTTGTGCTTCTCGAAATGCTCAGTCACGCGACGGATCGCCCGCTTCTGGTAGGGACGGTTGACGATCCGCCTGGAAACCCTCTGTGCCGCCAACGGCTTGCGGGAGGTACGGCGCTGCACTGCGAGAGCCAGTTCGTCGCGGGTGTGGAATCCCTCGATCAGCCGCGGAGGGTAGTGGGTATCGTCCCAGATATAGTGCTCGAATCCGTTGGTGTAGTAGATGATCGGTCTCTGGCCGGTCGAACTCTCCAGACAGTCGGCATAATGCTTGGCCTGCTGCTGACCTACCAGGGGATCCTTCGCCGTGCTCTTGACCTCTACCACCGCGAGCGGCAGACCGTCGTCGCCCCACAGCACATAGTCGACGAACCCGTTCTTGCCGTCCGGCATGTCCTGCACGGGGTACTCGCGGTCACGTGGCTGGTCCAGCGGCCAATCGGATTCGTGCAGCAGCAGGTCGATGAGGTCGCGCCGGGTCTGCGCCTCGTCGTAGTCGTGGGTGTCGGGCGTTGCGGCACTAGCGGACTGCGCAGCGGCGACCTGAACCTGCAACTGCACGACAAGCTGTTCGAGAGACACCTTCTCCAGGTCGCTGGCCTGCTTCTCTGCGTCACGGGCCGCCAACTGTGCTGCCAGATCCCGTTTCTCGGCCTCGGACTGCTCCAACAAGGCGTCCTTAGCTGCCATCTCGCCTTCGAGCTTCTTCAGCTGCGCGACCGTCTTGGCGGCTGCGGCACTACCGCCGGGCTTGGGTAACAGGGACGGGTCGAACTGCTGCTGCGGCGACGGTCGGCTCGACGGCTGCGTTGCGTAGGCGCGGGCGAGCCAGGACAGGATGTGGAACAGCTCGGTCAAAGCCTTGCGACCGGTGTCGGGATGGACCGGACGTGACTCGTGGACGGCGGTATTGCCGAGCTTGCGGATGAGGTTCATCTTCACCTGCAACCCGTGTCCGATGATCGACACGAAGTCCGGATCGTGCAGACGGGCGGCGAGGTCGCTCGTATGCGACTCGGACAGCGACTCCACCCGATACAACCACTTGACCGTCAGTTCGACAGTGCGCCGCGTGTAGAAGCAGGTTGTGCGAGCGTCGAACAGTGCGCCCCGCTCGGCCTTACGTGCCACCACGTGCAGCGTCGGCCACTCTGCCTGCAGAAAGTCGAAGTTCCCCGCCATCGGTGCCCGCCCTCCCGTGCAATGGTCGTTCGGTGATCTTCCCACAGGGTTCCGGCTAAACCGGGTAATACTGATCGCTGCGATGGCCGAGTTACGAGCCACGTACTGCGATTCGACACCCGTACCTCCTCTCCGCGTCGTCCGGGTCGTGGCGCGAAGTGACGCCGCTTCGCCGGGAGCGTTCGGCAAATTCCGGTGGCATACTGCCGAGATGAGCGATTTCACCTTCTCGGAGTCGATTGTCGTCGACAGCTCGCCCGAGGTTCTCTACGACATGGTCTCGGACGTGACTCGGACGGGCGAGTGGAGTCCGATCTGCAAGGCGTGCTGGTGGGACGAGGGCGGCGGTCCCGTTGTGGGCGCCTGGTTCACCGGGCGGAACGAACTGCCGGAGAGGACCTGGGAGACTCGCTCGAAGGTTGTTGTCGCCGACCGCGGACGAGAGTTCACTTTCGTCGTCGGCGGTTCCTTCGTCCGGTGGGCTTACACCTTCACCCCTTGCGACGGTGGCACCGAACTCACCGAGTCCTGGGAGTTCCTGCCCGCCGGACTCGCCATGTTCCAGGAAAAGTTCGGAGCCGATGCTCAAAAACAGATCGATGATCGCACCGCTGCCGCACACAGCAGCATTCCGGCGACCCTCGCCGCGATCAAGAAGGCAGCCGAATCCAACTGACCCGACTGCGACAGGGCAAGATATCCGACAATCACCGTGAGCAGTTCCCGATCCGCACCACATTGGGGCTCGGCGTGCGCCTGGGACGACGACCCCGTGGTCGCGTTGTGGGAGGGTCTGCCGCGGCTGGAACAAACGGTCACCGCGGATGCGTGCGTCGTGGGGCTCGGCGGCTCGGGGCTGGCGGCCATTGACGAGCTGGTTGGCCTCGGACTCCGGGTTGTCGGGCTCGACGGCGGCAGGGTCGCGGCCGGTGCTGCGGGGCGCAACGGCGGGTTCTTGCTGGGTGGACCGTCAGCGTTCCTGCACTCGGCCGTCGAGACGTGGGGTGCGCCAGCAGTCGAGCTGTATCGGGCCACTCTCGCCGAACTCGACTATCTCGCCACGGTCTTGGGACCCGACGTGATCGCCCGGACCGGCTCGATCCGGCTCGCCGGACTTCCAGGTGCTCCCCGTGACGCCGCCGAAGCCCACGATAGGGCTGCGGAGGAGGCCGACTGCACGGCGCTCGCAGCGGCACTGCGGGACAACGGAATCCGTGTCGAGCACTATGACGGTGAGCTCGGTACTGGGCTGTTCCTGCCCGACGACGCAGCGATGAATCCATCTCGTCGCGCGCTGGAACTGGCGGCGCTGCTGAGACATTCAGCCGAGCTGTACGAGCACTCGAACGTCCGGCACATCGAAAGCGGAAGGGTTGTCACCGATCACGGCACGGTGCATGCACCCGCGATTATCGTGGCGGTGGACGGCCGGCTCGAGCAGGTGCTCCCCGAACTGCGAGGACGCGTCCGAACGGCACGGCTGCAGATGCTCGCTACCGCCGAAGGCCTGCCCCGTCGCCTGCCGTGCCCGGTGTACGGCCGGTGGGGCTACGACTACGCACAGCAGGCCGCCGATGGGCGCCTGTTCGTCGGCGGTGGGCGAGACCTGTTCGCCGACGCCGAGTGGACCACTGACACCTCGCCGACCGCTGCAGTGCAGCACTACATCGAGCACGTCGCCGAACGCATGGCCGGCCGTCCCGTCGACGTCTTCCGGCGGTGGGCGGCGTCGGTCGGCTACACAGACGACGGTCGTCCACTGTGCACGGAAACTCGCCCTGGAGTCATCGCCGTGGGCGGCTACAACGGCACAGGCAACCTGGTCGGCGCCGTCGCAGCCCGTGCGGCCGTGGCATTGGCCCTCGACCGCACGCCGCCGCCCGCGTACTTGGCAGGATGACGCCGGAGTAGAACCGTCACGACGCCTCGACATCGTAGAAAGAATGCCCACCGCAAGAGCGCCAGGACTTGCCATCGCAATGGTCGTGCGGTGATCTTCGCACGGTACCGACAGAACCGGACGATGCGTTGAGGAGAAACTCTGATCGACGACCCGTCCCATCAAGGTTTGGGCATCAAATCTGGATGGGACGGGTTCAGCCCCTCACAAGAAGCAACGTCATTCAGGGCGTGGTCAACGATTGAGCAGTTCGTCGAATTCGACCTGGTAGAACTGGTCGTCCTCGGTGATGACGTGGATGGTTCCGCCAACCCCGAGTAGGTCCGATGCCAGCGGTACCTCGGATCCGCCCGGCAACGCGATTCGACACGCGCCTTCCCGGACGAATCGGTCCGCTTCGAGGCGCCCGTATACCAGTCGATCGTGCTTTCCTGGGCCCCAGCCACCGATCAGACCTATCCGATCACCGGAAACCACCAGCCCGCGTGCCATCGCAGCATCGTTCTGCCAGGTAGCCGCAACTCCATCCTGGATTCGGACAAGTTGGAGAAGTCCGTAGTATGGACGGCTGCTGGCCCAGACTGCACTACCCGCCACAGTCATCGCTCGAACTTCCAGGATCGAATCGGTGCCGGGATTCGGCGGCTCGTACTCCTCCACGAGATCCAATCCGTGCCCGAATCGGACCAGTCCGCTATGGCCGAGAGCACCCGGTCCATTGCGGCCGCCCCACCCATTCGTCGCGTTCGTTCCTTGCGAGTGATAACCGACCCATGTGGTCCCCGGTTCGGTTGTACAAACGAACGAAATCCCGTCACCGAACGTCGTCGTGTGAATGACTCGTCCGTCCGGTGAATAGAGCACCGCGTTGTGCTCGGGACCGTCCTCGTGGTAGAGGCAGCGGGCGCCGACGACGAGAATGTTCCCGTTCGGCATCGGCTGCGGAAGACAGAAATCCAGGGTCAGTTCATCCAGTTCAACCACTCGCGACGATTCAGGCGTCTGGATGGAAATCCGCGCTGGAATGGCTTCGGGTAGCCGGGTTCTCGCAAAACGGGCGCGGCTACCACGTGTCTCCTTCACATTCATCTCGATATCCGGTGCAGTCCAGAGACTGATCCACTCACCGTTCGGGCCGAGGGTCACCCTTGCGCAGTTGTCACCCTTCTCGGGCGGGTCGAGGAAACCCCACGTCGGCTGAAGTTCGAGTGTTGGCAAGTCGAGTATGTCGGCGCGATCCAGCGCCTCCTCCCGCCGGAGAAGGTTCTTCATATCTTCGTGCAATAGATGTCACCTCATGGGACATTCTCCGCGCACAGACGAATAGGCGGAGAGTAGATGGTCGATTCGCTCGGCCGCACCACCGGCCGCGTGCTGGGCTTCACCATTGAGGGAGCCGCGATGTCATGGAATCCGTCGTCTTCGATCCGACGGCGGCAACGATACTGCCATACAATCCGACGACTCGCATCAGGAATCGAATCGATTCTCCGAATCAGGTGAATTCGTCAGTTGCATGCGAACCCGCATCAGTATGACTCCGAGTGCATTGTCTCCAGGGAAGTCTCGGTGTCGGTCGCAGCTACAACTTCCCCATGTCTGGTCATGCCAGATGTTGCCCTCGACAATCAACGATCCTCGCGTGGAGACAAGCTTCTCAGCAAGGATCGGGTTGTGACGGAACTTGGCCTCGACGATCGACTCCATCTCGACATACTTGCGCCGCTCCCAGTCATCGACGAGTGGTACGGTCCGGCCGATCCTCTTCGCCTCTGCGGGGTCGTCGGTCGCGAGAATCCTCGAGATCGCATCACAGTCATCGGTCTTCGCGGATGCGAAGGCGTGCTCGCTCGTGGGGAAAATGCGGTCGCGATAGGGGGTGGGAGCGGGCCAGAAATTCGACAGGTACCCGTGATCTCCGACGAACGCGTCAATCATCGGGATCCGCAGGTCACCGAGCGTCCACGGCCTGCTCGCCATACTCTTTCCCTCTCCCAAGCGTTGGTCAGTTGGACCTCGGTAGTCGAATCGTTATGTCAGGCTGCCTCTTTCATAGTGTCTAGAACGTGCTGTGCGAACCGCCGGTTGTGGTACTGCCCGTAGGGGCCGCGGCCCTTGCCTACCAGCCGATCGGCCAGCGGGCGGATCGACCCTTCGAGCGGCAGGTCGACGAACTGCTCCAATGACTCGCCATCCCACAAGCAATGAATCACCGCTCCGTCGCCGTCTGCCGAGGACAGCGATGTCCTCTGGAATTCGAGAGAGGGGTACCGTTCGGCAAGTTCCTCGAGCGAGCTCCCAGCCTCCTGCTCGAGCGCGCTTGCCGATACGTAGAGGGTGAACAGGACTTCACTCTCAGCGTTTTCGGTGAATCGCTCCATATACAGAACTTGCATGGGCCCGACATTTAGGGTGAAGAGCCGCTCTCGCCCGGACGTCTTGTTCGTGCTCGGTAGACAACTCAACGTCCACTCCTCCTTCTCACTCCTATCCGGGTCACTGAAGGCGCCGTCGAGATAGTCGGCTACAAGTGCAACAGCGACTTCGAAGTCCGGGTCCTGCTTCAATCTCTCGAAGTTCTCTTCGCTCGCAGCGGGGTTGATGTCAGGCATGGGTGTCCTCGGGTTCGTTGATGTTGTGCGGGTCGGTGACCGCGGCCAGCGCGGCCCTGATGCCAGCGGCGCTGCCTGCGAGGTCGACGGTGAGGAAGCGATAGCTGTGGCCCTGGATGGTGACCGATTCGTCGAGGTGTTCGCCGACCGTCGGGTACAGCAGCACCCCCTCAGCGGTAGCGGCGAGAGCGTCCTGCTCGTGCTGGGACTGGATATAGGCGTACAACTGGAAGATGTGCCCACGGGCGAGCTTCACGGCACCGTACTGGTTGGGTTTGAGCGCGTCGGTGAACTTGGTTTCGACCACAATCCGACGGTCGGGGGTCTCGAGGACGGTGTCGGCACGCATCACCGGCAGGATCTGCCGCATCCGCGCGGTCTCACCCTCGGTGGGCCAGCGGAGCTTCTTCTCCCCTTGATGTACCCGCCACGGCACGGTGAGGGTGGCAAGGTAGAAGCCCCGCACCGCCGCCTCGTAGAGCCGCCGCATCTCGGCTACATCCCGCGATACCGCCCAGCGGTGGCCCGATCCGTCGTCCTCACTCGGGATGTCCATCGCCAGCATCAGTTTCGCGGCATCGACGGCAGCGACGTCGGCCACCTCGTTGCGGCCGAGCACGACGCCTGACGCCTCGCCACGGCCGATGGGTCTGGCGGAAACCCCGGCCTGCACGAGGGTGTCAGCGAGCCTGCGACACCGGGCGGCGAGCGGCTCGCTACGCACCCGGCCAGCTGCGACGCCGAGCGCGGTGCGTATCAAACGGTTGCGCGGGTTGTCAACGGACAACTCGCTGAACCGGCAGGCGACCCGCCCACGTGAGAGAAGCTGGCGGGTAGTCGTTTCGAGTACGTCGATCTGCCCGCGGACCCGGGTGAGGTGGGCGCGGCATGGCTGATAGGCCTGGCCGAGGGTGCGCTGCAGTCGGGTCTCGACGGCGTCGGCGAGAATCTCGGCAACGATGTCGCACAGGTCTTCCGGATTGTCCTCGACACCGCTGCGGCGCAGCGACTCGTCGTCCCGGTACAGGCTCGACGCATACAGCATCAGCAGCCACAGGTTCCGGACAGGGATCCGAGTGCGGCCGCTGACGATCACCCCGGTCACAGCGGGTACCCGAGCAGTGCCTCCGCCTCCTTCTGGACACGTTCGGGGTCGTCGAACCAGTACTCGTCGAGCAGCGGGCGGATCTCGGAGTCCACCACCTGCCGCAGCCAGGCGTCCGGGTCGTCGATGCTGGTCCTGCCGTGCGGAGTGAAGAAGCTGTGCCCGATGCGGTACTGCTCGCCCAGGGAGCGGTCGCCGGCGATGGCATCGTTGAGGGTGTCGACGCGATGCGCAAGCGTAGCGAGGAAGGCGTCGGGGACTCCGTTGTGCTCGGACACCCAGCGCCGCCATGCCTCATTGAGGGTCGGTTCGAGGTTGCGGAAGGCGAACCGCCGGCGTAGCGCGAAGTCGACGATCGCAAGGGAGCGATCGGCGAGGTTCATGGTGCCGATGATGTAGAGGTTCTCGGGCAGGTAGACGGGCGGTTCCCCTGGGCGGCGGTATGACAATTGGAGAGCCTCATCAGGGGTGCGCTTGCTGTTCTCGAGGAGGGTGAGCAGTTCACCGAAAATCTGGGCGAGGTTTCCCCGGTTGATCTCCTCGACGACGACGACGTGGTTGTGACCGGGGTCGGCCTGAGCAGCGTTGACGATGTCGAGGAAGATACCGTCCTCGAGCCGCAGCTTGCCGTCACCGCTGGGCCGCCATCCGCGGACGAAGTCCTCGTAGGAGACACCGGGATGGAACTGGATGGCGCTGAGCAGGTTCCGGTCCTTGCCCCCGATTAGGGCGTATCCGAGCCGCTTGGCGAGCCAGGTCTTGCCAGTACCAGGAGGACCCTGCAGGATCAGGTTCTTCTTGGTCTTCAAAGCTTCGAGATAGTCACCGAGCACCTGTTGGGGCACGAAGCAGCCGTCGGCGACGATATCGGTGAGTCCGTAGCTCTGGTCGAACCCTTGAGGTTCCTCGTCGTCGCCGGACTCGTCGTCGAGGTCGCGCTCGTCGGCGAACCCGGCGCCGTCACCGAAGCGGTCGGCCCAGTACACGGAGTTGCGGAACCGGCTAAGGTCTTGTTCATCGCCTTCGAAGGTGAAGTCAATGAGCCCGTCGGAGCGCCAGTCGCCGCGGCATACGCGCCACACGGTGAGTCGGTTGGTGTAGAAGTACCACTCACGAACTGGCTCCCGCGCATCCCATTTCACGTCAAGGGTGCGGCCATCCCCGTGGTTGCGGGTGACGGTCCCTGTGGCCTTGATCGACATCACCGAGACCTTGTTTCCGTTGGTTTCGAACGGCAGGTCATGCAGCCGGGTGTAGGCGGCCTTGATGGCGATACGCTGACCGACCTCAATCGACCGGACTTCGTCGAGATACTTGTCCTCGTATCCGTTACGCCAGATACCTTGTTCCACAAAGGTGTCGGTCATGTCTTCGACTGTCTCGCCGTAGTAGTAGGCACCGACGAACCAGTGCGCCTCACCCTCGATATCGCCAGAGTTTCTCCTGCGCATACTCTCTCGAAACTCCGGAATGCGGTTAAGTCTGTCGAGCGTGATTGCTTCGGGATTCTCGGCGAGTAGTTCACGACCACGGTCGGCGATTACTGTTCGGCTTGGGGAGAGCTTGATGACTGCTCCGGCGGAAGCGAGGCGACGAACTGCTCGCCGCATAACCTCACCGGCCCGGGAGCCTGCGAGCATGTTTTGGCTATCGATTTCGTTTCCCATCAATGCCGCGACAGCCGGGCGCAGATCGGCTGTGTCCCATTCAGCGCCATCGCTGAGAACCTGTAGGACGGGTCGGGTGAACTCCTGCCAACTCGGCAGGGCGTTCAGGGTGTCATCGGACATCAAGCGATCCTTCTGAATGGTTGATCAGCACGGATTGGTGTGTGCTCTAAGGGTTGGCTATTCGAAGTAGTCTTCGGATGAAGAGCAGGTAAGTGATCTGCTCCATCACCTCGAGCGGATTGGAGATGCCGCCCGTCCAGAACGCATCCCACACCGCGTCGACTTTGCTCTTGATCTCACCGGTGATCATCTGACCGGGCTCCTATCCAGCACCAACTACGAACCGACGACAGTATTCGCCCGCACCGACACGCCAACGTTATTGACAGCGACAACGAGTGTTCACGCCTCCAGAGTTACCCCTATGATTTCGGCAGCATCATCGATGAGACTCTCGAGGGCGTTGAAGAAGTCCTCATTGCCGGGGGTGGGCACGGCAACGAAGGAGTCGAAAACGTCCTCCGCAATGTGCTCGGCGCGCATCCCGGTCGACCCTGGGCCCTGGAGCTCGAAGGCCCGCTGCCACTCCGGCTGCGCTGCTACCGACAAGCGATCCCGTATCGGCTTGTCGAGTCGCCGGGCGACGGCCTGCGAGAACTCGTCGACAATTGCGGTGAATGTGTCGTCATCTTCCGGCCGCTGCCCCCGCCATCGACGCGGCAACTCGAACCGCTTGTACAGCTCCTCCTTAATGAACTCCCTCAGCTCCGCCGACGGCCGTAGGGTGTCGTACTCTTCTGCGCTGCCCTCAGCGAACCGCTTGTTCAGCGCCTTGATCCGGGTCCAGTGCTCCTTCGCGACGGAGCGCGAGACTTTCAGTCCCAGTATTGCGTCCCATCGCGTGTGAAAGTCGCCGATTGCATCGACCAGTGCTCGATGCATATCCGTCCTGGCGTAAACCGGCCTGGCGGGCCCCAGCTCACGACGCTCGCCCGCGTCCTCGACTAGTTTGTAGAGCTTTCGGAACGACTGAGTGGAGAACCGGCCGTCGGAATTCTTTACACTGAGCGGCTTGTCGATTCTGGACAGGAATACCGTCGCTCCGTCCAGCCGCCGACGGAGAGATCGTTCGGCGAGCGATTTGTCTTTACAAAGCGTCGTAGCCAGATTGTGCGCGCTGGCCAACACATGGTCCGCGCGGTCGCGGGCCGTGGCCAAGTTGTCGCCGGTGACCTCGTCGAAGTGTGTGAAACAGAACACGAGCTTCTCCGTGTTGCCTGAGTTGAGGATCGAGCGGATCGCGATCGCCGGCCCGGCCTGCATTGGTTGGGCGGCATTGTCGACCAGCAACACCACGTCAACACGGTTGATCCACTCCGTCACCGGGGTCGACAATTCCGCAGCTGACGCCGGATTGTGCCCGAGACCCTGACCGTCGACCAGTACGAGTCGCGGCACCTTTCCTTCATTCCAGGTGGGGACAAAGGGTCCCGACACACGAATGCCGTCGACCAGGGGCGACAGCAAATGCCCGAAGAGCGGCGCATAGTTTGAGGAGAACCTGTTCACCGCCTGCAGGAACGTCTTGCGATCGGTACTGTCCCAGACCCAACTACGCGGCCATCCGTCGTCACCACGATCAATCTCTCCCACCGATACCGCCAAGAACCTCTTGTCGATCTCGACGAGCAGCGAATCAATGATCCGTGCAAACTCCGCATCCCCTCGAATTCGTCGCTCGAGATCCTCTGCCAAGAGGTCCTTCACGTCCCGGTCGCTCTCGGCATCGGTCGAATCGAGGCCGCGGCGGATTTCGGCCTCGTTGGACGTGACGAGCATTCGCAACGTATCGAGGGCCCTGCTTATGACAGCCTCGGTCTCGCTGAGGTCGATCGACGGCAACTCCCGGGGATCGGCTTCGAATCCGGTTGAGGCATCTTCGGCGTCGTCGAACTCGGAGTTGTCGAACACGTCGAACGGATCGGCTGCGGCTGAAAGCGATTCCTTCTCTTCAGTGCGACGTCCGAGCACGTAACTGAAGCGGAATCGCTGTTGCTCATGGTCCAAGAGATGTTCTCGCACAGACTTCGGTTCGGCCCCGTTGAGAATCGATATCGACGCGCGAACAGCGCATTCCTCGAGGTGGCGGACGATCTCCGCACGCGGGAAGAACGTGACGACTGCACGAAATTCACCCGGCGCAAGAACTATCTCGGTATCGGAGACCGTGGTCTTGGCAGTCGAGGTCGAGGGAAAGCGATCCCGATCTGGGTCCGTTCCCAACAATTGACGCACAACGGTCGTCTTGCCCGCACCGGTCGTTCCGAGCAACAGTATCTGCCGATAGGCATCCTCACGGGTCGGGAGCGGAATATGCTTGTCGCGCAACGCTATAGTGTTTCCAATAGTGTCCATCGAATAGTCTCCTGACCAAGCACCTAGATCATTCTGGTTGTGGCAGGCGTCGACAATCCCCCCCACACATGAACAATAGAAGATGCCACGAACTGGTCCCTTTGTCACCCTTTGGCAGCAGCATCATTGATAGTTGACAGCGGGTACCATTCATCGATTGCTGGTCTTGCCGAATACCAAGCAGCATCGTATTCGTCTCACATCCCAATTCGCCCCTTAGCCTGGGAGCCAGCCACTACACCGTCGAGATGCAGCGAGGATTAGCGAGACACGCCTCTCCACTCTGACGGATCTCGCGTAAGTTACCGACACCCGTCAAAATAGGCGCGCGGTCTGGGGTTGGAGTTGGGGTTCCTGTGGGACGGTCTCAGGCGTATCGCTCGACGAGCGCGTTGCCGATCGAGGCGAGGTGGTCTCGCACACCCGAAGGGCCAGTCACCTCGAGCCATTCGACCATCCATGCAAGCTCGCCGGCGAGTGCGTACTCATCGCGGCCGCGGATCACGACCTCGATGCGGCCGTCGGTCGTGGAACCTCCAACCTCGAGCCGACCGCCGAGCGCCATCCGGAGCAGACCTATCCGGTGGGGCTCGCATACCGCCTGGATCTCGAGGGGCGTTCGCTTGCGGTCGACCTCGTCGGCGATCTCTCGCCAGCTCTCCGCAAGGTCGAAGTCCTCAGGTCGGTGGACGGGATCGTCGGTCGGGTCGACGTACGACACGCGGTCGATCCGGAAGGTCCGCTGGCCGGCCTCGGTGGTGGATACGAGGTACCAAGACGGACCTTTGGCGACGATGCCTAGCGGGTGGACGGTTCTCTCGGTTTCGACGCCTTTGCTGTCGACGTAGCCGAGCCGCACCTGGACACCACGGATCACCGCGTCTTGGAGTTCGTCGAGGAAGCGGGGCTGTTGTCGTGGCTCGATCGGACTCGCTCCCCATCGCTCCGGGTCCGTGACCAACGACGACGCCGCTGCCTCCGCCTGCACCCGGAAGGGCTCCGGCAGGGCATGGACGAGCTTGCGCAGAGCTGCTTTCACGGCCGGCGTCGCAGCCGAGGCCGGGCCTGCAACCAGGAACAGGGCGCGGGCCTCGCTCGCGGTCAACCCGGACAGGTCGGTGCGGGCGCCCCCCACGAGGCGCCAGCCGCCGCCTCGGCCTTGCATCGAGTACAGGGGCACCCCGGCCCTGGCCAGGGCGTCGAGGTCGCGGCGGGCGGTGCGTTCGGAGACCTCCAGCTCTCGGGCGACCTCTGGCGCTGTCACCTGCCCGCGTCGTTGCAGCAAGAGGAGGACGGCCACTAGTCGGTCTGTGCTCACCCTCACAACTTTTCACAAAAACCGGTCAGGAGGTGACCGGTTTAGGTCAGCAAGATGTCCACATGACCTCACAGACGAGTCCATCTGGCCAAGAAAAGACAGAGAGGAACGCCATGTTTGATCCGACCGATTTTCCCGAGCCCACCCTGATCTCGGTCAACGGTGTGGAACTCGAAGTCTTCGAAGCGGGACGGCAAAATGCAGGAAACCCGATTGTGCTCTGTCATGGCTTTCCAGAACATGCCTTTTCGTGGCGCCATCAGGTGCCTGCTCTTGCCGAAGCGGGCTACCACGTCATCGTCCCGAACCAGCGAGGTTACGGGAACTCATCCCGTCCGACCGAAGTAGCGGACTACGACATCGAACACTTGTCGGGTGATCTCGTCGCACTTCTCGATCACTTCGGATACGACGATGCCACCTTCGTCGGCCACGATTGGGGTGCATTCGTCGTGTGGGGACTGACCCTGTTGCATCCGAACCGGGTCAACAAAGTGATAAACCTGAGCCTGCCTTACCAGAATCGCGGAGAAAGGCCCTGGATCGAGGTCATGGAGGACATGCTGGGCGGCGACTTCTATTTCGTCCACTTCAATCGACAGCCAGGTGTGGCGGACGCTGCATTCGAAGAAAATACACTCCGGTTCCTTCGCAACCTGTACCGGAAGAACGAGCCGCCCAGCGAGCCTCAGCCGGGTATGGCGTTGATCAATCTCGCCAAAGCAGAAACACCACTTGGTGAGCCTTTGATGAGCGACAGCGAACTGGCCGTCTTTGTCTCCGCCTTCGAAGCGTCAGGGTTCACAGGCAGTATCAATTGGTATAGAAACCTCGACCGCAACTGGCACTTGCTGGCGGACGTGAACCCGATCATCGGGCAGCCCGCACTCATGATCTACGGCGATCGGGATCCGATCGCGAAGTCTGAAAACCTAGCGGAGTTCGTGCCCAATGTGGAAGTAGTCAATCTGGATTGCGGTCATTGGATCCAGCAAGAACGGCCGGAAGAAACAAACCAAGCGATTCTGAAATGGCTGGAACAGCAGGATGTTATCTAGCCCCAAGGGCATTTCACGGTTGAGCATGCCCTCCGGCTCGGACGGAACGAATCGGCCGTAGTGCACACGAGTCCAGGTGGCGTGCACGGGAAAGTTCACCATCCCGTGCACGCCGCTTGGTCACGACCATCAGCCCCCTTCAGCGGGCTTGGATCTCGGTGAGCTCCGTCCCGGCAGGGAATGGAAGCGTGAACTCTTCGCCGACATCACCGACAGCGTCGGAGACGGCGGTAGTGACGATGACACGGTCCTCATAGAGCTGCCTGATCCTCACGGCGTGTCCGCGGTATTGGAACCGATTCAGCAGAAAACCCAAGCCGCGCTTCTCAAGTGCTTCCTCCGCTGCGGGCCAGTCGGAAACCGGCTCGAGGGGCCAACCCAGACGATCGACGGGGATCAGGTCAGGCGCCTGAGAGTCCAGGTCGATCCAACCGACAACTTCACCGTCCTGACGGCGGTGTGGAATCCAGTGACTCGGAATGGCGCTCATGGTCCCTCACACTATCCAGACCTCGGGAGGAAACCGGCGTCGACCGGCGGTGCGTCATCCCAGTTGATTCGCTCACCAGCCACCACGAGCTGGATTGACTCGGCCGGACGCGCATTTCGCCTAATCTTCGCTGCATATCGACAAAGGGTTTCGACGACGTGGGCGGAACGGTGTGGAGCTGTCCTGTAAGACGATGGGTAAACAGGACATCCGGAGCCGGTGATCGCACAATGCCCGATCGAGTCCGATCCATCCCGAGGCTGTCCTGTTGAGGGTTCGCCGACGTATCGACTGCACGCGTACCAGCTCGCAGCACTGCCCAGGGCCGGTCCCGTCCGGATCGGTCGTCGAAATATTCCCCACCGATCTGGACGCAGCGCATAGCGAGTACGGCAAATAGGACTCAATCTTTGTGGCACAAAACGGCGTACAGCCATGATTCGCAGTTCTTTCGACCCATCGCTGTTGTGGAACGCCCACAGACGCACCTCAATTGGCCGCCTGGAGAGGACAACGAACGCATGCCAGTTCAAGGATTTACACCCGCTGCCGTCGTGTTCGATTGTGACGGTCTGCTGATGGATACCGAGCCATGCTGGACGATCGCCGAAACTGAATTGTTTGCGCGCCGAGGCCTACCCTTCGGAGCGGAGCAAAAGGCGCTGTTGATCGGCCGATCATTGGGTGATGCGTGCACCGCGCTTGCCGAGCTATTCGATGACGGCGTATCACCGACTGCTCTCGAAGCGGAACTCATGGAGCTGGTCTCGGACGCAGTCAACCGCGGGGCGGAGGCCATGGACGGTGCGCACGAACTCGTGGCCTTGATAGCCGAGAAGGTTCCCGTAGCAGTGGCAAGCAACTCACCACGCGATTTGCTCGATTGCGCGCTGAAACGCGGGGGGTTCGGCGGCATGTTTCAGGTGAGCATCGCTGCCGACGAGGTGATCTCCCCGAAACCATCCCCCGAAATGTATCTCACTGCCTGCCGATTGCTCGGGCATACGCCACAGCAGAGTGCTTTTTTCGAAGACTCGGGCACGGGTGTGCGATCAGCAAGAGCGGCGGGAGTCTATTGCGCGGGTGTGCCAAGCCTGCCCGACACCAAGCTGGACGCAGATGTGGTCTTCAGTACGCTGCGGGACCCCGCGATCGTGAAGTGGATCGCCAGCTGGTGAGCTTCTCTCGGACGGGCATGGCATGGCATGGGAGATCCGGCACCGAATCCTGTTCCTGCAAAGCGGGATCCACTGCCGGTCCGGCCACCCCTGCCGGGTCACTCATGGTTGGTGTGCGCTGGGTAGCGAGAAATTCCGTTTACGGAACAGCCTCTCCGCAGCCCGCTGATCTCGCAGAGCCTGCGGAGAAGTCACCGGAGGCGTATACATCCCGGATGGAGTACCAGCTCGAGTTCCGCACCGACGGCGGAAAGGGGCGGTTCGTTTACACACATGTGTCCGGTGACGATCGTGGCCCGTTCGGCAGTTCCTCGCTGACAAGTTTGGAGGACGCGAAGCGTGTGTTCGCCGAGCGTGTTCCCAACAAGTTCTGTTGTCAGATTCGACGTGGGTCTAGCCTCCGGCTAGAAACGAAAGAGAGAGCCAGCCCAAAGGGGTTGGCCCTCTTTTCTTGTGCCGAACTCATCCGCCGCACCTTCTCTCCCAGTACCAGCGAACACCGATGACACAAGTCCGAACGGAGTGACCGTCGCGAACCCGACGGTCACCCCACGCCGTCTAGCGAACGAATGCGATGCCTACGCCGGGACCACCCTCTTGGAGCTGGATCGGCGGACTGTTCAGCCACGTTTGTGGCGTCATGTCGTACGTCAACCGCGAAAAAATCTGTGGGGGCTCGATCGGGCGCATGTTGACCACGACCTCGCCTCCATCGGTGACGTGGAAGTGGTCCGGTGCACTAGCACCAAACGTGATGAACTTCGCTGCCGGTGAGTTCAGGGCGTCGACGTCGTATACGCGCCGGTATTCGGTGGCGTAGTACGCGCCCATCTTCGATGCATAGGTGACCACCACTTCACCGGCCTCGTAAATGGGTAACCCCGCGGCGCGGGCCGCGACGAGAGTGTCGACGGGCAGCGTCGCCGATGCGGCGCTCCCGCTGCCTGAGGCACTGGACACGGCCGTGGTGATCGGCGCCAACGGATTCGCGCTCGGTACGGCGGAGGCGGGTACCGCCGCGCCTGCGGTCACCGCTACGGACAGGGCCGCCGCCGAGAGCAGTCGCTTCAACATACGTGTCTTCATATCCCTACTTGATTTCCTTGTTTTCCGTCAGGTCGTTCATTTGCGCCAGAACCGGCTGGACGATTACGCCCATACAGGACGTATCGGTCGAAGCCGGTGATCCATTACAGCTAGGAACGCGAAGCGGCCGCTGGCAACCCGGCATGCTCACTCGCAGGCGACGCCGTTCCCGTCGCTGTCGAGCTTGCTGCTGCAGTCCGGCACCCCCGCGTACAGCGGTCACTAAGGGTAAGACATCACGCGAAACGATGCGCTGCCTCAAAAGGCAAGTTGCGAAAAGACTCTGGCGCACATGTGCGCCGACGCCGAATGCCGACCGAAACCGCCTTTGACCACTTGAAGTCGGTGCATCAAGTCACGGCAAGTCGTCTTATGTCGTGTTACCGACGCCACAACCGCAGACGCCGGTCTTCCACATTGGCTCCGGTTCGTCTAGTCAAAGAGGCCTCCCCGCATAATGCTGGTGCTCCACCGATGGAGCACAACAGGGGTCAGCTATCGGACAGGCTCCCCAGCGACCCGGTTCCGGCACACCCGGTTCCGGTCCCGGGAGATCCGGTTCCGGGGTCCGTATCGGATTCGAGGTCGAACGCGATCACCGACACTCGGTTGCCGCCGCCGGTGACATGGGCACGGGTGCCGTCCGGGGTGATCGCCAACGGTGTTGGGGGAATGGGAGTTCGTGGTCTTCAGCAGCAGTGTTCCTAACGGCCCGGCCTAAACTTCAACCGCAGCGCCGGTGTCGGTTGACTCATTTGGATGCGCAGGCATAGAAAATCCCCATCTCGGCTGCAACGTGCGTGCGCGATCGGCCTGGCCTGCAACGCTGATGAGTCGACCTCGTCCCCTCAATCGTGAGGGGTGTGTTCCTGTTTGTCATCGAGTCGGACCGGGGGCGGATGCACGCTTGGTGGTGTCTCGGTGAGCGATGGCCTCAGCGACCTCTTCGATAGCGGCACGAAGAAGGTCTCCGTACGAGTCCAGGGGAAGGTTCGGGGCATGCACCCGGGCCGCGTTCACGTGTTCGGCGGCGGCTTCGAAGGAACCGAGTCGACGGTAGTTATCGGCGAGATTGAGGTGTAGGGAGGGGTAGAAGCCGGCGATGTGCAGACTTGCGTGGTGTTCTTGCACTCGCTGCTCGGTCACGGCGTCGGCAGCATCCAATGCGCGAATATCCCAGGCGAGAGACTGGGCAGGGTCCTCGTAGAGGTCGGCCAGGTAGTGCGCGAGCGTGCAGCGGTGCAGCGGGTCGCCATCGACACCGATCGTCGTCCAGATACCCAGCAGTTCCTGGCGGGCGGTCACATCGTCGCCGGCTCGTCCTTGTGTGATGGCGTGGACGATGGCTTCCATGGTCGGGTCGGGGCTGGTCGGAGTCGTACTCATGTGATCTGCTCCTCGGTTTCTTTGCTAGCGGCTTGTCTACCGCCTACCGCGCCGGGTCCGGTGTTCATGTCGGGAGCATTCCGTCCAGTACCGACACGAGCTGTCGCGGCGGCGACCTGAGGTGTCTCGATCAGAGGTCCAGCTAGGTGAGTCGTGTCGCCAACGACGAACGTGACGCGGCACTGGCGGCCTGACACCCTACGAACGTCTCCGGCACAAGTGGCGGTCATCCCGGACGGCACCCCTGGCCTACATCACCGACGACGGAAACGACACGGTAGCGGTCCAGTCGACTCGAATGGCTCACACTTTCTAAAACGAGGAAGTCGACAATCATGCCGAGTCCCTCCTCTCCAGACGAGAACTACCCCCGCGCCATGTCTACGAACTTGGACAGGTGAAGCTGGTGTGCCACAGTGATTGTCGCGGTCGGACCGTTGCGGTGTTTGCCGAGGATGAGGTCGGCCTCGCCGCCGCGTGGGTCGTCGCGTTCGAAGGCGTCGGGGCGGTGGAGCAGGATGACCATGTCGGCGTCCTGCTCGAGCGAGCCCGACTCACGAAGGTCGGACACCATGGGCTTCTTGTCCGTTCGCTGCTCGGGCCCACGGTTGAGCTGACAGATGGCGACCACGGGAACCTCGAGTTCCTTGGCGAGAAGCTTTAGGCTACGGGAGAACTCGGAGACTTCCTGCTGACGCGACTCGACCTTCTTGCCGGACGTCATCAGCTGAAGATAGTCCACCACAATGAGTTTGATGTCGTGCTTCTGCTTGAGCCGTCGGGCCTTGGCGCGGATCTCCATCATGGTGAGGTTGGGGGAATCGTCGATGAACAGCGGCGCCTCACTGATCTCACTCATGCGGCGCGCGAGTTTCGTCCAGTCGTCGTCGCTCATCTTGCCCGAGCGCATGTCACCGAGCTTGATCTTTGCCTCAGCCGACAGCAGCCGCATGACGATCTCGGTCTTTCCCATTTCGAGGGAGAAGATGACCGACGCCATGCCGTTCTTGATGGAGCACGAGCGCAAGAAGTCCATGCCGAGGGTGGAATTGTGCGTCGGGATCATCGACCGGCCGGCGAGGTAGAGGTGCTCCGCGTTGTCCACCTCGACGCAGCGGACCGGGACGCTGTCAATCGGGCGAACCTCGACGATTCGCCGTGACGAACCGACAGGACCACGAAGTTCCTTGTGCCGGATCGCCTTCCGGTGAATCTGGAATACTTCCTCGTCGGCGGAGAAGGTGACGAGGCGATTATCATCGCGGCGACACTCGTGTCCCAACCCGACGACCAGGTCGTGAACATCGTCGGCGAGCGAAACACTCTTGGCCTCGAAGCACACCGAACCGTCGTCGGCAACCGAACCGCCTACGTCGAGCAGTCCGGCCAGCAGCTCGCGGCGCTCCATCTCCGAGCCGCGCAACAACTCCGCCGGAACGTGCTCGGCTGCCACCGCAGTACCGCCGGAAAGCGATACCCCCAACGCATAGGGGTCGACCTCGACGCTCGAAGACGGCAGCTGGAGCGCGCCAGCATGCGCGACTTGGTGCCCACGCCCCAGCGAACCGGCAATCTGATCGGTGGTATGGACGGCCGCCACGCCGTCGGTCCGCGTCAGCCACTGATGCTGGGCGTCGGCGACGATGACGGTGCCGTCGGAAAACTCCACCTCGAAGCAGGGCCGGTCGAGCATGACGTCGGTGGCCGCGACGACACGGGTGGGCAAGCCGTCGGCGTCGATCAGGTTGTCGCCCACCTGCACCTCGCCCATGGTCGTCCAGCCCGTGGGGGTGGGAAGGGGTGTGTCGAGGGCCAGTGCCTTACCCACACCGGGCCTGGCCGCAACGATGATCATCTGACCCGGGTGGAGGCCATTGGTGATCTCGTCGAGTTCGACGAAACCGGTGGGAACGCCGAGAGAGATGCCGCCGCGGCTGGCGATGGAGTCGATCTCGTCCATCGTGGGCTGCAGCAATTCCTCGAGGGGGACGAAGTCCTCGGAGGTGCGTCGCTCGGTGACCTCGAAGACCTCCGCCTGCGCACGGTCGACGACCTCGGTCACGTCCTGCCCGTCGGCACCGGTGTAGCCGTATTGCACGATCCGGGTGCCGGCATCGACGAGGCGTCGCAGTATCGCCTTCTCTGCGACGATGTCGGCGTAGTACCCGGCGTTGGCGGCGGTGGGCACGGTCTGCGTGAGCGTCACCAGATACGGTGCTCCGCCGATGCGCCGCAGTTCACCCCGGCGTTCGAGTTCGGCGGAAACTGTCACCGGGTCCGCGGGTTCACCGCGGGCGTAGAGATCGAGGATGGAATCGAACACAGATTGATGGGCCGGGCGGTAGAAGTCGCCGGGTCGCAGAACCTCGAGCACGTCGGCGATGGCGTCCTTGCTCAGCAGCATGCCGCCCAGCACCGACTGCTCGGCTGCCATGTCATTTGGAGGTTGCCTGCCGAAGTCCTCACCCGGTTCCTCGGGTGGCCCCGGAAATTCGGAATGCCCCCGATCGTCAACTACAGCCACTCGACCGACCTTCCACGTCACTGTTAGGTTGCTACCGAGAACTGCTTCTCGTGATCCCCGAACTCTTTTTACTCGCCCCTACCGACTAACCTTCTCAGGCTCTTTGCGGCAAACGCCGCCGAGACAGGGAGACACGCTGAATGACGTTAGGGACCCGTGGCTCGGTGTTCAAACCGTCCTGTGCACAGGGTTGGGGATAGTTTGTGGAAACGACTGGATGCCTTTGTTAACCCCATGGGGACAACCTGAGGATAAGTGGGCGTTATCATCCCAAAATGCAAGCTCAGAGTCGATTTTCTGTTTCCCACAACTGTGGATGAAAACTCGTCCGGCGTGTCTTCCGTCTTGTGGGAGTCGGGCGTGTCGTGCCGATCGCATTCGCCCGGCAAGATGTCTCGCCCCACAACTCACAGGGATGATAGACCAACTCACAGGCCAAACAAACTGAGGCCCCCAACGCTCCGAGGAGCTTGGGGGCCTCAGTTCTGCAAGAACGAAACGGCTAAGCGCTGACCACGTTCAGGTGGAACTTCGCAACCACGTCAGGGTGCAGGTTCACGGCGATGGCGTGCTTGCCGGTCACCTTGATGTGAGCCTTCGGCAGCACCAAGTTGCGCTTGTCGACGACGGGACCACCAGCCGCCTTGATCGCGCCGGCAACGTCCGTGGCGGTAACCGAACCGAAGAGCTTGCCCGAGTCACCGGCGGTCTTGACCGACAGCGAGATCGACTCGAGCCCCTCGATTGCATCCTTGAGCTCCTTGGCGTGGTCGAGACCGCGCACAGCACGAGCTTCCTGAGAACGACGGATGCCCTCGACCTGCTTCTGAGCGCCACGAGTGGCAACGATCGCCAGGCCGCGAGGAAGCAGGTAGTTGCGGCCGTAGCCATCCTTGACCTCGACGGTGTCGCCAGGGGCACCGAGGTTGTCCACTTCAGCGGTGAGGATGAGCTTCATGTCTTCCCTCCCTTTCCTTAGCGAGCCACTGAGGCGTAAGGCAGCAGCGCCACCTCACGTGAGTTCTTGACGGCAATGGCAACGTCGCGCTGGTGCTGGACGCAGTTGCCGGTGACACGGCGCGCACGGATCTTGCCGCGATCGCTGACGTACTTACGCAGCAGCGTCGTGTCCTTGTAATCGATCTGCGTGTTCTTCTCTTTGCAGAAGACGCAGACCTTCTTCTTCATTACCTTTTCGCGCTGGGGCGGCTTCGGCATTAGTTTGCTCTTTTCTGGATGTTCCGATCAGGTACGGATCAGAACGGGGGTTCGTCGCTCCCACCACCAGAGCTTCCGAAGGAGCCCTGCGCTTGCGGCGCACTGCCCCACGGATCATCTCCGCCGCTGGTGGATTGCGGACGTCCGCCGCCCGATCCGCCGGAGGAACCGAAGCCACCTCCGCCTCCGCCGCCACGACTGGCCTTGTTGACCCTGGCCGTGGCGTACTTCAGCGAGGGGCCGATCTCGTCGACCTCTAGCTCGACGACAGTGCGCTTCTCACCTTCACGAGTTTCGTAGGAGCGCTGCTTGAGCCGGCCGCTCGCGATCACTCGCGAGCCACGGGTCAAGCTCTCCGCAACGTTCTCGGCTGCTTCACGCCAGATGTTGCAGCGCAGAAACAGGGCTTCGCCGTCTTTCCATTCATTGGTCTGACGGTCGAAGGTGCGGGGCGTGGACGCGATGGTGAAGTTCGCGACCGCGGCACCCGCGGGGGTGAATCGAAGCTCCGGATCAGCCGTCAAGTTTCCGATGACGGTGATGACTGTGTCGCCTGCCATGTGGTTCCTCCTGCAGAATGTGGAGTTCGGTTGGCCACGAGCCTAAGGCTGGTGGCCGACAGAAATCACTTGTTGTGGCGCAGAACCTTGGTGCGAAGCACCGACTCGTTCAGACCGAGCTGGCGATCGAGCTCCGCGACAGTGGCGGGAGCAGCGCTGATGTCAATCACCGCGTAGATGCCTTCGCTGTGCTTGTCGATCTCGTACGCGAGGCGACGCTTACCCCAAAGATCGACCTTGTCGATCTTGCCGCCGTCTTGGCGAACAACGTTGAGGAACGTATCCAGTGAAGGAGCGACCGTGCGCTCGTCCAGGCTGGGGTCAAGGATGACCATCAATTCGTATTGACGCATAAGACCTCATCACCTCCTGTGGACTAGTGAAAAACGGCCACGGACTGTCCGTGGCAGGAGGGTCGTTGCGTCAGCAACCTTTGCAGGCTACACGACGAGCCCCTGACCTGCGAAATCAGGCCGTCCGGTCCGACCACGGGCCGCGTTCCCTTCCATGCACACCTTGCTCAGGACGAAGACACGGCGAGACGACGGACAGAATCGAAGCGCTCGACGCGTTCGATGAAAATTGCCCGCATCGATCATGTGTCGCTATACACTCCCGGCTGCTCTATTCACCTCATCACAAAGGCGGCGACACAGTGACAATCTCCCGACCGAACCGCACGGCGGTTGCTTCTCTCACGGCCGCGGCTGCGATCCTGGTTTCGCTGCCCGCGACCGCGAACTCCGCCGAACCGCCTGTGGATCCCGGATTGCTCGGGTACGACGAAACCACCACGGTCGGCGTTCACAACGCCTATGAGAAGTTCACCTTCCCCTACCTCGCCGATGCGCTGGACTCCGGTGCTGCGCTGATCGAAATCGATGTGTGGAGCAACATCGCAGGCCCGGGATGGCGGGTCTCGCATTCCAATCCCTTTGGCAACGACAACAATTGCGTCGGCGCGGAGTCGGAGGCGCAGTTACGCACCGGGGCGCGTGACCAAGGGCTCGAAGGCTGCCTCAAAGATATGCGGACCTGGCACGAGGCCAACCCCAACCACCCCCCGGTGATCTTCAAGATGGAGATGAAGGACGGGTTCAACGGAACCCAACTCGGCGGGTCCAGTGGGTCGGCATCCAGCGGATCTGCATCCAGCGGATCGGCCGCCTCCGACCGGGGGCCTAGTGAATTCGACGCGCTCGTCAGAGAGCAGCTCGGCGACGCGCTGCTGACACCGGCCGACTTGGTCGGCGACTCGGGCAAGACCCTGGACGACGCGGTGGATACCAACGGTTGGCCGACTCGTGACGAGATGCGCGGCAAGTTCCTTTTCTATCTGACCCCTGGAACAGTCGAGGGGCAGAATCCGCTCGATACCCTCAAGACCGACATCGAGTACGCCACGCATATCCGCGACCTGGCGGCAACAGGTGAACTCGAGAAGGCTGTCGCCTTCCCTGCAGTTCTCAACGAGGCGGTTACGGGCGATCCACGAGTGAAGAAGTACGAGGACGAGTCGATTCGGCCCTGGTTCGTGGTGTTCGACGGCGGTGCGACCTCATTCGTGACGCGGAACATCGACACCGGGTGGTACCGCGACAACGGCTATCTGCTGGTGATGACGTCCGCCGAAAGTGTGCCGCCGGCTATCGACGCCTGGACGCCAACCGAAGCGGAGGCCCTGGCTCGGGTGGCCGAACTGGCGACTCACTCCGCCAGCATCGTCACCTCAGACTGGGCGACGCTACCGACGGTACTGTCCGAGGTTCTTCCCCGGGGCTGACGGAGAAGCGCCCCTCGAGTGTCAACTGCCCGGGTGCCCGACCTACGTAAACCGTGTCGGTCCACCCGGGCCTTCGACACTGGCGCTGCCCGATAGGCGAGAGGAAGCATGTCGCGGGAACCGTTGTGGCACAGGAGTGCCGAGTCCATAAGTGCGACTCGTCAGGCACCACGGATGCCACACTCCTCAAATCTCGGCGCCTCGCCCAAGAACAGCAATAACGCAGATCTGTCGGACTGCTGATGTATTGTTGAATCAGCTTCACGAGATGCGGCGCCAAGCTCCGACTGGCCGCACACCAACCCCAAGGCGTTTTCGGGGTGGTTCGGATGACGAAGCGGCCTGTACCGACCGGTGCAGGCAAGTGCGCCCCCGTCCGCGGCGGGCCGAACCGCAGGAGTTTCGATGGCCGAACATGATCAAATCCCGTACGGCAATCTCTATTTCATCTCTGGACGGCGTGCAGCTGCGGATCCTGAGGCCGCAGCAACCGAGCTGTCCACACACGTTGAAGATATTGTAGCACAACAGGATCCGCCCAAACCGAAGTTCAGCAGCTTCACGCAGTCACCGAATTGGATTTCCTTCCGAGCCCGCCAGCGCCGATTCACACCCGCTCTGGACATTCTGGAGGCCGCCGGTGTGCCCGGCGCCTGGGACCGCGCCATCGAGATCGTCGATCAGACCTCGGGCCCGGAAGAGGCAACGACTCGAGCCAACGAGTGCGTGCGTGCCTACCGAGCGGGTAATTCTGCCAGGTGGAGTCGTGGGTCGACGAGACCATTCGCTGAGGTGACGCATACCAGGCCCTGCACTCGCACGATCCCCGGACAAGCAGCCGATCACCCGAACTCTATTTAGTGAGCACATAATTCGCACCTGCGAGTGCGTCTCTGGCCATGACCGGGCGACAGCACGTCGCGTATTCGCCCTTGCACATCAGCTCGTCACATTGTCTCGAACACATGAAGGAGAAGGGCATGACCACGATTTCAACCAAGGAAGCTGGCCAAGGTGTTCTTGCGGCGGCTGGGGTGACCAAGACTTATAGCACCAAAGAGGCCGCCGGTCTTTTCGGGAAGAGCGACCAGTGGGTGTATTGGGTGTTGCGTCAGGACATCACGGACGAGAACGGACAGCCTTTCGATATCAAGCGGGTCGGTCGGGGCGAGCATCGTCGCTACACCCTGGATGTGATCCAGAAGATCGGCATCGCGCTTTACAGCCGGGGCACCCTCAAGAAGGATGGCCTCACCAAGCTGCTCACGGCAATCGAACAAGAACGCCGTAGCTGAGCCGTCGAGGGTTCCGTTGCGGCGCATCGGGCGCGGTGCGAAGTGCCGAGACCATCACTCGCACAGCATCGTCCGCTGATACAGCCCTGACCGGCCGCGACGGGATTCCTTTTTCATTCGTTTGGACCTTCGACCCCATGCTGTACGCCGGAACGCCTCGCGAGGCGCGAATCTGTCGTACACCTGCCGTACCGTTTCACTAGCTTCACGAGATGCGGAAGCCAAGCCCCGACTCACTGCACATCCCTTCTTCATCTCGGGGCGGCTCGCGGTAACGAATGCGGATGCCGCGGGTGTCCCCCCAGCTCCCGTGTGAATGACGTCCAATCGGACGTGCGAACACCGAAAAACCGGAACCAACAAGTGATCCCACGAGCACACCACGTACCGGAAGGACACCAATCGATGAAGGTCTTCTACTCACCCGACTACATCGCAGCCAAGTACTCCTTCGACACCACCCGCAAGTCGGAAGAGGTGTGTGACTCGCTGATCGACAATCCCATCGCGGGCGTCGAGACAGTCGAGCCGACCCCCGTCCACGCCTCACAGCTAGCGCTCATCCACGACCGGGACTACATCGATGCCGTACGTACCGGCCACCCGAAACACCTGGCCGAGTCCCAGGGTTTCGCATGGGACGAGGGCATCTGGACAGCGACCACTGCATCTACCGGAGGCATGGTCGACGCGGCCCTGGCCGCGCTCGAGGAGGGCGTAGCGGGCACCCTGTCATCAGGACTGCATCACGCGCGCCGCAACACCGGTGCCGGGTTCTGCACCTTCAACGGTCTGTCGCTGGCCGCGATACTCGCCCGTGACGCTGGCGCGAGGGATGTGCTGATCGTCGACTTCGACGCGCACGGTGGTGGCGGTACCCGCTCGACGGCCAGCGACAACCCGCACGTCTGGCAGACCGACATAGCAGTCAGCACATTCGACGACTACGACGAGACCGACCGCTTTCGGTACCGGTTCGTCATGGACCCCGACACTTACCTGCTCGAGTGCGAGGCGGCACTGGCCGAGGTCGACAGCCTGAGAGACCCGCAGTTCGACCTGGTGCTCTACAACGCCGGGATGGACCCCCACGAGGACTGCGACGTCGGTGGTCTCACCGGGATCACCACCGAGGTGTTGGCCGAGCGTGAGCGCATGGTGTTCGAGTGGGCCAAAAACCGGGACACCCCGATCGCCTTCACACTTGCGGGCGGATACGCGAACGATGTGCTGACCAAGGAGCGTCTCGTGGATCTGCACCGGCTGACTATTTCGGAGGCGGCCCAACTCGACTAGACGAAGTGTGGTGGCCGGCTCGTTCTCGAGGGGTTGCGGCCCGAGTTGCGTCGCGGGCAAGAACGGGAAGTGGCCGCCCACCCCACTGTAGGGTGGGCGGCCATTTGGTGCGGTCTACATCAGGGCGGGCAGATCATTGAACCCAGCGCGCTGAAGTCCGCGAATCAGCTCCCGGTCGAGCTTCCCCAGGAGTCGGACGAGCCGGGCTCCGTCGCGGCTGTGACGTCGAGGGTGGCGTCGAGGACCGCGTCGTCACCAACCCCATTGGTTGCAGTCACCGTGAACTCGAACGTCCCGGCAGCGGCCGGGGTACCCGACAACACACCCTGCTCACTCAACACCAGCCCGTCCGGCAGATCCCCGGCGGTCACCGACACCGTCGGCGCCGGGCTACCGGTCACCTCGAACACATGCTCGTAGACCTCGCCGACAACACCGGCAGCCGGTGCGCCAGTGATCCCCGCGACCTGCCCGACCTCCAGCGTCACGTCGAGAACCGCGTCCTCACCGACCCCGTTCGACGCGGTCACCGTGAACTGATACGTCCCGGCAGCGGTCGGGGTGCCCGACAGCACACCCTGCTCACTCAACACCAGCCCCTCCGGCAGGTCACCGGCGGTCACCGCCACCGTCGGCACCGGGCTACCGGTCACCTCGAAGGTGTGCTCGTAGACCTCGCCGACAACACCGGCAACCGGTGCACCGGTGATGGCGGCTGGTATACCGACCTCGATCACCGACACCGTGCCGTCGAACCAGTTGGTGACGTAGGCGTGGGTGCCGTTCGGGGTAATCGCCACTCCGGACGGTCGGTCGCCGACCGCGATTGTGGTGGCAACCATGTTGGTGGAGGTATCGATCACCGACACCGATTCGGCACCATAGTTGGCGACGTAGGCGAGGGCACCGTCCGGAGTGATCGCGATCCCGTTTGGTCGGTCGCCGACCAGGACGGTAGTGACGACAGTACTGGTGGCGGTATCGATCACCGACACCGAGTTATCGCCCTGATGGGTGACGTAGGCAAGAGCACCGTCAGGAGTGAACGCCACCGCGATCGGTTGGTCGCCGACTAGGACGGTGGTGACGACGGTGTTGGTAGCGGTATCGATCACCGACACCGAGTCATCTTGAAAGTTGGCGACGTAGGCGAGAGCACCGTTAGGTGTGAATGCCACCCCGAACGGCACGTTACCAACCGGGACGGAGGTGATGACCGTGTTGGTGGCGGTATCGATCACCGACACCGAGTGACCATGAATGTTGGTGACGTAGGCGAGAGCACCGTCCGGGGTGATTGCCACCTCGCTCGGTGTGCCGCCGATCGGCACGGTTGTGATCTCAGTGTTGGTCGCGGTATCGATCACCGACACCGAGTTGTCAACCAGATTGGTGACGTAGGCGAAGGCGCCGTTCGGGGTGATCGCCATGCCAGACGGTCCTTCGCCGACCGGAATGGTGGCAGTGACCGTGTTGGTGGCAGTAGCAATCACCGACACAGAGTTACCGTTCTGGTTAGCGACGTTACCGTTCTGGTTTGCGACGTAGGCGTAGGCACCGTCTGGGGTGATCGCCACCCCGCCTGCTCCCTCCTCTACCGTGACCGTGTCGATGACGACGTCAGCGGCCGCCGACCCGACAGCAGTAGTGAGGAATGTGGCTGCGGCGAGAACAGTGCCGCCGAGTACCGCCGACATCCGCGCCGATCCGACGCGTGAGCGCGGCCGATCAATTGTGGCCAAGATGTTGTGCCCTTCCGACAGAATCTGCACCCCGGGCACGGGCCACGGGAGGTAGCCACAGGAGGTGACCACGCCCAAAGAACATACATAACGAACAGTCGTTTTTATCAGGACTACTCGGAACAAGCTGACAGTCAACAGTTCTGGGCCTCACCGGATCGGCACCGCCGACGAACAAGCACCGCAAACCACCCGCAAGTCAATTTCTCGGCCGGACGAACGGTTTTCGATCATTCACTCAGACGACATGCGCAGTTCCTCACAACGCCGGAGCGTGGCACCGACGGGCCACTAGTGTGAATCCATGAACATCGGAGTTCGGCAGCGGACGCCGATCACGGCGATCGTCGTCGGATTGGCCGGTTTGGCCATGGTCGCCGGCTATCTACAAAAGGCTCGATGCGCCGGTCCGCCGTTCGACGAGTCCGGGCGCAGCCTGATCTTCGACCGGATCAAAGACACCCAGGTCTGCTACTCCGACATCCAGCTCCTGTGGCTGGGCCGCGACGTCAACTTGCACGTATTCCCCTATCTCACCGGCGGAATCAGCTCCGATGGCAAACTGATTGGCGGCACTGTGGAGTACCCGGTGCTCAGTGGTGTTCTGATGTGGCTCGGTGGCATCGGTTCACACACCGACGCCGACTTCCTCCTGCATTCGGCATTGATCCTCGCCCCGTTCGGTCTTCTCACAGCGTGGATGCTCGGACGCCTGGCCGGCTGGTGGGCTCTGCTCTGGTCGATTACCCCGCCATTGGTGCTGTACGCATTCCACAACTGGGAACTGCCGGTGATCGCCATGTCGGTGGCCGCAATCTTCGTGATGTCCCTCGAACGCATTCCTCTGCGCACCCGTGCGGTCATCGCGGCGGTACTCCTGGGCCTCGGCTTTTGCCTCAAGCTGTATCCGGGTGCGTTCGTGCTTCCGCTGATCGCCTACGTCCTGACGCGCAACAGCGCGGCCGAACGCCGGTACGACGTTCGTGGTGCCGTCATGGTCGGGGCGGCGGCGATCACCACCGTGGTGGCGGTGAATCTGCCGTTCGCCCTGATCTCGTACGAAGGCTGGCGCGCATCATTCACGTTCCAGCAAAATCGGTTGGCAGACATCACCACCAACTCCATCTGGTACTGGGGTCTGAGACCGTTGTTCGGAGCAGACAACGCCCAGCCTCCCTTGTCGCCGTACGACCAGACCGTGGGCATCGTCTCGCCGCTGCTCGTATGCGCAGCTTTCGCGGTTGCTTTGCGGCTGGGCTGGTTGCGGTACCAGCGCGAGGGCCTGTACCCGTGGATCCCGGTCAGCGCCGCCATGCTCTGCGGATTCCTGCTATTGCACAAGGTGCATTCGCCGCAGTACACACTGTGGCTCGTCCCCTTCTTCGTGTTGCTACGCGTGCCTTGGGGTCTCGTGGCGGCGTATCTGGTCGCCGACCTGTCGCTGGGTATCGGTGTGTTCAAGTATTTCGGGGCACTGGTCGCCCAAACCGACCCGACGACATTCGAACTACTTGTGCAGTTCGGGGTGTGGGGTCGAGCCGGACTGCTCGTCGTGCTGTTCTTCGTCTTCCTGCGCGCCGACCTACGCCGCCAAGTGATCGCAAACGACACCGAACCCGTACTGCCGTCCTATCCGAAAGTTGCTGCGGGTAGAGACATCTGACCGGTGCACGGATCGTTGGCATGGACGGCGACGTCTATACTCCTATCGCCCTTACAGTGGGCATGACGACGGGGAGGCCACTGCATGACGCACTGCACGGATAAGCAACCGGTAGACGGGGAACACGGGCCCTTGGCGCCGCCCCCGGCGAGTCATCTGCCGCTCGCGATTCTGGCGATCATCGCGTTCTTCCCGCTCGGTGTGATGTCGTTGACGCGGTCCGTCACGGTCGGCAACCTGTGGGAGCAAGGTGACTACGACGCCTCGGTGCGGGCCTCGGCAGATGCCAAGAGCTGGGCCATGCGCAGCTTCAGCGCCGCGGTCGCCCTGACAGTCCTGGCGTCGGTTGGAGTCCTGCTCGGTCAGCGCTGACCGGCCGTCTCGGAAGCGCTGTCGGCGGAATCGGCGCCTGCGGTGCGCCTCGGACGCAACCAGGTCGGTAGCCATCGCGGCTGGGCATCGGGCGCTTGGTCGAGCACGCCACCCGACGGATCGTCGATGAAGCCGTACCGAGTCAGATCCTCGTCGGGTCGATAGATCTGGCGGATGATCAACGCACAGATGACGATCACCGCGACGTCGCGAACGACCACCGTGGCGGTGAACCACTGCTCGGGCAGACCCTTGTTCGAAACGCCGAGGTAGTAGAACATCCTCGGTACCCACACCAGCGCGTCTATCGTCATCCAGGCGAGCAGTATCCGCCGGTGCGGAAAGGCGAGAACAGCCAACGGCACCAGCCACAGCGAGAACTGTGGGCTCCACACCTTGTTCGTGAGAAGGAAACCCGCAACCACCAGAAAGCACAGCTGCATCAGCCGAGGCCGGGTCGGCGCCGTCAGGGCGATGTAGCCGATTCCGACGCACAGCACGGCGAACAGCAAGAGGGAGACCGCATTCAAGACGCTGGGGGTTTGACCGACTGACAGGACGCCGTCGAACCCGGCCCAACCGGTGAACGACGAGATGACATTGTAGATGGAATCAGGGTCGGCACCACGCTCGGAGTTCAAGCGGAAGAACTCAGCCCAGCCACTCGGGAACAGAAGAGCAATCGGCAGATTGACCGTCAGCCACGCACCCAATCCCGCAAGCGCAGCTACCGACCAGTCCCGTATCTTGCCCGTCCTCAGACACAACACCAGTAGCGGCCCGAACAGAAGCAGCGGATACAGCTTGGTCGCACCGCCGAGGCCGAGCAAGATTCCGGCAAGAACTGGACGCTTCCTCGCCCATGCCAACAGCCCGCCTGCAGCGAAAGCCGTTGAAAGGGCGTCGAAATTTGTGAACACGTGCACGATCACGAGAGGAGAAGCCGCGATCATTGCAGCGTCCCAGATGCGACGACCGGCCAAAAGCGCACTGGCCCAAACCGTGACGAGCCACGCCAGCGTCAGACCGAACGCAACGACGTTGAAGTAGATCACGACCTGCAGTGCCTGCGGCAGCCACGGTGTCGCATCCCATGCCTTCGCGACTGTCATCGAAACGTACTGGTAGAGACCGGTTATCACCGGATACTCCATGTAGCGGGTCTGAGTCAGACCGTTGCCGATATCCTCCTCCCACGACTTCTTGTAGGGAAAGGCGCCCTCGTTCAACCTTTCGGCACCATAGAGCGGCACGGTATCCGAGTAACACATCGCCACGTACTGCCGACTACCACTCCAGTCGAGCGCGAGCGTGCCGTTTTCACCGAAGGGCGCTTGTTGAATGCAGGGTGCCTTCGAGAACCACCCCAGTGCCAGAAACACGATCGCCAGCAACAAGATCGCGCGCATCGGCGTGAAGAATCGACTTCGCCCCACCACCGCGTGCCGACCGACAGGACCGCCGATCACCGAGGAGAGGGAGGCAGTCAGAGGGTCGGTGCGCCCGGGAAGATCGCGCCAATCCGCCGAACGTCGATCCTCCGCCAACGGCGCGGGCGAGACGGATCCAGCCTCGCCCGCATCCGGGACGGCGTGCGCATCAGCGTTCTCGGCCACTCCGCGAGGCTACCGGGCGGGACTGCCCGATCGGAACGCTACCCGACCAGAAGTTGCTACTCTTCGGCGCCGGGGTCCGCGGGAGCAGGCTCCGGGGGAGCCAGGCGCGGAATCGGAATGGAGATCCCGGGCAGGATCTCGACCGGCGACGGTGGCAGAACCCGTGGCAGGAAGTCCGACGGGATCTCGAGCGGGTTCCTCTCCTCTTCCGTCGTGGTCGTGGGCGGCGGCCCCGTGAAGGTCGGGACACCCGCCTGACCACCGATCGAACCGGGCTTCGGGAACCTCTCGTTGGACGTGCCCGCCAAGGCGTCGTCCATCGTGTCCTTCCAGATGTCGGAGGGTAGACCGGAGCCATAGATCATTCCACCGCTGCTGGTGCGCAGCGCCGTACCTTCGGCAGTACCGACCCAGACCGCAGTCGACAACGATGGCGTGTAGCCGACCATCCAGGCGTCTTTGTTCTCACCCGTGTCACCCAGCTGTACGGTGCCCGTCTTCGCCGCGGACGGGCGCCCGCCTGCCAGGTTATGGTTGCGCGAATACGCGGCGATGGGTTCCATCGCCGCAGTGACGTTGTCGGCTACGGCCCTGTCGATGCGAGGTTCACCCGGAACGATGCCGCGATCGAACAACACGGTGCCGTCGGCACTCACCACCTTCTGGACGAAGTGCGGAGCGTGGTATGTACCGGAGTCGGCCAGGGTGGCATATGCCGACGCCATGTCGATCGGGCGCGACAGGTACTGGCCGAGAACGATGCCGTTGTTCGGAGAACTGCCGTCGGGCTCTCTCAGCATTGGCCCGATTCCCGGGACCTCCTCCGGTATGCCCGCCTGGTGAGCGATGTCCGCGATAGCCATCGGCCCGCCGTCGAGCTCGAGTTGCATGCGGTAAAAACTGGTGTTGAGAGACCGCTTCAGCGCCTCGGCGATCGTGCAGGTGCCGCAATCCTCGCCTCCGACGTTGCCGATGGTGATGCCGTTGACGGTGAGGGGCGAGCTGTCGTACATCTCCGACAGCGGGATGCCCTGGTCGAGTCCTGCCGCGAGCCCGAACACCTTGAACGACGAACCGGTCTGCAGACCGGCATTCGCGAAGTCGTAACCGACGCCGTCCTCGCCGCCGTAGTACGCCCGCACTGCCCCGGTCTTCGGATCCACCGACACGACAGCGGCGCGTAGGTCATCCGGCTCACCACTCATGTTGGAACGGACGGCATCCACGGCAGCAGCCTGAGCCGTCGCATCGATCGTGGTCGTGATCTCCAATCCCTCGGTGTTGAGGAGCTGCTCGCTGATCCCCGCCTCGCTCAGCTCACGAAGGACATGGTTCTTGATCAGCCCTTCCGGTCCCGAGTTCTGTCCGCCGTGGTCGACCTGGGCAAGCGGCAGGAATGCGGGGTACTGCATGCCGGCCCGTGCCGACTCCTCCAGCGTTCCGGCCGTCACCATGCCGTCGAGCACGTAGTTCCATCGCGCTTGTGCACCTTCCGGGTTGGTCTCCGGATCGAGCAGCGAAGGCAGCTGGATCGACGACGCAAGAACCGCGCTCTCCTCCACCGTCAATTGTTCGACCGGCTTGTCGAAGTACGCCTTCGACGCCGCCGCGATGCCGTACGCACCACGACCGAAGTAGATGGTGTTGAGGTACGCGGCGAGGATGTCGTCCTTCGTCCATTCGCGGGCCATCTTCGACGCGATGACGAGTTCCTTCATCTTTCGCGTGAGCGAACGCTCCGAACCGACCATCGTCTTCTTCACGTACTGCTGAGTGATGGTCGAGCCACCTCCGGCGCTCTCCTTGCCCATGACATTGTCGCGGGCAGCGCGCACGAAGCCACCGATGGAGAAGCCGGGATTCGAGTAGAAGTCCCGGTCCTCGGCCGCCAGGACGGCGTCACGTGTGTGTTTCGGAATCTCGTCGAGACTCACCTCGGTGCGGTTGCCTTCCGGCGGCACAACCTTGCTGATCACTGACGTTCCGTCGGCCGCGTAGATCGTGGCCACCTGATTGGTCTTGAGATCGCCGGGGCGCGGAACCTCCTGGACGACGTAGGCCGCCATGAACACCAGGATCGGGACAACCATGCCCAGAGCGATACCCGCATACGCCGTCCGGCGGACGATCCTCCATACGGACTTCTTCTTTTTCTTCTGCGCTGCCCTTCTGCCACCCCTCGGCGGTTCACCGCCACGTCCGCCGCCACCGGTCTTGGGACGGTTCGACGGTGGGGGACCGGGCGGGCGTCCGCCGGGACCGGATTGGCTACGAGTCTCCGGCGAACCCTGCGCGCGGCGTCCGGGCGGGGGCGCAGGACGTCCGGGTGGGGGCCCTTGGCGGCGCGGCGGCGGACCCGAGGGCCGGCCGGCGCCCTGAGGCATGGGGCCACTTTGAGGCGGGGGACCGGGACGACGTGGTGGAGGACCCGAGGGCCGGCCGGCGCCCTGAGGCATGGGACCACTTTGAGGCGGGGGACCGGGACGACGTGGTGGAGGACCCGGGGGCCTGCCGGCGCCTTGCGGAGGCGGGTACGGCATGCGCCTGGGTGGGAGCGCACCCCCTGGCTGCCCGCCGCGGGGTGGTGGACCACCGGGACGTCCCTGTGGCGGAGGGCCACTTGGTCGGCTCGGTCCGTTCGGTCGATCACCCGGGGCGTTGCTGTGGGGGGAACTCACGTACAAATCTCCAGTGGTTGTGGACCTGTTTCAAACCTGCGTCGTGGTATGCGTAGTGTTCGGGCCGCGTTCCATCTTCCGATGGGTCTACTCGCTTGCGGTTCGACGGGGCCGTGGCGAATGACGTCTCGGATTCTTCGGTGTGGGTAGGGTACCGAGAACATAGGACTGGACCAGATGATTCCAGCTGCATGTCCGACACACCTCGACCACGTGAACCGAGAACTCTTCCTGGGTGGCAGCAAGGCGCACCAACTCTTCGGCCGTACGAGCCGATCCCGATACGGGCCCCAACTTGTCACCGAAAACCCAGGAGACCAGGGTCAGTTGCTCCTTGCGGCAGATGGGGCACACTACGTCGCTACCCCTACCGTGGAACTTTGCAGCTCGAAGCAGGTAAGGGCTTGCGTCACACACCTCCGTGACGCCAGTTCTGCCTGAGTAGACCTCGGCCAGGAGAGACCGGCGCTGAAGCGCGTAATCCACTACCTGCCGCTGCATCCGCACGCAGACCAGAGTACGTGCGTACGCCGGTATGGCTAGTGTGACTCACGTTTTCGCGCATGTCAGTGCGCCTCGTCACTCATGCCTGATGTGGCATCCGTTCAAGTCAGGCGACACCGGTGTGAGATTGGGCACGAACGTGCCGCGAGCATCGAGCGCGACCAACCGGCGGACGCCCTGATGCACACGTCAGTACGACTGACTCTTGACCCCATGGGCCCTATCGTCCCGGAGTATCGCTCTATATATCGGTGCGATATAGTGAACGATGACATCACATCATTAGGTTGGCGACTCGGGGGGGTGGACATGCTCGAATTGGCGATTCTCGGACTACTCCACGAGTCACCCATGCACGGATACGAGCTGCGCAAGCGGCTGACCGGGTTATTGGGCGCATTCCGTGCATTTTCCTACGGCTCTCTCTACCCGACGCTTCGACGTATGCAGGCGGACGGTTTGATCGCCGAGGACGCCGGACCTCCAGGGACCGCCAAACGGCGTGCCCGCCGCGTCTACCAGCTCACCCCGATCGGTAAGAAGCGGTTCGAGGAGCTGGTCGCCGACACGGGTCCGCAGAACTACACCGATGATGGATTCGGTGTTCATCTGGCCTTCTTCAGTCGCACTCCCGCAGAAGCACGAATGCGGATTCTCGAAGGCCGACGTCGCCAGGTCGAGGAGCGCCGCGAGGGGCTCCGCGACGCGATCGCAAGAGCGAGCGGCACGCTGGATCGCTACACAAGGCAGCTCCACCAACTCGGTCTCGAGTCGAGCGAACGTGAAGTGCGCTGGCTCAACGAACTGATCGCCGCCGAGCAATCGACAGCAACACGAAAAAAAGAAGGAGAACCCAACAATGGGTGAGAACAGCACCGCGGTGCGCGTGGCCATTGTGGGCGTGGGGAACTGTGCCTCGTCCCTGGTCCAGGGCGTGCAGTACTACAAGGACGCCGACGAGACGGCAACCGTTCCCGGCCTGATGCACGTCAAGTTCGGCAGCTATCACGTCCGCGACGTCCAGTTCGTCGCCGCTTTCGACGTCGATGCCAAGAAGGTCGGATTCGACCTGTCCGAGGCCATCTTCGCCAGCGAAAACAACACCATCAAGATCGCTGATGTTCCGCCGTCAGACGTGACCGTGTTGCGAGGCCCCACTCTCGATGGCATCGGCAAGTACTACGCCGAAACCATCGAGGTCTCCGAGGCCGAGCCCGTCGACGTCGTCCAGGCATTGAAGGATGCCCAGGTCGACGTGCTGGTTTCATACCTCCCCGTGGGTTCCGAGGACGCCGACAAGTTCTACGCCCAGTGCGCCATCGATGCCGGCGTTGCATTCGTGAACGCGCTGCCGGTGTTCATCGCCTCCGACCCCGAATGGGCGGCGAAGTTCAAGGACGCCGGTGTTCCGATCGTCGGCGACGACATCAAGTCCCAGGTCGGCGCCACCATCACCCACCGCGTGATGGCGAAGCTCTTCGAGGACCGTGGCGTGCAGCTCGACCGCACGATGCAGCTCAACGTGGGCGGCAACATGGACTTCAAGAACATGCTCGAGCGTGACCGCCTCGAGTCCAAGAAGATCTCCAAGACACAGGCCGTCACCTCCAACCTGACCCGCGAACTCGGCAACGGCAACGTTCACATCGGCCCGTCGGATCACGTCGGCTGGCTGGACGACCGCAAGTGGGCCTACGTTCGGCTCGAGGGCCGCGCATTCGGTGACGTCCCGCTCAACCTCGAATACAAGCTCGAGGTCTGGGACTCCCCGAACTCGGCGGGCATCATCATCGACGCCGTCCGCGCCGCCAAGATCGCCAAGGATCGCGGCATCGGCGGACCCGTCTACCCGGCCTCCGCATACCTGATGAAGTCCCCGCCGGTCCAGATGCCGGACGACAAGGCTCGCAGCGAACTCGAGGCGTTCATCATCGACGCCTAGTCCCCGCTCAGCTCGAAGACATAGGTCGCTCAGCGCGAGAGCATAGGTCGCTCAGCTCCGAGGCGAATGTACTTTTGGCCGCCGTAAAGGCGCCCGAGAGTACATTCGCCTTTTTGCTTTCGCCTCGATCGATTTCAGTGGACGCGGCCGCGCGCGCGAACGGCCAGCCCCGTCAGGACCAGACAGCCGAGCAACACCATCGCAGGCATCACACCGGGGTCGCCACGCACGATCTCGACGACCGCCGCGATGAACGCCATCGCCGTGAAGAACCCGAAGATCCCGATCAAGACCTCGAGCCGTTGCCGTTTCGCAACCGGATGCATAACTTCAGTGTTACACCCGCTTCGCTCGACTGTCGAAGCTCCCCCTCGCTTCGCTCGACCGGTCGAAGCTCCCCCTAGCTTCGCTCGACAGGCCTAGCTCTTCACACCACCGGCTGTTAGCCCGGAGACGATACGGCGCTGGAACAGCAACACCATGATCACAAGCGGAATCGTGACGATGGTTCCGGCTGCCATGATCGCCGCATACGGAACGACGTGCGGGTCGTTACCGGCAAACCTCGCAATCGCGACAGTGACCGGCTCGGTGGCATCGCTCGAGAGTTGACTGGCCAGCATGTACTCGTTGACGGTCACGATGAACGCGAGAATCGCGGTCGTGAACAGCGCGGGCGCCGCGAGCGGCAGCATCACAAGTCGGAACGCTTGCCCACGGGTGGCGCCGTCGATGCGAGCGGCCTCCTCCAGTTCCCAGGGGAGGTCCCTGAAGAACGACGTCAGCGTGTAGATGGTCAGCGGTAGCGCGAAGGATATGTTCGGGATGTCCATCGCCTGATAGCTGCCGATCCAGCCGATGTTCGTGAACAACTGGAACAACGGGGTGACCAGCGCGACGACGGGGAACATCGATGCACCCAGCACGATGCCGACCACGAGATACTTGAAACGGAACTCGATGCGCGCCAGCGCATACGCGGCGAATATGCCCATAGCCATCACTACCGCGGTAGTGACAGTGCCGATGAACATGCTGTTGAACAGGGCCCGAGTGAAGTTGTTTCCGCTGCTCGTCGACAGTGCGTTCTCGAAGTTCTCCAGCGTGACGTGCGTGGGCCACGGAGTCGTGTCGAATGTGTAGTCGGGGTCACGGAAGGCTGTCACCACCATCCAGTAGAACGGTGCCAGCCCCCACACGATGATGATCGCGACACCGACATAGATGCGGTAGTTCTTGAGCGAAGCACTCCACGGACGGTGCGGCTTCGGCCGCGGGGTCGGTGGAGCCTCTTTTTCCAGGACGCGATGGGTCACGACGTCGGCCCCTTTCGCTGGGATTCCAGCGTGTCGACGGCATTGGCGCCGAGAAACTTCACCAGGACGAACGCCACCGCAAAGATCATGAGGAAGGTGATGGTCGACAACGCGGACGCGCTGTTGAAGCCCTGCCGCACCTGGTCGACCACGAGGATCGACACCGTTCTGGTGGCCGGATTGCCTTCGGTAAGGATTGCGGGCAGGTCGTACATGCGCAGTGCGTCCATGGTGCGGAACAGAATCGCGACCATCAACGCCGGCTTCACCAACGGCAACGTGATCTGTCGGAACCTCTGCCACGCGGAAGCCCCGTCCACCTTGGCTGCCTCATAGATGTCCTGCGGAATCATCTGCAGTCCCGCCAGAATCAGCAGGGCCATGAAAGGTGTTGTCTTCCAGACGTCCGAGATGATCACCGCGAACCGGGCGGGCCAAGAGTCCGACGTCCACAGGATCTCGGTACCGAGCAGCCGGTTGGCGATGCCGTCGTAGGCGAAGATGAAGTACCAGAGCTTGGCCGTGACCGCGGTCGGGATGGCCCACGGAATCAGGACCGCCGCACGCAGCAAGGCGCGGCCCTTGAACGTCTTGCCCATGATGATCGCCATCCACAGGCCGATCGTGACTTCCAGGCTCACTGTCACGATCGTGAAGAACGCGGTGTTTCCGACAGCGGGCCAGAACTGCGAACCCAGAGTGCCCGGCGGGCAGGACGTGACGATGCCGCCCGGCCCCGTGCACTGCTGCAGGATCCAATGCGTGTAGTTGGTGAGCCCAGCCCAGCCACCTGGGGTGAACATGCCTGTGGACGGATCGAGACCAGCGTCTTTCTCGAACGACATCACCACTGCCCGGATAACCGGGTACCCGATGACAATAGCCAGCACGGACAGCGCGGGAACGATGAGCAGCCATGCGCGACGGCTGCTCAGCGACATGCGTCCACTGCTCTCGCTCTTCTCACGTGAACCGCGGCCGGGGTTTGAATCCCCGGCCGCGGTACGAGCTGGTGTCCCACTGGTTGTTCCAGTTGGAACGACCATCTTCACCCCCGTATTTTACGAACCGAACTTAGTTGGCGCCTGCGGCCTGGATGCCGGACTGCATGTCCGTAATCGCCTGGTCCACAGACTTTTCACCCCGGATCGCGGCATAGGCGTTGTCCTGTACCGCCTTCGACACGGCCGGGTAGAACGGCGTGATCGGACGCGGGACCGCGTTCTCGATCGACACCCTCAGCGTCGGCATGAAGGGGTACTTCGCGACGACGTCCGGGTCATCGTACAAGTCCGCTCGAACCGGGGGAAGCGAGTCCATCGCCATGATGCGCTGAGCCTGCTCACCCTGGAGGAACTTGAGGAAGTCAAAGGCAGTCGCCTTGTGCTCCGAGTACACGCTGATGGCGGCGTTGTAGCCACCGAGCGTCGATGTGCCGATGCCGTCCTTGCCGGGCAGCGGGGCCACGTCGAAGTTGCCCTGCACCGCAGAAGACTCCTGTCCAGCGGTTGCGTAGACGTACGGCCAGTTCCGCAGGAACAGCACCTCGCCGCTCTCGAACGCCTGCTGGCTCTCCGGCTCCTGGAATGTGGTGTCCTGGGCGGGGATGTTGCCATCGGCGAAGTTGTCGACCAGAACCTGAAGACCCTCGCGGGCCTCGGGGCTGTCGACGGTCGGGGTCGTTCCGTCCGCACCGACGAACGATCCTCCGTACGCGTTGATGACCTCGGCGGTGTTCACCATCAAGCCCTCGTACGGCGCGAACTGACCTGCATAGCAGTCAATGTTGTTTTCCACGGCGACAGCGCAGGCGGCTTCGAGTTCGTCCCACGTCGTCGGCGCTTCCTGCACAAGATCGGTGCGGTAGTACAGCAGGCCACCGTTGGTGTTCTTCGGAGCCGCGTACTGGGTGCCGTTGTAGGTGGCGCTTTCCACCGTGGCCGGGATGATGCCGGTGTTGTCCATCGTGAACTCGCCGGTCAGCGGCTGCAGCCAACCCCTTGCCGCGAACTCTGCCGTCCAGGGAACGTCGAGCGCCATGACGTCGTAGTCGGACTGCTCGGCCTGAAGGTGCTGGACGAAGTCGTTGTGCGCCTGATCGGCGTCGTTCGACTGCTCCCTGAACGTCACCTGCTCGTCCGGATGCTCAGCGTTCCACGCGTCGATGATCTGCCTGACCACACCGGTATCGGTGGTGTCCCTGCCCTCGACGTAGGTGATAGGGCCGCGACCTTCGAGGTTTTCTGACGCAGCATCACCCCCACTGTTACTCGTCGAGCATGCGGTGAGCGTGACAAGCGAAGCAGTAGCAAACGCCGCGGTGCGCCAGACCGCTCTCGAAATCTGAACCATGGAGTCTCCTCGTTGGCAATTGGATAAGGCGTGTTGGTGCCGAAAATCACGGAACCCGGACCAAGACGGAAGATACTGTGGCGAGAATCGCCATGCAAGGCGCTGACTCCACGTGTATCGGCTAAGAAGCCGCAACCGGGTCTTCGAAGGGCTAGACCAATCGGTCTCCCGTCGAGGCCGAGAACATGTGCACCCATGCGGGGTTTACATGCAGCTTTACCAGATCTCCCTTGCGTGGCGGGTCGCGCCAGTCTGTGCGGGCCACCAGCTGCTGCATCTCGCCGTTCACGGTGCTCCGGCCGTAAATATAGGCGTCCGATCCGAGTTCCTCGACCACGCCGACCTCCATCGGGATTCCGGTGCTCGAGAGCTCGAGATGCTCGGGCCGGATTCCGACGATCACCTCGTGCTCGCTTGCGCCCGAGTAGAGCTGCCGCGGCAATGGGATGGTCGTGTCACCGAGCACAACCCCTTCGGACGTGATCGGCAAGGTGAACAGGTTCATGGAGGGCGAGCCCATGAACCCGGCGACAAACACGTTGGCGGGCGCGTTGTAGAGATCCCGCGGGGTCGCGCACTGCTGCAGCACCCCCTGGTCGAGCACGGCCACCCGATCGCCCATGGTCATGGCCTCGACCTGATCGTGCGTGACGTAAACCATGGTCGTACCGAGACGACGTTGCAGTTGAGCAATCTGGGTGCGGGTCTGTGTTCGGAGCTTCGCGTCGAGGTTCGACAGCGGCTCATCCATCAAGAACACCTGCGGTTGGCGGACGATGGCACGCCCCATCGCGACCCGCTGCCGCTGGCCACCGGACAGGGCCTTGGGCTTGCGGTTCAGATACTGCTCGAGGTCGAGGAGCTTCGCGGTCTCCTCGACGCGCGCGCGAATGTCGATCTTGTTCATACCGGCGAGCTTGAGCGCGAAGCCCATGTTCTCGGCCACCGACATGTGCGGATACAGCGCGTAGTTCTGGAACACCATCGCGATGTCGCGCTGCTTGGGCTCTTCCCCGGTGACGTCTCGGTCGCCGATCAGGATCCGCCCGCTGTGGACTTCCTCCAGTCCGGCCAACATCCGCAGCGACGTCGACTTCCCGCAGCCGGACGGTCCGACGAGTACCAAGAACTCACCATCGTCGATCTGCAGATCGAGGTTCTCGACGGCCGGCTTGTTCGAACCTGGGAACAAGCAGCTGGCACCGTCGTAGGTCACTGTGGCCATGAACTTCGATGTCCCTTCTACCCGGCTCCTCGCGCAGGTTCGTGCGAACTTACATGTTCATACACTGATCAACCCACCCGGGAGAGGGGAAGAACCGCCTCCGAACTCCAACGCACCACGAATACTACCGGTACGACCACCGATAGATCGCCGGGCGTAGCCTCTCGGCGTGAACTCGGACAAGATGCTGACCCGCATCGGTGGACTGCTCCGACAGGCAGAATCCACCGATAATCAGCACGAGGGCGAGGCCTTCATGGCCGCGGCGCAGCGACTTGCCACGGCCGCCTCGATCGACCTCGCCGTGGCACGCGCCCACACGGCGGGCAAGGAGAAGCGAGCCACCCCCACGCAACGCCTGATCAGTATCGGCGAACCGGGTAAGAAGGGTCTGCGCACATATGCGCAACTCTTCCTGGTGATTGCCGCCGCCAACGACGTCGAGTGCGACATCGCCCAGACGTCCGCCATCGTCTACGCCTACGGCTTCGCCAGTGATATCGACGTGTGCGAAGCCCTGTACACGAGCCTGCTGATCCAGATGGTCCGGGCGTCCGACGCGTATATCAAGTCGGGTGATTACCGCAGCGAGACCACGGTGCGCACCCGCGTCGAGAAACGGGGACGACGCCGTGTCGTGACCGAAGTACAGCGTCCCGTCGCCGGGGTGACGGCACGTCTGAACTTCCAACTCGCCTATGCCGCGCGAATCGGTCGGCGCCTAGCCGAATCCAGGAGCGAGGCGGCGGAGCAGGCCGTGTCGGTGCCGGAATCCTCGGCGCAGACCGCCCTCGCCCTACGCGACAAGCAACTAGAGCTGAGGGATTATTACCGAGAGAACTCGCAGGCCCGGGGCACGTGGCGGGGCGCTCGCGCAGCTGCGGGGCACGCCTCGCGCGCCCGACGCGCGGGAGATCGAGCCGCGAGGACTGCTCGGTTGACCGATACACCAGAGCTGTCGGTTGCGAGGAAGCAGCTACCGCGATGAGCGGCCCACGCGATACCCAACGCGCGGTGGTATACGACGCGGAAACATTGGTACGCAACATGTTCGACCGCGCCGATGAACGTGGCTTGCGCGTCGTCGAAGTCATGGGGTCACAGGTCACACTGCCCGTGGAGCGCAAGTTCGCATCCATCGAATCCGTGCGCGCCTACGTCGACCGCGTTCTCGCGCTGAACTGGGTCCGATCCACGTGGCCGCGGGCCGCTATCCCGATTCGCATACGCGCGAGATCAGGAAACAGCGCATCACACTACGAAAGTGACTGCGCCACAATAGCAATTCCCGGGCATCGGAACGGCAAGGCCTGGGCATTCCGTGAACTGGTCGTGCTACACGAGGTGGCTCATCACCTCGATCCATCCGACCCCGAACATCCGATGGCGTCACCTCACGGACCGGGTTACGTCGACTGCTATCTCACCCTGGTCGGGGAAATCATCGGGCCGGAGGCCGCGTTCGTGCTGAGGGCGACATACCTGGCTGGTGGAGTGCAGCTGAACTGATATCGGCGATTTCAGGTGCGATTACGGAATCTGACGAACCGGATCTGTCTGCCCGCTTGCCTGAACTCGTCGACAGTTCCGTCCACCTCGAAGCCCATGATCTTGCACAGACGTACCCCCACTTTGGGGTGTTCGGCCCCGTACCGGGCCATGAACTCGGCACCTTCGTCGGGACCGAGGAACTCGGCCGTGACGAGAAGGCGTTTGCGTCCCACCTGGATTGTTACGTCCTTATGTGCCAACAGGTTCCGATACCAATCCGCCTTGGGTCCGAAGCCGACCCCGACGACGTACCCGTTCTCGGTGGCGCCACTGTTGACCACTTCGAGCACAACCTGGCGGATCTTTCCCGACTTACGACCGATGTGCTCGAGGAGCAGCAAGCGGCCACCGAGCAGAAACCCCAGATGCCAGCGGTAGAGGTGAATCGGCGCACGGAACAACGCCCGGCGGATTCCGGTGGGTGGTTCTGGCTTCTCGAGAATCTTCACTTTCTCAGTATTCCAAACTCTAGCGTTGCAGATCAAAACCCGGTTGCCCGCGTGATCGACCGGATATGCGCCGACCGGTAGCCATCGCGAGATCGGGCGAGCAAGATGGATCCGTAGGACGATCTGCACGAACCAGCCCGGTGCCGTGCCTGCGCCGATCAAAGGAGCCCGCATGACTCGCCCAGTTCGCATCGCCGTCCAGATTCAGCCGCAACACGCGCCGGATTACGGACGCATCCGCGACGCGGTACGCAGAGCCGAGGATGCCGGCGTCGACATCGTCTTCACCTGGGACCATTTCTTCCCGCTGTTCGGCGATCCGGGCGGCGCGCACTTCGAGTGCTGGACGATGCTCGCGGCGTTCGCCGAACAGACGGAGAGAGTGGAGATCGGTGCGCTTGTCAGTAGCGCCGGATACCGAAACCCGGACCTGCTCGCGGATATGGCCCGCACGGTCGATCACATCAGTGGCGGACGGCTCATTCTGGGAGTCGGATCGGGGTGGTTCGAACGAGACTACGACGAGTACGGGTATGAATTCGGCACTGCCGGATCACGACTGAAGCTGCTCGCCGAGTATCTGCCGCGCGTGAAAGACAGACTCGGCAAGCTCATTCCGCCGCCCAATCGTCACATTCCGGTCCTCATCGGCGGCGGGGGCGAGAAGAAGACGCTGCCACTGGTCGCGCAGTACGCCGACATCTGGCACAGCTTCTGTGACATCGAGGCGTACTCGCGCAAGGCCGGCATCCTCGCGGATCGGTGCGCCGACAACGGACGCAACCCCGAGAGCATCGCGCACTCCACGATGTGGCCAGGTATGGACGACGCGGCAACCTACGTCGACGCCGGGGTCACACTGTTCACCGTCCATGTGGGCGGTCCGGAATTCGACTTGACCGAGCTGAAGCGCGCCATCGCCTGGCGCGACGAAAACACCCCACCGCCGCTGTCGGGCCTGGCCTAGATGTAATTCCCACAGCCGCCTTCCTGTCCGCGAGCGATTATCGGCATGTGCCGATATTTCTAAGCGCTTGCTTATTTTTGCACGCCCGCAGTCGTGTGGGATAGCCCTCCGACGTCCTCTTTTGTGCTCAACTGACAACACCCCGACCGAACTCGAGCCCCCGAGACCGTTTCACACCACAAAGCCCGTCGATAGTGTCTGATGTCACATAACGGACGAAGGGCGGACGAAATCGTGTCGCACATTGGCTATTTCGCTTGGGATCTTGCTTCGGAGCACGCAGCGGCGCCGTGCCTGCGCGACGACCGCCTCGAATTGAGCTACGAGCAGTTCGCCGAAAGGGTCGACGCGTTCGCCGCACAGCTGTCCGACAAGGGCGTAGGCGACGGTGATGTCGTCGCGATCATGCTGCCCAACCGTGTAGAACTCCTCATCGCCCTGATGGCCTCCTGGCGAATCGGCGCTGCCGCAACGCCCGTCAACCCCACGTTCACCGCGAACGAAGCGGACTACCAAATCTACGACGCGGCAGCGGTTCTCGTCGTCAACGAGGGTCCTGACGCACCCTCCGCGGGTAAGCCGACCATCGCGGTCGACGAGATGGCGACCACGACGCCATCAGACTGGGCACCGAACGGCAGCCCCGATGGCGAGGACCTGGCGCTTCTGATCTACACGTCGGGGTCCACCGGACGCCCCAAGGGCGTCATGCTCTCCCACGACAACTTGCAATTCATGAGCTCGTCCATGGCACGACACTTGTCGCTGACCAGCGAGGATCACTGCCTGCTGATCCTGCCTCTGTTCCACGTCAACGCCATCTGCGTCAGCTTTCTGTCCCCGATGTTGGCCGGCGGTCAACTGAGCATTACGGGGCGCTTCTCGCCTGCACGGTTCTTCGACGACGTCGCGCGGCTGGGCCCGACGTACTTCTCTGCCGTCCCAACCATCTACGCGCTGTTGACCTCGCAACCGGACACAGCTTCCGACCTTTCCTCACTGCGTTTCGCTGTCTGCGGAGCCGCCCCGATCTCGAAGGAACTCCTCGACCGCGCCGAGAAGCGCCTCGGTCTCGTCATCGTCGAGGGGTACGGGCTGACGGAAGGTACCTGCGCATCGGCGTGCAATCCCCCGGACGGCGTTCGCAAGCTCGGCACCGTCGGCCCCGCGCTTCCGGGACAGACTCTCGCGATCGTGGACCAGGATGGTTCGCCTGTGCCCACTGGGACGATCGGTGAGGTGGTCATCCGGGGTGCGAACGTGATGCGCGGTTATCTCGGCCGTCCAGGGGAAACCGAACGCACCATCGTCGGCGGCTGGTTGCACACCGGCGACGTCGGAAAACTCGATGAGGACGGCTATCTCACACTCGTCGACCGCATCAAGGACATGATCATCCGTGGTGGGGAGAACATCTACCCGAAGGAAATCGAGAACGCTCTGGCCACCCATGACGCCGTGCTGGAGGCAGCCGTGATCGGAGCCCCGGACGAGGTGTACGGCGAAGTGCCCGTCGCGTACGTCGTCACCTACCCGGAAGCACAGGTCACCGCCGACGATCTTGCAGCACACCTCGTCGGCCGAATCACGAAAGTCAAGCTTCCGGTGGCCATCCACATCGTCGAAGCACTACCACGAAACCCCGTCGGAAAGATCGACAAACCAGATCTACGCAGCCGCCACCACCCCCAGCCTGTGAGCTGACACCACCATCCACCCCACACCTCGGCCCGCCCCCGAGGCGATATCCCCACTACCTCAAGGAGCCTTGCGATGGGATTCATGACAGGGAACCCCCCTGAAGTCGACCCCGCCACCTTTCTCGACCGTCCGTTCCTCGACCGCATTCGTGCTACGTCGACACACTGGGTCGAAAACGGTTTCGGAACACCGAAGATGGTTCACACCATCTACATTCTGAAGCTGCTCGTCGTCTACATCGGCGCGGGACTGTCCATCGCGACCTTCACATCCGGCCACAACGTTCTCGAGGTCGGGGCGTGGTGGAACGAGCCGATCGTCTATCAGAAGCTGATTCTATGGACGGTGCTACTCGAATCGATCGGCCTCGCCGGATCGTGGGGCCCGCTCGCCGGCCACTTCAAGCCGATGACCGGCGGCTTCCGGTACTACTTGCGCCCCGGCACAATCCGGCTCGCACCGTGGCCGGGCAAGGTGCCGCTGACCTCCGGTGACACGCGGACCGTCTTCGACGTCGCCCTGTACGGCGCACTTCTTGTGAACATCGTCGTCGCGCTCATCCTGCCAGGAGCGCACACCGCGTCGATCGACGCTGCGATCGCGGATAACGCAGGCCTCGTCCGCCCCGCCGTGTTGTTCCCGATCATCGCACTGCTGGTCATCATCGGCCTTCGCGACAAGATCATCTTCCTCGCCGCGCGTAGCGAGCAGTACCTGCCTGCGATCCTGTTCTCCGCGACGTTGTCGTTCGTGGACATGATCGTCGCACTCAAGCTACTGATCGTGGTGGTGTGGGTCGGCGCCGGCATCTCGAAGATCGGTCACCACTTCTCCATGGTGGTGCCGCCGATGATCAGCAACACCCCGTGGATGCCGTCCAAGGCGGTCAAGCGCGCGCACTACCGCAACTACCCCGAGGACCTGCGCCCGTCCAAGGTTGCCGGTAGCGTCGCCCACGTACTCGGCACGATTGTCGAGGTGGCTACACCCCTGGTGCTGCTGTTCTCCACCAACCGCACGCTGACCCTGGCGGCAGTGGTGCTCATGGTCGCATTCCACCTGTTCATCCTGTCGACGTTCCCGCTGGCGGTGCCGCTCGAGTGGAATCTGCTGTTCACCTTCGCAACCATTTTCTTGTTCGCCGGGTTCCCGGCATGGGACGGCTACGGCGTCACGGACATGTCGTCCATGTGGCTGCTCGCAGCAATCGTCGTCGGGCTGCTGTTCTTCCCGATCCTGGGCAACCTGCGACCCGACCTGGTCTCGTTCCTGCCGTCAATGCGTCAGTACGCCGGCAACTGGGCCTCGGCAACCTGGGCTTTCGCACCGGGCGCCGAGGCGAAACTCGACCAGTTCATCCCCCGCCCCGCCAAGATCACCCGCACCCAACTTCTGGACACCTTCTCGCCGGAAGAGGCGGACGTGGTGATGCACCAACTGCTCGGCTTCCGGTCGCTACACAGTCAGGGACGTGCCCTGTTCTCTCTGATGATCAACCATCTCGGAGAGGACATCGACACCTACACGCTGCGTGAAGCCGAATTCAGCTGCAATTCTCTGGTCGCCTTCAACTTCGGTGACGGCCACTTCCACAACGAGCACCTGATCGCAGCTATCCAGAGACGATGCAACTTTGCACCGGGCGAGTTCCTCGTCGCGTGGATCGAATCGCAGCCCATCCACAAGGGCGTTCAGGAATACAAGGTGATAGACGCCGCGCTCGGTGTCATCGAACGGGGAACTTACAAAACGGCCGACGCCATCAACGAGCAGCCGTGGCTACCGAACGGACCCATCCCGTTCGACGTGCAGTGGACACTGGAGGTAGATGCGAACCGGGCACTGACCGACCCGGAAATGATCGAGGAGCCGAAGATGCGTGAGAGCGGCGAGGGCAGCGGAGTGCACTCGTGACCACGGCCGTCGTGGTCGGCAGCGGGCCGAACGGGCTCGCTGCCGCCCTCCACCTGGCCCGCCACGGGGTCAGTGTCCAGGTCCTCGAAGCCGCCGACACCATCGGCGGCGGTACCCGCTCGGGTGAACTCACCGTTCCTGGACTCCTGCACGACCACTGTTCCGCGTTCCACCCGATGGGAGCGGGATCGCCATACCTGCAGACGCTCGACCTCACGCGGTACGGGTTGACTTGGAAGTGGCCGGAGATCGACTGCGCCCACCCCCTCGACTCCGGCGAGGCTGGACTACTGCGCAGATCGGTCTCCGCCACCGCCGCCGGCCTCGGCGAGGACGGCACACGCTGGCGGCGCATGTTCGGGGACCTCGCCGACGGATTCGATGATCTGGCGTCCGACCTGATGCGTCCGATCGCGAATGTGCCACGGCACCCGATCCGACTCGCGACTTTCGGGCCCCGCGCGTTGCTGCCGGCTACCGTGGCGGCACGCTGGTGGCGAACCGAGAAGGGGCGTGCGCTTTTCGGCGGTGTCGCCGCGCACGCCTACTACCGTCTCGATCGTCTCGCGACCTCGGCTGTCGGGTTGATGATCATCGCTGCGGGTCACCGCTACGGCTGGCCCGTCGCCGAGGGGGGTTCCCAGTCGATCACCACCGCGCTCGCGGCCGCACTGGCCGATCACGGCGGCAAGATCACCACGGGTGCGCTTGTGCGCACCTGGGGCGACATCCCGGCAGCGGACGTGGTCCTGCTGGACGTCGCACCATCCGCCGCATTGGGCATACTCGGTGATCGACTGCCCGACAGGATCGCGCGTGCGTACAAGCGATTCAAGCACGCGCCCGGCGCATTCAAGGTCGACTTTGCCGTGGACGGCGAGGTGCCGTGGACCGAACCCGCATGCGGCCGTGCGGGTACCGTGCATCTCGGTGGCACCTTCGCCGAAATCGCGGACGCCGAGCGTGAGGTCACCCTGGGGCAAATGCCGCAACGACCGTATGTGCTGCTGGGCCAGCAATTTGTGGCTGATCCCTCCCGATCGAAGGGTGATCTGCATCCGCTGTACGCGTACGCACATGTCCCGCAAGGCTATACGGGCGATGCGACGGAGGCGATCACCGCGCAGATCGAGCGATTCGCGCCGGGTTTCCGGGATCGGATTGTCGCGACCACCAGCACCGGTCCAGCCGGGCTGGCCGAGTTCAATCCCAACCACGTTGGCGGGGATATCATCGGTGGCGCCAACAACGAGACGCAGGTGGTGCTTCGACCGCGTGTCGCCCTCGACCCGTACAGCACCGGCGTGCCAGGCACGTATCTGTGCTCGGCATCGACTCCGCCCGGTGCCGGAGCGCACGGGATGTGCGGATACAACGCGGCACAATCCGCACTGCGCTACTTGCGACGGGGCGGAGGGGATGCGCGGTGAACACAGCCAACAACATCGATGACGGCCTCGGCGCCGGCACTGTCGACAGAAGGGACCACGATGCGAATCAACGTAACCAGCGTGCTCGTTGACGATCAGGACAAAGCGCTCCGCTTCTATACAGAGATCCTCAAATTCACAGAGAAGACCAACGTTCCACTAGGTAAGTTCCGATGGCTCACCGTGGTGTCACCCGAGGATCCTGATGGAACCGAACTCCTACTCGAACCCGACGACCACCCAGCGGCCAAGTCATACAAGACCGCGCTGGTCGCTGACGGCATACCGTGCACCTCGTTCGCCGTGGACGACGTTCAAGCCGAATACCTGAGGCTGCACGGACTCGGGGTGCACTTCACCCAGGAACCCACAGATATGGGCCCGGTAACTACAGCCGTCTTCGACGACACGTGCGGCAACCTGATCCAGATTGCCCAGGCGGCCCGCGCGTAGGTGACCCGCGCGAGATGACCCGTGATCTAATCGGCCCCCCGCCCAGTGACTCTGAGCGGGAAACCTACAAGACGGCCGATGCGATCAACGAGCAGCCGTGGCTACCGAACGCGCAATCCGCCCTACGCAATCTGCGTCGGAGCAGAAAGGATACGCTGTGAGCAATGCCGGCGACCGCCAGGCCGGTGAGAGGCGCAAGCTTTCCCAGGTGCCCGCTATGACGGAGACCGAAGTCCTCGACATCGTCGCCGGGATAGCACGAAAGCTCGACGCACGGCAGGCAGAAATCACTCACGCGATGACAGGACTGCTCGCGCACGAGGTCGACCAACTCAATGAAGACCCACAACTCGTCGAACTGCTCGAAGCCAGCGTGCAGGGCAACATCTCGACGATCATCCACGTCCTCGCCAACGATATTCCCGTCGATCACCTGCAACCGACGACGGCGGCCGTCGAATACGCGCTGAGATTGGCCCAACGTGACGTGTCTTCCAACTCGTTGGTGCGAGCCTATTACATGGGGCAGGACGCCCTGAGAAAGATCTGCTACGACGAGGTCGACTCGTTGGGGCTGCCGGGTCCGATGACATTGGCTGTGCTCAAACACTTGTCGGAGGTTATGTACAGCTACATCGACTGGATCACACTCTACGTATTCGATGCATACGAGCAGGAGCGGCGGCGGTGGCTCGGTGCCCGCGGCAACGTCCACTCGTCGATCATCCACACCCTCCTCAACGGGACGGGCAGCGACGGATCCACTTTCGAAACCGAAACGCACTACCGACTCGACCAGACCCATGTTGCGATGATCCTCTGGTCGACCGGACCGGACGACGATGCGGGCCTCAACACGCTCGACCACTACGTGCTCGACATTGCGCGCCACCTCACGACGGATTCCGCTCCCATCGTCACCGCCATCGATCGCCAAACACTTTGGGCCTGGCTCCCATTCGGTCGTCGCCAACCTGTCATCGATACCACCGAACTTTCAGCCGCACTGCCCGCGAGGGCTGGAGTCCGGACCGCGATCGGACTACCTTCGGCCGGGATAACAGGGTTTCGCCGATCGCATGAACAGGCCCGTGCCGCCTACTCCGTCGCCAACGTTCCCAACACACCCGCTCGGCCGGTGGTCAGCTTCGGCGATCGCGGAGTCGCCGTCGTGTCGCTACTGGCCGAGAACCTCGACTCCACACGGGCATGGGTATGGGAGGTCCTCGGCCCGCTCGCCGAGAACACCGATCAGGCAGCCACTTTGCGGTTGACCCTGAGCACATACTTCGCCCACGGCGAGAGCCACCTGCACACCGCCCAGCAAATGAATCTGCACCGCAATACGGTCAAGTACCGCGTCACCAAGGCACTGGGCGAACCGGGCACCGGAATCGCCGGGCACAGCAAACTCGACCTTGCTCTCGCCCTTCAGGTTTGCGAATTCCTTGGTCCAACGGTATTGCGGTAGACGATATCGTCCCGCACACTTGGGCGGAGTCGGAGCCGGGCCGGAGGTCGATGAACGGATTCTCACGCGTCGGGTGAGACGCACCTGGGGAAGCTGACACGCGGGAGTGCTTGTCGATCGGGCGGCTCGGTTTCTCTCCGCTGTCGGCGCTCGTACTGGCCTGTCGCCCAACAAGGAGGATTACCCCCACGACATTGGCCGGCGAAGAGACAGCAGCAGATCTCGCCACGCGAGTGAATGCGCCAATCATGAAAATCAGATGCCTGGATGGCGCAGGGGTGCGCCGATGCCCCCCCGCATAGACTGCCCGCCGGAACCCGGCTAGCGAGGCTAGGCTTCTCAGTATGCTGTCTTCCGCCGGAGCGAAGGTTCGAGTGCTGGCCGCACTGCTGCTCGCAGCTGTGCTTGTGCTGGCATCGTGTTCGACTGGCGAAAACACGTCGGGTACGGCGGCGCGTGATCTGTGCTCCCCGCCCGGACCCGGCTCGGCAACTGCCGCGCCCACCAACGTAGAGACAGCGTCGGGGCCGGCCGCCGTGGACAGGTACACCACCGACAACGTCGTCCCGCTCGATCAGATCGACACCTCGAGGTTGAACCTGATCACCCCCGGTGTCCTGACCGTCGGCACCCTGACGGACGCACCACCGAGCATCTGCATCAACTCGGAGAGCCAGTTCTCCGGCTACGACAACGAACTCCTCAAGGCCATCGCCGCCAAACTAGGCCTGCAGATCAACTTCGTCGGCACAGACTTTGCCGGGCTGCTCGCCCAGGTTGCCGCCCGCCGCTTCGATGTCGGGTCGTCGTCCATCACGACGACGGACGAGCGCCGTGCCACCGTCGGCTTCACCAACGGCTACGACTTCGGCTACTTCTCGTTGGTCGCCGCGACCGACGGGCCGATCCAGAGTTTCAGCGACCTGAACTCCTCCACCCGCATAGGCGTCGTCCAGGGCACCGTGCAGGACGACTACGTGGAGAACACGCTGGGACTCGACCCGGTGAAATTTCCGGACTACGCGACCGCGTACGCGAACCTTCTGTCCGGACAGATAGACGCCTGGGTGGCGCCGTCACAGCAGGCCTTGGGCATCATCTCACCCGGTGACCCGGTCGCGATCGTCCAGGACACCTTCAGCATCAACAACTTCATGGGTTGGGCCGTCGCGCAGGAGAACCAGCCTCTGATCGATGCACTGAACTCCGGGCTCGACGCGATCATCGCCGACGGCACCTGGGCCCGACTGTATTCCGACTGGGTGCCGCGCCCACTGCCCGAAGGCTGGAAACCCGGCAGCAAGGCCGCACCCACACCCGACCTCCCCGACTTCGCCGCCCTGGCCGCACTGAACCCACAAAACACCGCAGAAACACCAGCAGCACAACCCAAATCGACACTCCAACAACTCAAAGACACATTCTTCAACTGGGATCTGTACGTGCGGGCATTCCCCGACCTACTCAAAA
>NZ_JBFAMC010000005.1:0-287504 GCF_040656415.1 Rhodococcus sp. NPDC049939 | reverse complement strand
CGGTCCCATTCCGAACCCGGAAGCTAAGCCCTCCAGCGCCGATGGTACTGCACCCGACAGGGTGTGGGAGAGTAGGACACCGCCGAACACCCGTTCCCGAAGGCCCCCACCAAACATGGTGGGGGCCTTCGGCATTCCCGGAATGTCAACCCAGCCGACTGCGGACCCCGGCCGGTCCCAGATCCGCCCGACAACGTATAAATACACCTTGTGTCTAAGTTGTATTCGGCGGCAGAGCTGACCTACCGCGAAGTCAAGGAGCTCATCCTGTCCGGGGAGCTTCCGGGCGGAGAACTCATCAGCGAGGGCGAGATCGCTACTCGTATGGGGTCCAGCAGGACCCCTGTGCGAGAGGCGTTCCTGCGGCTCGAGGCGGAGGGCTGGATGCGGCTCTACCCGAAGCGGGGAGCGTTGGTCGTGCCGGTCGCCGAGGGAGAGGCCGAACACGTCGTCGATGCACGTCTGCTCGTGGAGGTGCACGCAGTCGAGGCCGTGGTAGCAGATCGCCGCATTCGGGATTCGCTCGTCGAGACGCTCCGGACAAATTTGGCGCAGCAACGCGAGCTGGTCGCGTCCACGGGCGATGCCGCGCGGTTCAGCGCCCTCGACGCCGACTTCCATCGTGCGCTGGTCCGTGCCGGGGGTAATCCGTTGCTCGTGACCTTCTATGACGGGCTCAGGGAGCGTCAACGCAGGATGACGGCGCATTCGCTTGCACGCGATCCAGAACAAATCACCAAGATCATCGAGGATCACACCCGCCTGGCCGACCTGATCGAGGCCGCCGACGCGGGTGGATTCGCTTCGGCCGTCCGGCAGCACATGCGAGAGGTTCACGCTCTCGGTATGGGTGGGCGGCGATGACCGCGGTCGAAGACAGTGTCGCCGTCACCACAACCGAGGCGCCCACACGCCTGCGAGCGTGGATGCTCGTTGCCGCGGGCATGTTCGCGGTGGCGTGGGGAGGCAACGAGTTCACGCCGTTGCTGGTGATGTACAGGCTCGAGCACGGATTCTCACAGGTGATGGTCGACACCTTCTTGTTCGCGTACGTACTCGGCATCGTTCCCGCGCTGCTGGTCGGAGGTCCGCTGTCAGACCGCCTGGGACGACGTTCCCTGATGCTGCCGGCGCCGTTCGTTGCAGTGGCAGGTTCACTGGTATTGGCGGCGGGTTCGGAGTCCGCGGCTTTGTTGATCGTCGGGCGGGTACTCTCCGGCGTAGCGCTGGGACTGGGCATGGCTGTCGGCGGAAGCTGGCTCAAGGAGCTGTCGACGCCCGACCGAGACCCGTCGGCCCGGCCAGGATCCGGCGCCCGACGTGCCGCAATGAGTCTGACCGCCGGTTTCGGCATCGGCGCGGGCGTTGCCGGTGTCCTCGCGCAGTGGGCTCCGTGGCCAAACGCACTCCCTTATGCCGTGCACTCGACGCTCGCCCTCGCCGTCGGCGTTGCGCTACGGCAGGTTCCCGAGACCCGCACCGCGGTACGGGTCGACTCGATCGGGTCCTTCGCGAAGGACCTGAGGATCCCCTCGGCCGGGCACCGCCGGTTCCTGTACGTCGTGGCCCCGGTGGCGCCGTGGGTGTTCGGTGCCGCCGCGTCGGCGTACGCGGTGATGCCGGCACTCATGTCCAGCCGCAGTGGCGGTGTGCCCGTGGCGTTCTCGGCACTGTTGTGCATGATCGCCCTCAGCTCGGGGTTCGGGATCCAGGCACTCGGGCGCAGGATCGACACCCCACGCAACGGCCGGGCGGTCGCGGTGGCCCTTGGGGTGCTCATGGCAGGCATGTCCATTGCGGCCATCGCATCGGGCGTCCTCACGGTGCCGATGTCGATTATCGCGGCCGCGGTTCTGGGGTGTGGCTACGGTCTCGCGCTGGTATCGGGGCTGCTGGAGGTTCAACGCATCGCCGGCCCCGACGATTTGGCCGGTCTCACCGCGGTCTTCTACTCTCTCAGCTACCTCGGCTTCGCGGTACCTGCCGTGATGGCGATGATCACGGGCGCGAACCCTGCGGTTACCTACCCGCTGATGTTCGTTGTCGGAGCGATCGCCGCGTCGGCGAGCCTGGCACTCGTCCTCGTCAAGTGGCGTGGGTACCTGCCCGAGATCGCGGAGACGGCGTCAGAGCGCGGGTAATGCCTTGTCCGGGAGCCACGCGACCCGCAGGAAGTGCAGTTGGCTTGTCGCTGAAATGCGCTGCCAGAGAGATGAAGTGCGTTGTTCAGTGGGGTGCAGCGCAGATGTCGGGACTCGGCGGCCGTCCACGTGTCGGCGCGCACACGGGCCGATCTGGGCGGTAGCCAGACAGCTCGCCATTGGTTGGGTCTGCCCGTACACCCGGGTGCTCTGGCTCGAGTTGGTCTGCCTGGTGGCAAGCTGCCTTTGGCGAACGCATGATGCGGGATGCTGTCGGATGAGTTCTCATGGCTTCTTCCGCGCAACCTACCGAGATGTTCGATAATCGTCGACGTGGCTGAACCGGATGAATCGCCCTCACGTTTTGCGACTCAGCGCTCCGATCTGGGTGGTGCTCCAGTTGATTTCTGGTCCGACGAGCGGACCGAACCGGTCCGACTGCTCGTCGGGCATCTGACTCTGTGGACCTCTGTTCTGATCGCATTCCTGTTGCCGACCTTTTCCACTATCGGACCTGGGAGGATCGCTGTATCGGCTCAAGTTCTGGTCATTTCAGTCGGAGTGGCGTTGGCCGTGTCGATATCTGCCCGCAGTCGCGCGAGGGCCGGGATCGGCTGTGCATTGGCTCTGTCGGCACTGGTAGTCAGAGCACTGGTCATGGGCACACTCGAGGACATCGCGGATGCTGTCGGCTTCTACGGGACCAAAGCGATCCTGATCATCATGATCGTTACAGGTGTCACAGCCCTGACGGCCGGGTGGCTGGTCGCCCGGCGGAAGCAACGGGCGTGTCTGTGGGCACTTCCACCGGCTGCGGTTCTCGCCTTGGTCGCGTATCTACTCGTCGATTCCGGCGTATTGGGTCACACCATCTTCCCGAACTTGTTGGGCTGGACGATCTTCGTGATACCTGGAGTTGTCGCAGCCTGGATGGCAGTCGCGCTCGACCGCTGGGTCGGCCGGGCGGCTGTAGCGGTGTCATCAGATCCACAGATCGAGGTTTGAAGTCCGAGCGCTGCCGTCGAGGCGTGTGCCGACTCCGCCGTGGCGCGAACATTCTCGAACTGGGAGCCTTGTCGTTCGAGACATGTCGCCGCAATCGCTTAGGGTGACTAGGTGCGCCTAGTGATTGCTCGATGCCGAGTCGACTACGTCGGTCGTTTGACGGCCCACCTGCCAATGGCTCGTCGACTACTACTGATCAAGGCCGACGGGTCCGTCAGCATTCATGCCGACGACCGTGCTTACAAGCCGCTTAACTGGATGAGTCCGCCGTGCTGGCTGGTCGAGGATTCGGTGGGAGACGGCAAATCCTTGTGGTTGGTCACGAACAAGGCCGGAGAGGAACTCCGGATCACCATCGAGGAAATCGAGCACGACTCCAGTCACGAACTCGGGATCGACCCAGGGCTTGTCAAAGATGGCGTCGAGGCACACCTGCAGGAATTGCTCGCCGAGCACGTCGAAACCCTCGGCAGCGGTTACACACTCGTACGCCGGGAGTACATGACCGCGATCGGGCCGGTGGATCTGTTGTGCAGGAATGCGGACGGGGAATCTGTTGCCGTCGAGATCAAGCGGCGAGGCGACATCGACGGTGTCGAACAACTCACGCGCTATCTCGAACTGTTGAACAGGGATCCACTGCTTGCTCCGGTGAGTGGTGTCTTTGCGGCCCAGCAGATCAAGCCGCAGGCCAAGACCCTTGCCGGCGACCGCGGGATTCGGTGCCTTGTACTCGACTACGACGCGCTACGCGGCACCGACAGCGCCGAACTCCGGCTCTTCTGACGAATGGACTGAGACCGTGCCCCGTCGTAGACCGCAGCGTAAGAATTCGCGCCGCAGTGTGCCCTCGAATGACTCCGAAGGCACACTGTTCGGCAGTGCGTTGATACGCCGGGAATCCGGTCCGGCCGGTGCCTCGGACGAGACTTACATCGTCCGCACAGTCCCTGGTGCGCGAGCGACCAAGTCGTACAGGTGCCCGGGCTGCGACCACGAAATCCGGCCAGGCGTGGCCCACCTCGTCGCCTGGCCCGCGGATTACGGCAGCGGTGAAGACCGCAGGCATTGGCACAGTGGATGTTGGTCGGGTCGCGGTACCCGGGGCTTGACGCGCAGGTGGTCCTAGTTCCCGGTGCGAACGTTTCGCTGGTCGATCGACCGGTCGCCCGCACTCTTGTCGCTCGTGGACGGCCCTGCGGAGTTGTTCTCCGCTGGCGCGCCACCTGCACTATCCGGGCCGAACTCGGTGCCTGCCGAGTTCGACGTGGAACCGTTGTTCGACTCTGCACCCGCCGGGGAGAGTGATGGTGCGTCCTCGTTCTGCGCGCCGAGGAGTTCGCTTTCTCGGTTGACTGAGGCCAGCATGGCGGGAACAGAATCGAGCTGGCCTCGAATGCCCAAGAGCTGAGCCAGAATTCGACCGCGAAGTACACGAAGTTCTTCGGCGAGTTCTCGTGCGTGCGTGATCTTGCGCTCCGACTGATCGGTCGCCGCTTGCAGCCTTCGCTCAGCCTCGTGGGTAGCTTCCGTGACACGGCGATGCGCTTCCGCCTTGCTGGTGCTCTCGAGTTCGTTGGCCTCGTGGGTAGCTTCCGCGACACGGCGATGCGCTTCCGCCTTGCTGGTGCTCTCGAGTTCGTTGGCCTCGGCTATCGCCTTCCGGCGCCGATCGGACATCGTGCGGTCGAAGTCGTCCTGCACTTGCGATCGACGCCGTTCGGCTTCGGCGTTCAAGCGGTCACGCTCGGACTGAGCAGCCGTGACGATCCGTGCGGCCTCCGTGCGGGCTTTCGTCATGGTCTGTTCGTGCTGAACCTCGAGTGCACTGCGACGGTCTTCGATCTCCGCGATCAGGGACTCGTAGTGGCCCCGAAGCTGGGCAGCTTCCTGCTCGGCGACAGAGATCGTTTCGGCCGCTTCGGCCTCAGCCTTTGCGCGCACCTCGGAGGCTTCGTCGGACGCGAGACGGAGCATTCGGGAGATGCGGTCACTCATTCCCTCGGCAGTGGTCGGAGGTACGGACAGGCGGTCGACGTCCTTCCGGAGTCCCTCGTTCTCTTCCCGTACATCTTCGAGCTGCTTGGCGAGATCTCGAGCCTGCGCCGCCGCCGCATCGCGGTCGGCGGCAGTGACGCGGAGTTCTGCATCGAATCGTTCGAAGTAGTTACGTACCTCGTCACGGTCGAACCCCTTGCGCACGGTGGAGAAAGGAAGAGAGATCGAATCGCGGTCCAGCTCGTTTGACATGGATGCCAATCTACCTGGCAAAAGTGAAGCGGGTCCCTCTGCCTATGGTGAGGAGCGTTGCACGATCAATGGGTCGCGGGCTCGACGAGTTCGATGAGAACGCCACCCGCGTCCTTCGGGTGGATGAAGTTGATTCGCGAGCCGGCGGTTCCACGTCTGGGAGTGTCGTACAGGAGCCGGACGCCACGATCGCGGAGCTGAGCCGAGAGGGTTTCGATGTCCGTGACGCGATACGCGAACTGCTGGAGGCCGGGACCGCTACGGCCGATGAACTTCGCGATGGTCGACTTCTCGTTCAACGGTGCGAGAAGTTGCAGCGTAGTGCTGTCTTCGGGCGAGCCGGCAACGCTCAGCATTGCCTCGCGCACACCCTGCTCCTCGTTCACTTCCTCATGCGTGGACACCATGCCGAGGTGCTCGACGTACCACGAGACCGCGACGTCGAGATCGGGCACTGCAATGCCCACGTGGTCTATGCCGACCACGAGGTTCGAAGACAGTGGTGGCGGAATCTGTGCCGCGGAAGACTGGGTCATACCCTTGACGCTAGTACCATCGCCTCGATAGGTCTCATCGGGATGTGACTTCGGTCGCTGCCTACACGTCCGAGTGACGCCCGACGCAGAGCCAGGGAAGATCGCGGCTGGAGAAGTTGTGTGGCGTGTAGCACTCGACTACGGACTGTCTGTGCATGTCGGGCACAATAGCCGCCATGGTGAACGCTCTTGATCTCAGCACAACGGCCAAACGCTTCCGATTTGTCGCGATTCTGGAAGCAATCACCTGGGTAGGCCTTCTCGTCGGCATGGCCTTCAAGTACATCCCGGCGGACGGCAACGAGATCGGTGTGAAGATCTTCGGACCAGTCCACGGCGGTGTTTTCATCTTGTACGTGCTGATCGCGTTGTGGACCGCCCGCAAACTCAGCTGGAACCCGCTCACCAGCTTCTGGGCACTCTTCGCGAGCATCCCACCCTTCGGCACCGTCGTCTTCGAGGTCTGGGCCGTACGAAATGGCCGCATGGCAGAGCTCTCCGATCCCAGCGCCGTCAAGAGCGAAGCCATACTGGTCTGAAGACCTGGACCGACGCCGGCTCGCTGGAACGACCGATTGTTCGGCCCGCGTTCCAGTAGGTACGCGAATCGTGACAAACTGGAGAGCGTGACTCGACCAGGTTCTCGTCCCTCAGCGCGTTCCTCGGCAATGGCCGCAGCCATGACCGGGGCAGTCGATCTCTCCGCGCTCAAGGAGCGTGCGAACGCCCCACAGCCGCCCCCGGCAGCTCCTGGCGACGGTGCTGCTCCGGGTGGCACGGGGCTCCAGGCTGTCGTCGACGTCACCGAGGCCACGTTCGAAGCCGAGGTGCTCGTCCGCTCCCAGCAGGTCCCTGTCATCGTCGACCTCTGGGCAACCTGGTGTGAGCCATGCAAGCAGCTGTCGCCTCTGCTCGAGAAGTTGGCGCGCGAGGCGGGTGGCACGTGGGTGCTCGCGAAAGTCGATGTAGACGCCAACCCGCGAATTGCGCAGGCATTCGGCGTTCAGTCCGTTCCGACTGTGGTCGCGATCGCCGCTGGACAACCTCTCGCCGACTTCCAGGGCGTACAGCCAGAGCCGCAGTTGCGTCAGTGGCTTGCTGCGATACAGCAAGCGGTAGCCGGGAAGTTGTCCGGTCCGCCGGCTGGTGGGGGCGACACGGACGAACCCGAGCCGGAAGACCCTCGTTTCGTCGCGGCCGAGGCAGCGCTCGACGAAGGCGACTTGGCGGCAGCGGAAGCCGAGTTCCAGAAGATCCTCGACGAAGAACCCGCAAACGCACAAGCACTTGGCGCAGTGCGCCAGGTACGCTTCCTCGCCCGGGTGCAGTCGGTTGATTCTGGCGCGGTTGCCGCTGCGGACGCCGCCCCGGACGATGTCGAGGCACAACTGCGTGCGGCCGACGTCGAGGTCTATTCACAGGCCCCGGATGCGGCCTTTGCTCGGCTTATCGCCCTTGTCGCCCGCAGTACCGGGGACGACAAGACCCGGGCGCGGACCCGGCTGCTCGAACTGTTCGAACTGTTCGATCCCGCCGAACCAGTTGTGATTACCGCACGTCGGAAGCTGGCCGCGGCACTGTACTGAGGAGGAACCGGGGCTCACCCCTTCACGCGTTCCACTTTTCCCACTAGGAAGATGTACGACGCGATCCCCAGTGCTGTCACCACGGTCATATAGACGAATCCAGGCGCGAAACTCTGGTCGGTGACGAGCAGACCGATGACTATGGGCGTTGCGATCGACGACAGATTCCCTATGAAATTGAACATTCCACCGGTGAGTCCGAGTAGTCGCTTCGGTGCGAGTGCGGACACAAGCGACCAGGTGATCGACGCAAGGCCGTTGCCGAAGAACGCGACGGAAAGCAACACGATCACCAGCGCGGTGGAGTCAGTGAAGTTGGCGCCGAGCATTGCGACGGTCAACAGTAGTCCCACGATGATCGGGCCTTTGCGGGCGACTCCCAGCGATGCCCCTCTCCGAAGCAAGAAGTCGGAGAACACCCCGGAAAACAGCACGCCGACAAGTGCAGCGATGAACGGCAGTGAGACGAGGAAACCGGATTCGATGTAATCCATTCCGCGGTAGTCGACGAGGTATGTGGGGAACCAGGTCAGGAAGAACCACAAAGTTGACGTGAGGCAGAACTGCCCCAGATAGATCCCCCACAGCTTTTGCCTGCCGAGTACGGTGGCGACGTCGTTCCGGGTCACGGCCGGGCGTTCGGGTTGTTGCCCCTGTTCGAGGTCCACGAGCCCGCCGCCATCCCGGATCAGTTCGATTTCGGCCTCGTTTGCCCGTGAGTCGCTCGGTTCGCGGTAGAACGCGTACCAGACGACACCCCAGATGATCCCGATCACACCAGTGACGATGAATACCCAGTGCCACGACAGCACTGCCTGCAGCCAGGCCAGGAAGGGGGTGAGCAGAGCAAGACCGATGAACTGCCCGGAGGTGTAGAAGCCGATCACCGTCGCACGTTCGCGCTCCGGATACCAGGTAGTCGCGACCCGGTTGTTGATGGGGTACGCAGGCGCCTCGAACACGCCGACGAGTAGGCGCAGCGCGATGAGCGCCAGAAAGCCGCCGACGATCCCCATGAAGACGGTGGCCGCCGACCACAGGATGAGACATGCGGGGTAGAGCACTCGCGGGGGAATGCGGTCGACGAGCCACCCTCCTGGAATCTGCAGCGCTGCATAGGTCCAGCCGAAGGCAGAGAGCAGCAGTCCCTGTTGGGCCGTCGAGAGGTCCATTTCGTCGGCGATCGCGGGCAACGCGATCGACAGATTGGCCCGGTCCATGTAGTTGATGACAACGGTCACGAACAGCATCACCGCGATGAGCACACGGGCCTTCGATGCCTGCGCAGCAACCGGGCTGAACCGACCGTCCTTCTGGATCTGCAACATCGATCTCACCACTCCGCGAAGGATCCGTCGCTGTGGCGCCACACCGGGTTACGCCAGCGGTGCCCTTCGGCCGCTCGTTCGATGGCGTAGTCCTCGTTCACCTCGATGCCAAGCCCGGGGCCGTTCGGGATTCGGACCTGCCCGTCCGCATAGGTGAAGACCGAGGGATCGACCAGGTAGTCGAGCAGATCATTCGAGGTGTTGTAGTGGATGCCGAGGCTCTGCTCCTGAATTGTCGCGTTGTAACAGCCTGCGTCGATCTGCAGGCAGGTGGCCAGGGCGATCGGTCCGAGGGGGCAGTGCAGTGCGAGTGCGACGTCATAGGCCTCGGCCATGTTCGCAATTTTCCGTGCCTCCGTGAGCCCGCCGCAGTGTGATGGGTCCGGCTGGATGATGTCTACCGCTCCGGATGCGAGAACCGATTTGAAATCCCAACGGGAATATAGCCTTTCGCCTAGCGCGATCGGGATCGGCGACTGTCGCAGCACGTCGACGAAACCGTCGACGTGCTCGGATAGGACAGGCTCTTCGACGAACATCAACCGGAACGGTTCGAGTTCGCGCAGCAAGACCTTGGCCATCGGCTTGTGTACTCGTCCGTGGAAGTCGACACCGATGCCGACGTTCGGGCCGACCGCGTCGCGAATCGCCGCGACGTTGGCCAGACACCGGTCGACCTTCTCCCACGAGTCGAGGTACTGAAGTTCTTCGGTGCCGTTCATCTTCACAGCTGTGAACCCTCGGTCGACCACCTCGCGCGCTGCCTTCGCCGTCTCCGAGGGCCGGTCACCTCCGATCCAGGAATAGACCTTGATCCGGTCTCGGACGCGACCACCGAGAAGTTCGTGCACCGGAACGCCGAGGGCTTTGCCCTTGATGTCCCACAGTGCCTGGTCGATGCCGGCCAGGGCACTCATGTGGATGCCGCCGCCACGATAGAACCCCGATCGATACATGACGGTCCACAAGTCTTCGATCTGGGTCGGATCCTGGCCCACGAGGTAGTCGGACAGCTCCTCGACCGCAGCGGCGACCGAGGCGGCCCGACCTTCGAGGACCGGTTCACCCCAGCCGACCACACCGTCGTCCGTCTCGATCCTCAGGAACAGCCATCTCGGCGGAACGGTATAGGTGGTGAGGGATTTGATCTTCATCGGTCCTCCTGTGTGGCGTGGAGCCGAGGCCCCCGGGGTTGTGTGGGTCAGTTTCGGGCGGCTTCCGCCGACCAGATATCGATGAGTTCGACTGCGCGGCCACGGACGATGTCCGCGCCGTCCCCGGGTCGGTACAGGCACGATCCGAGCCCTGCGCCTCCCGCGCCTGCGGCCACCCAGGCGGCCAGGTTGGTCCTGTTGACACCGCCGACGGGAAGCAATTCGACTTCAGCGGGCAGGACTGCCTGCCACGCTTTCATCCCAGCTGTCCCGACGGCATCGGCCGGGAACAGTTTGATGTTGCGCGCACCGGCAGCGATTGCCCGGAATGCCTCGGTCGGTGTCATGGCACCCGGATATGGGCGCAGGTTCCGAGCGACGGCAGCTCTTATGACATCGGCGTCCGTGTTGGGCGAAACGATGATCCGAGACCCTGCTGCCTCGGATCTGATCACGTCATCGACGCTCAGCACGGTCCCCGCACCGACGACGCACACGTCGCCCACGGACTTGGCCAACCGCTCGATCGACTCGAACGGTTCGGGAGAGTTGAGCGGAACCTCTACTGCGGCAAAGCCTGCCTCGGCGAGGGCGGAACCAACCGAGACGATCTCTTGTGGAGTGATCCCACGCAGAATTGCGATCAGTCCGGTTGGCTTTGGTTGGACTCCGGCGCTCATCGGATCTCCTTCACGGGAGTCGTGTGTGGCGCACTCCGGACCAGTCCAGCAGTGATCGCAACCTGCCACAATCCTTGTGCTGCAGCTTCTTCGGCGACGGTTTCGGTGCCTACACCGTGAACGTGCAGGGCAATGGCATAGCGTCTGCAGAGATCTGCATTCCCACACAACAGTATTCGTCCTTCGGTGGAGTATTCCGGCAGCAGATGCCGGACTTCGTCGGCGATGATCACGCCGGAGACATAGTCCGGTACCGAGGCCGGATCGAGCAGTCCGTCGAGGACGAGCGCCCGTGCCCCGAAGAGCTCGGTGAGCAATCCGCGGGACGGAACCGACCCTCCTATGGCGAGTCCGCGCTCGAATGCGGCGTCATTCCGCACACCTGCGGTTGCAGTTCGGCTGAGGATGCCGTGCTCGAGCGTCAGTCCGTACATCTCGCCCGCCAATGAGGTAGCAAATGAGACGATCTCGTTGTTCTCCACTCGTGTCCACTTGCTGTGGGTTCCGGGAAGAACGATGATCAGTGGGCATTCGGTCGGCGGGTGCAGGCCCAGTATTCCGATTATCTGGGTCTCCTCCCCGCGCATGACATCGCCGGGTACTGTGCCGTCGGCGGCGGGAGCGACGCGAACGCCGGGTACGAGATGCACCACTCCGCGCGGGTGGGACACCGCGGTCAGGTCCGTGGCTCTGATGGCGAGGTCGGTGGGGACGGTCAGGTAGCTTGCCTCACGCCATCCTCGGCTGCTGCCGACCATGCCGCACGCGATAGCTGGAAGGTCAGGATCGGCCGCGAGCCAGTCACCGCAGATCTCGTCGAATGCGGCTTCGTAGTGGCGGGTCCGTGAGGTCGGGTCGTCGCCGACGGCGCCGAGCAACCCCACTGCTCTTCGGCGGACGGCAAGAACGAGGCCCCCTTCGCCGAGGAGCCACGCACGCTGCGACGACGTGCCCCAGTCGAGGGCAATCAGTCGTGGCATCGATGTGCTGGAGGTTTGCTGCGCCACCCAATCCACTATGTGCCTGAAATCCCACCGTGACGACCAAGATCTCGCTATGTGGGATTCATCCAGTGGATGACTGCATCGTGGCGAACTCGATGCAGGGCCACCCGCCAGACAACCGGGCTCCGGCGCGGAGCCTCACGGTCGTCCGTACTGACTCCGACTGCACCTGAGATCTTCAGCCTGAACTCAGCGGTACCGGACTTCACAAGCGTGTTCGCCGCCGAGCACACCGGTGCGGAATGCGTCGATGCGGGAGAACCCGCTCGGTACCGTCTGACCGTTGACATCGCTGGCCGCCAAACCGTCGGTGAGTAGTCCCGACACCGCTTCGTCCAAGTCGCCGGGCGATAGCCACACGCTGCCTGCCTCCAGCGTCGCTGGGTTGTCCGGACTGAGCGCAGCGGTGATCACGCCGGACAGGCACGCGGCGCGCAGAGCGGTCTTCGGTGAGGAAAGGTTGTCCCCACGGGCGTGCTGCAGCGCGAGAGTGTATCGGGAAGCGAGCAGGACATACGCGTTGTAGTCGCCGGTGAGTTCGGTCTGAACAAGCTCGCGCCTACGCGAATAGTCCGGTGTTCCTCGTTCAGCGAGGAGGTCGACATCGACCCCGATCGTGTTGGTGGCTGGGCAGTACGAGACCGGTTCGGTTGCGGCCGCGTCCGAGCAATCGAGATCGGCACCCGTCAGGTCCAGTTCGGGCTGGTCGCTCAGATCGAAGATCTGCTGGAACGAATGGAAGAACGCTTCGATGGATTCTTCGGTGACGGGAAGTTCGCCGTTGTCCAATTCGTCCGTGAACTGTTGCGGCAGGTCCGCTCGGCGAGACTTGATCTCGCTCTCGTCGATACGAGTACACGCCGCAGGACCATCTGTGAACCCGATCTGGGTGACGGTGACGCGTTCGAACGCCGAACCGTGCACGTTGCCCGAGTCGCTGGGGTCTGGATCACCGATGGCTACCACCGACGCCAGTACGTTGTTGAGGCCTTCCGAGGTGCTCAGGGTGAAGTGTGCCGACTTGTCTTCTGCGATATGGCGCATGAACGCTCCGGCGAAGCAGTCGGCCTGCTGTTCACGCACGATGTCACCGCCGCCGGTGTTCGCGACGGCGATACCGGCCTTCGTCTGTACAGCGTGCCCGTACTCGTGCGCCAACACGAAGACGGCGGCGACAGTGCCGAACTTCTCGGCTACTTCAGGCACCAGCAGCGCCCGGTCCCAGCCGATCGTGTGGTCGATGCTGCAGTAGCCGGCGTTGAGAAGTTCCGCAGTGCTGTCTCCGCAGAAGCGCGGGCCGTCGAGGTCGCGAGGATCCCAGGAGATGAGTTCTTCTACCGGTTCGAAGTCGCGCTGAAACAGCGCCGGGAACTGGGAACGCCAGTAGTCTTCGATATCGCTGACCGCGTTCGCAACCACACGGTCGATCTCCCCGCCGTCGGTGCCGGTGACGGGAAGATTGGCGTCGGGTACCCCCTTGCGGGCGCCACTGGGCCCCGAGGTGACTTCCAGCCCCGCCACCTGGAACGGATCGTCGTATATGGACGTAGCCTCCCCGTCGACCGAAAGGGCGCACCCCGACAAGACGAGTGCCGTCGAGGTGAGAACGCCTGCACTCGCAGTCCACAGCCGATATTCGTTCAGCAAGGTCAGCCCCCTGTCAACGCTCCAGACTCATCCAGATCGCGCCGTTGGCAGGCAGCGCGACCTCTGCTGAGGCGGGCCGCCCGTGCCACGGCTGCGACGTCGCCGTCACCGCACCTAGATTTCCGACGCCCGCCCCGGCGTAGATTTCCGCGTCAGTGTTGAGAATTTCGCGCCACATGCCGGGTTCCGGCAAGCCCACACGATAATTCGTGTGCGGGGTACCCGAGAAGTTGAACAGGCACGCCACGATCGACCCGTCGGTGCCGTACCGCAGGAAGCTCAGCACGTTGTTCGCGGTGTCGTTTGCGTCGATCCAGGAGTAGCCTCCGGGCGACGTGTCGAGGGTCCACAGCGCCTGATGCTCGCGATAGGCGGCATTGAGGTCACCGACCAATCGGAGAAGGCCGCGGTGGAGGTCCCCCGTTTGGGAATCGTCGAGTAGGTGCCAGTCGAGGCCACGCTCTTCGGACCACTCTCCGATCTGTCCGAATTCCTGTCCCATGAACAGTAATTGCTTTCCGGGGTGCGACCACATGTACGCCAGCAGGGCGCGGACCCCAGCGGCCTTCATGTACTCGTTTCCGGGCATCCGCGTCCACAGCGAGCCCTTGCCGTGAACCACCTCGTCGTGGCTGATGGGAAGCAGGAAGTTCTCACTCCACGCATACATCAGCGAGAACGTGATCTCGTGATGGTGGTAGCTACGGTGGACCGGGTCGTGGGCCATGTATCCGAGGGTGTCGTGCATCCACCCCATGTTCCACTTCATGCTGAAACCGAGACCACCGACGTTGGTGGCACGGGTGACTCCTGGCCAGGCTGTCGATTCTTCGGCGATGGTGACCACGCCGCGGTGCTGTTTGTGTACGGTCGCGTTCATTTCCTGCAGGAACGAGACGGCCTCCAGATTCTCCCGGCCGCCGTGGATGTTCGGTGTCCAACCGCCTTCCGGCCGGGAGTAGTCGAGATACAGCATCGAGGCCACTGCATCCACTCGGAGTCCGTCCACGTGGAATTCGTCAATCCAGAACAGGGCGTTGGCCACGAGGAAGTTGCGTACTTCGCGTCGACCGAAATCGAACACCAACGTTCCCCAGTCGAGTTGCTCACCGCGCCGCGGGTCGCCGTGCTCGTACAGCGGTGTGCCGTCGAAACGGGCCAGGGCCCAGTCGTCCTTGGGGAAATGGGCGGGCACCCAGTCGACAATCACCCCGATCCCTTCGGCGTGCAGATGGTCTACGAACCACCGGAAGTCGTCGGCGGAACCAAACCGCGAGGTGGGTGCGTAATACGAGGTGACCTGGTACCCCCATGACCCACCGAACGGATGCTCGGCGACGGGAAGTAGTTCGACGTGGGTGAATCCCGCAGCGCGGACGTGAGCGGCGAGCTGTTCGGCGAGTTCGCGGTAGTTCAGGCCGGGACGCCACGATCCGAGGTGGACCTCGTAGATGCTCATCGGGGATTGCGCAGGTTCTGTGTTAGCCCGCTGCTCGAGCCACTGGGCGTCGCGCCACTGGTGGGTGCTGACCGACACCCGCGACGCGGTGGCAGGCGGTACCTCGGTGGCGAAAGCCATGGGATCTGCCTTGTCGCGGATGCTGCCGTCGGGGCCGTGGACCCGGAACTTGTAAACCTCGCCTTCCTCGATCCCGGGAATGAACAACTCCCAGACACCGCTGGAGCCGAGTACCCGCATCGGGAACCGGCTTCCACTCCACGCATCGAAGTCGCCGATCACGCTCACGCCGCGCGCGGCGGGAGCCCAGACAGCGAATGAGGTGCCGGTAACGATGCCGTCGGGAGTTTCGTAACGCTGTCGGTGTGCACCCAGAATCTCCCACAGTCGCTCGTGCCTGCCTTCACTGAACAGGTGTAGGTCGAGTTCGCCCAGGGTCGGCAGGAACCGGTATCCGTCCGCCGAGACTTCGTTGTGACCGCCTGGCCATGTCGTGGAGAGCCGGTAGTCCGCCAGATCCTGCTCCGAGATAAGGGTCCCCCACACGCCGTGGGCGATGTGCTCCATCGAGACGGTTCTCTGGCCGATGACGGCTTCAACGGACTCGGCGTGCGGGCGTAGGGCGCGGATCACCGTACCTCCTGGGTGCGGGTGCGCACCCAGGATCGAATGCGGGTTGTAGTGCACGCCTGCGGCCAACAGGTTGAGGTCTGCGGCGTCGGGCGCAAGTGCGGTGGGCGGATCGACGGTCACTGTCTACCTCCGCGATAGGTCAGCTTCGTTCTGGCGGGATAGGGGATGGAGGGAATTGCCAGGATGTGGGCGACAGCTCGCCAGGGCTCGAGACGTACGAAGTTCGTCTGCCCCCAGTGGTATTGCTCGCCGGAGACCTCGTCGAGCACGGTGAGGTGATCTTGCCAGTCCCGTCCCAGCGCCGGCATGTCCAGCCACAGGCTGCCCTGCTCGGGGCCGAACGGGTTGAGGTTGATCACCGTGAGCACGGCGTCGCCTGTGGTGGGGTCGAACTTGGAGTATGCGATCAGCGCGTCGTTGTCCACTTGATGGAAGTGGATGTTCCGCAGTTGTTGTAGCGCCGGGTGTTGACGCCGAATGCGGTTGAGTGCAGTAATCCACGGTTCGAGCGATTCTCCGCGAGCGGCGGCACCTTCGAAATCGCGGGGGCGCAACTGATACTTCTCGGAGTCGAGGTACTCCTCACTGCCGGGCCTGACCGGTAGATGTTCGTAGAGTTCGTATCCCGAGTACACCCCCCATGTGGGCGACAGGGTTGCAGCCAATGCTGCTCGCAGCGCGAACATGCCCGGGCCCCCGATCTGGAGGCTCTCGTGCAGGATGTCCGGGGTATTGACGAAGAGGTTGGGGCGCGCCTCGTCGGCCTTTGCCGCGATCTCGTTGCCGAACTCGGTCAACTCCTCTTTGGTGGTCCGCCAGGTGAAATACGTGTAGGACTGGCTGAATCCGCGCCGGGCGAGTCCGTACAAGCGCGCCGGTCGCGTGAAGGCCTCCGAGAGAAACAGAACGTCCGGGTCCGATTTCTGGACCTCGGCGATGAGCCACTCCCAAAAGTCCGGCGGTTTGGTGTGCGGGTTGTCCACTCGGAAGATCTTCACCCCCGCCGCCACCCAGTGCCGCACGACGCGCAGGACCTCGGCGTAGATTCCGTCCCGGTCCTCGTCGAAGTTGACCGGATAGATGTCCTGGTATTTCTTCGGCGGATTCTCCGCGTACGCAATAGTGCCGTCAGGCAGAACGGTGAACCATTCGGGGTGTTCCTGCGCCCACGGGTGGTCTGGGGCGCACTGCAACGCCAGGTCGAGGGCTACTTCCAGGTTGAGCTTTCGAGCGGCGTCGACGAACGCCGTGAAATCGCGCATGGTCCCGAGATCAGGGTGTAGAGCGTCGTGACCGCCCTCGGCCGAGCCGATGGCCCACGGCGAACCGACGTCGTCTGGGCCGGGTGTCAGTGTGTTGTTGGGGCCCTTGCGGTTGACCGCTCCGATCGGGTGGATCGGCGGTAGGTAGACGACGTCGAATCCCATCGACGCGATCCGGGAAAGTGCTGTGGTTGCTGTAGCGAACGTGCCGTGTCTCGGGTTGCCGCTCTCGTCCCAGCCGCCTGTGGACCGCGGGAAGAACTCGTACCAGGAACCGAACAGTGCGCGCGTACGTTCGACCAGCACGCTGTGCGGTTCGCTCTTTGTGATCAGTTCACGCAGGGGGTGTGCTCGCAACAGTTCGGTGATGTCGGATGCGAAGGCCGGGGCGATTCGTTCGGTGAGATGGTGGTCGGACCGTAGAGACGCCGCCACTCCGATCAATCGCGACCGGTCTGTTCGGGGGACACCGCGGGCGGCTCGTTCGAACAGGCGAGCTCCGATTTCGAGGTCGTTGAACAGTTCCGCCGGACCTTGTCCGACACCCAATTTGGCCTCCACAGCGTGCTTCCAGGTGGTGACCGGGTCGCTCCAGGCCTCGATGCGGAACGTCCACAGGCCTTCGCTGGTCGGGGTGAACGAGCCGTCGACCGTGTCCGGAAGCGGCCCCTCCACCATGGGAACACGGAAAGTCGCCGAACCACCGGATCCGGCGCTGCGAGGCCCTCTGACCGCGAGTGTGGCGGCCACTGCATCGTGTCCTTCGCGCCACACGGTGGCCCGAACCGGGAAAACCTCTCCGACAACCGCCTTTGCGGGAAACCGTCCGTCGCCGATGTGGGGTTCCACGTCGTCGATGCCGAGTCGACCTGTCACGCTGGGCTCCGTTCCATAGCCGGAAGCTGCCGGCAGTCCAACCCGGGGCTGCCGATTCAACCGTAATCGAGTGCCTGACTTCCTGTCGGTATGAGTGATCGCGGGGCGCCGGTCCGCCAAATCACAGCGTCGCGCGTATTGGGTTATCGTCACGGAGGTGAAAGCTTTGCGTCGATTCACCGTCCGAGCTCACCTTCCGCATCGGCTGGAGGCCCTAGGTCAGCTGTCCACCAATTTGCGTTGGTCGTGGCACCCTGGCACACAGGAGTTGTTCTCACTGCTCGACGAGGAACTGTGGCGGCGGGTGAAGTTCGACCCGGTCAGGATGCTCGGTGAGGTCGATCCGGCCAGGTTGGACGAACTGGCCACCGACGATCGCTTCCTCGCCCGTCTCGATGCCGCGGCCGCTGACCTCGACGACTATCTGACCCGTCCACGCTGGTACCAGAACCAGCAACGGAGGGGAGTGTCAGTGGGAAATGGGATCGCCTATTTCTCAATGGAATTCGGGGTCAGTGCGGTGTTGCCCAACTACTCCGGTGGGCTGGGAATTCTCGCCGGGGACCACCTGAAGGCGGCCTCCGATCTGGGGTTGCCACTGATCGGTGTCGGCCTGCTGTACCGCTCGGGCTACTTCCGTCAGTCGTTGACATCAGACGGCTGGCAGGCCGAACACTACCCGCCGCACGATCCGCAGGGGCTGCCACTGCGTTTGCTCACCGAATCAGGATCGAAATCCAACGGTGGTGCGCCCGTCCTCATCCACGTTGCCGTACCCGGTGGTCGAGTGCTGCGCGCCCAGGTGTGGATCGCGCAGGTGGGCCGCGTCCCGCTTCTGCTGATCGATTCCGACATCCCCGAGAACGACGCCGAGTTGCGGGGCGTAACCGACCGCCTGTACGGCGGCGACCAGGATCACCGCATCAAGCAAGAAATTCTTGCGGGCATCGGGGGCGTCCGCGCTGTGCGGGCCTATACCCACGCTCATGGGCTGCCCGATCCGGACGTATTCCACATGAACGAGGGGCACGCGGGCTTCCTCGGTATCGAGCGGATCCGCGAATTGGTGACTGCGGACGGGCTCGACTTCGACGAGGCGCTTGCCTCTGTCCGCTCCGGCACCGTCTTCACCACGCACACCCCGGTTCCCGCCGGCATAGATAGATTCCCGCTCGATCTCGTGCGGCACTACTTCGGAGGAGAAAACGGGGCGAACGAGTCGTCGCTCCTTCCGGGATTGACGACCGACCGGATCGTCGGGCTCGGCCGCGAGTCGGATCCGGCGGTGTTCAACATGGCGCACATGGGTTTGCGACTCGCTCAACGCGCCAACGGCGTATCCAAGCTGCACGGGAGGGTCAGCCGTGACATGTTCCGGTCTCTGTGGCCGGGATTCGACGCCCGCGAGGTACCGATCGGGTCGGTGACAAACGGTGTGCACGCTCCCACGTGGGCAGCACCGGAGTGGATCGATCTCGCCGTCCGGGTCGCGGGTCCCCAACTCATAGAGGAAGCCCGAGGGTGGGAACGGTTGCAGGACCTGTCCGCACACGAGCTGTGGGCCACCCGCAACCTGTTGCGAACGAAACTCGTGGAGGAGGTGCGCCGACGGGTGCGTGCGTCGTGGCTCGAGCGCGGTGCGACCGCCGCGGAGCTGAACTGGACGGATGAGGTGTTCAACGGTCGGGTCCTTACCGTCGGCTTCGCACGTCGGGTACCCACATACAAGAGGCTGACGCTGATGCTGCGCGACCCCGAGCGGTTGCGGGCTCTGCTCCTCGACGAGGAGCGCCCCGTGCAGTTGGTGGTCGCGGGCAAGAGTCACCCCGCAGACGACGGCGGCAAGGCTCTCATCCAGCAGATCGTGCGTTTCGCCGACGCGGCTGATGTAAGGCACCGGATCGTCTTCCTCCCCGACTACGACATGTTGATGGCCCGATATCTGTACTGGGGCTGTGACGTGTGGCTCAACAACCCGCTTCGGCCGCTGGAGGCTTGCGGGACATCAGGAATGAAATCGTCGCTCAACGGTGGACTGAACCTGTCGATCCGTGACGGCTGGTGGGACGAGATGTTCGACGGCGAGAACGGCTGGGCCATCCCGACCGCCGATGGTGTGGCCGACGAGGCGCGCCGCGACGATCTAGAGGCGAGCGCCCTGTACGAGCTGCTCGAGCGGAACGTCGTGCCGCGGTTCTACGACCGCGACGACGACGGCATACCCGTCCACTGGGTGGAGATGGTGCGTCACACACTGCAGAACCTGGGTCCGAAGGTCCTCGCTTCCCGGATGGTCCGCGACTACACCGTTCAGTACTATGCGCCCGCCGTCGAGTCGGCACGCAGAGTGGAAGCTGACCATTTCGCGGGTGCTCGTGAGCTCGCAAAGTTCCATCAGCGCGTGGAGGCCGCGTGGCCGTCGGTCTCGGTTCGGCAAGTCGACGGTGTGTGTTCGCCGGATACTCCGGAAATAGGGACGAAGTTGGTGCTGCGTGCCTCTATCAGGCTTGGCGATCTGACGGTTTCGGATGTCACCGTGCAGGCCGTGCTCGGCCGGGTCGACGAGAACGACGAACTCACCGATGTCGTGACGGTTGACATGACGCACACCGAATCGAACGAGTCGGGGGAACTGTTCGTCGCCGACACGGCTCTCCCGCTGTCGGGGTCGGTCGGATACACGGTGAGGGTTCTTCCGCGCAACGAACTCCTGGTCGACCCTTCTGAGCTGGGTCTGGTTACGGTGCCGAACCCCTGAATGGTGCAGCAAACGGACTAGCCAGAATTCAAGGCCGAGAGTCGCGAATCCGTTCGAGCGCCTTGCGCACGATCTCCGGATCGGACGTCTCCCAGAAGGGAGGCAGCGAGGCACGCAGGTAGCCGGAGTAGCGCGCGGTCGCGAGCCGTGGATCGAGGACTGCCACCACACCCTTGTCGTCGCCGCTGCGCAGCAGGCGGCCCACGCCTTGCGCGAGCAGCAACGCGGCGTGATTAGCTGCGACGGAAAGGAACCCGTTGCCGCCGCGTGACTCGATCGCCCTCTGCCTTGCGGCCAGCAACGGGTCGTCGGGCCGGGGGAACGGGATGCGGTCGAGAATCACGAGGCTCAGAGACGCGCCCGGCACGTCCACGCCCTGCCACAGCGAAAGCGTGCCGAACAGAGAAGTCGACTCGTCGGCAGCGAAGGCCCGTACCAGGGTGCCGGTTGCGTCGTCGCCCTGGCACAGGATCGGGGTGTCCAGGCGATCACGCATCGCCTCGGACGCCGCTTTGGCGGCCCGCATCGACGAGAACAACCCGAGAGTGCGCCCGCCTGCTGCCTCGACCAGTTCGGCGATCTCGTCGAGGTAGGAGGGGGCGAGACCGTCCCGGCCCGGAGAGGGAAGATGCTTCGCAATGTAGATGATTCCGGCGCGGGCATGGTCGAAAGGAGACCCGACGTCCAGTGAGTTCCATTTGAGCGTGCCCGAGTCCGACGGTGCTTCGTGGCCGGTGGCCATCGCCGGATCGATCACCGCCGAGGACTCGGCCGGAAGCCCCCAGTTGACGGCCAAGCCGTCGAAGGCGCCGCCGACTGTGAGTGTGGCGGAGGTGAGGACCACCGTCGATTCCTCGAACAGTTGCGACCGCAGAAGCCCGCCCACCGACAACGGCGCCATTCGAACGACCCGGCGTACGGATCCGCGGTTCTCGTCGGCGGCCAGCCATACGACGTCGCGACGCTTGGCCGGATCAGGTTCGTCAAAGGCGCCGAGAACGCGGACCGCGGCGTCGTGAACTTCCTCGACGGACGCGAGCGCCGTGTTGCGTGCGGCAGCCGCCTCCGGGTCGCTCAACGCCATGCCGGGCCGTGACGGACCGACAGCTGTGCGCAGCGTCCACGCGGCATCGCGCACGGCGGCGAGTGCTGGTGCGGCACCGGGCGGCAGCTCTTCCCACGGCCCCGGTTTCAGTTCGTCGAGCAACGCGGCCCAGCTCTCGCTCGCCGCCTCGAGACGATCCACATCCCGCTCCTCGACGAGCTTCGCGCAGCGTCGTGCGGCGTTGCTGATCGCGGAGGCCGCCAAATCCGCGGTGGCGACGTTGGTGACCCGGTCGACCAGTTCGTGTGCCTCGTCGATGATCACGACATCGTGCTCGGGAATGATGGCGACTGGCGTGATGGCGTCGATGGCGAGAAGGGCGTGGTTGGTGACCACCACGTCGACCTGTGAAGCTTCCGTGCGGGCACGCTCGGCGAAGCAATCTTCACCGATCGGGCACTGTGACTTGCCCAGGCACTCGCGAGCCGTCACGCTGACCTGGCGCCAAGCCCTGTCACTGACCCCGGGTACTAGGTCGTCGCGGTCGCCGGTCTCGGTGTCCGAGGACCACTCGGTCAGACGCTGGACCTCACGCCCGAGTCGAGATACGGCGAACGCATCGAAAAGTTCGTCCGTGGGCGGCTCTTCCGCCGATCCGGTGTGGACCTTGTTCAAGCACAGATAGTTACTGCGGCCCTTGAGGATCGCGAAGTGTGGCCTTCTGCCGAGCGAATCCTCGAGAGCATCGGCGAGTCTCGGCAGGTCGCGGTCGACCAACTGGCGCTGCAAGGCGATGGTGGCCGTCGAGACGATGACCGTCTTCCCCGTCTGGACTGCGTGCCGCACGCTGGGCACGAGGTACGCAAGGGACTTGCCGGTGCCGGTACCGGCTTGCACCGCAAGATGCTCCCCGGTGTCGATCGAGTGCGCGACGGCCGAGGCCATGGTGAGCTGGTGTGATCGCTCGGCGCCGCCCAGTGACCGCACCGCCGTGCGCAACAGTTCGGGGACGTTGGGGAGGTTTTCGGGCACCCGAGCAGGCTACTCGGGGCCTACGTCGGAAATCGTCACACGGTCCGAGGAGGTGTCGGCATCGCGTCCCATAAGGTGTACCCCTGCGGCTCGCATCCTGGCGAAGGCTGTCTCGACCGACGTGGGGGACACTCCGACGGTAAGCGGGAGCAGGACTCGTGTGGTCAATCCCGCGCCGACTGCGTCGAGCGCAGTCGCGGCCACGCAGTGGTCGGTAGCGATTCCGACGATGTCGACCTCGGTGATTCCGGCTGCGCGCAGCCAGCTCTCCAGGCTCTGCCCGTCGGGATCCTTTCCCTCGAATCCGGAGTAGGCCGCAGAGAACTCCCCCTTGGAGAAGACCGATTGGATGCGGGTTCTGTCGAGGTCGGGATGGAACCGGGCGCCCGGTGTTCCCGACCTGCAGTGCTCCGGCCAACTGTCCACGTAGTTCGGCTCATCGGAAAAGTGACTGCCGGGGTCGATGTGGTTGTCGATCGTAGCGACGACGGCACCGTAGTGGCTCGATGCCAGGAAGCCACTGATCGCGGCGGCAACGGCCGAACCGCCGTCGACAGCCAGTGATCCCCCCTCGCAGAAGTCGTTCTGGACGTCGACCACGACCAGCGCCCGCGAGGGTTCCTTCTTCTTGATACCAGTCATCGAACCCTCCAGGAACCGGAGTCGGCGAACCGCACCGGGATGGCAGGCTCGCCGTGGGACAGCCTCAATCCTTCCCAGGGCAGGCTTACGAGCCCCGCGGCGAGATAGGACCTGCTCTCTTCCAGGGTAGGCGTATCGAGTGTTGCCACGCCGCCGCGAACCAGGGGGACCATCAGTTCCCGTGCTTCGAGGCCGGCCGGGTGCGGGGCGCCGGCGTGGGCCGGATACACGACCTCCTCCACCAGGGTTCCGGTGTCGCGGGAAAGCCGCACCGCTCGCTTGGAGCCGCCCCGCGAAGCCTTGTTGCTGCTCCGCTTCTCGACGGGAATGCCATCCACTTCGACTAGCTTGTAAACCATTCCGGCCGTTGGGGCGCCGGACCCGACAACCACGGACGTGCCGACGCCGTAGACGTCGACCGGGTCGGACCGCAATGCTGCAATTGCGTACTCGTCGAGGTCGCCGGAAACGACGATCTTTGTTGCTGTGGCGCCGAGGTCGTCGAGTTGATTGCGAACCTGGCGGGCCAAGACACCCAGATCGCCTGAGTCGATCCGAACTGCCCCGAGTTCGGGCCCCGCGACCTCCACAGCTGTCTTCACGCCGTTGGTGATGTCGTAGGTGTCGACGAGCAGCGTGGTTCCTACACCGAGGGCCGCGACCTGACCTCGGAACGCCGCTGCCTCGTTCGTTCGGTCGGTCGTGTGCAGCAATGTGAACGCATGCGCAGCGGTGCCCGCACCGGGTACGCCGTACCTGCGGACCGCCTCGAGGTTGGACGTAGAAGCGAAACCGGCAAGGTATGCGGCACGGGCCGCCGCTACCGCCGACTCTTCGTGTGTGCGCCGAGCACCCATCTCGACCATGGGGCGTCCGTCGGCGGCGCTGACCATTCGGGCGGCGGCTGATGCGATTGCGCTGTCGTGGTTGAGGATCGACAGGCTGAGCGTCTCGAGCAAGACGCATTCGGCGAACGTTCCCCGAACGGAGAGGATGGGGGAACCGGGGAAGTAGAAGTCACCCTCGCGATAGCCGTCGATGTCGCCGCTGAAGCGAAAATCGCGCAGCCATCCGATCGTCGCGGCATCGAGGAAGCGCGAGACGACCTCGATCTCCGCATCGCCGAAATGGAAGTTCGACAGCGCGGACACCAATCGTGAAGTGCCTGCCACCACCCCGTACCGGCGGCCGTCGGGCAAATGACGCGCGAACACCTCGAAACAGCAGCGCCGGTTCGCCGATCCGTCGGCGAGCGCCGCCGACAGCATCGTCAACTCGTACTGGTCGGTGAACAGTGCGCTGCTTTGTGAGGACACTCGGTTACCTTAAGCCGTGGTGTCCATGAGCCGTGGTGTCTAGACGCCGTGGCGTCCCGGTACCCTGGTGTCGCCCAGAGGCTGCACGTCGTACCCTGGGGACATGGCATATTGCTCGACGACAGCCCTACCGGTGGCCGCAATGCCGGCCTCGCCGCAGGTGACACCTGCAGAGTCGGAAGTTGTCGAGGTCGGCGTGGTCGACGACAGGCCATGGGTCACTGTTGTGTGGGACGACCCGGTCAACCTGATGCACTACGTCACCTACATATTCCAGAAGCTTTTCGGATACAGCAAGGCCAGGGCCACGGAACTGATGATGCAGGTGCATTCCGAGGGGAAGGCCGTGGTTTCGAGCGGCACTCGGGACAAGGTCGAAAACGATGTGCGTAGGCTTCACGCTGCGGGTCTGTGGGCCACAATGCAACGTGACAGCAACTAACTTTCCGTTCGGACAGTAAGGAATTCGGTACCTGACGTGCGAATGTGGACCAGGAAGAACTCGCTCGGTGGCGTCAAGCTGCGTACGGAGTTGGACCCACACGAGGCCGCAGTGCTGCGATCGCTGGTCGCCTCTGTCGTCGGTCTCCTCGAAGAACGGGCCTCATCCGCGCCGGAGGATGAACTTGCGGCGCTCACCGGAATGCGCACCGGTAATACCAAGGCCCCGGAAGATGCTGTGCTCGCCAGGCTCCTACCCGACTTTCATCGGCGCGAATCAGGGGACGCGGGGGACGCGGGGGACGACGCCCCGGTGGAGTCGGCCGCCGACATCAACGGGGCTCTGCGTGGACTACACGAACCGGAGATCATCGACGCGAAACTTGCGGCGGCACAGGTCATTTTGCAGACGATTCCCGAGAGCGGCGGCAAGGTTCTTCTGACACCGGAGCAGGCCGACGCCTGGCTCAGTGCAATCAACGACATCCGGTTGGCGCTCGGCACCAATCTGGGGATCGAGGCCGAAACCCCAGACGAAATCGACCGCTCGGATCCACGCGCAGGCCAATTGGATATCTATCACTGGCTGACCTGGATACAGGATTCGCTCGTTCAGGTGCTCGCACCGTGACGGCCACGACGCCGGGCCGCACCGATTCGCTCGTCGACGTGGCAGGCTTGAGCGTCGGACACCATCACGAACTCGACGACGAGGCCACGCTCGGAAGCGGGGCCGCGACAGGATGCACGGTCGTCCTGGCGCCGCACGGGGTCACCGGGGCTGTCGACGTCCGTGGTGGAGCACCGGGCACTCGGGAAACCGACCTCCTCGATCCCAGTCACAGTGTCCAGCAGGTTCATGCGATCCTGCTGACCGGCGGCAGCGCGTACGGCCTCGCCGCTGCGGACGGGGTGATGCGATGGTTGGAGGAGCGTGGTCACGGGATCCAGATGGGCACGGAGGACCAGGTGGTTCCGATCGTCCCGGGTGCGGTGATCTACGACCTTGCGGTCGGGGACTGGCATCGGCGTCCTACCGCCGAATTCGGTTACCGCGCTGCCGACTCCGCATCGTCAACCGTGCACTCGGGTTCGGTGGGAGCGGGGGTAGGCGCGCGTGCAGGGGCGCTCAAAGGTGGTATTGGTACGGCGAGCCTGGTCATCGAGGACGGGCCCGCGCAGGGTGTGACCGTCTCGGCGCTGATCGTGGCAAACCCGGCGGGATCAGTATTCGACCCGTCGACCGGATTGTTGTGGGGTGTCGGTGCCGAGAACACCGCCGCGTTCGGGCTACGCGCTCCGGAACGCTGCGAATTGGCGGCAGCAAACGAGTTGGCGGCCAAGTCCGCCGTCCTCAACACGACGATCGGCGTGGTCGCTACGGACGCCCCACTGAGCAAGGCCTCGTGCCGCCGGGTCGCCGTCGCCGGACACGACGGCTTGGCCCGGGCGATTCGCCCCGCGCATACACCTCTGGACGGCGACACGATATTCGCACTCTCCACGGCGACCCGAGGAATCGAGACCGTTGCAGGCATTCCGGACGGGCTTCCCGCCGACCTGCCGATCCTGGCATCGGTGTGTACCGCTGCAGCCACTGTTGTGGAGAGGGCGATCGTCGATGCTGTCATCACCGCGACTCAGGTGGCGGGAATCCCCAGCTACCGGGATCTGTTCCCTTCTGTATTCGAACAGAGGTGACGGAGGGTCGAAGAAGCGGCACGGGCGCGGCAGATGTGGCCGACCTGCCCCTACGCACCTAGTATGGCGCTCACGGAGGTGGATGAATTGTTGACGATCCGGTCGGATCTCGTCGAGGCGATGGTCGCGCACGCACGCGCCGACCACCCCGACGAGGCGTGCGGAATCATCGCCGGGCCGGAGGGCTCCGACCGCCCCGAACGGCACATCCCGATGTTGAACGCCGAGCGTTCGCCGACTTTCTTCCGATTCGACTCAGGTGAGCAGCTGAAGGTTTGGCGTGCGATGGACGACGCCGACGAGTCCCCGGTAGTGATCTACCATTCGCACACCGCCACCGAGGCGTACCCGAGCCGCACCGACATCTCTCTCGCATCCGAGCCGGACGCTCACTACGTGCTGATCTCCACTCGCGACCCTGGCGTCCACGAACTGCGCAGCTACCGAATCATCGACGGTGTCGTCGCCGAGGAGCCCGTAGACGTGGTTCAGAGCTACAAGTTCGCACACACCTCCGTGGCTGACGTCCCCGACAAGTGACGCCGCCCGCCCGTAGCGGCGGGTCCCGTGCCGGACAGACGAACCACATCCCTTAGGAGCCGACCATGGCTGTCACTGTTTCCATCCCCACCATCCTGCGCACCCATACCGACGGTCAAAAGCGAGTGGAGGCAACGGGTCCTACACTCTCCGCCGTCATCGACGACCTCGACGCCCGCTGGGTCGGCATCAAGGACCGTCTGATCGACGACGGCCGCTTGCACCGGTTCGTGAACGTGTACGTCAACGATGAGGACGTCCGTTTCTCAGGCGGCCTCGACACCGAGGTGGCCGACGGAGACTCGGTGACGATTCTCCCCGCCGTCGCAGGGGGCTGATCGCTGCCGTGGCGCGGTTCGATTCGTTGCTCGACACCCTCGGAGACACCCCACTCGTGGGGTTGCCGAATTTGTCACCGAGGTGGGACGGTGCGACTCCCGTCCGGTTGTGGGCGAAACTCGAAGACCGAAACCCCACCGGTTCCGTGAAGGATCGGCCTGCGCTCCGAATGATCGAACAGGCGGAAAAGGATGGCGTCCTGACCCGCGGAGCGACGATCCTCGAACCGACCAGTGGCAATACCGGAATTTCGCTCGCGATGGCCGCGAAGCTGAAGGGATACCGGCTGATCTGCGTAATGCCTGAGAACACGTCTGTGGAACGCCGTCAGTTGCTGACGACGTTTGGGGCGCAGATCATCGACTCACCTGCGGCCGGAGGCTCGAATCAGGCCGTAGCGGTGGCCAAGGAATTGGCTGCGAACAACCCCGACTGGGTGATGCTCTACCAATACGGCAACCCAGCCAATGCTCTTGCCCACTACGAGACCACTGGCCCGGAGATCCTTCGGGACCTTCCGGAGATCACCCATTTCGTCGCCGGCCTCGGCACTGCGGGCACGTTGATGGGCGTCGGGCGCTATCTGCGGGAGCACGTCGACGGGATCGAGATCGTGGCGGCCGAACCACGGTATGGGGAAGTGGTGTACGGCCTGCGCAACATCGACGAGGGTTTCATCCCCGAGTTGTACGACGAGACCGTCCTCACCTCCCGCTTCTCGGTGGGTCCTGCGGATGCGGTTCGCCGAACGCGTGAACTGATCGACAACGAGGGGATCTTCGCGGGTGTCTCCACCGGCGCCATCCTCCATGCCGCACTCGGGGTCGCGCGCAAAGCGGTCAGGGCGCAGCGAAGGGCGGACATAGCGTTCGTGGTCGCCGACGGAGGCTGGAAATATCTGTCAACCGGCGCCTATGACGGTACGGTCGAAGATGCCGAAGAAGCACTGGAAGGGCAACTGTGGGCATGACGAGAGCGGTGTGTGGCGCTTGAGCAATTCGTTCGATTCCTCGCGATTCAATTCGCCGGTACCTCGAGGTGGTTCGATTCCCGATCCCGGGCGGAAACCGCGGCCGGTGTGGCAGAAGTCTGCTGTCCTCGTGGGCTGTTTCACGTTGTTGCTGTACGCGATCGAATTCGTGGACGTCGTAACGGACGACCGACTTCAGAACAACGGCATCGAACCGAGGACACTCGACGGGCTCTGGGGGATTCTGTTCGCCCCGGTCTTGCACGCCGACTGGGCCCACCTCTTCGCGAACACCGTCCCACTGCTGGTGCTCGGATTCCTCGTCCTGCTGTCAGGCATCGCCAGGGGACTAGCGGCGACTGGAATCATCTGGGTGGTCGGCGGCCTGGGTACATGGTTGACCGGCGGCTCGTATACCAACCACATCGGTGCCTCGGTGTTGATCTTCGGCCTGCTGGCGTATCTGCTCGTTCGTGGGATCTTCACCCGCAACGTGGGTCAGATCCTCCTCGGCATCGTCGTATTCGTCTTCTATGGCAGCCTGCTGTGGGGAGTGTTCCCGAGTTCCCCGTTGGTTTCCTGGCAGGGGCACCTGTTCGGAGCGGTCGGTGGCGTCGTCGCAGCATGGCTGCTCTCTGCAGATGCCAGGAAGCAGCGGAACCGGAAGGCGATCGGCCCGCAATCGTTCGTGTAATACCGCGCGATGCGGTCGACGCGCCGAATCCGGCGGCAGCTTTTTCCAAATCGGGTCGCCGTGGCAGCATGACGAGTATGCGCATTACCGTCCTGGGGTGTTCAGGCAGCGTCTCCGGACCGGATTCACCGGCATCGGGCTACCTGCTGACCGCGCCGGAAACACCGCCGGTGGTCCTCGACTTCGGACCGGGCGTCCTCGGTGCGCTGCAACGATTCGCCGACCCCGGCAAGGTCTCGATCTTCCTCAGCCATCTGCACGCCGACCATTGCCTGGACCTGCCCGGTCTGCTGGTGTGGCGTCGCTATCACCCACACCCTCCGACCGGTCGCGCACTCGTCTACGGTCCTTCAGACACCGCCCACCGGATAGGTGTTGCCTCCGCCGAATGCGAGGCCGACGTGGATGACATCTCCGACACGATCGACGTGCGCAATTGGACGGACGGAGAGTCAGTGACGTTCGGTGACCTCACGATCGTCGCGCGTCGGGTGAATCATCCACCCGAGGCCTATGGCCTGCGCTTGACCGACAGCGCTGGGCGCTCCCTCGCCTATACCGGTGACACGGGTATGTGCGACGAGGTCATCGAACTGTCCCGCGGTGCCGACGTGCTGCTTGCAGAAGCATCGTGGACGCACAGCCAGGATCGTCCGAAGGGCATCCACCTCTCCGGTACGGAAGCCGGTCAGGTTGCGCACCGCGCTGGTGTCGGTGAACTGCTGCTCACCCACATTCCGCCGTGGACGTCGCGTGAAGACGTCATCGCCGAGGCCAAAGCCGAGTTCTCCGGTCCGGTCCATGCGGTCTCCCCCGGGGGCGTCTACACCATCTGAAGGCGTGTGGGCGGACCTCGAGGCGGGCGACTAGGCTCTCGGTGGTGACCACACGAGAAGACGGTAGGACGGACGACGAACTCCGCGAGGTCAAGATCACCCGGGGCTTCACCACACACCCTGCGGGCTCGGTGTTGGTGGAATTCGGAAATACCAGGGTGATGTGCACGGCCAGTGTCGAGGAGGGTGTTCCCCGTTGGCGTCAAGGCTCCGGGCTCGGCTGGCTGACAGCGGAATACGCGATGCTGCCCGCCGCGACCCATACCCGTAGTGGACGCGAATCGGTCAAGGGCAAGGTAGGGGGACGAACCCAGGAGATCAGCCGACTGGTCGGCCGTTCTCTGCGAGCGTGCATAGATCTCGCTGCGATCGGCGAGAACACGATCTCCCTCGATTGTGATGTCCTGCAGGCTGATGGCGGAACTCGTACCGCCGCCATCACCGGCGCGTACGTCGCTCTGGTGGACGCGGTGACGTACCTTCGCGCCGCCGGCCGCCTCACAGACCCTCAGCCGATTTCCTGCGCTATAGCCGCGGTGAGTGTCGGCGTGGTCGATGGCCGCGTGCGCCTCGACTTGCAGTACGAGGAGGATTCTCGGGCCGAGGTCGACATGAATGTGGTGGCCACCGACACGGGTACTCTCGTCGAGATCCAAGGCACCGGTGAGGGGGCGACGTTTCCCCGGAGCACACTCGACAGACTCCTGGATTCGTCATTGGCCGGCTGTGAGCGTCTCTTCGAGATCCAGAAGGCCGCGCTCGAGCTTCCCTACCCGGGTGGTCTGCCGGAGCCGGAGGTTCCGGAGGCGCCGCGGAAGAAGTTCGGAGGCTAGTTCGGTGCCGAAGGCAGTGCGAGTGCTGGTGGCCAGTCGCAACGCGAAGAAGCTTCGTGAGTTGCATCGAGTACTCGAGTCCGAGGGGGTCGAGGGTATCGAATTGGTCGGGCTCGATTCGGTGCCGGAATATCCTGAGGCCCCGGAAACCGGCGCGACATTCGAGGAGAATGCTCTGGCCAAGGCGCGCGATGGTGCCGAAGCAACCGGATTGCCCTGCGTCGCTGATGATTCCGGACTCGAAGTAGACGCACTGAACAGCATGCCGGGCGTCCTGTCCGCTCGATGGTCGGGTGTGCACGGCGACGATCCCGCCAACACCTCATTGGTTCTGGCGCAGATCAGGGATGTGGCCGACGGCAGGAGGGGAGCGACTTTCGTCTCGGCGTGCGCTCTAGTGGTCCCCGGCGGTGACTCGTCGGTGGTGCGGGGTGAGTGGCGCGGCACGATCGCCCGTGAGCCGATCGGTGACGGAGGGTTTGGTTACGACCCGATCTTCGTGCCGGAGTCCGACAGCCGCTCGGCTGCGCAGCTCTCGCCGCAAGAAAAAGACGCGTCCTCACATCGAGGACGCGCCCTGGCCCAACTCGTTCCGGTGCTCGCGGCGCTTACCGACCGCTGACCGTTGACGACAGGCTCGGTTAACGGCCGAACGCGTATCGAACCTGTTTGGTCCGCTGGTGCTCGACGTAGAAGGACAGGAACGGGATGGTCCCTGCGAGAAGGGTTCCGACGGTTCGGCCCGCAGGCCACCGCACCTTCACTGCCAGGTCCAAAGTCACCAGCAGGTAGACGAAATACACCCAGCCGTGGACCACTGCGATCCAGCTGGGGAGGTTGTCGACCCCGAAGATGTACTTTGCGACCATCTCAGCGGTGAGGACCAGCAACCACACGCCGGTGGCGTAGGCGAGGATGCGGTAGCGAAGGAGCGCGGGGGCGACCTTTTGCTGCTTCGCGGTGTCTACTACGGGACTGGCGGTCTTCTCGTCTTGGCCAGTGCTCACGTGGAACTCCTATCGCTCTCGCGAGCGGACAACTCGGCGAGATACTCGTTGTACTGCGAAATTTGCCGGCTCTCCAGGTCGTCGGGATCAGTGTCTTCGACCACCGTGGGGCGAGCGGGAAGGAGGTCGGCCGGAATCTCGTGCGGTGCGGTCGGAGCGGTTGGTGCTTCGGCCGAATTCTCCGGTTCGGCCTCGTCGAGTTTCGCGCCCTCGAGCTGCACGAACCGCCGGTATGCGTAAATGAGGAACGCCGCGAACAGTGGCCACTGGAAGGCGTAGCCGAGATTCTGTCCGGTTCCCCCTACCGCCTCGAATCGAGTCCACTGCCACCAACCGAGTGCCAGACATCCCGCGGCGCCGACGGCCACCAGCAGAATCAGTGCGGGGCGACGTTGCTTGTGGTTTCCGGGCACGTAGAGACGGTACCTGAATCGCCGAATGCGCTGCTAGGAGCAGATCGACGCTATGGCGATGGTCACAGCCCCTGCGAGATCGCAGGGATCAAGAGTGCGCGAGGGGGGACTCGAACCCCCACGTCCTCTCGGACACCAGGACCTAAACCTGGCGCGGCTGCCAATTACGCCACTCGCGCGCGAGGGAACAGGTTACGCCACGGCCGAGACGGCGCCAATCGTGGGCCGAGTTCCGGCGCGCCGGGTCACACCCACTGATGCTCAGAACAGGAGTTGCGGGAATGCGCGGCCCGAGGAGCCGATGCACGGGCAGCAAAGTACGTCAAGCGGGTAACAAATTGATAACGATAAAAATGAGGCTTTCCTCAGGTTCTTGGACGTCCACGCACCGCTCGAGTCCAGCGAGGACGCGGTCTACTCGCCAGTCACATTTGGTGAAACTTGTGAGTGACATCACGGGATTTTCCCCGGATATGCAGCCGGAAAGCCCGGGTGGAGCCACGAACATGAGTAAATCCTCATAATTCTGTGTCAACCTTGAACAGCCATCGAGAGCTGACGGGATCCAACGTGTCCGATCAGCGTGCCGAGGGCGGAAGACATGACATATCCCACCCCTGACCAGGGGGGAGGCAATTCCCACATCGGATCAGGGGATCAGGAGAGGACACATGCGTGACGATTGACGACACGACACCCGCGGGGAACAGAAGGAATTCGAAGGGTTCGCGGCACGTCGGCGTAGAACGGGGCGACACTCGGTCGTCTGTGCGGGGGACTCTTGCGGATCGTCTACACGCGGGCGAGCCCTACGCGCTGGCCTTCGGTGGTCAGGGAGCTCCCTGGCTGAATTCGCTCGAGGAACTGAGCCGCGACAACGGCCTCGAACCCACACTTACCAAGATTGTCAACGACGCTGCTGCTTGCCTGGCCCCCGTGGCGCAGGAACTGCTGGTCGTCAGGCCGGCCGGATTCGATCCCATCGCGTGGATCCTGGAGCAGGAACTCACCGACAAAGAAGACGGTGCATCAGCTGCCGGCCCATCCGGCGCGGCGCTCACCTCGGCGGCGGTGTCGCTACCCGGCGTCTTTCTCACCCAGATTGCCGCGCTGCGTGCACTGACAGCACAGGGCCTCGATCCCGCGGTCACGGCTCCCGTGTCGGTGATAGGCCACTCGCAGGGGCTGCTCGCTGCAGAAGCAGTAGCTTACTCGGGCGAGAAGGACGGTGAACTGCTTGCGCTTGCTCAGTTGATCGGTGCTGCCGCCGGGCTGGTGGGGCGCCGCCGCGGTGTGATCTCCGCGGCGGACTCGACCCCCATGCTTGCGGTCTCCAATGTCGATCCGGAGCGTCTTCGTCAGATCGTCGACGAACTCGCGGAGGGCCTCGACCCTGAGCGTGCAGCCGTCCTCAGCATCCGCAACGCCCGTCGACGGGTAGTGCTGTCCGGCCCGCCGACCCAGCTGGCGCGCGTGCAGCAACGCTGCGAGCAGATTGCGGCCGACGAGGCCCGCGAGCGCGATGCCAAGAAACGTGGTGGCTCGGTCTTCTCGCCGGTCTTCGAGGCATTGGCGGTGGAAATCGGATTTCACCATCCCGCTCTTGCCGAGACGATCGACATCGTTGGTCGGTGGGCTGCGCGGTGTGGTCTCGACGAGGAGAAGGCTCGTATCCTCACGAGCGGCACACTGGTCGAACCGGTCGACTGGGTCGGCGCGGTCGACGGCGCCATCGATGATGGGGCCGCATGGATCCTGGACCTCGGTCCCGAGGACATCCTCACTCGTATGACCTCTGCAAGTGTGCGCGGCCGGGGTGTCGGAATCGTCCCGGCGGCTACTCGCGGTGGTCAGCGGAACCTGCTCACCCCCGGCGCCACCCCCGAGGTTCCGGCGGCATGGACCGAGTTCCTTCCGAAGCCGGTGACACTTCCCGGAGGCCGCGTCGGAGTCGAGACCGCGTTCACGAAGCTGACCGGTCGTTCGCCGATCCTTCTCGCCGGTATGACTCCGACGACCGTGGACGCGAAGATTGTCGCAGCCGCCGCGAACGCAGGCCACTGGGCCGAACTTGCAGGTGGCGGACAGGTAACCGAGCAAATCTTCGAGGACCGGGTCACCGAACTGAAGACGCTGCTCGGGCCTGGCCGGGCAGCGCAGTTCAACTCACTGTTCCTCGACCCCTACCTGTGGAAGCTGCAGATAGGAGGCAAGCGCCTTCTTCAGCGGGCACGTACGGCAGGTGCCCCCTTCGACGGCGTCGTGGTCTCCGCCGGCATCCCGGAACTCGAGGACGCGGTGGCGCTCATCGAGGAACTAACCGAGATCGGCATAACGCACATCGTCTTCAAGCCGGGCACGGTCACGCAGATCCGTTCCGTCATTCGCATCGCCAACGAGGTTCCTTCGTTCCCCGTCATAGTCCATATCGAGGGTGGTAGGGCCGGCGGTCACCACTCGTGGGAAGACCTCGACGACCTTCTGCTGGACACCTACTCGGAGCTGCGTTCACGGCCCAACCTGGTGATCTGCGTCGGCGGTGGCATCGGCACTCCCGAACGGGCGGCCGAATACCTGACCGGTCGTTGGTCGATCGAAGCAGGGTTCCCCGCAATGCCCGTCGACGGCATCCTGGTCGGCACCGCAGCCATGGCCACCCTCGAGGCCACTACCTCTCCGGAGGTGAAGCAACTACTTGTCGACACTCCCGGAACCCCGGACTGGGTCGCAGCGGGCACCGCCGAGGGCGGCATGGCCTCGGGCCGCAGCCAGCTCGGCGCCGACATCCACGAGATCGACAATGCCGCCTCGCGCACCGGTCGACTTCTCGACGAGGTCGCCGGCGATTCAGCGGCAGTGGCCGAGCGTCGCGACGAGATCATTGCGGCACTGAACATCACCGCCAAGCCGTACTTCGGCGACCTCGAGACGATGACATATGAGCAGTGGCTTCGCCGTTACCTCGAACTGACTGTCGGAATCGACGCTGCGAAGGAATTCGACTGCGGCACAGACCTTCAGGACGCCATCAGGGAGGCCACCACCAGCCCGTGGCTCGATATAACGTGGCGCGACCGATTCGGTGAGATGCTTCAGCGCACAGAGTCGCGTCTGCACCCGGTCGACCGGGGAGCGATCCCCACCTTGTTCGCGGACACCTCGATCCTCGAGCGGCCCGAGGCCGCGATCTGCGCGCTGCAAGGGCAGTATCCCGACTTCGCCACCACCGCGCTGCATCCCGCGGATGTGTCGTTCTTCGTGTCTTTGTGCAAGACACCCGGCAAGCCGGTCAACTTCGTGCCCGTCGTGGACGGTGACGTCCGCCGCTGGTGGCGCTCGGACTCGCTGTGGCAGGCGCACGACCCCCGCTATGGTGCGGACCAGGTCTGTGTCATCCCGGGCACCGTCTCCGTCGCGGGTATCACCCGAGTCGACGAACCGGTCGGTGAGTTGCTCGACCGCTTCGAGCAGGCGACCTATGACGAACTGCTCGCCGATGGCGCAACGCCGGTTGCCTTGCACGGTCGGCGGCATCGGGACGTCGCTCACAGCCTCATCGACGCGGTTCTGTGCGCGCCCGACATCACGTGGGCTACACGTCTGACCCAGAGCCCGGTCCGACGACTCGGTGACCTCGACAAGTGGTCGGTCGAGTCCGAGACCAAGGCGTTCCACGAAACTACCGGCGCCGAACTTACCGTCGCCGACGACGAGCACGTGCTGCTCACCGTCCCACTTGTGGCAGGAAAGTCGGTGAGCATCCGGATCACCGTGCCCGCATCCGTCGCCGATGGTGGTGCTCCGATAGTCACAGAGTCCGATGCGGAACAGTCGATGTCGGCACTGCTCGCGGTTGCGGCCGGACAGGAACTGCCTACCGTCAAGGGCGGCGTGGCGCGCCTCAACCTCGCGTGGAGGCCGGACCTGGCCGCTGACCATGCGGGTGTAACCGGTTCGGGTCTGCCCACGACACTGAGCGTCAGTGGAAAAGCTGTCCCGGATGTGATCGTCGGCGCCTGCTGGCCTGCCGTCTTCGCCGTACTCGGGATGGCGAAGACCGAAGATTCGTTGTCGGTCATCGAGGGAATGCTGGACTTGGTCCACCTGGACCACAGTGTCGAATTCGTCGGCGAACTGCCTGCGGAGACAAGCATTCTCGTAGTCAAGGCCGCAGTTGCCTCGGTTGTCGACACCGACCTGGGTCGTGTGGTCGAGGTCAAGGTCGAGGTCGGCGCGATGCTCGGTGAAGGCCTGGATGCGCCTGCGGTCGCCACCCTCGCGGAGCGCTTCGCGATCCGTGGGCGCACCGGCAAGGGCGAACTGCCTGACCCGGCCCGTGCAGGTGGCTCGCTCAGCGACGAGACCATCGACACGCCGCGCCGTCGACGTCGCGACACCACAATCGTCGCTCCCCGCGACATGGGCTCCTTTGCCCAGGTATCGGGGGACCACAACCCGATCCACACCTCCGACAACGCGGCATTGCTCGCAGGCCTCGGCAGCCCGATCGTGCACGGAATGTGGTTGTCCGCTGCTGCCCAGCAGGTCGTCACCTCGGTGGACCGCACCGAGACCAGGACACCGCCGCGCCGACTCACCGCCTGGACGGCTCGCTTCCTCGGCATGGTCAGGCCGGGTGCCGAGATCGACGTCCGCGTCGACCGAGTCGCCGTCGACCGCGGTGCCGAGATCGTCGAGGTCGGTTGCCGAATCAACGGCGATCTGGTGATGGTCGCGACGGGTCGGACCGCCGCGCCGAGGACCGCCTATGCATTCCCTGGACAGGGCATCCAGCGAGCCGGGATGGGCCTGGACGCCCGCTCTCGGTCGAAGGCCGCACGTGAGATCTGGGATCGGGCCGACAAGCACACCCGCAAGGCTCTGGGATTCTCGATCCTGGCCGTGGTCCGTGACAACCCGACGGTCGTCAAAGCACGGGGCGTCGAGTACAAGCACCCGGACGGTGTCCTGCATCTGACTCAGTTCACCCAGGTAGCAATGGCGACCCTCGGGGTTGCGCAGGTAGCCGAATTGCGCGAGTCCGGCGCGTTCGTCGAAGGCGCGCTCTTGGCGGGCCACTCGGTCGGTGAGTACAACGCTCTCGCCGCTGTCGCCGGTGTGCTGCCCCTGGAGGCTGTCCTCGAAGTGGTCTTCCAACGCGGCTCCGCGATGCACGCACTCGTTCCCCGAGACGAGGCGGGTCGCTCCGATTACAGGATGGCCGCCATCCGTCCCTCGCAGATCGGACTGAGCGACGACGACGTCATAGCGTTCGTCGCCGCAGTCGCCGAGCAGACCGGTGAGTTCTTACAGGTCGTGAACCTGAACCTTCGTGGCTCGCAGTATGTCATCGCAGGTACGGTTGCCGGACTCGATGCGCTCGAAAAGGAAATCGATACCCGTCGTGAGGCTTTCGGCGGCAAGCGCGCGTACATCCAGGTTCCTGGAATCGATGTCCCGTTCCACTCGACGGTGCTGCGTAATGGCGTCGACGATTTCCGCGGTCGGCTCGAGGAACTCCTTCCGCAGGAGATCGACCCGGCGATTCTGGTCGGGCGATACATCCCGAACCTCGTACCCAAGCCGTTCTCCCTCGAGAGGGAGTTCGTGCAGGAGATCGCCGACCTCGTTCCTTCGAAGCCCCTCGAGAATGTGCTCGAAGAATTCGACTCGTGGGCGAACAACCCGGTCGAACTCACCCGCCTGCTTCTCATCGAACTTCTGGCCTGGCAGTTCGCCAGCCCGGTGCGGTGGATCGAGACGCAGGATCTGTTGTTCGCGGATGAATCCGATGGTGGATTGGGTGTCGAGCGTTTCGTGGAGATCGGCCTCGGCGCGGTCCCCACGGTCGCGAACCTGGCGACGCAGACGCTGAAGCTGCCGGATCGCTTCGGTCACCCTGTCGAGGTTCTCAACATCGAACGTGAGGCATCCGTCGTCTACGCCACCGATGTCGATCCGGCCCCGACCGAGGAGGACGAGGCCGGTGAGGCGCCGGACAACGGTACTGCGCCGGAAGCACCTGCGCTCGCGCCAGCGGTTCCAAGCGCTCCAGTTGCCGCTGCATCCGGCGGGCCGCGTCCCGACGACATCGCGTTCAAGGCTGCCGATGCCACTGAAGTCTTGATCAGCTTGTGGACCAAGCTGCGTCCCGATCAGATCGGTCCCGCCGACACGATCGAGGCGCTCTGCGATGGCGTGTCTTCGCGACGGAACCAGTTGCTCGTCGACCTCGGCTCCGAACTCTCGCTCGGTGCCATCGACGGCGCCGCCGACGCCGATATGCGCTCGCTGGCCGGCACCGTCGACTCCTTGGCGCGCACATACAAGCCCTTCGGCCCGGTGTTGTCCGATTCGATCACCGATCACCTCCGAAAGGTCTTCGGCCCTTCGGGTCGTCGTCCCACAGCGGTTGCGGACCGTGTCAAGAAGGTCTGGGAACTCGGCGACGGCTGGGCGCACCATGTCACCGCCGAAGTGGCGCTCGGAACTCGTGACGGTTCCAGCATCCGTGGCGGTGAACTCGGTGGCCTCGCCGGTGGCGGTCTTGCCGACGGCGCCGCAGTGGACGCCATCATCGACGGCGCCGTGGCCTCCGTGGCGGCGCGTCGAGGAATCAGTGTCTCTCTCCCATCCGCGGGTGGCGGCGGTGGTGGCACCGTGGACGCCGCCGCGCTCGACGAATTCACCGCACACATCACGGGCCGCGATGGCGTGTTGGCTTCGGCTGCCCGGTTGGTGCTCGAGCAACTCGGTCTCGCCGACGAAACGGCAACGACCTTGCAGCCGACCGACACCGAACTGATCGACCTGGTGTCCGCGGAACTAGGTTCCGATTGGCCGCGTCTGGTCGCTCCGGTGTTCGACGGCGCCAAGGCGGTGCTGCTCGACGACCGCTGGGCCACCGCACGTGAAGATCTGGCCCGCATGTGGATTCGGTCGGGTGAGGCGGAAGGAGACGCCGTCCCGGTGTCCTCGGAGCCGCTCGGCGTCGAGAGCTTCGAAGGTGCCGGAAAATCGGTCGCGGCGCATGCACAGTGGTGGCAGGCTCGCGCGATACACGAGGGCCGTACAACACTCGCCGACACATACGTGCGTATCGCAGAGGCGGCGGTCGCCACCGACGACGCGACGGGCGAATGGGCCGACGAGGTCGCCGTCGTCACCGGTGCCAGCAAGGGTTCCATCGCGGCCGCGGTTGTGGGGGAACTGCTCGCGGGCGGTGCTACCGTCTTCGCGACCACGTCACGTCTCGACGACGAGCGGCTGCACTTTTACCGTGACCTCTACCGCAGCCACGCTCGTGCCGGTGCCGCCCTCTGGGTGGTCCCCGCGAACATGGCCTCTTACACCGACATCGACGCGCTCATCGCGTGGATCGGTGACGCTCAGTACGAGACCGCTGGTGGGGCGAAGAAGCTCGTCAAAGAAGCTGCAACCCCGACGCTCCTGTTCCCGTTCGCCGCACCTCGGGTGGCGGGTGATCTTGCCGATGCCGGTGCTCGCGCCGAAATGGAAATGCGCGTGCTCCTGTGGTCGGTGGAACGCCTGATCGGCGGACTGGGGAAGATCGGTTACGACAGGGACGTCGACACCCACCTGCACGTGGTGCTGCCCGGTTCTCCCAACCGCGGTCTGTTCGGTGGCGACGGTGCGTACGGCGAGGCCAAGGCCGCGCTCGACGCCATCGTCGCTCGCTGGAAGGCGGAGCGGAGCTGGGCTGAACGTGTCACGCTGGTGCATGCTCTCATCGGCTGGGTCCGCGGAACCGGTTTGATGGGCGGCAACGATCCCCTGGTCGAAGCGGTCGAAAGTGCCGGGGTGCGCACCTGGTCCACGCGGGAAATGGCTACCGAACTGCTGCAGTGGTGCGAGCCGGAGGCGCGTCGCCTGGCCTCCACCGATCCGCTGGCGGCCGACCTGACCGGCGGACTTGCCCAGGCGAATCTGGACTTGCCGACCCTGGCAAAGCAGGCTCAGCAAGCGGCAGCGGTAGACGTCGGCGACGACAGTGCCGCCGAATCCGACACGATCGCTGCTCTGCCGGCACCCCCGCGGCTCGCCGAGTCGGTAGCGACGCATTGGCCGGAAGTAACTGCGGCTCCCGAAGACCTCGTCGTCATCGTGGGCGCTGGTGAACTCGGTCCGTTCGGTTCCGCACGCACCCGCTTCGAGATGGAGGTCGACGAAGAACTCTCGGCCGCAGGAGTTCTCGAGCTTGCCTGGAACACCGGACTGGTTGTGTGGGAGTCCACGCCTGCACCCGGCTGGTACGACACCGAGAGCGGAGAACTGGTTCCAGAGGCAGAGATTGCCGATCGGTATCACGACACGGTCGTCGAGCGCTGCGGCATCCGCCGCTACGAGGACGACGGGGCGATGGTCGAGAACACCTCACCCCTGCTGACGTCGGTGTTCCTCGACAAGGATCTGAGCTTTGTCGTCAGCAGCGAGGCGGAGGCGCTGAGCTTCGTCGAGGCCGACCCGGAGAACACGGTCGCAACCCAGGTACCGGACAGCGGTGACTGGCAGGTCACCCGCCGTGCGGGTACCGAGATCCGCGTGCCCCGCAAGATGAAGCTCTCGCGCAGTGTGGGTGGGCAGATCCCGGCCGGGTTCGATGTCACCAAGTGGGGCATCCCGGCCGACATGGCCGAGTCCGTCGACCGGGTGGGCCTGTGGAACATCGTCGCCACGGTCGACGCGTTCCTCACCGGAGGATTCACACCCAGCGAGCTGCTGCGGTGGGTGCATCCCTCGCTGGTCGCCAACACCCAGGGCACCGGTATGGGCGGTATGACGTCGATGAGGTCGCTGTACGTCGACACGCTTCTCGGCGAGAGCCGGCCGAACGACATCTTGCAGGAGGCGTTGCCGAATGTGATTGCGGCGCACGTTGTTCAGTCCTACGTCGGTGGCTACGGCGCCATGGTCCATCCGGTTGCAGCATGTGCCACCGCCGCGGTCTCGGTGGAGGAGGGCGTCGACAAGATCAAGCTCGGGAAAGCCCAACTCGTGGTTGCCGGAGGGTTCGACGATCTCGGGATCGAGGGCATCGTCGGATTCGGCGACATGTCCGCGACGGCCGATACCGATGACATGCGGACCAAGGGCATAGACGACCGCCGATTCTCGCGGGCCAACGACCGCCGACGCGGCGGGTTCGTCGAGTCTCAGGGCGGCGGAACCGTCCTGCTCGCGCGCGGCGATCTGGCGCTCGAGATGGGGCTGCCCGTCCTCGGTGTCGTCGCTTACGCCAATTCGTTTGCCGACGGTGTCCACACGTCGATCCCGGCTCCCGGAATCGGTGCGCTCGGTGCCGGTCGCGGGGGAGTGGATTCCGAACTTGCCCGATCGCTCGGCAAGCTCGGGGTGAGCTCAGACGACATCTCGGTGATCTCCAAGCACGACACCTCCACCGCCGCCAATGACCCGAACGAGTCGGAGTTGCACGAACGCCTGGCCAGTGCACTCGGCCGCAGCGAAGGTGCACCGCTGTTCGTCATCTCGCAGAAGAGTCTCACCGGACACGCCAAGGGTGGTGCCGCAGCGTTCCAGCTGATCGGTCTCTGCCAGGTGCTTGCCCAGGGCGTCGTCCCACCGAACCGCAGCCTCGATTGCGTCGACGAGAAGATGTCCGAGTACGAGCATCTCGTGTGGGCTCGGGAGCCGCTGCGTTTCGGAGAGCACCTTCCGCTCCGGGCAGGTCTGTTGACCAGCCTCGGCTTCGGGCACGTATCCGGCATGATCGCGGTGGTACACCCGCAGGCGTTCGTCGAGGCGATCCCGTCCGGCGTGCGAGCGGCTTATCTCGAGCAGGCCGGACAGCGCACCCTGGAGGGTCAGCGTCGCCTGGCTCGGGCGATGTGTGGGGGCGGCAGCCTGTTCGAGCGTCCGGCCGATCGCCGTTTCGGTGGCGACGACGTCCCGGCTTCGGCGTCCCGTCAGCTCGAGGCGGACGTTCTGCTGACCGAGACTGCGCGCTTGGGAGAAGGCGACGTCTACAGCTCGGGCTTGCCCGGCTGCAAGTAGGTTGTGATGGGAGTTCTGGGGATCGGCTTCGACCTCGTGACGGTGTCGGAGTTCGCCGAGCAGATGGACCGGCCGGGAACGGCCATGCTCGACAACTTCACGCCGGGCGAGCGCCGAGACGCCGCGACCCGGACCTCCGATCCGGCCAGGCATTTCGCCGCCCGGTGGGCCGCGAAGGAGGCAGTGATCAAGGCTTGGTCCACTTCTCTCTTCGCCGGCCCGCCGGTGCTGCCCGAGGCGGTCCATCACATGATCGAGGTGGTGACCGATGCGTGGGGGCGACCTAGCATTCGTCTACTCGGAGACGTCGCCAAGCATCTGTCGGACACGAAAATTCACATATCCCTCACTCATGACGGAGACATGGCCGGTGCGTTCGCCGTGATCGAGTCATGTGACGGCACCGCCGCTACCGAGTCACCGTGACGGCTATGACTTGGGTGCGGACGACCGTGATTCCTTCTCGGCGACCAGCAGGTATGCCCCCATGAGCCGTTTGAGTTCGGCGACGGCGTCCGCATGGCTCTGATTGTCCTGCACTGAGAAATTGAGCATCGAGTACACGACGTGGACCAGGACTTCCGCCATCATTTTGCGCCGCTCGCGCAACGTATGCGGGGTGAGCGGTGCAAGCATCCGGGAGATTTGTTCCGCGAGTGCTTTCTCGTGGAGTGCCCCGGTGGCGCGGGTCGAGGGCGTCGACTGCATCGCCAGCCACACCGCTCGCCTCGACGGGTCTGAGGTCCACAGTCCCGCCAGGTGATCGACGAAGGAATTGAGAAACCTCAGCCAGTCGAGGGACGGGACCTCACCGTTGAACTGTGCGAGCTCGTGCTGGACACCGACGAGGTCCTGCCTGTTCAGTTCGCACACGATCACGTACTTGTTTGCGAAGAACTGATAGAGCGTTCCGATAGGGACATCGGCGCGGGCTGCTACTTCTTCGCAGGTGAACGATTCGAAGCCTACTTCCACCAGCAACTCTCGTGAAGCAGCGAGAAGTGCGTCGAACTTGCGGCGACTACGTTCCTGGATCGGACGCTTGCGAGGCATCAACTCCTGCGGGTCCGACTGCAATTCCAACGCTGGGTCCATGCGGTGTGGCGCGTGATTGCTAGCTGAAGACTCCACAGCCCCAGGCTATCGGTCTTTTCTCGGGATTCCGAAGTTTCCTACCTGCGGCGCGTCTTACTTCAACTCGAGTCGGCGGCGTATCGCGCGATGTGGCGACGAACCTGTAGTCGACCACAGATATCGATCGCTGCGCTTGCGACAGGTCATGGATCACGAGGCTGGCGGGTTGATTAGATATCTGTCAATATTGACGAATGTCGAATCAGGTGTTGCCGGCGACTGGCGCATGTTGTTCGCCCTTGGTGCGAGAACCGTTGACCGAAGACTGGGCTGGTGGGCTGGCCCGGATGTTCAAGGCGCTCGGAGACCCGGTTCGACTCCGGTTGCTGAGTCTGGTTGCCAGCCACCCCGGCGGCGAAGCCTGTGTATGCGACATTTCCGAGTCGTTCGATCTGTCCCAGCCGACGATCTCACACCACTTGAAGGTGCTCCGGGAAGCGGGATTGCTGGACTGTGAGCGACGGGGAACCTGGGTTTACTACTGGGCGAATCCCTCGGCTCTGCAGCAACTGTGCGCCGTATTGCGCGCCGAACCCGGCCCCGCAGTGCAGTCCGAGGCGTGTGCTGAGGGGTCGTCGTGAGCGTGGCCAGCACCGCACGCACTCCCGTTGTAGACAAACTGTCCAACCTCGACCGGTTCCTCCCGGTCTGGATCGGCATCGCCATGGTCGCGGGTCTGTTCCTGGGCCGGACGATCCCGGAACTCGACGACGCACTGAGCGCCATGGAGATCGACGGCATCTCGCTGCCGATCGCTCTCGGCCTGCTGATAATGATGTATCCGGTGCTCGCAAAAGTGCGCTACGACCGCCTCGACACCGTCACCGGCGACCGCAAACTACTCATCGGGTCACTACTGCTGAACTGGGTGTTCGGCCCGGCACTGATGTTCGCTCTGGCTTGGTTGCTGCTGCCGGACCTGCCCGAATACCGCACCGGTCTGATCATCGTCGGCCTCGCCCGGTGCATCGCGATGGTGATCATCTGGAACGACCTCGCGCGCGGCGACCGCGAGGCTGCCGCCGTCCTCGTTGCCCTGAACTCGATCTTCCAGGTGATCATGTTCGCTGTCCTCGGTTGGTTCTACCTGTCGATCCTCCCCGGTTGGCTCGGCCTCCAACAGACCACCATCGACACCTCACCGTGGCAGATCGCGAAGTCGGTGCTCATCTTCCTCGGAATCCCGCTGCTCGCCGGATACCTGACCCGTCGCTACGGTGAAGGGATCAAGGGCAGGACCTGGTACGAGTCGACGTTCATCCCCAGAATCGGCCCGTGGGCGATGTACGGTTTGCTCTTCACGATTGTGGTGCTCTTTGCACTGCAGGGTGATCAGATCTCCTCCCGGCCCCTCGACGTGGTCAGGATCGCGGTCCCACTGCTGGTGTACTTCGCAATCATGTGGTGCGGCGGCTACCTTTTCGGTGCCGTCACACGTCTCGGATACGAGCGAACCACCACTTTGGCGTTCACCGCCGCGGGCAACAACTTCGAATTGGCCATTGCTGTAGCGATCGCCACCTATGGAGCAACGTCAGGGCAGGCATTGGCTGGGGTGGTCGGGCCATTGATCGAGGTCCCCGTCCTGGTGGGACTGGTCTACGTATCCTTGGCACTGCGCAAGCGCTTCGCCCACTCGGCTGAATTCGCGCCCGCATCGGCATCCTTGGTCAAGAAGCCTTGATGCAAAAGCGTTCTGCTCGATGCGGAGCTGCCGATGCCCTGATCGAAAGGATCGTCATGTCCGAGAACCCGAGCGTGTTGTTCGTGTGTGTCAAGAACGGCGGAAAGTCCCAGATGGCGGCCGGGCTGATGCGCAAGGCTGCCGGTGAGGCTGTCGACGTGTACTCCGCCGGTACCAAGCCGGGCACCGCGGTCAATGCGCTGTCGGCCGAGGCGCTGCTCGAGGTGGGCGTCGATATCACCGGCGAGACCCCTACATCGGTCGACCCTCAGATGATCCGCGACGTCGACCTGGTGGTCACGCTCGGTCGCGAGGCGCACGTCGAATCCGTTCCGGGTACTCGGTTCGAGAACTGGGACACGGGCGAACCGTCCGAACGCGGCATCGAGGGCATCGAACGGATGCGCCTGGTCCGGGACGACATCGCAGCCCGTGTCAACGAACTCGCCGTCGAGTTGGGACATCGGAAACCATGACCATGCACGTAGCAGTGGCGTACACGGAGGGTTGTCCGCATCGGGAGATCGCCGAGGTGCGCGTGCGTGAAGCACTGGATCGGCTCGGCCACAGCAACGTCGAAATCAATTTGCTTGCAATCGAATCCGATGAACAAGCGCACCGAATGGGGTTTCGAGGCTCACCCACTGTATTTGTCGACGGGGTTGACCTGTTCGACGACCCGTCCGCGGCCGTGGGCCTTTCGTGCCGGCTGTATCGGACGCCCGAGGGGTTGGCCGGATCGCCGACGGTCGACCACGTGATCGCCGCATTGCAGCAGTCGTAGCCGACGTCGACGAATAGGTCCACGGCGCACCTCGACGATTCAGACCGACAGATCCCGACGCAACTTTGCGACGTGGCCGGTAGCGCGGACGTTGTACTGGGCGACCTCGATCTTTCCCTCTTCGTCGACCACGAATGTAGAGCGGATGACGCCCCTCACGGTCTTGCCGTACATCTTCTTCTCGCCGAACGCGCCCCAGGCCTCTAGCGTTGCCTTCTCGGGATCGGACAGCAGCGGGAACCTCAGCTGCTCGGCGTCGCGGAACTTTGCCAGCTTGGCGGGCTTGTCGGGGGAGATGCCGATCACGTCCAGGCCGGCGCCGCCGAGGGCGGCGAGGTTGTCGCGGAAGTCGCACGCCTGTTTGGTGCAACCCGGAGTGCCGGCGGCAGGGTAGAAGTACACGATTACCTTGCGTCCACGGTAGTCGGCCAGTGATACGTCGTTGCCGTCGGCGTCGGGCAAAGTGAAGGCCGGGGCGGTTTCTCCGGGGCTGAGTCTGCTGTTATCCGTCACGGCAAGTCAGGCTACCGAAGGCGGATGAACGTGAGCCGAGTGCGATTGGGGGAGACGTAGTCGCGCCTTCGTCGTTCTCGTCTACCGTTGACGGAAGTGTGGGACCGTCGCGGTAGCGTCGTTCTCGCTGATCGAACAGTCGAACAAGTTGGAGGATACGTGCCCAGGGACACCGAGAGCATCGAGCGTGAGATAGAGAACGCACGTAATCAGCTCGCGAGCACTCTCGACGAATTGGCGGTCCGCACCAATCCGAAGGTTCTCGTGGAGAACACCAAGCGGACTGTGCTCGCGAAGCTGAATGAGCCGGCAGTCAAATACAGCCTGATTGCCGCCGGCGCGGTCGTGGGACTCCTGGTGCTTCGCAAAGCGTTTCGCTGACGGCGCTCGGACGGCTACTGGGATGTGAAGTTCGCAGCAACTTCACATCCCAGCCGCATCTTCGTTCATCCGCGAAACCGCCGCCTGCACCGAGGTAGGTAGCAAAGAGAAAGACCCCCATTCTTTGCAAAGAAATGGGGGTCTACCTGCAAGTGCGCCCACAGGGACTCGAACCCCGGACCCAGTGATTAAGAGTCACTTGCTCTACCAGCTGAGCTATAGGCGCTCGCTCTTGCGAGACAAAACACTAGCGGTTCGCTTCTCGGGAATGCAAATCGCCAGGTTGCAGGTCCGCTGGACGAGGAATCCTTCTCCTACCGGGAACGACGGCATTGCTGGTCACGATTGATATTCGAACGTTATTGGCTGCTCGAACGGTTGTTGGGAAACCGGCTTCCGGCAGCTGGCATCATAAGAATCCACACGGGCTCGACGTATGGATTCCTGCTGCACAGGCGAAGGACTTGCCGGCGTGAGCGTGAATCCGGAGCAAGGACGTGAACGGGGTGTTCTATGAGTGCTGAGCACAGGCGCAGGCAAGCGGTGGGGTCGGTCTCGAAGACGGCGACAATTGTGGCAGCATCACTCGTATCAGCTCTGTCGATCGCTGGGTGCACCCTCCCCGGTGCCGGCAGTGCCACGTCGGACGGACGGGCGCCGATCAACTCCAACCCGGCGACCGAACTCTTCAAGGCCAAGTTGGCGCTGTCGGCAGAAGACGGTGCCGTGGGAATTTCGCCCGCCGAACCGGTGACCGTCACGGTGGTCGACGGCATCCTGTCGCAGGTCGTCATGATCGACCCAGAGGGCGAGCTCGTGGACGGCGCGATTGCGGCCGATCGATTGTCCTGGGTGAACACGGAGCCGCTGGGCTACGACAGGCAGTACCGGCTGGAAGCGACGGCGCAGGGGCTGGGTGGCGCGACGACCACGACGTCTGTGTTCACCACCAGCGCACCGGGCAATGTCACCAAACCGTACGTGTTGCCGTGGGAGGGCGAAGTCGTCGGCATCGGTCAACCCGTCGCAGTCCAGTTCGACGAGGACATTCCCAACCGTGAGGTCGCAGAAGCTGCAATTACGGTGAAGACGAATCCGCCAGTCGAGGGAGCGTTCTACTGGGTGAACAAGCGTGAGGTGCGCTGGCGTCCAGAGAACTTCTGGGTGCCTGGAACTACTGTGGACGTCACAGTCGCTGCGTTCGGCCAGGATTTCGGTGACGGGCTGTTCGGCCAAGAGGACGGTAGTACTTCGTTCACGATCGGTGACGCCGTAGTCGCCACGGCGGACGACAACACCAAGCAGGTGACTTTCGAGCGCAACGGCGAAGTGATCATGACGATGCCCACGTCGATGGGCAAGGACGCCGCACCAACCGACAACGGCGTCTACATCATCGCAGAGCGCTATTCGCATCTCGTCATGGATTCTTCGACCTACGGTGTGCCGGTCAACTCTGCCGACGGATACAGGACGCCAGTCGATTGGGCGACTCGAATGTCCTACAGTGGCATCTTCTTCCACTCGGCACCGTGGTCGGTCGCGCAGCAGGGCTACACGAACGTGAGCCACGGCTGCCTGAACCTCAGCCCCGCCAACGCCAAGTGGGTATACGACAACACCAAACGTGGTGACATCGTGATCGTCAAGAACACAGTGGGAGGCACGCTGTCGGGTACGGACGGCCTCGGTGACTGGAACGTCCCGTGGGATGTGTGGAAGGCGGGTAACGCCGAAGCGTGAGCAGGGGCGTTACCGTGTCGACTAACTGGCATTGCGGGAAGGTTCGCTGGGCCAGGCGATTGCACCGACTACGTGCGGCCGATGACCCGGTTGCAGTAGTGGCGGGACTTGAACCCCTGCATCGCAAGGGATTTCGACACTCCGGAGGCCGGGAGTGCGCGGTGGCTAGACGTTTACGTTGAAGCCGAGGTTGACATCGCAGGCTGCCTGCCCCCCGCGAATGCCCCAGTTCTCCGTTGGAATCTCGCGGAGAACGACCGTTATGTGGTCGCGGGGAATCCCCAGATCGGATAGTCGGCCGACTACGGCCGCATAGAGTGCGCGCTTGGCATCGGTCGAGCGCCCAGTGAAGCAATCTATCGACACCAGGGTGAAGAACTCTGGCTGTGAGAGTCCTGGTCGATGGCTGAACCGGTGCGGTGCGTACGAGATCAGGCGTACGTCCTTGTCTTCCTCTGGAATCTTGAACGCCTCAACCAACGCCTCGTGGACAGCATCAATGAGCTGCACCTCTTCCGCCTCGGAGTAGTTACGTCGGACCTCGATAAGGGAGCTCGGCATCGGCCAATCATCGCACCGCCGCTCGAGTCGCGCGCAGGTACCTAGGTCCTGATCGGCGCTCATCGCGTCCTCCGCTCGTGCGCTTGCTTGCACGGCCCGTTGCGCGAATCTCGGAAACGACACCGCCCCACCGGCGTTCTCACAGGTGGGGCGGTGTCTCTCTTTGGGTGAGTGACGGGACTCGAACCCGCGACAGCCAGGATCACAACCTGGTGCTCTACCAACTGAACTACACTCACCATGCGCTTCAGGCACCGCCCAGGGCGGTAACTTCAGCGAGGAAGATACTAGCGTGTTCGGTGCCCGAGAAGCCAATCGCTATGTCAGGCGGGTCCGAGTTCCTCGACGATGGTGGCAATGTCGCTGGTAGACGGACCAGGATCGGCAACGAAGGCGGTCTTTCGATAGTACTTCAGTTCGCGGATCGACTCTTGGATATCGGCCAAGGCGCGATGAGCGAGTCCTTTCTCGGGCTGGCCGAAGTAAATCCGCGGATACCAGCGACGGCACAGTTCCTTGATGGAGCTGACGTCGATCATCCGGTAGTGAAGGTGGTTGTCGAGGTCTGGCATGTCACGAGTGATGAACCCTCGGTCCGTCGCGATCGAGTTGCCTGCGAGGGGCGCGGTACCTGCCACCGGTACGTGTTTGCGGATATAGGCGAGCACCTGCTGCTCGGCCTCGGCGAGGGTGACCGTGGACTTCCGAACCTCCTCGGTCAGTCCAGAGTTTTCGTGCATCTTGGCCACCACGTCAGGCATGGCGGCAAGAGCTTCGTCGTCGGCGTGGATGACGATGTCGACACCTTCACCCAGCACATTCAGTTCGCTGTCCGTGACCAGAGCCGCGATCTCGATCAGCTTGTCGGAACCGAGCCGAAGGCCGGTCATTTCACAGTCGATCCACACTAGTTTGTCCTGCACTAGGAACACAGTAGTCACGTCGGTAGCGGAACGAATCTGCGGTAGACAATTTCTCGCGGTATTCGCAATCGGGAGCGAGACTTCTTGGTGGATCGTTCCCGGTGTGGCTGCGAAAAACATTGCCGCACAGCGGTACGTACGTGTACCACTGTGCGGCAATGCCAGTGCGGTGTGAACTCAGAGCCGACCGTGCGCCCTTCGGCGCCCCCTCGTGATTGCGTCGAAGGAGACCGCCGTAACCAAAACGGCGCCGGTAACCATGAACTTTACCGAGGAATCCAGCGCGAGCAGGTCCATTCCGTTTGAGATGGAGCCTATGACCACTGCGCCGAGCAGTGCCGCCCAGACCGTTCCGCGCCCGCCGAACAGGCTGACGCCTCCGATGACCGCGCTCGCGATCGTCAGCAGGAGCAGGTCGCTCGCACCGGAGTTCTGGTTGACGGCCATGAGTCGAGAGGCGAGAAGGATGCCGCCCGCCGCCGCCATGGTGGAGGCAAGCATGAACACCAAGATGCGGACGCGGTTCACCCGGATGCCCGCGCGGAGGGCGGCTTCGGCGTTTCCGCCGACCGCGTACACATGGCGTCCGAAGGCCGACCACCGGAGCAATCCGTGGACCAGGAGTACAAGTCCGATCAGGATCAGCAGTGAAAGGGGCACGCCACGGTCCGAACCCAGCACGGCGGTGCCCGCGACGATGGCGGCCCCGATGGAGCCCACGCGAACCACCAGCATGACAGCGCGCTCGACTTCGAGGTTCTGTGCGCTGCGGCGCCGGCGTTGCAGCAGTTCACCGCCTGCGATGACGGCGATCGACAGCGCGGCCAGGCCCCATCCGACTGCGGGACTCAAGAACGTACCTGCCAGTGCGAGGATGGCGGGATCGGTGATGTTGACGGTTCCGTTGGATCCCAGCACGGCGAGTAGGGCACCCTGCCAGGCGAGTAAGCCGGCGAGGGTGATCACGAACGATGGGATCTGCAGGCGGGTGGCGATCGTGCCCTGTACGAGACCGATCACCGCCCCGGCCGCGAGAGCGGCGAGGATCGCCATCCACGCCGGCCATCCACGCAGCACCGAGGTTGTGGCCATGATGCCGCCGGCGAGGCCACTGACCGCTCCGACGGACAGGTCGATCTCGCCGAGTAGCAGTACGAGAACCACGCCGACTGCGATGGTGCCCATACCGGCGATCTGCAGCGCCAGGTTGCTCAGGTTGACCGGTGACAGGAAGCGGTCGTTGGCGATGGAGAAGACGATCCAGATGAACATCAGCACGAGCAGGACGCGGACGGAGCCGAGTTCTCCTTCGGCGATCTTGCGGGCGGCAGCCCGCAGGTCGAACTTGGCTTTCGGTTGTGGCGCCGGAGTGTCTGGCTCGACCGTGAGTCGTTGGGCGGGAAGGGTGCTCACGAGTGGGACTCCTCGGTTTCTGTGGACGGCCTGTCGGACTGTGCGCCGGTGATGGCGCCGACGACCGTCTCGCGGCTGACCGAGTCGGTGCGGAAGGATCCGGCGTTGCGGCCCAGACGCAGGACAGCGATCCGGTCGGCGACCTGGAAGACGTCGGCGAGGTTGTGAGAGATCAGGACCACACCCAGGCCACGCTCACGCAGTCGCGTGACCAGAGCGAGGACCTGCTCGGTCTGCGCGACGCCGAGTGCGGCGGTGGGTTCGTCCAGCAACACCACCTTCGGGTTGCCGAGCATTGCGCGTGCGATGGCCACGGTTTGGCGTTGGCCGCCTGAGAGACCCCCGACCTCCGAGCGGACCGACCGCAGGGTCCGCACGGCCAGGATGTCGAGCAGCTCCCGGGAGCGACGTTCCATCGTGATCTCATCGAGTGGGAACCCTGCCTTGCCGACTTCCTCGCGGCCGAGGAACAGGTTCGCGACGACATCGAGGTTGTCGCACAGGGCGAGATCCTGGTAGACGACAGCGATGTCGAGTTCAGCCGAGTCGTGTGGGCTGGCGATGCGAACGGGCTTGCCTTCGAAGGAGATCTCCCCGGAGTCGGGCGGGCCGACGCCGGACATCACTTTGATCAAGGTCGACTTGCCCGCTCCGTTGTCGCCCACCAGGGCAACTACTTCGCCGGGGTGGACCTCGAAGTCCACGTTTGTCAGGGCTTGCACCTGGCCGAACGACTTCGAGATTCCCTTCAGCGACAGCAATGGCTGGTTGGTCCGGGTGTAGGCGGCGCTGGGGCCTTCGGTGGTGACAGTCATGATGCAGACCCCTGGTCGGGCGGCATGGCGTGGTGATGCATGTGGTTCGTTCCTCTCTCGGCGCGAACGGGCAGCCGGATCAGGCGGACGCTTGTGACATCTGCGCTGTCCGGCTGCGAGTTCGCGACAACCGGATTGGTTTACCGGTTTTCGATCAGTTGATTCCTGCGGCTTCACACGCCTGGGCGTAGAAGTCGGTGCAGATGTCCGACTCGCTCCACCAGCCGTCGTCGATGATCTCCGTGGCGACGACGTCCTTGGTGATCGCAACCATCGGGGTGTAGGCGGCGGGGATCGATCCCGCACCGTTGTCGATCGAGGCGTTGACGAGCCCGGCCGGCGGCTCCTGGCCCTGTGCCAGCGCGGCGGCGAGTTCGGCGGCGACCTCGGCTTGCGGCGTGATCTTCTTGTAGACGGTCATGAACTGTTCGCCCGCGACGACGCGCTGCACTCCGGACAGCTCTGCGTCCTGACCGGTGACCGGCTTGGTGGCCGGGTCGATGCCGGCCGCCTTCAGAGCGGCGATGGCACCGCCCGCGGTGCCATCGTTGGCGGCGTAGACAGCATCGAAACCGTCCTTGCCTACCTTCGCGATCGCCTGTTCCATTTGCGTCTGGGCCTTGTCCGGGCTCCAGTCCGGGGTGTCGTATTCGGCGACGATCTCGACTCCGCTGGCGTCGAACACGTTGTGCGCGCCGGCCTTGAAGTCTCCGGCGTTCGAGTCCTGGGGCGAGCCGTTGATCATGACGATGCGAGGGTTAGGGATGGAGCTCAACGCGTCGAGCAGCGCCTGTGCCTGCATCTCACCGACCTTCTCGTTTTCGGTGGAGACGAAGTAGTCAACCGGAGCGTCGCTGATCATGCGGTCATACGAGATTACTTTGACGCCAGCCTGATTGGCGCGATTGGCCAACGAGGAAGCTGACTTGCCGTCGACCGGGTCGAGCACGAGAACCGACGCACCCTGGGTGATGGCAGCCTCGACCTGTTGCTGTTGCTTCGACGGGTCCTGGTCGGCGTTGTAGTACAGCAACTCGCAGTCACTGCACAGCTCTTCGAACTTCTCGGTGAATGCCGGACGGTCTTTGCTCTCGTATCGGGCCGTTTTCGTCTCAGGCAGCAGGAGCGCAACCGTTTTCTGGTCGCTGGAAGCTCCGCTCGAACCGCAGGCTGCGAGCAGAGGGATGGTCGCAGCTGCCGCAGCGAGCACCGACAACTTCTTGTGTAGACGCATAATTCGCTCTCCTTCGTGAGGCGCATATGAGCCGGGCGGAGCCCGACCGAGAGAACCAAGCCAGTTGGCTAGCTGTATAGCCGGAAGGAGTGTTGACCGTCACACGTGTTCTTGTCAAGGTATACACATCCTCGCGTAAAGAATCGGAATAGGTCCAGCCCAATGACTTTTCGATAACCGCAGGACACCGGTGGATTCCGACGGCGGTTTCATACCAGGGAATCGGCAGCGGCAAGAGCTGTCCGGATAACCATGATCTGGGTCTCGAGGGAGGGGTGGGTGGATGAAACGGGTGCGACCGCCTCGCTATTTGGAAATTGCAGACGAGCTGCGGCGCCGGTTGGGCTGTGCCGGCGCCGGTGACCCCCTGCCTAGTGAATCCGAACTCTCGAAGAAGTTCGGCGTGAGCCGGATGACGGCCCGCCAGGCGGTCAAGTCGCTCGAGGCCGAAGGACTCCTCTATCGAGTTCCCGGTAGTGGCACCTACGCCTCCGGCAACGAAACTGGTCGGAAGGTAGGGATCCTACGTTCGTTCACCGATGAGATGGCGAAACGGGGCGTAGTGGTCACCTCCGAAGTGCTGTTTTCGGATTGGGTCGACCTGCCGCCGGAAACTGCAGCGGAATTGCTTCTGCCTCCGGGCAGTCGCGCGGTTCGACTTGTACGGGTTCGCCTGTGCGACGGGCTGCCTGTGGCGCTCGAAAAGGTGACTCTGTCGCCGCGCTGCTCCTTCGTTCTCGACTACGACCTCGGCACGAACTCGTTGTACCGGTTGCTGGAGGACCGCGGCATCATCGTCAGTGAAGCCCGCGGGACGATCGCCGCAACCATCGCCGACGACAACGACGCCGAACATCTCGGCATCGCCACGGGCTCGCCGCTGTTGGTCGAAAAGTTGCGTATCGAAGACCAAAACGGTGTTCGTATCGAAGCAACCGACACGAGATACGTTGGTGGCAAATACGTTTCCGATGTGCATCTACGCCGCGAGAGCAGGCTCCGCTTGGCAGATCCTGACGAGGTGAATGTGCCTTTCGACGTTTCCGAACCGCCGAAAGGCACATTCGGCCCCGGCTAGCTACCCAGCTTCTTGTAGAAAGTCCCCACAATGGGTGCGACGACGGCACGCGGGCTGTATTGCCCGGCAGCGGACATCGCTTTGCTGATGACGCCGGGTACCACGCGCATCTTGTTGTCAGCCAAGGCGTCGAGCGAGACCGAGGCGGTGTACTGGCTCGAGACCCACAAGAAATCCGGCACCAGCTTGTCCACGATCGACGCATCGGCGGGATCGGGCTCTTCGGTCCGGACTGGTCCGGGCGCGAGAAGGGTCACATTCACACCCGTCCCCTTGAGTTCACCGCGAAGCGACTCGGAGAAGGTGTTGACGAATGCCTTGGTGGCTGCGTACGTCGCGTTGTGAGGGATTGGCATGTTCCCGGCTGCGGAGCCGACCATCAAGATCGCCCCGGACTTGCGTTCGAGCATGCCGGGGAGCACCGCGAGGGTCAGGTCGTGAACGGCAACCGCATTCAGTTCCACCTGGGCCCGCTCGTAGGAGGGGTCGAGTTCGGCGATGGAGCCGAACGTGGCGATTCCAGCGTTGTTGCACAGGACGCTGATCTCACGGCCGGCGAGGTCGGCGACCAGTTTCGCGCGCGCGTCACGATCCGACAGGTCGCACGCTTGCACCTCGACCTCCACGCCGTGTTTGGCGCGGAGAGTTTCGGCCAGCGACTCCATGACTTCACCGCGGCGGGCGACGAGTATCAGGGAGTGGCCGCGCGAGGCCAGATCGGCCGCCAGCGCCTCGCCTATTCCGGACGAGGCGCCGGTAACGACGGCGCGGGCATTGGGGGTGGGGTTCGGCAAGCTCACGGTCAGTCAGCCTAATAGGTCAGATCCGTGCCGCGAGACGGGTGCCCTGTTCGATCGCACGCTTGGCATCGAGCTCGGCGGCTACGTCGGCACCACCGATGACGTGAGTGGTGACGCCTGCCTCGGTCAACTCGTCGACAAGGTCGCGAACAGATTCCTGACCTGCGCAGATCACGACGTTGTCAACAGGGAGGGTGCGGGCCTTCTCGCGCTTCTCACCGAACGTGATGTGCAGACCGTCGTCGTCGATGCGCTCGTAGTTCACGCCGGACAGTTGCTGCACGCCCTTGTTCTTCAGCGCGGCGCGGTGAACCCAGCCAGTGGTCTTCGCGAGACCCGCTCCGATCCGGCCCTCCTTACGCTGCAACAGGTAGACCTCGCGCGCGGACGGCGCGGGGTCCGGTGTGGTGAGCGCTCCCGCGGCGGACTCGGGGTCGGTGACGCCCCACTCCTGCTTCCACTCCTTCAGGTCGAGGGTGGGGGAGTGCTCGTGCGTGAGGAACTCGCTGACGTCGACGCCGATACCGCCGGCGCCGATAACCGCCACCGACTTCCCGACGGGCTTACCGTCCCGCACGACCTCGGGATACGTCAGGACCTTCGGATGGTCGATCCCCTCGATTGTCGGGACGCGCGGCGTCACACCGGTCGCTACGATCACCTCGTCGTACTTGCCGACGAGTTCGGTTGCACTGACACGAGTGTCGAGACGGACGTCCACGCCGGCCAGCGGGAGTTGACGGTTGTAATAGCGAATCGTTTCTGCGAACTCCTCCTTGCCGGGAATCTTGCGGGCGATTCCGAACTGTCCACCGATCTGCGAGTCCGCCTCGAAGAGCGTCACCGAGTGGCCCCGCTGAGCCAGACCGAGGGCAGCCGACAATCCGGCAGGGCCTGCTCCGACGACGGCGACATTCTTGGAGGTTCTGGTGGGCGAGAGGATGAGTTCTGTTTCGCGGCCCGCGCGGGGATTGAGTAGGCAGGACACTTGCTTTCGCATGAAGACGTGGTCGAGGCAGGCCTGGTTGCAGGCGATGCACGTGTTGATCTCATCCGACTTCCCAGCCTCGGCCTTGCGAACCCAGTCGGGGTCGGCGAGCATCGGCCGGGCCATCGCGATCAGTTGGGCGTCACCGCGGACGAGAATTTCTTCCGCGACCTCTGGCATGTTGATCCGGTTCGCTGCTGCCACAGGTATGTTCACATGCTTCTCGAGTTTGCCGGTGATGTCGACAAACGCGGCCCGCGGTACCGATGTCACGATCGTCGGAACCCGCGCTTCATGCCAACCGATATCGGTATTGATGATGGTGGCGCCGGCAGCCTCGATTTCCTTTGCCAGCGTGACGATCTCGTCCCAGGTCTGGCCGCCCTCGACCAGGTCGGCCATCGACAGGCGGAAGATGATGATGAAGTTCGGGCCCACCGCCTCGCGGGTGCGGCGGACGATCTCGACCGCGATTCGGCGACGGTTCTCGGACGTGCCACCCCACCTGTCGGTGCGCTTGTTGGTGCGCTCGGAGAGGAACTGGTTGATGAAGTAGCCTTCGCCGCCCATGATCTCGACACCGTCGTAGTTCGCCTTTTGCGCCAAGCGTGCGCAACGCACGTAGTTGCGAATTTGCCACCGAACTCCCCGGTCGGTGAGCTTGCGTGGGCGGATCGGGTTGATCGGGGCTTTGATCGACGACGCGGAGACGCTGAACGGCTGATAGCTGTAGCGGCCTGCGTGCAGGATTTGCAGGGCGATCTTGCCGCCCTCGTCGTGTACGGCCTTGGTGATCGCGAGGTGACGTCGGGCCTCGAATCTGTTGCTCAACTTGGCACCGAAGGGGGTGAGCCAGCCCGTTCGGTTGGGGGCGTATCCACCGGTGATGATCAGCCCGACACCTCCACGCGCGCGTTCGGCGAAGTACTCGGCCACCCGCGGGATGTCCTTGGCGCGGTCTTCGAGGCCCGTGTGCATCGAGCCCATGACGACCCGATTCTTCAGCGTCGTGAAGCCGAGATCCAGCGGGGCGAGGAGCTGCGGGAACTGTGTCATCAAGCTGTGTCCTTACTGTGAGAGCGTGTCGAGTACTTCTTGACACCAGTCGGTAAAACCCTCTTCCACACGGATTCCACCGCGCAGGACGAGGTACTGGTGAAGGGCTGGCCCGGAAAGCTGATCCGGGTTGGGAAAGTCCCGTTCTTCGATCATGCGGTAGACCTCGAGCCGGGCAGCGTGGCCGTCGCGATGGCGGGCGACCTCGGCTTTGAGTGCGGGGAGGTCACCGCGCCGTGCGGCGCGGATCTTCACCGCCAGATCGTTGCGTAGGTGGTTTGGCTTGGTCGGCTCGGCGATCCAGCGCTGGAGTTCCGAACTCCCAGCGGCACTGACGCGGTACACCTTCTTGTCCGGTCTGCCGTCCTGCTTCACCACCTCGGCTTCGACCCATCCGGACTCGTCCATGCGCTTGAGCACGCGATAGATCTGCTGGTGGGTAGCGCTTTGGAAGAAGCCGATGGACCTGTCGAACCGACGCGCCAATTCATAGCCCGACCCGGAATGCTCGGTCAGGGAGACGAGCAGCGCATGTTCGAGTGCCATGAGCAGAGTATGTATGCAACGAGGTGAGTATGCAACTAATTGCACATACGCGGTTCGGGACTCGCCGGGTGGTCAGAGCGCCGGATCCGCCCGAACATCCTGTCCGCCGCCTAGGCTCGCGGGCATGAGCACCGACGTTCGTCCGCCGGCAGGGATCGGCGAGGCCGCGACGCGCCCACAGATTGCCGCCTGGGGCTTGTGGGACTTCGGCTCGGCCGCGTTCAACGCGGTGATTCTGACCTTCGTCTTCTCCGTTTACCTCACCGACGCGGTAGGCGACGACCTCCCAGGCTCGGTGTCGGCAAGCGCCTGGCTCGGGTGGTCGCTCGGGATCGCCGGATTCTTGATCGCGGTGCTCGCGCCTGTGTCGGGGCAGCGATTCGACGCTGCCGGACGGCGCAAATGGGCGCTCGGTGCCCTCACGTGCGCGACAGTCATCTGCATGGCGGCGATGTTCTTCGTCCGCGACTCCTATCAGTACCTGTGGCTCGGCTTGGTGCTGCTCGCTGCGGGTTCGGTGATCTTCGAACTGGCCAACGTTCCCTACAACGCGATGCTCCGTCAGGTGTCGACGCCGGCGAATATCGGCCGGGTGTCGGGGTTCGGCTGGTCGATGGGGTACTTCGGTGGGATCACGCTCCTGCTGCTGTGCTATTTCGGCTTCATCGCAGGCGACGGCGACCGTCGGGGTCTACTCGGAGTGCCCGTCGAGGACGGGATGAACATCCGCTTGGTGGCGGTGCTGGCCGCCGTCTGGCTGGGCTTGTTCGCGATTCCGGTGCTGCTGAAGGTGCCCGAGTTGCCCCGCCCGAAGACCGATCCCGGCGCCGACAAAGGGGGCTTCGTCGAGTCGTATCGGGTGCTCTTCCGGGATCTGCGCGACCTCTGGAACGCCGACCGGCGCACCGTCTACTTCCTTGGGGCGAGTGCGCTGTTCCGGGACGGGTTGGCAGGTGTCTTCACGTTCGGTGCCGTCCTGGCCGTCAACGTGTACGGCATCAGCGCCGCCGACGTGCTGCTGTTCGGTGTCGCGGCCAACGTGGTCGCCGCACTCGGTGCACTGACGGCGGGACGGTTCGACGACAAGGTTGGGCCCAAGACGGTGATCGTGGTCTCGTTGGCCTCGATGATCGTCGTCGGAATCGTCCTGATGCTGGTGTCGGGTCCGGAGATGTTCTGGCTGTTCGGACTGCTTCTGAGCGTGTTCGTCGGTCCAGCCCAGTCCTCCTCACGCACGTTCCTGGCCAGGATCACGCCTTCCGGTCGGGAGGGGCAGATGTTCGGCCTCTATGCGACGACCGGGCGCGCGATCTCGTTCCTGTCGCCGAGCCTGTTCGGGCTCTTCGCATTCTGGTTCGCAGCGGACCGCGGCGGGATCTTCGGCTTGCTGATCGTGCTCGCGCTCGGCCTCGCGGCATTGTCGGCCGTGCGAGCACCGGACCGCGACTAGCGCTTCGCGCGGTTGTCGTCGATGCGAAGCTTGTCCGGGAAGAGCCGCCGTTGCGCAAGCCAGCCCGCGGCCGCCACCGCGATCCAGATCAGCGTGGCGAACACCTGCTGGGCGCCCTCGCTCGGATTGTCGAGGAAGTTCAGCGCGCTGATGGTCAGGCCGAGTCCGGAAGCCACCATGCTCGCTCCGCCGAGCGCAGTCAGCCACAACAACGCTCGTGCGCGGTACCTGTCGGCGATGAAACCGCAGGCAACCGCGAGCGAGGCGATCACAATTCCGCTCAGTATCCAATTGGGATCGTCCGGTTGAAGGATGCGACTAAGCTTCGCGCCGATCACGGCACCGGTGATGATCCCGAGGAAGAATGCGGCGAACTTGAAGATCAGCGTGGTCGCCGCCCATGCCACGACCGCACCGCCAAGACTCACGAGAATCGTCGTCCCGATCGACAGCGACAGCAGGTCGGCCATGAGCCAGCCGAGTCCGAAACCGGAGGCGAGAACCGCGATGTGCAATGAACCGATACCTGCGAAGCACAGAACTGCTCCGACCAGCAGGATTCCGATACCACTCATGATTCCCTCCCCGGGTCCGCGAGCCGCGTACTGTTATCAAACCAGAAGAAACTCCCCGCACAGTGGAACGGCGGGGAAGTCTCCTGGCAGGGGAATGGTGGGCTTCAGTCGGATGTCGCGCCGATGCGCCCGAGGATCGCATTCGCGAGTTCCTCTGGTCGCTGCTCTGGAATCCAGTGCGTCGTGTTCTCCAACACGATGAACTCGTACGGCGCGTCGACGTACTCGCCGCACATTTCGGCCCCCGCGCGCCCCATGGCGATGTCTTCGGTACTCCACAAGTAGGTGGTGGGTACGGTGACGGGCGGGGTCTGGTCGAGGTCGCTCGACATCGCGCGATACCAGTTCAGCGCGCCGGTCAGGGCTCCAGGTTCGGTAAGCACCGCGACATGCTCGTCGATCAGCCTCTGTGAAACGGCGTCACCGAACATGGCGCGCAGGCGGCGTGCGTTTTCCTCGAGGAGGACCTGCTCGGCCTTGCCTTCGATTCTCAATAGGGCCATGTAGCTCGATCGTTGCTGCTGGTCCTTGTCTTCGCGCAACGCCCGGCCGAATGCGGCCAGATGCGGTACCGAGGCGGCGGTGAGGGATTTGATGCGGTCCGGGTATCGGGCGGCGACGACCCAGGCGACGCTGGCCCCCCAGTCGTGGCCGACGAGATGGACGGTATCGAGATCGAGTGCGTCGATAAGGCCGATGACGTCCGCGACGAGATGGTCCATCTTGTAGGAGTCGACGCCCTCGGGTCGGGCACCGGGCGAGTACCCGCGCTGGCTGGGTGCGTACGTCCTGAAACCGGCTGCAGTGAGCCGCTCGGTGACCGGTTCCCACGTTGCGGCGCTTTCCGGAAACCCGTGAAGAAGGATGACCGCGTCGCCGTCGGTGGGACCACTGATGATTACGTCGAACGTCATGCCACCGACCGTGACGTGCGCATGTTCTGATGTTGACAACATTCGCACACCCTACGATGTCGGCGCTGGGGCGGTCGCGACTTTCCGCGGGATGTGCCGAGTATCAGCTGGTCTCGACCTGTCGCTCACGGGTCTGCTTCGGTGGTGGCTTCGACCCGGGGATGGGCCATATGGCCATGCGGTCGAGAATACGGTCGCGGATCACCAGGGTGTGGAACAAGACTGCGCACATATGGGCGGTGAAGGTCGCGAACAGCAGGTACGCGACGATCAGATGGGTATACCAGAACACCGGATACAAGCTCGTGTTGTGCGGTGCGATCGCCGGAAGGTGTAGTCGGCCGAAGAGCACGATCGGGATCCCCGCGCTCGAGAGCATGGCCCACCCAGCCAAAGGTTGCACCACCAGCAGAACGTAGAGCAGTTGTTCCGAACGTGTCGCCACGCGACGTTCCCAGGGTCGCATCGTGGACAGGAACGGAGGCGGCTTGTGCAACAGCCGATTCCCGATTCGGACAACGACGAAGATGAGGATCGCGATTCCCAGTGGCCGGTGGATGGCAAGCAGCAGGTTGTAGTTGGCGAGCGAGGCCACCATCGTGACGCCGATGAACAGCTGGGTGATGACCATGACCGCCATGGCCCAGTGCAGCAGTCGGGAAGGGAGTGCGAACTGCGGGGTACGGCCGATCGGCTTATCGCTCATCGAGCACCCTCTCGACGTTGACTTCGCTGGGCTGTTTCGGCTCCCTGGACCTGCGCAAGAAGGACTTGGCGTATACCGCCGACCGCGCGCTGAGCAGTGGATCGTCCGACCGTGCGATACCATCCGGAAGAACGAGCGGGTCGAAGTTGATATCCCGCGCGTTGCCGTGTTCTTCGGTTTGTACCGAGTCGATGGTCAGGGTGCCGGCGTCGATGGTGTGCCGATGCGCCGGCCATGGTTTCGTCGCATCGTTGGTCGGGTCGCCGGGTTGGCCGATCGTGAGCATCAGACGCCAGTGCAGAGGTCTGTTGACGACTGTGCGGATCAGGTCGTCGAAGAGGAAGTCTCTGTCGGGCGGCTGTACAGGGTCTGCGGACTCGTACGGTTGCTCGGGGACCATCATCCAGCGCACCGGGCGGATGGCCCCGGCACTGTCGGTGAAGCGAAACGCGTTGAGCCCGTGGAAGGTGCTGTTGTCGAATCCGGAGCTGGGCGGTTGTTCTGCGATGATCTCCATCGCTGCGGCAGTCTCGGGATGTCTTTCCAGGAACGCCGCCATCTTGTCGGGGTCTGGATTTCCGGTGGCGGGATCCGGCTGGGATGCGAGCAGTCGCTCGGAAAAGCCTTCCGGGGTGCTGTCGAGGAAGACCGGGATGCTGACCATTGCCGTGCGCCACTGTTCGCCGTTCGGCAACGTGAACATCAGGCCCAGCCCGCGTATCGTGCTGTACGCGTCGGCCGCGTAGGGAACGCCTCCGGACAGCGAGAACCGGCCTGTCACCGGGATGATGCCCGGCTGGAAGACCACGGCCCTGGATATCTCGGCCCCGGCGCCATTGCTGGTGAAGTGTCCAGTCGCGCTCAGTCCCTTGGCGTGATTGCGCCGGAATCCATCGTGCTTGCCGAATACCTGCTCGAATCGATCGACGAATCGAAACGGAGTCAACTTGCCGGGCGTCAGCCAGCCCCCCAAGTACAGGAAACCGCCGACATCCGCTGCTGCGATTCCGCCCAGCGCAGCAAGGCCGATGAGGACGCTGCGGCGGCTGGGTGCTCGGGGCAGGCTCCGTTTGTTGTCATCGCCCATGGGTTCTGCCTGCCAGTCCAGCGGCGGCGACGGTCACTTCGAACCCTGCACGCCGGATCAAGTCCAGGTGTCCGCTCACATCACACATCAGTTCTCCACTCCGTCGATCGACCGATGTAGGCGCTGTCGCCTAGTCGGCCGGAGGTGGTGGGTGCCAATGCCCATGAAAAACCAGCGTACGTGTCGTTCTCGAATAATAGCCGCGTAGTGCGTCTGACCGGGCTGGATACGCTCGGCAACCGCTGGGTACGGCTGCGACATCGGTCGCGCTCGGGCGGGTACAGCCGACGCTGCCACGGAACTGGGGCTGCTCGACGGGGGTTCGGAACGTGACATCGTTGTCGGCCACGAAGGACGCTGTGCTAGGCAATCTAGGCAGGCGCGAAAGCGCCGGCCGTGCTTGGCGGCCGGAAGGATTATGACCGCGAGCGTGGTGGAAGAGCCTTGTGGGCGTCCTAGGAGTTCAGTTCCAGCGCCGCGAAAAACGGTGGGTCTTCGGTTCCTGTTGCTGTTGGGCGGCTCGAGCTTGGGTGAGGACCCCACCCACTGATGGGGTCCTCGCGCGTCGGAATCAGCTACCGAAGCCCAAGCTGCCGGATCCGTCCTCCGGGCTACCGGAAGCGCTGCCCGAACCGCCGCTCTGCTCTTCGGCGGCGGACTCTTCCGGGGCAGCCGTATCGAGATTGGCCCACCCGTCCGTTCCCACCTGTTCGTCATCGAATACTCGGTCGCACGCAGCTGCTGCGGAAAAGGCGCATGCCAACTTGAACTGAGTGTTGTTGACCACGTTGATGGTGATTTCGTTGCCCTCGACCAAAGTCGAGAATGCAGCGTCCTCGGGTGCCGCGTTCGCGGGCGCGGCGAACACTGCCGCGACGAGAGGGGCGGCGAGCACTGCGGTTACGGCAGCGCGAACTGATGTCTTCAAGGTTTCCCTTTCGAGATGTCGTGAGGTCTGGGACATGGTGCCACCGGATACCCACGGGTTGACTTGCGGGGTCACCGATCGTGGAAGGGCGCGGGTTGACGCAACCGTGACTTGGTGGCCCGCCCAGAGAGCTCGAGAGATGGGGCGCTTGGCGCCGTCTGGTGCCGTGGAGCCGAGCCCTGGGAAGTGCTGATCGACTGATCCGCAACGCACACGTTGAACTCTTCCGAACGAGTCGGATTCGAGCCCCGAAAGTGCGCTGTATGACGAGTGTCGTGTGAGCGGCCGAAGGAGTCAGGAAGATTTCAAACTGTAACCGCTTCAAATGAACTGGTCGCCCGAGGCAATCGGCCACTGTATCTGGATTCTTCAGCGAGGAACGTCGAACATGAAGAAGTAGATTCAGAGCACAGGGATACCCACTTCGGCGATCGCCGGATTTGGTAGCGCGAGGCGAAAGCAACTCGCTGCATGCTGCTGAACAGTCAACGGGCACTATGCATGTGGAGATCTGCTGCAACGGCTTCGGCGTGGGCTACTGCGTTTCGGGCGCATGGAGGACCCGATGGCGGATGCCGAGGAGGCAGTTGATCCAACTATTCAGTTTCTGCGAAATAGTTCGGAACCGCGACGAGAGGTTGCCATGAGTAGCAGAGCATCCACGAGTGGTAGAGCAGAAAGGATTGGCGGATTCCTGGCCAGTAGGGAATCCATGATTGCGGGAGTAGTGGGTCTGCTTGTCGGTCTCGTCCTGGCTGCTCCGTGGGCGGGCACCGCGACGGCTTTGTGCATGATCGTTGGTTTCGCGGCTGGCATGATTGCCGGTGCTCTCGTCCACCAGGCGAGAAAGCCTCGTCGGCCATAGGCGAGTCCGTTCGCCCTGAGGCTGGGGTCGTGAAGCGACGAATGCTCTGAACGCAACGTCGCCTTCCCTTGAATTCTTGATTCCGGAACTTTCGCTACCAGGGATTTTGGTGCCCCCGGCAGGATTCGAACCTGCGACCAAGAGATTAGAAGGCTCTTGCTCTATCCCCTGAGCTACGGAGGCGCGGAGCACATAATACCTGCCGTATCGACGGTCATCAGCCGATGGCCGCCACGGACGGGAGTAGTACCGCCAACATCAACTAAACCACGAAGTGGAACCACACCGGGTAGACGGGGCTGGACAGAAGACTCGCGTCTCCGACGGGTTGTCGTAGGTCCTACTCTTGTTGCATGGCTACACCCCTGCTCGCGAAGTCCGACCCGGAATCACAGCCCCCGAGCCGCGCCGGTTCGACCGCTTTGTTCGTCGTCGGTGGTCTCATCGCCGGTCTGGTCGCGGCCATGGTGGTCGGTCTTTCCGCTGCGCAGGCGCTCGTGCTGCTGGGGATTCCGGACCCGGGCCCGATCACCACATACGGCTTGCCTGCGATGCGAGCAGTCGCGGAGGTTGCTGCCGTCATCACGATCGGGTCGCTGTTGCTAGCGGCGTTCTTCTTGCCCCCGCAGAAGTCGGGGGTCCTGGACGTGGATGGCTATCGTGCGGTCCGGACGGCGTCACACGCCGCGATCGTATGGGCGGCGACCTCTCTGGTCCTGGTCCCGCTGGCCTTGTCGGACACCTCGGGGCAACCATTCTTCGAGGCGGCCAAGCCGAGCAACGTCTTCAGATCTTTCGATCAGGTCGAGCTCGCAAGCGTGTGGCGCTGGACTGCAATCATCGCCATCGTCGTCGCGATCACAGCGCGGCTGGTACTTCGCTGGTGGTGGACGCCGATCCTGCTGGCGGTCGCGATTCTCGGTCTGATGCCGCTGGCGTTGACCGGACACTCGTCTTCGGGCGGTTCACACGACATGGCGACGAATAGTTTGATCCTTCACCTCGTCGCGGCTTCGCTGTGGGCCGGTGGGCTGTTCGCTCTCCTGGCTCATGCGCGGCGAGGTGGTGCGTACACCGACGTCGCGGCAAGAAGGTTTTCGACGGTCGCAGGAATCTGCTTCGTTGTCATGGCTATCAGCGGAGTCGTGAACGCGCTTGTTCGCGTCCCGATCGGCGACTTTCTCGACACCACGTATGGCCGCCTCGTGGTGGCAAAGGCTGTGGCTCTGGTCATCCTGGGCGTATTGGGTTTCGCGCACCGGCGCCGGGCTCTGCCCGCGCTGCAGAAGGATCCGGCGAGCAGGGGCAACCTGATCCGATTCGCGGGGGTCGAAGCCTTGGTCTTCGGCGCGACGATCGGTCTCGCCGTCGGACTCGGCCGCACTCCTCCACCAGCACCTGTTTCAGTGCCCACTCTTACCGAGGTCGAACTCGGCTACAACCTGTCCGGGCCGCCGACGTTTGCGCGTCTGATGCTGGACTGGCGATTCGATCTCCTCTACGGCACTGCGGCGATTGTTCTCGCGCTCGTCTACGTGCTCGGAATACGCAAGCTCCGCCGCCGCGGCGACAGCTGGCCAATCGGCAGGACCGTGGCGTGGATGTGTGGATGCGCGGTGCTGCTCTTCGCGACGTCGTCCGGCGTAGGCCGCTACGCACCAGCGGTGTTCAGCGTTCACATGGGGGCACATATGGCCCTGTCGATGCTGGCCCCGGTGCTGCTGGTCCTCGGTGCGCCGATCACGCTTGCATTGCGCGCGCTCGATCCGGCGGGCAAGAATGGAGTGCCGGGTCTACGTGAATGGCTTCTGAAGGTTCTGCACAGCCCCTTCTCCCGCTTCATCACTCATCCCGTGGTTGCGGCGACGCTCTTCGTGGGCGGCTTCTACGCGCTGTACCTCGGTGGGATCTTCGGTGCCACCGTGGATTCGCACACAGCGCACATTCTGATGAACCTCCACTTCCTCCTGAGTGGCTACCTGTTCTATTGGGTCGCCATCGGCGTGGATCCGTCACCACGCAAGCTTGCGCCGGTCGCGAAACTCGCGATGGTGTTCGGCTCCCTGCCGTTCCACGCCTTCTTCGGCGTCGCGCTCATGAGCATGAACACCGTCATGGGGGAGTCGTTCTACCGCTCGCTGGGCTTGGGCTGGAACTCCGACCTGTTGAGTAATCAGCAACTCGGCGGCAGCATCGCGTGGGCGACGGGTGAGATTCCGCTGATGTTGGTGATGCTGGCGCTGCTGATCCAGTGGTCCCGCAGCGATGGCCGCACCGCCCGGCGCGTCGACCGGGCTGCCGATCGCGACGACGAGGCGGAACTTGCTGCGCACAACGCGATGTTCGCCGAACTGGCGCGACGCGATCGTGAGGCGGGACTGTGACCCGTTAGCACTTGCGGGTGACACGTTTTCGAGTCTCCGGAATGTTCGCAGCTAATTGTGCACACCCCCATAGGCTTGTCCACAGATTCCGTTCGATGACCACAGCGCTGTGTGGCGGAAGGCACGCTGTGGGAGAAGGTAACTGGCCACACGCACAGGGGGATCTGCAGATGTACGAAACACACGGCACCGTCGTCGGAACGGTCATCACCAGTCCGATCGCCAGGTCGAACGCCGCGGGCGAGGAGTTCCTGAGCTTTCGGATGGCGAGTACGGTTCGGCGGCGCAATGCCACGACCGGCGAGTGGCGCGATGGCAGCACTCTCTATCTCACAGTGACCTGTCGCCGGCGGTTGATGGCAGGCGTCGTCCAATCGATCGGGAAAGGCGATCCCGTAATCGTCACAGGCGAACTGCGCACGACCGAGTACACGACTCGTGACGGTATCGCCCGATCCAGCCTCGAGCTGAGTGCCACCGCTGTCGGTCCCGACCTTTCGCGGTGCACGGCCGTCGTAGAACGGGAGCGCCGCAAGGCCCCCGTTGACGCCGTCACCAACGACTCCGACGGTGCCGATACCGCCTTCGCAAGGACCAGTCCTGCAGAGACCTCCGTCACGGAAACGGAAACACCAGTGAATGATCCACTCGTGGCATAGCACCGCCGATGATGTCGGCCTCTCCCTGCTGTCTCCGGCGCAGGTGCGCGCCGAGAAGTAGCTGTTCGGTCGACGACCCTCCGCGATGTGGGTTCGACGCCTCACACCACTAGGCTGGCGTCATGGCTGAGTTCATTTACACGATGAAGAAGGTGCGCAAGGCGCATGGTGACAAGGTCATCCTCGATGACGTCACAATGAGCTTCTACCCTGGCGCCAAGATCGGTGTGGTCGGACCGAACGGCGCAGGTAAGTCCAGCATCCTGAAGATCATGGCGGGGCTGGATCAGCCGGGAAATGGTGAGGCATTCCTCGCTCCGGGTGCGTCCGTCGGGATCCTCATGCAGGAGCCGCAGCTGGACGAGACCAAGACGGTTCGTGAAAACGTCGAAGAGGGTATGGGCGACGTGATGGTTCAGCTCAAGCGGTACAACGAGATCGCCGAGCTGATGGCAACCGACTACTCCGACGAATTGATGGAGGAGATGGGCGAGCTTCAGGAGAAGCTCGACCATGCCGATGCGTGGGAGATCGACTCTCAGCTCGAGCAGGCGATGGATGCGCTGCGGTGTCCGCCGCCGGAAGAGATGGTTACGCACCTGTCCGGTGGTGAGAAGCGCCGCGTGGCCCTCTGCAAGCTGCTTCTCAGCAAGCCCGACCTTCTTCTGCTCGACGAGCCCACCAACCACTTGGACGCCGAGAGTGTCCTGTGGCTCGAGCAGCACCTGGCCGCGTATTCGGGTGCGATCCTGGCCGTCACCCACGACCGATACTTCCTCGACCATGTGGCGCAGTGGATTTGCGAGGTCGATCGTGGACGGTTGTACCCGTATGAGGGCAACTACTCGACCTACCTCGAACAGAAGGCTGCTCGCCTGGAGGTACAGGGGAAGAAGGATCAGAAGCTGCAGAAGCGGCTCAAGGAAGAACTCGCGTGGGTGCGGTCGGGTGCGAAAGCCCGTCAGGCCAAGAACAAGGCCCGTCTCGACCGGTACGAGGAGATGGCCGCCGAGGCAGAGAAGACTCGCAAGCTCGACTTCGAGGAAATCCAGATCCCGGCGCCGCCGCGCCTGGGTGACGTCGTCGTCGAGGTGTCGAATCTGGACAAGGGTTTCGACGGACGGGTTCTGATCAAGGACCTGTCGTTCACGTTGCCGCGTAACGGCATCGTCGGTGTCATCGGCCCCAACGGTGTGGGAAAGACGACATTGTTCAAGACCATCGTCGGCCTCGAGGAGCCCGACGCCGGCGAGGTCAAGATCGGCCAGACCGTGAAGCTGAGCTATGTCGACCAGAACCGTGCAGGCATCGACCCGAACAAGTCGGTGTGGGAGGTCGTGTCCGACGGTCTCGACCACATCATCGTCGGACAGACCGAGATGCCTTCGCGCGCGTACATCAGCTCGTTCGGCTTCAAGGGCGCAGACCAGCAGAAGCCGTCCGGCGTGCTCTCCGGTGGTGAACGCAACCGACTCAACCTGGCGATGACCCTCAAGCAGGGCGGCAACCTGATCCTGCTCGACGAGCCGACCAACGACCTCGACGTCGAGACACTCGGCTCGCTCGAGAACGCCCTCGAACAGTTCCCGGGCTGTGCTGTCGTGATCTCCCACGACCGCTGGTTCCTGGACCGCACGTGTACCCACATTCTCGCGTGGGAGGGTGGCTTCGGTGACAACGAGGCTGCCTGGTATTGGTACGAGGGCAACTTCGAAGGCTACGAGGCCAACAAGGTCGAGCGTCTCGGGCCGGACGCGGCGCGTCCGCATCGTGTCACCTATCGGAAGCTGACGAGAGACTGACTGTGGCATCAGACCCTGTGGAAGCAAAGACGTTTACCTACGAGATCCAGGTCCGGTGGGGTGACACCGACCGGTTGGGGCACGTCAACAACACCAGGTTCGTGGAGTACATGCAGGAAGCGCGTGTCCACTTTCTGTTGTCGGAACTGAAGGCCGCCGGTGCACGCGCCAGGGCCATGGTGGTGCGCAGGATGGATGTGGAGTTTCTCCGCCCCGTGACAGACGACGCCGGGCCGCTGAAGGTGGACGTCACAGTACTGCGCGTCGGGACCTCGTCGTACACGATTCACCACGTCATCACGAACAGAGATGGCGTCGTCTGTGGGACGGGAGACGCTGTCATGGTCGCGTTCGACGTGAAGAAGAATCGCCCGCGCCCGCTGTCGGATGCAGAACGAGCGGGACTCGAGCAATACCTCACGCCGGTCTGCGTCGGCTGACAAAGTCGGTTCGGACACCCGATGTCCACTGTTCGTTCCGTTTCCGGGGGCTACTCTCGTGAAGAGGCGCCCTCGGAAACGTGACGAGGAGGAAGGTGGGCATCGATGTCGGACTCGGTAGCGCTGGGTGATGCGCAATGGGCACGGGATTTGCCCGAGGGACTGAGGTCTCAGGTGCCGGCGCTCGCTGCGATCTACTTCCGCCACGTCGACCGGGGCGACAGCCAGAGCGCACTCAACAGCACCTCGGAAGCGGTGCTCGGGGCCCATCTCGAACTTGCGCTGCGACGTCCGGCGGGGCAGGCGGTGACCCGCGTCTACCGGCCGGGTGATGGGTATGAACTCGGTGCGTCCGTGCAGATAGTCACCGACGACATGCCCTTGCTCGTGGAATCTGTTACCACGCTGCTCAATCGGCTCGGGATCGGTATCAGCGAATTCGTCCACCCCATTATTTCGGTGCGCCGCGAGGTGGACGGGTCGCTTCGCGGAATCCTGGTGGAGGACAAGGTCGAGGGTACGGACGCGGCCGGTATTGCCGAGTCGTGGATCCACGTGCAACTCGATCCGCGAACCGAACCGGCAGCGCTCGACACCCTCGAAGAGGAAGTTGGCGCAATCCTCGACGACGTGCGTCAGGTTGTCCACGACACCGACACGATGCGCAAACTCGAACGGGACCTAGCCGACGAGCTGGAGCGGTCCGCACCACGTCCCGGGACGACGAAAGAGGACTTCGAGGACTGCGCCGATCTTCTTCGATGGATGTCTCAAGGCAACTACGCGGCATTGGGATACCGACGATTCGAGCTCGGTGCGCCGGACAGCTCAGGGGAACGGCGCCTGCACGTCGTACCAGGCAGCGGACTCGGCTTGTTGCGTTCCGACTCCGTCACCGAAGGACCGATGAGCCTCCCCCCGGCGGCCCAGATTCCAGACCGTCCCTTGTTGGTGTTGACCCAGGGTTCGTTCCCCGCCACCGTGCATCGTGCGGTCTACCCGTTCTTTGTCGGTGTGAGCATCCTCGACGACGAGGGAGCCATCATCGGTGAGCACCGATTCCTCGGTGTGTTCACAGTCACTGCCTTCCATGAGAACGTTCTGGACATTCCGGTGATCGCGCGTCGGGTACGCACGGTGATCGACCGTGCCGGATTCAAGCTGAACTCGTTCTCGGGGCAGGCCATGCTCGAGGTGATCCAGTCGTTCCCGCGCACGGAACTCTTCTCGAGTAGCGCTGAGACACTGTTCGATACGGTCACAGCGGTACACAGCATCGGATTGCGACGACAGGTCCGACTGTTCCTGAGGGAAGACTTCCTCGGTCGCTTCGTCTCGTGCCTGATCTACCTGCCGCGTGATCGTTACACCACACGGGTCAGATTGGCCATGCAAGACATCCTGCTGCGGGAGTTCGGTCCCGGCGCGTTGGAATACACTGCGCGCGTTACCGAGTCCGATCTGGCATTGCTGCACGTCACCATCCGAAAGGGTGTCGGCGAGGGAGGGGAGAAGCTCGACCTCTCGGACGCCGACCGCGAACGAGTTCAGAGACTGCTCGAGGAGGTGAGCCGGAGCTGGGACGAACGTCTGGGGGACTTGCTGAAGGTCACGCCTGATGCAAATTCCGTTCTGGCGCAACGTTACGCGGAGGTTTTCCCGGAAAGCTACAAGGAGGACTTCGAGGCGTCGCGCGCACTGGACGACCTGACTCGTTTGGAGGCACTTACCGCCGGAGCGATCGATCTCTTCCTCTACCGCGACCCGGACGCGCGAGTCGGGCACTGGCGACTGACCCTGTACATGGCCGGCGACGGAATCTCGCTCAGTCAGGTCCTTCCGGTGTTGCAGAGCCTGGGGTTGGAAGTCCTCGACGAACGCCCCTATTCGATTCCGCGACCCGACGGCATGAACTGCTGGATATACGATTTCGGGCTCTCGGTACCGACGGAACTGCTCCGGTCGTCGGTGGGGGAGGACCTGGACGCCGAGTTGGCTGCGGAAGGGGAGACGGCGGCACCGCGACTGCAACAGAGGGTGACCGAGGCCTTCGCCGCGGTGTGGTTCGGACAGGCTGAAGCAGATCGCTTCAACGAGTTGATTCTGCGAGCCGGAATCGACTGGCGTCAGGCTACGATCCTGCGCGCCTATGCGAAGTATCTGCGCCAAGCGGGCTTTCCCTACAGCCAGTTCCACATCCAGGGCGTCGCCCTTGCCGATCCGCGCTCGGCGCTGGCCCTGGTCGAGTTGTTCGAGGCGATGTTCGACCCCGAGAGGCCATCGTCCGATCGAGTGGTCGAGCTGGAGAATCGACTGAGGGAGTACATCGATTCCGTCGTCAGTTTGGACGCCGATCGCATCCTGCGCGGCCTGTTCGGCTTGGTCAAATCCACGCTTCGCACCAACTACTTTGTGACCGACGAGGCAGGGCAATGGCGCAAATATCTTTCGTTCAAGCTCGATCCGATCGCGATCCAAGAGCTACCGAAACCCAGGCCCAGGTATGAGATATTCGTCTATTCGCCCGAGGTCGAGGGTGTTCACCTGCGCTTCGGGTCAGTCGCGCGGGGCGGCCTTCGTTGGTCCACCCGGCGGGAAGATTTTCGCACCGAGATCTTGGGTCTGGCGAAGGCGCAGGCTGTAAAGAACGCCGTCATCGTCCCGGTCGGAGCGAAGGGCGGGTTCGTCGTCAAGAATCCGCCGTCGGAGTCGGGCGATCCGGCCAAGGACAGGGTATCGGCGCTTCGGGCGGGTCAGGATTGCTACCGGACATTCATTTCGGGACTGCTCGACCTCACCGACAACGTCGATCACACCACCGGTGAGGTGGTACCTCCCAATCGGGTCGTACGCCGTGACGGCGACGACCGCTATCTCGTCGTCGCCGCGGACAAGGGCACCGCAACATTTTCGGACCTCGCCAATTCCGTTGCCGAACAATACAACTTCTGGCTGGGCGACGCCTTCGCATCCGGTGGGTCGGCGGGCTACGACCACAAGAAAATGGGTATCACCGCACGCGGTGCCTGGGAGAGCGTCAAACGGCACTTCCGTGAGATGAGTCTGGATACACAGACGCAGGACTTCACCGTGGTCGGGGTCGGCGACATGAGCGGCGACGTGTTCGGCAACGGAATGCTGCTGAGCAGGCATATTCGCCTGGTCGCAGCATTCGACCATCGGCACATCTTCCTAGACCCCGATCCGGACGCCGAAAGATCCTTCGCGGAACGCTCCCGGCTGTTCGACCTACCGCGGTCTTCGTGGGCCGACTACGACACGAGCCTCATCAGTGAGGGCGGGGGAGTCTGGGACCGGACTCGCAAGTCGGTCCCGATCAGCTCTGCCGCGGCAGCAGCACTCGGACTCGATACAACCATCACCGAACTCTCGCCCCCGGAACTCATCCGGGCAATCCTCAAAGCTCCGGTGGACCTGCTGTGGAACGGCGGGATCGGTACCTACATCAAGGCGTCCACCGAGACCAACGCCGCGGCCGGCGACAAGAGCAACGACTCCGTACGTGTGGACGGTATCGACGTGCGGGCCAAGGTGGTGGGCGAGGGCGGCAATCTAGGGGTGACCCCCCTCGGACGGATCGAATACAGCCAGAACGGCGGTCGGATCAACACCGACGCCATCGACAATTCGGCGGGTGTCGATTGTTCCGACCACGAGGTGAACATCAAGATCTTGCTGGACTCGGTGGTCAGCAGCGGCGAACTGCGCGAGGACGAACGTAATCCTCTGCTGGCCTCGATGACCGACGAGGTCGCAGACCTGGTGCTTGCCAACAATATTGCGCAGAACAATCTCCTCGGTGCCTGCCGTGCCTTCGCTGCCACGAGGCTCAACGTCAATCGACGCCAGATCGAGCACCTCGAGTCGCAGCGTGGACTCGACCGGAAACTCGAGGCTCTGCCGTCCGACGAGGACCTCACCCGCCGAAGGCAGGCGGGGCAGGGATTGACGTCCCCGGAACTCGCCACACTCACCGCACACGTGAAGCTCGACCTCAAGGAGGATCTGCTCGCAACGGATCTGCCCGACAGCGAGACGTTCGCGCCACGGCTTCCGCGGTACTTCCCGACCGTGCTGCGTGAGCGTTTCCCAGCGGCGATCAAGGCACACCCTCTGCGCAGGCAGATCGTGGCCACGATGCTGGCGAACGAGACCATCAACAACGGCGGCATCACATACGCATACCGACTGGCCGACGAGTCGGGGGCGAGCAGCACCGACGCGATCCGCGCCTACGCCGCCGTCACCGAGATCTTCGATCTGCCTGCGGTTTGGGGCAGGGTCCGGGCGGCAAGAATGCCAGCGGACATCGAGGATGCGCTGATCATCGAGTCGAGTCGGGTTCTCGACCGAGCGTCACGCTGGTTCCTGGGCAACCGCCCGCAGCCGTTGGCGGTCGGCGCCGAAATCTCCCGATACTCGGCGAACTTCCGCGCGCTCGCTCCGAAGGTACCCAAACTGGTGAAGGGGCATCAGCTTGTGGATCTGGAGGTACGCGCCGGGCCGCTGATCGCCCGTGGAGCGCCGGAGGACATCGCCTTCGAGGTATTCCGGCTGCTCGACCTCTTCTGCCTGCTCGATATCAGCGATATTGCGGACATCGCCGAGCGTGACATCGAGGAGGTGGCCGAGCTCTACTACGAACTCGACGCGCACCTCGGGATCGACTGGCTGCTCAGTGCCGTGTCGAACCTCGCTCGGGGTGACCGCTGGCATTCGCTGGCTCGCCTCGCGTTGCGTGATGACTTCTACAGTTCCCTCCGTCAGCTCACGATGGAAGTGCTCCGAGGTGGCGAACCTCAGGAGACGCCACAAGAGAAGATCGACGACTGGGAATCGACGAACGCGTCACGGCTGGGTAGAGCGAGGTCAGCTCTGACCGAAATCTTCGAGTCTGGAACCCTTGACCTCGCGACGCTCTCGGTGGCGGCGCGTCAGATACGCAGCATGGTGCGAGGTGTCGGCACCCGATCGGAGGTATGAGGTGAGCGAGGGCTACCACGCGGAGGTCGAGGTCCGGTGGTCGGACATGGACGTATTTCAGCACATCAACCATGGGCGAATGGTGACGTTGCTGGAAGAGGCACGGATCCCGTGGCTGTTCGAAGACGACCGTCCCACTGTCAGCCTGCGTGACGGCGCGGTCGTGGCGGATCTGCATGTGCGATACCGCGGGCAGCTTCGGCACAGCGATTCGCCGCTCGATGTCCTGATGTGGGTGGAAAAGGTTCGGGCCGTCGACTTCACAATCCGGTACGAGGTTCGCCCCAAAGGCGTCGATGTCTCGGTTCCTGCATCTGTCACCGCTTCCACACAGATCGCGGCATTCGACATCGACACCCAGCGCCTGCGTCGGCTCACCGATGGCGAAGTCGCTTACCTGAAGAGATGGCAGCGTGCATGAGCGCGTGCTGTCGATCCCGGATCCGAGGGAGCGCGGTGATCTCGCCACGTTCGTGAGGCGGGTCGTCAGGTTGGATGAATCGGCGGTCGTTCGGCTCCGTCAGCGCGGCCCCGGTCGGCTGACCGTCTGGGCGGCAACCGGATTCGACGTACTCGTGGTGCGCACCGTCGACGGGACGATAACCCCGGACGACACGTCCGCCGCGGGCGATCAACTGCTCGCAGGCCTCGAATCCGCTACGGGCGGCGACATCGATCCAGGATTCTCGATGGATTCGGCGTGGCGAGGTGCCCTCCCACCGGCGGAGGGGTACGTCCACGTCGATGACGTCCCGGCCCGGGTCCTGGTCGGCCTCGCGCAACGTGGCGCCGCAGTGGCTCGGGAGCACGGCAGCCACGGACCTCCAGCGTCCCTACTCGATCAGGAAGTGCTGCATGTGGAGGGTGCGAATGAGAAGGCCGGCATCCCGATGCGGGTCGTGTTCGCGCTCATTGCGATGGGGTTCATCCCCGACGCGGATTCGGATCGGACGCCGGCAGACGTCGAACTCGAGGGGATCGACCCCGTGGAACCGGTGCGGGTGCGAGCCACTGCGTCGTGGCTGAGGTTGGACGCCCGGTTCGGGTCGGCGTATCGCCGCCGCGGTGATGGGATCGCCCTTTCGGTCAAGCGGTAGACGACAACCGGGGTGCAGGTCAGATCAGCCACGCCGCGGCGTTCGGAGGCAATTGACCGTCGACGAGTGGCGCGCTGTTGAGCAGTACTTCACCGGGAGGCAGCGGAATAGGTTCTTCGCTGGCGTTGAGGGCGCAGATCAGTCCACCGTCCCTGCGGAAGGCGAAACAGCCTGATGGGCTCCCGTACCAGTCGATTCCCGGGCCGGAGAACTCGGGGCGGAACGACCGCAACTCGAGCGCGGCCCGGTAGAGGGAGAGGACCGAGTCGACGTCCTCGAGTTGTACCTCAGCCGTGAGAGCTGCCCACTCGTCAGGCATCGGGAGCCAGGTCGATTCGCCTGCGGTGAACCCGAACGGGGGTTCGGTGCCTTCCCAGGGAATCGGCACGCGGCACCCATCGCGGCCGCGTTCGGTGTGACCGGACCTCTCCCATACCGGATCCTGTAGCGCGGAATCGGGTAGTTCGACATTCGGCAGACCGAGCTCGGCGCCGTTGTAGAGGAACACGGCCCCGGGCAACGCGAGTTCGACGAGTGTCATGGCCCGTGCCCGGGCCGTACCGATCTCGCCGCCGCCGTAGCGCGTGACTTCCCGATCGACGTCGTGATTGGACAGCGTCCATGTCGCTGTACCGCCAACCTGGTCGACCGCGTCGAGTGAGTTCTCGATTGCCGCCCGGACTTCGTCCGCCGAGAACTCGGCCTCCGCGAGCCGGAAGTTGAAGCCGAGATGTAGTTCGTCGGGGCGGATGTAGTCGCCGAAACGCTTGTTGTCGCGAACCCAGATTTCACCCACGGCTATGGTGCCCGGGTACTCGTCGAGAACCTTGCGGATGCCGCGATGGATGCCGTGGACTGCTGGGTTGTCGAACCGGGGATCGTCGTCCGTGTTCTGCAGCAGTTTGTTGGACTTCCAGTCGTGGTCCGGCAGTCCGTCCGGCTTCGCCATCCCGTGGGCGACGTCGATGCGGAACCCGTCGACGCCCCGGTCCAGCCAGAACCGGAGGGTCTTGGTGAGGTCGTCGGCGACCTCCTGGTTTTCCCAGTTCAGGTCTGGCTGCTCTTTCGCGAAGATGTGGAGGTACCACTGGCCGGGTTGTCCGTCGGGCTCGGTGATCCGCGTCCAGGCCGGACCGCCGAAGACGCTGGGCCAGTTGTTGGGTGGCTCCGAGCCGGACTCGCCGCGGCCGTCGCGGAAGATGTATCGATTGCGTTCGGGACTGCCCGGAGACGAACGCAGAGCGGCCTGGAACCACTCGTGCTCGACGCTGGTGTGGTTGGGTACCAGGTCCATCGTCACTTTGATCTGACGGTCGTGCGCGGCGTCGATCAGCGCATCCATGGTTTCGAGGTCCCCGAACAGTGGATCGATATCGCGAGGGTCGGATACGTCGTAGCCGTGGTCGGCCATCGGTGAGCGCATCACCGGGCTCAGCCACAGCGCGCTGACACCGAGCAACTCGAGGTATCCCAGCTTGTCCTGCACCCCTTGCAGATCGCCGACACCGTCGCCGTTGGCGTCGGCGAACGAGCGGGGATAAACCTGGTAGAAGATCGCGTCAGACCACCAGGGTGCCGGCTGTGTGTCGTCGGTGGACGATTCGACGGTAGTGCTCACAAGCGTCCATCGTGCCAAAGGTTGCCTTGCGTCACGAGTTGAGCGGATGGTGATCCGCGGGGGATGCCTCAGAAGGCCGAGTTCACCAGGGACGCCGCGGCCATGTCCATGTAATCGGTGAGTGCGCGGCGATGGGCGTCGTCGAGGGTGTCGGAGTCGATCGATGCGATGGCTGTGTGCATGCACCGAAGCCACGCATCACGCTCGAGCGGGCCGATTTTGAATGGCTGGTGGCGCATCCGTAGCCGCGGATGGCCCCGCTCGTCGGAGTAGGTGTGCGGTCCGCCCCAGTACTGCTCGAGGAACATCCGCATCCGGCGCTCGGCCGGACCCAGGTCTTCCTCGGGGTACAGAGGGCGCACGATGTCGTCCTTTGCGACCTCTTCGTAGAATCGCGCGGTGAGCCTGCGGAACGTCTCAGCTCCGCCGACTGCTTCGTAGAAGGTTTTCTGCACATCAGTCATGTTGCCTTCCATTGTGCACGCGGGCGGTTGAACGGTTCCTGTCACCGTCCGTTCACTAAATGTCCTGCATCTATGTCCGAAATGGACGTGCACGAGCAGGATTTTCGTGGTCAACTAGGTGGCAATGTCCTGGAGGTCACATGAAGAACCGACACAGCGCCCGAGCGCACCGACAACTTGTGCCCACTGATACCCGGAGTGGCGGGTCTTCAGGGGCGTTTGCTTTACAAGTGATCACTGAAGGCTCCGCGCAATGCGCAGGGCCTTCTTTCCAAGGCGCCGGCACTGTTCCGCTCTGGATCAAACGGCGGGTGCTTCTTCTCAATGTCACCTATGAACCACTCACCGCCCTTTCCGCTCGACGCGCCGTGGTCCTGATGACCTGCGGAAAGGCCGACACCGTCCACGAGGACCCCCAGGCCCCGTTCGTTCACTCGGAGCACTGGTCGGTTCAACTTCCATCCGTGATTCGCCTGCGAAACTACGTTCGCGTCCCGTACCGCGCACGCATTCCGATGACTCGCGCAGCCCTCATGCACCGCGACCGGTTTCGATGTGGGTACTGCGGCGCCAAGGCCGAAACTGTCGACCACGTCGTTCCGCGCAGTCGCGGGGGTGAGCATTCGTGGGAGAACTGTGTGGCGTGCTGCGGGCCGTGCAATCACCGCAAGGCCGACAAGTTGCTCAGCGAACTCGGGTGGACGCTTCGGGCCGCCCTGGTGCCGCCGTCGGGGCCGCACTGGCGCCTGCTCGCATCCAACAGCGACCTCCATCCGTCCTGGATGCCGTACCTCGGTGAAGGCGCCGCCTGAGCGTCTCACCGGTTCTGTGCTCGAACTTCGGCCCTGACGCTCTCCTTCGCATGATTCTGGGCTACCGTTTGCCTCGTGAGCATTCTCGAGACAGTGCTGATATTTGTAGGACTTCCGGCGTTGATCTCCGCATTCTTCGCGGCGACGTCGTTCGTCGGTAAGAGAACGCCGGGTGCCGTGCCGCGCCCCTTCCGCCTCGGGCAGGAATGGACGCACGCACCGGTGCTGTGGAGCGCCGTCGACGAGGTGACCACTCACGGTCATCACGGCGGCCACCATGCGGCCCCGGCGGACTCGGCAAATCTGATTGGAGGCTCGGCAAGTGGTAAGTGGTGACCTGATTTCCACATCGGTAACATCCGAGGAAAGCCTGCCTGCCGGCAGCGTTGTGACCACGAGTGGCCGCATTTCGGGTGTGCACCGCATCGGCGAACCGTTCGTCGACGCCCTACCGTTCACAACGGACGATCTCGTTCGCCTCGACGTCGCGTTGACTGACTGCACCCGCAGGACCAAGGTGCGGTTCAACATCTTCATCGGTGATCTCGGTGACGACACCGCAGCTGGTGCAGACGCAATATTTCCGACGACACCTGAGGCGGTCAGGTCCGTTCTGATCGCGGTCTCACCCAACCAGCGAACGGTCGAGATCCGCAGTGGTCGTGCCGTGGCCGACCGTGTCACCGACAGCGTGGCTCAACTCGGCACGTCGGCCGCTGTCTCGTCCTTCGGGGAAGGGGAGCTCATCGACGGACTGGTCAGCGCCCTCAATGTGATCACCAACGCGATCGTCTCGCCGTAGCCACTACCTGATCAGGGTGATCTGCCGGCGCGGGCCGATGTTCGATTTGTAGCCGACCTCTGCCGGACGGGCCCGGCAGAGGTCGGCGCCGGATCAGCTCACGTCGAACTTCCGCGCAGCCAGCGCCCGCACAATGCCCGCGCGGCCTTCGAGGACGAGCCGGTGCAGGGCCGGTGGGTGGTCTCCTTCGAGGAACTCGTCTGCGGCTTCGACGGACTTGTCGCTGATCGACCACGATGGGTACAGGCCGACAACCACCGTCTGAGCGACCTCGCTGGACCGCCGTTCCCATACCGCCGGGATGTCAGCGAAGTAGCGAGCGACATACGGCTCGAGAATTTCGGACTGCCCGTGACCGGAAAAGCCGCCGATGATCGAGCGCGCGGTGATGTTCGGCAGGGAATCGTCGCCGATTACACGGTTCCAGGCGCGTTCCTTCACCGCGGCCTGCGGCCGAATCGTTGCCGCCGCGGCTGCCAGACGCGCTCCGGCTGCGGTCGGGTCGCGTTCGGCTTCGGCGTCGATGAGCGGAGTCTCCATCCCGTCGGCGTCGATCTCACCAGCCCCGGCGAGTGCGGTGACGATGCGCCAGCGCAGATCGGTGTCTACGACCAGTCCTGGCAGCCCCACCGTCTCGGGTGCGGCGTCGAGCAATTCCTGCAGTACCTCGGTGTGCCACGGGGACAACTGGGCACCGGTCAGTGCGTTCACGTACGCCAACTGATGGTCCGATCCGGCGCCCGCCTCCCGGGCTAGTTCGAGAAGTCGGTTCGCGTAGTCGGGCCAACCTTGTTCGTTGGCCCAGTCGGGATCGGCATAGCTGCCGAGTGCGGTGTGTGCCTGCATCAGCAGGCGCGTGACCACACCCACCTCGGTTTCCGCGTCGACACCCCGCTGAACGAGTGCGACGAAGTCGCGTGCCTTGAATTCCGCCTGACGGGTCATCTCCCAGGCTGCCGACCACACCAGCGTGCGCGGCAGGGATTCGGCGATGTCACCGATCCGCTCGATGGCAGTGGCAAGCGACTCGGGATCGAGTCGCACCGAGCAGTAGGTGAGGTCTTCATCGTTGACGAGGATCAGCTGGCCGCGATCGACCCCGACGAGCTCGGCCACATCGGTGCTCTCGGCGGCGTCGAGGTCGAGCTCGACCCGCTTCGTGCGAACGAGCTTGCCGTCGTGGTCCTCGTATACGCCGACCGCCACGCGATGCACCCGCCGTTCCCCGGCACCCGGTGCGGCGCCGTCCTGCAGTATTGCGAACCGGGTGAACCTTCCGTCCGCGTCCACATCGAAGTCGGGGCGCAGAATGTTCAGGCCCGTGGTCTTGAGCCACTGCGCACCCCAGTCCGACAGATCGCGGCCGGAGGACTTCTCCAGTGCGCCGAGTAGATCGTCGAATGTCGCGTTGCCGAAAGCGTGCGTGCGGAAGTAGTCGCGAAGCCCGGAAAGGAAGGGCTCGAGCCCGACATACGCAACGAGTTGCTTGAGGACGGACGCGCCCTTGGCATAGGTGATGCCATCGAAGTTCACCTCCACTGCCTCGAGGTCGGGAATGTCGGCGGCGATGGGATGCGTCGACGGCAACTGATCCTGCCGGTACGCCCACGATTTCTCGACGTTGGCGAACGTGGTCCACGCACCGGTGTATTCAGTGGCCTCGCTCTGGCAGAGCACGGAGGCGAACGTCGCGAAGGACTCATTGAGCCACAGGTCGTCCCACCAGCGCATGGTGACGAGGTCACCGAACCACATGTGTGCCATCTCGTGCAGCACGGTCTCGGCGCGGCGTTCGTACGACGCCCGCGTGACCTTGGAGCGGAACACGTAGTCCTCTAGGAACGTCACTGCCCCGGCGTTCTCCATCGCACCCGCATTGAACTCCGGGACGAACAGTTGGTCGTACTTCCCGAACGCGTAGGGGGTGCCGAAGTTGCGGTGATAGAACTCGAAGCCCTGCTTGGTCTCGGTGAACAGACGCTCGGCATCCATGTGCTCACCGAGGGATGCGCGGCAGTAGATTCCGAGGGGAATGGTGCCGTGCTCGTCGGAATAGGTATCAGTCCACTCTGCGTACGGACCCGCGACGAGGGCGACGAGGTAGGTGCTCAACTTCGGGGTGGTGCTGAAGACGTGCCTGCCGGGTTCGACCGAAGCAGTGTCGACAGTCGCCGAGTTCGAGATCACCTTCCAGTCGACCGGGGCGGTGACGTGCACGTCGAAGGTCGCCTTCAGGTCGGGCTGGTCGAAACAGGCGAACATGCGCTTGGCATCTGCGGTTTCGAACTGCGTGTACAGATAGACCGCTCCGTCAGTGGGGTCGACGAAGCGGTGGAGCCCCTCACCTGTGTGTGAGTATTCGCAGTCCGCCTCGACCACCAGCTCATTGAGCTCTGCGAGGTCGGTGAGCGTGATGCCCTTGGACTCGTCGTAGTCCGTGGCGTCGACGGGGTTGCCGTTGAGCGTGACCGTACCTACTCGGGCTGCGACGATATCGACGAAACTGGACGCTCCGGGTGTGGCGCCGAATGTGATGGTGGTTCGCGAAGAGAACGTTTCGGCTCCGGGCTGACCTGTCTCGTCGGTGAGGTCGAGTTCGATGAGGTAGTTGTCGACGGTCAGTAGTTCGGCTCGTTCGGCTGCTTGTTCGCGGGTCAAGTTCGGTGGGGCCACAGAGATCTCCTCGTGATCGGTGGCGGTCGCCGGCAGGCCCGGTCACCGCACTGATAATCGATGTTGCCATCCCATCACGAGTCGGGCAGAGACGTTAATTTGCCAGGTCTGCCAGCGGCACCGCCGAGTCGGCAAGCCGGTCGGGGTCAACCGCGGTCGACGAAGACACCAGTTGCTTGATCTGATCGGTGGCGTCCCAGATGTTGACGTTCATACCAGCGAGGACGTTGTTGTTTGCGTCCAGCCAGAACGCGAGGAACTCGCGTCCGGAAACGTCGCCGCGCACGACTACTCGTTCATACGCATCGCGCGGTGCGTAGCCTGTGTACTCCATGCCGAGATCGAATTGATCGGTGAAGAAGTACGGCAATCTCGCGTACTCGGCCTTGACACCCAGCATGGTGGCTGCGCCCACCGCCGGTTGGTTGAGTGCGTTAGCCCAATGTTCGACCCGGATCCGGGTACCGAGTTGCGGGTGCAGTTGTGCCGCGATGTCGCCCACCGCGACGACGTCAGGGTCGCTCGTCTGCAGTCCTTCGTCGACGAGGACTCCGCCATCGACATCGAGCCCTGCCCGCTCCGCGATCTCGATGTTGGGGGCCGCTCCGACAGCCACGAGGACTGCGTCGGCGGGGAGGACGGTTCCATCGCCCAGTCGCACTCCGGTCGCCCGGCCGTCTTCGACCGTGATCTCTTCTACCTTCGCGCCGAGATGCAGACGAACACCGTTCTCACGGTGCAGATCCGCGAATACCCGGCCCATCTCGGGTCCGAGGGAGTTGGTGAGTGGAAGTTCGCTGGCTTCTATCACTGCCACATCGGCGCCCTTCTGGCGTGCGGAGGCCCCCACCTCGAGGCCGATCCAGCCTGCACCGATCACCACCAGCCGTGCGCCGTCTGCGACGGCCTCGATCAGGCGATCGGACTCGTCGACACTGCGCAGATAGTGGACTCCCACGGCATCGGACCCGGCGATCGGCGGTCGTCGCGATCGCGAACCCGTGGCGAGTGCGAGTTTGTCGTATGCCAGCGTCGAACCGTCCGGGAGCGTGACGGTGTGAGCGGAGAGATCCAGGTCGGTCGCGGTGGTGCCGAGCCGCAGATCTACGTGGTGGTCGCGATACCAGTCGCCGTTGTGGACGGTGAAGTCGCTGAGCGACTTCTTGCCGGCGAAGTGCTCCTTGGAGAGGGGCGGCCGGTCGTAGGGTAGGTGCTCCTCCTCGGCAAGGAGAATGATTGAACCGTCGAAATCCTTGTCGCGCAAGGCCTCTGCGGTCTTCGCGCCAGCGAGACCGCCGCCGACGACGATGAATGTGCGAGTGGATGTCATGACAGGGGTGCTCCCTTCTGGTCGACCACTTCGACCCTACTGCCGTGACCGGGGTGCGTGTGGGAAGCATTTTCGGGTGAGAGGTGTTGACTCGAGAAGAACCGTTAACATCGCCGAGAAGGAGCGTTTACGTGAGTGCGGGAACGAGGGCTGGGACCGACAAGGACATCGCCGAATTTTGGTTCGACCCGGTGTGTCCGTGGTGCTGGATCACGTCACGATGGATTCTCGAGGCCGCCCAGGTGCGGGACCTGGAGGTGAAGTTCCACGTGATGAGCCTTGCCGTCCTGAACGAGGGCCGGGAGCTGCCCGAGGAGTACCTCGAACTGCTCGAGAAGGCCTGGGGGCCGGTGCGCGTGCTGATCGCGGCTGCGCAGAAGCACGGCGACGAGGTGCTGGCACCGCTGTATACGGCGATGGGCACCCGGATCCACAACGAGGGAAACAAGGATCTCACGGAGGTCGTCCAGAAGTCGCTCGCCGAGGTCGGACTTCAGGCGGAACTGGCGGAGGCCGCCAAATCGACCGAATACGATGCCGCGCTGCGCGAGAGCCACGCCGCTGGGATGGACGCAGTCGGACCGGATGTCGGAACCCCGACCATCCACGTCAATGGTGTGGCCTTCTTCGGGCCGGTGCTGTCGCGCATTCCTCGGGGCGAGGACGCGGGCAAGGTGTGGGATGGCGTGGTTGCGCTGGCGAGCTATCCGCACTTCTTCGAACTCAAGCGCACCCGAACCGAGGGTCCTCAGTTCGACTGATGTCCGCTCGGTAGAGGGTTCCACGAACAGGTGGCCGTGGCGGGTGCGGTTGCGTAGCGTCGCAGCCCGCCACGCGATCGCCGGATATTCCGGCAGGCCGTCCAGTCGTGGGCGAGATGTTCCTCCTCTGTGAGGAGGATGATTGAACCGTCGAAATCCTTGTCGCTCGAGGCCTCTTCGGTCTTGGCGCCAGTGAGGCTGCCTCCGACGATGAACGTGCGTGCGGAGGTCATGGCAGGGGCGCTCTCTTCTGGTCGACCACTTCGACCCGTGAGCGGATCGTGTGAAAAGCATGTTCGGGCGGGAGGTGGTTGACTCGGGACGAACCGTTGATATCACCGAGGAGGCGCGTTCACATGAATGTTGACGCGAAGTCTGGGGCCGTCAAGGACACCGCCGACTTCTGGTTCGACCCGATCTGCCCATGGTGTTGGGTCACGGCGCGCTGGATTCTGGAAGTTGCCGAGGTGCGCGACGTCGAGCCTCGCTTCCACGTAATGAGCGAGGCGGTGCTCAACGAGGGCAAGGACTTGTCGGAGCACTACCAAGAGGTGATGAGAAAGGCGTGGGGCCCTGTCCGGGTGCTTGTCGCCGCAGCGCAGAAGCACGGTGACGAGATACTGCTCCCTCTGTACACGGCGATGGGCACCCGCATCCACAACGAGGGAAACAAGGATCTCACCCAGGTCGTCGTGAAATCACTGGCCGAGGTGAAGCTTCCCGCCGAGCTCGCCGCCGCCGCCGACTCGGAGGACTACGACGCGGCACTGCGAGAGAGTCACGCTGCGGGTATGGACCCAGTCGGTCCCGACGTGGGAACTCCCACCATCCACGTCAACGGCGTCGCGTTCTTCGGGCCGGTGCTGTCGCGGACTCCGCGTGGCGAAGAGGCGGGCAAGCTGTGGGATGCGACCACGACGCTCGCCGGCTACCCGTACTTCTTCGAACTCAAGCGCGCCCGAACCGAGCGTCCCCAGTTCGACTGATGCCCGGCGTCGGGTCTGGAGGTCCTGCTTTCGCCGTCCGTAGGTGAATTGACGGCTCTGCGGACCGCATCACCCGGAGGCCCGAAGATTGAGAAGGCCTGACAGAATCAGTTGTCATGCGCGTATACCTCGGTGCTGACCATGCCGGATTCGAACGTAAGAACGAAATCATCCAACACCTCACCGCTGCCGGTCACGAGGCCATCGACTGCGGCGCTCATGTCTACGACGCTGTCGACGACTACCCCGCTTTCTGTATCGAGGCGGCCCGCCGCGTCGTCGCGGACGAGGGCAGCCTCGGCATCGTGCTGGGCGGCAGCGGCAATGGTGAGCAGATCGCGGCCAACAAGGTACCTGGCGCCCGGTGTGCACTGGCGTGGAGTACCGAAACTGCACAACTCGCGCGAGAGCACAACAACGCTCAGTTGATCGGCATCGGCGGGCGCATGCACACGCTGAAGGAGTCTCTCGCGATCGTGGACGCCTTTCTCGCTGCACAGTGGTCGGGCGAGGAGCGCCACCAGCGCAGGATCGACATCCTGTCGGAATACGAGAAGACCGGCGTGGCGCCGGCAGTACCGGAATCCTGATCCAACGTGCCTGAAGGGCACACGCTGCACCGGCTAGCACGCTTGCATCAACGCAGATTTGCCGGTGCGCCCGTGCGGGTGCTCAGCCCGCAGGGCAGATTCGCAGGCGATGCGGCCCTCGTGGACGGACGCGTTCTCGTCAAGTCCGAGGCCTGGGGAAAGCACCTGTGGCACCACTACGAGTCGGGGTTCGTGGTGCATGTTCACCTAGGGCTGTACGGGGCTTTCACGGAGTCGGCGGTTCCGATGGAGCCGCCGGTAGGGCAGGTGCGGATGCGGATGGTCGGCGCCGAATTCGGTACCGATCTACGCGGTCCGACGGCCTGTGAGGTCCTTCATCCGCCGCAGGTAGCCGCCATCGTGGCGCGACTCGGACCTGACCCACTCCGCAAGGATGCAGACCCCGAGCGCGCGTGGAAGCGCATCTCGGGATCCAAGTCCCCTATCGGGACACTCCTGATGGATCAGGCAGTCATCGCGGGCGTCGGCAATGTGTATCGGGCCGAATTGTTGTTCCGACATTCGATCAACCCCGAGCGACCCGGAAATTCATTGTCGCGCGCCGAGTGGGAAGAGCTGTGGACCGATCTCGTCGCGCTGATGAAGGTCGGGGTGCGGCGGGGCAAGATGCACGTCGTGCGGCCGGAGGATGACCACGGCGCCCCGGCGTATGCCAAGGACCGTCCCAGGACGTACGTCTACCGGCGTGCCGGAGAGCCCTGTCGCATCTGCGGCACAGCCGTCGCGCATGCCCTACTGAAGGGGCGCAATCTCTTCTGGTGCCCGGTCTGCCAGGCGTCGTGACGGGGGTCTGTCCCTCAGAAGTCGAAACCGCCGAAGTCGCCCATGCCGCCCATGTCGCCGCCCATGTCACCCATGTCGCCACCCATGTCGCCCATGTCGCCGCCCATGTCACCCATGTCGCCGCCCATGTCACCCATGTCGCCGCCTTCGCCGACTCCGCTCTCGAACCCCTGAGCGTCGTAGCCGACCCCGGACATCCCGGAGAACATGGCGGAGAACAGGAACATCGATCCCATTCCCCAGGCGCCTGCCACGAGCGCGGGCTTCCACCAGGGCTCCGAGTACCAACCGGCCGGAACCGGGCGTCCCGCGACGCGGCCTCCCGGGTAGTAGTTGGGGGTCTTCGACGACGGGTTGGGTGACGCCGAGACGTGTCGCCCCTCGAATTCGACCTCGCGGTCCTCGGTGACTTGCCCAGCGGATTTCTGGCCGTCGAGCGAGGGAATCTCAGGGCCGGGGTCCATGCCCATCGCCATTCGCGCGGCACGGATGTAATAGAGGCCCTCCAGGGCCGTCTGCTTGGCGAGTCGGGCCTGAACGGGGGTGTTCGCCTGGTCGATCTGTGAGCCGGCAGCTGTGTAGCGCTCTGATGCGTCGGCCAGGGCCTGTTGCGAGGCTGCGTCGGACCCGACGAGTTGGTAGACCTGCCCGCCGAGGCGTTCGATGGACTGACGGGCGTCTGCCTTGGCGTCTTCGAGCTGGTTGGCCGCGTGTACGGCCCGGTTGTTGCGGCTCTTGACGACCAGGAAGGCGACCGCTGCCACGATCACGACGATCAGTATCAGTTCCACGAGGCGCCTCCAGGGCTTCGCCGGCATTGAGTCCGTGACGAATCGGACATTCGCCAGAGTACCGACCCGATGCGGTGTTGGGGCGGGTGAACGCCAGTCCCGGACAGGGCTGCCGACGAGACTTTTCAGAGTCCAGCAGTGGCGCAGGTCATTGGGAACTATCCGAAGTCGAGCCTTGTGTGGAACGAAAAACGGAGCATCCCTGCAGAAAGGGACGCTCCGATGAGAGGGGATGACGGGAATCGAACCCGCGTAATCAGTTTGGAAGACTGAGGCTCTACCATTGAGCTACATCCCCGGTGCATACGACTACTGGATTACAAGCATGTCGTCTGCGATGTCAGACTGTACCGAACCTCGCTTTGGATTTCATAATCGGGGAGCCGTAGGATTCTTCTTCGGGTCCTCGCGAGGTTGGCGAGAGCCTATTTCGACCGGGGTGTAGCGCAGCTTGGTAGCGCATCCGCTTTGGGAGCGGAGGGTCGCAGGTTCAAATCCTGTCACCCCGACCACAACCATCGGCAGGAAACTGCCGCACAGTAGAAGCTAAGACCACACGAAGGAGCCAGTCCGTGAAGAGCACCGTCGAGCAACTCAGCCCGACGCGAGTCCGTATCAACGTTGAGGTGCCCTTCGAGGAGCTCAAGCCTGATTTCGACAAGGCCTACAAGGCCCTCGCGCAACAGATCCGCCTCCCCGGGTTCCGCCCGGGTAAGGCTCCTGCCAAGTTGCTCGAAGCTCGTGTCGGTCGCGGCGCCATCTTGGAGCAGGTCGTCAACGATGCACTCCCGTCGCGCTACACGGAGGCGGTCAACACCTCTGAGGTGAAGGCGATCGGGCGCCCTGAGATCGAGGTCACGAAGATCGACGACGGTGAACGTCTCGAATTCACCGCCGAAGTCGACGTGCGCCCCGAGATCGAGCTGCCCGACTATGGTGCGTTGAGCGTCACTGTCGATCCGATCGAGATCACGGAAGAAGCCGTCGAGGAGCAGTTGCTGTCGCTGCGTCAGCGTTTCGGCACTCTGACCGGTGTCAGCCGGGCCGTCGAGGACGGAGACTTCATCTCCATCGACCTGTCTGCCACAGTCGACGGCAAGGAAGTCGCCGAGGCTACCGCCAGCGGGCTGTCGCACGAGGTCGGTTCCGGTCAGCTCATCGAGGGCCTTGACGAGGCGGTCGTCGGGCTGGAGGCCGGCGAGTCGAAGGAGTTCACTTCGACACTGGTCGCAGGTGATCACGCAGGCAAGGAAGCCGTGGTCACTGTCACCGTCGGCACCGTCAAGGAGCGCGAGCTGCCTGCCGAGGACGACGAGTTCGCGCAACTGGCAAGCGAGTTCGACACCCTCGAAGAGCTGAAGGCCGATCTGCGTGAGCGCGTCGGACGCGTCCGCAAGGTCGAGCAGGCTGGTGAGATCCGTGACAAGGTCCTGGAGAGCCTGCTCGAGGCCGTCGAGGTTCCCCTGCCCGAGGCCGTTGTCAAAGCCGAGGTCGATGCTGCCCTGCACGACGCTGTTCACGGTCTCGACCACGACGAGGAGGCGCTCAACAAGCTCCTCGAGGATCAGGGCACCAGCCGCGAGGAATTCGACAAGGATGCGCAGCAGAGTGCTGAGCGCTCGGTGAAGACCCAGTTGCTGCTGGACGCAATCGCCGACGCCACCGATGTCACCGTCGGCCAGGACGAACTCACCGAGCGCATCCTGTTCCAGGCGCAGCGCTACGGCATGGAGCCTGAGCAGTTCATTCAGCAGATCCAGCAGGCCGGTCAGCTCGGCGCAATATTCGCCGATGTGCGTCGAGGTAAGGCTCTTGCCGGTGTCGTCGAGCAGGCGACCGTTACCGATACCTCGGGTGTCGCAGTCGACACCTCCGAGTTGTTCGGCAATGGAGAGCCAGAGGGCGACTCGACCTCGGACGAGGGCGAAGACCAGAAGTAGTGCTGGTCGCGGGAGACTTCATGCTTGGTCAGGCTATGGGTTGATTTCCGCTTTCAGCGAAGTAGGGCGGCACCGGGACTCCGGTGCCGCCCTACTTCGTTAGTGTCTGTGTCAGCAATCAACGATTTACGGAGAAGGCAGGTACCGTGACTTCCAATCACCTGGAGACTTTGCAGAGTCCCGCCATGACTTCAGCCACCGCTGGGTTGAACCTCAGCGACTCGGTGTACGAGCGCCTGCTGCGCGAGCGCATCATCTTCCTCGGTACCCAGGTCGACGACGATATTGCGAACAAGCTGTGCGCTCAGATCCTGCTGTTGTCCGCGGAAGACCCCAGCAGAGACATCTCCCTCTACATCAATTCGCCCGGCGGTTCGGTCAGCGCCGGCATGGCGATCTACGACACGATGCAGTTTGCCGAGTCCGATGTCGCCACGTTCGGAATGGGCCTGGCCGCCTCGATGGGCCAGTTCCTGCTCTCGGCTGGGACGAAGGGCAAGCGCTACGCCCTTCCCCATGCTCGGATCATGATGCACCAGCCGTCTGCCGGAATCGGTGGTACCGCCAGCGACATCGCGATCATGGCCGAGCAGTTCGCGCACACCAAACGTGAGATGGCCGAGTTGATTGCCGAGCACACCGGTCAGACGGTCGAGCAGATCACCGCCGATTCCGATCGCGACCGCTGGTTTACCGCGGCTCAGGCTCTCGAGTACGGCTTCGTCGACCACGTCGTCTCCCGCGCGGCGCAGGCGGGCGGAACCGGGCTTTAGTCCGGCCTGCCCAATTCCGCCCCCACAATCTTTTGGAGAACTGATGACCAACCTGTTCGATCCCCGCAGCCTGGGAGGCCAGGCGCCCACCACACCGCAGTCGCGCTACATCCTGCCGTCCTTCATCGAGCACTCCAGTTACGGGGTCAAGGAGTCCAACCCTTACAACAAGCTGTTCGAGGAGCGCATCATCTTCCTCGGCGTGCAGGTGGACGACGCGTCGGCGAACGACGTGATGGCACAGCTACTCGTTCTCGAGTCACTGGATCCAGATCGCGACATCACCATGTACATCAACTCGCCCGGCGGTTCGTTCACCTCGTTGATGGCGATCTACGACACGATGCAGTACGTGCGTGCCGACATCACGACCGTGTGCCTGGGTCAGGCGGCCTCGGCTGCCGCGGTACTGCTCGCAGCCGGAAGCCCAGGCAAGCGCCTGGCGCTTCCCAATGCTCGCGTTCTCATCCACCAACCCGCCACGGGCGGCATCCAGGGCCAGGTCTCCGACCTCGAGATCCAGGCCGCCGAGATCGAGAGAATGCGCCGGCTGATGGAAACCACCCTGTCCAAGCACACAGGCAAGGACGCCGACGTGATCCGCAAGGACACCGATCGTGACAAGATTCTCACCGCCGCTGATGCCAAGGAGTACGGGATCATCGACGACGTGCTCGAGTACCGCAAACTCAGCGCTCAGAAGTGATTTTCGGCCCCCGGCTCGGGCGACACGCCGTCAGCGCGTAGCTGCCTGGAGCCGGGGGAGGGCTGGTGGAGTCGGCGTTCGACGCAAGTTCGTTAGGCAAATCGCCGACAACCAGTCGACCTTGCTCGCAATGTGCGGGTACGGTCACATGACGGGCTTTCGTTTCGATCGGTGGCTTTTTTGGCGTGGGATCGGTTCGATGGTTGCATAGAGACGATGGAAGTAGGGACCTGAAAAGATGGCACGCATAGGTGACGGCGGGGATCTGCTCAAGTGCTCGTTCTGTGGCAAGAGTCAGAAGCAGGTCAAGAAGCTCATTGCTGGGCCGGGCGTCTACATCTGCGACGAGTGCATCGACCTGTGCAACGAGATCATCGAGGAAGAGCTGGCGGAATCCAGCGAGGTGAAGCTCGACGAGCTGCCGAAGCCCGCCGAGATCCGCGATTTCCTCGAGAACTACGTGATCGGCCAGGACTCGGCGAAGCGGACGCTCGCGGTCGCGGTCTACAACCACTACAAACGCATTCAGGCGGGCGACAAGGGCCGCGACGCTCACGGTGAGGCGGTCGAACTGGCCAAGTCGAACATCCTGATGCTCGGTCCTACCGGCTGCGGTAAGACTTATCTGGCCCAGACGTTGGCGAAGATGCTGAACGTGCCTTTCGCGATCGCGGACGCTACGGCGCTGACCGAGGCAGGCTATGTCGGCGAGGACGTCGAAAATATTCTCCTCAAGCTCATCCAGGCCGCGGATTACGACGTCAAGCGTGCCGAGACCGGCATCATCTACATCGACGAGGTCGACAAGATCGCCCGCAAGAGCGAAAATCCGTCGATCACGCGGGACGTGTCCGGTGAGGGTGTGCAGCAGGCGCTGCTGAAGATCCTCGAAGGGACGCAGGCCAGCGTGCCACCGCAGGGCGGACGCAAGCACCCGCATCAAGAATTCATCCAAATCGATACCACGAATGTGCTGTTCATCGTGGCCGGCGCATTCGCCGGACTCGAGAAGATCGTCTCCGATCGTGTCGGCAGGCGTGGACTCGGCTTCGGTGCCGAGGTGCGGTCCAAGGCCGAGATCGATACCCAGGATCACTTCGCAGAGGTGATGCCGGAAGATCTGATCAAGTTCGGGTTGATTCCCGAATTCATCGGGCGCCTGCCCGTCGTGGCCTCGGTGACCAATCTCGACAAGGAATCACTCGTCCAGATTCTGTCGGAGCCGAAGAACGCCCTGGTCAAGCAGTACACCCGACTGTTCGACATGGATGGCGTGCAATTGGAATTCACCACTGATGCGCTCGAAGCCGTCGCCGACCAGGCGATCCTGCGCGGTACAGGTGCTCGCGGGCTGCGCGCGATCATGGAAGAAGTTCTTCTCCCCGTCATGTACGACATTCCCAGCCGCGACGATGTGGAGAAGGTCGTGGTCAGCGCCGAGACGGTCAACGACAACGTGCTTCCGACCATCGTCCCCCGCAAGCCGGAGCACGGCGAGCATCGAGAAAAGTCCGCCTGACGCCAAGCGCGTGACATCCTGAGCGCGGACGGACTCACCAGTTCGTACACATGGAGGTATTGCGCGCGATGACCGCTCCCGGACCGATCTTCGTTCTCAACGGCCCCAACCTCAATTTGCTGGGTCAAAGGCAACCCGAGGTCTACGGTCGCGAGACGCTGGCAGACGTGGTGGAGCTGTGCAGGACTGCCGCTGCCGGGGGTGGACGGGAGATCGACGCGCGACAATCCAACCACGAGGGCGAGTTGATCGACTGGGTGCACGAGGCGCGCACAGTTGCATCGGGCGTGGTGATCAATCCCGGTGGATTCACCCACACGTCGGTAGCGCTGCGAGATGCACTGGCCACCCTCGAGGTGCCGCTGGTAGAGGTGCACATCAGTAACGTGCACGCCCGCGAGGAGTTTCGCAGGCACTCGTACGTCTCAGGTGTCGCGACCGGAGTGATCGCTGGATTGGGCATCCACGGCTACGGTCTGGCTGTGGATTTCATCTGCAACAAGGGCTGAAGGTCCCGGCTGAAGGCTTCTGACCCAGGTGACCTCGAACTCGAGGGCGGCGGGAATCAGACCCTTTCGAACACCGCGGCAAGGCCTTGGCCGCCGCCGATGCACATGGTCTCGAGCCCGTAGCGGGATTCGCGGCGGTCCATCTCCCGAAGGAGGGTGGCGAGAATACGGGCGCCGGTGGCCCCAACGGGATGGCCGAGGGAGATGCCGGAGCCGTTGGGGTTGAGTCGTTCGTCGGCAGGATCGAGATTCCACTTCTGTAGCACCGCTAGAGTTTGCGCAGCGAAGGCTTCGTTCAATTCGATGACTCCCATATCGGACAGCGACAGCCCCAGTCGACCGAGTGCCCCCTCTGTGGCGGGCACGGGGCCGATGCCCATGGTGCGTGGCTCCACACCGGCAACGGCCCACGAAGCCATGCGAGCGAGGGGCTGCAGCCCCATTTCCTTCGCTCTTTCTGCTGTCGTGACGATGCAGACGGCGGCGCCGTCATTTTGGCCGCTGGCGTTCCCGGCGGTCACCGTCGAAGCCGAGTCGATCCTCGAGCGAATGGCGCGGAGCTTCGACAGCGATTCCATAGTGGTGTCGGCACGGGGGTGCTCATCCCTGTCGATGGAGATCGGGTCCGATTTCCGTTGTGGTACAACGACCCCGACGATCTCCTCGGCGAAGCGTCCCGAGTCCTGGGCGGCGACGGCCCGCTGGTGCGACTGCAGGGCAAGCGCATCCTGGTCTTCGCGGCCTATACCGAACTCGGCGCGCAGGTTCTCGGCGGTTTCGATCATGCCTCCCGGAACGGGGTAGTTCGCCCCGCCAGCGGTGACGCGGGCACGTGCGAGACGATCCGCAAGTTGTACCCCGTCTCCTGTGACACCCCAGCGGATGTTCGGGTTGGTATAGAACTCGGCTTGGCTCATGGATTCGGTGCCACCGGCGAGTACGAGATCGTTGCCGCCGGACGCCACCTGTAGAACAGCGGTGATGACGGCCTGCAACCCCGATCCGCAGCGGCGGTCCACCTGCATACCGGGGACATCGATGCCGAGCCCGGAGTCGAGCGCGGCGATTCTGCCGATGGCGGGGGCCTCCCCGCCCGGCGACGCCTGGCCCAAGATGACGTCATCGATCTGGCCGCCCTCGATACCGGTGCGCTCGACGAGCGCCGTGATCACGGTGGCGGCAAGGCTCTGGGGGGTGATGTCCCTGAACACTCCGCCGAAACGCCCGACCGGTGTTCGAAGGGGCTCGCAGATGACTACGTCACGCATGGAGAGGCCTTTCGTGAAGATTCTTCGCCCCCGCCGTCAGCGATTGACTATGGCGAGGTCCTGTTCGATGTCGGCGGCCGCAGCTCGCAGCGAGGGGATGAGGTCGGAATGCAGCTCGGCGAGGCTGTATCGCGCTGCCGGAGTGGAGATGTTCACTGCGGCGACCGTGAGCCCCGAGGAGTTGCGGATGGGGGCGGCCATCGATCGTAGTCCCGCCTCGAGTTCCTGGTCGAGAACGCAGATCCCGTCCGCACGCGCTTTGACGATGGCGACGTGTAGGTCGCCGTGCGTCGCGATCGTGTGCTTGGTGAGACGCTGGATGTCGAGCTCCTTCAGGTACGAGTCGAGCTCGTCGTCGGGCAAGCCCGCCAGCAGAACCCTGCCCATGGACGTGGCGTACGCGGGCAGGCGTGTACCGATGGTGATGCCCACGGTCATGATCCGGCTGACAGCGACTCGGGCGACGTACACGATGTCCGTGCCGTCGAGGATCGATACCGAAGACGATTCGTGCACCTTGTGGCTCAGCTTCTCGAGGTGAGGTTGCGCCACTTCCGGCAACGACAGACTCGACAGATAGCTGTATCCGAGTTCGAGAACCCGGGGGGTGAGCCAGAATGTGGAACCATCCGTGGCCACGTACCCGACCTCGGCGAGTGTGAGCAGAAATCGTCGCGCTGTGGCGCGGGAGAGATCGGTGGCGCGGGCGACATCACTGAGCGTGCGCCGCTGATTTTGCTGGTCGAAGCAGCGGATTACGGCGAGGCCGCGTGCCAGTGACTGTACGTACTCGGGGGAGGGGAGGATCTTCTCCGTCGGTTCGATTGTGGTCATGTTGGCGAAATATCCTCTCCGGTGTCGGAGACACCTGTTTGGCCCGTGCCGGTGGAGGCCAGGTCTTCGAGAGCCCTCTTTCCGATTGCGAACCCGCGATTACTGTTGGGCACGCCCGCGTAGACGACGGTGTGGAGGAGTACCTCACTGATCGTGGCGGCGTCGACACCTCCGTTCAAGGCGGCTCGCATGTGCAGGTCGAGTTCGTGCTCGTTTCCGACCGCTGTGAGGATGGCGATCGTCAGTAGTCGACGCGTTTCGTGGTCGAGTCCAGGTCGTGTCCAGATATCGCCCCATGCGGTGCGGGTGATGAAGTCCTGGAAGGGTGCCGTGAACTCTGTGATCGCATCGACGGCGCGGTCGACATGGTCGTCGCCGAGTACCGAGCGGCGTACTCTCGTGCCCCGGGCGTATGCAGCCCGGCGTCCTCGCGCATATGCCCCGCCGACGATGTGTTCGCGCAGCAGTGCCGTGACGGGACCCGCCTGTTCGACGTTGGCGAGGTGGGCGGCGCCCGGAAGCACCTCGAACCGGGCGTCGGTGATCCCGTCCGCCAGTTCCTGCATGACCGACGGCGTCGTGGACGGATCGAGCTCTCCCGCAATGACCAGTGTGGGCGCCGTGATGCGAGGCAGGTCAGCGGTGTAGTCCCAGTCTGCGAGGGCGTCGCAGCAGGCGGCGTACCCTTCGGCTGGCGTCGAAGCGATCATGGCGCGATACCGGGCGACGAACTCCGGATCACGTTCGGTCAACTCCGCGCTGAACCACCGTGGGACAGCGGCGTCGGCGAGCGATTCGAGACCGCCGGCGCGCGCGGTGGCAGCTCGTTCGACCCAAACCTGCGGCTCTCCGAATTTCGCACCCGTGCACAGCAGGGACAGTGACAGCACCCGGCGCGCAGCATTCACCGCCAGCCACTGGGCGATGGCACCCCCCATCGACAGTCCCACGATGTGCGCGGCGTCGACCTCGAGCGAGTCGAGGAGAGCGAGCACGTCCTCGGACAGTTCGCGCACAGAGTAAGGTCCGTCCGGCACCGGTGACTGTCCATGGCCGCGATGATCTACGGCGATGACCCGGCACTCGTCCGACAGTGCTGCGATCTGCGGGTCCCACATGGATCGGTCGGAGCCGAGTGATCCGAGTAGTACCACGATGGGGGAATCCACCGAGCCGTTCCGCGGCCCGGAGATCTCATGTGCGAGTGGGACTGTCATCGCATTCCTTCCTGGTCGCGAGCCACTGCGTCGAGGGCGCGGTCGACGATGTCGTGAGCATGCCCGAGGTAGCCAACCGGATCGAGTAAACCGCGGATCTCTTCCGCAGGCAGGTATTCGAGAAGGCTCGGGTCTTCGTCCAGCGGGCGTCCCGTCCGGCACGCGGCGGTGACGAGATCGCGCGCGGAGTCGGTACGGGTGGACAGGAGACCGGTGACACGTTCGGCGAGCATCGAGCCGCCGGTGATGTCGAGGTTGCGGGTCATGGCTTCGGGGTGGACGTCGAGTCCGCCCAGGGAGCCGGCGATTCGCTGGGCGGCGCCACCGGTGAGGCGCAGAAGGTCCGTGAGCGTCTCCCATTCGGCGTGCCAGGCGCCGGCGGCACGCTGTTGCTCGTGATCCATCGAGGCAAGGATGGTGGCGACGAGTCCGGGGACGCGCCGGGCCGTCGCGCGTGCGGAGATCGCCGCTACCGGATTGCGTTTGTGCGGCATCGCGCTCGACCCTCCGGGTGATCCTTCGCTGACTTCACCGACCTCCGTCGAAGAGAGGAACACGATGTCGGCGGCGATCTTGGCTACCGCTCCGGCCACCGTTCCGAGTGCCGACGCGAGCAGGGCAATGCGGGTGCGCTCGGTGTGCCAGGGCACACCCTGCCGTGGCAGTTCGAGTTCATCGGCGAGAGCATCGGCTACGTCGAACCCATGAGGATGGAGTGCGGCGGACGTTCCCGCCGCACCACCGAATTGCACAGACAGAGCGGCGAGTGCATCCGACAGGGCTCGAGAAGCCCTGTGCAGCCCGGTCATCCATCCCGATGCGAGCACTCCGAACGTGGTTGGTAGGGCCTGTTGACCGAGTGTGCGAGCGGCGATCGGGGTGCTGCGGTGGGCCCGCGCCAGGGCTTCGGCGCAAACGATGGCATCGTCGAGGGAGGCAAGGATACGGGCGCCGGACCTCCGGCACAGCAGCACCAGTGCTGTATCGAGAACGTCCTGGCTCGTTGCGCCCTTGTGCAGGTGATCACCAGGGACGGCGGGGTCGGCTGCGGCAATCTCCTTGCGGAGCAACTTCACGAGTGGGATCACGGGATTGCCACCCGCTGCGGCGGCTTCACCGAGGGCCCCGATGTTCACGGAACCGTCGGTGACGATCCGCCCGAGAACCGAGGAGATGGTGCGTGCGGATGTTGCCGGGATGACGCCGCATGTCGCCTCGGCTCGGGCCAAAGCCGCCTCTACTTCGACCATCGCAGATACCCAAGCCCTGTCGGAAAGTAGAGACGATAGGTCGCCGGCACCGAAGGTCGGATCGAACAGGGTGCCGCGAGAGGGTTCCGGGGTGTTCATGCGGGTCGCCTTCCTCGGGGTTCGATCGGATGCACGACGAAAATGAACGGCTACACGGCAAAAAACGGGGTTTCCCGTCCATTCTCGCTCTGCACGTGGATCGTCAAGTGATACCCGCGCTCGGTCTTCTCTGCGATCAGCTTCGGGCGATCCGCCTTCGGCACCGCTGCGAGGACGGGATCCGAAGCGTGGGCCTCGAGGTCCTCGGGGAAATAGAGGCGCGTGTAAAGACGTTCGAGTATCCCGCGCGCGAACACGCCGACATTGATGTGAGGGGCCTCGTCGACACCGTTCTCGGCTGGTAGTGCACCGGGTTTGACCGTATGGACCACGGATGTGCCTGTCTGGTCGGCGAATACCCTTGCCAAGCTTCGGAATCCGGAGGGGTTCGCCAGGGCGGCACCTCGGGGATCACTCGGGCTGTCGAAGCGACCCGCGGCGTCGGCCTGCCACGTCTCGATCATCGCGTCGGCGATGGGTTCGCCGGCGCCGTCGATGACGGTGAAGGACACCTCGATTCTCCCGGGTGCGTCCTCGGGGGCAGCGACGCCGCCGTTCTGCCAGGCGGGGTACAGGCCGATGTGGACGTACGGGCCCACGGTCTGGGACGGGGTCACACCGAACGGGACCTCGTCCTGGCTCCTGGCGAAGACGGGGTACCGGGGTGCGTCGGGGTTCTGTGTGTCGATCATCGGTGGTTCTCCGGATCTTCGAACGGTGTTGCGCCCCTGCCGCGTAGGACTATGTCGAAATTGAATCCGACGGCCCAGTTCTCGCGGGTCCGGTCGTAGTCGAACGTGCTGATCAGTCGCTCCCGGGCTGCCTCGGGTACGGAGTTGTAGATCGGGTCTTGGAAGAAGAACGGATCATCCGGAAAGTACATCTGCGTGACCAGGCGTTGTGTGAATGCCTGGCCGAACAGGGAGAAGTGGATGTGGGCGGGACGCCACGCGTTGTGGTGGTTTCCCCACGGGTACGCGCCAGGCTTGACGGTTGTGAACTTGTAGTGTCCCTGCCGGTCCGTCATGCAGCGCGCGACTCCGTTGAAGTGCGGGTCCAGTGGCGCGGGCCAGGAGTCGTTCTTGTGGCGGTATCGGCCGGCGGCGTTGGCCTGCCAGACCTCGATGAGGGTGTCTGGAACGGGCGTCCCGGAACTGTCGAGGACGCGGCCGTGAACGATGATGCGCTGGCCCTGTGCCTCGCCTCCGTTGGCTTGGGTCATGTCGTTTTCGCCCTCGGTGACATCGGCTTCGCCGAAGACCGGACCGGTGATTTCGCCGAGACGTTGGGGGATCATGATCAGCTCGTTTTTGGGGCTGCGCAGGCGAGTCGTCTTGTACTCGGGGAAGAGCAGCGGAGCATTGGCTTCGTGCCCGGCTAAGTACTGGGCTGGCAGTTGAAGCATGACACAGATCCTCAGGTTCTTGATGTGAACAGTCGGCCGCTATTCGCACATGCTAGCTCTGGTTCTGTGATCGAGCCAACAAACAGGGCTCAAATGTTCGCATAGCGGATCAATGTTCGCTCATCGAACATTTCGGGGGTAGTCTGGCACACATGATCAACAAAGTCTTCGCGTCGGCCGCCGAGGCTGTTGCCGACATCCCGGATGGGGCCTCCCTCGCCGTGGGCGGTTTCGGCCTCGTAGGTATCCCTTCGGCCCTCATCGGCGCCCTCGTCGAGCAGGGTGCTACCGACCTCGAGACGGTCAGCAACAACTGCGGTACCGATGGGTTCGGATTGGGCCTGCTACTCGAGCAGCGTCGGATTCGGCGCACAGTCAGCTCGTACCTCGGCAGCAACCGGGAGTTTGGGCGCCAGTACCTTGCCGGCGAACTGGAGGTCGAGCTCACTCCGCAGGGAACCCTTGCCGAGCGCATGCGTGCGGGCGCCGCTGGAGTGCCAGCCTTCTACACCCCAGCAGGCGTCGGAACGGAGGTGGCCGACGGGGGCCTGCCGATCCGCTACGACGGACGCGGCGGAGTCGCCCTCGTCAGCAGTCCCAAGGAGACCCGCGAGTTCGATGGCAAGGTCTACGTTCTCGAGCGTGCCGTCCGCACCGACTACGCCCTTGTGCATGCGTGGAAGGGCGACCAATTCGGCAACCTTGTCTACCGGGGAGCGGCCCGCAACTTCAACCCGGACGCCGCGGGCGCAGGCCGCGTCACCATCGCCCAGGTCGAGCATCTCGTGGAACCCGGCGAGATCGACCCGGCGGAGGTGCACACCCCCGGCATCTACGTTCAGCGGGTGGTCGAGATCGGCAAGCAGGAAACAGGCATCGAGAAAAGGACAGTACGGGCATGAGTTGGACGCGTGACGAGATGGCGGCTCGCGTCGCCGCAGAATTCGAAGACGGTCAGTACGTGAACCTCGGCATCGGGATGCCGACCCTGATCCCGGCTCACGTTCCGGATGACAAAGACGTCATCCTGCATTCGGAGAACGGCATCCTCGGCGTGGGGCCGTACCCTTTGGACGACGAGGTTGATCCCGAACTGATCAACGCTGGAAAAGAGACCATCACCATGGTTCCGGGCGGCGCCTTCTTCTCGTCCTCCGATTCGTTCGGAATGATCCGGAACGGCAGTGTCGACGTCGCGGTGCTCGGTGCCATGCAAGTCAGTCGTCATGGGGACCTGTCCAACTGGATGGTCCCGGGGGGCCTGGTCAAAGGAATGGGCGGTGCGATGGATCTCGTCCATGGCGTCGGCAAGGTCATCGTGATGATGAATCACCTCACGAAGACAGGTGAGCACAAGATTCTCGAGGAATGCACGTTGCCCTATACAGGCAGGCGATGCGTCCAGACGATCGTCACAGACCTTGCCGTCATCGAAGTCACCCCCGACGGCTTACAGCTCGTCGAGACCGCCCCGGGGCACAGCCCCTCGGAGGTCCAGGCGGCGACTGGCACGAAGTTGCTGGTCGATGTCGCCGCCCGCCCGGAGCTCGTTCACCGGAGCCCTTAGGATAGGCTTGCCAAGCTTCCCCGAAGGGAATCGGCTACCGGAGGACGAGAGGTTGACAAATGAACGTAGGTGGGCAGACGAACGGGCTGAGTCGACGCGGGTTTCTCGTCGGCGCCGGGGGCGCGGTCCTGGCGTTCGCCGCGGCCTGCAGTAGCTCGGACGTCGGCGAGTCAGCCGCCTCCACCGGGCCTGTCATCGCACACAAGTACGGCGAGACCCGAGTGCCGAGCGATCCGCAGAGAATCGTCAGCGTCGGATACAACGACCAGGACACGATCCTCGCTCTCGGCGGCACCCTGGTCGGTACGTTCGACTGGTACGGCGACTACCCCTACGGCGTTTGGCCGTGGGCTCAGGATCTTCTGGGTGACTCGCAACCGGAGATCGTGGGTGCGGCGTCCACCGGCATCAACTTCGAGAAGGTCGCAACGGTCAACCCCGATTTGGTGGTCGGCACCTATTCTGGCCTCACACAGGCGCAATACGACACGTTGACCGCAATCGCACCGACGGTGGCGCAGCCCAGGGGCTTCACTGACTATGGCGTCCCTTGGCAGGATCAGACGACGATTCTCGGTGAGACGCTCGGCAAGCAGGACAGGGCCGCCGAGTTGGTGTCTGACGTCGAGAAGCAGTTCGCGGACGTCGGTGCCGCCAATCCTGCGTTCGCAGGCAAGACCGTCCTCGTCGGAGCTCTCAAGGGTCCGGGCCAGTTCGGCGTGTACGGTTCCATGGATCCGAAGGTCCGCTTCTTCACCGAACTCGGGTTCGTCAATCCTCCTGTGACGGAACAGATCACCGGCAACTTTGCGGAGATCAGCACCGAGCAGCTCTCGCTGGCGGATGTCGATCTCCTCGTGTGGTACGCAGGCGGCGGATTCGGTGACAGACTCCGAGCGGAATTGGACAAGACGCCGATCTATCAGGAACTGGACGTGGTCAAGGACGGGCGCACCATCGTCCTCGAAGACGACGCCGCCGAGGCGATGGCATGGAGCACGGTGCTGAGCCTGCCCTACGCGTTGAACGCGATCCCGCAGCGCGTGGCGCCACTGCTCGCCTGAGGCCGCTGCTTCGCTTGGGCCGGTGTTCCGCTTGGGCCGGTGTTCCCGCAAGTCGTGGAAACGGTCGCGGCATCGATCCCGGTATCGTAGCCTCTGCTCATGAAAATTGCCGTGCGGCCAGGAAACACATCCGACATCCAGGCGTTGTCAGCCGTGCTGAGCGAGGCTTTCGATGACGACCCGGTGGTTACCTGGCTGTATCCGGATGACGAGAAGCGCCGGGTCCGTCTCCCACGATTCTTCGCCGCGCTGACCCGACATCACCACCTCGCGGGTGGCGGTGTCGAGGTGGCGGAGGACGACCGTGGCGATATCGGCGGGGCGAGCCTGTGGGATCCGCCAGGTCGGTGGAAGCAGTCGCGGCTGTCGACGCTGAGGATGGCGCCCGCGATGATGCGCGCTATGCCCGCGCGCTGGCAATCCGGCTCCGACATCGACGCCGCACTCCACGCGGCTCATCCGGCCGAACCTCATTGGTATCTGGCGACAATCGGCACAGGAGCCGCGTTCCGCGGACGTGGATACGGGCAGGCGCTGCTGGCCTCGCGGCTCGAACGTTGCGATCGCGAACACGCTCCGGCCTATCTCGAATCCAGCAACGTGACCAACATCCCCTATTACGAGCGGTTCGGCTTCGAGGTCACCGGTGAGATTGTTGTCCGTGGAGGTGGTCCGACCCTGTACGCGATGTGGCGCGACCCTCAATGACCTCCGCCGCCGCGTGCGGTGCCCTGCGGTCATCGTCACCACAGGCGTACTCGGGCTATCCGTTTCGTCACTATACTCGGGTTCTTCGATCCTCCTGTGACGGAACAGATCACCGGGAAGTGTGCTGAGATCAGCACCGAGCAGCTGTCGCCGGCGGATGTCGATCTCCTCGTGTGGTCTGCAGGCGGCGGATTCCGTGACAGACTCCGAGCGGAATTGGACAAGATGCCGATTTGTCAGGAATTGGACGTGACCGACGACGGGCTCACCATCGTCCTCGAAGTCGGTGCGGCCGAGGCGATGGCATGAATCTCGCGGCATCGATCTCGCAGTCGTAGCCTCGGGTCATGGTTATTTCCGTACGAGCGGGACGCAGATCCGACATTGAGACTTTGTCGGTCGTACTGAGCGAGGCCTTCGACGACGACCCGGTGCTTACCTGGATGTTTCCGAACGATGTGCAACGCCGGGTCGGCATGCCGCAGTTTTTTGCCGCGTTGATTCGATATCACCACCTTGCCGGTGGCGGTGTCGAGGTAGCGGAGGGTAACCATGGCGACGTCGGCGGCGCGAGCCTGTGGGATCCGCCCGGTAGGTGGAAGCACTCGCGGCTGTCGACCTGGAGGATGACGCCCGCGATGAGCCGCGCTCTCCGCGATCGCCGGCAAGCGAGCGAAGAGCTCTACGCCGCACTCCACGCGGTTCATCCGGCCGAACCTCATTGGTATCTGGGTACGATTGGGACGGGGCCCAAGGTCCGTGGGCAAGGATACGGGCAGGCGCTGATGGCCTCGCGGCTCGAACGTTGCGATCGCGAACACGCTCCGGCCTATCTCGAGTCCAGCAAGGCGACCAACATCACCTACTACGAGCGGTTCGGCTTCGAGGTGACCGGTGACGTCGTTGTTCCTGGCGGTGGTCCCACCGTGTATCCGATGTGGCGCGACCCGCAATGATCTTCGGCACAGCGCGCTGGATCGTGATACGAACGACTCGTGACTGCGATTCCTGAACTTCATGCCGGAACACCATTCGACGACCTCGACGACTATCTTGCGCTCGGCCGAGTCAGCGGCTTGGCATTGTCTCCGGACGGGCGACGACTCGTCGTCGAGCAGTCGACGCTCGCCGAAGAATCGACCAAGTACATCACCGCCCTTTGGGAGATCGACCCTCGTGGGCAGGTCCCGGCACGGCGTTTGACACGCGGCCGCGCTGGCGAGTCCACCCCGACATTCACCAGCGATGGCGATCTTCTCTTCACCGCTTCGCGTCCGGCGCAGGGCGAAGACGACCCGCCCGACGCTCTGTGGCGACTTCCTGCCGACGGGGGTGAGGCGACGATCGTTGCTCGCCGCGGCGGAGGTATAACCGGGGTTCGTGCCGCGCGCCGTGCCCCTCGGTTCATCGTCACCACCGGCGTGCTCGGCCGATCCGGCGAGGTTGCCGACGACGAACGTGTGCGTGCCGAACGCAAGGACAAGAAGGTATCGGCCATCCTGCACTCGGGATTTCCGATCCGCCACTGGGATCATGATCTCGGCCCTGACGTGCCTCATCTGCTGTCCGGCTCGCTGGACAAGTTGGGTGAGGCTGCGGACGAGCCCGAATTGAGCGACCTGACCCCGATGCCGAACTCCGCCCTGCGAGAGGCGAACTACGCACTGAGTGATGACGGCTCCTTCGTCGTGACTTCATGGGCGGTTCCCGGCCCGGCAGCGTCGATTCGAAACACCTTGGTACGCATCGATACCGAGACGGGTGCACGCACCACGATTGCCGATGACGACGCAGCAGAGCTGTCGGATCCGGTGATCTCGCCCGACGGACGGCACGTCGTGTTCACGAGGGAATCGCATGCGACGGCGGAGTCTGCGCCCCGGTTCACCCTGCACCGGTACAGCTTCGACACTGGATCGGTCGCCGATGTCGCACCCGGGTGGGATCGGTGGGCCACCTCGGTGGCTTGGCTGCCAGACGGGTCAGGACTGGTAGTGACGGCTGACGACCACGGCCGCGGTCCGATCTTCGTGATCTCCGAGGGTTCGGACCCCACCCGCGTGACGACCGACGATTTCAGCTACACGGACCTTCAGGTGGCACCCGACGGCTCCACTGTGTTCGCGCTCCGGGCGTCGTACTCGGCGCCACCGCACCCGGTTCGTATCGACATCCGCACGGGCACAGTGTCGTTGCTCGAAGCTCCGACGGAACTTCCGGAACTGCCAGGCGAGTTGACCGAGGTCGAGACCGTGGTTGCCGACGGTGCCACGGTACGGGCATGGCTGGCGATGCCGAACGGGGCCTCGGCGCATGCACCGGTTCCCTTGGTGTTGTGGGTGCATGGTGGACCACTCGGGTCGTGGAACACATGGGCGTGGCGGTGGAACCCGTGGTTGCTGGTCGCGCGCGGATACGCGGTCCTACTGCCCGATCCAGCTCTGTCCACCGGTTACGGGCAGGAGTTCGTCGAGCGGGGCTGGGGCAAATGGGGGAAAGCGCCGTTCACGGATCTCATGGCTATCACCGATGCCGCGGTAGCGCTCCCGGAGATCGACGACAAGCGCACCGCGGCGATGGGCGGCTCGTTCGGTGGGTACATGGCCAACTGGATCGCAGGGCACACCAATCGATTCAAGGCGATCGTGACACATGCGAGTCTGTGGGCGCTGGACCAATTCGCGCCGACCACCGATACCGCGTGGTACTGGCAGCGGGAGATGACACCCGAAATGGCGGTGGAGAATTCACCACACCTGTATGTCGCGGATATCGTCACCCCGATGTTGGTCATCCACGGCGACAAGGACTTTCGTGTACCGATCGGTGACGGACTACGGCTTTGGTTCGAGCTTCTGTCCGAGTCAGGGTTGCCTGCTGACGACGACGGTCACACCGACCATCGTTTCCTCTACTTCCCGGACGAGAACCACTGGATACTCAGCCCGCAGAACGTGAAAGTCTGGTATCAAGTCGTACTTGCGTTCCTGTCGGAGCACGTGCTCGAGGAGGAAGCGGCGCTGCCCGAAATCCTGGGGTAGCAGACTGGTGTGGTCGACGGGAGGGTCTGCAGGAAACCGTGTGCCCGGGTCTGCGCGGGGCTCACGATCGCTCGGTCGCGCGGTCTTCCTGGACTGCGGGGGGAGTGTTCCTGAATCGAACGAAATGCGCGACACGCTCGAAGGATGCGGTGAAGTTGCGGTTCTCTCGCTACGGTGTTCGATACGTACCCCGAATGAAGGAGAAATCGTGGCACTTCCTCAGCTCACTGACGAACAGCGGGCCGCTGCTCTCGAGAAGGCCGCAGCCGCTCGGCGCGCACGCGCAGAACTCAAGGACAAGCTCAAGTCCGGCGACATCACCCTCAAGCAGGTTCTTTCCAAGGCGGATGTCGACGACATCATCGGAAAGACCAAGGTCAGCGCCATTCTCGAGTCCCTGCCGAAGATCGGCAAGGTGAAGGCGCAGGAGATCATGGCGAACCTCGAGATCGCCCCTACCCGCAGACTCCGTGGTCTGGGCGATCGTCAGCGCGACGCTCTTCTGGCGCACTTCAGCTGACCCGCTCGTGACCGGGTGCCCGCACACGCCGACCCAGTGTGTGGGCACCCGGAACGCGGCGCGCTGATGCACTCGGGCGGCCCTGGCAAATCCAGAGCGATTTCATCACTGGGTGAAGGTTTACTTGCCGCACCAATTTTGGTTCCAAATCAGCTGCATGAGGCTCTCGGCCTTTTCGATCCCCGAGATAGCCCTTCAGAGCAGCCCGATTCGCGGAACCATACGCACGATACTGCTGGTCAGATACAGGACTGATGCTGTCGGCCCGCTGGGGATGCGTGTCGAAGCGGCAGCAAGTTCTGCGCACACCCCACTTTCTCGAGTGTTTGCCAACTACGGATGAGGCACAAGAACCGGAGGAACCCTTGAACGAGCACGGCCCGCAGCTCTTCTCCGACTTGCGTACCGCTGCAGGATCCTCGGCGGGCGGGGAAGGCGAAGCCGAGTCGCGAGGTCCCCGAGACCTCGAATGCCGCACTGCTGTCGAGTGGCACAGATCATTGTTCAGCGATCACTAACCTTCCCGCACCGAACCGTTTGGCCACTTCGTTGCGGGTATGTGGTGTGGCGACTTCCCAAGGGTGGCCTAGGCGCGGTAGCGGCGTCGTCGGACTCCTGCGCGTTCATTAGACTCGTCGGGTGACCAGTGCAGCGCCCGAAAATCCCCAGAACCCCGCTGAGGCCCTCCCGAAGAGCTGGGATCCCAGTTCCGTCGAGGCCGATCTGTATCAGGGCTGGGTAGATGCCGGCTATTTCCGTGCGGATCCCCACAGCAGCAAACCTGGATACTCCATTGTCCTGCCTCCCCCCAATGTGACGGGCAGCATGCACATGGGTCACGCATTCGAACACACACTGATGGATGTTCTGAGCCGTCGCAAGCGGATGCAGGGTTACGAAGTGCTGTGGCTGCCCGGAATGGATCATGCAGGTATCGCGACGCAATCGGTGGTGGAGAAGCAACTCGCCGCCGAGGGTAAGACCAAAGAGGAGCTTGGTCGTGACCTCTTCGTCGAGAAGGTGTGGGACTGGAAACAGCAGTCGGGCGGCATGATCGGTGGGCAGATGCGTCGGCTCGGTGACGGCGTCGACTGGAGCAGGGACCGCTTCACCATGGACGAGGGCCTCTCCCGTGCCGTGCACACCGTCTTCAAGCGGATGTATGACGATGGGCTGATCTACCGTGCGGAGCGCCTCGTCAACTGGTCCCCGGTGTTGCAGACCGCAATCTCGGACATCGAGGTGAAGTTCGAGGATGTCGAGGGCGAACTGGTCTCGCTGCGGTATGGATCCCTCAACGACGACGAGCCGCACGTTGTAGTCGCCACTACTCGCGTCGAGACGATGCTCGGCGACACCGCCGTCGCTGTGCACCCCGACGACGAGCGGTACAAGCACCTGGTCGGGACGACCCTCGAACATCCGATCACTGGACGGAAAATTCCGATCATCGCGGATGAGTACGTCGACCCGGAGTTCGGTAGCGGCGCCCTCAAGATCACCCCTGCGCACGACCCCAACGACTTCGAGATGGGGCTGCGGCACGACCTGCCCATGCCGACCATCATGGATGAGACGGGCAAGATCGCGGACACCGGAACGCAATTCGACGGGCTCGACCGTTTCGAAGCGCGTGTCAAGGTGCGGGAAGAGCTTGCAGCACAGGGGCGCGTCGTTGCAGAGAAGCGCCCATACCTGCACAGCGTCGGGCATTCGGAGCGAAGCGGCGAATCCATCGAGCCTCGGCTGTCTTTGCAGTGGTGGGTGAGGGTCGAATCACTTGCGAAGGCTGCTGGTGACGCAGTGCGTAACGGCGACACGGTGATTCACCCAGCGAGTCAGGAACCGAACTGGTTCGCCTGGGTCGACGACATGCACGATTGGTGCATCTCCCGTCAGTTGTGGTGGGGCCACCGAATCCCTGTCTGGTACGGCCCGGACGGGGAGGTGGCCTGCTTCGGGCCGGACGAGACGGCGCCTGAGGGTTGGGTGCAAGATCCCGATGTCCTCGATACCTGGTTCTCCTCGGGGCTGTGGCCGTTCTCCACGATGGGTTGGCCCGACAGGACTCCCGAGCTCGAGAAGTTCTATCCCACAAGTGTTCTCGTAACCGGATACGACATCCTCTTCTTCTGGGTAGCGCGGATGATGATGTTCGGTACCTATGTGGCGGCGGATGACGCGATCACGGGGAGAGGCCGGCGAAGCGACGGGGTATCGAGCGAGGGCAAGCCCGGCCTACAGGTTCCGTTCGAGAATGTCTGCCTGCACGGACTCGTCCGCGACCAGTTCGGTAAGAAGATGTCCAAGTCGCGTGGCAACGGTATCGACCCGCTCGACTGGGTCGACCGTTTCGGCGCCGACGCCTTACGCTTCACACTGGCTCGTGGTGCCAATCCCGGTAGCGACTTGTCGGTCGGCGAGGACCACGCGCAGTCGTCGCGGAACTTCGCCACCAAGCTGTTCAACGCCACCAAGTTCGCGCTGATGAACGGCGCAGCGCCGACTCCACTGCCAGAACGTGGGGCCCTCACCGACGCGGATCGGTGGATTCTCGACCGTCTCGAGCAGGTACGCGGTGACGTCGACGCAGCGTTCGATCGCTACGAGTTCAGCAAGGCCTGTGAGGCGCTATTCCACTTTGCGTGGGACGAGGTGTGTGACTGGTACCTCGAGTTGGCGAAGGTGCAGTTTGCCGAGGACGGCACAGTCGCGGCGAACACGAGGGCTGTGCTCGGCAACGTTCTCGACTCTCTGCTACGCCTGCTTCACCCGGTGATCCCGTTCGTCACGGAAACTCTGTGGAAGGCGCTGACCGGCGGTGAATCCGTTGTCGTGGCACAGTGGCCGCAAGCGAGCGACGTTGCGGAGGATTCCGTTGCAGCCCAGCGTGTCGAGGACATGCAGCGTTTGGTGACCGAGGTGCGTCGCTTCCGCAGTGACCAGGGGCTCAAGCCCTCGCAGCGCGTGCCGGCGCGGATCAGCGGCATATCCGCAGCAGATCTGGATGCCCAACTCGGTGCGATCCGATCCCTGGCGCGTCTGACGGACCCGGGGGAGGACTTCACGGTGTCGGCGTCGGTGGAAGTGCGCCTGAGCAAGGCGACCGTCACTGTGGACCTCGACACTTCCGGGAATGTTGATCTCGGTGCCGAAAGGGCACGGCTGGACAAGGCCCTCAACGCTGCCCGGAAAGAACTTGCCAGTACGAGTGCCAAGCTGTCCAATGAGGCGTTTCTGGCCAAGGCTCCCGACACCGTCAAGGAGAAGATTCGTACCCGCCAGCAGATAGCGACGGAAGAAATCGAGCGCATCAGCAAGCGGCTCGAGGAGCTGGAGGGCGCGTGACCTCGCCCGATTTCACACCGAAGGAAGTCGGCCCTGTCGATCTAGCCGAACTGACGTTGGTCGAGGCGGAGCTGGACAAGCGGTGGCCCGAGACGAAGATCGAACCGTCACTTGCGCGGATCTCCGCGCTGATGGACATCCTGGGTTCGCCGCAGCACGGGTATCCGGCGATCCACATCACCGGCACCAACGGCAAGACGTCGGTGACTCGGATGATCGACGCCCTGCTCACCGCGCTGCACCGCCGGACCGGTCGGCTCACCAGCCCTCACCTGCAGATCGCCACTGAGCGGATCAGCATCGACGGGCAACCGGTGTCCCCGCGCCGGTACATCGACACGTATCGAGAAATCGAGCCGTACGTCCAGATGATCGACCAGCAGTCGATCGAGGCCGGCGGCCCTGCGATGAGCAAGTTCGAGGTGCTCACCGCAATGGCCTATGCAGCGTTCGCGGAAGCCCCCGTCGATGTCGCCGTGGTCGAGGTGGGTCTCGGTGGCCGTTGGGACGCAACCAATGTCATAGACGGCGAAGTCGCCGTGATCACCCCGATCGGTATCGATCACAAGGACTACCTCGGCGACGATCTTGCGGGGATCGCCGCCGAGAAGGCAGGCATCATCAAGAAGGGCCGCGAGGACGCGCTCGAACCCCGCGACAACGTCGCCGTCCTGGCCCAGCAGGAGCCCGAGGTCATGGATGTCCTGCTGCGCAGGGCCGTCGAAGTCGACGCGGCTGTCGCCCGTGAAGGGTCCGAGTTCGCCGTCCTCTCGCGACAGATCGCCGTCGGTGGCCAGCAGTTGGAGTTGCAGGGACTCGGCGGCGTGTACACAGACATCTTCCTGCCCCTGCACGGTGAACATCAGGCACACAACGCGTCGTTGGCGCTGGCTGCGGTAGAGGCATTCTTCGGGGCGGGCGCGCAGAAGCAACTCGACCAGGACGCTGTTCGGGAAGCGTTCGCATCGATCGTCACCCCTGGCCGCCTGGAGCGGGTGCGTAGCGCGCCCACGGTGTTCATCGACGCAGCCCACAACCCGCACGGCGCGAAGGCGTTGGCAACCGCCCTGACCGCGGAGTTCGACTTCCGCAAACTCGTCGGCGTCGTCAGCGTGATGGGAGACAAGGACGCGGACGGAATCCTGGCGGCCCTCGAGCCTGTGTTCGACGAGATCGTAGTGACGCACAACGGGTCTCCCCGGGCACTGGACGTCGAGAGCCTCGCGAATGTCGCGGTGGCGATCTTCGGTGACGAACGCGTCGTCGTCGCGCACACGCTAGCAGACGCCCTGGAAACCGCTATCGGACTGGCGGAAGAAGTCGCCGAACCCGGTGAGGCAGTATCAGGGGCAGGCGTCGTGGTCACCGGATCGGTTGTGACCGCCGGAGCCGCCCGCACCCTCTTCGGAAAGGATCCAGCGTGAGCGAGTCGAACTCCAGTGCTTCGGAACCGGAGTTCGCTCCGCCGACCAGCGACCCGTGGAAAGGATTCCGGGGGGTGGTTGCCGGATCGCTGATCCTGGAAGCGATCGTGGTGCTTCTCGCCCTTCCGGTGGTCGCGACCGTCGGGGGCGGACTCACCTGGCTGTCCGGAACCTACCTTGTGGGGTTGTCGATACTGATGATCCTCGGGGCGGGACTGCAGGGCCGTCCATGGGCGATGACATACAACCTGTTATTGCAGGTGGCGTTGATCCTCGGGTTCTTCGTGCACGAGTCGATCGGCATTGTCGGGCTCGTCTTCGCGATCTTGTGGGGTTACATTCTCTACTTTCGGAAAAAGGTCCGTCAGAGAATGGAGCAGGGCCTGCTTCCGGGTCAGCGCGAGTGACCATCTAGGCTGTCGGCCGTGACTGAGCGCACCCTTGTACTGATCAAGCCCGATGCCGTTGCCCGCGGATATGTAGGAGAGATTCTCTCCCGTATCGAGCGGAAGGGGCTGACCATCTCCGCGCTCGAGATGCGCACCGCACCCGACGACATCGCGGCCACACACTACGCCGAGCACGAAGGCCGAGCGTTCTACCCGAGCCTGCTCGAATTCATCACCAGCGGCCCTCTCGTGGCTGCTGTCGTCGAAGGACCACGTGCGATTGCCGCATTCCGGCAACTCGCCGGAGGCACCGACCCAGTGGAGAAGGCACTTCCGGGGACGATCCGCGGTGACTTCGCGCTCGAAACCCAGAACAACCTGGTCCACGGGTCGGACTCCGTCGAGTCGGCCGACCGTGAGATTGCGATCTGGTTCCCCCACCTCGCCGGGAACTGATTCGGCCGGGAATCGCTGACCCGGGACCGGCGCATCTTCGACGTCGAGGTGCGCCGCTGGCACGTTCTGTTGCGGACGTATGGGATACTGAGAGGGTCGGACCGCAACAGTGCTACATGCGGCTTCGACCGGATGACACCACGGCTCGATGCCCTTCATCGCTGCCCTGCGTCAACAGGAGACACCTGGACGTTTCGGCATGCTGGATGATCAGGCGCTTGCGCTGCGGATGATCGCCATCCGAAGGCGCCGCACAGGTGTACGCAGTGAAAACGGCACTGCATGCGATGTGTGGGGCGAGACCAGACAATCTCGCGCTCAGATCGGGGTGCGAGTACACACACTGCGTCCCCGAGTGGCCGCGTGATATTCCCTGGCATGGGAATGGACGCGCCCGGGGGCTGAGGAGATTACGTGGCCGATCAAGCGCCGCCCACAAATTCAGAGCCGAACGACATGGCTACTGCGCAAAGTGCGGTTCCCGACCTTCCCGAGAAGATCCGCGTCCACGCCTTGGCGAAGATGCTGGGCGTCACGAGCAAACAGGTACTTGCCGAGGCTGCAGCCCTCGGAATCGAATTACGCAGCGCGCAGTCAAGCCTGCAACGCGACATCGCCTTGCAAGTTCACGCCGCTTTCACGCCTGGTGAGCCTGCTCCCACGGAGGCTGAGCCGACTGTGGAGGCCGCGGCTGAGCCGACTGTGGAGGCCGCGGCTGAGCCGACTGTGGAGGCCGCGGCTGAGCCGACTGTGGAGCCGGAGGCTGAGCCGACTGTGGAGGCCGCGGCTGAGCCGACTGTGGAGCCGGAGGCTGAGCCGACTGGGGAGCCAGTCGTCGAGGTTGCTTGGGAGCCGGTTTCAGAGCAGCCAGCATCTGCTGAGCCGGATGTCGGTACCGCCCTGTTTCGAACCGGTGCCGACGAATCTGGGGTTCCTGCTGTCGAGCAGGTGCCGACGGCTGCGCCGGCCATCTCTCAGGTCCCTTTGTTCCTGCAACCCGACCCCTCGGTGGTCGAGAGCCAGCCGCGTCGCAGGCGCGGGTCGCGAGATGTCGGGACGTCGGACTCAGCCGCTGAACAACCAGCCGTCGAGGAGAGGCGCGCAGCCCCGGACTCCAGTGTCACCGACTCCAGTGTCACCGACTCCAGGGTCACCGAACCCAGGGACACGCGATCGGCGGACACCGAGTCGGAAGAGTCCGAGGTCGAAGGCGATCAGCCACGCCGTCGCCGTCGTGGGCGACGCGGGCGCGGACGGGGACGAGGCGAGCAGCACATTGAGCAAGGTGCCGAGCCTAGGGCTACGGGGGAGTCCGACGGTGCCGTGGCGCAGGATTCTGCTCGAGACGAAAGAGGAGAGTCCGCGCCGGGCAAAGAGGACACGCAGGAATCGGGCCGCGAGTCCGACGAAAATCTAGGCGTGGAGTCCGAGTCGGCGTCCTCCGAGGAGAAGTCCACGGGTATCGATCAGTCGGAATCCGGTCAGACCGGAGGCGAGGAGTCGGGCGACTCGGAGACCGAGGGTTCGAGCCGTCGTCGTCGCCGTCGCCGCCGCCGCAGGTCATCTGGTGAGACCGCCGGCGAGACGATCTCCGAGGACGATCCGCCGAATACGGTGATTCACGAACGTGAGCCCCGCAACAAGAGCCGCACCAAGGACGAGGTTCAGGGCATCACCGGTTCGACACGGCTGGAGGCAAAGCGGCAGCGCCGCCGCGACGGGCGTGACGCCGGACGTCGTCGTCCGCCGATTCTGTCCGAGTCGGAGTTTCTCGCCCGCCGCGAGGCCGTCGATCGGGTGATGATCGTTCGCGACCGAATCGCAGCAGGTCGGCCGGGCGCGACCACCCAGGTTGCGGTACTGGAGGATGGCGTCCTCGTTGAACACTTCGTGACCACGTCGACGTCGGCGTCCATGGTCGGAAATGTCTACCTCGGACGTGTCCAGAACGTCCTGCCGAGCATGGAAGCGGCATTCATCGACATCGGGCGCGGGCGAAATGGCGTCCTCTACGCCGGTGAGGTCAACTGGGATGCCGCCGGGCTCGGGGGTAACTCCCGCAAGATCGAGCAGGCACTCAAGCCGGGCGATCAGGTATTGGTCCAGGTCAGCAAGGATCCTATCGGGCACAAAGGAGCCCGGCTGACCACGCAGATCAGCCTCGCCGGGCGATTCCTGGTCTTCGTACCGGGTGGCACGTCCACGGGCATCAGCCGCAAGTTGCCCGACACCGAACGTAAACGACTCAAGGACGTCCTGCGCGAGATCGTCCCTCCGGACGCCGGGGTCATTATCCGGACGGCATCAGAGGGTGTGAGCGAGCAGGAGCTTGCTCGCGACATCACGCGTTTGCAGGAACAGTGGGCTCGAATCGAGGAACAGGCCGAGAAGGCAAAGGCCGGTAAGTCCGGAAACCCGCAGGCCCTGTACGAGGAACCTGACCTCCTCGTTAAGGTCATTCGCGATCTGTTCAACGAGGATTTCTCCAAGTTGGTCATCGAGGGCGAAAAGGCCTGGACGACGGTCGAGTCGTACATCGCGTCCGTTGCCCCGGACCTGCTGCCACGGCTCGAGCAGCACAGCGCGACCAACGGCGGAATCGACGTCTTCGAAGCGCACCGCATCGACGAACAGCTGGCCAAAGCGCTCGACCGCAAGGTGTGGTTGCCGTCCGGGGGCACACTCGTCATCGACCGCACCGAAGCAATGACAGTGGTCGACGTGAACACGGGCAAGTTCACCGGTGCGGGCGGAAACCTCGAGGAGACCGTCACACGCAACAACCTCGAGGCCGCAGAGGAGATCGTGCGGCAGATGCGTCTGCGCGACATCGGGGGCATGATCGTCGTCGACTTCATCGACATGGTTCTCGAGTCGAACCGCGACCTGGTACTACGACGCCTGACCGAGGCGCTCGGTCGCGATCGCACCCGCCATCAGGTCTCAGAGGTCACGTCGCTCGGCCTTGTCCAGATGACGCGCAAGAAGTTGGGCACCGGCCTTGTCGAGGCGTTCTCGTCCAACTGCGAGCACTGCCACGGCCGGGGCATCATCCTGCATGCTGACCCGATCGAGGTGAAGTCTTCTGTAGACGATGGCTCGCGCGGGCCTTCGCGGGGTGACTCCGGTGGGTCCCGTAGAAAGCGCGGACGCGGAAAGTCATCCGACGGTGAATCCTCACCTCCTTCCGTGACCGAGGACGCCCAGGCGGTGGATGCGACCGCAAAGCGGGCGCATCCAGTTGCCCTCGCGATGGCGCACCACCATCAGGAGGAGGCGACCGCGGTCGCCGATGCGAAGCTCGACGAGTCGCCTCGGACGGGCGATGTCCCCGCTCCGGAGACCCTCGAGCGGCCTGAGGATTCTCAGGAGCTGGTGCAATCGGCTGAGGCTCCGCTCGCATCCGACCAGGCCGAGTCCGAAGAGCCTGCGGTGGAGACACCGGAACCGTTGGCCGAGCCCGAGCCGGAACCGGTAATCGAGTCCGAGTCGGAACCGGTAATCGAGTCCGAGCCGAAACCAGCGGTCCCGTCACGCAGGCGCAGCCGCAGGGTGTCCCGGGCGGCGGCTGCACCGAAGATCGAAACGGCGAGTGCTGGAACGGTGTTCGTGATTCCCAAGCCGGAGACCGAGGTTGGCGGCACTCCGGGAACGGAATCGGCGATTTCGGCAACCACCGTGGGTGAACCGCCCTCGTACGCGCACGATGGCGCGGAAGCGCGGCCCATACCGAGAAGGACGCGCCGCCGTGCGGCGGCCCGTCCGGCCGGGCCGCCCGTGGAAGCCGATCACTGACGAAGGATGCTTGGGAAGGCGACCGCTGCCGGTTTGTTCGTAGCGGTTGCCTTCCTGTAACCTTGACCAGTCGCTACTCGGCGATAGCGGTCTGCTGTGCCTTGACATTCGGGGCTGCGCGATCTCGACCGAGCTAGCCGTCATACCAGACCAGTCGTGCACTCCGTGGCGCGAGCAAGTTCGAAGAAGCAAGGGGTAGCCCTCCGATGGCAACGTACGCGATCGTCAAGACCGGCGGAAAGCAGTACAAGGTCTCTGTCGGGGACCTCGTCAAGGTCGAGAAGATCGAGGGTGAGCCCGGCACTGCTGTCTCGCTTGCTCCCGTTCTCGTCGTCGATGGATCCGATCTGACCACCGATGCTGACAAGCTCGCCAAGATTTCGGTCACCGGGGAGGTCGTCGAGCACACCAAGGGCCCGAAGGTCCGGATCCACAAGTTCAAGAACAAGACCGGATACCACAAGCGTCAGGGTCACAGGCAGAAGCTGACGGTCCTCAAGGTCACCGGTATCAAGTAGCTAGAGCTTCAGAGCTGAACTCACCCGAGGAGGGTCAAGAACATGGCACACAAGAAGGGTGCATCCAGTTCCCGTAATGGTCGCGATTCCAATGCTCAGCGACTCGGAGTGAAGCGTTTCGGTGGCCAGACCGTCAGGGCCGGCGAGATTCTGGTCCGTCAGCGTGGTACGCACTTCCACCCTGGTGTGAACGTCGGACGTGGTGGTGACGACACACTGTTCGCGCTCTCGGCTGGTGAGGTCGAGTTCGGCACCAAGCGTGGGCGCAAGACCGTGAACATTGTTCCGGCCGCGGCAGAGGCCTAGTCCTGCCGACAGCACGCATCGTCCCGTAACGGGACCTGCCAAGCTCCCGATAGGGGCGGACCTGGGTCTAGATACCCGGTCCGCCCCTATTGTCTTGGCGGGACTTTCCTAGATGAGATCAACGCAATCGGCCGAGGGAGGATTCGGCAGTCATGTCACGATTCATTGACCGCGTCGTGCTGCATGTCAGCGCGGGAAAAGGCGGCAATGGCTGCGCCTCCGTGCACCGGGAGAAGTTCAAGCCTCTCGGTGGTCCGGACGGCGGCAATGGCGGGCGCGGCGGCGACGTCATTCTGGAAGTGGACGCCAACGTCCACACCCTCCTCGACTTCCATTTCCATCCCCATGCGCGCGCGACCAACGGCAAGCAGGGGATGGGTGGCAACCGTGACGGCGCCCAGGGCGAGGACTTGATTCTCAAGGTTCCCGACGGGACTGTCGTGCTCGACGAGGACGGCCGGATACTCGCGGACCTCGTTGGGGCAGGCACCCGATTCGAGGCAGCCCAGGGTGGTCGTGGCGGCCTCGGAAACGCGGCCCTGGCCTCCAAGGCACGCAAGGCTCCCGGCTTCGCTTTGCTCGGCGAGGAGGGGGTCGAGCGTGAGCTGGTCCTCGAATTGAAGTCCGTGGCCGATGTCGGACTCGTCGGATTCCCGTCGGCGGGCAAGTCGTCGCTGGTGTCGGTGCTCTCAGCTGCGAAGCCGAAGATCGCCGACTACCCGTTCACCACTCTCGTCCCGAATCTCGGGGTGGTTTCGAGTGGCGATACCACGTTTACGGTCGCCGATGTGCCCGGGTTGATTCCCGGAGCGAGCGGCGGACGCGGACTCGGGCTGGACTTTTTGCGGCACATCGAGCGGTGCGCTGTATTGGCCCACGTCGTCGATTGCGCGACGCTCGATCCCGGACGTGACCCGGTTTCCGACATCGATGCGCTGGAGGCCGAACTCGCTGCGTACAGCGGCGCGCTGTCCGGTGACACCGGGCTCGGTGACCTAGCGGACCGTCCCCGCATCGTGATCCTCAACAAGGCGGACGTGCCTGAGGCCGCCGAACTTGCGGAGATGGTCACCCCTGATCTCGAGGCCCGCGGGTGGCCGGTGTTCACGATTTCGGCTGTCAGCCGGGAAGGGCTGCGCCCGTTGACATTCGCGCTGGCGGGAATGGTGAAAGCCTATCGTGAGGCGAATCCTCAGGTTGCTCCGAAGCGGCAGGTGCTCCGACCTGTCGCGTCCGACGAGAAGAGCTTCAGTGTCGTCTCAGATCCCGAGGTACCAGGCGGGTTCATCGTCCGCGGCGCCCGGCCGGAGCGTTGGGTGCAGCAGACCCAGTTCGCCAATGATGAGGCTGTCGGTTACCTCGCCGACCGTCTGGCGCGACTCGGTGTGGAGGACGCGCTGGTCAAGTTGGGTGCCGAACCGGGCGCTTCCGTCACCATCGGTGACGTGAGTTTCGACTGGGAGCCCCAGACGCCGGCGGGTGTCGACGTCACGAGGACCGGGCGTGGTACCGACGCCCGCCTCGACCAGGTGGAGCGCATCGGCGCGGCTGAGCGCAAGCACGCGTCCAGGACTCGTCGCGGTCTTGCGGGCCGCGACTCCGAAGAACAGTGAGCGCGACAAGGCGGGCGATCGCGTCCGCTGGCAGCGTTGTCGTGAAGATCGGCTCGTCTGCGCTGACCAGCCTCATCGGTGGTCTGGATACAGACAGGCTCGACGTGCTGACCGATGCGATCGAGGCGCGTATGCGGTCCGGTTCCGACGTGGTAGTCGTGTCCTCTGGGGCCGTAGGCGCTGGATTGGCGCCTCTGGGGCTGACCAAAAGACCACGCGACCTGGCGACGAAGCAGGCGGCGGCGAGTGTCGGACAACTTGCGCTGGCACACGCATGGGGTACGTCGTTCGCCCGCCACGGCCGCACGGTTGGACAAGTGCTGCTCACCGCCGACGACATCGCGCGCCGAGCGCAGCACCGAAACGCTCAGCGCACCCTCGACAGGTTGCGGGCTTTGCACGCTGTCGCGGTCGTCAACGAGAACGACACCGTTGCGACCGCGGAACTGCGATTCGGTGACAACGACAGACTCGCGGCGCTCGTCGCCCATTTGGTCGGCGCTGACGCGCTCGTGCTGCTCTCGGATGTCGACGGTCTCTACGACGGGGATCCCCGAAAAGGCAACGCCACACTGATTCCCGAGGTCAGCAGCCCGGAGGATCTCGACGGCGTGGTGGCGGGTGCCGGTGGAGCGCTCGGAACAGGCGGAATGGCATCCAAGTTGTCGGCGGCACGCCTTGCTGCCGATGCCGGAGTGCCAGTGCTGCTCGCCGCAGCCTCTGAAGCCGCTTCTGCGCTGAAGGATGCGGGTACCGGAACGGTGTTCGCCAGCCGGCCGACGCGGTTGTCGGCTCGTAAGTTCTGGGTGCGCCACGCAGCGGACGAGCAGGGAATTCTGCATCTCGACGAGGGTGCGGTCCATGCGGTGGTTGCCAAGCGGCGGTCGCTGTTGCCAGCCGGGATCACCGCGGTCTCGGGGCGATTCTACGGCGGCGACGTCGTGTCGCTTCTAGGTCCGGACGAATATCCGGTGGCCAGGGGAGTTGTGGCCTACGACTCGTCCGAGATCACCGACATTCTCGGCAAGTCGACTCAGGAGTTGCCCGCTGACCTTCAGCGCCCCGTGATCCACGCCGATGACCTGGTGGCGCTGTAGCGTTCACGCTGGTACCGCGGACCTTGCGGCGGCGAGGGCGGTCAGAGCCTCCGAGCACCCGGCGTCCAGGGTGAGGGTCGCGAACTCGTCGCCCCGCGTGGTACCTCGGTTGACGATGATGATGGGGATCTCGCGTTTGGCGGCGTATCGGACGAACCTCAGTCCTGACATGACGGCCAGCGACGAGCCTGCCACCAGGAGTGCCTCTGCCTCGTCGACGAGAGCATAGGCAGCCGCGACCCGCGGCTTGGGTACGGACTCACCGAAGTAGACGATGTCCGGTTTGAGCAGGCCACCACACGCGTCACAGTCCACCATCCGGAAATGTTCGGTGATCGTCAGTGAGGTATCCGCGTCCGGTGCGATCTCCACGCCCTGAGCGGCGACCACGGTATCGGTGAAACCGGGGTTCGCGTGCTCGAGCCGGTCATCGAGTGTTGCACGGGAGATCAGCGCCTCGCAGGACAGACACCGGACCTGGGCGTAGGTTCCGTGGAGATCGATCACCCGGCGGCTGCCTGCTTTGGTGTGCAGTAGGTCGACGTTCTGGGTGATGACCGAGATTACGGCCCCGCTGCGCTCTAGCTCGGCGAGCGCGCGGTGTCCGGCATTGGGACGCGCCGCGTCCATGTGCCGCCAACCGAGGTGGTTCCGCGCCCAGTAGCGGCGACGAAGTGCCGGATCTATGACGAATTGTTGATAGGTGACCGGGTTCCGCGGCGGCGAATTCGGGCTCCTGTAATCGGGGATGCCGGAGTCCGTGGAAATTCCGGCGCCGGTGAGTACGCACATACGCCGGTCACCGAGTGCACCGATCAGTCGGTCGAACACCCCTCCAGCGTAGGCCGGCTCAGTATCCGACAACGGGATCGATCAGTGCGGTGAGCTTAGAGCCTGTTACGAACCGTGTGACGTTCAATACCACGTGCTCTGCGAAGGCCTGCGGACGGACCGATGGAGGGTTCGAATCGTGGGGTGTGATGATCGCGTTCGGCAGGTCCCACAGTGGGTGGCCATCGGGAAGGGGCTCAGGATCGGTCACGTCCAATCCAGCCCCTCCGATGGCATTGTTCCGCAGTGCTTTCACCAATGCAGCCGTGTGAATGAGGCTGCCACGCGCAACGTTGATCACCCACGCGGTCGGCTTCATCTGGGCGAGCTCTGCTGCTCCGACGAGATGGCGGGTGGCGTCGGTGGCAGGTGCCCCTATCACGAAGTGATCCGCCCGGGCCCACACCTCACCCAAGCGGGTTGTCGGCAGCGTCTCGATCGCGCCCGGAACCGGGCTGCCGGAGCGGTTGACCGCGATGACGTCGGCCCCGAGCGCGGCGAGCATGGGAATCAAAGCCCGGCCGATCCCGCCCGCCCCGACTATCGCGACCGTGGAGCCGCGCAGCGTGCCGACCTTCGGGAAGAATTCCTGCTGGCGCCATGTCCTCGCCTCGAGGTGCTCGGGCACCGCGCGAACCCCAGCGAGGAGCAGTGCCAGGGCATGCTCAGCCACGGTGGCCGAGAATGCGCCGGCCGCCGAGGTCCACACTATCGAGGTATCGGGGGTGATCAACCCTGCGGAGAACCATTCTTCGACACCGGCAGAGCCCAGTTGCACCCAGCGGATGTTCTCGGGAAGTGGGTCCGGAAACCCGACAGGGTTGGCAGTCCAAACCAGGGCGTCAGCCGACTCGAGGGGCGCCGAACGCGCACCGCCCCGGCGCACCGCATCTTCGAGAAGCGGGTCCGGGGCAGGTCCTATCGCAATAGCCGGAGCGGGATCGACCATAGGTCGAACCTACGCTGGAACCTCGATCAATGGGTAGACGCCGTTCTCGTCGTGAACCTCACGGCCAGTGACCGGGGGGTTGAATACGCACAGCATCCGCATGTCGGTATCCGGTTCGACACGGTGGCGTTCATGACCGTCGAGCAGGTACATCGAACCGGGGCCGAGTTCGTAGACCTTGTCGTTGTCGAGGTCGACAAGTCTTCCGGTTCCCTCGACCAGCCAGACCGCCTCGATGTGGTTGGCGTAGTGGAACTCGTTGATCGACCCGGCTTTGATCGTGGTCTCATGGAACGAGAAACCCACTTTGTCGCCACCGAGGATGATGCGCTTGCTGCGCCAGTTGCCATCCTCGCTGGTGACGTCGCGTTCCGTATCGGTTATCTCGGCGGTCGTGCGAACGATCATGTCTGGTTCGGTTCCTTCCCTAGCTGCAAACTTTGGCAGTGGCATCGGCGAGGATCGCGAGTCCGTGATCCAACTCTTCGTCGGTGATGGTGAGGGCAGGAAGGAGCTTTACTACCTCGTCTGACGGCCCCGAGGTCTCCGCGAGCACTCCCTCGTCGAATGCGAGTTTGCATACCTTTCCTGCGCGCTCCGGCTCTTCGAACACGAGGCCCTGAACGAGTCCGCGACCGCGGGTGGAGACCGAGCCGTCGAACCGCTGCGCCAGCTCGGTGAACGCCTGGCGGACCTTGTCGCCCTTCCTCACCGTCGACTCTTGGAGCTTATCGTCCGACCAGTAATGCTCCAGCGCCACCTTCGACGTGACGAACGCAGGGTTGTTACCTCGGAAAGTGCCGTTGTGCTCACCAGGTCCCCAGACGTCGAGATCACGCTTGAACAGCGTCAGGGCCATCGGGAGCCCGTAGCCGCTGATCGACTTCGACAGGCAGACGATGTCCGGTGTGATGCCGGCCACCTCGAACGAGAAGAACGGGCCGGTACGTCCGCAGCCCATCTGCACGTCGTCGACGATCAAGAGGATGTCACGCTCGGCGCACAGATCTGCAAGGGCACGCAGCCACTCGGGGCGAGCAACGTTGACGCCACCCTCTCCCTGCACTGTCTCCACGATCACGGCGGCCGGACGGTTCAGGCTGCTACCCGAGTCGTCGAGCACCCTGGAGAACCAGTGGAAGTCCTCGGTGACACCGTCGAAGTAGTTGTCGAACGGCATCGGCGTGGCGTGCACGAGTGGGATACCGGCGCCTGCGCGCTTCATCGAGTTGCCAGTCACCGACAAAGCACCCAACGTCATGCCGTGGAAAGCGTTCGTGAAGTTGATGATCGACGAACGACCCGTAACTTTGCGGGCCAGCTTCAGTGCGGCCTCGACGGTGTTGGTGCCGGTCGGTCCCGGGAACTGGACCTTGTAGTCGAGTCCACGAGGCTTCAGAATCGTGTCTTCGAACGCGTGAAGAAATTCGCGTTTGGCCACGGTTGCCATGTCGAGACCGTGCGTGATTCCGTCGCCGACGATGTAGTCGACAAGGGCCGACTTCAGCACCGGGTTGTTGTGGCCGTAGTTCAGCGATCCGGCACCAGCGAAGAAGTCGAGATACTCGCGTCCGTTTTCGTCGCGGAGCCACGATCCGGATGCGGACTTGAATACGGTTGGCCACCCACGGATGTAGCTGCGAACCTCGGACTCGAGGGACTCGAAGATCTTCATATCAATGTTTGTCATGTCAATCCGTTCCTCCGTGACATATCCTCAGCCGATGGTGTAGAGATCCTCGGCTTCGTGTCCATCGGGAAAATCATTGGGGGAGAACAGCTCGTGCTTGGTAATCGCCGTTCCTCGGCGCCGCGCCAGTGCGGTGAACAACGCGATCGATGCGTCGTTGTCAGGGCTGATCGTCGTTTCGAGGCGGTTGATTCCATCGGGTGCAAGCCGATCGAGTAGAGAACTCAACATCCTTCCGGCAATTCCATTGCCGCGCTGGTCTGCGTCAACGGCAACTTGCCAGACGAACAGCGTCTCAGGGGATTCGGGGCGGATGAAACCCGTAACGAATCCGACTATACGCTCGTCGACGACCGCGACGACCGACGAGCGGCTGAAATCTCTACACCACAACAGGTACGCGTAGCTCGAATTGAGATCGAGTACTTTCGTGTTCGCGGCGATCTCCCAGAGCCGGACTCCGTCAGCGATCTTTGGACTTCTGAACAACACCGCGTCCGGCGCGGTGGTCGGGATGGCACTCTCTTGGACAGGCCTCATTGGATATTCGAACCTAACAACCAAACCAGCCGATTTCACGTGCCTTGCGCAATTCGTCCATTCAGGTAGGAGGGCTTCGCAGGTGAGGCGTGCAAAGTGATGCTCGTCACATTCGACGCCACTTTGACGGACTGTACACGGCAGTTCCGGCTACTTCAGGCCCGCAAGTGCGAACGGAAGAACCGACCTGACACCCGAGGTGCGAAGCGTTCGAGCAGCCATGGTCAAGGTCCAGCCGGAGTCTGTGAGCGTGTCGATCAGCAGCACCGGCCCGGTTCCGTCCGGAATGCGCGGATGCTCCCAAGCGTCCACGAGACCGGCAACGCGATATGGGGAGTTCGCCGCGGACACAGGTGGGTGTCCAGGGCGAAGTCGCAGGATTCCCAGGTTTTGTAGGCGACCGACGTCAGCGAGCCGACCGGCGAGCGACGCGGCAAGGGCGGGATGGGTTGCCGAATCCATGGCCATCACCGAGGTGGGCCGTTCGGCCCAGTCCCACGACGCGAGAACTTCGATACAGGCCTTCAGGACGTCGTCGGGAGCGGGGCCGTCCGGCTCGTCGAGTAGCGCTCGAAGGCGCTGACCCCAGCCGAGGTCGGACAGGCGGCCCAGGATGCGCCCGGGTTCGGGGCCGTCCGTAATCTTCCCGGACAGCTTCACGCCGAGCTTCGAGAGACCGACGGGCCACTGCTTGCGTGGGGTCAGGTCGACACCGGGCCGCTCGAGACGTGATCTGGTCCTCTGAACCGTCTCGGCATCGACGACCGGGTCGCGGTGCACACCGGTGCAGTTGTCGCACCGGCCGCATTCGGAGGCACTCGATGCCAGACCCGGATCGTCGAGCTGTTCGCGCAGGAACGCCATCCTGCAGGTCGTGATCCGCTGGTAGTCGATCATCGCCTGCTGCTCCGACTCGCGAGCGTGATCGAGGCGCGCATAGCGGCCCGCGTCGTACGTCCATGGTTCGCCGGTACCTACCCAACCGCCACGGACCCGCCGTACGGCGCCGTCCACATCGAGGACTTTCAGCACCATCTCGAGGCGCGCACGGTTCAGTTCCACCAGCGGCTCGAGGGCGGGTGTGGACTGAGGCCGATCCCGCTCGAGAACCTCGATCACCCTGCGCACCACGTGCTCCTGGGGGAACGCCACGGACGCGAAATAGCTCCAGATTTGCCGGTCTTCCGAACCTGGGAGCAAGATCACCTCTGCGCGATCGGTTGAGCGTCCGGCACGCCCCACCTGCTGGTAGTAGGAGATGGGGGACGGTGGAGCGCCCACATGAACGACGAATCCCAGGTCGGGTTTGTCGAATCCCATCCCGAGTGCGGATGTCGCCACGAGAGCCTTGATGCGATTGCCGAGGAGATCCTGTTCGAGTGCCTCCCGTTCCGTGGCGTCGGTTTGCCCCGTATATGCGCAGACGCGGTGGCCCCGCTCGGCGAGCAAGCTCGCGAGATCCTGTGCCGATGAAACCGTCAACGCGTAGATGATCCCCGAACCGGGAAGACTGTCGAGCTTTTCGGCAAGCCAGGCGGCGCGGGCGGCGGCCTCGGGGATCTGCACGACCGAGAGGTGCAGCGAATCACGCTCGAGACCGCCGCGGAGGACGACGGTCTCGGCTCCACCCACACCGAGCTGGGTGGAGACATCGGAAACCACCCGGTCGTTGGCGGTGGCTGTGGTGGCGAGAACGGGTATGCCCTCGCCGAGTTCGGCGATCAGCGTGCGAATCCTCCGGTAATCGGGGCGGAAGTCGTGGCCCCAGTCGGAGATGCAGTGGGCCTCGTCGACGACGACCAACCCAGCGTCCGCGGCTAGCGAGGGAAGTACCTGATCGCGGAAGTCGGGATTGTTGAGACGTTCGGGGCTTATCAGCAGCACGTCCAGTTTCTTCTCGGCAACTCGCGCGTGGATGTCCTCCCACTCCGTGACGTTCCCGGAGTTGATCGTCGCAGCCCGCACGCCGGCGCGCTCAGCTGCCGCCACTTGGTTGCGCATGAGGGCGAGCAGAGGAGACACGATGATCGTGGGACCGTGCCCTAGGGTCCGCAGGAGTTTCGCGGCGATAAAGTAGACCGCCGACTTGCCCCAGCCGGTCCGTTGGACGACAAGTGCTCGCTTGCGGCGCACCACCAGAGCCTCGATGGCGGTCCACTGATCCTCGCGCAGGACGGCGTGCTCGCCTGCCAGTTCACGGAGCAGCCGTTCGGCCTCGTCCCGGAGCATGGGCTCTGTGGCGGTCGTCATGCCCCCATCGTGCACGACCGAGGGAGGCGGTACTCGGAAACGGTGCGCGGCCCGTCTCTCGCCGACGCCACGACGATGCTGCTCCGTCCGCAATCGGTCGTGCAAATAGAGCTGTGCCGCATGGAGTTCCACCCTTGCAGATGGTGTTCGCGTCGGCTGCCGTCGAGTACTTGTTCCTCCACGACTGAACATGTTCGGGGGAGGGCATCACTCCCGGAACCAGGTAGATAGGCTGTCTTCATGACAGCAGCGACTTCCACCTCGTCGTCTGACGCCGCAGCCGATACACGTGAAGCCGTTCACGGGGCGGCCCGTCGCGCACGCACTGCGTCGCGGACCCTCGCGCTCCTGACCACAGCGCAGAAGGATGCGGCGCTCTACGCAGCGGCTGATGCGGTGCTCGCCGCCGCTGACGGCATCCTCGTCGCCAATGCGGCAGATGTCGAGTCAGCTCGGGCGTCGGGCACCGAGGACTCACTGCTCGACCGTCTGCGGCTGACCCGGGAAAGGATCGAGGGAATTGCGAGCGGACTCCGTCAGGTGGCCGCACTCCCTGATCCGATCGGTGAAGTGGTGCGTGGGTCCACGCTTCCCAACGCACTCGAACTCCGTCAATTGCGAGTCCCTCTCGGCGTGGTGGGTATGGTTTACGAGGCCCGCCCGAACGTCACCGTCGACGCGTTCGGTCTGGCATTCAAGTCCGGCAATGCCGCACTGTTGCGGGGGTCGTCGTCCGCCGCCAGGTCGAACGAGGCCCTGGTCTCGGCTGTGAGGGCAGCCCTGGCATCGCAACATTTGCCGGAGGATGCGGTGCAGTTGCTCCCGAGTGACGATCGCTCCAGCGTCACCCACCTGATCCAGGCCCGCGGTCTGGTGGACGTAGTCATCCCTCGAGGTGGCGCCGGTCTGATCAGCGCCGTTGTGCGTGACGCCACCGTCCCGACCATCGAGACAGGCGTGGGCAACTGCCACGTCTACATCCACGCTGCCGCAGACCTCGAGATGGCTGAGCAGATCCTGGTCAATGCCAAGACCCGTCGACCGAGCGTGTGCAACACCGCTGAGACGGTCCTGATCGACGCTGCCATTGCCGAAACAGCGGTTCCGAGGCTGCTGCAGGCTCTCGAGTCGCACGGTGTCACGATCCATGGGAATCTGCCGGGTCTGGTGCCTGCAACTGAATCGGACTGGTCGGAGGAGTACCTCACACTCGATATTGCGCTCGAGGTGGTCGACGACCTGGGTGCTGCGGTCGAGCACATCGACCGCTACGGCACCGGTCACACCGAAGCTATCGTGACCTCCGATGTCGCTGCAGCGCGCGAATTCACTGCCAGGGTCGATGCCGCCGCCGTCATGGTGAACGCTTCCACAGCGTTTACCGACGGGGAGCAGTTCGGCTTCGGTGCAGAGATCGGAATTTCCACGCAGAAGTTGCACGCCCGTGGTCCTATGGGGCTCCCAGAGCTGACCTCTACCAAGTGGGTCGTCTGGGGAGACGGGCATACTCGTCCGGTCTAGAAACTCGAATGGCCAACCCATTCGCAACCGCCGAAAGGACAGAGCGTGGATCGCGCACTTCCCACCTCAACGTCGTTCTTCGCGAACGTCGACGACGTAGTTGATCGTCTCGCCGCGACCGGCTACCTGGCAGACAGGGGCACCGCGACCGCAGTGTTCCTCGCCGACCGATTGGGGAAACCCCTGCTCATCGAAGGTCCCGCCGGAGTCGGGAAGACCGAACTCGCGCGTGCCGTAGCGGAGACCACAGGTGCCGAGTTGATACGGCTGCAGTGCTACGAGGGAGTTGACGAGGCCCGGGCCCTGTACGAGTGGAACCACGCGAAGCAGATCCTGCGTATCCAGGCCGGATCAAACGATGTATCGGATGGCTGGGATGCCACCAAGGCAGACGTCTTCTCCGAGGAGTTCCTGCTGTCACGGCCGCTGCTGACCGCGATCCGAAGCGAGGATCCTGCGGTGCTGCTCGTCGATGAAACCGACAAGGCCGACATCGAGATCGAGGGTCTGCTCCTCGAAGTGCTCAGTGATTTTGCGGTCACCGTACCTGAGCTGGGAACCATCACGGCCAAGAGAAAGCCGTTCGTCGTTCTGACGTCGAATGCCACGAGGGAGTTGTCGGAGGCGCTCAAGCGACGTTGCCTCTTCCTGCATCTCGATTTCCCCGACGCGGAACTCGAGCGGAAGATCCTTGTCAGCCGAGTGCCGGAGCTTCCTGAGGCCGTCGCCGAACAGTTGGTCAAGACGGTCCGGGTGCTGCGGGGAATGCAGCTCAAGAAGCTACCGTCGGTAGCAGAGACCATCGACTGGGGCCGAACGCTTCTCGCGCTCGGACTCGACACCCTCGACGACGACGCCGTACGCGCCACGATGGGTGTGGTGCTCAAACACCAATCCGACCAGCTGCGCGCTGCCACCGAGTTGCGGCTGAACTGAGGGGCGTTCCGATGGTTGGTGGTCCTTCCTCCCGGTCGAATCCGGTTGGGTTCGCCGCGCCGCACGGCCTGCCCGGGCATCTCGTCGACTTCGTCGAGGCCCTTCGTCGGCGCGGGATCATGGTCAGCCCCTCCGAAACCGTCGACGCGGGCCAGGTGATGTCGGTTCTCGACCTGCTCGACCGCGAATCGCTGCGAGAAGGCCTCGCGTGCGCGCTGCTGCGCCGACAGACCCACCGTCCCACGTTCGATGCGCTGTTCGATCTCTGGTTCCCGGCGGCGGTCGGAACCCGCTCCGACGACAGGATCGAAACGATTCTGCCCCGGAATACGAAGGGCGAGATCGATTACGACGCGCTGCGTGAGTTGATCGTCGAACTACTTGCGGACGGGTCACAGGAGGCCACCGAGCGCACTGAACTCCTGACCGCGCAGATGGTAGAGGAACTCGGGCGGTACCAGTCGGCGAACGGGCCGTCGTTCTCCGCATACCAGACGCTGCGCGACGTGGCCCCGGAGACGTTGCTGACGAAGATTCTCGACGGCCTTCTGGGTAACCAGGAAGGTGGCCATGCAGAGGCGGGGCAAAGTTACGAATCCGAAGTGGCCAAGCGTGCAGCGGCGCAGCGGATTGCCGATTTCAGGAAGATGGTGGAGCGCGAGACACGGCGGCGGGTGGCCGAGAACTTGGGCAAGGAGCGGGTGGCGTCGTACGGCGTGCCCCGACTGGCCGAAGAAGTCGACTTCCTGCGTGCATCCGATTCCGAATTGACTGCGCTGAAACGCAACGTGTCCGCGCTGGCGAGGGTGCTCGCGAGCCGGCTCGCGGTCAGGCGCAAGCGCAGCCGTGCCGGTTCCGTCGATCTGCGACGGACACTGCGCAAGTCGATGTCCACAGGCGGGGTGCCCATCGACCTCGTCCAGAGAACGCCCCGCCGAGCGCGTCCCGAACTGGTGGTGATGTGCGACGTATCGGGGTCGGTGGCAGGGTTCAGCCATTTCACACTTCTGCTCGTTCACGCTCTGAGGGAACAGTTTTCCCGGGTTCGCGTGTTCGCGTTCATCGATACCACGGACGAGGTCACACACTTCTTCGACTCCGGCGCGGACCTCGGTAGCGCGATGTCGAGGATGATCCGGGAGGCGGATCTCATCGGATACGACGGACATTCCGACTACGGCAACGCATTCGGTGTGTTCGCCGAAAGGTTCGCCGGGACTATCACGTCACGCACCTCTCTACTGGTCCTGGGGGACGGACGCAACAACTTCCGAGATCCCAATCTCGGTGCGCTGGCCGGATTGGTATCCGTCGCGAAGCACGCGTACTGGCTCAACCCCGAACCTAAAGGACGATGGGGATCGGGAGACTCCGCAGCCGAGGTCTACAACGAGGTGATCAGCATGTACGAGTGCCGGTCTGCGCAGCAGCTCACATCTGTGGTCGCCGGGTTGATCCCGGTTTGAACAAGTAAGCTCGACACTCGTGGAACAGGGAACGCAGGGCACGCGTCGGCGCCGCCTGGGGGTGATGGGTGGCACCTTCGACCCTATTCACCACGGTCATCTGGTTGCGGCGAGTGAAGTCGCCGATCGGTTCGGGCTCGATGAAGTGATCTTCGTGCCGACCGGCAGACCGTGGCAGAAGGAGGGCAGGGAAGTCAGCCGCGCCGAGGATCGGTACCTCATGACCGTCATCGCAACTGCCTCGAATCCGCGTTTTTCGGTGAGCCGAGTCGACGTCGACCGTGACAAAGTCACCTACACCGTCGATACGCTGCGCGATCTGCGGAATTATCACCCCGATGCCGAGTTGTACTTCATTACCGGTGCGGACGCCCTGGCGAGTATCCTCTCCTGGCAGGACTGGGAGGAACTGCTCTCGCTGGCGAAGTTCGTCGGGGTCTCGCGTCCGGGATTCGATCTCAACGCCGAACATCTGGCCGGTCATCTTGACGCGTGGCCCGAGGATGCGGTCACTTTGATCGAGGTCCCGGCCCTGGCGATCTCCTCGACGGAATGTCGGCGGCGGGCCAGTCAACACCGACCTGTGTGGTACCTCGTGCCTGACGGAGTGGTCCAGTACATCTCCAAACGGAACCTGTACAGGCCATCGAGCTCCAAGCGTTTCGACGGTGCCACGACAGTGTCCGAACCTGCTCCGGACAAGACCGACAGCTAAACGGCATCAACGAACTGGGAGAACATCGCGTGAGCGCAACGACCGAAGCCATCGAGATGGCACGCATCGCGGCACTGGCTGCCGACGAGAAGTTGGCCTCCGACGTGGTGGTGCTCGATGTCTCCGAGCAGTTGGTCATCACAGACTGTTTCGTCATCGCTTCGGCGCCGAACGAGCGGCAGGTGAACGCGGTCGTCGAGAATATCGAGGAACGCCTGCGTGAGGCGGGCCACAAGCCGGTGCGTCGCGAAGGTACGCGCGAAGGGCGTTGGGTGTTGCTCGATTTCGTGGACGTCGTGATCCACGTCCAGCACAACGAGGAGCGCAACTTTTACGCCCTGGACCGACTCTGGAAGGACTGTCCTGCCGTACCTGTCGAGGGCATCGGCCGGCGCGACCCGGTGCAGGATACGGACTCAGCCGATGTGGAGGAATCCGAACTGTGACGGATGCTCGAAGCGGCACCCGACGCCTGATATTGCTCCGCCACGGGCAGACGGAATACAACGCCGACAATCGCATGCAGGGCCAACTCGACACCGGCCTGACGGATCTGGGACGTGCCCAAGCTCGCACCGCCGCCTCGGTACTCGTCGAACGTGGGCCGATCTCCGTCGTGTCGTCGGATCTGCGTCGGGCCTACGACACCGCTGTCGTGGTCGGCGACAACGCTGGTCTACCAGTGCAGATCGATGCACGTCTACGCGAGACGCATCTTGGTGACTGGCAAGGTCTCACCCATCGCGAAGTCGACAGGCGATCACCAGGCGCTCGGGTTACGTGGCGTAACGATGCGACCTGGGCGCCGCCGGGCGGGGAGAGTCGAGTCGACGTCGCGCGGCGCAGCGCGCCCGTAATCGCCGAGCTGATCGAGAAGTACGAGGGCTGGTCGGACCAACCGGTGGTCCTGGTCGCCCACGGCGGCTTGATCGCGGCGCTGACCGCAACACTGCTCGACCTTCCGGTGGACAGGTGGCCCGTGCTGGGTGGGTTGGGCAACGCCAGTTGGGTGCAACTGAGCGCCCACGGAAATTCCGATTCGCTCAAGTGGCGACTCGACGTGTGGAACGCTTCTGCGAGTGTGGCCAGTGACTCCCTCTGATTCAGGATCCGGCTCGGGGGAACGCCCCGTCCTTCTCGTATTCGCCGATTCACTGTCGTATTTCGGTCCAGAAGGTGGGCTGCCGTCTGATCATCCAGATATCTGGCCCAATCGTGTTGCACGAGAACTGGGCTGGGATGTCGAGTTGGTGGCGAGGATCGGCTGGACCAGTCGCGACGCCTGGTGGGCACTGACCCAGGATCCTCGAGTGTGGTCCGCCGTTCCTCGTGCCGGTGCGGTGGTGTTCGCGGTGGGGGGCATGGACTCCCTCCCGTCTCCGCTTCCGACGGCGCTCAGGGAGCAGCTGCGTTACATCCGGCCGCCGGCACTGCGTCGCATGGTGCGATCCGGTTACCAGTGGCTTCAGCCACGTCTCTCGCCTTTGGGATGGCCCGTGGCGCTGCCCCCACGATTGAGCGTCGAATATCTCGAGAAGTCGCGTGCGGCTCTTGCCTACGTGCGCCCCTCGTTGCCCATCGTCGGAACTCTGCCGTCGGTGCACTGCAGTGACGCGTACGCCAAGGCGCACTCGGGCCGTCCGGCCGCTGTCGAGGCCATCGGTGCGTGGGCGGTCGAGAAGAGCGTTCCCCTGGTCGACCTCGCAGAAGCGGTGCGAGCCAATATTTTCGGCAACCACGGTAACCCGGACGGTATTCACTGGGGTTGGGATGCGCACGCGGCGGTGGCCGAGGCAATGCTGGCAGCGCTTCGGGTCGCCGGAGTATCCCAGAGTCCCGGCGGCCAGATTCCTGCCGGCACGGTGGCGAACGGAGCCGAGTAGCCCGATGCCTGTCGTGGTCGTCACCGATTCGTCGGCAGCTCTCCAGCCAGACCTGGTCGAGCGGTACGGGATTCGCGTAGTCCCTCTACACGTCCTGAGCGGTGACGCCGATTTCAGGGAGGGAATCGACCAGGTCCCTGCCGATCTTGCGGGTGTCACCACTTCGGCTGCTTCGCAGAACGAGTTGGCAGAGACATACGCGGAAGCGCTCGACTCGAGTGGCGGCTGCGGAGTCCTCGCGGTGCATATCTCACGACAGCTGTCCGGCACGTGGGAGGCGGGTCGTCAGGCGGCACAGACCTTCGATGGGCGTGTCCGGATCATCGATTCACAGTCCACAGGAATGGGGTTGGGCTATCCGGTCCTCGAGGCCGCACGGGCAGCCAGTGAGGGTGCGGACCTCGAGACCGTCTATCGACGGTCAGTCGATGTCGCGAGCCGCGGTCACTGCCTGATCATCGTGGATAGACTCGATCAGTTGCGTCGGGGTGGCCGGATCGGAACGGCCGCAGCCCTGCTGGGTACCGCACTGGCAATGAAACCGGTCCTCCATCTCGTCGACGGACGACTAGTCCTGAAGGAGAAGACGCGGACGACAACCAAGGCGATGTCCAAGATGGTTGACGCGGCGGTGGCGTATGCGGGCCTGGACAGGACCGCTGTCGCAGTGCATCACATGCATGCCCCGCACCGTGCCGAAGCGGTGGCACAGCAGTTGAATGAGCGGATTCCGCAGATCAGCGACCTCGTTGTCACCGAGTTCAGTGCGGTGATCGGGGCACATGTCGGGGTGGGCGCCGTGGGTGTTGTGGTGTGCCCGGAACCTGTGGCACACGGCGATGACGGTGATTCATCCACAACTCTCAATTGATCAACAAGCACACTCTTCGATCCGGTCAGCGCGCCGGGCGCGTGAGCGGGGAACCCTAGCCTCGCCTTCATGGGCATCAGGGAAGAACGTTCGAGGGGTCTTGCCCGTCTCGCGTACGTCACGTCGAGGGAGCAGGACGCACGGACGGCCGGTACGCCCGCGACCCCTAGGTGGTTGTCGGACAGTGGCGACGACCACCTCGGCGACAAACACTCCGGCACCGCCTTCGACGGCGATACGTCGTGGTCGGTCGAACGTCACGGCGGTTTGTCACTGCCAGGCCGTTGGCGGGGCGTGAGGCTCGATCCGGGGCGCTCCGGCGCGATCGCGTTGATCGTGGTGGGAATCGTCGTCGTGGCTGTCGCTGTGGTCAGTGTGCGCAGTGGCCGTGCGGAAACGCATGTCGTTCCGTCGCTGCCTGTAGTGCAGTCGCAGCAGTCCGTACCCGATCCGGGCGTTCCCGAAATGGTGCCGCCTCCGCCGGTGCCGCCCCCGCCCGTCGAGGAGATCGTTGTGAGTGTCGTAGGGCTGGTTTCGTCCTCCGGGCTTGTCCGTTTACCCGCTGGCTCACGGGTAGCGGATGCCCTCTCCGCCGCCGGGGGAGTGCGAGACGGTGGCGACACGCTTGGACTGAATCTGGCGCAACGACTTTCGGATGGCGATCAGGTGTTGGTGGGTACCCCGAACGGTGACGTACTACCCAGCAGTGTGGGCGGTGCGGCCACCAGGTCTGGTCCCGGGGCGCAGAATTCAGCGGCCTCGGCGGTAACCGGCAGGATCAATCTGAATACGGCCACGGAAACCGAACTCGACGCGCTGTCGGGGGTTGGTCCCGTCACCGCTGCGGCGATCGTCGCTTGGCGATCTGCCAACGGAAGGTTCACCGACATAGACCAACTGGGGGAGGTCGACGGAATCGGACCGGTACGTCTCGAGAAGCTACGCGAGCAGATCACGCTCTGATGGTCGAGAGTGAATCCTCGCTCGATCTTCGGCTCGCTCCGTTTGCTGGGATGTGTTGGGCAGCAACGCTGATCAGTATCTTGTGGGGCTCGGGTGTCGCCTGGGTGCTGGTGGGGGCGCTGCTCGGGACCGCTACTGTCCTCGCCGCTTCGTGGGCATTGCAGGGGAGGAGGCGATGGACGTCGACGATGCTGTTGCTCTTGGTGTTCGGAATTTGCTGCGCTGCTGGTGCGGCCTGGCGTGTGCAGGCCGTCGAGCAGCACCCGCTGAATACGCTTGCCCGAAGTGAGTCGTGGGTGACGCTCGTCGTGGCCCCGGTCGATGACCCGCGGGAAGTCGCCGGCTTCGGCCGTCGCGTGGTTCTCAAAGCCGATCTGCTCGAGATCCGCAAGGCTACCGAGACCATCGTCACGAGTGGGTCGGTTATCGTACTGGCTCCGTCCGAGGGATGGAAACAGATCTTGCCAGGGCAGCGGGTGGTCCTGCGTGGACAGCTGAGCATGCCCCTGCACAGGGACCTGGGCCTGGCGACAGTCCAGGCGAAGGGCCCGCCGTCGGAGATCGGTCCCGCGCCCTTGCACCAGCAATGGGCAGGTGCCTTGCGCGCGCGGTTGGCTGCCGCGACGTCGGTCCTACCCGCCGAGCAGGCCGGTCTGTTGCCCGGATTAGTGGTGGGTGACACCTCTGCGCTCTCGCATGAAGTGAAGGATGACTTCACCATGACCGGATTGACCCATCTCACGGCGGTGTCGGGGGCAAACGTCAGCATCCTGCTGGGGGCGGTGTTACTCGTGGTGCGGGGAGTTGGGCTCGGCCCCGCCCCGGGCGCGGTGCTTGCCGCAGTGGCACTGATCGGGTTCGTAGTGGTCGCGCGGCCCTCGCCTAGTGTGCTGCGTGCTGCGGCGATGGGAGCGGTTGCGATTCTTGCTTTCGTTTCAGGACGGAGGAAGCAGGCACTGCCTGCACTGGCTGCCAGTGTCATCGCTCTGCTCACGTGGTCGCCGGAATTGGCGGTGGACTTCGGCTTCGCGCTGTCGGTCACGGCTACCGCAGGCCTGGTCGTCATCGCCCCGATCTGGGTCGACCTCCTCGTTGGCCGCGGATGGCCGCGTGCGGTTGCCGAGGCCTTGGCGGTGTCGACGGCCGCCTTCGCCGTGACAGCCCCGATCGTCGCTGGAATGGCCGGAACCGTCAGCGTGGTATCGGTTGTCGCGAACATTCTGGTTGCCCCCGTAGTCGGCGTGATCACGGTCGTCGGGGCAGTAACCGCGCTGGTTGCTGTAGTCAGCTTGCCGGTGGCGGAAATTGTGGTGCGCTTGACCCAGTGGCCGCTCTGGTGGCTCCTGACAGTGGCCGAACATGGTGCACGTATTCCGGGAGCATCGGTTGCGGTGCCGAGCGGTCCAACTGGCGCGGTAATCGTTCTCAGTGGAGTACTAGCTCTCGGCGCAGCGCTGCGAAGGCGCTGGTCCCGGCTGGTGTTGGCCGGGGTGGCGATAGGCCTGCTGATGCTATTGGCGCCGATCTGGCCGCCATCTCTCATTAGCAAGGTGTAGAAACGATCTAGTCTGGACAGTCTCGGATGAGGGAACCGAGAGGAGTGAAGCATGCAGGTGGGCTTCAAGTTGGTGGCCGAAGCCTTTGATCCGAATGAGATCGTGAGGCAGACGGTGGAGGCGGAGCAGGCCGGCTTCGACTTCGTCGAGGTGAGCGACCACTATCATCCCTGGCTCTACAGCCACGGTCACTCTGGGTTCGTGTGGTCGATGCTGGCCGCAGCGGCGACGAGGACCGAAACGATCGGGCTGGCCACGGGCGTGACGTGTCCTTTCGGCCGGAATCACCCCGCGATCATCGCGCAGGCCGCGGCGACCACGGCCATCCTGAGCGAGGGTCGCTTCATGCTAGGGCTCGGATCAGGGGAGTGGCTCAACGAACATGTGGTCGGTGGGGACTGGCCGACGGTGCGCGTTCGGCACGAGATGCTGCGTGAATCGATCGACATCATCAGGCTTCTGTGGTCAGGTGGCTACCACTCCTACCAGGGTAAACACCTCACCCTCGACGAGGCGCGCGTCTTCGACCTCCCCGATGTGCCCCCGACGATCGCCGTGGCGGCCGGCGGTCTGTCCGCTGTCGCGCTTGCCGCGGAACTCGGTGCCGGACTCTTCACCTCTGCACCGGACCCCCAACTGCTGAAGGCCTACGAGGAAGCCGGTGGACCGGGGCCGAAGTACGCGGAGGTACCGCTGTCATGGGCACATGACGAGCACACCGCCGCCGAATCGGCGCGCCGCACACTTCGGTTCGCCATGAAAGGGTGGAAGGTCATGACGGAACTGAAGAATGTGAGCGACTTCGAGGAAGCGACCTCCTCTGTCCGGGCCGAGGACGTTCGCGAGATGATGACCTGCGGACCGGATTTACAGCCGCATCTCGACGCTGCGGGTAGATACTACGACGCCGGATTCGATCACCTGGTGCTGGTCAACGGCGGTCCGGACGTGGATGGTTTCTTCGAATTCTTCTCCAGCGAACTGCGTGGTCCACTACACGCTCTGGCGCGGACTTGACCCGGTCGGACAGTGCCGTGAAGTTACTGTGTGCAAAGAGGTTTGGGCGATGTGAGCGCTCGAGTAGGACAGCGGTGGCGTCCTCGGGGTTTACACGAATGACGCCTATGTATCGTTTCGACTTCGATTTCCGATGTGCGCATGTCGAACCGAGTTACGGACTACGATCCGGTGGCAGATGTTGAGGTGAACAGTCTTGGAACGCACCCGCATTGGAGGGCGAGAGGTATGTCGGAATCGGAACGGGCAGATCTCGATGTGGATGACGAACTCGACGCCGGGCAGGTACGAAGAGCGCAGCGAGTAGTGGCCGCTCAGTCGTTGGACGCCAACGACTGTCGCATGCTCCTGTCGATGCTCGGTATCGCCGAGAACACCGACTCGGAAGCGAACTGACGGCGGGCGCAAGAGTTGGGGTCATCGAGGCGCCCTGACGTTGTTTCTGCGGACCTGCGGCGGGGACGTCCGTCGGGATCTGCCGGGGTATCGGCGAATGTGTCGCCCATACGTGGCACTATCGTCGCGTGAGCACTCCGACCCAGCTTGAACAGCTCCATCTGATCCTTGGTGATGAGGAGTTCCTTGTAGATCGCGCGGTGACGCAGGTCATCAACCGGGTACGTGCCGCGGCAGATGTCGCCCAGGGTGCGGAACTTCCCGTCAACCGGTTGAGGGCGGGGGACACTGGGGCGGTAGAACTAGCCGAACTGCTCAGTCCGTCCTTGTTCGCCGAAGACCGCGTGGTGGTGCTGGAGGCGGCTGCCGAGGCGGGCAAGGAAGCGGTGGCGTCGGTTCTCGAAGCAGCTGGGAATCCTCCGCCCGGAGTCGTCCTCATTGTCGTGCATTCGGGTGGTGGGCGAGCAAAGGCAATGGTGGGCGCGCTCGAGAAGCTCGGGGCAGTGGTGTATCCCTGCGCCAAACCGAAACAGAGCGAGATCATCGGGTTCATCCGAGATGAATTCCGAACTCTCGGTGTCCGAGTATCGGCGGATGCGGTGCGTAGCCTGTTCGAGGGGGTCGGCTCGAACCTGCGTGAGCTGGCGGCAGCGTGCTCGCAACTCGCGGCCGACACGGGAGGGAAGATCGACGTTGCCGCTGTCCAGCGGTATTACGCCGGCAAGGCCGCGGTCAGCGGGTTCGATGTCGCGGACTTGGCCGTCGCCGGCGACAGTGCGGGTGCGGTCGAGACGCTTCGGTGGGCGATGCTGAAGGGGGTCCCGCATGTAGTGCTCGCGGACGCTCTCGCTGATGCTGTGCATGCGATCGCGCGGGTTGCCCCGGCCGGGCGGGCCGACCCCTTCCGGATGGCGTCGGAATTGGGTATGCCGCCCTGGAAAATCAAGAAGACGCAGGCAGTGGTAAAGGGCTGGACACCCGCGTCGGTCGGCGAGGCACTGCGGATAGTCGCCTCATTGAACGCTGAGGTCAAAGGGGGCGCTGCCGACCCTGGCTATGCCGTCGAGAGAGCGGTGGAGCGCGTCGCAGGGCTACGCAAGATCTGACCGGTCAATACCACAAGCCGCTCGATCCGAGGACCGAGCGGCTTGTGGGGAGTGTACGACGGAAGAACCGTCAGAGCTTGTTCGCGGCCCGCGCAAGAGCGGACTTCTTGTTGGCAGCCTGGTTGGCGTGAATCACGCCCTTGCTGGCGGCTTTGTCGAGCTTGCGGCTGGTCGAGACGAGGAGCTCGTTGGCCTTGTCCTTGTCACCGGCCGCCGCAGCCTCGCGGAACGAGCGGATAGCCGTGCGCAGCGAGGACTTCACCGACTGGTTGCGGAGTCGGGCTGCCTCGTTGGTACGGATCCGCTTCACCTGGGACTTGATGTTGGCCACGCGTAAAATCCTGTCGTCTCGAGCTGCTGGTAGAGAAGATTATGGGCGCACACACATGCACCGACAGATGAGATTACCAGTGTTCGGCTCCCGGTCCCAAACCAGGCAGCCGAAGGTGCCGACTTTGCTTGCCTTGCGATCCGATTTGTCCACCTCGGCCGCCACGGCGATGAGTGGATCAGAAAAAGTTGGACAAACGAATAGGAAGAGGACGCAGTGGGTGGGAGGTGACGAGAGGGAGGGGCGGTGAAGCCGCCGACGTGCAGACGGACCGGCCGGTTGAATTTTGAGCAGAATGACATAGGAGATGCCGCCTAGCTGTACAGCTACCGCTCCTGATGACAGCTCGGTCGTCGGCGCCGAACAGCGCACGGGCATAGCGTATTTCGCAGCACGACATGCATCGAGGACTACATGAAGCCGCCATCGGCGGCACGCCCCGAGTCCGTCAACCGCGCAACTTCACGAATTGCGCGACCCGATGATTACCGATGTCGCCGCGTACCGGCAGCGCCATCTCGAGCTGTTGGCGCGCCTGCTCGAGGGCTGGGGTGTGGGCGTCGAGAGCCATCAGATAGCGCTCGTGGGCCGCGAACGACTCGACGGCCACGTCGACGAACTCGTCGACCACCTCAACGTGAGTTGGCGGTGGCGCCGCAGCGAACAGCCACCTCGGTGGGAGCGTCATCTCGTCGTAGGCCTGCTCGACCGCTGCGGCGAACTCGATGTGGTCACGCTGATTGGGTGCACCCGGCGCCCACTCTGCGCCGCCGAACACTGTAACCACGAGATCGGGTTTCGATACGGTCAGTGTTTCGGCGATCTTGTCGCGCAGCGCGGCGGTGTTGCGAATGTTGCTGTCCGGCTCGTCCCAGAATCGCACATCCTCGACCCCTGCAATCGCCGCTGCGCGTCGTTGTTCGTCCTCACGCAAGGGGCCTGCTTGTTCGGTGGCCATGCCTTCGATTCCGGCTTCACCACGGCAGCCCAGGATGTACGTGACGTGCCGGCCCGCCGCGGTCCATTTCGCCACGGCCGCTGACAGGTATTCCGGGTCGTCGGGATGGGGAACCAGCACGACCGCTGAGGCCCAATCGGTCGGAAACAGTTCTGGTGTCACCATGTGAGCGTCTCACAGCCCGGTCAGGCGGATGACCGGAAGCTCACGGTCGGTCTGCCGGCCGTACTTGGCAAACCGCGGTGCGGTTTCGGTGATCTGCTGCCAGGCTCGCGTCCGTTCGGCCCCGTGCAGTTGCGCGGCAGTCACATCGACCCTGCGGTTGCCCATCTCGATCTGCACCCGATCGGGGTGGGCGGCGATGTTGTAGTACCACGCCGGGTTCTTGGGCGCGCCCGCCGCAGACGCAACAATCAGCCAGCTGTTGTCCCCGTCGGCGAAGTATGAGACCGGTGTACTGCGCGGCTGCCCAGTCTTGCGGCCGACAGTTGTCAGTACCAGCGCGTTCATCCCCATCGTCTTGGCACCCTTGCGGCGGATCCGATTCATCACGAACCGATTCATCCATCGCATCAGTGGACCTGCGCCCGGCTGGCGCGCACCCCTGGTGCCGTTGGGTGTATCGAAGCTCATGAGTTTCAATCCTAGGACGAACTCGTCCGCAGATCGGCAAACGACGTGACCTTCACCGCCACAAGATGAATGAACCTCTTCCGTAACGATTCACGCCCGGAAGCAACTCGCCCGCTCGTTATCGTCTTCGGTGGTCGACGGGCGAGATGGCATTGTGCTGCCCCGAGATGAGTGCTGACGCCTGGCCCGGAAGGTGTTGTGGAGACCACACGGCGTGCGTAAAGTCGCACCCAGAGGTGTTTCAAGGGGGTGTTTCGAGCAAGACTGACAATCCATTTCGACGAAGGTGGGTTCAATGTCTCAAACCTCGAAGGAATACGCAGAAGTCGAAACGGTCTCGGACGTCAGGATATTCGGTGCCGAGGCGATCGGCACGTTCATCTTGGTCTTCTGTGCGGTAGGTACCGCTGTCTTTGCCGGAGATAGGGTTGGGATCCTCGGCGTGGCACTGGCATTCGGTCTGACACTCGTTTTCCTCGTCTACGCCATCGGCTCGATTTCGGGTTGCCACGTCAACCCGGCAGTCACGCTGGGGCAGTTCGTGCTCGGTCGGCTGTCCGTCGCGAAGACGGGGGTATACATGGCCGCGCAGATCGTCGGTGGCGTCGTCGCGGGTGCCATGATTTACCTGATCGCACAAAGCCTTCCGTCTTATGATCGGACGGAGGACGGTCTGGCGGCCAACGGATGGGGCGAACACAGCCCGTCCGCCACCGAAGGGCCGCTCGGCGGGATCGTTCAGCACGGATACGGCATCGGCGCGACGATGATCGTCGAAGTTATCTTCACCGCACTGCTGGTATTCGTAATCCTCGCATCGACCGACCGGATGTCAAACGTCGCGTTGGCGGGTATTTCGATCGGCTTCACGCTTGCTGTGATCAACCTCGCATCGATCCCGATCGACAATGCTTCCGTCAATCCTGTCCGCAGCCTCGCCGTCGCTCCCTATCAGGACGGTGCGCTAGCCCAGTTGTGGGTGTTCATCGTGTTTCCGCTGATCGGTGGTGTGGTAGGCGCGCTGATCTACAGGTCGCTGTTCGGCCGCGACGACCGATTGCAGAGTTGAGAAGCCCGGCGCCCGGGGGCTGGCTCTCTCGCTGCCGCTGAGCAGCGGGACAGCACGTACATCATCGCCAGCTGAAGTCCGTGCGCAAACGCTTCGCGACCGCCTCGAACTTGTCACGGTCCATGATCGCTCCTTCGCGGCGAATCCCCGCCTCGGGCACGTCGAGCACCCGGTCGAGACGGATCCAGCTCGGACGACCTCTGGAGTCCCACGAGCCCGAGCCGATCGCGATCCAGTCCTGGTCACCCTCATGCCTGCTCTGTGAGGACAACATCAGTCCGAGAAGTGTGTCGCCATCGCGTCCGACCACGAGGACGGGACGGTCTTTGCCCTGACTCGGATCTTCCTCGTATGTCGTCCAAGTCCACACGATCTCACCAGGGTCCGCTCGACCGTCGAGGTCGGGTGAGTACTCGACCTTTCGAGCCCGATGGGCGGTCGGCGCGGCGTTGGAGCTGACTGGGCGGCCAGGTGTGGTCTTCGGTGCGGGTCCCGATCCGGTGAGGACTCCGGCCACGCGGTCCACTGCACCGGACTTCTGCAACCGCTGTAACAACTCGGGGCCCTTGTCCCGTACGATTCGGCCGATCGTTTTTCCGAAGCCGCTCCAAGTGCTCGCCATACAGCGAGTTTAGTAGGCGGAAGCGGAATCCTGATGCGCCACTGTCGTGGCGTATTCATCGAAGAGGGGGCAGTTAATTGAAGAGATTGGGTGCGGCGATGTCGACTTCATGGTTGGTGCGTGGAGCGGTCGTCGTGTGTTCTGTGGTGGCGTCGACGATGGTTACTGCGGGAGGTGCTGTCGCTGACCCCGGTGCACAAGGTCTCGACTATGTCGCTCTCGGTGACTCGCGCGCAGCCGGGCCCTTCATCAACACGCTGTCGCATCGCGACTTCTGTATGCGCTCGGATCAGAACTACGCTTCGAAGCTGGCGCGGATCATCGACGCCGGTACCTTCACCGACGTCTCGTGCATCGCGGCGAGGGTGGAGAACGTCGTCGACACTCCGCAGCAGATCGGTACGACGCGTGCGCGGCCTCAGGTGGAGGCACTTGGTCCGGAAACAGACCTGGTGACGATCAGCATCGGCGGGGTGGGCTCGAATCACGTAGTCATCACCCGTGAGAGTTGCGCGACTTTGAACCCCGATGGCGACCGGAACTGCCGAAACAACCCCGAAGTCGAGCAGAAGGCGGTCGAAGGCATTGCGAAGGCGGCTCCCGAGGTGGATCGGGCGATCGCTGCGATCGCCGAGAAGGCACCGAACGCCGAGATCGTGATCGTCGGACACGGCGGGGCCGTGGGCAATCGCGGTTGCTGGCCGTCGATTCCGTACTCGGATGCCGACGCGCAATGGCTGGTCACGTACTTCGAGCGGTTCAACCAGGTGTACGTCGATGCTGCGCAGAAGTACGGCGCGCACTACATCGACATCGGTAAGGCCACCGTCGAAGGTGGGCACGATCCCTGTGCCGCACCCGAGGACAAGTGGTTCGAGGGCCTGATCCCGACCTCCGAGGCCCAGCCGGCCCACTTCAACGAGCGGGGTATGCAGGCCATCGCGGACATGATCGCGGACGAACTGGGGTACTGATCGCGGATCATCCCTACTCGGCACGGACGTCCAGTGGTCGTCGCAACACCCAGCATTCTGGGAGTTGCGGCGACCGTGGCATTTTCAAGGTGTGAAGTCGCTCGATTCGGGGAACGCTTCCGGGAACGTGCCGAGAGGAGCGAAGCATGCAGGTTGGCTTCAAGCTGGTGACCGAAGCATTCGATCCGAAGGAGATCGTGCGACAGGCGGTGGAGGCGGAGCGGGCCGGTTTCGATTTCGTGGATATGAGCGACCACTATCACCCCTGGCTGTACAGCCAGGGACATGCGGGGTTCGCGTGGTCGATGTTGAGTGCCGCGGCGGCCAAGACCGACACGATAGGGCTGGTCACAGGCGTCACCTGCCCTTCCATCCGAATCCACCCCGCGATCATCGCGCAGGCTGCGGCGACCACGGCCATTCTCAGTGAGGGCCGCTTCACTCTGGGAGTCGGGTCGGGGGAGCGGCTCAACGAGCACGTGGTCGGTGGAGATTGGCCGCCGGTGCGTGTCCGGCATCAGATGTTGCGTGAATCGATCGAGATCATCCGCCTGCTGTGGTCTGGTGGCTATCAGTCCTATGAGGGCAAGTACCTCGCTCTCGACGAGGCGCGCGTGTACGACCTTCCCGATGCGCCTCCGCCGATCGCGGTGGCGGCAGGCGGTCCGGCATCCGTCGCACTCGCCGCAGAACTCGGCGACGGTCTCTTCACGACCGCGCCGAACCCCGAACTGTTCGAGGCCTACGCGAAAGCCGGTGGATCGGGGCCGAAGTTTGCATCGCTGCCGATGTCCTGGGCACGTGACGAGCACACCGCCGTCGAACTGGCGCACCGAATGCTCAGGTTCGGCCTGTTGGGATGGGACATCCTGGCGGAACGGAAGAACACGGCCGACTTCGAGGAAATATTGTCCTCCGTCCGCCTCGAGGATCTCCGTGAGGCGATACCCTGCGGACCCGACGCTCAGCAGTACCTCGAAGCGGCGCGCGCTCACATGGATGCCGGCGTCGATCATCTGACACTGATGAACGCTGGTCTGGACGCCGACGCGTTCTTCGAATTCTTCTCCAACGAACTGAGAGAACCTTTGCGATCCCTGTCGAGCCGCTGATCGCATGTGGGATACGTCATCTCGTCGACATGATCGCGGGTCGGCTGGGTACTGGGCGGGGACGAGGACCGCGAATTGGATATCCTGAGCGGTGACAGCGGTCCGGAACCGGGCCGGTGGCGGTCCAGGTTAGGGGTTCCCCATCAGCAGCTTCGCCGATAAGACGTTCACAGATCCGGCACGGATCCGGAACTTCTGCATCATCGCGCACATCGATCATGGCAAGTCGACGCTGGCCGACCGCATGCTTCAGCTCACCGGTGTGGTCGAGGAGCGGCAGATGCGTGCCCAGTACCTCGACCGAATGGATATCGAGCGCGAGCGCGGCATCACCATCAAGGCGCAGAACGTCCGGCTCCCATGGGTGGTCGATGGCGAGGAATTCGTCATCCATCTCATCGACACTCCTGGGCACGTCGACTTCACGTACGAGGTGTCCCGAGCGCTGGAGGCATGTGAAGGGGCTGTCCTGCTGGTCGATGCCGCGCAGGGCATCGAGGCGCAGACCCTCGCCAACCTGTACCTGGCGATGGAGAAGGACCTCACCATCATCCCGGTGCTCAACAAGATCGACCTGCCTGCGGCCGACCCCGATCGGTACGCCGAAGAGATCGCGCACATCACCGGGTGCGAACCGGGTGACGTGCTGCGCGTGTCCGGCAAGACGGGCGTGGGCGTGAAGGAACTGCTCGACGAGGTTGTGAGGCAAGTTCCCGCTCCAGTCGGCGACGCCGACGGGCCTGCCCGGGCGATGATCTTCGACTCGGTGTACGACGCATATCGCGGCGTGGTCACCTATGTGCGAGTGGTCGACGGTCGGATTTCGCCGCGCGAGAAGATCACCATGATGTCGTCGGGGGCCACCCACGACCTGATCGAGGTCGGCATCATCTCACCTGAGCCGAAGCCCAGTATCGGCCTCGGTGTCGGGGAGGTGGGCTACCTCATCACCGGCGTGAAGGATGTGCGGCAGTCGCGAGTGGGTGACACCGTCACCTCGGCGCGCGGCGGAGCCGAGGAGCCTCTCGTGGGCTACCGCGACCCCAAACCAATGGTTTACTCGGGCCTGTACCCGCTCGACGGGTCCGACTACCCGGTGCTGCGTGACGCACTCGACAAGTTGCGACTCAACGACGCCGCGCTGGCCTACGAACCGGAGACGTCGGTGGCGCTCGGGTTCGGGTTCCGCTGCGGGTTCCTCGGCCTGCTGCACATGGAGATCACCCGCGACCGGCTCCAACGCGAGTTCGGGCTCGACCTGATCTCCACCTCGCCGAACGTGGTGTATCGGGTGGTAATGGAGGATGGCAGCGAGCACGTGGTCACCAACCCGTCGTACTGGCCCGAGGGCAAGTTGCGCGAGGTTTACGAGCCGATGGTCAAGTGCACCGTCATCGCGCCGAGCGAGTTCGTCGGCGCGATCATGGAACTGTGCCAGAACCGCCGCGGCGAGCTCGGGGGGATGGACTACCTGTCCGAGACGCGTGTCGAGTTGAGATACGAGATGCCCATGGGCGAAATCATGTTCGACTTCTTCGACGCCCTGAAGTCCCGGACGAAGGGCTACGCCAGCCTCGACTACGAGGAGTCGGGTGAGCAGCTGGCGGATCTGGTGAAGGTGGACATCCTGCTGCAGGGTGAGGCCGTCGATGCGTTCTCGTCGATCGTGCATCGCTCAGCGGCCAGTGCATACGGCGGCAGGATGACGTCGAAGCTGCGCGAACTCATTCCCCGCCAGCAGTTCGAGGTGCCGATCCAAGCTGCGATCGGGTCGAAGATCATCTCGCGTGAGAACATCCGCGCGATCCGCAAGGATGTTCTCGCCAAGTGCTACGGCGGCGACATCAGCCGCAAGCGGAAGCTGCTCGAAAAGCAGAAGGAGGGGAAGAAGCGCATGAAGACCATCGGGCGCGTGGAGGTTCCTCAGGAAGCCTTCGTAGCCGCGCTGTCCTCCGAGGCCGTCGGAGACAAGCCCAAGAAATAGTGTCCGGAATCCCGTCTCAAGGCCTCGTCTTACGGCCTCTGATCGGAAGTAGGTGCGATACGTGGCTTTGGAAACATGGCTCACCCGGACACTCGGTATCGAAGTGCCGATCTTCGGTGCACCGATGGGTGGGCGCGCAGGCGGCACCCTCGCGGGCGAGGTGACGAAGGCGGGCGGACTGGGGTTGTTGGGGGCCGCGCACTACGCGAGCCCTGAGTGGGTCGCCGAGGAGACGGCGACAGCCCGGAAGATCGGTGGCGACAATATCGGCGTCGGGCTCATGACGTGGTCGCTCGCCGACAACGACTCGCTCCTCGACGCGGCGCTGGCTCAAAATCCGCAGGTCGTCTTGCTGTCGTTCGGTGATCCCGCGCCGTATGTCGACCGGGTTCATGACACCGGTGCGCTCGTCGCGTCGCAGGTGAACACCGTTGAGGACTTGCGCGTAGTCGAGGCGGCGGGGGTCGACGTCGTCATCGCCCAGGGCGGCGAGGCTGGTGGCCACACCGGCAAGATCGCGACCCTGCCGTTGCTGCAGGAGATCCTCGACGCCACCGAGCTTCCGGTGTTGGCGGCAGGCGGGATCGCAACGGGCCGCGGCCTCGCCGCCGTGCTCGCCGCCGGCGCCGATGGCGCGATGGTCGGGACCGCGCTTCTGGCCAGCCCCGAGACGATCGGACCCGACTACGCCCGCAGCAGAGTCATCGCCGCGCGGAGCACCGACACCATCTACACATCGGTGTTCGATCGGGCACGAAGTCAACCGTGGCCGCAGCGATGGGGTGGGCGGGCACTGACCAACGAGTTCACCTCGCGATGGCACGACAGCGACGCTCCAGAACATGAACTCGTAGCCGCGTATGACCCCAGCGACCCTGACCACGGTGTCGTGTATGCCGGTGAGGCTGCCGGGCTCGTGACGTCGGAGCGTCCGGCCGGTGTGGTGGTACGGCAGATCGCAGCCGATGCCGAACGGTTGTTGCACCGCTACGCCGAATAGCCGAGCGGAGTCCGCCGGCGCCGGAGTTGGACTTGAGTCGATCAGATGGCGCTGTGCGCAGGCTGGAACGTGCCTGCTGCGGCTTCCTCGGCGCGGATGAGGTGCAGTACAGCGTTGATCAGCGCCAGATGGGTGAACGCCTGAGGGAAATTGCCGAGGTGCCGACCGGAGTCGGAGTCGATCTCTTCGGCGTACAGCTCGAGGGGGCTCGCGTATCCGAGAAGTCGATCACAAAGCCGCTTGGCGCGGTCGAGTTCGCCGATCTCGACGAGGGCCGATACGAGCCAGAACGAGCAGATCGTGAACGTGCCCTCCTTTCCCGCCAGGCCGTCGTCGGTGGTCTCTACCCGGTAGCGCAGCACGAGCCCGTTTTCGGTCAGCTCGTCGGCGATGGCGAGCACAGTGGCGCGGATGCGAGGGTCGTCAGCAGGTAGAAACCGGAGCAGCGGGGCGAGGAGCAGGGATGCGTCGAGATCGTCGCTGCCGTACCGCTGGGTGAGTACTCCGCGCGCGTCGACGCCGTGTTCGAGGATGTCTTCCTTGATCTCGTCGGCCAGCTCGGACCACTGTTGCGCGTAACTCGTCTCGCCCTGGAGTTCTGCGAGTTTCGCGCCCCGGTCTAGAGCCACCCAGCACATGATCTTCGACGACGTGAAGTGTTGTGGCTCGCCACGCACCTCCCAGATCCCGCGGTCGGGAAGCCGCCAATGCTTGACAGCCTCCTCGACTTGGCGTTTGAGCATCGGCCACAGCGTCTCCGGGACTCGCTCCCGAGTCCTGACGTGCAGGTAGACCGAGTCGAGGATCGTTCCCCAGATGTCGTGCTGGACCTGGTCGTAGGCGCCGTTGCCGATCCGGACCGGTCGTGCTCCGTCGTAGCCTGAAAGGTGGGCAAGCTCCGACTCCTCTAGTTCGTGCTCGCCGCCCACGGCATACAGCACCTGAAGCGGACGGTGGTGGCCGTCATCGGCGGTCGACACGTCGTAGAGGAAAGAGAAGAAGTTGTTGGCCTCTCGATCGAGCCCGAGGCTGTAGAGCCCCCACAGTGCGAACGTCGAATCTCGAACCCACGCGTACCGGTAGTCCCAGTTCCGTTCGCCGCCAGGCGTTTCCGGTAGGGAGGTTGTCGATGCTGCGAGTAGTGCGCCCGTCGGCGTGTAGGTCAACCCCTTGAGCGTCAGGGCGCTGCGCTGCAGGTGTCCGCGCCACTTGTGGTCCGGGAATCGGCCGATTGTGATCCAGTCCCGCCAGCATTTCGCCGTCTGCCACATCTTGTCGGCGGCTTCGTCGAAGGTCTGCGGCGCCTGCATGTGCGACCACGACAGCGCCACGAACACATCGTCACCTTCGACCATTCGGGTGCGGGAGCGAGCCTCCCGCCCCTCCAATCCGATCCTCATGTTCGTGGTCAACTTCAAGGTTGGGTGATCTTCTGGACGGTTCGACCTGCAGATGGCCGTGGCTTCCTCGTAGACCTTGCCGGTGTACTCCCATTTCGCAGTACCTCGGTGATAGTCGAATGCAGGTTCACAGCTCATTTCGAGTTCGACGGTTCCGTTGACGCATTTCACCGTGCGAAGAAGGATGTGCTCGGCATCCCAGTCGGTGGGGGTACGGCGGTGGGAGTGGGAGCGCTCCTCGACGTTGTGCCACGGACCGAGCACCAGGGCGTCGCGCACGATTAGCCACCCCGTCTCGGTCTGCCACGTGGTCTCGACGATCAGACCCCCGGGAAGATAGCGGCGGGCGGAAGGCACGTTCTGCCCGTAGGGCCCGATCCGGAAATGGCCGGCGCTGCGGTCGAGGATGGCGCCGAAAATGCTGGGGGAGTCCGGTCGCGGAATGCACATCCACTCGACCGACCCGTTGCGCGCGATCAGGCAGGTGGACTCGCAGTCCGAAAGGAAGGCGTAGTCGTCGATCGGCGGAAAGGAATGGTGACGGCGGCCGGTCCCGTGGGCCCTGTCTGAAGAGTGTGCAGAGGTGGACACCATTTCCACATCATCGGCCGCTTCCGCCTCCACGTCTACCTGTTCGGCTCAGGCGTGTCGGCAGAGGATAAGGTAGGCAGGGTGGACCGGATAGCGAGTTGGTGGGATGGCTTCGAGCTATGGATCACCGGACTTCCGTTCGTTCCACAAGTTGCTCTCGTACTGCTGGTGATGGTGCCGGCGTGCCGGGTAGTGGCGTGGCTGCTCGATCGCGGCCTGGCTGCTGTCTTCGTCCTGCTCAGACGGGACGTCTCGAAGGTGAAGGAACCCTGATGCCACGCTCACGCGTCACTCTCGCGCTGCTCGCCCTCATAGTTCTGGTGATCGTTGCTTGGCTGGTCACCAGGTAGGCACGTACGATTCGAGTGGTGGGTTCGGCCTCTGATAAAGTTCACGGCGTGTCTGAAGCCGCTGTACACCAGATCCGCCACGAATTGGCGTTGATCGGGGTCGGCATGCTTGCAGTCGCCGATATCGACTGTTGCTGATCTCTCCTCGCACGTCGCTTTACAGCCCCTGGTGTTGCTGCGCACACTCCTGTACACGCTCGTTCCACCGAGCTGGCACGTGCCCCGGAACCCCAGCCGGAAGATGCCTGCATCCCGGAAATATCCCGCAATTCTTCGTACGCCCCACATTTTCAGGAAGGTTTCTCCCATGCGGCGCTGTTCTCGTCGATTCTTCGCGGCCCTCATCACGCTCGGGGCAGTGACGTTGACCGCGTGCAGTGGTGGCACCAGCGATACCGTCGGTGGCGATTCAGCGGGTGGGGACGGCAGCGCAGGCACGATCAACCTGTTCACCTACGCGGTTACGAAGCCTGGCTTCGACAAGATGTTTCCCGCCTTCGACGAAACCGAGGAGGGCGAGGGCGTCAAGATTCAGCCGTCGTATGGCGCCTCCGGCGACCAGTCCCGCAAGGTGACCGACGGCGCTGACGCCGACGTCGTCAACTTCTCGGTCGAACCCGACATCACTCGCCTCGTCGACTTCGGCTTGGTCGACAGGAACTGGAACCAGGACGCCTACAACGGAGTTCCCTTCGGTTCGGTCGTGACCCTGGTTGTACGGGAAGGAAACCCGAAGAACATCCGCGACTGGGACGACCTGTTGCGCCCGGGGGTGGATGTCGTGGCCCCCAACCCGTTCAGTTCCGGGTCCGCGAAATGGGCCCTGCTCGCCCCTTACGCGGCCAAGAGCAACGGGGGCGAGGACCCGGACGCCGGTCTCTCCTACATCACCTCGCTGATGAACGATCACGTGAGGATCCAGCCGAAGTCGGGTCGCGAGGCGTCCGAGGCGTTCCTGCAGGGGACGGGTGACGTCTTGATCAGCTACGAGAACGAGGCCCTGTTCATGGAGGAGCACGGCGATCCCATCGAGCATGTGACACCCTCGACCACCTTCAAGATCGAGAACCCGGTAGCGGTACTGGCGAACAGCCAGAACCTGGAGAAGGCGGTTGCATTCAAGGACTTCCTCTACACGCCCGAGGCGCAGACGCTGTGGGCGGAAGCCGGGTTCCGTCCAGTCGATCCTGCCGTGAAGTCCGAGTTCACCGACAAGTTTCCGGAGCCGACAACGCTGTGGACCATCGCCGACCTCGGTGGTTGGTCGGTGGTCGACTCCGAGTTGTTCGCCGCGGACAGCGGGTCCATCGCCATGATCTACGACGAGGCAACCAGGTAAACCCACGTGAGTGACACAGACACGACGACGAGGAGAAGCGGAATCACGAAGCAGGTTCCGCCCGGTTCGCCCACCCGCAAGAAGATCGCCCGCGTCACCGGGACGGTTGGGCCACTCGGGATCGGTATTGCGACGCTGTGGCTGAGCGTCATGGTGATTCTGCCCCTCGCGGCGCTCACCGTTGCTTCGTTCGGCAACGGCATCACCGGGTTCGTGGACGCGATCACCAGCCCGGCAGCGCTGGCCTCGCTGCGTGTGACCGTGTTCGTTTCCGCGGTGGTGGCTGCAATCAACGTCATCATGGGCACTCTGATCGCGTGGGTCCTAGTGCGTGACGAGTTCCCTGGTAAACGGATCGTCAACGCTCTGATCGACCTGCCGTTCGCGCTTCCGACCATTGTGGCAAGCATTGTGCTGCTGTCTCTCTACGGCCCGGAGAGCCCGATAGGGATTCAGTTGAACGCAACGCAGCCGGGACTCGTCGTGGCCCTCGCGTTCGTGACGTTGCCGTTTGTCGTCCGCTCGGTACAGCCGGTGCTGATCGAAGTGGACAGGGAAGTGGAGGAGGCCGCAGCCTCGCTCGGCGCGGACAACATGACCATCTTCCGCAAGGTGGTGCTGCCGACTCTTACACCGGCGATCATCAGTGGTGCGGGTCTCGCGTTCGCCCGTGCGATCGGTGAGTACGGATCCGTGGTTCTGATCGGTGGGAACATTCCGCGGGAGACTCAGGTTGCCTCCCAATACATTCAGCAGCAGATCGAAATGGATCGGCCCGCCGCAGCTGCGGCCGTGTCGGTGGCCCTACTGGCGATCGCGTTTGTGACGTTGCTGATACTTCGCCTCGTCTCGAGCCGGACTCAGCGTCGTGAGGAGCAGGCTGAATGAAACTGTCGGCATCCACACGGATCACCCTGCGCACGATCGCCCTTCTCTATCTGTTCGGGCTGCTGGTGGTGCCGATCGCCATCATCTTGTTCCGCACGTTCGAGCACGGGATCGTCGCGTTCTTCGAATCGATCAGTACGCCGGCTGCGATTTCCGCGCTCAATCTGTCGTTGCTGATAGTGGCGATCGTCGTCCCGATCAACGTGATCTTCGGGATCGTCACGGCTCTCGCGCTCGTTCGCGGACGCTTCCCCGGGCGCGGGTTGATCCAGGCCGTCGTCGATCTTCCGTTCGCGGTCTCGCCCATCGTGGTCGGTGTTTCACTGATCCTGCTGTGGGGCGTCAACGGCTGGTTCGGTGGGCTGAATTCACTGGGCTTCAAGGTGATCTTCGGGCTTCCCGGCATGGTCATCGCGACCCTGTTCGTGACGTTGCCGTTCGTCGTGCGGGAGGTCGAACCCGTCCTGCGGGAGATCGGCGAGGATCAGGAGCAGGCAGCGGCAACACTCGGTGCCAACCGGTGGCAGACCTTTCTGTTGATCACCCTGCCCGCCATCCGATGGGGTCTGACGTACGGTGTGGTGCTCACCGTCGCGCGAGCACTGGGGGAGTTCGGCGCCGTGATCATGGTGTCTTCGGGATTTCCTGGCGTGTCGCAGACGTTGACGCTACTGGTGCACTCGCGTTACATCGACGACCACAACACCTTCGGCGCATACTCCGCGGCCACATTGCTGATGGGAATTGCGCTGGTCACCCTGCTTCTGATGACTCTGCTCGACCGCAAGAGGAGTACCACGTGATTACCGTGACCGGCGCCCGTAAGAACTACGGGGCCTTCGCTGCTCTCGACGACGTCACCATCGACATTCCATCGGGTTCGCTGACGGCGTTGCTGGGGCCGAGTGGTTCCGGCAAGTCGACTCTGCTCCGATCCATTGCCGGGTTGGAGACGCTCGACTCCGGAACCGTCGTCATCGGCGGCAACGATGTCACGAACGTCTCCCCACAGAAGCGGGGCATCGGCTTCGTGTTCCAGCACTACGCGGCCTTCAAGCACATGACGGTGCGCGACAATGTCGCGTTCGGCCTGAAGATTCGTAAGCGACCGAAGTCGGAGATCGGCAAGAGGGTCAACGAACTCCTCGCGATCGTGGGTCTCGACGGATTTCAGCACCGCTATCCGGCGCAACTGTCGGGCGGCCAACGTCAGCGCATGGCACTGGCGCGCGCGCTCGCTGTGGACCCGCAGGTGCTGTTGCTCGACGAGCCGTTCGGCGCGCTCGACGCGAAGGTGCGTACGGATCTGCGCGCCTGGCTGCGTCGTCTGCACGACGAGGTGCACGTGACTACCGTGCTCGTCACGCACGATCAGGAGGAGGCACTCGATGTTGCCGACCGGATCGCGGTCCTCAACAACGGCCGGATCGAGCAGATCGGCGAACCGGAGGATCTCTACGATCGTCCGGCCAACGACTTCGTGATGTCGTTCCTCGGCTCGGTGGCCAAACTCAACGGCCAATTGGTCCGTCCGCATGACATCCGGCTCGGGCGGGACCCACAGATGGCGCTGGCCCAGGAGTCTGGAACTGCCGAATCTCTGGGCGTTACGAGGGCAACCGTCGAGCGTGTGGTGCGGCTCGGATTCGAAGTCCGGGTGGACCTGCGGAACGAGGCAACGGGTGAGACGTTCTCCGCACAGGTGACGCGTGGTGACAGCGCGGCCCTCGGACTGGAAGAGGGGCTGACGGTGTACGCACGGGCAACGCGCGTGCCCGACCTCCCAGAGGCGCAGGTTCGCGTCTCTCTGTAGCGCCGACCGACCGAATCCGCAGCAGGTACGAGTCCGGTTGCCTGCGTTCAGTCCTTACGACAGATGAGTACCGGGCAACGAGCGTGGTGGATGAGGCTCTGGCTCGTCGAGCCGATGATGGAGGCCGTGAACGGATTACGCCCGTGACTGCCCACCGCCATCAATTGGGCGTCGACAGAGTACTCGAGAAGCACTCTGGTCGGCTTTCCTCGCTCCACGCAGTGAGTGACCGCCACGTCGGGGTACTTCTCTCTCCATCCGGCCAGGCTCTCGGCCAGCAATGCAGATTCTTGCTGCTTGTGCGGTTGCCAGTCCGTGAAGCGCCTTTCCTCCGAGTACCACGCACCGAGGGTCGAGTGCTCGGTCCACGTGTGCACCGCGACGAGCGGCGCGCCGAAGAACGCAGCAAACTCGAAGGCGTGGGCGACAGCCATGTCGCTCAGCTCGCTGCCATCCACACCGACCACCACTGGCCGGTCGGATGTGATTTCGTGCCCGTGGATTCCGCGCCAGACCACCACGGGGCACTTGGCGCGATTGGATACCCGGACGACGTCGGAACCGACGTACACCGACCTCATCTCGCTCGTAGCTGTAGGTCCGAGCACCATCATCCGCGCCGATTTGGAGAGTTCCACGAGCGCCTGTGACGGTGGGCCGTGTTCGACGCTCCGCTCGACGGGTAGGTCTCGCTTTCCGTCGCGTACAGCCTGTTCCGCGGCGTCGAGCAGTCTTTCGCCTCTGGGGTGATTGTCCGTGTCGATCTCGTCGTCCGATGTCGGATGTTTTGGCAGCACGTGGATGAGGCGTAGCGGTTCATCGAAGTGCATCGCTGCGGATGCAGCCCACGCTGCAGCCTCGAGTGCGCCTTCCGATCCATCGATACCTGCCACGATTCCGTGTCTGATCTGTGCTGTCGTCATGATCATGTTCACCGCCTTGACTTCAGTTTGGTCCAGGAGAGCGGTGTGCGCCAGGGGTAACCCTTTACCTACCATCCATGGATTTGCGGCACTCTCGTGCCAAAGGTGAACCGACGAGTATTCGAAACTTGGGTGTGGCGGCGGTATGCGCTCGAACTGACTGCGGGCCTCGCGGGCGCCACCCGCGCCCTCAGGCCGACAATTCGTGATGGGTCGTCAGGGCCGCCAGTGCGAGCGAGTAGAGGTCGAGCATGACGTCGATCAACAGGGGATGCGATCCGATGGTGGCTGCATAGGTGATGCCGGGCCCGCACTTTTCCGCAATGTGGCTGAGCCGGTCCGTGAGCAGTCCCGGGGCCAGGAACCAGGGTGCAATCACAATGCGGTCGGCGCCCGCACCTCGTACGGTCGAGATCGCCTGCCGCACGCTCGGTTCGGTGGAGGTCGCAAAACAGCTGATGCCACCGGACCAGGGGGTACCCGCGACGACAGACTCGGCCAGCAAGCGAATGCGGTCGTTCGCTGCCGGGTCGGAGGTGCCGACGGCGGCGAGAATCACACCGAGACCGGGATTCTCGGCCCCACCGTAGGTTTCGGCGATGCGCTCGCGGACGGCGTCGATCAACCGCGGATCCTGCCCGAGTACGTCTGCCTGCTGGATCTGCAGGTGAGGATGGCGCAAGCGGACGACGTCGAGCACTGCGGGGAGGTCCGTGCGTGCGTGAAATGCGCTACTGAGCAGCATCGGCACCACTACAGCCGAGGAGTGTCCCTCGGCGACGACGGCGTCGAGGGCTTGGTCGACGGTCGGTGCGTTGAGGTCGAGGAAACACAGCCGGACATCGAGGTCGGGCCGTCGTGCGCGGAGTGCGGACACGGCAGCCGCCACCACCCGCGCACTGCGAGGGTCGCGACTGCCGTGAGCGACAGCGATGAGCGGGGTCGTCACATCAGACGCGGTTACCAAGTTCGATCCCGGAGAGTGCGTCCCCGACCAGTCCTGCTGCCAGTGTGTTTCCGCCTGCCGGGTCGATCAGCAGGAAGCTGCCGGTGTGCCGGTTGACGGTGTAGTCGTCGGCGACGATCGGATCGGCAACCCGGACGGAGATCCTTCCGATCTCGTTGAGTTCCAACGACTCCGGATTCGGGTCGGAGGAGAGCTCCTGTTCGTCGAGACGCTCCGACAGCGAGCCGACAATGGCCTGCGTGGTTTTCGTGCCGTGTTTGAGCAGCAGCCGGGCGCCGGGGCGCAGGGGCTTCTCGGCCAGCCAGCACACGGTGGCATCGAACTCGCCGAGCGGCTCGGGTGCACCGGTCGCCGACGCTATTACATCGCCGCGCGAGACGTCCACGTCGTCTGCGAGCACGATGGTCACGCTGCGGCCCGCGTGTGCGGCATCCAGTTCCCCGTCGGCGGTGTCGATCCGCTCGACCGTGGTCCGGACGCCGGACGGAAGGATGACTACCTCGTCACCCGGACGCGTCTCGCCGGCGGCGATCTGCCCGGCATAGCCGCGGTAGTCAGGGAACTCGGATGTGCGCGGCCGGATTACGTACTGGACTGGGAACCGCAGGCCCACCCGATGGGGCTCCGCGTCCACCGGCACGGACTCGAGGTGCTCGATGAGAGTCGGGCCGTCGTAGTACGGCGTGTTCTGCGAGCGCTCGGCCACGTTGTCGCCGTGCAGTGCGGATACCGGGATTTCGAGGACGTCGTCCGAGGACCAGCCCAGTGAACGCGTGAGTGAGTTGAACTCGGCTGAAATGTTCGCGAACACCGTTGCCGGGTCCTCGACCAGGTCGATCTTGTTGACCGCGAGCACCAGCTTGGGAACGCCGAGCAACGACAGCACAGCGGCATGTTTGCGGGTTTGGGAGATGACTCCCTTCCGTGCGTCGACCAGCAGGATCACCAGTTGCGCGGTGGACGCTCCGGAGACGGTGTTGCGGGTGTACTGCACGTGGCCGGGGGTGTCGGCGAGCACGAACGAGCGGCGTGGCGTCGCGAAGTACCGGTACGCCACGTCGATCGTGATGCCCTGCTCACGCTCGGCTCGCAGACCGTCGACGAGGAGCGAGAGATCGGGAGTGGACAGCCCCTTGTCTACCGACGCGCGGGTGACGGCGTCGATCTGATCGGCGAGAACCGATTTGGTGTCGAACAACAGCCGGCCCACCAGGGTGGACTTCCCGTCGTCGACGCTGCCTGCCGTGGCCAGGCGCAGGAGTTGTGTCTCGCTTCGCGGGCTACGCTCGTGAAGGTCGCTCATGATCAGAAGTAACCCTCTCGCTTGCGGTCTTCCATGGCCGCTTCGGAAACTCGATCGTCGCCGCGGGTGGCTCCGCGCTCGGTCAGGCGGGACGCCGCGACCTCGGCGAGGATCGCCCCGTTGTCAGCGGCGTCGGACAGCACAGCGCCGGTGGTGGAGCCGTCGCCGACAGTGCGGTAACGCACCGATCGGGTCTCGAGCACCTCGTCCCCGTTCGGTCCACCCCACACGCCCGGGGTCATCCACATCCCGTCGCGCTGGAACACCTGACGCTGATGCGCGTAGTAGATGCTGGCAAGCTCCACGTCGTCACGGGCGATGTATCGCCAGATGTCGAGCTCGGTGAAGTTGCTCAGCGGGAAGACCCGCACCTGCTCCCCGGGCGAGTGCTTGCCGTTGTACAGGTTCCACAGCTCGGGGCGCTGCTTCTTCGGATCCCACTGCCCGAATGCGTTGCGCAGCGAAAAAATTCGCTCTTTGGCGCGAGAACGTTCCTCGTCGCGACGGCCGCCGCCGAACACTGCGTCGAAGCGATTCTCGGCGATCGCGTCGAGCAGAGGGACGGTCTGCAGGGGGTTGCGGATCCCGTCGGGACGCTCGGTGAGCCGGCCATCGGCCAGGTAGTCCTCCACTTTTGCCACGTGCAGGCGCAGGTTGTACTTCGACACGACGTGGTCGCGGAAGTCCAGGACTTCGGGCAGATTGTGGCCGGTGTCGACGTGCAGCAAGGCGAACGGCAGTGGTGCAGGCCAGAAGGCCTTGATCGCCAGGTGTAGCAGCACTGTCGAGTCCTTGCCGCCGGAGAACAAGATCACCGGGCGCTCGAACTCACCCGCCACTTCGCGGAAGATGTGGATCGCTTCCGACTCGAGGGCGTCGAGTGTGTCGAACTGGGATCCGTCGAGCTGCGGACGCGTCATGGCGGGAGAAGGGTTGATGTCGATTGTCATGATGCGTGCAACCCGCATTCTGTCTTGGATCGACCGGCCCAGCGACCGCTGCGCGGGTCACTGCCCGGGGCGGGCTTGATGGTGCACGGAGCGCACCCGATGGACGGATAGCCCTCGTCGACGAGCGGATTCACCAGAATCGAGTGCTCCTCGATGTAGGCCTGCATCTCGTCGTCAGACCACGCGGCGATCGGGTTGATCTTCACCAGCCCGAAAGCCTCGTCGAACGAGATCAGCGGAGCGTTGGCACGCGTCGGTGACTCCACTCGCCGGATGCCGGTGACCCACGCCTGGTATCCGGCGAGGGTCTTCTTCAACGGAGCAACTTTGCGCAGCGCGCAGCACCGGTTGGGATCGCGAGCGAAGAGGTCCTTGCCCTCCGCGGCGTCCTGCTCGGCGACCGACATCTCGGGTTTGGCGTTGACGATGTTCACGCCGTACACCTGCTCGACCGCGTCACGGGTCCCGATGGTCTCGGCGAAGTGGTAGCCGGTGTCGAGGAACAGTACGTCCACGCCGGGGTGTACCTGAGCGGCCAGGTGGACGAGTACGGCGTCCTGCATGTTGGACGCCACGATGTAGCCGCTTCGATCCCCCGTCGCTGCGCTCGCCCCGCCCGAGAACGTGTCCTCGGTCCACTGCAATAGTTCTCGAGCCGTGGCGCCTTCGAGGTTCGCCGCGCCCTGTGAGGCGATCCGCCGGAGATCGTCCAGGGTGTCCGTTGTCGATGTCATCTCAAGTCTCCTTCGTCTGCGCGCAACACCCATTCCGCGAAGCGCTCACCCTCGTTGCGCTGCTTCACGAATTGCCGGACCACGCGGTCGATGTAGTCGCCGAGCTCACCGGTGGTCACCTTGTGCTGGCGCAATTTCCGGCCGAAGCCGGCGTCGAGGCCGAGGCTGCCGCCCAGGTGGACCTGGAAGCCCTCCACCTGGTTGCCATTGCCGTCGTCGACGAGCTGTCCCTTGAACCCGATGTCGGCGATCTGCGAACGCGCGCACGAATTGGGGCAGCCGTTGATATTGATCGTCACCGGCACGTCGAGCTGAGCATTGATGTCGGCCAGGCGCTCCTCCAGTTCGGGGACGAGAATCTGCGAGCGCTTCCGGGTCTCGGCGAAGGACAACTTGCAGAATTCGATGCCCGAGCAGGCCATCAGATTCTTGCGCCAGTGTGACGGGCGGGCGGGCAGGCCGATCTCGTCGAGTTCGGCGATCAGACGTTCGAGCTTGTCGTCGGCGACATCGAGAATGATCAGTTTCTGGTACGGCGTGAAGCGGATCTTGTCGCTGCCTGCGCGTTCGGCGGCGTCGGCGACCTTCGCCAGTATCGTTCCGGACACACGACCGGCGATGGGGGCGACACCGACGGCGTTGAGACCGTTCCGGGTCTTTTGCACACCGACGTGGTCGATCGGACGGACGGGCTTCTCTGGGGCGGGACCGTCGATCAGCTTGCGCCCGAGGTACTCGGTCTCCAGCACCTCACGGAACTTCTCGATGCCCCAGTCCTTTACGAGGAACTTGAGCCGGGCCTTCGACCTCAGCCGTCGGTACCCGTAGTCGCGGAAGATCGAGACGACCGCTTCCCAGACGTCGGGCACCTCCTCCAGCGGAACCCAGACGCCGACGCGCTGCGCGAGCATCGGGTTGGTGGAAAGGCCGCCCCCGACCCACAGGTCGAGGCCGGGTCCGTGCTCGGGGTGATTGACGCCGATGAAGGCGACATCGTTGATCTCGTGCACCACGTCCTGCTGGCCCGAGATGGCGGTCTTGAACTTGCGCGGGAGGTTCGAGTACTCGGGCTTGCCGACGTAGCGACGGACGATCTCTTCGATCGCGGGGGTCGGGTCGAGTACCTCGTCGAGGGATTGTCCGGCCAGCGGAGAGCCGAGCACGACACGGGGGCAGTCGCCGCACGCCTCGGTTGTCTTCAGGCCGACGCCCTCGAGGCGATTCCAGATCTCCGGAACGTTCTCGACCTCGATCCAGTGGTATTGAACGTTCTCGCGGTCGGACAGGTCTGCGGTGTCGCGGGCGAAGTCGGTGGAGATGCCTGCGAGGGTGCGTAGCTGCTCCACGTTCAGTGCGCCGCCGTCGCAGCGCACCCGCATCATGAAGTACTCGGCCTCGAGTAGGTCGATGTTCTCGTCACCGGTATAGGTGCCGTCGTAGCCCTGCTCACGCTGTGTGTAGAGGCCCCACCAGCGCATACGGCCACGTAGGTCGCTCTTGTCAATGCTGCCGAAGCCCTGCTTCGAGTAGATGTTCTCGATGCGGGCGCGGACGTTGAGCGGGTTGTCGTCCTTCTTGACCTGCTCGTTCGCGTTGAGCGGCTCCCGGTACCCGAGGGCCCACTGGCCCTCGGCGCGGCGCTTGGCAGGCCTGGGCGTGCGCGTTCGAGTGGGCGCAGGAGCCTTTTCGGCCGCAGCGCGGGATGCGTCGGTGGTCGACGTCATTAAGCTCTCCTGAATCTCACTCCGCACCGGTCTGGGCCGAGGAGGACTGGTTCTCGCTCGGGAATCTGATCCGGCCGGAAGTCGAGAAGAAAATTGACGGGGCTGACTGTCTGGCGTATCTACGCGCAACAGGGCAGACAACAACAGCTGCAGACACGTTTGAGGTCGACGTGGCGACGCGCCACAAGTCGCACTCCGAGTCCGGTCATGCGGTCAATTGTGCCACGCTGAATTGTCGATGCGGCGTCGGGCGCAGATGTTTGCCCTTTGTGTGGGCAATATCGCAATCAGGACTGTGGGCTCGGACGGGAGAAGTCGCGCTCCTCGGACCTGGAAGACTGACAGGGTGAGTGAAGTGAGCACGTCTGGCGACGGCCGACGGGAGTCGGCGGGTTTCGAGTTGTCTGCGCGGGCGCTGGCAGAGGTTCGGAATCGGCCGTTCGGGATCTACGTGCACGTGCCCTTCTGTGCCACGCGATGTGGATATTGCGATTTCAACACCTATACGGCCGGCGAGTTGGGGACGTCGTCGTCGCCGCAGTCGTGGATGGAGGCTCTTCGCCGAGAACTCGACGTCGCGGCGGAAATGATGGTCGGCCCGGCGGTCGACACCATCTTCGTCGGAGGTGGGACACCGTCACTGCTCGGTGGCGACGGACTGGTGGATGTCCTCGATGCGATCCGCACGAGTTTCGGAGTGGCGCGCGGCGCCGAGGTGACCACGGAATCGAACCCGGAGTCCACGTCGCCGGAATTCTTCGATCGCCTGTGGGCAGGTGGATTCACAAGGGTCTCGCTGGGCATGCAGTCGGCTGCGCAGCACGTTTTGAGAGTGCTCGACCGCACTCACACGCCGGGGCGCGCGCAGGCGGCGGCGCTGGAGGCGAGGGCGGCGGGGTTCGAGCACGTCAATCTCGACCTCATCTATGGGACACCAGGCGAACGGGACGAGGATCTGGACGCGTCGCTGGATGCAGTGCTGGCGGCCGGGGTGGACCATGTTTCCGCGTACGCACTGATCGTGGAGGACGGAACGGCGTTGGCGAGGAAGGTGCGCCGGGGCGAATTGCCCGCACCCGACGACGACGTCCTGGCATCGCGGTACGAGCGCATCGACGCGCGGCTGTCAGCGGCGGGTCTGACTTGGTACGAGGTGTCGAACTGGGCGCGGGCGAGCGAAGCGACGGGGGATTTGCGGCGGGCGAGCGAAGCGACGGGGGATTTGCGGCGGGCGAGCGAAGCGACGGGGGATTTACGACTCGCGAGCGAAGCGACGGGGGATTTACGACTTGCGAGCGAAGCGACGGGGGAGTCTCGTTGTAGGCACAACCTGGGGTACTGGGACGGCGGGAACTGGTGGGGCGCCGGGCCAGGTGCCCACAGTCACGTCGGGGGTGTGCGTTGGTGGAATGTCAAGCATCCGGCGCGCTACGCGGAAGAGTTGGCGGCGGGTCGACTGCCCGTTGGTGGAAGTGAGCAGCTGACAGCCGAGGACCTCCACGTCGAGCGGGTGATGTTGACGGCTCGGCTGCGCACGGGACTGCCGGTGGCGGAACTGGATGCCGAAGAGCAGTGTGCGGCCGAGGAGGTCGTGGCAGACGGGCTGCTGGTGCGTGAAGGCAACCGCTTCGTGCTGACCGATCGGGGACGACTGCTGGCCGACGCGGTTGTCCGAACCGTACTGCGGTAGCGGCGTCAGCCCGTGAAGATGCCAGGCATCTCGTCGTAGTCGAAGACTCGTGCATGCAGCACGACGCGGTTGCGTAGGGCCGAACGCACCGCACGGTGCAACCCGTCCTCGAGGTAGATGACCCCGTGCCACTGCACCGCGTGCGGGAACAGGTCGCCGTAGAACGTGGAGTCTTCGGACAACAACCGGTCGAGCTCCAAGACCTTGGTGGTGGTCACAATCTCGTCGAGACGCAATTGTCGAGGAGGGATCTTGGACCAGTCGCGTTGCGACAGCCTGTGGTCCGGGTACGGCTTACCGTCCATGACGCCTTTGAAAATCATCGTCTGTCATCCCGAGGGGTCGGTGCCCCACTTGCTCGTTTCCGGTCTCAACAGTAAGGGTAGGGCGGGAAATGACGGTCCGCCGATTAGACTGGACAAAGACTAGAATGCGCGTGCGAATGCACGTTGCTCAGGGGATTATGACGACCGATTCGAATACTAGTTCGGTGTGGCGGTCGCTCGTACTGATCGGGAACTGGAGGTGAATGGCGATGTCGAACACGGAAGACAGGCGGTTCGAGGTTCTCCGCGCGATCGTCGCCGACTACGTCTCCACACAGGAGCCGGTGGGATCGAAGGCGCTGGTAGAGCGGCACAACCTGGGTGTCTCGAGTGCGACTGTGCGTAACGATATGGCGGCTCTCGAGAGCGAGGGATACATCGCCCAGCCGCACACGAGTTCCGGCCGCGTTCCGACCGACAAGGGCTATCGGGAGTTCGTCGACCGCATCGCCGACGTGAAGCCGCTGTCGAACGCTGAGCGCCGTGCGATTCTCGATTTCTTGGAGTCGGGCGTCGATCTGGACGATGTTCTCAGGCGTGGTGTTCGCCTCCTCGCGCAACTCACACGCCAGGTGGCGGTTGTGCAATATCCCACACTGTCGGCCTCTTCCGTGCGGCACCTCGAGGTGGTGGCACTGACCCCGGCTCGTCTGCTGCTGGTACTCATCACCGACTCCGGCCGTGTCGATCAGCGCATTGTCGAGCTCGGTGGTGCGCTCGACGACGAGGACCTGTCGCGGCTGCGCAGCCTTCTCGGTGGTGCGCTGGAGGGCAAGCGGTTGGCGGCGGCGTCGATCGCGGTTTCGGAACTGGCCAGCGAGGCCCCGCAGGGTTTGCGTGATGCGGTGATCCGGTCAGCCACGGTGCTGGTGGAGACCCTCGTCGAACATCCCGAGGAGAGGCTGGTCCTCGGCGGCACTGCGAATCTGACCCGCAATGCAGCAGACTTCAGTGGTAACAGTGGGTTCCCGGGGTCGTTGCGCGCGGTTCTCGAGGCACTCGAGGAGCAGGTGGTGGTCCTCAAGCTGCTGGCCTCCACTCAGGAGACCGGCACCGTCACGGTGCGGATTGGTGAGGAAACGCAGGTCGAGCAGATGCGCGGCACTTCCGTCATCTCCACCGGTTACGGAGCGGCAGGCACGGTACTCGGCGGAATGGGGGTGCTCGGACCCACACGCATGGACTATCCGGGAACAATCGCGTCGGTAGCTGCTGTTGCGAGATACATCGGCCAAGTGCTCGCCGAGCGCTGACGACGGGCCTCGGTGCAAGCTGGAGTCACGGGCGAGACTTGTAATGGAGTAGCGACGGTGGCCGGTGACCCGACAACCGAGATTACCGACACAACGAAGTAGAGAAGGACGAGAGACTCAACGTGGCACGGGATTACTACGCAACGCTCGGCGTCGACAAGAATGCGACCGATCAAGAACTCAAGCGGGCGTATCGCAAACTTGCGAGAGAACTGCATCCCGATGTGAACCCGGATGAAGCTGCCCAGGCCCGGTTCCGGGATATCTCGACGGCCTACGAGGTGTTGTCGGATCCAGAGAAGCGCCGCATTGTCGACCTCGGCGGCGACCCGTTGTCCTCGGGTGGTGGCGGCGGAGGCTTCGGGGCCGGTTTCGGTGGCGGTCTCGGGGATGTGTTCGAGGCATTCTTCGGCGGCGGCGGTGGTGCCGGGCGGGGTCCGCGCGGCCGTGTGCAACCGGGGGCGGACGCTCTCCTGCGAACCAAATTGACATTGGCCGAGTGCGCTACGGGTGTGAGCAAGCACGTCACCGTCGAGACCGCGATTCTGTGCGACGCTTGCACGGGGTCGGGTACCAACGGTGACTCGAAACCGGTGCGCTGCGAAACATGTGGCGGTGCGGGCGAGGTCCAGTCGGTGCAGCGGTCGTTCCTCGGCCAGGTCATGACTTCCCGTCCTTGCCCCACCTGCCGTGGTGCGGGCGAGACCATCCCGGACCCGTGCCGCAAATGCGATGGTGACGGACGGGTGCGCTCCCGTAGGGACATCACGGTGAAGGTGCCCGCCGGTGTCGCTGGTGGGATGCGGATCCGGCTTGCCGCACAGGGCGAGGTGGGACCCGGCGGAGGTCCCGCCGGAGATCTGTACGTCGAGGTGATCGAGCAGCCGCACGAGGTATTCGTTCGTGACGGCGAGGACCTGCACTGCACGATCCGGGTCCCGATGATCGACGCTGCTCTCGGCACAGCGGTCACGATCGACACCATCATCGACGGCCCCAAGGAGATCACCATCGAGCCGGGCACGCAGCCGGGCGCGGTTACGGTGCTACGCGGGCACGGCATGCCGAAGTTGCGGACCGGAACACGTGGTGATGTCCACGCTCATCTCGAGGTAGTGGTTCCTTCGAAGCTCGATCACAAGGAGACGAAGCTTCTGCGCGACCTCAAGGATCTCCGCGACCGCGATGTGGCCGAGGTCGTGTCGACGCAATCGCAGCACAGCGGTGGATTGTTCTCACGCCTGCGTGAAGCCTTCAGCGGTCGCTGACCGTGGCGGCCACGGTCTTCTTTCTCGATCCGCTGCCTGAAGTCGGGTGCACCGCCGTTCTGGACGGTTCCGAGGGCAGGCACGCGGCGACCGTGCGCCGGATCGGTATCGGGGAGCGGATCATGCTGGCAGACGGTCACGGAGGTCTCGCAGACTCGGAAGTGACGGCTGCGGAAAAGAATCGGTTGGAATTGACTGTTCACGCGCGAAGTCAAATTCAGCCGCCATCGCCGACTGTCACTGTGGTGCAAGCACTTCCGAAGGCGGAGCGATCCGAACTGGCGGTCGAACTGGCAACCGAGGCTGGTGCTGACGCGATCGTGCCGTGGCAGTCGTCGCGCTGTGTGGCGCGATGGGACGGCCCGAAGGTCGCAAAAGGGGTGGCGCGCTGGCGTAGCGCCGCTCTGGCCGCAGCGAAGCAATCGAGGCGGGCGATCGTGCCCGAGGTGTCGGAACCAGTCCGGACGGCGGGAGTGCTGTCCTTGGTGCGTGAGGTCGTCGCCCGCGGTGGAGTGGTCGCCGCACTGCACGAGTCTGCGGCGCTGGGCTTGTCCGAACTCTCGTTGCGCTCGGTGGGCGAAATCGTGTTGATCGTCGGACCCGAGGGTGGCATCTCCGACGAGGAGATCGCGTCGTTGACGGAGGTGGGCGCGGTGCCGGTGTTGCTCGGACCGCACGTTCTTCGGACATCGACCGCAGCAGCCGTGGCGTTGGGTGCGCTCGGTGTGCTCACCGACCGCTGGGGCGCGGCGCCACTGTCCTGATCGGCCAGGGCTGAGCCGATCCACTCCGATTAGCCTGGTGAACCGTGGACCGCATTCTGATCAATTACGGAACCGAACCCCAGCAGTTCGGGCACTTCTACATGCCGGACCAGCCGGTTTCTTCGCCGCTGCCTGTGGTGATGATCGTGCACGGCGGGTTCTGGCGCGGCGAGTACCACCTCAACCTCGGTACGGGATTCGCAGTCGACTTGGCGCGCAATGGACTCGCGGTGTGGAACGTCGAGTACCGACGGCTCGGTGCGGGCGGGGGATGGCGGGAAATGTCGACCGATGTCGTCGCCGCGCTGGAGGCGATCGCGGGACCGGTAGCCGAGCGGTCTCCGGTACCGCTCGACCTCAACCGGATCCGGATTGTGGGGCACTCGGCCGGTGGACAGCTCGCGGTGTGGCTCGCAGGTGAACCGGACCTGAAGGTGCGCCCGGAATTGGTGGTGTCGCAGGCCGGCGCGCTGGATCTTGCAACGGCAGCGGAGCGGGGTCGCCGGATCGGATACATCGAGGATCTTCTCGGTGTGCCCTACGAAGATGATCCCGACGCGTACCGGTCGGCGTCCCCGCACCACCGGATTCCGGTGGGAGTTCCGGTGGTGTGCGTGCACGGCGCCGAGGACCTCCAAGTCCCGGCGAAGGTCAGCGTTCGGTACAGCAAGGCCGCGGCCGTAGCTGGGGACCAGGTCGCTTTGCACGTCGTGGAGGGTGAGGACCATTTCGCGTTCCTCGATCCCGACACGGAGTGCTGGACGATCTCGCGGAGGGCGCTACTGTCCGGCGGCACCCAGTTCTGACCGGTGGTCCAGGTATCGCTCGACAGTGTTCGGCAGCGATAGCCAATTAGGTGGGCCGCCGGGTGTCCCAGCGCTAGACTTTGGTCATCACGACACCCGTCGCGAATCCCCGGGAACCGGAAAGTAGGCCATATTCCACACGTGAGTGAACAACACCAGACCGGCGAGACGTTCGGCGCGACACGCCCGACGGAACGCACGGTGCGTTCGAGTATCGAACTTCCCCCCGACACCGTCCCGCCTCTGCTGGGTTCCTCCGACGAGAATCTTCGCGCCTTGGAACTGGTTCTGGACGCTGACATCCATGTTCGGGGCAACACGGTCACACTTGTGGGGAAACCGGGTGACGTGGCGCTCGCCGAACGTGTCATCGCCGAGCTCTGCGCGATCGTCGACCGCGGTCAACCACTTGGCGCCGACACCGTCCGTCGCACGGTCGGCATGCTCACGCAGGGCCTGAGCGAATCACCCGCGGAGGTCTTGACCCTCGACATCCTGTCGAGGCGCGGTAAGACTATCCGGCCGAAGACACTCAACCAGAAGAGGTATGTCGACGCGATCGACGCGCACACCATCGTGTTCGGCATCGGACCCGCGGGTACGGGCAAGACCTATCTGGCCATGGCCAAGGCGGTACAGGCGCTGCAGACCAAGCAGGTGTCCCGGATCATCCTCACCAGACCGGCGGTCGAGGCGGGTGAGAGGCTCGGATTCCTGCCGGGCACGCTGCACGAGAAAATCGATCCGTACCTCCGGCCGCTGCACGACGCGCTCCACGACATGATGGACGCCGAGGCCATTCCGAAGCTGATGCAGTCGGGAGTGATCGAGGTGGCTCCGCTGGCGTACATGCGTGGTCGCACGCTCAACGATGCGTTCATCATCCTCGACGAGGCGCAGAACACAACAGCCGAGCAGATGAAGATGTTCCTCACCCGCCTGGGGTTCGGTTCGAAGGTCGTCGTCACCGGCGACTCCACCCAGGTGGACCTGCCCGGAGGATCCCGGTCGGGGCTTCGTGCCGCCACCGAGATACTCGGGGACGTCGACGACATCTACTTCGCCGAACTCAACAGCAGTGACGTGATCCGGCACCGCCTGGTGTCCGACATCGTCGACGCGTACGAGCGTTTCGAGGCCGGGGTCAATGAGAAGGTCGAGTTCGGAAATCGCGCGCAGCGTAGAGCTGCGCACGCGCGTTCTCCACGACGGTAGGGTGAGTGCCGCCGAAACCAGGAGGAAGCGACACACATGAGCATCGAAGTCTCGAACGAATCGGGTATGGACGTCTCCGAAGAGGAGTTGATCAGCGTTGCCCGATTCGTGATCGCGAGGATGGACGTGCACCCCGCCGCCGAGTTGTCGATGTCCCTGGTGGACTCAGCCACGATGGCCGATCTCCATATGCGGTGGATGGATCTACCCGGTCCGACCGACGTGATGTCGTTTCCCATGGACGAACTCGAGCCCGGCGGTCGTCCGGACTCGCCCGAGCCCGGACCGTCGATGCTCGGCGACATCGTGCTGTGCCCGTCCTTCGCGGCCGAACAGGCTGACCAGGCCGGTCACTCGCTCTCGCGTGAACTCGCCCTCCTTACCGTGCATGGAGTTCTCCATCTTCTCGGCTACGACCACGCTGAGCCAGAGGAAGAGAAGGAGATGTTCGGCCTGCAGAACGAGTTACTCGAGGGCTGGTACGAGGATCTGCGAAAGGCCGAGATCGACGCCGAACTTGCCGCCCGGGATCAGAAGCTGCTCGGCAAGGCGGCCGGGTTCTTCGATTCGCCGGATCAGTAACTCCACGTGGAGGGTCTTCTGTGAATAGCGCCATCGCGCTTATCGCCCTTGCGATCGTCCTCGTCCCACTCGGTGGTATCTTCGCCGCGGTCGATTCCGCTCTCAACACGATCTCGTCCGCGCGTATCGAGGAGATGGCGAAGGATGGCCGGCCGGGAGCGACCCGGGTGCTCGGCATCCTGAAGGATCGACCGCGTTATGTGAATCTCATGGTGCTGCTGCGCATCCTGTGCGAGATCACCGCGACGGTTGTGCTTGTCGGTGGACTCATCGACCTCCTCGAACCTGCATGGGCGCTGACGATTACCGCGATCGTGATGGTGCTGGTCGACTACGTGGTGATCGGGGTCGGCCCCCGTACGCTCGGCCGCCAGCACGCCTACTCGATCTCGTTGGCCGCGTCGGTTCCCTTGCAGTTCATCGGAACTCTGTTGGGACCGATCAGTCGCCTCCTGATCCTCGTAGGAAATGCGATCACACCGGGCAAGGGATTTCGCGAGGGACCCTTCGCATCCGAGATCGAACTGCGTGAACTCGTCGACATGGCGCAGGAGAGCGGCGTGGTGGCAGCCGAGGAACGCCGGATGATCCAGTCGGTATTCGAGTTGGGTGATACTCCGGCCCGTGAGGTGATGGTGCCCCGTACCGAGATGGTGTGGATCGAGAGCAACAAGAGCGCAGGGCAGGCGACGTCGCTGGCCGTCCGAAGCGGGCACTCGCGGATTCCCGTGATCGGCGAGAATGTCGACGACGTGCTCGGGGTCGTCTATCTCAAGGACCTCGTACAGCAGACCTACCATTCACGTGACGGCGGACGCGGCGTCAGCGTCCACGACGTGATGCGCCCCGCCGTCTTCGTGCCGGACTCCAAGCCCCTCGACAGCTTGCTCGCGGAGATGCAGCGCGACCGCAACCACATGGCTGTTTTGGTGGACGAGTACGGAGGAATCGCCGGACTGGTCACGATCGAGGACGTCATCGAGGAAATCGTCGGCGAAATAGCGGACGAGTACGACCAGGACGAGACGCCGCCGATCGAGGATCTCGGCGCAGGGATGTTCCGCGTGTCTGCTCGACTGCCGATCGAGGATCTCGGCGAACTGTTCGGAATCGAACTCGAGAACGACGAGGTGGAAACCGTTGGAGGGCTGATCGGACACCAACTCGGCAGGGTTCCGCTCCCGGGATCGGAGGTCGAGTCCCAAGGATTGGTTCTGCGAGGTGAGGGTGCTCCCGACGTGCGCGGGCGAGTTCGGGTCACCACGGTCTTCGTGCAACGCGTGTCCGCAGAAGAGGACGAAGACGACAACGCACAGGAGAGTGACGATGGCTGAACTGAGCGCCGAGGATGCCAAGTTGGTTGTACTTGCACGAGGAGCGCTCGGCCGCACCGGAAGTGGTCAAGGGGCTGCCGTCCGAGATCTCGACGGGCGCACCTACTCGGCAGGCGCGGTCTCGCTGAAGTCGCTGTCGTTGACAGCACTGCAGGCCAGCATCGCTGCGGCGGTGTCCAGTGGCGCCGAGGGCTTCGAGGCTGCAGTCGTGATCGGCGCGAACTCGGAAGATCCGGGTATCGTCGCGCTACACGAAGTCAGTGCGCAGGCGGTCGTCGTCTCCGCGCGAGCAGATGGATCCGTGATCGAGGAGTGAGATGAGCAACACCGAATTCCGTTCCGGATTCGTCTGTTTCGTCGGGCGGCCCAACACGGGTAAATCTACGTTGACCAACGCGCTGGTTGGCGCCAAGGTTGCGATCACGTCGTCGCGTCCTCAAACCACGCGCCACACAATCCGTGGCATTGTGCATCGTGACCACGCGCAGCTGATTCTCGTCGATACTCCGGGACTGCACCGTCCTCGAACGCTTCTCGGACAGCGACTCAACGACCTCGTGAAAGACACCTACTCCGAGGTCGACTTGATCTGCCTGTGCATTCCGGCGGATCAGAAGATCGGCCCCGGCGATCGGTGGATCGTCGAGCAGGTGCGTCAGATCGCGCCGAAGACCACGGTTGTCGGCGTCGTGACGAAGATCGACAAGGTCGGCAAAGACGAGGTAGGGAAGCAACTGCTGGCTGTGTCCCAACTCCTCGGTCCGGAGACCGACGTCGTCCCCCTTTCCGCCGTGTCCGGTGAACAGGTGGAGGTCTTGGTCGACGTTCTCGCATCGAAGATGGAGGAGGGCCCGGCGTTCTACCCGGATGGCGAACTTACCGACGAACCCGAGGAAACGCTGATGGCCGAACTCATTCGTGAGGCCGCGCTCGAAGGTCTCGGTGACGAGTTGCCGCACTCCCTCGCGGTGGTGATCGAGGAGATCATCCCCCGCGAGGGCCGCACCGAGAAGCAAGGCGAACTACTCGATGTCCATGCGCTGCTGTACGTCGAGCGCTCGTCCCAGAAGGGCATCGTGATCGGCAAGGGCGGTGCCCGGCTGCGTGAGGTCGGGACGAGGGCTCGCCTGCAGATCGAGAAACTGCTCGGAACCAAGATATTTCTCGAACTGCACGTCAAGGTCGCCAAGGACTGGCAACGAGATCCGAAACAGCTTGGCCGCTTGGGCTTTTAGCCCGGTGGCGCTTGGACCGAGGAGTTGAGCAGCAACAGCACGGATGCCGAGATGTCGTGATCGCCACCGCTTCCGGTGGCAAGCCTCCTCAGTTGTAGTCCGGTGATGGTGGCGACGATCGTCGGCGCGATCGTGGCGGCGTTGGGGACGCCGAGGGCGGTAAGTATCGTCACCGTCAATTCCTCGTACGCGGCAAAACACTCTTCGGCGGCCTGCCGCAGCTCGTGGTCGCGTCCGGCGTGGACGTACAGCTCGAACGGTGCGATCTCCTCGGCAGAGAAGGTCAGATCCTTCGCCACCTTCTCCGTCAGCGCTGCGGCATCGACGAGACTCAGGCCCTTGTCGCGGTACTCGTTCGCCAGGTCCGCGAGGCGTTGTGTCTCTTGGGCCACGAACCCCGACAAGGCTGCGCGCAGCAGGTCCGTCTGAGTGGGGAAGTGGTAGGTGATCGATCCGAGTGACACCCCGGCCTTTGCAGCGATTCGCCGATTGGTGACACCCGGAATGCCCTCCGTACCGATGATATGGAGGGCCGCCGCGAGGACTCGATCACGAACGTCCGTGGACACCGAGGTCACCACCACGGCTCGGGGCGTACCCGATCCCACCGGAGGACCGACTCGAGCTGCGCGGCGAGCGACACCAGCAGCGGTTCGGCACTGTCGTGGCCCATCAGCTGGGCCCCGACCGGCAGGTTGTCGGAAGTGAAGCCTGCAGGCACATTCACGCTCGGCCAGCCCAGGACGTTCCACGCCCATCCGTAGGGGCAGGCCGCGGTGATGACCTTGTCCGTCTCCCACGCACCGATGCCGTCCATTGCGTCGACGCGCGGTGGGGGAGTCGCGGTGCTCGGGGCGAGGACCACGTCGTACTTGTCGAAGATCGCTCCCACGCGCTTCTGCGCCCGACGTTCGGCCGCTCGTGCCGCCCGCAGGGGCAGGCCCTGCAGCTTCCGGCCGGTACGGGCGTTGGACTTCGTACGAGGGTCGACGAGAGACGGGTTCGGGAGCTTCTGCATCCAGTCATCGACGCCCGCTAGCGACCTCGGCAAGAAGCCAAGCCCGAAAGCGATTCCGTAGTTCGGGTCGTCCACCACCACGCGGTGCCCGAGGTTGCGCAGGGCGTCGGCGATCCGGTAGACGCCCCGGCGGACCTCCGGGTGCAGGTTCGTGGGAGTCGGGGTGAACGGAACGCGCAGGGACAGCGCGATGCGGAGCGAGCCGGTGTCGCGGCCTACCGCATCGCTGACGGTGAGGGGAGCGGGTGTGTGCAGGTCGCCCTCGTGTGGCCCCGACGCGATGTCGAGAAGCAGAGCAGCATCGGCGACCGTCCGGGCCAGTGGTCCGTTGACGGTGAGGCCGTTGAAGGCTTCGGCTGCGGGCCAGGTGGAAATTCGTCCCCGCTGGGGTTTGATCCCGACCAGGTTGGTCCACGCGGCGGGAATGCGGACGGAACCGGCGCCGTCCGACCCGATCGCAGCCGACACCATGCCTGCCGAAACGGCCGCCGCGGCGCCACCGGAGGATCCTCCGGGTGTGTGGTCGCCGTTCCACGGGTTGCGGGTCCAGCCGAAACCGGGTCCGCTGGTGAACGGCCACTGCCCCAGTTCGGGACTGTTGGTCTTGCCCACGATCACGGCGCCCGCGGCGCGCAATCGCCGCACGACCTCGGCGTCGCGTGCTGCGGGCGGGAAGTCTCCGGGGCATCCGAACGCGGTCGGTTCGCCGGCCACGTCGACGTCGTCCTTCACGGCGATCGGAACACCGAGCAACGGGAGACGTTCACCGGCCGCGAGCCGCCGATCCGCCTCCTCAGCCTCGGCCAATGCCTTGCTCCGGCGCACGACCTTGAAGGCGTTGAGCGTCGACTGGCTCGCCTCGATTCGGTCCAGAGCTACGCGGGTTTCCTCGACGGAGGTGGTGACGCCGGATGCGAGCGCCTTCACCTGGTCGGCAAGTCCCGGTGCCCATTCCCGGTCTTCACTCCGCTGTTCACTGCCCAATTGTTCCGTGCTCATCTAGCCCTCCCATGCAACTGTTCGTTCGAACGAACAGTATCAGCCGAGATGCCGTTGAGCTACCTTTCCGATCACTTCGGCAGCGCCCCGAGCCCGAGATTCGGGTAGGCGGGCGTATCCGCAGACCAGTCCACGCGGCCCGTTCGGTGTCGTGCGGTAGTTGGCGAGACTGGGGACCGCCACACCGTGAGCACGCAGCTCGGCCGAGAAAGCAGTGTCGTCCACGGAATCGGGCAGCGTCAGGACCACGTGAAGACCGGCCTCGATTCCCGCGAGGCCGACGCCGTCCGTGTCGAATGCAGACAGTTGACGCTCCATTGCGGTGACGAGCGCAGTCCGACGCGCGGAGTAGGTGCGGGAGGCACGCGCGAGATGGCGTGTCAACGCGCCGGAGTCGATGAAATGCGAGAGCGCAAGGGCGGTGATCGAACAGCAGGCCTCACCACTCGTGTCCAGGGCTCGGGCGATGGCCGGCCGGAGCGCCGAGGGAGCGATCACCCACGCCACCCGGATCGCGGGGGTGAGGATCTTCGAGGCGGTTCCGACGTATGCCACGCATTCGGACCCGCGGTCGATGCTGCGCAGGGCGGGCAGCGCCGACACGTCGTAGCGGAACTCGCCGTCGTAGTCGTCCTCGATGAGAAGCGTGTTCGAAGCTGTTGCGTGGGCGACGAGTTGGGCTCTGCGGCTCACGGGCATCCGTGCACCCATCGGATACTGATGGGCAGGCGTGCAGTAGGCCGCAACATCGGTGGCGCGCAACAGTTCGGGATCGAGACCGTCCGAATCCACGGGGACCGACCGCGCCCGCACACCGGAGCTTTCGAGAACTCTACGAGCGCGGCTGTAGCCGGGTTCTTCGAACGCCACTTCTCGGTTACCGAATCCCGCTGCGGCGGAGAGCATCCGGAGCGCTGAGCCGACTCCGGGCACGATCACCAGTTCGTCGGCGTGCGCGGCGATCCCTCGCGTGCGGCGCAGATGTTCCGCGAGGGAACGCCGCAACTCCGGGTGCGCGTCAGGGCCGTCGAAGTCGGAGGTCACTCCGGCGGTGGCGGCAAGACGCCACGCCCTGCGCCAGTCGGTTGTGGAGATCAGGCTGGGGTCGGGGTGGCCAGGAGTGAGGTCCCACACGGTTTTCGAATTCTCGAGTGTGGTGGGTGACGGCCTCTGCGACGCCGGGGTGATCGCGTGAGAGGCGACGTGGGCTCGGGCAGCGGTATCGGCGTCCGGTGCGATCCGAGTGCCGGAACCGGCGCGGGCGTGGGCGTATCCGGACGAGCACAGTTCGTCGTAGGCGTCGACCACCGATGCCCGGGCTACCATCAGATTTTCGGCCAGCGCCCGCGTCGATGGAAGGGGGTCGCCGGGGCGGAGACGACCTACCCGGATTTCGTCGACGATCGACTCCGCAATGCGGTGCCGAATCGGTGCATCGGTGTCGGGAAGCCGCAATGCCAGGTGCAGTTCAGGCCTGATTCGGGGCATGGCCCCAGACAATACTGGTCTGCAAGTATCCCCGATTGTGGATCTTGTACCAGATCCAGATGGAATCGATCATGGTCTCGTGGACAAGATCAAGAGACATCCGGAGCGTGCCCGAACCGAACGAGCCCAGCTCGACGCCGTCCTCGATGCCGCAGCGATGGGAACACTCGCCACCGTCGTCGACGGTATGCCGTGGGCGGTACCACTGCTCTACGCCCGGGACGGTGACAGGATCCTGCTGCACGGATCCACCGGGGCCGGTGCCCTACGGCACGTGGCCGCAGGTGCGCCGGCGGTGCTGTGTGTCGCCATGCTTGACGGAATCGTCGTAGCGGACACCCTGTTCGATTCGTCCGCCAACTACCGATCCGCCGTCGTGCGGGGCAACCTCGTCACGCTGGACGAGGACGACTCCGCCGGCGCGTTGAGTGTGCTCTCGGATGGGTTGATCCCCGGCCGCAGCAGGGAGGTCCGAGAACACAGGCGCAAGGAACTCGCCGCGACGCTGGCCCTCGCCCTTCCGATCTCGCCGGGTCAATGGACTGTCAAGGTGCGAGATGCGCCACCGAGCGAACCCACCGAATCCAACAGCGCGTGGGCCGGAGTGGTTCCCATGCGCTCGGTCGCCGGTTTGCCCGTACCCGCACCGTGGGTGGCGCCCGGCACACCGGTGCCCGCGTCGGTGTCACGACTCGTCGAGTCCGCTAGGGAGGACAAACAGCTCGCTTGGAGGGCGGGAATCTGAGGGATTCGAATGACGGCGATGGTCTTCGAAGTCACCTGCTGTGTAGAAGGGGAAGGTTCGCCCACATGAATCCATGGTGGCCACAACGATCTACCGGTTTGTGTCGCTGATCTAAGATCACCGACGCTGGCTTCGCTCGAGGCCTCATGATGGAAGTGGGATATCAATGCGGGACGCCTATCACGTGGTCGCTGTCGGTGTGGGGCTATTTTCGGCGTGGGCGGTGTAGTCGATGACCGCAGTGGACTTGTCGAAAGACGTCACCCGGCCGCCGCTTGATCCGAGCAATCTGTATGCCGTGATCTCGCTTGTTGCGGCCCTTCTGGGCCTGTTTCCTGTGGCGATCGTGTTCGCCGTCCTCGCGTTCACGCGCCCTGGTGGCCGAGGCATCGCAATCGCGGGGTTGGTCCTCGGGATAGTCGAAGCGCTCGCCGTCGCTGCGATCGTGTATTCGGGGAGCATCGCGTTCACGGTCCCTGGGACTGCCACGGCATCGAAGGACTCTTCGATGCCGGCAGACTTGCCCACCATCACCTCGCCCCCACCGGCAACCGCAGCACCGAACACTACCGTTGACGAGATCACCACCTTCGACGCGTCCGAAGTCACAGAGGCCCCGGCGCCTGTGCCGATGTTGGACGGGGACTGTGATCCCTCAGTCGACAACCATGCGACTGCCCCGGACGGGACGTTCCTCAAATGCACATACGCCGGAGGCCCCCGGGCGCGCTGGGTTCGGTCGGAGCCGATCATAGGAACGGCATCGGATGGTGACCCGTGCTATCCGCCAGTGACCGGTATCGCAGTCTCACCTGAAGGTCGGGACCTATTCTGCGTATCGAACTTTTTTGACGACGGCGGAACCTGGAGACGAGCCGAATAGCCCAGTCGCAGAGGAAGCGCGATGACGCCATGACTTGGCTCTCGAGGTGACGCGGCGCGATTGTCTTGCGCCGGCCCGTCGCCGCGACGTGAAAGACTGAACGGGTGAGGTTGTATCGAGACAATGCGGTTGTGCTGCGCCAGCACAAGCTGGGCGAGGCCGACCGTATCGTCACGCTCCTCACTCGTCAGCAAGGTTTGGTGCGGGCGGTAGCCAAGGGGGTTCGTCGCACACGATCCAAGTTCGGGGCCCGACTAGAGCCGTTTACGCACATCGACGTGCAGCTCTATCCCGGTCGCAATCTCGACGTGGTCACCCAGGTCGAGACGGTCGACGCGTTCGCGACCGATATCGTCGACGACTACCCCCGGTACACCACGGCGTGCGCGATTCTCGAAACCGCCGAGCGTCTCGCCGGTGAGGAACGTGCACCGGCCCCGCAACTGCACCGGCTCACGGTCGGAGCTCTACGGGCCGTCGCGGAACAACATCGTCCATGTGAGTTGGTTCTCGATGCATTCCTGTTGCGGGCCATGGGTTTTGCAGGCTGGGCCCCAGCCTTGGGGGAGTGTGCACGTTGTAGCGCACCCGGCCCGCACCGCGCGTTCCACGTGGCGGCCGGGGGAGCGGTATGTGTTCATTGCCGACCTCCGGGTGCAGCCACGCCGTCACCGGGGGTCCTCGACCTGATGGATGCCCTGTTCCGTGGTGACTGGGCGGCCACCGAGGGCGTGTCCCAGCCTCTGCGTGGTCAGGCCAGCGGCCTGGTCGCGGCCCACCTGCAATGGCACCTGGAACGACAGCTGCGCACCCTTCCGCTGATCGAACGTGCACGCCCGCATGCGCCGGTAGGTGCCCAGGGTTCGGTCGGGCAGGATGGTGACCGTGATTCGACGACGCGAACCGCAAGCTCTGGCTAACGCCCGGGCCGAGCACCAGATTCGGCCCCCCGACCCACACCCGTCGGGCGCCCGACCGCCCGGCCTGCAGGCCGAACTCGTGCCCCGGCACATTGCGCTGGTGATGGACGGCAACGGTCGTTGGGCCCAGGAGAGAGGATTGCCACGTACCGCAGGTCACGAGCGCGGCGAGGCCGTGTTGATGGATGTCGTCTGCGGCTGCATCGAGATGGGTGTCGAGTGGTTGTCGGCGTATGCCTTCTCCACCGAGAACTGGAAACGCAGCCCGGAAGAGGTGCGCTTCCTGATGGGATTCAACCGGGATGTGATCCGCCGTCGACGCGACGAGATGAACGAGATGGGCGTGCGTGTGCGCTGGGCCGGGCGCCGTCCGAGGTTGTGGCGCAGCGTCATCAAAGAACTCGAGATCGCCGAGGAGTTGACCAAGCACAATACGGTGATGAACCTGACCATGTGCGTCAACTACGGCGGCCGTGCGGAGATCGCGGACGCCACCAGGGAGATCGCCCGCCGAGTGGCGGCGGGGCAGCTCGACCCGGAGAAGATCACCGAGGCAACCGTCGCCAGGTACCTCGACGAGCCGGACATGCCGGACGTCGACCTGTTCCTTCGTCCATCCGGTGAGCAGCGCACGTCCAACTTCATGCTCTGGCAGTCGGCCTATGCCGAGATGGTGTACCAGGAGAAGCTCTTTCCCGACTTCGATCGGCGAGACTTGTGGGCGGCGTGCGTCGAATACGCTTCCCGCGACCGCAGATTCGGCGGAGTGAAATGAGCGCTGGAGGGGGCCGGGTCGCATGACCGTCGACGGAGCGCGCGCTCTACTCGAGCGCACGGCGAACGCCCTCGCAAATTTCACCACTGTCGACCGTTCAGACGGCGACTCGTTGAGCTTCGAGTATGCGGGCGCGTTGTGTTCGATCAGTGCTATGACCCTGACCGAGGGGCTCGACGTGTTGTCGATGACGTGTGTGCTCGCCTGGGATCGTCCTGTGAGTCCGTCGTTGCACAAGAAGGCTGCCGAGCGCAATAGTGCGCTGCAGTTCGGTTCGATCGCGGTATTCGGACACGGCAGGCTGGCCGATGTCATCCTGCGGTATACCTTCCCGGCGGGCGGACTCGGGGACGAGGCGTTGACGACGATGCTGCTCTTGGTTCTCGGTGGTGCCGACACGTCCCGGCAGGGTCTACTACCTTGAACCTCGAATGAATCTCATCCAGCAGGTGCTTATCGGCGATCAGCACGTCGTCCAGCGAAGTGTTACCGGGGTAGATCTGCGAACGGATCAACGGCTGATGACCGATACCGCGTCGCTGTTCTCGTTGGCGACGTAGACGCGAGATCCGTCATGAGCGATCGCCACGCCTACTGGCCAATTTCCGACGGAGATGGTCTCGGCCACGGTGTTGTCGGACGTGTTGATCACCGATACGGACCCGTCGATGGAGTTGGTGGCATAGGCATGGGTTCCGTCCGGGGTGACCGCCACCTCCCGGGGGTAATTTCCGGCGCCGATGGTCTCGACCACCCTGTTGGTGGAGGCGTCGATCACGGACACGGTGTCGGCACCGTTGTTGACGACGAGGACGCGGGACCCGTCCTGGGTGACCGCTACACCTTCCGGGCCGTTCTCCACTGGCACGGTCGTGACCAGGGTGTTGTCGGAGGTGTCGAACACGTCCACCGAATTGTTCTGGAAGCTGGTGGCGTAGAGGCGGGTCCCGTCCGCGGAGACGGTCACGTCCTGAACCCTATTCTCGACCGGGATTGACTCGACGGTGTTGTTGGAGGTGTCGATCACGTCCAACGCAGGGTTGACGTTGCCGTCTGCGTCGTCGTATGTGGTGCCGGTGTAGACGCGGGTCCCGTCCAGGGAAACCGCCGCCCCCTGGGGGGCATCCCCGACGTCGATGGTGTCGGTGACGGTGTTGGTGGAGGTGTCGATCACCGTCACCGTATGGTTCGAGAAGTTTGTGACGTAGAGGCGGGTCCCGTCCGGGGAGACTGTCGCGTACTGCGGGTAGTGCCCGAAACGGATGGTGTCGACCACCGTGTTGTCGGAGGCGTCGATCACCGACACCGCATTCGCCGTGGGGAGGGTGACGTAGATGCGGGTCCCATCCGGGGCGACCACCACTGCCGAGGGGCTGCCCCCCACGTCGATGGTCTCGTCCACAGTGTCGGCTGTCGCGGTCGCCGTACCGGTGATGCCGGCCCACATGGCAACGATGGCTGCCAGCCCGAGTCCCAGACCTCGGAACTTCATTCGGGCCGTGCGGTCGCCACGAGAACGGTTGTCCCGGTTCACATTCATCTCCTTATGTGCCCGGATCGGTCCAGCGGTACGGCTACGCCAGTGCATGCACTATCGGCCGATGAGCGGCGGACCATGATCGGAACCACTATCGCGAAGCAGTATCGCCGCGTCTACGGCTTGCGTCTGTCCTACGTACAGTCGACCGTTTGTCCTCCGATCGGGGGACGAGCCCGTCTCCCGGGGACACCTGAGAGATGACGGTCGGCCACTGTATCGACCCCGGGGTACCAGTACCTCACGGACCAGCGCTTACCGTCGCATTTCCGCTTCTAGGCGGTACGACAATCGCGGCAGACGCCGAAGATTTCGACGGTGTGACTGATATCGGAGAACCCGTTGGCGTCGGCGACCGACTGAGACCAACGCTCGACGGTAGGTCCTTCCACCTCGACCGTGTAGCCGCACGAGCGGCAGACGAGGTGATGGTGGTGCCCGGTAGAGCACCGCCGGTACACGGATTCGCCGTTGTCGATTCGTAGCACGTCGACGGTTCCGGCGTCGGAGAGCGTCTGCAGGGTGCGATAGACGGTGGTCAGCCCGATGCCTTCACCCCGCTTGCGGAGCTCGTCGTGAAGCTCCTGCGCGGACCGGAACTCGTCGAGGTCGTCGAGAAGGGCGGAGATCGCGCTGCGCTGCTTGGTCGTACGCACGCCGACGACAGGCTTGGGCGAGCCGGTTTTCTCGGTCAACGGGTTCTATCCTTCCTCGGCATGTTCGACGGCGTCCACGACGATGTGGGCAAGGTGGTCGTCCACCAGTCGGTAGAGGACCTCACGGCCGCTGCGCTCGCCGTGGACGATGCCCGCCGCCTTGAGTACGCGAAGATGCTGGCTGATCAACGGTTGGGCGACCCCCAACGCGCCCACGAGTTCGTGCACGCATCGCTCCGATTCGCGGAGCTGGAGGACGATCGCGATTCGGACGGGTGCGGCGAGTGCGCGCAATAGGTCACCGGCAGCGATGAGTGTCTCTCTCGGCGGTGGCTCTCTCGGCGGTGTCTGCTTCGGTTGCACCGACGTCTGCGGCGGGGGAGTCCGTGCAGCCGCATCGAATGGATCCCCTGTATTCGTGATGCTCACGGGATCTCCTTCGGGGTGGCGGACGATGGTCGAAAAGGGCGGCGACATAGTCGGTGTTGTTGAATCGCCCATCTTATTGCAAAGCGATTCCATTTTGATATGCACACATATGCATGTCAACCGGGTGGGTGAACCCCCAGAATCGGGAAGATAGGCTAGGCGTCGAAATTTGCACGTGAACCCATGCATCTATTAGCCAGATGGAGAGCACTCGAGTGGCACCGAAGTCCAAAGTCGAAACCGTCGTCAATCTCGCCAAGCGTCGTGGCCTGGTCTACCCGTGCGGTGAGATCTACGGAGGCACGAAGTCGGCCTGGGATTACGGCCCCTTGGGTGTCGAACTCAAGGAGAACATCAAGAAGCAGTGGTGGCGGAACATGGTCACCAGCCGAGAGGATGTCGTCGGCCTCGACTCGTCGGTGATCCTGCCCCGTGAGGTATGGGTCGCGTCTGGTCACGTCGGCGTGTTCAACGACCCTCTGGTCGAGTGCCTGAACTGTCACAAGCGTCACCGTCAGGACCATCTGCAGGAGGCGTACGCGGACAAGAAGGGCTTGGACAACCCCGACGATGTCGCGATGGACGTCGTGGTGTGCCCTGACTGTGGCACCGTCGGCCAGTGGACCGAACCCCGCGACTTCAACATGATGCTCAAGACGTTTCTCGGCCCGGTCGAGAGCGAAGAGGGTATGCACTACCTGCGACCCGAAACCGCGCAGGGCATCTTCGTGAACTTCGCGAACGTGCTCACGACATCGAGGAAGAAGCCGCCGTTCGGCATAGGTCAGATCGGCAAGAGCTTTCGCAACGAGATCACTCCAGGGAACTTCATCTTCCGGACCCGCGAGTTCGAGCAGATGGAGATGGAATTCTTCGTCAAGCCGGGCGAGGACGAAGAGTGGCACCAGTACTGGATCGACTATCGCATGGACTGGTACACGGGACTGGGCATCAACAAGGACAACCTGCGCCTGTACGAGCACGCGAAGGACAAGCTGTCGCACTACTCCAAGCGCACCGTCGACATCGAGTACCGCTTCCACTTCCAGGGCTCCGAATGGGGTGAGCTCGAAGGGGTGGCCAACCGGACCGACTTCGATCTGGCGACGCACTCGAAGCACTCAGGTACCGAACTGAACTACTTCGACCAAGCAACCGGCGAGCGCTACACGCCCTATGTCATCGAGCCGGCCGCCGGACTCACCCGTTCGTTGATGGCGTTCCTCGTCGACGCCTACACCGAGGACGAGGCGCCGAATGCAAAGGGAGGTGTCGACAAGCGCACCGTCATGCGCCTGGACCGTCGTCTCGCCCCGGTGAAGGCCGCGGTTCTGCCTCTGTCACGGAACGCGGATTTGACGCCGAAGGCCAAGGATCTCGCCGCGACTTTGCGCCAGCACTGGAACGTCGAGTTCGACGACGCCGGTGCCATCGGCCGCCGCTACCGCCGTCAGGACGAGATCGGCACGCCGTTCTGCGTCACCGTGGACTTCGACACCCTCGAAGATCACGCCGTGACCGTGCGTGAGCGCGACTCGATGGCTCAGGAACGGGTAGCCCTGGATCAGGTCGAGGGCTACCTCGCGCAGCGCCTCATCGGTTCTTGATCAAGGCGTGTAGCGGTCCCACCAAGTCATAACGGGGATCGGGGCGCTTCGGGGTCTAGCTGATCTCGATCGGAGCCGATGCTTCGTCCACGCGCACCTCGTCGCCGGCGGCAATCGCTCGGGGTGCGAGTCCGTTGTCGATGACGAACTTCATCAGCTGACTGAGTGAGTCCTTGAGCTCACGGAGCGCCACCACCCGCGCTGACTTGGGACTACTGAAGGCCGTGAGGCTGTTCAGCTGGGCGGACGCTTGCGTTTCTGCTTCCGCGAGTTGATACCAGAGGTTGCAGTCGAACTCGAGGTCCAGCATCTTGCGTGTGTGTTCGACGGTCACCCGCAGCATCAGAGTCTTCAGGTCGAGAGCCGAATGCCTTTCCTCGCCGCTGCCGGTGACCGCGGTGGTCGCAATTGCCGCACCCGTGCTCGCCAGTCCGCCGAGCATGGCCAACCCGCCCACCATTCCGCCCGGACCGAACGCGGCGAGCCCGCCGGTGATCGCGGCTGCACCGGCGGCAGTGGCTGGCGCCGCCGCGATCAATCCGATCGGACCCGCAGCCAGCAGAGCGATCCCCGCCGCCGCCGTCAGTACCCGACCCCACGGAACACCACCCCTGCGGTCCAGACACTTCTGGACGTCCTCGACTGCTTGAACCACCGTCGCACCCACGTTTGTGCTGAAACCGAGCATGGCTGCTATCTCGGGGATTGCCTGAGTCGGTGCCCGCTCAACATCGATTTCGTACGGATCGACCGCATTGGTGAGAGCGAGAACAACGAGTTCATTGACGGCCTCGTCGAGTTCCCAACGGTGTGGCACGGTAGGCAGGGCCCCGTCCGCAAGCTGGAGCAACTCGTCGGCTAGGGGCTGCCCTCCGACAGTCGCCAGTTCCTCGATCTCCGCGATGACCTGATCCTGTCGAACGCGTAGTGCACCGGCGTAGCGCTCGGCAGCCTCCTTGTTCTTGATGTACCTGGCGACGACGTGACCGTAGCGGAGCAGCAGCAGGACAGAGGCTTGGGCGTCGGTTAAACGTACGGCGATGTCGGGCTTGGCCAACGCGAGCCCCTTGCTGGGATAGACGATCTGAGCAACCAGCCTCGATACCGCCGGGTGTTCGAGGTATGCGCGTGCACCGTGTTCGAGAGGGCCGATGTCGATGGCGAAATCCTGCGCGGCGGGGAACGTCGATGCCAGTCCTCGACCCCCGGTCACCAGGTCGCGGGGATTGAAGAAGTTGGACCAGGTATCGACGCGCGCGTATGGAAATCTCTTCAAGAGTCGCTCGCTGCCTTCGTGGAGCGAGGGTGCGCTCGCAGGGCTGCCGATCGTGAGAAACCGCCTGACGTGAACGCTTTCGGGAAGGTGGTCGAGTAGATCGATCGCGATGACGCTGCCGAGACTGTGACCGATCAGGATGATCTCGTTGCCGAAATCCTGGTCCAGTAGATAGCGAAGCACGGCGCCTCGCAGCGGTTCGTTCCGGACGTATCGCCGCACCTGGGGGAGGTTGTATGCGGAAACGTGACCGACCGCGAGGCCCTGCGCTGCATTCAGCGGGCCCTCGGGCACCAGGTGCACACCCATCCCCGAAGGCGTCGGCATCAGATCCACACCCCGCTGGATCCTGGCCTGGCGGCGCGCAAACTCGAATTGGGCCTTGGAATCGTCCTTGAGGTCATAGGTCCTCGGTGGCAGCTTCGCGCCGATTCCCTCTGTGGTGAGGAAGGAACTGTAGCGGGGAGCGAGGGTGTCCGCGCGGTCGATCGGGTCGTGTCCATTCTGTGTCAGTCCCCGATTGAGGCCCTCCAACCAACCGGCCTCTGGATCCCCGTCCCCGATGCCGTGCAGGAAAACAACTTTGACCGTCACAACCGCACCCCTCGCCTGGTTACATGTACTGACCGGGACACGCTACCGCAAACGCAAGTTAGAGAGGCGAACTGGCGAACCAGCTGTGCGAGGTCTTGCGCCACAGGCAAGGCGTCAGAAGCGGCCGCCACCGCTGATCCGGCCGGAGCTGCTCGGTCCACCGAACGACCGCGGGACGCCGCCGAAGCCGCCGCCGCCCGAGCCTCGGCTTCCCCAGTTGCCGCCCCCGCTGAACCCGCCGCGCAAGATGCTGTCGATCACGATGCCGCCGAGGATCATCCCTGCGGCGTTGTTGCCTCCGCTTCCGGGCCCGGGGCGCTGGCGCGACTCCCACTGGCTGACGTCGTTGTGAGCAAGCCGCAAGGCGTCGGAAGCCAGGGCCGACGCGGCCTGCGCCTCCTGCAATGCGTGAGAGGGGTCGGTGTCGCGCAACTGCTGCGCGCTCGCGAGGTGACGCCGCGCCTCCGTCAGACGGGTGCGAGCCTCCGCGCCTACAACTCCACGGCGGGTGCCTATGAAGTCCGAAGCCGCAGTGACCTGCGATTGCGCACCCACAAGATCCCGTTCGAGGTGCTGCCGAGCGCGCTCGGCTTGCTGGTGCGATTCCTGAGCCTCGGCAAGGACGGCATCGAGATGGGCGTCGGCCTTGACGATCTGGGTGAAGCTCCCGAGTGGGTCGGTGTCCTGAGAGGCCCGCGCCGATTCCAGGGCAGCTTCGGCGGCCGCCCGGGCTTCGGCGAGTTTGGCACCGCCTTGTTCGGTGAACTTGGCGGCTGCGGCGATTCCGGCCTCCACGTCGGTCATCGCCGCCGGCAATGTGGCGATGGCGTGGCGAATGTCGTCCGCCGCGTGGTCAACTGCGTCGAGCAGACTTCTCGCCTGCTCGAGCGCGCCCTCAGCGGCGCGAATCGCCGAGACCGCCGGTCCCTGCTTACCGGGCGGCAGCGCGATCGCTTCCCGCCCCTCTGCCACGGACTGTTCCACGGAGTCGAGCCGCTCCTGCGCCATCGTCACATTGTCGGCGATGGAAGCAATTGCAGTGGAGGGGAATTCGGTCTGCAAAGTGGCGAGGGTCTGGGTGGAATCGGGAATACGCACGGTCAGCGCGACCATGTTCCTGGTGAGTGCGTCGAGCCGGTCGGGGGCGTTGATGAGCAGATCCCGGAGACCGTCGAACTCTTCGACCCGTTCGTTGAGTTCGCGATCCGCGCGGCCACACGAGGTAATGATGTCGACGAGCATCTCGCGTTGCTGCGCCGGAGTCTCGGGAATCGCGTCGTCGAGTCGTTGACGAATGGTGAACGCTGCTGCGAGTGCGGATTGTGCCTTCTCGAATGCCGCCGTGAACGTTTCAACGGTTTGGTCGCCGAATTCGTCCCTGGCCAAGTCGAGTTCCTCTTGGCTGGAGCGCAGCGCGTTGTCGGTCTCGACCAAGATCTCCTTGGCGCGTTCGTCCAAGGTGGGTAGTGGGAGGGCGAAGAGGCCGGCTTTGTCCTCGGGGTCGATGTTGCGGGCAGCTTCGATTCCGGCGAGGACTCGGTCTTGCTTCTTCTTGCGCGAATACAAGACGACTCCGCCTGCACCCACGATCACCACTGCGCCGCCGATCAGTAACGTTCGCACCGACATCCCGCCGCTCGAGCTCATCGCGCTGTTGAGCCCTTCTGCCGCAGCGATTGCGCCGCCCGCCCAGTCCTGCACTCGCAGTGCGGGTTCCACCGCATTCACCCGAATGGACTCGGCCTCGGAGGTGGTGACCCCCTGTCCGCCCGGCACGTCGAGTGCGTACGCGCGGTCGACGGTCGCGACGGCGAGTAGAGCGTCTCGGTCGCCGAAGGCGGACAGTTGCGCGGTCTGAGCTGCCCACGACTGGGCGTCGAGGCCACTGAAGTCGGAGACGTAGACCACCCACAACCGCACCCTGTGCTCGTCATAGAGGCGGTTGATCGCGGACTGAACGTCGCTCTGCTCGGTGGCGTCGAGGGCCCCGACTTCATCCGTGATCTGGCCGGGGAGTCGCAGCGGTGTTTCCGCCCAAGAGATGGCAGGCCCGAAGAGGATCGCTACGAGACCGAGGAGGGTGGTAACGGCGCCGAGGGCTGCCAATCTGTGAGCACCGGCAGCCTTCGGTCGCGGGCGGGACGACGGTATCTGCTCGAGGGCTGGTGCGAGTGCCATCTCGCAAATCTATCGGGTATGGCGAGTCTTCATGGGGCGGGAGTGGCGATAGCTGGCAGAATCGGGGAGTGAATTCCGCACCGAGGCGTGAACACCCCGACTTCGAGGGCCGTTCTTCCGGCACGTGGTCGGGGTTTCGGGGCGGGCTGGCCCGATGGACCCGCCGGGCGATTGCCGGCGCAATCCTGATCCCCGCTGTGCTAGTTGTGGGCACCGCGGTACGGGTGTGGCAGGTGGCTCGGATCGACGACCGATCGGCTGCCGATGCCATCGTCGTGCTCGGTGCCGCGCAATACTCGGGAACCCCCTCTTCGGTTTTCGAGGCTCGGCTCGAGCAGGCATACAAACTGTACGAAGACGGAGTCGCTCCCGAGATCATCACGGTCGGCGGTAAGCAACAGGGCGACGAGTACACCGAGGCCGCGTCGGGGAAGAACTACCTGATAGATCGTGGCGTGCCTGCAAACAGCATCACGGCGGTCCAGGAGGGGTCCGACACCCTGCTGAGTATCGAAGCCGTCAGTGAGGAGATGAAGGATCAGGGCATCAATTCAGCGGTTCTCGTCAGCGACCCCTGGCATTCGCTGCGGACCCGGACTATGGCACGCGATGCCGGCCTCGATGCCTGGACGGCGCCGACCCGGCAAGGGCCCGCGGTGTACACCCGTGAATCTCAGTTCCATGGAATCGCTCGGGAGACGGCAGCTTTGATCTGGTATCAGCTCACCCACTTCTCGGCCGACTTCCCTTATCCGACGGGGCAGTAACTTCTCGATGACAACACACACGACACCCCTCGGCGGTGTCTACACCGAAAACGACGTTGCCCGCCGCGTTCACGAGGCACCGAAACAGGCAGGGATACCCGAGGGTCGGGCTGCGGCCCCGCAGCACCGGTCGAACTTCTCCCGTGATCGTGCGCGCGTTCTGCATTCGGCCGCACTCCGCAGGCTTGCCGACAAGACACAGGTGGTGGGTCCCCGGGACGGCGACACCCCCCGCACCCGGTTGACGCATTCGATCGAGGTCGCGCAGATCGGTCGTGGAATCGCGGACGGGCTCGGTTGCGATCCCGATCTGGTCGACCTTGCGGGACTAGCCCACGACATCGGCCATCCACCCTACGGTCACAACGGTGAGAAGGCGCTCGACGAGGTTGCCGGGGACTGCGGTGGCTTCGAGGGAAACGCCCAGAATCTGCGCATCCTGTCGAGCCTGGAGCCGAAGGTGCTCTTCCCAGACGGCAGCAGTGCCGGGCTCAATCTGACTCGGGCCTCGTTGGACGCGGCGATCAAGTACCCGTGGACGAGGTCGGGGCCTGGTGTGAAGTTCGGCGCCTATGACGACGACGCCGACGTGCTGGCCTGGATTCGGCAAGGTGCACCCGAGGGCCGTCGATGCCTGGAGGCGCAGGTGATGGATTGGGCGGACGACGTCGCCTATTCCGTCCACGACGTCGAGGACGGTGTGATGGACGGGCGAATCGATCTGCGTTCGCTGGCCGACCCGGAGGATCGCCGGGCGCTCGCCGAGTTCGGTGCCGAGGAGTTCTGTGAACTCGACGTCGAGGAACTAGTCGAAGCAGGGCAGCGGTTGAGTCGCCTGCCGGTCGTAGCACTCGTGGAAGGAAACTACGACGGCGCGCTCGCGAGCTCGGTCGCGCTGAAGAACCTGACCAGCGAGTTGGTCGGGCGGTTCGCGAACGCAGCGATCGTCGGAACTCGTGCCGTCCATGGCGACAGGCCGCTCGCCCGCTACAGCGCGGACTTGGTGATCCCACCGGTCGTCGCAGCCGAGGTGGCGTTGCTCAAGACCTTTGCGCTGGACTACGTGATGTCCGATCCGGTGCACAGGGCAAGGCAGGAGCGTCAGCGCGAACGGGTGCACCGGGTAGCCGAGTGGCTGCTAGCGACCGCTCCCGCCGGTCTCGACCCACTGTTTGTTCCTACCTGGCACTCGGCGGTCGACGACGCCGCACGCGTTCGAGTGGTGGTCGACCAGATCGCCTCCTACACCGAGAGCCGGCTCGAACGGGTGGACAAGGCCAGCCTGGGTGCCCAGGCCAGTTGGGGCTAGGTGCTGGTCACGAGCGAGCCCACCGCGCGACGAAGACCCGACGAACCCCTGTCCGTGAGTCGGAAGTCCGGGCGCGCAGATAGCGCCTACACTATCTGCCGTGGCTGGCAGAATCCCCGATCGTGACATTGCGGCCATTCGTGAGCACACTCGAATCGAAGACATCGTGGGGGAGTACGTTTCCCTGAAGCGAGTCGGCGGTGACTCCATGAAGGGGCTGTGTCCCTTCCACGACGAGAAGTCGCCGTCGTTCCACGTCCGGCCCAACCACGGGCACTACCACTGCTTCGGGTGCGGAGAGGGTGGAGACGTCTACTCGTTCCTCCAGAAGATCGATCACATCAGCTTCGTGGAGGCCGTCGAGCAGCTCGCCGATCGGTTGCAATACACCATCTCGTACGAGGGCGGCGGCACGTCGGTGCAGCGAGATCGGGGCACCCGCGCACGTCTTGTGGCGGCCAATGCGGCCGCTCAGGCTTTCTACGCGGCCCGGCTGCAGGAACCCGACGCCCAGGCGGCGCGCGACTATCTGGCCGAACGCAATTTCGATGCTCAGGCCGCCGAGAAATTCGGTTGCGGATACGCGCCCGACGGCTGGGACACCCTCACCAAGCATCTGCTGGGCAAGGGCTTCGACGTCAAGGAACTCGAGGCCGCAGGGCTGTCGAAGGCAGGGCGCCGCGGCCACATCGATCGTTTTCATCGGCGATTGCTGTGGCCCATCCGCAACCTGGCCGGCGACGTCATCGGCTTCGGCGCGCGCAAGTTGTTCGATGACGACACCATGCCCGGAAAGTACGTCAATACTCCGGAAACAATGCTGTACAAGAAGTCCCAGGTGCTGTTCGGGCTCGATCTTGCCAAGCGGGAGATCGCGAAGGGGCATCAGGCCGTGGTCGTCGAGGGATACACCGACGTCATGGCCATGCACCAGGCGGGAGTCAAGACCGCCGTAGCAGCTTGCGGCACCGCATTCGGCGACGACCACCTGGCCTTGTTGCGCCGACTGTTGATGGACGACAGCTACTTTCGTGGCGAGATCATTTACACCTTCGACGGCGATTCGGCTGGTCAGGCCGCAGCGATGAAGGCGTTCGAGGGTGATCAGAAGATGGCCGGGCAAACTTTCGTGGCCATTGCGCCGGAGGGGATGGATCCCTGTGAACTCCGGCAGAAGTCCGGGGACGTCGCCGTTCGTGACTTGGTGGCGCGCCGCGTCCCGATGTTCGAATTCGTGGTCAAGTCGATGCTGGCCGAGCACGATCTAGAGACCGCCGAAGGCCGCGTCGAAGCCCTCCGACGTGCGGTGCCCGTCGTCGCGCGGATCAAGGAACCGACGCTGCGTGACAGCTACGCGGTCCAACTGTCCGGCTGGGTCGGTTGGGACGAGATTGCGGCGGTGCGTCAGCGTGTGCGGGAGGAGGCGCGCAAGCGTGCCTCCACGCGTGGTTCGATGCCGCCGCCGCCGAAGAAGAAGGCAGCACGAGTCGACGAAAGCGACGCCCCTCAGTTGCCGGTGGGGCTGTCGCGGCCCCGGCCGAACGATCCGACACTCTGGGCTCAGCGTGAGGCACTCAAGGGCGCATTGCAGTACCCATCGATCGCTGGAACCGTGTTCGACTCACTGCCGGTAGAGACATTCACCCACCCCGCATACATTGTGATCCGAGAGTCGATGATCGCCGCCGGCGGCGCCAGCGCCGGTCTCGGTGGTGTCGATTGGGTCGACGCCGTCAGCCGGGGGGTCGAGGACGTCACTGCGGCGTCACTCGTGTCGGAACTCGCGGTCGAGCCGCTACCTGCTGAAGAAGACACCATCCCCCGGTACATTTCCGGCGTGATCGCACGCCTTCAAGAGGTGTGGGTGGGTGAGCAGGTCGCTGAACTCAAGTCCAAGTTGCAGCGGATCTCACCTGCGGCGGAGTCTGAGGAGTTCCACTCCTTGCTCGGCGACCTCGTCGCCCTCGAACAGTATCGGCGGGGACTACTCGACCAGGCGATCGGCGACACCAACCCGTGATGGGGTAGCGGGCCCCTGCGTGGCTATTTCTTCTTCAGCTGATCCTGGGGAACGAGGACGGTCGTTTTCTCGTCGAGTGGTTTCATCGGCTCGAGCTTGGGTTGCGGATTCAGGGAGTCGGACAGCTTTTGGCGCGACACTTGCACCAGCTTTTTTGTAGCGGGGCTGTTCGCCACAGCCTTGGATGCCCGGCTGATCTGTTCGTAGCGCCCACGTCCCGCCTTAGCACCCAGCACGTACCCAGCAGCGACACCGATCAACAACCGCATCATTTCCGCTTCCTCCCGACGCACGACAACCTACTCCCATCCTGCCCGATGCGTCGATAGGCAGGCGATTTGGCATTGGGGTAGGGCTATGCGCTACAGTTTCTCTCGCATCGCCGGGCACGGCGATGCGCAGCAAGACAATCCCCTGTAGCTCAATTGGCAGAGCTTCCGACTGTTAATCGGACGGTTGCTGGTTCGAGTCCAGCCGGGGGAGCAGAATGTTGTGGCAGGTTTGCGGCCCTTTCAGGCATTGGTCTGGAGGGGCCGTTTCCTGTTTCCCCGCGCGCTGAGGTGGGTCAGTCGGGTTCGGCCTCGAACCCCAAGCTGAACCCAACTGACCGGTTTCTTGTACTTGCCTCCACAACGAGAGCGTCGACCGTCCCAGCCAGTGACGGCTCCACGGAGAACTGGTCACACCGGCGCGTCCCGTCTCGAAGCGATCACCCAGTGCGGCGTCACGAACCAACCCACTATGTCCCTCGCAGAGCCAACGAAGGGCTTGGCGTATGCGAAATCCTCGGATTCCTAGAACGTTTCATTGCTCGAGAAACGTTTGAGGCACTGCAAGGTTGAAACTGAGGCAGTCTCACCCGCCACCTCCGAGGAACTCTCGCAAGCGGTTTGACGCATATCCGCTGGGGTGGCGCGATGCGCACGTAAGTGTCGTGCCGGAGCATTGGTGACGAACCATGAACGTACACAACGGTAACGATGGAGGGCAGGTATGAGGTGGTGGTACGGAAGAAGCGTCGCATCGCTGAGGACTGCAACCTGCTTGTGGAGCCGGCGGTGGTCGAACCAGTCCACGCATTCGACGCGGCGGACGCGGTGTCGGCACGCTCCACCGGCGAATGGCGAGCAATACCTTCCCTCCCGACTACGCGCCGGTGGAGGCGGCGCGGTAACATCGGCACGCCGCACGAGCGAGTGTGCGCGGTGATGGGGCGGTAGCTCAGTCGGTTAGAGCCGTGGACTCATAATCCATTGGTCGCGGGTTCGAGCCCCGCCCGCCCCACGTCAGAGCCCATTTCCGAATCCTCGGGGCGGGCCCCTCATCGTCGATCAGTATCGGGGCGCGAAGCCCGGGTCGTTCTCTCAGCCCGTCAGACGTTCGCCCAGGAACGCCAGGATCTCGTCCCGTGCCGCGACGGTGGGCTGCCCGGCCTCATCGATCAGATGCGCGGTGACGACACTGTGCGGGCTCGCGATCACGTGCTCGAAGAACGGCGATGTCTCGGTGTTCGCGGCACTGTCCGGCAGCACCCGCGCGACGAACCGATCGCCGAGCGCCTGCTCGTACGCCGCGAACCGCTGTGCGCGACAGAACTTGTCACCGGAGAACCGGTAGGCCGGCACCGTCAGGTCCTCCTCGTCCAGGCGTTTACGCACCAAGGCGAGTTCCTCGGGGGTGCTGTCGATTCCGTCCGGATCGTCCAGCGGCAGCGACGGCTGTGAGAGCACCGGCGCCAGCATCGCAGGCTCGAGCATCATCGACAGTGCGAAGTTGCCCGTGAAACACATACCGATCGCGCCCACACCCGGGCCTCCGCACTCGTCGTGTGCGAATCGCGCGAGCGCGCGTAGCCAGCGCACCGCCGGGCTGCTCCCGTTCCTGCCGAGCGCCCGGAACTCGGCGCTCATGCAGGCCCGGCGCAGCACCGCCACACCCTCCTCGACGCGTGGGACGGCGCCGTCACGACCGAACAGCGACGGCAGGTAGACGGTGAACCCGGCGTCACGCACCCACCGCACGAACCGTGCGACGTGGGGGCTGATCCCGGGCATCTCCGGCATGACGATCACGCCCGGACCACGTCCGGCAACGTAGACCGCCTTCGCGACACCGTCCAGCTCGATTGTCCTTCGCTCGAAATCGTCGAGCGGATCGTCCTCGTTCAGGCTTCGATCGGGCACCGTTGTCCTCCCTGACTGGTCTTTCGTGTCCGGTCAGTCTGTCGGGCGCCCGTCTTCGAGTAGAGAGGCGATATCGCCACCTTTTGTGGTCGTCTCGCCACGAAACTGCCTTCGATACTCCGCGGGACCGACGCCGACCTGATTCGCGAACAGGCGCCGGAACGTTCCGGTGTCCCGGTAGCCGACGCGTTCGACGATGCGTCCCACTGACAGGTCGGTGGTTTCGAGGAGGTTCCGCGCCGCACGCACCCTTGCACGCCGGAGGAAGTCGAGAGGCGTCTGTCCGGTCTCGGCGCTGAAGCGGCGCAGCATCGTTCGAGTACTGACGTGGAACGCACCCGCCAACCGATTCAGGTCGTAGGGTTCCGCGAGGTGCTCCACCAGCCAGGCGCCCACGTCGTCCGCGAACGGCGCCCTCGCGGTCGGCAGCATCGAGTCGACGATGTACGGTGCCTGGCTCGTCCGGTTCTCGGCCACGAGGGCGATCCGGGCGGTGGCGCGGGCGATGTCGTCGCCGAGGTGCTCCCGTACGAGCGCGGACGCGAGATCGAGTGCCGCACTGAACGCCGCGGTGGTGGTAATCGGTCCGTCCGTAACCGCCAACGCCTCGCGGCACACGGTCGTCCGGGGATACCGTCGGCCCAGGCGCGCCGCGAACAACCACGACGTGGTGCATCTGCGCCCGTCGAGGAGGCCGGCTTCCCCCAGAAGGAACGCGCCGACGCACACCGATGCGATGCGGGTTCCCCGGTCGGCGGCAGACTCGAGGAACACCGTCTCATGACGCCTGGCGGTCAGCCGCGGGTCGAGATCCTCGGACGGCACGAGTTCGAATCCCGGCACCACGATCTGATCGAAACGGTGATGCCAACGACGGACGCCGATCGGGAACCCACCAGCCGCCGGGACCGGGTCGGCCGACGCCGCGATCACCGACACCCGGAACGGATCCATCGATGCAGCACCCGTCTCGCGCGCAACACGATTGGCGATGCGAAGTAGGTCGGTGAATACGAAGATCTCCGCCGCCAGGCAGCCTTCGTACGCCAGTACCCCGATCCGCACAGCTCGGGCCTCCTCTCAATCGGCCGAAGATAGTGCAAAGCGCCCGGCCGGGGATCCCGACCGGGCGCTCGAGGAGCAACGCAGATGCTCAGGCGTCACGCTTGCTCACCAGGAAGACGCTGGCGCCGAAGATGATTGCGACGAAGGCAGCGAAATGGAGCGGCGCATCTCGTTCTTCGAGGTGGGGCGGTCGTCGTCTCAGGGTCTACGAACCCCAGGACTCGAGCGATCCCAGGGACCCGGTCGGCGGTGTGTCGGTGATCTCGAGGACGACGGGCAGGTTGGCGTCGTCGCCGATGCCGTTGCCGGCGGTGACGGTGAACTCGAATTGTCCTGCGGTGGTGGGGGTGCCGGACAGAACGCCATCGCCGCTGAGGGTCAGCCCGTCGGGCAGGGTACCCAGGGTGAGCTTGGTGACAGGGGCGGGCTGCCCTGTGAGGGTGAAGGCGTACTCGTAGGGCTGCCCGACCGCTCCGGCCGGGGGTGTGCCGACTACGGTCGGTGCCTGGTCGATCGCGATCACCGACACCGTGTCGTCCGACCAGTTGTTGATGTAGGCGTGGGTGCCGTCGGGGGTGATCGCCACCCCGGACGGGCCGTTGCCGACGTCGATGGTGGTGGTGACTTTGTTGGTGGTGGTGTCGATCACCGACACGGTGTCGTCGTCGTTGTTGGTCACGTAGGCGTGGGTGCCGTCGGGGGTGATCGCCACCGCGCCCGGGTAGTCGCCGACGGCGATGGTGGTGGTGACTTTGTTGGTGGTGGTGTCGATCACCGACACGGTGTCGTCACGCCGGTTGGTGACGTAGGCGCGGGTGCCGGTGATCGCCACCCCGCGCGGGAAGTCGCCGACGGCGATGGTGCTGGTGACTTTGTTGGTGGCGGTGTCGATCACCGACACCACGTCGTTCGGCCCATCGGTGACATAGGCGCGGGTGCCGTCCCGGGTGATCGTCGCCCCGGTTGCCGTACCCCCGACGGCGATGGTGGTGGTGACTTTGTTGGTGGCGGTGTCGATCACCGACACCGTGCCGCCTTCGTTGGTGACATAGGCGCGGGTGCCGTCCCGGGTGATCGCCACCCCGGACGGCTCTTTGCCGACGTCGACGGTGGTGGTGACCTTGTTGGTGGTGGTGTCGATCACCGACACCGTGCCGTCGTCGTTGTTGGTCACGTAGGCGCGGGTGCCGGTGATCGCCACCGCGCGCGGGTAGTCGCCGACGGCGATGGTGGTGGTGACCTTGTTGGTGGTGGTGTCGATCACCGACACCGTCTCGCCGCGGAAGTTGGTGACGTAGGCGCGGGTGCCGTCGGGGGTGATCGCCACCCCGGACGGGTCGTCGCCGACGTCGATGGTGTCGATGACGGTATCGGCATGCGCCACCGGTGCGGCTGTGAGCATCAGCCCCGCCGACAGGGCGGCGACTATCCCCGCCGTGCGCCGTCGCCGGGTGCGGATCCCGCCTCCAGGGCGGGGCAAGTCAATCGTGTTGTAAGGCATCGTGATCTGGCTCCTTCGACCTATGAGGAGATACGGATGGCACGGCACCTCTGCGGCTGCCCCCACAGAGCGAAAACAGAAACCGTATGGTCCCCCGTGCAAGGAGCAGACTATACGGGATGGGGGTAGGGGTACACCCCATCGACACGCCCCGTTTGGGCACGAACGCGCCTGGCCCCGCGACCACCGGGTATCGCTTTCAGCTGATGAGCTCGAGGCATTGAGCCGGCAGTTCCTTGCCGCCTCTGCGATCCGGCATCGCAGTGCCAACGGGGATCGAGCGAGAACACCAACGGCATGCTGTGCCAGTACTTTTCCAGGGGCGTCGATCTGTCCGTGTACGGGTCGGAGGATTTCGAGTACGTCGACTCGGGAACTCAACGGCCGTCCACGCAAGACGCTCGGCTGGGACTCTCCAGCCGAGCGCCTGCGTGATCTACTGACCCCCAACTAGACCGACAGGTGTTGCGTCGACACTTGTAGCCGCCGGATGAGGTGGGGGCGTCGTCGTCTCAGGATCTACGACCCCAGGGACACGAGCGATCCCAAGGCCCCGAGCAACCCCAAGGGTCCGAGCAGTCCCAAGGACCCGTCCGATGGCTCCTCGGTGATGTCGAGGACGACGGGCAGGTTGGCGTCGTCGCCGATGCCGTTGCCGGCGGTGACGGTGAACTCGAATTGTCCTGCGGTGGTGGGGGTACCGGACAGAACACCATCACCACTGAGGGTCAGCCCGTCGGGCAGGGTACCCAGGGTGAGCTTGGTGACAGGGGCGGGCTGCCCGGTGAGGGTGAAGGCGTATTCGTAGGGCTGTCCGACAGCACCGGCCGGGGGTGTGCCGGCCACGGTCGGTGCCCGCTCGATCGCGATCACCGACACCGTGTCGCCGCCTTCGTTGGTGACGTAGGCGCGGGTGCCGTCGTGTGTGATCGCCACCCCGGACGGATTGCCGCCGACGTCGATAGTGCCGGTCACTGTGCCGGTGATGGTGTCGATCACCGACACCGTGTTGGCGGAGTCGGTGACGTAGGCGCGGGTGCCTTCTGGGTTGATCGCCACGTCGTTCGGCCCACCATCGACGTCGATGGTGCCGGTCACTGTGCCGGTGATGGTGTCGATTACCGACACCGCGTCGTAGCTGGCGACGTAGGCACTGGTGCCGTCCTGGTTGATCGCCACTCCGTTCGGCGCCCCGGGGACCGGGACCGTGGTCTTGACGGTGTTGCTTGCAGTCTCGATCACCGACACCGAATTGTCGCCCTCGTTGGTGACGTAAGCGTGGGTACCGTCTGGGGTCATCTCCACGTCGTACGGGTAGAGCCCGACGTCAATGGTGTCGGTGACGGTCCTGGTGGCGGTGTCGATCACCGACACTGTGTGGTCGAGGCGGTGGGTGACGTAGGCGCGGGTTCCGTCGGGGGTGATCGACATTGTGAACGGGAAGGGGTCGACGTCGATGGTGTCGGTGACGGTGTCGGTAGCGGTGTCGATCACTGAAAGGGTGTCGTCGGAAGTATTGGCGACGTAGGCGCGGGTTCCGTCAGTGGTGATCGTGACCCCGTACGGCCCGCCGCCGACCTCGATTGTGCCGGTGACGGTGTCGGTGATGGTGTCGATCACCGAAACCCTTCTGGCGTAGGGGTTCGTGACATAGGCGTGGGTTCCGTCCGGGGTGATCGCAACCTCGAACGACTCCCCGCCGACCGGGATCGTGGTCTCGACGGTGTCGGCCTGCGCCACCGGGGCGGCCGTGAGCGTGAGTCCCGCGGCGAGGGTGGCGACGAATCCCGCCGTGCGCCGTCGTCGGATTCGGGGGCCTGCTCCGGCGTCACGCCCAGAGAAAAACAGGTCAATAGCGTTGTGAGGCATCGTGATCGGACTCCTTCGACCAAAGAGGAGATGGATATGCACGACATCTCTGCGGGCGCACCGCCCGCAGGGCACAAACAAGAAACCGACTGGTCTCCCTCGCCGGTGCGGACTATACGGGAATTGCGGACAACCTATCCGGATCGACACGACCCGCCGGGGCGCGGACCCGCCTGGTCCCGCAACTGTGCGCAGCCATCAACTCGTGATGAAGCACGACCGTTCGTCGTCACTCATCCGATCCATGGTTTCCGGGACGTTCCCGAGTAGCGGTTCCGGATTCCTCCGACGCGATTCGGTAGAACATGTTCCAATCCAGACCGTTTGTGTCTATGGTCACATCAGCAGACATGCAGACATGACTGAAGGGTTGGAAGTCACATGAAGACCAAAGGTGCGATCCTGTGGGGCCTGAACGAACCGTGGTCGGTCGAGGAAATCGAGATCGGTGAACCAGTTGCGGGTGAGGTTCAGATTCGCATGGAAGCCGCCGGAATGTGCCACTCCGACCATCACATCGTCACAGGGGCGACGCCCATGCCATCCTTCCCGGTGATGGGTGGCCACGAAGGGTCCGGAGTGATCACGAAGGTGGGTCCCGAGGTGAAAGACCTCGAGGTCGGCGATCACGTGGTGCTCTCGTACGTCCCCGCCTGTGGCAGGTGTCCGGCGTGTTCGGCAGGACACCAGAACCTGTGTGATCTCGGCATGGGGTTGCTGAACGGTTTGGCCATCAGTGACGGCACGTTCCGAATCCATGCGCGCGGTGAGAACGTGATCCCGATGTGCCTGCTCGGTACGTTCTCGCCGTACATGGTCGTGCACGAGACCTCGGTCGTGAAGATCGACAAAGACGTCCCATTCGAAGTCGCCGCTCTAGTCGGCTGCGGCGTACCCACCGGTTGGGGTTCGGCGACGCGAATGGCCGAAGTGAAGCCGGGCGAGTCTGTCGTGATCATGGGTGTCGGCGGCGTCGGAATGAGTGCGCTGCAGGGCGCGGTTGCGTCCGGGGCCCGCCAGATCTTTGCCATCGACCCTGTGCCGTGGAAGCGGGAGCAGGCGTTGAAGTTCGGGGCTACGCATGCCTTCGAGAGCGCCGCCGCCGCAATCGAGCCGATCATGTCTCTTACGAATGGTCTGATGGCACAGAAGTCGATCATCACGGTCGGGGAGATGCACGGCGAATATGTCGAAGAGGCCATGCTGCTCACCAGCAAGTTCGGCATCTGCGTCGTCACCGCCATGGGTTCGATGACCGACATGGACGTCAAGTTGAACCTGTTCCTTTTCTCCATGCTGCAGAAGGATCTGAAGGGCACCATCTTCGGTGGTGGAAATGCTCGGGTAGAGATCCCGAACCTGCTGGCCATGTACAAGTCCGGACAGTTGAACCTCGACGACATGGTCACTCGTACATACAACCTGGAGGGCATCAACGACGGGTACCAGGACATGCTCGACGGCAAGAACATTCGCGGCGTCGTCCGGTACACCGAAGCAGACTGGTGAGGACTCGCTGAAGCTCACCGCCGCCGGCCCTCGTAGTCTGACTTGGTGCAGAGTCTAGAGCGGATTGCCGGGTGGCCGGTGGACAACGCGGCGGCGGTGGTTCTGTCGCGTGAGGACGGAGTCATCGGTGAGTACGGCGACCAGCAGCGTGTTTTCCCGCTGGCGTCGGTGACGAAGCTGCTGTGCGCTTACGCCGTCCTGGTGGCAGCCGAGGAAGGCGCCGTCGAGCTCGACCAACCTGCTGGTCCCGAAGGCTCGACCGTACGGCATCTGCTGGCACACGCGTCGGGGCTCGCGTTCGGCGTCAACCGTGTGCAGACGGCGCCCGGACTCAAGCGGATCTACTCGAGTGCGGGCTACGAGGTGCTCGCCGACTTCCTTGTGGCCGAGACGTCGATCGAATTCGCCGACTATCTCGCCGAAGCTGTCTTCACGCCGCTTTCGATGGGTGCGTCGGCGCTGGTGGGTCCAGCTGGTCACGGCGCACGATCCTCGGCGAGCGATCTCGGCCGTTTCGTTGCTGAACTGTTCAATCCGGCGCTCATTTCGTCTCGGATGTTCGCGGATGCCACATCGGTACAATTTCCCGGTCTGGCCGGGATTCTGCCCGGATACGGCTCCCAGCGTCCGAACGACTGGGGCCTTGGCTTCGAGATTCGCTCGGCGAAGAGTCCGCATTGGACGGGCCTACGTAATTCGTCGCAGACCTTCGGTCATTTCGGCCAGTCGGGCACGTTCCTGTGGGTCGATCCGGTTGCCGGCCTGGCATGTGTCACGCTGACGGACCGGGAGTTCGGCGACTGGGCAAAACCACTATGGACCGAGTTGAGCGACGGTATTCTCGCGGAACGCCAGGAATGATCTCAGGTTTATTTCACACTGATTTCTTCAAATCACTGGCGCAACACATGTAACACAAGGCACACTGTCAACCGAGCCTGCTGACTGCATCGCTCGAGGTCGTTGGGGAAGACGTCCCTCGTCGAAGCAGGAGGCTCGAGTGCAAGCATTGAATCAGTTCGCGGACGCGACGACTGGTGTTGCATACATCCACTCGTCGCCGTCTGCGCTGTGCCCCCATATCGAATGGGCACTTACTTCGGCCTTGAATTGCCGGGCCAACCTCAAGTGGACCTCGCAGCCGGCCTCTGCCGGCGTCATGCGAGCGACCACGAATTGGGCAGGCCCTGTCGGGACAGCTGCGAGGCTGGTCAACGCCCTCCGCCCGTGGCCGATGTTGCGCTTCGAGATCACCGAGGACGCCAGCGACGGTGTTGACGGCGAAAGGTACAGCTACGTTCCCGGAATGGGCCTTTGGCGCGGCTCGACGAGCGCCAACGGTGACGTCATTCTCGGCGAGATGCGCCTGAGGGCGCTGATGCAGGCAGAAGGCGATATCGCGACTGAAATCGACAACGCGCTCGGAACCGCCTGGGACGAGGCCCTGGAGCCCTTCCGTAGCGGCGGCGAAGGCGCTGAGGTCACCTGGTTGCGTCGAGACGTTGGCTGACTAGCGGATCCGCTCATCCTTCGGCGGCCGCGGTGCCGCCGAAGTCGAGAGCCCCGTTGTGAAGGCGTTCCCAGCGGGACGCAGATCGATCACAGCGGAATGTTCTTGTGATTGCCACGTCGAGCGGGTGCTGCTGCGAGAGCGGCGGCTACGACGCTGCGAGTCTTCGACGGGTCGATTTCCTCGTCCACCACGCCGATTGCGACGGCGCGGTCGACTCCGCCGGCGATGCTCTCGTGCTCGACTGCGAGACGTTCGTGCAGCGCCTCACGTTCTTCTTCGGGTGCGGCCGCGAGGGCGCGCTTGTGCAGGATGCCGACGGCGGCCTTGGCGCCCATCACGGCGACCTCGGCACCGGGCCAAGCGTAGACAGCGGTGGCGCCGAGAGCGCGGGAGTTCATGGCGATATAGGCGCCGCCGTATATCTTTCGGGTCACGACGGTGACGCGAGGAACTGTGGCTTCGGCGAATGCATGGAGCAGCTTGGCCCCGCGGCGAACCACGCCTTCCCATTCCATGCTTACGCCGGGCAGGTATCCGGGGACGTCCACGAGTACCACGAGTGGAATCCCGAACGCGTTGCACAGGCGGACGAAGCGAGCCGACTTCTCGGCACTCTCGGAGTTGAGGCAACCCCCGAGCCGGAGCGGGTTGTTGGCGATCACGCCGACGGTGCGACCGCCGAGGCGACCGAGACCGGTGACGATGCTGCGGGCGTAGTTACCCTGCAGTTCTTCGAAACTCGACTCGCCTTCGACGTTGTCGAGCAGTTCGTGGACGATCGGGCGCACATCGTAGGCACGCTTGGCCGACTCAGGCATGAGGGCACGGAGATCGGTGTCGCCGTGCTGTGCGGCAGACTGGTTGAATTCGCCCTGTTCGCAGAACATCGATACCAGTCGGCGTGCCCGATGCAGCGCGTCGTCCTCATCGTGGGCGGCGATGTGCGCGACGCCCGACTTCTTGGAGTGGGTGTCAGGACCGCCGAGCGACAGCATGTCGACCTGCTCGCCCGTGACGCTGCGGACCACGTCGGGTCCGGTTACGAAGACACGGGCTTCGGGAGCCATGATGACGATATCGGTCAGTGCGGGTCCGTATGCCGCACCGCCGGCGGCGAATCCGAGGACGACGGAAATCTGCGGGATGCGACCGGACGCACGGACCATGGCCTCGAAGACCATGCCGACAGCGTGCAGTGCCTCAACTCCTTCGGCGAGACGAGCGCCGCCCGAGTGCCAGAGCCCGACGATGGGGGCGTCCTCCTCTAGGGCAATGTCGATCGCCGCCACGATGTGCTTGCAACCCTCGACGCCCATTGCGCCACCCATGACGGTGGCATCGGAGCAGTAGGCGATCGTGCGGACACCGTCGATGTTGCCGACCGCGGCCAGAACACCGGACTTGTCACGCGGGTGGAGTGGGGCGACAGTTCCGGCGTCGAATAGCTTGGCCAGGCGGGCAAGGGGATCGCGCGGGTCGATCGACGAATCAGACTTTGTCGAAGGTGCCAGGATTGTCATCGCGTCCTCCATGTAGCGGGCTATCGATGGGTGGAGACCTCAATGCAGGGGCCCCCACCCCCGATCTAGGACGACCGGCTGTCAGGCTCGGCCGAAGGCGAGCGCGACATTGTGCCCACCGAAACCAAACGAGTTGTTGATCGCGAAATCGACCTCGCCGTATCGGGCTTCGCCCTTGACGACATCCAGATCGATCTCTGGATCCTGATTGTCGAGATTCAGCGTGGGCGGAATTGCTCCGTCACGCAGAGTCAGGACCGTGACTACCGCCTCGAGCGCCCCTACGGCACCGATCGAATGCCCCAACGCGGACTTCGGTGCGTATACCGAGGCATGGTTGCCGACGGCAACGTTGATGGCGTTCGCCTCCGCTGTGTCACCGATAGGAGTAGCTGTGGCGTGCGCGTTGATGTGCTGGATGTCCTTCTTGGTCAGTCCAGCACTTTCGATTGCCCTCGTCATGGCCCGCGCAGCGCCGGCCCCAGAGGGATCAGGCGCGACGATGTGGAAGCCGTCGGAGGTGATGCCCGCGCCCATTACCCGAGCGTGGATCGTGGCACCGCGAGCCTTGGCGTGCTCCTCGGTCTCGAGAACCATCAAGGCACCGGCCTCACCGAACACGAAGCCGTCGCGATCCCTGTCGAAGGGTCGTGACGCCGCCTTCGGATCATCGTTGCGTGTACTCAACGCGCGCATCATGGCGAAGCTTGCGATTGGCACGGAGTCGAGGAACCCCTCGACACCGCCTGCGACGATGATGTCGGCATCACCCATGATGAGCATGCGGTAGGCATGGGCAATGGCCTCCGAACCCGAAGAGCAGGCCGAGACCGGAGTGATCACCCCGGCGCGCGCTCCGAGCTCGAGCCCAACCGTGGCCGACGGCCCATTGGGCATCACCATCTGAACGGCGAAGGGTGACACCTTGCGGTATCCACCCTTCTTCATGTTGTCCACGGCCTCGATGAGGGCTTCCCCACCACCGAGGCCGGTGCCGATCACGACGCCGAGACGGTCGCCGTCGACTTCCGGCTTACCGGCGTTCTCCCAGACCTGACGGCCCAGAACGAGCGCCAACCGTTCGACGAAACTCATCCGGCGGATCTCGACCCGCTTCAGGAACTCGTCGGGGGACACCTTGAGGTGGCCACCGATCTTCACCGGCAGTTCGTTCTTAGTGACGAACGGATCGTGAAGGGTGTCGATGCCGCTCTCTCCGGCCAACAGGCCCTTCCACGTGCCATCCACGTCACCGGCGATCGACGTCGTGGCCGCGAGGCTGGTGACGACGATGTTGGGGAATTGTTTCCCACTGGGCGAGGCGGAAGTCACGGTTGGGCTCACTCCTCTTCGTTCTTGGCTGCTTCGAGCTTGGCCTTGACAGCCTCGGCCTCTTCGCCACCCTCGGCTTCGAGCTTCTGGATGTAGGCCACGGCGTCACCGACTGTGCGCAGTCCGGCGAGATCCTCGTCGGGGATCTTCACGCCATACTTGTCCTCAGTCTGGACGGCGATCTCAACCATCGAGAGGGAGTCGATGTCGAGGTCGTCGACGAAGGACTTTTCGATGGTCACCTCGGACGGCTCAATGCCGGTGACCTCCTCGATGATTTCGGCGAGTCCGGCGATGATGTCTTCCTGGGTGGCGGCCACTGAGTGGCTCCCTTCTTGTTCGTTGGAGATGTATCTGGAGTTGTACGTGCACGTCCCACCGGACGCGCTTGCAGTCTGCGCGCACCAGCGGTACGCGCAGAAAACTAGCCGAGTCGTGCCGGTTCGGCCAGTGCGGAGAGATCCCCAGGGGTCTGGAGTGCCAGAGTGGGCGTACCGCGCATTTCACGCTTGGCGATACCGACCAAGGTTCCGGCTGGTGGAAGCTCCGCTATCGCGGAGACCTGAGCGGCCCGCAGGCTCGCGGTGCACAGGTCCCACCGCACAGGTCGGGTGACCTGCGCGGCAAGTTTAGTCAGTGTGTCGGCGCCGGACGTGACCGGCGCGCCGTCGTAATTGGACAGCAATGTGCGAGTGGGTTCGTTGGGTGTGATCTTGGAAGCGGCCTCGCTGACCGCTTCCTGGGCTGGAGCCATGAACCGGGTGTGGAATGCACCCGCGACAGGGAGAGGGCGGATCCGCGCCCGCTCCGGAGGGTTGGCCGCCAGTTCTTCGAGTGCCGACAGCAGACCTGCCGCGACGATCTGGCCCGCTGCGTTGCGGTTGGCGGCCTCGAGGCCGAGTTCTTCGAGGCGGGCTAGTACGACGGCCTCGTCGCCGCCGAGGACTGCGGACATGCCCGTTGGTTCCAGTGCGCAGGCCTTGGCCATCTCCGCTCCCCGCACGGCGGCGAGGGCGACGGCGTCGTCGGTCGACAGGACGCCGGCGACGGCGGCAGCGGCGAGTTCACCGACCGAGTGTCCGGCGGCGATGGTGTCCGCTGGAATCAGGCCGTGCGCATCGAGTTCTTCGAAGGCGAGCAACGCTGTCGCAACGACCAGAGGCTGAGTGACCGACGTGTCGGTGATCTCCTCGGCTGTAGCAGTTGTACCGAGCCGGATGAGGTCGAGGCGAGCAGCCTTCGACCACAGCGCGACGCGATCTTGCGTACCCGGCAGCTCCAACCATGGGATGAGCATGCCGGGAGTCTGAGAGCCCTGACCCGGGGCAAGCAACGAAATCACTCTTCAAGAGAACACCGTGGAAGGCGTGCTGCGAGATGCCGTGACGAATGAACCTTTGTGAGCGGAATTGTTGGGTTCCCACAAAATTGCACGTCGGGTGATCGCATCGGATCGGGCCACACTTTCGTTACAGGCCGACTTCTCCAAATGGGAAGGGTGGGACTGGTGTTAAACTAGTTATGGTTCCGTGATGAGAATGTGTTAATCGCCCCACAGTCGCGGCCACTCGGAGGACGTAAGCATCCCGTGGGTTCGTAGGATCGCGGCCGGTGACTTCTGCGATTCGCTTGAGTCGGTATCGCACTGTATTTGGATGAACAAACAGCTGCCGGGCGCAAGTCTCAACCGCACCTCCACAGTCCAAATACGCGTCCAGAGTGTCTGTGAGCACGCCTCCCGCAGCCGCGAGCGGGGCGACCAGATGATCATTCAGTGCGGTCACCGCAGCGTTGTCCCCGATGAGTGCACGCTCGGGGAGCAGTTCAGCGGCATGAACGGGTCGAGGTGCACCCCGCCAGCCCGCGACCGCCTGCATCCCGGCGAGTGCCTCGACAGCACTGATGTGGGCGGCACCCAGCGTTGGTGTGGTCGGGCCGATGACCACCGGCTCGTCCGCGAACTTGTCGATCAGGTCGGTCATGAATTTCGAGTCGCCCTGCCCGTTTTGAAGCTTGCCGCTGACGACCATGACGAGGCGCGAACCTTGCACGACGGCCAGAGCGGCACGGCCGTGCTTCTGCGCGATGGTGTGGACAGTGCTGACCACCGAGACCCGTTCGTCTTCAGGTGGTGTACCAACTATCACGGTCGCAGGCGCAGTGGCGTCCCAATTGAGGGTTGCCGCGCGCGAAAGCATGTCGGAACCGGTGTCCCCCCGGACCACGGCGTCGACGACGAGGGCCTCGAGCCTGGTGTCCCAGGCGCCGCGGGACTCTGCCGCACTGGCGTACGCGGAGGCGGCGGCGAACCCGAGTTCGCGCCCGTAGCGCAGCACGGCTTCGGTGAGCGCGGTCAGTTGCTGTTCGTTTCGCGCCAGTGCGGGAAGCCACTGCTCGAAGAACTCCATCGCGACCCGGACCATGTCGACGGTCTGGCGGAGCGTGAGTCTACGAGCCAGGTCCTCCGGAATCACTTGGAAGGCGTCGAGGCTGAAGAGGATGTCGCTGTCATCCGGGTCCTTGAGCCACTCCAGGAAGTTGACGACGGCCGTCTGGACCACCAGTTGCACGTTGGAGCGTTGGGCAGCGTCGAGGTCGCCGAAGAATGGCAGCTGCTCCTGCATTGTCGTCACTGCCTCGGTCGAGAGGCGTCCGGAGAACTGCTTGACCCGACGTAGCAGTGCATCCGGCAACGGGTCCCTGGGTTGTCGGCTTCGGGAGTCCATCGGGCTCTGCTCGACCATGTTCAAGAACCTACGCCCACCCCGCCCTTTGTGTCCGTCGGACACACGAGCGAGGTGGGCGAGAAGATCCGACGTTATGCGCTTCCTGTGTCGGCGTAGGACACGGCGGCGGCGCTGATGTCGTCGATGCGGTACCTGTCGGCGGCTTGGACGGCCTTGGCTCTGTCGAGGGCGCCTTGCTCGGCGAGGGCGGCCAGGACAGCGACGACGATCGATTCCGCGTCGACGTTGAAGTACCGGCGCGCGGCCGGGCGTGTGTCGGAGAAGCCGAAGCCGTCGGTGCCGAGGGTCGTGTACGACCCGGGCACCCACTGGCGGATCTGGTCCGGCACGGCGCGCATCCAGTCCGACGCGGCGACGAACGGACCTGCCGCATCGGAGAGGGCCTTGGTGACATACGGAACCGGGGCGTCGGTACCAGGGTCGCGCAGGGCGAGTCTCTCGCATTCGACGCCGTCGCGGCGCAGTTCACCCCAGGAAGTCACCGACCATACGTCGGCCGCGACGCCCCACTCGTCGGCGAGAATCTTCTGGGCCCTCAAGCCCTCGGGCATCGCGACGCCGGACACGAGGATCTGCGCGGCGAGCGCGGAATCGGCGGAGCGTCCGTTGGTGCCGGCGACGGACGCCTCGGACTTCTTGAACAGGTAAATGCCCTTCAACAGACCTTCGACGTTCAAGTTGTCCGGTTCCGGGGGCTGGGAGTAGGGCTCGTTGTACAGGGTGATGTAGTAGAAGATGTTCTCTCCACCGAACCCCGGCTCCATATTGCCGTCGGCGTCGATGGTTCCGCCGTACATTCGCCGTAGCCCGTCCTTGACGATATGCGCGATCTCGTACGAGAACGCTGGGTCGTAGGCGACGACCGCGGGGTTCGTCGAAGCAAGTAGCAGCGAATGCCCGTCCGCGTGTTGCAGGCCTTCTCCGGTGAGGGTGGTCCGGCCGGCGGTGGCGCCCAGGACGAAGCCGCGAGCCATCTGATCGGCGGCCGCCCAGAAGCCGTCGCCGGTTCGCTGGAATCCGAACATCGAATAGAAGATGTACAGCGGGATCATCGGCTCGCCGTGGGTGGCGTAGGAGGTGCCGACTGCGGTGAAGGAAGCGGTCGAGCCGGCCTCGTTGATGCCCTCGTGCAGGATCTGGCCGTGCTCGGATTCTTTGTAGGCAAGCATCAGATCCGCGTCCACGGCCGTGTACAGCTGCCCGTTGGGGTTGTAGATCTTGAGCGACGGGAACCAGGAGTCCATTCCGAAGGTGCGAGCCTCGTCCGGGATGATCGGGACGATCCGCTTTCCGATCTTCTTGTCTCGCAACAACTCCTTCATGATCCGCACCAGCGCCATCGTGGTGGCGACCTGCTGCTTTCCCGAACCCTTCCGCACTGCGGCGTAAGCCTTGTCCGGCGGCATCGGTAGCGGGGCCGCACTGGTTCGCCGCTCCGGCAGGAAGCCGCCGAGGGCGCGGCGACGGTCGAGCATGTACTGAATTTCAGGCGCGTCCATGCCTGGGTGGTAGTACGGCGGCAGCTTCGGGTCCTTCTCGAGTTCGGCGTCGGAGATCGGAATTCGCTGCAGATCGCGGAAGCTCTTCAGATCATCGAGGGTGAGCTTCTTCATCTGATGTGTGGCGTTGCGCCCCTCGAAGTGCTTACCCAGCGAGTAGCCCTTGATGGTGTGCGCCAGGATGACCGTCGGCTGACCCTTGTGTGCGGTCGCTGCCGCATATGCGGCGTAGATCTTGCGGTAGTCGTGCCCGCCGCGTTTGAGGTTCCAGATGTCGCGATCCGACAGGTTCGCCACCAACTCCTTCGTTCTCGGGTCTCGGCCGAAGAAGTGCTCGCGCACGAACGCGCCGTCGTTTGCCTTGTAGGTCTGGTAGTCCCCGTCGGGGGTGACGTTCATCAGGTTGACCAGGGCACCGTCCCGGTCAGCGTGCAACAACTTGTCCCACTCGCGGCCCCAGACGACCTTGATCACATTCCAGCCCGCGCCGCGGAAGAACGACTCGAGTTCCTGGATGATCTTGCCGTTGCCTCGGACAGGGCCGTCCAGGCGTTGCAAGTTGCAGTTCACCACGAACGTCAGGTTGTCCAGGCCCTCGGTTGCGGCGACGTGGGCCAGGCCCCGGGACTCGGGCTCGTCCATCTCGCCGTCCCCCAAGAACGCCCACACGTGTTGATCGGAGGTGTCCTTGATGCCGCGGTCGTGCAGGTAGTGGTTGAACCTTGCCTGATAGATCGCGTTCATCGGGCCCAAGCCCATCGACACCGTTGGGAACTCCCAGAAGTCTGGCAGCAGGCGAGGGTGCGGATACGACGGCAGTCCACCGCCCTTGTCCGCATGCGAGGCTTCCTGCCGGAAGCCGTCCATCTGTTCTGCGGGGATCCGCCCCTCCAGGAACGCGCGCGCATAGATGCCGGGGGAGGCGTGGCCCTGAATGAAGATCTGATCCCCGCCACCGGGGTGGTCCTTGCCGCGAAAGAAGTGGTTGAACCCCACCTCGTACAGGGCGGCTGACGAGGCGTAGGTAGAGATATGGCCGCCGACGCTGACACCCGGACGTTGTGCGCGGGTCACCATGATCGCCGCGTTCCACCGGATGAACGCCCGGTACCGCCGTTCGACCTCCTCGTCGCCGGGGAACCACGGCTCGCTCTCCGTCGGGATGGTGTTCACATAGTCCGTGGATGTCAGAGCCGGCAACGCGACATGCTTCTCCCCAGCCCGCTCGAGCATCCTCAGCATCAGATACCGGGCGCGAGTGGGCCCGGACCGATCGAGCAGTCCGTCGAACGATTCCAGCCACTCCGAGGTCTCATCTGGATCGATATCCGGCAGATACGACGCAACACCCTCGCGAATGACGCGAACGCGGCCCTCGGCACCGGGGTTGGCAGGCTGGCCCGCTCGAACGCCGTGGGCGGTCTTCTCGGATTTAGACGCGGGTGCCTCGGTCAGGTCTGACAACGTTGCTCCTCATTCTGTGGTGGAACGCGCGGGTGGCGTCCTCTCCTGCGATCGCGGCCGTTTGGGCCCGACCCTTGTCCTGATGAATACGACGCCGATCGATGATTGGTCCGTCGCGTCCTTCATCTTTCCCCATTGCTGCCCAGTCAGCACGCCTTCACAGGGTTACTGTTCGGTAGCGTTTTCGCAGATAGTGGCCCGAAAGGTTGAGTTCGGGGGAGACCAGCTCGGCGGCGAGATTCAGACAGCCCGTCCCACGTCCTGACGCCGCCGTCGTAGGCTCTGTCAATGACATTGTTTGACCAAATTCTGGAGAATATTCGCGTGCCCAGCTTGCGCGAACGCGCTCGAGCATGTTCGCTTTCTTTTGATTGAACTTCATCCGGCAGGTGTTCGAGCACTCGAACACCGTCAACCAAAGGAGGACCCCACCGTGGTCGCCGCGGCGGACGCCCAAAACTTCGCTCAGAAACTCGGTATCACCGCCGACATGGCGGTTCAGGAACTGGGCTGGGACGAGGACACCGACGACAATCTGCGCGCGGCAGTCGAGGACGCTATCGGTGGAGAACTTCTGGACGAGGATTCCGACGAGGTGATCGATGTCGTGCTGTTGTGGTGGCGCGACGAAGATGGGGATCTGGTCGATGCCCTCATGGACGCTATCGGCCCACTGTCCGACGAGGGGTTCGTGTGGGTCCTCACGCCCAAGACTGGTCAGGTCGGACACGTGGAGCCCAGCGAGATCGCAGAGTCCGCGCCCACGGCCGGCCTCACCCAGACCTCCGCGGCGAATCTCGGGAACTGGACGGGAAGCCGTCTGGTTCAGCCGAAATCTCATCCCGCGAACAAGCGCTGAATTCGTCACCCTCAAACCAAGTCAGCTAAGGACACGTCATGCCGCTCGAGGTGGGGGACGTTGCCCCCGATTTCACCCTCAAGGACCAGAACAACCAGGAAGTCACACTTTCCGACTACCGCGGAAAGAAGAACGTCTTGCTCGTGTTCTATCCGCTCGCGTTCACCGGAACCTGCCAGGGTGAACTCTGCAGGGTTCGGGACCAACTGCCGAAGTTCGAAAACGACGAAACAGCCATTCTCGCGCTCTCCGTCGGTGCGTCGCCGACTCACAAGATCTGGTCAGCGGAGCAGGGGTACACCTTCCCGCTGCTCGCGGACTTCTGGCCGCACGGTGCGGTCGCGCAGGCATACGGCGTCTTCAACGAGAAGCTGGGTTTCGCAAACCGCGGCACCTTTGTGATCGACAAGGGTGGTGTCATCCGGTTCGCCGAGATGAATGGCCCGGGAGAGCCCCGTGACCAGGGGCTTTGGGAGAATGCGCTTGCCGCGCTAGAGTCCTGATGCGCACACGGCGAGTATTCGCCGTGTGTAAGGGCGTGTAGCTCAGTGGTAGAGCTCTGGTTTTACACACCAGCGGTCGGGGGTTCGAAACCCTCCGCGCCCACCAAGGTGCTTGCAGGTCAACGCCGGTCATCCCCGGCGTGAGCGATTCGCATCCTCTCGGCAGTCCGCAACCAGTCCGCAGTACGAAACCGGCGAGGGTCATGCCGCGCTCTGCCTTCCTTCACTCCCTGCGGACTGGTCCGCACCGGTGACCGCCGCGTCGAGCAACGAATGCGTGCGGTTCGTCTCGCTCGCGAACAAGTGCCCGTAGAGGTCGGCCGTCAACGTCAGCGAGTGGTGCCCCATCCACGCCTGCACCTGCTTCGGCGGGACTCCGTTGGTCAGGCAGATGCTCGCGAAGCTGTGCCGGAGGCTGTGGAGGGTCACCGCGTCGTCTACCCCAGCGAGGTCGGCCGCAGGGCCGAGGACCCGCTTGGCGAAGTTGCTCCGGCGTAGCTTGGCCTCAACGACAACACCGCGCCCGTGTTGAGCGTGGGTCCCATCCGCTAGACGTTGCAGCGGCAAGAAGCCCGATAGGAGCTTCACAGATACCCCGCGCTGAACAGCTCCGGCCCAACTTCTTCTATTGTCAGTAATAGGCTAGACGGTCGCCAGAATCAGTAGAATTCCCATTGGAAATACAGCGCAAAGCACATAGGCGCGCATTCCAGCGCTGCTTTCCACCAGGAACGACTGAACGAACTTCTCGCCTGGCGGCCATCTGCCCATGATGGCGTAAAAAATTGTCGCGGCAGCTAATATGCAGCCCACAAGAAACAAGGCGTTTGGTTTGGATTCCCAGGAACTGGCAAGCACTACCGTCGCGACTGTCAAACGAACAATGTCCAACTTCAAGCTGTTCCAGTGGCCAAAAAACTTCTTTCCGAAAGCTGGCCTAATCAGAATCGCAACTCCGATGATGATTGCAAATAGTCCAAAGATTCCGATTGCAACTGAAATAAGTTGGATGCCTTACCCCTTCGTTAGGGTTTCCCGGTGTCGCCCTCGCCTACGCACTCCAAGTGTGTCAGGTAACCATCGTCTTCATGCTGTTGATCAGCATACAGCCAGGGGCAGTGCGCGGAATCTTCTGCACCTGTTTGGCCGAAGTCGCCTGACCCCTTGAACTGGTCCACAAGGTCTGTACCCCGGTCGTGTGTCAAGCCGCATCAGTTAGACCACCAATCGGGCCCTCAGCGGAGTTGAGGAAACGGGTGACATCTCAACGGCGCGATCCAGCGCACCCCCGCACTGCGTGTCTCACGCTCACTGCACAAATGCGGCGGTGGTGCAACCGAACTTGAGAAAGTGCAGTCAAACTTCAGAACCTACACGCGTGCCCACATTTTGCCCACAGTTACAGATAAATGGTGTGAACTACTGTGATGTGTTTTCGCACTTCGACGACCCGTTAGGGGTATGACCAGCGGCTAGGATCGCCTTTACACACCAGCGGTCGGGGGTTCGAAACCCTCCGCGCCCACTCGAATCCGAAGCTCGTCTTTGTGTATTCGCATGCCGGTGCTTCCGGTCCGGCCGCGGTGTCGGACCCGTCCGTCGCCCGGAATTCGCCGTATATTCGTGTCCATGCCCACGTACAAGGTGACGCTGCGCAACGGGACATCATCCGACAGGACCTTCGAATCCGACTTCCAAGCGGTCAATGAGACGCACAGACCCCATTCCGAATCGGGAGCCGGCATCGTGAAGATCGACCGCTACGAGGAAGACGGAAGTCAGTCCGACGTTTGGTCCGTGTGAGGGCCAGTTCGTAAGAGTTGCATCTGGCAGCTCTCAGGTGGACAAGCCGCGACGATCGAGTTCGGACTCGAGTTCCCGGATCTTGCGGGTGACACCACCGACCGTGTCGCAGCCGTAGTCGTTCGCGATCGATTCCCCGAGCAGTGCGCGCTGCTCGCTCAGAGCGATGATCAATTCGTCGTCGCCGAGATTCGCCGTGTCGATGTCCATACCTCAATCGTGCCAGGCGATTTGCGTGAAACAGACATCTTTCGTCCCGACTGTCACCTGAGAACGGGAAACCCGCCCGGCCGTGAAAGGTGTGTTGAGTCAGCACCAGAGATGAGGGCGGGGCGGGATCCTGAGTCGCCCTGCATGGGGGGAAACGAGGCGACGCTTCCATGGTAGGCGCAGAGAAGAGAAGTTGAAGAAATTCTTGGCTTACTATCAGGTTTCGGCACTCCTACTATCAGGATTCGACACTCTCGACCACGAGAATCGCTGGGTGTGCCATCAACCTCACGCTGTGCCGGACCTCCCTTCGCACGGAGTGCCACACCTGTTGATACAAATGGCGTGTGTATCGACTTGCCCGTCATGGCACTGCGCGCGCCGCCGGTCTATTGCTCGGCTACATCGCTGACCGCGCACTGGCCGACCCTGCCCGATGGCATCCTGTGTCCGGATTCGGTCGCACGGCGATGGCATTGGAGAGGGTGACGTACCGCGATTCCCGGTTGTTCGGACTCGTGCACACGGGAGTGCTGATCGGTGGAGCGGCCGGTCTGGGGGTGGCGATGGACCGTGCGGTTCGCAGGAGTGGATGGGCCGGAGAAGCTGTCGGGACCGCCGTGGCGACCTGGGTCGTCCTCGGTGGAACGTCATTGCGGCGGACCGGGGACGCGATGGCGCGGCGCCTGGAGGCTGATGATCTCACCGCCGCCCGTGCCTTGCTGCCGTCACTGTGTGGGCGCGATCCCAGCGCCCTCGATGCCGCCGGCTTGACACGGGCCTCTCTGGAGTCAGTCGCCGAGAACACCTCCGACGCAGCGGTGGGGGCGCTCGTGTGGGGCGCATTGGCCGGCACCCCTGGCCTGTTCGTCTACCGAGCGTCCAACACTCTCGACGCGATGGTCGGCTACCGCTCGTCGAGGTATCGGAACTTCGGTTGGTCGGCGGCGCGCTGGGACGACATCGTCAACCTGCTTCCTGCCCGCTTGACGGGCGCATTGACTGTTGCCGCCGCCCCCACGGTCGGTGGATCGAGGAACGAAGCGTGGGAAGCGTTGCGGCGGGACGCGGCTGAGCACCCCAGCCCGAATGCAGGTGTGGCGGAGGCGAGCGCAGCGGGTGCGTTGGGAATATCGCTCGGAGGGCGCACCGAGTATGCGCATGGGGTGGAAATGCGGCCTCGCCTCGGTTCCGGGCGCTCACCTGAACTCGCGGACCTCGACCGTGCCGTCCACCTCTCCGCGGCAGTACAAAGCGGTGCGGCGCTCGTATCAGCGACTCTTGCCGTAACGGTCGGCCATCTTGATTTCCGTCGTCGTTCTCGGCGCTGATTCGGCCGGCTTGGTCTTCGTGAAAGGCCTCTTCCGTGCGATGGGCGCGAGGACGGGGTCGTCGGCGTCAGAGGGTTTCGCCCGCTTCTCCCTGCGGCGTTCGAGCAATTCCGCCCGGATGAAGTACGCCAGCCCCAGCGGTGCCATGATTCCGAACGCCAGCCACTGGAGCCCGTACGACAGGTATGGGCCCGCATCGAGTTGAGGGAGCGGAATCGTGCCCAGGCCACCGGGTTGATCCGGTTCCAGTTGGACGTACGCGTCTACCAGGTCGGTGCCGATGAAGCTACCGATCTGATCGGCATCGATGGTGTAGACCTGACGTTGCCCGTCCTCGAAGATCGGTTCCTTGCCGGCAACGGTGCCTTCCGACTGGCGAAGACGGCCGTCGAGTGTCACCTGTCCCACCGGTGGCGCGCCTACCGGCGGTGCCTCCGTTCCCTGGACCGGCCGGACGTAGCCTCGGTTGACCAGGATGGTGCTGCCGCTCGAGAGCCGCAGCGGGGTGAGGACTTCATACGCGGGTTGCCCTTCGAACGATCGCAGTCGAACCAGGAGGTCGCTGTTCTGGACGTACTCTCCGGTGGCTGTGACTCGCCGCCATTCGTCGCCCTGGTCCACCGCAGCCCCGGAAAGCAGGCTCTCCACCGGGACCGGATCGGCGTCGACGGAATCGGCGATCAGCTGGTTGCGCTGTTCCGTGGACGTATTCTTGCCGAGTTGCCAGGGGGCTAGTACGTAGAAACACATGAAGGCAAATCCGGCGACCACCAAGATCAATACCAACCATCCGGGCCGCAGCAGAAATTTCAGCCTTTGCACGCCTACACGGTAGCCGCTAGTGGGCAGGATCCCAGATCGTGGGTTGCCCATCACACCCCCGGGACGGGTGCACCAGCAGAGCAATCCGGCAGCCACGGCCGATCTCTTCCGCCTAGTCCGGGCCTCAATCCGCCCGTGCTGAACTCTTGGTGAGGCACGTGTCGAAGAGGCGGGCGAGGTGTCCTTTGTCTATGTGCCGACCAATGGCAACGATCTCGCTGGTTGTGGACTGTGGCCCGTGGCCGAGATCGAGTGGGGTGAGGTCGCAGCGCCTGCCTACGATCTGGAGCGCATGAGCTTGGCTGGAGTCCGCGATGAAGACGATGCCCTTGCAGCGGTATACCGAGGCAGGTAGCTCACGCTTGACCATTCTTTGCAGGGAATCGGCGGAAAATGTACTCTCTGCGCGGTAACTCCACCGCTCGAACGAGGTGCCGGCAAGACAGTCTGCTTCGCTGGAGGGTGGTGGAACCCGAGTGGGGTCGAAGCGTCCCGCCCCCAGGAGAACCTCGAGTGGCGCATCACCGTGGGCGGTCTCGACGATGCGAATTCGCTTCATGTGCAGATCGATCCAGTCTTTGATCACTGCGACGTGAGCGGGCGTGACGAGATCTGTCTTGTTGAGAACAACCAGGTCGGCGAAGGCAACCTGACGTAGTTTCAGCGCGCTGAGCTGATCGTCGTCACCGTCACGGAAGATGCCCTCGGCGTCGATGAGGCAGATGATGCTGTCGATGCGCAACGACTCGGCGTAGCGGGCATCGAGGAACGTCATCACGATGCCGGCAGGATCGGCGACTCCACTGGCTTCGAGGATGACGTGGTCGACGGCGTCGGTTCGGGCGAGAAGTTCCTCGATCGATGCGACGAGGTCGTCACGGATCTCGCAGCAGACACATCCGTTGGTCAAGCTGATCGTGTTCTCTTCGACACTCTGCACTAGCGCGGCGTCGATGTTGATCGCTCCGAAGTCGTTGACCAGCACACCGATACGCAGCCCGTGGTCGCCGCTGAGAACCCGATTCAGCAGCGTCGTCTTGCCTGCACCGAGGAACCCGGTGAGCAAGGTGATCGGCACTCGATCTCGGCCCGGCATCACTGACGGGCGGATTCCAGGCGCAGGCGCAAGGGGAGGAGGTTCGGGCGCGCTCAAGGCTTGCGCCAGTCGGGGTCGACCGAGATGCCTCGCTGGGCGAGCATCTCACGGGGGTTGATCGTGACGCCTGGCCACGTCTGCGTCGGCGTGCGGTACACGTCCTGCGGATAGTACGACGACGGATCGATTTCGAGATCCCGCACGAACTGCTCTTGCTGGTTTTCCCGGGGGTTGCGGGGAGTGGGGAAGTCGATGGAGTCCGGAAGTGGGTCGCCAGGCTTGACGAACCAGCGCGGGTCCATCGAAGCGGGTGCCGCCCCATCGGAGATCACTGCTTGTCGTGACCAGATGGCATCTTTGGTGATGTTGATCACGTTGAGGTCCAGGCCGAACATGAACAGACCGTCCCAATGGGTGCGAATCTCAGCGACCGACTCGGCCATCAGCTGATCGTCGCTCCACTCGAAGTGGCAAATCGCGCCCATGCGGGGCTGCGCCTGCGCGAACATGTACCCGGCCGCGTAGTACGGCGTGTGGTAGATGTCCATCGTGTACTCCCACAACTTCGCCGGAGCACCGACCTTCAAGCCGGTCAGCCAGGGCGTGTCGATGGTGCCTTCGGTGACGAACAGGTCGGCTCCACGGCCGTACTCGACCGACAACTCGTCGGGGCGGCCGTCGCCTGTCCAGACGAACGAGAGCCCGGCGTCTTCCCAATCCAGCCGGTAGGCAGACGCACCATCCTTCACGTGTGAGCGTGGCCAGTGCCGTACCACCACGCCGTCGTGCTGGTAACAGATGCCGTTGCGTTCGGTCCAGTCGAACTCGTGTACTTCGATCTCGAATCCATCCCCGATGGGGCAGGAGTCGAAGTTCTCTTCGTGCCAGCGATTCATCTTGCGCATGTTCTCGACCATCGCTGTGGTACCCAACTCGCGGGTCCGCCCGGACGGGCCATACACCCGCAGTGCTTCGAAGCCGCCCGAGAAGGCGCGGAACGGGTACATGTAGGGCAGGTCCGCGAAATGGTCCGCATGCAGGTGGCTGATGAAGATGTCGTTGATCAGCGCAGGCGGAACCTGTAGTGCGATCGCATGTCCCACGCTGCCATTGCCCAGGTCGAAGAAGAACCGGCGCGGTTGGGACGTGCCGTTTCCCAGTTCGACCAACATCGACGTCCCCTTTTGCAGCGCATTGGGTGGCCACGGGGAACTGCCCAGGAACGTCACGCGCATCTCATGATTCGGGAGGATCTCCGTGCCCGGCAAGAACATGTTTCGGTTTGTGATGGCCGGCCACGGACGGTAGTAGTCCGGCAAGCTGATTCCTCCGCCCGCTCGGCCTCCGTAGGGATTCGGTGCATCGTTCGACGACATTCTCGACCCCCTGCCCGGGATGTACTGTCAAATCGATCCAACCACGCCGAACCCACGTAGATCAGCTACTTGGTCCAAAGGGGGTAGGGGGCGCGCACCCAGTCCGGGCGGCGCCCCCTGCGGGGTCAGGGCAGCAGGTTCACATAGAGGGTGATCGCCTCGCGCATGACCTCAGAAGGCTTTCTCCCCGTCTCTTCGGCGAGCCTGTCGACCTTGTCGCTGATGTCGCGCGGGAGCCGCACCTGTCTTCGCGGGGAGTCCCCGGGCGTGTCCGGGTCGAGACCCGGCTGGCCGATGCCAAGGGCCTTAGCGAGCGTCTTGCGGGCGGCCTTCTGGGCGGCTTCGCCGTAAAGTGCGGTCGGCCCGGGCTCGGGGATCTCCATCTCCTCAATCTGGCGAGCGTACTCCCAGTAGTATTCCTCGTCGATCTCCTCGTTCATCTCCTCTTTCCTGTTCGGTTCCGTTGTAGGCAGGCAGAAGGGAACCTCTCTGATCTCTCCTGGCTCTCACCAGGGGAGACCTACCGGTAGCTTCCCGGCAACGGGTGAGAATCGGCTACCGGCCGCGCACCCAATCGAGTAGTCCGGGAACCGCAGCCTCGATCTGGCGGCGGACCCTGTCGAAGTCCTCTAGGTCGCCGTAGAAGGGGTCTGCCACGGAAGAGGTATCCGCGTCCGGGTCGAAGCTGCGCAGCAGCCGGCGTCGCCCGTCCGGAACGCCCATCCGGGAGAGCTCGCGGTCGTGGTTCGCGGCCAAAGCCACCACCAGTTCCGCGCCGAGATGGTAAGGCCCGACCGCTGTAGCAGTGTGATCCGTCGGGTAGCCGTGCAGGTTCAAGATCTCGACGGCGCGGGCGTCGGCCGCACTGCCGACGTGAAAGCGGTGGGTTCCGGCGCTGCTCACCGTGACGCGGTCGAGTGCGGCGCGGCGCAGGTGTTCCGCGAAGATCTTCTCGGCCATGGGGGAGCGGCAGATGTTCCCGGTGCACACGAAAGTTACGTGCAGCGCGGGCTGCGAGGACGAACGATCAAGCGTTGTCATCGAGCATCCTCCCGAGGTCCGCGACGGTTCGTGCGCAAGTATGTGCGAGATCGGCCTCGGCCGGGCGTCCATATCCCCATTCGACGAACACCGTTGGAATGCCCCAATGTGCGGCACCCCGCACGTCGTGGTCGCGGTCGCCGATCATCAGGACGTCGCCGGTGGCGCCCTCGACCGCAGTGACACCGAGGTTCTTCAGCGAGTGCTCGATCACGTCGGACTTGGCCCGGCGAACACCGTCGTCGCTGGAGCCGCCGATGAACTCGAAGTAGTGCGCGAGCCCGAAGTGTTCGAGGATACGAACAGCGAAACGTTCGGATTTCGATGTGGCTACGGCGAGCCGCCTACCGCTTTGGCTGGTACGCGCGAGCATCTCTTCGATTCCGGTGAAGGGAGAGTTCTCGGCCCAGCCGATGCTGTCGTAGCGCTCCAGGTATGCCGCGACTGCCCGCTGTACGAGGTGTTCCTCGAGCCCCAGTGATCGGAATGTGTCGATCATCGGCGGACCGACGACGTTGCCGATCATCTCGTCGGTTGGTTCCGGTTGTCCTATCGTCGCAAGCGCGTGCCGGAACCCGGCATGGATTCCGGGTGCGGAGTCGGTGAGTGTGCCATCGAGATCGAACAGCAGGATCGGGGCAGACAGAGCCGAACGGGTGAGGGCTTGTGAGGTGGAGAGAGGTGCCACCTGATCATTGTCCCCTAGGGTCGAAAGACGTGGACATGCGCGCCGGTAGCCGGGAGAGCTTGCGTCATCACGGGGACGCGGATGTAGGACCCGGCCTCCTCGATTTCGCCGTGAACGTTCAGGGTGACGGACCACCGGAATGGTTGCGCCAGCGCCTCGCCGATGCGCTGCCACGTCTCGGTTCCTACCCCACGGTTGCTGCCGATCTCGCTGCCCGGTCTGCTGTGGCATCCCGGCACGGCCGGATTCCCGAGGAAGTGCTGCTACTCGCGGGTGGGGCCGAGGGGTTCTCCCTTCTACCGCGGCTCGGAGCACGTGAGGCTGCGGTGATCCATCCGTCGTTCACCGAACCTGAATGGGTGCTGCGGGAGGCTCATGTGCCGGTCACCCAGGTGCTGCTCGAAGATCCGTATCGCCTCGGCTCCGCGTCCGTTCCCGAGTCCGCCGATCTGGTGGTGATCGGCAATCCGACCAATCCGACGTCGATGCTGCACCCGGCAGAGGAGATTCTGGCGTTGCGACGACCGGGCCGGATAGTCGTGGTCGACGAGGCGTTCGCCGACGCCGTGCCGGGAGAGCTCGAGTCGCTGGCGGGCCGTTCGCTACCGGATGTCCTGGTGCTGCGCAGCCTCACCAAGACGTGGGCGCTCGCAGGGTTGCGCTGCGGGTACGCGCTCGGCTCGCCCGAGATTCTCGATCGACTGCAGGTTGGCCGGGCACACTGGCCGTTGGGAAGCCTGCAGGTGGAGGCGATCGCCGCGTGCAGTGCCCCGGACGCCGTTGCCGCAGCTCGAGATCACGCAGTCGTCCTCGGTGGCTGGCGTGACTACATGGTTCGGCGGTTGAGCGAGATCGGCGTCGCGGTACATCTGCCTGCTGCCGCGCCATTTCTGCTGCTAAGTTTTCCTGACGGTGAACTGATGCGTCGGCATCTTCGTGACCGGGGAATTGCCGTACGGCGTTGTGACACGTTCCCTGGCCTCGGTCCGGACTCGCTCCGGGTGGCGGTGCGTCCTCGTCAGCAGACCGACGCCTTGATCGACGCGATGAAGGAGATCTGAGTGAGTTCGGTTCGTCTGGCCGATGTAGTCGCGGCGCTCGACACCGCATATCCGCCCGCCATAGCCGAATCCTGGGACTCGGTCGGTCTTGTGTGCGGCGACCCGCAGGACGAGGTCACGAAGGTGATGGTTGCGGTGGATCCGACAAGCGCGGTGGTCGACGAGGCCATCGACGCCGAAGCCGACCTGCTCCTCGTCCACCACCCGTTGTTGCTGCGCGGAGTCGACACGGTCGGAGCCCACACGCCGAAGGGCGCGTTGGTGCACAGGCTGATCAAAGCGGGGTGTGCCCTGTTCACGGCCCACACCAACGCCGATTCCGCGGACCCTGGGGTATCCGACGCACTGGCGGCGGCCCTCGGACTGGTCGTGACCGGGCCGATCGAGGCGCAGCCAGGCAGGGACCTCGACAAATGGGCGGTCTTGGTTCCCGTCGACGATGTGGACAAGGTGCGGTCCGCGATGTTTGCGGCGGGGGCCGGGTACGTCGGAAACTACCGCGACTGCAGTTGGTCAGTCACCGGGCAGGGCCAGTTCTTACCGACCGACAGCGCGAACCCACGGCTCGGCGCGGTCGGCGCGCTCGAGAGTTACGAGGAGTGCCGGCTGGAGGTGATCGCGCCACGAGGCATCCGGGAGAAGGTTCTCGCCGCCGTGCGCGCCGCCCATCCGTTCGAGGAGGTTGCATTCGACGTGATGGAGATGGCGACATTCCCCGGTCCACGAGGCCTTGGGAGGGTGGGGGAACTGCCGGAGCCTTTGTCGCTGCGCGACTTCACGACTCGAGTGGCGGATGCGCTTCCCGCCACGGCAACGGGCGTGCGAGCCGCCGGCGACCCCGAGGCCACTGTCCGCACAGTCGCGGTCTGCGGGGGCTCGGGGGACGGGCTGCTCGGCGCCGTTTCCAGGCTCGGAGTCGACGCGTACGTAACCGCCGATCTGCGTCACCATCCCGCCGACGAGCACCTGCGCGCCGGCGGACCGGCGTTGATCGATGTCGCGCACTGGGCGAGTGAGCAGCCATGGTGTGGCCAGGCCAAGAGCGTGCTGGACACCGCATTCGCGCAGACGGAGCAATGGCAGGTGCGGCTGTCGTCCGTCCGAACTGATCCGTGGTCGCTGCGCGCGTCGTCTCAGCCCGGTGCCGCCGGAAGTGGCCGCACGCGGGGTACGGTTGATCACTCAGCCATCTGCACGGAAAACCGCTAACAGAAGACAGCAGGAGTTACCACGCGTGAACGTCGAACCACAGGTGCAGTCCAAGCTTCTCGACCTCGCCGGTGTCGATGCGGAGCTGTCGAGGATCGCCCACCGGCGCACCGCGCTTCCAGAACGTCAGGAGGTCGAGCGGCTCGAGGCGGAACGTGTCAAACGCAAGGACGCTGCGGTGGCCGTCGAGATCATCATCGAAGATCTCGACCGTGACATACGCAAGCTCGAGGGCGAGGTCGACGCGGTCCGCCAACGTGAGGACCGCGACCGCAAACTTCTGGAGAGCGGCTCGGTGGGGGCCAAGCAGCTCACCGAGCTCGAGCACGAACTCGGTAGCCTTACCCGCCGTCAGGGACTGCTGGAGGATGAGCTGCTCGAGGTGATGGAGCGGCGCGAGGCCACGCAGTCGGATCATGATCACGCGGGTGCCCAGTTGTCGCAGATCGAGGAAGATCTGATCGAGGCGTCGCGGCGCCGCGACGATGCCGTCGCGGATCTCGATGCTGCAGAAGAGCGCTGCACGCGGAACCGCGAAGAACTCGCCGAGCAGTTCCCGGCCGATCTGATCGCGGTTTACGAGAAGCAACGCAGCCGAAACGGTGTCGGAGCTGCCCTACTTCAGGCGCGTCGATGCGGTGCCTGCCGGATCGAACTCGACCGCGGTGAAATCTCGCGCATCGCGGGTACCTCCGCTGAGGAGGTCGTACGTTGTTCGGAATGCGGAGGGATCCTGGTGCGCACCAAGGAATCCGGTCTGTGAGTATCGGACGGGTAGTTGTCGAGGCCGACGGCGGTTCCCGCGGCAACCCGGGCCCGGCAGGCTATGGGGCCGTGGTGTTCGACGCCGCACACGAAACAGTTCTCGCTGAACGCTGGGAAAGCCTCGGTGTGGCGACCAACAATGTCGCCGAATACCGAGGGCTGATCGCGGGCCTCTCGGCGGCCGCCGAGCTCGGCGCATCGTCGGTAGACGTGCGGATGGATTCCAAACTGGTGATCGAGCAGATGTCCGGGCGATGGAAGGTCAAGCACCCGGACATGATTCCGTTGCAGCGCAGCGCATCTGATCTCGCACGACAGTTCGAGCAGGTCGAGTACACGTGGATTTCACGCGATCAGAACTCGCACGCCGACCGACTCGCTAACCGAGCGATGGACGGAGTCGTGGACGCGGGGCTCGAGGCCGAGCCGGAACCGAGGGCGAAGCAGGCGACGCGCCCCGCGCCGGGCTGGATGGAAACACAAGGTGCCCCGACCCGGATGCTGTTGCTACGGCACGCGCAGACCGCGTTGTCTGTCGAGCGACGCTATTCGGGCCGTGGGAATCCGTCTCTCACCGACTTTGGACGCGCACAGGCGGACGGGGTGGCCAAACGACTTGCCGGACAAGAAGAAATTACCGCGGTCGTGTCTTCACCGCTCGATCGCGCACGACAGACCGCTGCCGCGGCCGCGGCAGCACTCGGGCTTTCCGTGACCGTAGTCGACGGCCTCACCGAGACCGACTTCGGCGAATGGGAGGGCCTCACGTTCAGAGAGGCCGCGGATCGTGACCCCGAACTGCACCGTCGCTGGTTGTCGGACACGTCGGTCCGGCCGCCGTCGGGGGAGAGCTTCGACGATGTGCGTGAGCGCATGGTCCGCGTCCGCGAAGATCTCACCGTGTCGTATGGAGGTGCAACTATCCTCGTGGTCACCCACGTGACCCCGATCAAGACCTTGATCCAGCTCGCACTCGATGCGGGACCGGCCCTGCTGTACCGGTTGCACCTGGATCTCGCGTCACTGAGCATCGCCGATTTCTATCCCGACGGCGGCTCGTCCGTCCGACTCGTCAACGACACTTCTCACCTGTGAAGCAATTTCAGAGGACGAGCCACAGTGCGGTCACTGCGGAGAGCAGGGTCAGGGGCGTCGTAAGCAGTGAGAGAAGGGTGAAGGTTCTCAGATCTGCGGGTGAACCCGCACGTGCTGTCACTCGTCGCCACAACATGATTGCGAGCGAGCCTACGTAGGTGAGGTTGGGGCCGAGGTTGACCCCGAGCAACATCGCCAGGATCAGCCCTGTCGGCGCACCGGTCCCCAGCGCCGCCAGCAGGAGCAGGGTCGCGGGAAGATTGTTGACCAGATTCGCCGCGATCGCCGCGACTACGGCCATCAGGAGCAACCCGAGAAAGGTCGTGTCGGTGGGTAGTTTCGAGCCGATCCAGTCGCCGATCGGACCGTTCGCGACTGCTGCGACGACGACCCCGAGGATCAGGACGAACCCGCAGAACCACACGTCGATCGAATACACGATGCGCCCAAAGCTGGTCCGGCCCTGTCGAAGCGCGACGATTCCCAGCACGACCGCCCCCGCCGCGGCCACCCACGCCGGCGCGACTCCCACGAGATCCGACACCGCGAAGCCGACGAGCGTCGCCGCGATGATCGACAGGGCGACTGTCGGTGCAGCCGTTTGAGGGTCAGCTGTGGACTCGGCGTCGGGCCGAGTGAGTTGGCGTCGGAAGAACAGCCGAAACAGGATCAATTCCACCGCGATCGACACCATCCAGGGCAAGGCCATGATGGTTGCGAAATGCAGGAAACTCAGCCCCGTTGCGGAGAAGGCGATCAGATTTGTCAGGTTGGATATGGGGAGCAGGGTCGAAGCGCTGTTCGATAGGTGCGCGCTGGCGTACGCGTGCGGCCTCGGATCCATGTGAAGGGATCGAGCTGTAGCAATTACGACCGGAGTGAGGAGGACGACCGTGGCATCGAGACTGAGCACGGCGGTAGTCAGTGCTGCGGACCCGAAAACGAGTGTCAGCAGCCTCTTCGGGTCACCGCGTGCCCTAATCCTGAGTAGGCCCGCGATCCATGTGAAGACCCCCATCGCGTCGGCGAGGTGCGCGAGGGCGAGAATCGCGGCGAGGAACCCGACAGTCGGGGCCATGTCGGTCACTTCGTCCCACGCCTCGGACGGTGACACCAGCCCTACGGCCAGGACGATCAGCGCCGCAGGTGCGGCGGCGACGATCTCGGGAAGTCGGCGTGGCCGGACGACCGCGAAGACGAGGACCGCGGCGACGAGCGCGACTGCCAGGATCGTCACCGCAGGGTCATTTCAAAATCTTGACGAGGGTTCGAAGGTTTCGGGTGGTAGTAGAAGCTTTGAGCTTGGCAGCACCAGTCTTCTTCCCGAACGTACTCTCGAGCGTCCTGCCCCGTTCGACTTCCCAGTACAAGACGCCGTCACCGACCTGGATGCGTTCGACGCCAGGATCGAGATCGTTTCGAACGCTTGCGAGCATGTCGAGGACCTCCCGCTCGGGCGTCACCAGAACGTATGGTTGCCAACCCTCTCGCTCGGGATCGAACGGGTAGCTGTCGACGATCTTCCGGACCGTGTCGACATCGAGCACGAAGACCCAGGCTTCGTAACGGAATTCGGCGCGTAGAGCCGCTTCGATATCGCTCTTCAGAGCAGAAATGTCGGTCCGGTCGGAATCGAACAGCACATTGCCGGACGCGAGAACGGTCTTGACGTTCTCGAATCCCAAATCGCTGAAGGTGTTGCGCAGGTCAGCCATCTTGATGTTGATTCCGCCCACGTTGATACCGCGCAAGAGTACGACGTATCGAGTCATGCCTCGACCCTAATGCCGTGTCATGACAGGTGCGGTGTCGTGACAGGCGTAGGGAAAGGTAGTCTTGTCGGGCGGACGAGTTGGCCGGGCGGCCGCGGCAGAGGGAACCAGCACCGTGTGTGCACAGGCCCTGGGCCGAGGAAAGTCCGGACTCCACAGAGCAGGGCGGTTGCTAACGGCAACCCGGGGTGACTCGCGGGATAGTGCCACAGAAAATAGACCGCCGGTGCAGCACTCTTCGGGGTGGGCGCCGGTCAGGGTGAAACGGTGCGGTAAGAGCGCACCAGCACCCCGGGTGACCGGGGTGGCTAGGTAAACCCCGCCCGGAGCAAGGTTGAAGACCGCATCGGATCTTTCGGGGTCTCGGTGCGGTTGCGCAGGTGTTCGAGGGCTGCTCGCCCGAGCCTGCGGGTGAACCGCTCGAGGTACCCGGCGACGGTGTGCCCAGATGGATGGTCGCCACCCGGCGCTTCGGCGACGGGGACAGGATCCGGCTTACACGCCAACTCGTCCGCCTCTCCCCGCGACAGGTCCGCTTGGCCGTGCGAAATATGTTGCCGACGTTAGGCATACGAGGAGTTCCCCTCAGGGACACGCTGGTACTCAGCGCAGTGAAATCCATATTTCTGAACGCGCGAGCACGGTGTGTCCGTCGAAAGTGACGGTCAGGTCGATCCTAGCGGCCCCTGAGTCGTAGTCGACCTGGCCTACTTCGGCGACCACATCGACGATCGCGCCTTCGTCGGGGTCGACGATCACCGGTTTGGTGAAGCGGGCCCGATAGCTTGTTATCCTCGCAGGATCGCCGAGCCAGTCGACGACGCTCTGCGTCGACAGCCCTAGGGTCAGCATTCCGTGTGCCACTACACCTGGAAGGCCGATGGACTTCGCGGCGTCGTCGCGGTAGTGGATGGGATTGAAGTCACCCGATGCCCCGGCGTAGCGAACCAGTGATTCGCGGGTCAGGTGGTAGCGGGACTTGGCGACGGTGTCGCCAAGCAATATCCGCTCGGGGGACGTCATCGGTCACCTCTGACGAAAAGGTTCGAGGTGATCGTGCTTACGTTATCGCCTATTGCGTCCACGATTTCGACATCGGCCACGAGCAGTGCGTTCACGCCTCGCGGTGACACGTCGACAATGGTCAACACCGCAGAGAGTTCGTCGCCCGCGACAACTGGGCGTTGAGAGCGGGCATGTTCGGCGCTGTGTACCAGGTTGTTGGGTTTGATCCCCGTCGTCGGATCGGCAACCAATTGCGCGAGGGCACGTCCCTGGACGATGACGGGAAACGTAGGTGGCGCAACGAGATCTGCATGGCCTGCCGCGCGAGCGCTGACAACGTCGAAGGAGATCGGGTTGTTGGCGAACACGGCCTTTGCGAACTCCCGGATCTTCTCGCGACCGACGAGATAGGGCCTGGTCGGCGGGTAGACACGACCCACGATCTCTGGATTCACTGCCATTACTCAAGCCTAGAGAGGTCCGAACCCCCGAGGGGCGTGAAGCGGTCCGAGACTTGCACGAATTTGGCAGGCACGATCAAGCCCCTGCCGCGCGCGGCAGGGGCTTTCAGGCATCGACGCCCGTCAGACGGGATCGACCACGAGCAACTGGGCCCAATATCTTGCACCCTCGGCGCCCAGGTAGGGAAGTAGCTGGTCGTAAATGATTGTTGACATCTCGCCCCATTCATTGTTCCGGCACTGTACGTGGAAGGACAGAACGCTGACACCACACTCACCGTCCCCGGTGAATGGATCACCGGACAGAGCAAGACGATAACAGCCCGAGTGTGATCGGCATCGTATTGGCGCATCGGTGTCACACTGAACACATGAGAGACGAGGATCATCTTTGGTATTACGACATCGAGAACGGCACCGTCACGCAGGGAAAGACGCCGTCGTCCATGTCCAGGATGGGGCCCTATCCGGACCGGGACTCTGCCGAGAAGGCTCTCGAGATCGCCGCGGAACGGAACAAGGAGGCAGATCGGGCGGACGAGGAGTGGAACCGCTAGGGGTGATGACGGTCCGGCCTGGCTCGGCGGTGCCCTCGGGGGGACGTCAGTCCCTGAACTGGTCCGTCGCCTCGACAAGGTGATGGACGATTCCTGGCTCCATCGCCGAATGCCCTGCGTCGTCGACGATTTCGAGTCGGGAGCCTGGCCACGCCCGATGCAGTGCCCACGCACTCGTGGCCGGGCAGACCACATCGTAGCGGCCCTGCACCATCACACCCGGAATGCTGTCCAGTGCGGCCGCGTCGTTCAGAAGCTGGCCTTCGTCGAGGAACCCGCGGTTGTAGAAGTAGTGGTTCTCGATGCGGGCGAAGGCGAGTGCGAATCTCGGTCTCGAGGTGTCCGCGACATGCTCTGGCTTGGGTAGTAGCGAACTCGTAGCTCCCTCCCAGGTCGACCATGCGATCGCAGCACGCGTAGCGACATCGGGGTCGTCGGCGTGAAGGAGCCGGTGATAAGCCGCGACGAGGTCGCCAGCGCGCTCCGATTCCGGCACCGGGGCCAAGAACTTCTCCCAAAGATCTGGGAACAGATGTCCGGCCCCGCCGTTGTAGTACCAGTCGATCTCGCTGCGACGCAGCAGGAAGATGCCGCGCAAGACCAGTTCGGTCACCCGATGTCGATACTTCTGCGCGTACGCGAGTGCCAGAGTGGACCCCCACGACCCACCGAAGACCTGCCAGCGGTCGATGCCGAGGTGGTTTCGCAGCACCTCGATGTCGTCGATCAGGTGGTCAGTGGTGTTGACGGACAGATCGGCACCGTCGGCAACGTGAGGGGTGGACCGACCGCACCCACGCTGATCGAACAGCACGATTCGATACCGCTGCGGATCGAAGAATTGCCGCTGCACAGGTTCCGTGCCGCCACCCGGTCCACCGTGGAGAAACACCACCGGCTTCCCGTCCGGATTGCCGCTCGATTCCCAGTAGACCTGCTGCCGGTCACCGACATCGAGGTATCCGAACTGGTACGGCTCGAGTGGAGGGTAGAGGGTGCGAAGCGGTGTCATCGACACACTAGAAGCCGATCAGGCCGGATGCGAGGTCGGGGATCTCGAGCGCGGTTGCCGCTTGTTGCCGGATGTCGGGGCAGGCTGCCGTGGTGATTACGTCGACCCGCGCACGATCCTGCAGGAAGTCGAGCGCACTGAGGTTGTTCTTCGCGATCCACGTTCCGACAACCCCGTTGAGACCGGTCTTGCCGATGGTCGGGGTATAGGTTCGCCAACTCTGCAATTGGCTCTCGAGGTCGGTGCACAGCTGGATCGCCTGCGCCTCGGTGACCTCACCGGGAACCAGGGCAATGCCGGGATCTGCGACAGCGGAGGGACTCGGTGACACCGTGGAGTCGACCGCGGGCGTCGATTCCACTCCGGCGCACCCGGCGACGATCGCAGCAAGTGCGACCGTCCCGGCTGCGAGCACGACCAGCCGATGACCAGGATTGGTCCGGAGCACCCCGCGCTGTCGCATCAACATCTCCTCGATCGTCTGCTGGAACGGTCGGAAGAGACAGCTCAGAAGCTGTGCTCAGCCGCCGGGAACTGTCCGGAGCGTACCTCGGCCGCATACGCTGAAGCCGCGTTGCGCAACTCGTCGCCGACGTTACCGAAGCGTTTGACGAACTTTGGCGTCTTGCCGCTGGTGTAGCCGGACATGTCTTGCCAGACGAGGACTTGCGCGTCGCATTCGGCACCTGCTCCGATGCCTACCGTAGGGATCGTCAGTTTGCGGGTGACCTGTCCGGCGAGTTCTGCCGGCACCATCTCCATGACGACGGCGAAGGCACCAGCTTCCTGAACCGCAATCGCATCTGCGATCAATTGTTCCGAGGCGTCGCCGCGTCCCTGGACTCGGAATCCACCGAGGGAGTTCACGCTTTGCGGAGTGAATCCGACGTGGGCCATGACCGGAATGCCTGCGGCTGCGAGCGCTGCGATCTGAGGAGCGACACGCTCGCCGCCTTCGAGCTTGACTGCGTGGGCGAGTCCTTCCTTCATGAACCGGGTCGCCGACTCCAGAGCTTTCTGTGGAGAACTCTCGTAACTGCCGAACGGCAGATCCGCCACCACGAGCGAATGTGGTGCGCCACGGACTACGCCGCGGACGAGGGGGAGGAGTTCGTCGATCGTGACCGGAACGGTGGTCTCGTAGCCGTAGACGACGTTCGCCGCCGAGTCGCCGACGAGGAGGACCGGAATGCCGGCTTCCTCGAAGATGCGGGCGCTGGAGTAGTCATAGGCTGTGAGTATCGACCAACGCTCACCTGAGTCCTTCATTGCCTGAAGGTGATGGATTCGGGTCTTGCGTTTGGGGGGATTGTGCGCCGGAGCGGATCCGTAGAGCTGATCGCCTGGCGCGCCTGCTGACGACTTTTGCTCGGACATCGTTGTCCCTTTCTGGCCTCGAGGCCCTTGACGGGTCCCCGGGTGCGGGTGATGACCGTTATGAGTTTGCCACCGGTGTGTGGGCGAGCGAAGCATTCGCACGGGTGCAATAAGTCACACATACCCCGGGCTCTCGACTGCCGGAAGACTTGCACGCAACGAACCTGGCAGGATCGTGCTATGTCGATCGGTTCCCGGGTACCTGCCGCGTTGGCGGGGGGTTTTGCCATTGTTCTTGTTGCCGCCGCCTGCGCATCCGGCGAACAGGGCACTGCCGAGCGGTCCGCGGCGCTGCCGCCCGGACCTGTTCCCGCGGGGTTGGAGAAGTTCTACACGCAGCAGGTCGACTGGGGTTCGTGCGATGGGTACTCCAAGGACGGGCCTCCGCTGGGCGACCATCTCGACTGCGCCAAAGTGACGGTGCCGAACGACTACGAGAGTCCTGAGGGTGCGACGGCGCAGATTGCCATATCTCGGTCGAAGGCGACCGGAGACAAGGTGGGTTCACTCCTGGTGAATCCGGGTGGGCCGGGAGCTTCCGGTCTCGCCCTGGCATCCGTGGCCCACGGCAAGGATCTCGCGGACAGTTTCGATGTCATCGGGTTCGACCCTCGCGGCGTTGGTGCCTCCTCGCCAGAGGTCACCTGCCTGACAGCAGCGGAGATGGACGCGAAACGCCGGCTGAACGACATCGACATGAGTCCCGCCGGGATCGCGCGCATAGAGGATGAGAACCGAGACTATGCGGACAAGTGCGCCGAGCGGACAGGTGTCGATGTGCTCGCGCACGTCGGTACGTACGACGTCGTGCGCGACATGGACGTCATTCGCGCGGTTCTCGGTGACGAGAAACTGAACTACCTCGGCTTTTCCTACGGCACCCGACTCGGTTCCACCTACGCGGAGACCTTCCCGGGCAACGTGAGGGCGATGGTTCTCGACGGAGCGCTCGATCCCGAGCAGGATCCGACCCAGGAAATGATCCTTCAGGCGGCGGGATTCCAGGATGCCTTCAACGCTTTTGCCGCCCAGTGCATGCAGCAGCAAGACTGTCCCCTCGGCAACGATCCGGCTCAGGCGAACGCGAGGTTCCGGGCACTGGTCGACCCGCTGATCAGCAAACCTGCCGCAACGACCGATCCGCGTGGCCTCAGCTACCGCGACGCGATCACCGGCGTCCAGCAGGCCTTGTACACGCCGGCTCTGTGGGGTCCGCTCCGTGGAGGGCTGGAGAGCCTGGAATCGGGCACGGGTGACTCGTTGTTGATGCTGGCCGATCTGTACGAGGGCCGCTCGAGTGACGGCACCTACTCCAACCTGAACGACGCCTTCACAGCGATCCGCTGCGTGGATGATCCGGCGGTCACCGATCGCGCGGAGGTCGGCGAGGCAGACACGCGCTACCGGCAAATGGCGCCCTTCCTCGACGACGGCCGCGGTACCGGCAACGCACCCTTGGATACCTGTGCGTTCTGGCCTGTCCCGAATACGGGCTACCCCCACACCATCGACGCGCCCGGCATCCCGCCGGTAGTAGTGGTCTCGACCACTGAAGACCCTGCGACGCCCTATCAAGCGGGTGTGGATCTCGCGAAGCAGATGGACGGTGTACTCGTCACCAATCGGGGAACTCAGCACACGGTGGTCCTCGACGGGAAAGTCTGCATCGACGACGTCGTCACCGACTATTTGGTGAATCTGGCGGTGCCGCCCGCAGATCTGACGTGCTGACGTGTCGGCGTGCGCGTGTTCGGCAGGGTCAGCCGGGAAGCCCGCACGCTGGCACGATGTAAATTCTGCGGCGGGTCGTATTGCCGAAGTTACACAGATTTAATGAACTTTGCTTACGCTCGCGGACATGGATCGCCAAAAGGAATTCGTGCTTCGGACCCTCGAAGAGCGCGATATTCGGTTCGTCCGACTGTGGTTCACCGACGTTCTCGGATACCTGAAATCGGTGGCGATCGCACCTGCAGAACTCGAAGGTGCCTTTGAAGAGGGTATCGGCTTCGACGGGTCCGCGATCGAGGGCTTCTCTCGGGTCTCCGAGGCCGATACGGTCGCGAAACCGGACGCCTCCACCTTCCAGGTGCTGCCGTGGAGCTCGAGCAAGGGGCATCAACACTCTGCCCGCATGTTCTGCGATATCGCGATGCCGGACGGTTCCCCGTCCTGGGCGGATTCGAGGCATGTGCTGCGTCGTCAGCTGAACAAGGCCAGCGACCTGGGCTTCAGTTGCTACGTCCACCCCGAGATCGAGTTCTTCCTCATCGAGAACGGACCGATCGACGGCACACCGCCCACACCGGCTGATTCCGGCGGCTACTTCGATCAGGCAGTCCACGATTCCGCCCCCAACTTCCGGCGGCATGCCATCGATGCGCTCGAATCGATGGGCATCTCCGTCGAGTTCAGCCACCACGAGGCAGCTCCCGGCCAGCAGGAGATCGACCTGCGGTACGCGGATGCCCTGTCGATGGCAGACAATGTCATGACCTTTCGGTACCTGGTCAAAGAGGTTGCGATCGCCGAGGGTGTACGTGCCACCTTCATGCCGAAGCCGTTCAGTGATCAGGCCGGCTCAGCGATGCACACGCACATGAGTCTTTTCGAAGGCGATACCAACGCCTTCCACGACCCGGATGATCCGATGCAACTGTCGGGCACCGGCAAGGCGTTCATTGCCGGAATCCTCGAGCACGCCAACGAGATCAGCGCCGTGACCAACCAGTGGGTGAACTCCTACAAGCGATTGATCCACGGCAGCGAAGCGCCGACCGCGGCGTCCTGGGGGCCGTCCAACCGCTCTGCACTCGTGCGGGTGCCGATGTACACGCGTAACAAGGCTTCGTCGCGGCGCGTCGAAATCCGCAGCCCTGACTCGGCGTGCAACCCGTATCTCACGTTCGCGGTGCTTCTCGCCGCCGGCCTGCGTGGTATCGAGAAGGGCTACGAACTTCCGCCCGAAGCCGAGGACGACGTGTGGGCGTTGACATCGGCCGAGCGCCGCGCCATGGGATACCGGGAGCTTCCTAGTAACCTCGACGGTGCGCTCCGTGTGATGGAGAAGTCGGAGCTGGTCGCCGAGGCACTCGGCGAGCATGTGTTCGACTTCTTTCTCCGCAACAAGCGCCGTGAGTGGGCGGAGTACCGGAGTCACGTAACACCGTTCGAACTCGAGGCCTATCTGGGGTTGTGAAAGAGAAGATGGTCAAGCCTCCGCCTGAGCGTTCTGCAGTGCCGGGACCCGGTCGCCTGGGCCTGGTAGAACCAACCGCACCATCCGAGCTAGAGGATCTTGGCTGGGTCGGTGCCGACAGCATCGAACTGCTGTGGTCGCTGTCCCGGGCTGCGAATGCCGATCTAGCGCTTCGTACCCTGGCAAGGCTGAAGGACGGACTCGGCGACGGCTGGGCCGAACTCGACACAGCGATCCGCACGGACAAGGGCCTGCGCGGTCGCTTGTTCGGTCTCGTCGGCGCTTCCAGTGCGTTCGGCGACCACCTGGTCGCGGACCCGCAGTTGTGGAAGATCCTCGCCGGCGATGTGAGGCTTGCGTCGAAGGAGCAGGCTACCGCGACGCTGATGGCCGCGATCGGCGCCGAACCGGAGAAGGGTGCGCACCCGGACGCCAATCTGTACCGGGCGAAGGTCACCGGGCCGGACGCCATTGCAGTTCTGCGCAAGGCGTACCGTGACGAGTTGATGCTGCTCGCGGCCAGCGATCTCGCAGCAACGGTCGAGAACGAACCGGTGTTGCCGTACCAGACGGTCGGCCGCCAGCTCTCGGACCTGGCGGACGCTGCCCTCGACGCCGCCCTTGCGGTGGCTGTCGCGACCGTGTGCCCGGATGATCCGTGCCCTGTTCGTCTTGCCGTTATCGCGATGGGCAAATGTGGTGCGCGCGAACTCAACTACGTCAGCGACGTAGACGTGGTGTTCGTCGCCGAACCGGCAGACGCGACCGCCAGCCGAATCGCGGGCGAGATGATGCGTATCGGGTCGTCGGCCTTCTTCGACGTCGACGCCGCGCTGCGGCCGGAGGGTAAGCGCGGCGAACTCGTCCGCACGCTCGACTCCCACCTCGCGTACTACAAGCGGTGGGCCAAGACCTGGGAATTTCAGGCCCTGCTCAAGGCTCGCCCGATGGTCGGAGACGCAGAACTCGGTCAGCGGTACATCGACGCCCTGAGTCCGATGGTGTGGACTGCAAGCGAGCGTGAGGATTTCGTTCCCGAGGTGCAGGAGATGCGTCGCCGGGTGGAGCGGACGGTTCCGTCCGAACTCCGAGAACGCGAACTGAAGCTGGGCCGTGGCGGATTGCGCGACGTCGAGTTCGCCGTCCAACTCCTTCAACTCGTGCACGGGCGCGCAGACGATGCGCTACACGTCCAGAGCACGATCGACGCCCTGACGGCCCTCGCGGCGGGTGGCTACGTCGGCCGTGACGATGCCGCAAACCTTGCTGCATCCTACGAGTTCCTGCGGTTGCTCGAGCATCGGTTGCAGCTGCAGAAGCTGCGGCGTACGCACACCCTGCCGCCGGCGGACGATGAGGAAGCGCTGCGCTGGTTGGCGCGGGCAGCGCACATGCGTCCCGACGGAAGCAAGGATTCGCTCGGAGTGCTCAAAGCGGAGATCAAGCGGAACTCGCATCGGGTGTGGCGGCTGCACGCCAGGCTGTTCTACCGGCCGCTGCTCGAATCGGTGGCGCGTATGGACAAGGATGCGCTGCGACTGAGCCCGGACGCGGCCATCCGCCAGTTGGCGGCGCTGGGCTACACCGCCCCTGAGAATGCGCTGGGGCACCTCACTGCTCTCACCAGCGGCGGGTCCCGTAAGGGCCGGATCCAGGCGTTGCTGTTGCCGACACTGCTCGAATACCTCAGTGACACATCGGATCCCGATGCCGGACTGCTTGCGTACAGGCGGCTGTCGGAGGCGATGACCGACCGGATCTGGTTCCTCCGTCTGCTGCGTGACGAGGCTTCGGTCGCTCAGCGCTTGATGACCGTACTGGGATCTTCGGCCTACATCCCCGACCTGCTGGTCAAGGCACCCGATGTGGTTCGACTTTTCGGGGATTCGTCGAGTGGGCCGCGTCTGCTGGAATCGAATCCCGAGGACGTCGCGCGCGGTATCCTCACCGCTTCGGCGCGACACGACGACCCCACGCGCGCGATCGCGGCGGCCCGTTCCCTGCGCCGGTACGAGTTGGCTCGCGTCGCTTCCGCCGATGTCCTCGGCATGTTGGACGTTCCCGGCGTGTGCCGCGCGTTGTCTTCCGTATGGGCTGCAGTGCTGGGCGCCGCTCTCTCCGCGGTGATCAAGGCGAGCGAGAAGGACCTCGGTATGCCTGCCCCAGCCATCCTCACGGTGATTGGGATGGGCCGCCTCGGTGGCGGCGAACTCGGATACGGATCCGACGCCGACGTCCTCTTCGTCTGCGAACCCCGTGAAGGGATCGACGAGACCGTCGCTGTCAAGTGGGCCAACAGTATTGCCGACAGGGTCCGCAAGCTGCTCGGCGCACCCAGCACCGACCCACCCCTCGAGGTCGACACCGGTCTACGGCCTGAGGGACGTAGCGGTCCCGTGGTGCGAACGTTGGCCTCGTACGAGGCCTACTACGCGAACTGGGCTCAGTCCTGGGAGATTCAGGCGCTACTTCGTGCTCATCACATCGCGGGCGACCCCGAACTCGGGCTGCGTTTTCTGTACATGATCGACAAGACGCGTTATCCGGAGGGTGGGGTATCGGAGCAGGCGGTCCGTGAGATCCGGCGGATCAAGGCACGCGTCGACTCCGAGCGATTGCCTCGAGGGGCCGACCCGTCGACCCACACCAAGCTCGGACGCGGTGGTCTCGCCGACATCGAATGGACCGTGCAGCTGATTCAGCTTCGCCATGCCCACGAGATTCAGTCGCTCCACAACACATCCACACTCGAGACCCTCGATGCCATCGGTGCAGCCGGGTTGCTCAGCGAGTCGGATGTCGGACTGCTGCGGGAGGCGTGGATCACCGCGACGAAGACCCGCAATTGTCTGGTTCTCGTCCGTGGCAAGCCGACTGATCAACTTCCCGGCTCCGGGCGTGTGCTGTCCGCCGTCGCGCAGATTGCCGGTTGGGGTGGCGATGATGCCGGCGAGTTCCTCGATCACTACCTGCGGGTGACCCGACGGGCCAAGGCCGTGGTGGAGAGGGTCTTCGGGGAGTGACCACCGGGCCGGGGGCGGCGGTCACTCCGGGAGTGCGGGCGCTGGCCGTACTCGGCTGGTTCGCGGTGGCCGTCGGGGTGTTCGGCGTTGCTCTGAGATTTCTCGATGTGGAGAACCAGCGATTGCTCATCCTGGCATCGGCTGCGCCCTATTTGATGGCGTGTGCCGCGGTCGGGCTAGTGCTGCTGGGTCTGATCCGGCATTGGGTCGGTTTCACGGTTGCGTTGGCAGTGGCCGTGGTAGCCATGTTCTCGCAGGGCCCGTTGTACGTGGCGAACGAGTCGGCCACCACGTCCGGGCCGGTTCTGACGGTGATGCAGGCCAACATCTGGCTCGGCAACGCCGATGCCGCTTCTGTGGTTCGGCAGATCCGCGACCACGACGTCGACGTGCTCACGGTCAACGAGCTGACGCCGGAGGCCGTCGATCGGTTGTTGGACGCGGGAATCGAATCGTCGCTGCCGTTCTCGTTCCTGATGCCGGGATTCGGTGGGGAGGGAACCGGGATCTGGAGCCGGTACCCGCTGTCCGACGAAGTCCACCATTCGGAATTCATCCTGTCCGCGTTGTCGGCGCGGGTGAACCTCTCGGACGACGTGAGTGCGGTGCTCTATGCGTTCCACCCAGTGCCGCCCTGGCCCACGGATCCCTCGATCTGGTCGGGGGAGATGGACCGCATCGAGGCCATCCTCGATGCTGTCCCCGCAGACTCGGGACCTGTGGTGGTCAGCGGCGACTTCAACGCGACCCGCGATCACGTGAAGTACAGAAACCTCGTTTCGGGACGATATCGCGATGCCGCCGATGAAGCCGGTGCCGGCATCCAGAACACCTACCCGGCCGACCGGCCGCCGTTCCCGCCGATGATCGCGATCGATCACATACTCACGAGTGGGGCGCACGCGCAGTCCGTGGAGTCGGTGGTGCTGGAGGGCTCGGACCACCGAGGCTTGATCGCGAAGATTCTTCTCGGTAGCTGACCCGAGTCGAGGGCAGACCTCTTCGGTCAGGGGAGCGTGACGAATCCCTTGTGCACCATCCAGTCACGGGCGACGCTCGCCGGCTCTTCACCGTCGACGTCGACCCGACGGTTCAGTTCGGTGATCTCCGCGGTGGTCAGTGCGTCGGAGACGGGGGCCATCACCTTCGCAATCTGCGGGTGCGCATCGGCGAAACCCTTGCGCATCACGATGGCGGGGTTGTAGCTCGGGAAGAAATGGAGGTCGTCCTCGAGTACCACGAGATCGAGCGCCTCTATGCGCCCGTCGGTGGTGTATACCTCGCCGAACTTGCACTCCGTTCCGTCCGCGGTCGCCTGGTAGATGATGCCCGTCTGCAGGATCTCACGATTCACCCGGGCCGGGTCGATTCCGTATCTGGCGGCCATACCGGGAAATCCGTCCTGCCGGACATTGAATTCGGTTTCGACGCAGGTCGTTGCCGCCCCAGGGTCGGATTCGACCAGGTCTGCATACTGGGACAGCGTCGTGACACCAGTCTCTTCAGCGGTCTTCCTGCTCGTCGCGAGCGCGTATGTGTTGTCCATTGGCGCAGGGTCGACCCACACCATGCCGTTGCGTTCGAGGTCCTCGTCCCGGACCGCCTCGAACTGCGCCGTGGCTCCGGGGACCGGAGTCTCGTGGCCGAGGTAGTTGATCCAGCCTGTCCCGGTGTACTCGTAGGTGATGTCGATCTGACCGTGCAGTTGGGCGTCGCGCACGCTGTTCGACCCCTGAATGTTGGTGAGGTCGCGTATGTCCGCACCGGCGGCACTGAGTGCGAACTCGATGATGTAGCCGAGGATGACCTGCTCGGTGAAGGATTTCGAACCAACGGTGATTTTCACCTTCTCCAGCTCCGGAACCGGTGCGATGCTGCCCGGACCCACCGCCAGAGGTAGCGCTCCGCCGGATTCGAGACCGCAGGACGACACGGCGAGGGTTGTTGCGAGTGCGGCGGCTGCGGCGGCACGCCGGAATCTCCCCATCAGCGAAGGCCTTTCGGACCGAGAAACTCTTCGGCGAGGGCACCGCACCAATCGACGACCAGCGCGAGCGCTACGGCGAGCACGGCGCCGACAACCAGGGTGACGTTGTCGCGCAACTTGTATCCGGTGTCGATGAGGATTCCGAGACCCCCCGCGTCGACGAGGAAGCTCAGTGTTGCCGTTCCGACAGCCAGGACGAGCGATGTCCGCAAGCCCGCGAGGATGTACGGGACGGCGAGCGGCAGCTCGACCTTGCGCAACACTCTACGAGCGGTCATGCCCTGTCCACGCCCAGCGTCGATGACAGCCGGATCGACCTCCTGAAGCCCCAGCATGGTGTTCCGCAGAACCGGCAGGAGTGAGTAGAACGCGATGGGAAGGACGCCGATCCAGAACCCGGTCCTGTCCGTGGCGAGGAAGAAAAGGACCAGCAACCCGATGGCAGGGGCGGCTTGGCCGATATTTGCGATGCCGACGAAGATCGGTGCCAACTTGGTGAACCCCGGACGAGTGAGAATGATGCCCAAGGGAACGGCGACGGCAAGGACAATCGCGACCACCACGACTGTGATGAGTACATGCTCCCAAGTCAGTTCGGCGATATTGGCCGCGTTGATACTTTCCTTCTGAGTTGCAGTGAGATCGCGGGTGAAGGCCCATCCGAGCACTCCGGCGACCAAGACGATGACAAGAATCGGCTGGGCGATCAACCGGCCGCGCTCGGAACGCCGATCGGTGGGAGCGGCCTTGGTGGGATCGACGGCGACCGCGGTCATGATGATGCCCCAGCTTCGTGTGTCGTGCTGTGGGACGGGTCGGCCTCCAAGACTCCGGTCGAGTGTTCCTCGCGCATCGACGAAAGATGTTTGACCAGAGTGTCGATCGTGATGACACCTCGGTACTCTCCCCGTTGCCCCGTGACCACCGTCGAGGCGCTGCTTTCCACCAGTAGTGCCTCGAGGGCGTCCTGCAGCGTGGACTGGGAGGAGACCGGTTCTTCGATCGGATCGCCGATATCCCGTAGCGAGGTAGCCGTGGCGAGATGGTGTTGCGCCACCCACCGGATTGGGCGATTTCGGGCGTCGAGAATCAGTGCCCACTTGATCTTGCGTCGGCCGATTTCCGCGCGCAGTTCGTCGACGGAGCCGTCTTCGTACGCGGTGGGGCACTCGACCAGAGCGATGTCCCGGACCCGTGTCAGCGTCAGTTGCTTGAGGGATGCATCCGCGCCGACGAAACCTGCCACCGTGTCGTTTGCCGGGTTGGCCAGGATCGCCTCGGGGGAGTCGTATTGCATGATGTGTGACTGATTGCCCAACACCGCGATTCGGTCGCCCAACTTCACCGCTTCGTTGAAGTCGTGGGTGACGAATACGATCGTTTTGCCGAGTTCGGATTGCAGGCGCATCAACTCGTCCTGCAGCAAGCCGCGCGTGATCGGATCGACCGCGCCGAACGGCTCGTCCATCAGCAGTACCGGGGGATCGGCGGCCAGCGCGCGCGCCACACCGACCCGTTGCTGCTCGCCGCCCGACAGTTGTCGGGGGTAGCGATCCCTGTAGAGGCGGGGGTCGAGTCCGACCAAGTCGAGCATTTCGTCGGTTCGTTCGTCGATCTTCTTCTTGCCCCAACCGAGCAACCCGGGCACGGTGGCGACATTCTTCGCGATGGTGAGATGCGGAAACAGTCCGGCTTGCTGGATCGAGTAGCCGATGCCCCTGCGCAACGTGTCCGGGTTGATGGACAGAGCATCTTTGCCGCCGATCGTGATCTTCCCCGACGTCGGTTCGATGAGTCGGTTGATCATGCGCATCGTGGTGGTCTTGCCGCAGCCCGACGGACCGACCAACACGACGATCTCGCCTGCGGGAATATGGATCGACATCTGGTCGACGGCGGCTTCTGCCTGCCCCGGGAACTTCTTGACTACGTCCTCGAGGACGATATCCACGCCCGAGACGCTGCGACCCGTGCTGTGCGGTGTGTCAAGATCAGTCACGAATACCCCTGGATGTAGTGAGGCGGCCGACGATGATGTAGATACCGTCCAGTAGGAGCGCAAGGATCACAATGAGAACCGTGGCGGTGAGGGCTTGCGGTACGGCCGTTGGACTCCCGACCCGGGAGAGTCCTGAGAAAATCAAGTTGCCGAGTCCAGGACCCTTGGCGTATGCGGCGATCGCCAGGATGCCCATCAGCATCTGAGTACTCAACCGCATCCCCGTGAGGATCGCGGGCCAGGCGAGCGGTAGTTCGATCCGCGTCAAGACCCTGGTGCGGCTCATTCCCACTCCGCGGGCGGCATCTGTGATCGCAGGGTCGACCGAGGCGAGTCCAAGGATGGTATTCCGGATGATCGGTAACAGTGCGTACAGCACGAGGGCTGTCACCGTGGGGGCCACACCGAGTCCGAGGACCGGGATGAGCAGGCCGAGAAGCGCGAACGACGGGACCGTGAGGATCATGCTCGCCAACGCGGTTGCGATTGCGGAACCGACCGGGCTGCGGTAAACCAGGATTCCGATCGTCAGCGCGATGACCGTGGCGATGGCCACTGACTGAACAACGGCGCTGACGTGCAGATAGGAGTCGGTGAGCAGTTGCTGTCTCCGGGCGAAGACGAAGTCCCACAGTTGCTGGATATTCAACTACCGACCCCCTCTCGGTGCGCATTCGAAAATACCGCGTACTGGTTCCTACGGTGCTATGGATCACTCGCGAGTGCAGCATGTTGCGAGAAATCCCGGCGCGCCGATCGACGCCTCGGGTCAGCCGGGTGACGATGCGCATCACGGTTAACACTTCCACGTCGGCACCCGCCTCATTCACTGGTGAGGCAACTATCGTGCATGTGAGCAGCTGCAAACTTGGCTACGTGGACGATGTGACCGAACGAAAGGTGCTCCCGCGCAAGCGACTAGACGGTTCCCGTCAAGGCGCTCTACGGTGAACCGCGGAGGATGACACCCTTTGTTGCCAGCAGCCATGGCGGTCGGTTCGATCGTCCGGATCGAGAGCAGGTTGGCCGGATCAACCAGATTTCCAGCTGGCACCGACCGAAGAGTATCTACTCTATGAGGTGAAATATGCGCCGTCTGACCAGCGCAATCGTGGCTGCCGGATTAGTCACCGCTGGAGTGGGTTTCGAGCCATCCATCGCTACAGCGGATGCTGTTGTCGATACCGTCCCCGTCGAGGCAGACCCGTCTGAGGTGGTCATCACGCCGGACGGGTCCCACCTCTACGTCACCAACTTCTTGAGTCGTTCGGTGTCGGTGATCGACACCGCCAACAACCTCGTGACCGATGCCATCGGGGTCGGGGACTTCCCATTTGGATTGGCTGTCACCCCGGACGGGTCCCGTGTCTATATCACCAACGCAGCGGACGCAACGATGTCGGTGATCGAGACCGGTGCTAACACCCTGACCGGTGCGATACCCGTCGGAGACTCGCCTTACGCCATAGCCATCGCGCCGGATGGGTCCAGCATCTACGTCACCAACTTCTTGAGTGATTCGGTGTCGGTCATCGACACTGGCGACGACACCGTGACCGATTCCATCGAGGTCGGGCGCCTCCCAACCGCGTTGGCGATCACCCCGGACGGCTCTCACATCTACGTAGCCAACGCTGATGAACAAACGGTCTCGGTGATCGAGACCGCCGACAACACCGTGATCAAGACCGTTCCCGTCGAGGGGCGCCCTGTAGGGGTGGTGGTCACACCGGACAACTCTCACGTCTATGTGACCAATGCATTGGGTGCAACGATGTCGGTGATCGAGACCGCCGACAACACCGTGAGCGAGATCGTTCCGGTTGGAGCAACCACGAACGCGGCGGCGGTCACCCCGGACGGCTCGCGCGTTTACGTCACCAACGCAGTGGACTCGACGGTGTCGGTGATCGAGACCACCTACAACACCGTGACAGAGACCGTCCCCGTCGGGGCGGATCCCCAATCGGTCGCGATCAGCCCGGACGGGGCCCACGCCTACGTCGCCAACAGCGAGGACAACACGGTATCGGTGATCGCCATCGACAGGTGAATCCGATCGCTGCAGCTCGACGTCGCCCTTGACAGCGCAGAGGCCGCGGTGGGGTGTCCGGGTCCAGCTGGCCACGCCGAGTCATGTTGCAGGTCTGTGCATCTGGTGGGGATGGGTCTCGTGGTGGTACGGGAATCCGCGCGGGGGTAGGTGTATTTCGGTCGGATCATTCGTGGATGCAAACCGTAATGAGACATTTCGGGTGTTGTCGGATTCTTGGAGAATTCTCAGGGAAGGGGGTCGACGCTTCCGGCTGCCCTGTAGTGACATGGTTAATCCTGTCGCGACTTCACCGTTCGTACTTGCTGGTTGAGAGCTTGCCGGGCATGAGAACCGCCGCAAACTTGACGGTGTCTGCGGTGCGGGTTCGACGAAAGATGTTCCGGTGCACGCGGCTAGCGGTGGCAGGGGAGGCGCTTTACTGTGTTGCTGGAACCGAGTTGGTGCCGTCTTCGAGGAAGTAGTCGCTGCGTTCATTGCGCATGTCTGCCTTTGCACTGCCTGAGCGGAAAGACTGTCCGGAGTGCGGCGGGCACGATCTATGAGGCAGGAGAAAGTGTGAAGTACTACAACGGGTTTCGCGGTTGTGCCACGGTTGGGGAGAGGATTCGGCGTTCGGCGCTCGGGTTGACAGCGGTTCTCGGGATGGTGTTGGGCATGGCCGGGACCGGGGTGGCTACCGCGGCCGAGGATGCGGAGGATTCCGCCCGCGATCCGATCTCGGTGGGGGCCTACCCCAGAGGGGTAGCCTTCACTCCTGACGGGACTCGTGCCTACGTCGCCAACCGCAACGACGGTTCGGTGTCGGTGATCGAGACCGCCGGCAACAATGTGACCGCAACCGTCAGAAACGGCAGTTCTCCGTTCGGAGTGGCGGTGACCCCGGACGGGGACCGCGCCTACGTCACCAACGAGACCGGTTGGGTGACGGTGATCGAGACGGCCCGTAACACCGTGATCGACAGCGTCCCCGTCGGCAGTTCTGCCACGGGGCTGGACTTCACCCCGGACGGGTCTCGCGCCTACGTCGCCACCCGTGACGGTGTGTCGGTGATCGAGACGGCCGGTAACACCGTGATCGATACCGTTCCCGCCGGGGAGTCCCCATGGGGGTTGGACATCACCCCGGACGGGTCTCATGCCTACGTCACCGCCGGTGACGACGTGCTTGTGATCGAGACCGCCGGTAACAGTGTGATCGATATCGTCCCCACTGGGGGGCCTTTGAACGGGGTAACGGTGACCCCTGACGGCTCGCGCGCTTACGTGACCAACGCAGTGGACGAAACGATGTCGGTGATCGAGACCGCTGGTAACACCGTGATCGATACCGTCCCCGCCAAGGGGGGCCCGAACGAAGTGGCCGTGACCCCGGACGGGACTCGTGCATATGTCGCCAACAGTATCGACGGTTCCGTGTCGATATTCGAGACCGCCGGACACACAGTGATCGATACCGTTCCCGCCGGGAGATCCACTAGGGCGTTGGCGATCAGTCCGGACGGGACCCATGCTTACGCCACCAACACGAGCGACGATTCGATATCGGTGATCGGCATCGGGTGAACCCGATCGCAGTGCCCCGAAGTCGCTGGTCGGTAGGCAGCCGCTCGGGCGTAGCGCAGCGACGCAACCTATACCTGTATCGCAGAGGCGTTCGGCGTCGCCATTCCGACCGTGGGATGGCGGCGTCATATTTCGGCTGGTCCGAGCACGGTCGGTGAGTGAAGCGTGAATCGAATCGGGATCGACGTCGGTGGCACGTTTACGGATGTCGTCGTCCTAGACGAGGAGACCGGATCAGCGCGTTGCTTCAAGACGGCCACCGACTTACGTCAACCGGCTGAGGGCATCATGGCAGCATTCGACGCTGCCGGTGTCGACAGCGCTGATGTCGGTCACGTCAAGCTGGGTACCACCCTGGCGGCCAACGCCATTCTGACCCGGAGTGGGGCCTCCACGGGATTGTTGACGACCGCCGGGTTCCGGGACGTCTTGGAGATCCGCCGCACTCACCGTGAGCGACTTTTCGACCTCTACGAGATCATCCCGGCGCCGCTGGTGCCCCGCCATCTGCGCAAGGAAGTCGACGAACGGGTCGACAGCGCCGGCGAGATCATCACCGAACTCGATGAAGATGGAGTTCGTGCCGCGTGGCGCGAGCTACGCGAGCTGGGGGTGACCGCGATGGGGATCTCTTTTCTGTTCTCGTTCCGGAACCCTTCCAACGAGCTGCGGGCGCGCGAGATCGTCCTCGAGGAGGGCGGCGCCGAGGCAGTGTTCTGCTCCAGCGATGTGCTACCGGTGTTGCGAGAGTACGAGCGGACGTCGACGACCGTCACTGCTGCGTTTGTCGCCCCTGTGGTGCGAAACTTCGTCAGCCGGCTCAGCGCGGGACTCGAGCAGCGCGGGGTTTCCTCGAAGCGGCTGTCCGTGATGACCAACGGGGGTGGGGTGATTGGTGCGGGCGCTGCCGCGAAATCACCCATCCCGATTCTCTTGTCCGGACCGGCCGGGGGAGTGTCGGCGGCGCGTTGGCTGGCTGACCAGGCCGGCAAACCTGACGTTGTGACACTCGATATGGGCGGCACCAGCTGCGACGTGTCGGGCGTGCAGGGCGGTGTTCCCGACGAGCGCCTGGATCTGAGGGTGGGCGGCTTGGACATCGCCTACCCGACTCTCGACCTCCACACGATCGGCGCAGGGGGTGGCTCGATTGCGTGGTTCGATACCGGCGGGGCGCTGCGTGTGGGACCCGCCTCGGCTGGCAGCACACCCGGACCGGCCTGCTACGGCCGGGGCGGAACCCAACCCACCGTCACCGACGCGAACCTGGTGCTGGGACGCTACGACGAGGAGACACCGCTCGGCGGTCACCTGACTCTCGAGCTGGCTGCCGCGCGTGAGGCCATCGACCGCGAAATCGCCCAGCCAATGGGCATCAGTATCGAGAAGGCCGCCGCCGGGATCGTGCGGCTGGTGAACGCCGCGATGGTCAACGCGGTGCGGACGATCTCGGTGCAGCGCGGACGCGATCCGCGCCGGTATGCGCTGGCGCCGTTCGGTGGAGGAGGGCCGGTCCATGCTCTTGATATCGCCGATGGCCTCGGCATCACCACCGTTGTCGTGCCGCCGTTTCCCGGTTGCACGTCGGCATTCGGCGCGATTTTGGCTCCGCCGCGCCGCGACGCATTGCGCTCGATCAACAGGCCCATGGCAGGTCTCGATGTTGCCGTGCTGAGTACGACGGTGAACCGCCTCGTCGAGGAAGTGACTGGTTTCCTCGCCGGGGAGGGCTACGACCGCCCACTGGTCGACTTGGCGTTATGGGCCAGTCTTCACTACGCCGGACAGGCACACGAATTGGTGGTGCGCCATGACGGTCTTCAGGTCAGCGAGGAGTCCCTCAGCGCGCTTGCAACCGCGTTCAGTGCGGCCCACGAACGCCAGTACGGTCACCATTTCGACAATGTTGGGGTCGAACTGGTCACCATCCGAGTCACTGGCATCGCCCACCAGCCCGACCCCAACGTGTCCTGGGCGTGGGCCGAGGTGGAGTGCAGCAACGATGCGCAGACGCGCCCGGTGTACTTCGACTCGATCGATCAGTTCACCGACACCCGGGTGCTCGCCCGCGGGGCTCTGCTTGCAGGGGAGGTACTTTCGGGTCCTGCGGTGCTGCACCAGGAGGACGCGACAACGCTGATCGCCCCTGGCTGGTCCGCGCGGCGAGACGCAGGCGGGTGCCTGCTGATCACGAAGGAAGAACCGTGAGCCCTACGACGATGGACCCGTTTACCCTGCAGGTAATCGGTCACGCGCTGATTTCGATATCCCGCGAGATGGGGGTCACGCTGTCGAGGACGTCGTGCTCGCCGATCTTCAACGAAGGCAACGACTACTCCTGCGCGATCTTCGACGCACACGGCCAGATGGTGACCCACGGTGAGTTCCTGCCCATCCACCTCGGATCCATGGTGTTCGCCACCAAGGTGGTGACCGATGCGTTCGGCGTCGAAGGACTCGAGCCCGGTGACATGGTGGTCTTCAATGACCCTTACCTGGGTGGAACCCATCTGCCCGACGTCACTTTCGTGGCACCGGTTTTTTGCGACGACAAGTTGCTCGGCTACGCCGTGAACCGCGCGCATCAACTGGACATCGGGGGCACCAGCGCGGGGAGCTTCTATTCCGAAGCGCGCGAAAACTATCAGGAGGGGCTGCGGATCGAGCCAGTCAAGCTGGTACACCGCGGCGTGCTCGACGAGCACCTGCTCGATTTCATCGTCGGCAACACCCGGCTACCCGACGAACTGCGGGTGGACTTCGAGGCCCAGATGTCGGCCAACCGCACCGCCATCCGTCGGCTTACCGAGCTCGCAGAACGCTACGGCGCGATCGGGGTGCAGGTCGCAATGACGCTGATCCTCGACCAGTCCGAGCGTCGCACCCGCCAGGCGATCAGGCGGTTGCCCGACGGTGAATACCGCGCGCAGGACTTCATAGACAATAACGGCATCACCGACGTCCCCCGCGTCATCAACATCACCGTGCGTATCGACGGCGATGAGGCCGAGGTCGACTTCACCGGGTCCTCCGAGCAAGTCGAGGGCCCGCTCAACAGCGTGCTGGGCTGCACTTGCGCGGGGGTGTACATGGTGTTCCAGGCGGCCACCGACCCGGATATCGAACCCAACGCCGGCTGCTACCAACCGATCAAGATCTTCGCGCCCGAGGGCACGATCGTGAATCCGCGATTCCCCGCACCGTGCACCGGAGGCGTCGAGACCGCGATCGTCGTCCACAACACCATGTTCCGGGCACTGGCAAGCATCCCACGATGCGAAGACGGCGGGCCGCGAGTGATGACCTGCGATCAGGGATCGGGGAACAACAAAATCATCAGTGGCATGGACCCGCGTTCCGGCCGTAAGTATGTGCTGTACGAATACCCAGAGGGCGGGTGGGGCGCCAACCGTGACCGCGACGGTCACAACGCGGTCTGGTCGATCGTCGGCAACATCACGAACGTGCCGGTGGAGGTCATCGAAGACCAGTACCCGGTGCGTGTGGAGCGCTACGAATTGCGTACCGACAGTGGGGGGCCGGGTATCCACCGCGGCGGTCTCGGGATCAGGCGCGACATCCGTGTTATCGGGCACGAGGCCACGGTTTCGATCATGGGTGACCGGGTGCGGGTGCCACCGTGGGGCTTCGAGGACGGGTTGGCCGGAGCTCCCGCGTCTTACACCATCGATCCGGGAGAACCCGAACAACGGCCTGCTGCAACGGAATTCGGCAGCAAGGTCTACAACCTGGCGCTCGGAGCCGGTGAGGTCCTGTCGCAGTGCACCGCTGGGGGCGGTGGCTGGGGTGACCCGTCCAAGCGTCCGCCCGAGGCGGTAGCCGCCGATGTCCTGGCCGGATATGTCTCACTGCAGCAGGCCGAGGAGGTCTACCTGGTAGCCCTCTCCGCGGATGGTCTGGTCGACACGGATGCGACCCTGGCGCTGCGCGCCGAGCAGAGTGCATCGAGGGAGCCCAGGGCAGTTCCTGCCAACACCCGGGTATAGCGCCGCTCGGCCGTGTCGAGGGTGTTCCAGCCAATGACGCCGCCACTCCGACTATGGAGACGGCGGCGTCATTCGGCTCTTTCCTACACCAGTACGGCGTGAGAGATCATCGACGGGACGAGTTGATCAGTGCGTGGATGATCCAAATCGGCAGCCACAGCCCAGCCGTCAGAATCGTCAGGATGAAGTGAATCAGGTGCGGGGTGCGCGGACCCGCACCACGGATCACGTTGTTCACGGTGACAGCCTGAGCGACGGACGTCGGCGCGCCCTGCGGTGGGTAGTAGCCCTGCGGCGGGAAATGCCCTTGCGGGTGCTGCCCGAACTGCCCAGGTGGGTACTGGTACCCCTGCTGCGGATGCTGAGGGTACTGATACCCAGGGAACTGGGGCGGCTGCCCACCAGCCTGCGCGTAGGCCTGGGCCTGCCCGTTTTGATCGAATGCCTGCGGTTGCTGCTGAGGCTGGGGGTACGGGTACCCGGTGTTCGGCGGTCCATACTGCGGCTGGTCCTGCGCAGGGTTCGGCTGGATCTCCGGTTGCGGTGTCAGAGTCTTGTCGGCGTCCTTGTCGAACGGCTGCGGTGCGGTCGTCATCGCGTGAGTGTCCTGTTCTGTTGTCGAGCGGGTGTCCGGGTGTCGGTTTCAACTGGTAGCCGCAAGACGGGTCGGTATTGTTGCTGATGGTCAGTAGATCACGAAGTCGGCCACCAACGGGTCCGAAGAGTCTGCCGTGTCGTGGTTGATCGACGGGGGGACTTGTCGCCAGACGCAGACGAGTCCACCCGCACTGCGATGGGTAGTGATCGCGGTGCGGGTGGACTCGGGTCAAGCTATTGCGCTGTGGCGAAGTGCCGCAGCTCAGAGCGCTCTACGGCTCACACGTCGTAGTACAGCTGGAACTCGTACGGGTGCGGACGCAGGTTGACCGGAGCGATTTCCTGCTCGCGCTTGAGCGAGATCCAGGTCTCGATCAGGTCGGTCGTGAACACGCCACCCTCGGTGAGGTAGTCGTGGTCTGCCTCGAGCCGGTCGATGACAGCCGCCAGGCTCGTGGGTGCCTGCGGGATGTTGCGGGCCTCCTCCGGCGGGAGTTCGTAGAGGTCCTTGTCGACCGGCGCCTGCGGCTCGATCTTGTTCTTGATGCCGTCCAAGCCCGCCATCATCTGCGCCGCGAAGTTCAGGTACGGGTTTCCTGAGGAGTCGGGGGCGCGGAACTCGAGGCGCTTGGCCTTCGGGTTGTTTCCGGTGATCGGGATGCGCACGGCCGCGGAGCGGTTGCGCTGGCTGTACACCAGGTTGATGGGGGCTTCGAAGCCGGGCACGAGACGGTGGTACGAGTTGATCGTCGGGTTGGTGAAGGCCAACAGCGACGGTGCGTGGTGCAGGATGCCGCCGATGTAGTGGCGTGCCGTGTCGGACAGGCCCGCATAGCCGGCCTCGTCGTGGAACAACGGCTTTCCGTCCTTCCACAGCGACTGGTGCACGTGCATGCCTGAGCCGTTGTCACCGAAGAGAGGCTTCGGCATGAAGGTCGCGGACTTGCCGTGCTTCCATGCCGTGTTCTTCACGATGTACTTGAACAGCTGCAGGTCATCTGCCGCCGCGAGCAGCGTGTTGAACTTGTAGTTGATCTCCGCCTGGCCCGCGGTGCCAACTTCGTGGTGGCCGCGCTCGAGGTCGAAACCGGCCTTTTGCAGGTTGGTGGCGATCTCGTCGCGGAGGTCGACGTAGTGGTCGTACGGCGCGACGGGGAAGTAGCCGCCCTTGGGGCGGACCTTGTACCCGAGGTTCGGGGTGCCATCGGGGTTCAACTCGGAGCCGGTGTTCCAGGACGCCGACACGGAGTCGATTTCGTAGAACGAGCCGTTCATGCTCGAGTCGTAGCGGATCGAGTCGAAGATGTAGAACTCCGCTTCGGCGCCGAAGTACGCGGTGTCCGCGATGCCGGTCGACTTCAGGTATTCCTCGGCCTTGCGAGCGACATTGCGCGGGTCGCGGCTGTAGGACTCACGAGTGAACGGGTCGTGGACGAAGAAGTTGATGTTCAGCGTCTTAGCTGAGCGGAAAGGGTCGATCTGGGCGGTCGCGACATCGGGGAGCAGCATCATGTCCGACTCGTGGATCGACTGGAAGCCTCGGACGGACGAACCGTCGAAAGCGAGACCGTCCTCGAAAGTGTCGAGGGTGAACGCGGAGGCCGGGATCGAGAAGTGCTGCTGAACGCCAGGCAGATCGCTGAACCGGATGTCGACGTACTCGACCTCCTCTTCCTTGATGAACTTGATGACCTCTTCGGCCGTGGTGAAGGCCACGCTTGCGCTCCTTATGTTGCTTCAGTCAACTGAATACAGGCGAATCCGTTTGTGCCAAACCGTAGAGACTTGGTGTTGCTCGCTGGTCAACCTCGTGTTTCGCCCGTGTTACACGTCGAATCCTCCGGAGTCTTCTCGGCCGGATGTGAGTGTGTACACAGCCCACAACTCCGGTTTGAAGTCCATCGAGACGAGACGCCTATCCTTGACAGCATGGCACGAATCACCGGCTCCTGGCTTTCCGGACCCTCATCTGCGCTGCCGGACGGCGCCGATTCGATGAAGCAGGCCTATCGGGGTGAGCGCCTCGGCTTGCAGGAAGACGGGCCTGGCGCACTCGCGAGTACAGGTCGACGGCTTGCGGCGCTGATGATCGACTGGGTGTCGTCAGCAGGCATCGCCGCGCTGATCATCGGTGACCGCTTCTACGAAGGCCCGTTCTCGACAGTCACGCTGGCCGTGTGGTTCGTCATCGGAATCGTGACCGTGACGCTGTTCTCGTTCACACCGGGCCAGTTCTGCCTCGGTATACACGTTGCTCGGGTCGACGGACTAGCGCCCCGCGTGGGTTTCGTCCGCGCATTGGGCCGACAAGCCTTGCTCTCGGTCGTGATTCCGGGAACCATCACGGACGTCGACGGCCGGGGCATGCAGGACCGGGCCACCGGTACCGCGTTGGTGCGAACACGCTGACCTGGACCTGACCTGCGTCGATCGGCCCGAACGACGCAAGGCAACTAGCGGCGACGGATGGTGCGCTGCACGCCACGCATCTTCGCGCCGCCGGGCATCGGACCCTTCGGCAGTGCGGCGCCTCCGCCGCTGCCGCGACTGTTGAGAGCCGCCAGCCGGGACTCGATCGCGTCCATCCGCTTGTTGTCGATGTTCTTCGGAAGCTTGTTCAGACGTCTCTGCAACTGGGACAGCGGAATCTGGCCCTCGTCGTTGCCGACGACGAAGTCGTAGATCGGGGTGTCACCGACCAAGCGGGCCGCCTTCTTCTTCTCCTGCGCCAGGAGCGACTTGACCCGTTGCGGCGATCCCTCGGCGACGAGGATGATGCCGGGACGTCCGATTACGCGATGAACGGCGTCGAGTTGAGCGGTGCCCGCGATGGCGTTGGTGACGCGCCACGAGCCCTGCATGTTGTCGAGCGCCCAAGCCGCCGCGCCGGCCTGGCCTTCGGCCTTGCCGTAGACCGTCTTCTGCACGCGCCGACCGAAGATGATGAATGCACCGAGTACCCCGAGCATGAGTCCGATCGGCAGGAGGAACCACTGGATGCCCCAGATCAGACCGACGAGGAAGAACACCGCCGTGAGTCCGATCAATATGCCGAGCATGATCGGCAGAAGCAGCTTGTCTTCCTTGCGCTGCATCTGGAATGCCTGCCAGAGCTGAGTCCTGCGTTCCTTCGACGCCTGCTTGCGGGCTGCCTTGGCGGCTGCCTTTGCTTCTTTACTGGGTTTGCCCGCTTTGCCGGATTTCCTACCGTTCGCCATGCTGTTCAGGATACGTCCCGAGCCGCTTGCGGTAGTTACCCGTCCCGAGCCGATCACCGCGTACGCGGCGCGGTCAGTTGGCGAGACGAGACAGAACGGAACTTGCCTCCTGCGATGCGCTGCCGCCTTCGGCCAGATGTTCCTGGCCGACAGGCAACTCGCGACCGTGGTGGGCCATCGCCTGCGCGTAGAGTCGGCCGGCGCGGTACGACGAACGAACCAGGGGCCCGGCCATCACACCGGCGAACCCGATCTGCTCGGCGGTCTGTGAGTGCTCGACGAACTCCTCTGGCTTGACCCACCGCTCGACGGGGTGGTGCCGAGGGGAGGGTCGCAGGTACTGGGTGATCGTGATGATGTCGCAGCCTGCATCGTGCAGGTCGTGAAGCGCCTGCGTGACCTCGTCCGGGGTCTCTCCCATCCCGAGGATGAGGTTGGACTTGGTGACGAGGTTGTCCTCACGCGCCGCGGTGATCACGTCCAGACTGCGCTGATAGCGAAACGCAGGCCGGATCCGCTTGAAGATGCGGGGTACGGTCTCGACGTTGTGCGCCAAGACCTCCGGTCGGGCACCGAACACCTCGGCCAGCTGTTCCGGTTTCGCATTGAAATCGGGGATCAGCAGTTCGACGCCGGTTCCAGGATTGAGTTCGTGGATCAGGCGTACGGTTTCGGCGTAGAGCCAGGCGCCCCCGTCGGGGAGATCGTCGCGGGCGACGCCCGTGACGGTCGAGTACCGCAACCCCATCGCGTGTACGGACTCGGCGACACGCCGGGGTTCGTCGCGATCGAGGTCGTCGGGCTTGCCCGTGTCGATCTGACAGAAGTCACAGCGGCGGGTGCACTGCTGACCGCCGATGAGGAACGTCGCCTCGCGGTCTTCCCAGCACTCGTAGATGTTGGGGCAGCCTGCTTCCTCGCACACGGTGTGCAGGCCCTCGCGCCTCACGAGGCCCTTGAGCTCGGAATACTCCGGTCCCATCTTGGCCCGGGTCTTGATCCAGTTCGGCTTGCGTTCGATCGGAGTTTCCGAGTTCCGGATCTCGAGGCGGAGCAGTTTGCGTCCTTCTGGGGCCACGGTCACGGCACTGATCGTACTCCGGCCGGGTGTTCGCTGAGGGTGGGGGGAGTAGCTGCCGAGGCCACGTCAGCTGTACCGAACAGTGGAGAAGGTCGGTGCGGAGGTGGGCTTCGCGGAGACACCGGGATCGAGAGAAACGCGCTCGATGTCGTGCTCGGTGACCGGAAGAGTGCCATCGAGCGCGGCGCTGACCGCTGCGGTGACGGCCGGCTTGACCTCCTCGACCGTGACATCGCGACCCAACTCGCGAGAGAGCGACGTGACGCCGGCGTCGCGTATGCCGCAGGGGATGATCGCGTCGAATCCGGTGAGAATGGAGTTGCAATTGAGCGCGAAACCGTGCAGCGCTACCCCTCGCTGCACACGAACGCCTATCGCCGCAACCTTCCGCTCGGGCACCCACTGTTCGCCGTTCCGCGAGGCGGGCAACCAGACGCCCGAGCGTCCGTCCACCCGCCCACACTCGACACCGAGATCAGTGCAAACGGTGATCAGTGCCTGTTCTAGCCTGCGTACATAGCGCACGACGTCCACCGGTTCGGCCAATTTCACGATCGGGTATCCGACCAACTGCCCCGGACCGTGCCATGTGATCTTTCCACCGCGGTCGACGTCGATGACAGGGGTGCCGTCGGTGGGTCGGTCCGCGGGCTCGGTTCGGCGTCCTGCTGTGTAGACAGCGGGGTGTTCGAGCAAGAGCAGGGTGTCCACGCCCATGTCCTGGGCTCGTGCCACTGCGAGAGCGCGTTGGCGGTCCCAGGCGGCGACATAGCTGATCGTGCCGAGATCTTCGACGGCGATCGGAGCTGGGCTGACGCGGGCGGATCGTGCTGCGCTGCTCATGTGCTCGAGATTACGCCGGGATACAGGACGGACCACAGCGAGGCGGTCATTGCAGGAGGGCCGCGCTCAGCGCATCACCGACGGTGTTGTGCCGGAACCGGAATCCGGCGTCCTCGAGCACGGCGGGAATGGCGCGTTGTCCTGTGAGGACGCCTTCGAGCGCAAACTCTCCCACGAGCGCCTTGAGCGCGAATCTGGGTACGACCCACGGTGCTGGGCGATGCAACACCCGCGCCATCGCGCTGCTGAACTGCGCGTTGGTGACTGGGGCCGGACCAGTGAGATTCACCGGACCGGACACGTCTTCCCGCGTCAGCAAGAACTTGATGGCGTCGACCTCGTCTTCCAGCGAGATCCACGACAGGTACTGGCGGCCGTTGCCGAGGCGGCCACCGAGTCCGAGTGAATACAGCCTCGCCAGTCGGCCGAGTATTCCGTCATGCGGTGCGAGGACGATGCCGCTGCGCAGCAGGACCGTTCGGACCGTCGCCGTGTCTGCGGTGGAGGCCGCTGCTTCCCAATCACGGCAGGTCTCTGCAAGGAATCCGGTCCCTGACGCAGACTTCTCGTCGACAATGCGGTCGCCGGTGTCCCCGTAATAACCGACCGCGCTCGCGTTCAGGAATGCTGGAACGCCGGCTTCGGTAACCGCCTGGGCGAGGACATCGGTGGCCGCGATCCTGCTGTCGCGGATCATTTGTTTGTAGGCGCCGGTCCACCGTTTGTTGCCGATTCCGACTCCGCACAGATTTACCACCGCATCGGTTTCGGCGAGGACCCTCGTATCGAGGCGGTCTGTTTGTGGATCCCAGCGTGACTCGTCGGGGCCGACGGGTGACCGGCGCACGAGCCGTATGACGTCGTGACCGTCACCGCGAAGTGACGAGACGAGAGCAGTCCCGATCAGCCCGGAGGAACCGGCGACGACCACTCGCATGTGCAATAACCTCCTCACAGAGCAGGGGCACCATCCCCGCGGGAAATGGTGCCCCTGCGCGAATTCGAACGTACCGACGCGCCTGTCAGAGAGAGCTACAGGCCGAGATCAGCCTCGAACGATGCCTCCTCGAGACGCTGTTTGACCGTGGTCAGGAAGCGACCGGCGTCGGCACCGTCGACGAGCCGATGATCATAGGTCAGCGGCAGGTAACACATGGAGCGGACACCGATGGACTCGCTGCCGGTCTCGTCGGTCACGACCACAGGACGTTTGACTATCGCACCGGTTCCGAGCATCGCGGCTTGCGGGGGTACGAGGATCGGGGTATCGAACAGGGCACCCTGGCTTCCGATGTTTGTGATCGTGAAGGTGCCACCGGACAATTCGTCTGGCTTGAGTCCGCCGGAACGGGCGCGCTTGGCGATGTCCGCGATCGAACGGGCCAGGCCCGCCAGCGAGAGGTCGCCCGCGTTGTGGATGACCGGGGAGAGCAGGCCCTGTTCGGTATCGACCGCGATACCGAGATGCTCGGCGTCGTAGTAGGTGATCTGCTTGTTCGCTTCGTCGTAGCTGGCGTTGACGTTCGGGTGCGACTTCAGCGCCTCGACGACGGCCTTCGCGAAGAAGGGCAAGAACGTGAGTTTGACGCCTTCGCGTTCCAGGAAGGTGCTCTTGGCCTGCTCGCGCAGAGCCGCGATCTTGGTGACGTCGACCTCGAACGTTTGAGTGAGCTGTGCTGTGGTCTGAAGGGACTCGCGGGTCTTCGTGGCCGTGATCTGACGAATCCGGTTGGCCTTCTGCGTGGTTCCGCGCAAGTGTGCCAGCTCGGGACGAACCCCTGCGGTGGCAGCCGGGGCCGATGCCGCCGGGGCTGCTGCTGCCTGGGTAGGCGCGGGCGCGGCGGCGGCCGATGCCTTCTTGGCTTCGGCTGCGGCGAGGACGTCCTGCTTACGAATCCGGCCACCCACCCCGGTGCCGATGATCGAGGACAGGTCGACGCTGTTCTCGGCGGCGAGTTTGCGCACCAGCGGTGTGACGTACGGGGTGCTGTTTCCAGATGTGGCCATCGGGGCAGGCGCCGCGGGACTTGGGGTGCTCTTGGGCGGCTCGGCCGCGGCAGGGGCCGGGGTCGGGCTCGGGGTCGGCGCGGCCGGGGCTGGGGTCGGCTCAGGCGCAGCGGGAGCCGGGGCCGGGGTCGGCTCGGGCGCGACAGGCTTGGCGGCAGGCGAACCGGAGCCGATGACCGCGAGTTGACCACCCACTGACACGGTGTCGTCTTCCGCCGCGCTGATCTCGAGAAGTGTGCCGGCGACGGGGGAGGGGATCTCGGTGTCGACCTTGTCGGTCGAAATCTCTACGAGTGGTTCGTCGACGGCGATTTCGTCACCGACGCTCTTGAGCCATCGGGTGATGATGCCCTCGGTAACGGACTCGCCGAGTTCGGGCATCGTGACTGCGGTGCCCTCGGAGGTACCCGTTCCGGGCGTCGCTGCGGGCGTCGGCTCGGCCGACTCCTCGGGTGCGGGCGCAGCCGGTGCCGCAGCGGGGGCAGCATCTGCGGTGGGGGCTTCGCCCGCGTCGCCGATCAGAGCAAGCTCGCCGCCGATTTCGACGGTGTCGTCTTCTCGAGCAACGATCTTGCTGAGAACGCCGGCCACGGGGGAGGGGATCTCGGTGTCGACCTTGTCCGTGGAGACTTCGAGAAGGGGTTCGTCGACTTCGACCGTGTCTCCTTCCTGCTTGAGCCACCGCGTGACAGTTCCCTCGGTGACACTCTCACCAAGCGCTGGCATCTGGACGGAGAAGGCCATGTCTTTTGACTCCTCGACTGTTGAGTTCGGGTTGACTTGTGGTCGTGACCCATTGTGCTCGAGATAAATGTCTCTTGCGGGCTACTTGCAGGTAATTCCGGTTCGTCGTCACGTTTGCTGTGTCGGCGATCATCATCTTTCCATTGATCGGGCAATTACGTCCGTCGAGGGCTACCCGCCAGGGGCTCGTATGTGTGGGTACAGCCGCTCTACCAGGCAGTAGTTTTTGCTTTCTGCGGTCACTGGGCGTTCCCTGGCAAACTTGGAGAACAGTTGCCGACACGGCCCGGCACACGTACTCGAGGAGGCTGACGTGGGTTTGTTCAGACGTTTCTCACTGCCTCGGGCCGGCCGCTATTCGGCGCCCACCGAGGATGAGGCCTATCTCGCGAATTGGACGCGAACGCACGTCGGCGTCGAGGCGTACGTGGAGCCCCAGACGACGGTGACCGAAGTCACCGTCGTTCTCGTCGCGTCCGACGGTGAATGGACCCGACGCAGGGTGGGCGGAGAACGTGGCGCCCGCAAACTAGGCGAAGATCTACGTATTCCCGTGTACGACGTTCGCAAGACCGGATACCCGAAGCGGATGCGTGACTTCGACGCGCGGCGGCGCATTGAGCGCCGACGCGAGCGTGAGCGCGACTTGTAGGTGTTCCGTGCCCAGCTGGGTCCGTAGGCGCTGACGCGTCTAGCTATTGGCCGCGATGTCCTCGATCACAGAGATCATCGTGCGCACTGGCACGCCGGTGCCGCCTTTACCCGTGTATCCCCACGGCGCCGACGAATTGTAGGCAGGCCCGGCGACGTCGATGTGCGCCCAATGCACCTCGTCGGGGACGAACTCCTTCAGGAACAGTGCCGCCGAGAGCATCCCGCCCGAACGGTGATTGGTGACGTTGGCGAGATCGGCGACCTTCGAGTCGAGGTCCGGGCGCAGTTCTGCGGGCATCGGCATCGCCCACGCGTTCTCACCGATCTCCTGGGAGATGGCCGCGACGCGATCGCGGAACTCATCGGTGCCCATGACGCCCGGCGTGCGGTTACCCAGGGCCACAACCTGTGCACCGGTCAAGGTTGCAGCGTCGATGAGGTAGTTGGGATCGTCCTCGCAGGCGCGGACGATGGCGTCGGCCAGGATGAGGCGTCCCTCCGCATCGGTGTTGATGACCTCTACCGTTGTTCCGCCGTACTGGGTCAGGACGTCGCCGGGACGCTGGGCGGTAGCCGACGGCATATTCTCGGCCATCGGGACGGTGGCGGTCACGTCGACAGGGAGGCCGAGTTTGGCCGCGAGGACGACCGTGGCGATCACCGCTGCCGCACCGCCCATGTCAGAGGTCATGTTCTCCATCCCCGCGGCGGGCTTGATGGAGATACCACCGGTGTCGAATGTGATGCCCTTACCGACGAGCGCCACCCTCGGCGTCTTCCGCTTCTTTGCCGCGTAGCTGAGCCGGACGAGTCGAGGCGGGCGAGACGATCCCTTGCCGACGCCGAGAATTCCACCGTAGCCGTTCTTTTCGAGAGCTTTCTCGTCGAGTACCTCGACCTTCAGTCCGGCATCGGTGCCGAGAGCCTTTGCGCGATTGGCGAACTCGGCGGGAAATAGATGGCTCGGGGGGGTGTTGACGAACTCGCGGGCAGTGGAGACCGCTTCGGCGATCGCTGCGGAGCGTGCAAGGGTGGCCTTGGCCTCCTTGGTGCGCGGGGCCTGCACCAATAGTTCCACTCTCGACACTGGCTGTGCGTCGGGACCGGGCGCGGACTTTGCGGACTTGAATTCCGTGAATCGATACGCGCCTAGAGAGAAGCCTTCAGCCGCGGCACCGAGATCGAGGGTGGACAGCGTCGTTGCGGCGGTGTCGACGCCGCCGAGGGAGGCAGCTGCGGCGCCGGCCGATCGCCGGATCTGCTCGGCGTCGAGCTTGGAGGCGGAACCGAGTCCGACCGCCAGGACGCTGCCGACCGGGAGGGTGGGCGGTGAGGGAATCCGAGTGGTCTCCTCGGCCTTGCCGGTGGCTCCTACGGTGATCAGCGTATCCAGCAGATTCGAGAGCACGGCTTCGTCGACGACGCCGCTGTCGAGCGCGATTTCGGGACCGTCCGAACTCGATGTCAGTCCGATCACCAACACGTCCACTTTCTTGCCGACAGAGCCGGCCAGGACGAGTTGTGGTCCGAGCGGTCGAGCTGTGCGAGTGCTCACGGTGTCTCCTGAGGCAGATCTGAATCGGCACGGGCCGGAGTGCGGTGCCGGGCCCGACCTGATGGTAGTGCCCTGGCGTTGGGGATTGAATAGGTTGTGCAGATGCAGCAGGGGCATTTGTCGGGGGCCCGTTCACGTCGCTGACGTGGAACTCGGCGGTTGTTTCGTCCGAAGTGGCAGCGTATTCATCGATGAGACCACCTCTGGCACCGTATTCGTCCTCTGTCGAGGCGGAGGCGGTATCGGCCCTGCTCGAGTCCGTATCCGGAGTGCCGGCCGGGCGCGAGATCGAGGGGACGTGCGGGGGCATTCAGTTGTGGGATGAGGTGTTCGCACCGCCGTTTACCGAGATCAACGCCGAGTAAACGCTCGCTATCGGAAGTCGCATCTGACGGCGGGCGGAGAAATCCGTTCGCTAGGATCACCGGCATGACAGGTGTCTCCGAGTTCGTTCGCATCCCACACCCTTCTCCCGCCTCTGACGATGTACGGCGAGAGATATTGGCGGCGCCCGGATTCGGCCAACACTTCACTGATCATATGGTGTCGATCGCGTACTCGACCACCCACGGGTGGCACGACGCCAAGGTCGAGCCGTACGGGCCTATCCAGCTCGACCCCTCCGCGATGGCTCTGCACTACGGTCAGTCGATTTTCGAGGGTTTGAAGGCGTACAGGCAGCCCGACGGCCATATCTCGACGTTCCGAATCGAGGCGAATGCGCAAAGGCTCCAGGCGTCGTCACGCCGACTCGCGATGCCGGAACTACCTGAGGAGCTGTTCATCGGGTCGATCGCCGAACTGCTCCAGCTCGATCACGCGTGGGTGCCCGCCGCAGGCAGTGAGGAGTCGCTGTACCTGCGCCCGTTCATGTTCGCCACCGAGCCCGGCTTGGGTATCCGTGCCGCTGACGAGTACCGCTACCTGCTGATCGCGTGCCCCGCGGGCGCCTATTTCCCGCGCGGTGTCAAGCCCGTGACCGTGTGGCTGTCCCGCGATTACATACGTGCGGCACCCGGTGGTACGGGAGCGGCCAAGTTCGCAGGCAACTACGCAGGGACGATGCTCGTGCAGAGGCAGGCCGCTGCCAAGGGCTGCGACAACGTCGTCTGGCTCGACGCGATCGAGCACAGGTATGTCGAGGAAATGGGCGCGATGAACTTGTTCTTCGTCTTCGGCTCCGGTTCCGATGCTCGCCTCGTGACGCCGTCACTGTCCGACTCGTTCTTGCCGGGAGTCACTCGCGACTCGCTGCTGACCCTCGCGACGGATGCCGGCTATGCCGTCGAGGAGCGAAAGATCAGCACCGACGAGTGGCGCGAGAAGGCCGTCGCCGGAGAGATCACCGAAGTTTTCGCGTGCGGTACGGCTGCCGTGATCACCCCGGTCGCCCGTGTGAAGTCGACGGAAGGCGAGTTCATGATCGGCGATGGTGAGCCAGGCGAGGTCAGCATGGCCCTGCGCGATACCCTCACCGGAATCCAGCGAGGCACGTTCGCCGACAATCATGGCTGGATGAGGAAGATGTGGTGAGTCCGCATTCGGCTGCGGAATTCAGAAAGCAAGGCCGATCGCCGAGACGGTGACCGTGACCTCGAGCGCCGCCCCGAGCACGTCGCCATTCATTCCGGCGAACCGCCGAACGCAGTGCGCCACCAGAAGAGTGGTGAGGACCAGCGCCACGGCAACGACGATTGGCCCCTGCCACCACGGCGAGGTGCACCATGCGGCGGCAGAAAGTAGTGGAACGGTCCAGGCTATACCGATCCACGGTGACTGAGTTCCCGCCACCAACGCGCCGAACCCTTCTGTAGACGCAGCGGAAATTCCACGTCGGCAGGCAATCACGACCGCCACCCGGCCCGCCGCGACAGCTACGGCCACGCAGCCGTACTGTCCGGCGGCAGCGAGAGCTCCGAAGGAAAGCCCCTGGGCGCCTAGGCAGATCACCAGAGCGCATACCCCGAACGGTCCGGCGCCGCCGCTTTGCATGACGGCTCGGGCACGTTCGGGGGGTCCGTAGCACCCGAGCCCGTCGAACGTGTCGGACAGCCCGTCGATGTGCATGCCGCGGGTCACAAGGGCGTGCGCTCCGACCGTCAACAGTCCTGCGAGGGCAGGATTCTGGCCGGCGGATACCAGGGCCCAGAGCAGGCCTGCGGCGAGGACGCCCAGCGCGAGGCCGGTCAGCGGCGCGGCGGTGATCGCGCGGCGCCCCGCCGCGCGATCGACGGAGTCCGGTCCGCGCACTGGTAGGACCGTCAGCCAGGAGAAGGCCAGTCGCACCCCGGACACCATCAGTCCGAGGTGGGTCCGGCCTGGTCGATGTCGTCCTCGCCATCGGGTTCCGTGTCGCTCTCGCCGGCACGTGTGCTGACGCCCGCCTCCGCGAATGTCGCCATCTCCGCAAGCGCCGCAACGGCACCTTGGAGGATGGGCAGTGCGGTCAGAGCGCCCGATCCCTCGCCGAGTCGCATGTCCAGGTCGAGGAGTGGGTCGAGGTCGAGGTGCTTCAGCGCGATCTTGTGCGCTGGTTCGGTGGAGCAGTGCCCGGCAAGCCACCAGGCGCGAGCGCCGCGTGCAAGTTCCTCCGCTGCCATGGCGGCGGACGTAACGGTGATGCCGTCGAGGATCACCGGCGTCCTTCGAGCGGAGGCTTGGGCGAGGAATCCCGCCATTGCCGCGAGATCGGCTCCCCCCGAGGTGCGTAGGAGCGCCACGACGTCGCGGACGACGGGACGAGCCCGGCGCATCGCGTCGCGGATGGCCGCCGTCTTACGAATCCAGCCTGCGTCGTCTACACCCGTACCGCGGCCGACAGCGGCCACAGGTTCGGTGTCCGTCAATGTCGCGATCAGGACGGTAGCCGGTGTCGTATTGCCGATTCCCATCTCACCGGCGATCAACAGGTCTGCGCCGGAATCGATTTCGGCATCGGCGATCGCCCGCCCGGCATCGATGGCTCTCAGTGTCTCCTCGTGTGTGAGTGCATCCTCGCGGTCGATCGAACCGGAGGAACGCCGGATCTTGAAGGTGGACAACGATGGGTCCGTGTCGCCGTCCACGGAGATGTCGACGACGCGCACGCTCGCGCCGACCCGATTGGCGAGCGCGTTGACGGCTGCTCCACCGTTCACGAAGTTGGCGACCATCTGAGCTGTCACCTCCGGCGGATATGCCGAGACTCCCTTCCGTGCAATCCCGTGGTCGCCGGCGAACACCACCACTCGCACCCTGCCGAATGGTGTTGGTGGGCAGACGCCCTGACAGGCTGCGGCCCAGCATGCGAGGGTCTCGAGACGCCCCAGTGAGCCGGCGGGTTTGGTCAGTTGCAACTGACGTGCCTCGGCTTGGGCGCGCACGGTCTCGTCGGGCGGGGTGACTGGTTCGAACAGCGTAGGTTGCCCGCCCACGGACTCACTGCCCACGGATTCACTGCTCACGCTTGGCCTCTCATTCGAGTTGACACTTCTGTTTCGCGCCCTTGGGCGGGAGCATCTTTCAGAGTCATGGTCATTCCGGCCACGACGAGAACCACCCTGTCGCACACCTGAGCAAGGCGCGCATTGAGGGCGCCGATTTCGTCGCGGAACAGCCGTCCCGATGATGTCTCGGGGATTACTCCCAGGCCGACCTCGGGGCTTACGAGCACGAGGATGCCACGGTAGTGGCGAACACTGGAGACGAGAGCGTCGGCCCGCGGGGTGATCGTGCCGCGCGGTAGGTCCCAGGCGGCTGCGCCGTCGAGTTCGACGGTGAGCCAGGTTCCGAGATCCTCGACGAGGGTTGCAACGGCATCCGTAGGCGAACTCAACTGCTCGACGAGGTCGAGATTGTGGGCGGTTTCCACCGTGGCCCAGGTGTCCGGGCGGCGGTCGCGGTGCTCGGCGATCCGCTGCTGCCAGTCCTGATCTCCGGTATCGCCGTGGCTGGTGGCGACATACCGTACCGACCCGGACCCAGCGAGGGTCTGGGTGAGTTCCTCCGCGAAGGCGGACTTTCCGGACCGCGCGCCGCCGAGCACCAGAGTTCGCGAGCGCTGATTCAGGTGACTCGGTCGGTCCGAGGGATCGGAGGTGGGCACGGGTGGAACGCTACCAACCCGCAACGGTGGCAGAATTCTGACGAACAATGTCGATGCTGCCACTGTCGGTCGGTCAAGAATGGCGGGAATGCTCCATCGATGACCGAGTTCGTTGTTCTTGTGCACTCCCCGCCGTACTCCACGTGTCCGTGTCGTGCGCCGCTCGGTCCAGGAATGCACTACCGCGGTGGCTGCGAAGCAGCTACCGCTACAACTTCTTTCGGCCGGTCAGATAGCGTCGCCGGGGCGGACTCGCGGCTTGGGGGCACGAAGCTTGCGGATCTGAGACGCCCGGACGAACGCGTACCAGCCGAGCTTGAAGCCCCCGTCCAGGGTGTCGGGGAAGCGTGCGCGCACCTGGTTGTTTATCTTGCGCCCCAACCAGACGCCTTCTATCACCATGAACACCATCATGACGAGCATGGCGAGCGTGACGATGGACTGTAGCGCGGGGCTGACGAACATCGCCATGATCAGGACCAGGGCCATCGGCATGAACAGTCCGACCAGATTGCGCCGAGCATCTACGATGTCGCGAACGTAGGCGCGGACGGGGCCCTTGTCGCGGGGGAGCAGGTACTTGTCCTCTCCGGCGAGCATTCTGGCCCGACGCTCGGCAGCGTTGGCCCGCCGTTCCGCGGCAGCGATCCTGCGGTCTTCTTTGTTACCCCGGCGGGCCTTCTTGCGCGCCCGGGCCTCTTTCGCCGTCTGTGGTGCGGGCGCGACAGGGCCTCGGCGCTTCGACTCGGCGTCGCGTCGTTTGGGGGTTGGTCTGCCTTTGCCTACCTGATCGATCGACTCCGGCGTCGAGGCGGGGGTCATCTCCGAGGCCGTGGACGGCTCCTCGACCTCACCGCCCCGCTTGTCCGAATTTTCCGAATCACCGCGGCGTAGCAATTTCACCCTCCCAGAGTATGGGACGAAGCGGTCATATGGAAAACTGCCTCACATCGAAATGCCGGGTCGGGCGGACGCAATCGAGACGCAATAGACTTTTTCGATGCGAGTGATGATCGCACCCGACTCCTTCGGCGGAACGCTGACGGCCATCGAGGCGACCGCCGCCATATCAGCCGGATGGGCCGAGGTGCGCCCCGACGACCAGTTGATCGAGGCGCCGCAGTCCGACGGGGGACCCGGTTTCGTGGATGTGATCGCTGCGGCGGGCGGCGTCGTTCGAACCGCTGTCGTGGAAGGGCCCCTCGGCGGCAGTGTCACTGCCCGATGGCTCCTCGACGGTACCGATGCCTACCTCGAGTCGGCCCAGGCATGCGGGCTCGGGCTCTTGGGCGGACCACCGACGCGCAGCACCGCACGGGACGCTCACAGTCGTGGTGTCGGACAACTCATGGTGGCCGCACTCGACGCTGGAGCACAGAGAATCGTCGTGGGTCTCGGTGGTAGTAGTTGTACCGACGGTGGGCGTGGGCTTGTCGAGGCATTGGCGGACGAGTTCGGGGGCGTGGAAGCCGCAGTCGCCCGCGTGCGAGAAGTGGAACTGATTGCCGCAACCGATGTCGTACACCCGTTGCTCGGGGAGCACGGTGCCGCGAGTGTCTTCGGACCGCAGAAGGGTGCAGATCCCGAAACCGTCTCGTTCCTCGAAGACCGGAACGCCGAGTGGGCCGGGCGATTGCGGGCGATCACCTCGCGCGATGTCTCGGCGTGGCCGGGGGCCGGTGCTGCGGGCGGAATCGGTGCCGCGCTGCTTGCACTCGGTGCCACGAGGGAATCCGGCGCGGCGGTGGTCGCGCAACGGACCCGACGGGATCGGCAACTGGCGTCCGCGCAACTGGTGATCACCGGGGAAGGGCGACTCGACCACCAGTCGTTGCAAGGCAAGCTGGTGACCGAACTCTCCGCGGCCGCGCGTAGGCGGTCTATCCCGACACTCGTTCTCGCAGGTCAAGTCCTTTTGGACTCGGCGGAATTCGAAGGCGCGGGCATCGACGAGGCGCTCTCGCTGGTCTCTCACGCCGGGTCCGTCGAACGTGCGATGACGGATGCCTACCTGCAGCTACGAGACCTTGCTTCGACGGCCGCGCTCCGTTGGAGGAGTTCTGCCACCGGGTTGTGACGGCCGATCTGGAACGTCGGCTAGCATGGGCATGGGTAAATCTGCGGGAGTTGCCGCAGAGGATGGAACCCCCCGGGAATAAGTCGGGCGCGAAGTACCGTTGAAGCGTTCACGGGTTTGTTTACGAACTACAGGGAGTGCCCATGACTGTGCAGAACGAGGCCGGCGTCCACGGTGTCACGATGACCGAAGCTGCATCCGCCAAGGCGAAGGCGCTGCTCGATCAGGAGGGTCGTGACGACCTCGCTTTGCGGATCGCCGTCCAACCCGGCGGCTGCGCAGGACTTCGCTACCAGCTCTTCTTCGACGACCGAAACCTGGATGGCGACCTGGTGGTCGACTTCGGTGGAGTTGCCCTCGCTGTCGACCGGATGAGTGCGCCGTACGTCGAGGGTGCTTCGATCGACTTCGTCGATACCATCGAGAAGCAGGGTTTCACGATCGACAACCCCAACGCGACTGGTTCGTGTGCCTGCGGAGACTCATTCAACTGAGTTCTCGCTCCGGCCGTTGTCGACGAGTCTGACGCAAAGCTCACCGGCTTCTGCGTCAGACTTTTTTTCGTGCCGATCTTGCCTGAAGGTGCTGCCACAAACTTCCCGGTGGTGGTCGGGGTACGGTGAGAACGTTCCGACCGACTCCTCGAAAGGCACCCGCTCGTGACAATTGCGGTAACCGGTTCCATCGCCACCGACCACCTGATGCGGTTTCCGGGCCGGTTCGCCGAGCAGTTGCTCGCCGATCAGCTCAGCCACATCTCGTTGAGCTTCCTGGTCGACGATCTCGTTGTCAGGCGCGGTGGAGTGGGCGGAAACATCGCCTATGCCATGGGTGTTCTAGGTGGTAACCCGTTGCTGGTCGGGGCTGCCGGGGCCGATTTCGCCGACTACCGTCAGTGGCTGGAGAGCAATGGTGTCGACTGCACCGCCGTTCGAATCTCGACGGCCGCTCATACCGCGCGCTTCGTGTGCACCACGGACGAGGACATGGCGCAGATCGCGTCGTTCTACCCCGGTGCGATGAGCGAGGCCCGCGAGATCGAACTTGCCGTGATCGCAGAGCATTGCGCACCACTCGAGCTGGTGCTGATCGGGGCCAACGACCCGGCGGCGATGATCAAGCACACCGACGAGTGCAGGCGGCAGAACATTCCATTCGCTGCCGACCCGTCGCAGCAGCTGGCCCGACTCAGCGGGAGCGAGGCGGCCGAATTGATCAGGGGCGCCAAATATCTGTTCACCAACGAGTACGAGTGGGGCCTGCTGCAACAGAAGACCGGATTGTCCGAGGAGGAGATCAGGGCACAGGTCGGCGTCCGGGTCACCACCCTCGGTTCCAAGGGTGTCGAAATCACCGACTCCGACGGCAACTGGACCCGTGTCGGCGTCGTCCCGGAGAAGGGCAAGGTCGATCCGACCGGTGTCGGAGACGGATTCCGGGCGGGATTCCTCCTCGCGCAAAGCGCCGGCTTGAGCTTCGAGCGTTCGGCGCAGCTTGGATCGCTCGTTGCCGTGCTGATTCTCGAAACCGTGGGTACACAGGAGTGGACTTTCGATCGCGCCGAGGCCGTCAAGCGTCTCGCGGACGTCTACGGTGCCACCGCCGCTGACGAGATCGCCGCCGTCCTGCCGTAGGCATCCCACACTCTTGCCGTGTGACAACCTCAGGTGGGTTGCCACACGGCACTTTCATCACAGGGTCCTAGAGCGACACCGGGTACGCCGGTTCGGCGATCTGAGGAACGATCCGGTTCTCCACGAAGATTCCGTGCCACACCATGAAGATCAGCACCGTCCACAAGCGCCGACTGTGGTCGGATACGCCGTCCCGGTGGTCGTTCAACATCTTGGCGACGGCAGCCTTGTCCAGGAGATGATCGGTGCCAGATGCCGCGATCTGCTCGTGCGCCCAGTCGAACAGTTCGCTCCCGCGCAGCCAGTGCCGCAAAGGTACGGGAAATCCCAGTTTCGCCCGGTGGAGCACATGCCCGGGCACGATGCCCTCGAGCGCTTGTCGCAGCGCGTACTTGGTGGTGTTGTTGGCGATCTTCTGGTTCAGGGGCACCTGGGAGGAGACTCTGAAGACCTCGGGATCGAGGAACGGTACTCGCAACTCGAGCGAGTTGGCCATGGTCATCTTGTCTGCCTTGACGAGGATGTCACCGCGCAGCCAGGTGAACAGGTCGAGGTGCTGCATCCGGGCCACCGGATCCCAGCCTTGTGAGAGTGCATAGATCGGATCGGTGACGTCTCGGTGCGTCCATTCGGGCCGGAAGTCGCGCAGAACCGCGCGCAACTGGGCGTCGTTGAAGCTGCGCGCATTGCCGTAGTAGCGCTCCTCGAGGGTCAGCGAGCCGCGGTTGAGGAGGCTCTTGCCGCGTGTGCCCTCGGGAATGCGCTCGGAGAGCTTTCCAGCGGCCCTGCGCAGACCCCGTGGCAGGTACTCGAACGGCTTCAGGGACAGGGGTTCGCGGTAGATGGTGTATCCGCCGAACAACTCGTCGGCGCCTTCGCCCGACAGCACTACCTTGACGTGCTTGCGTGCCTCCTTCGCGACGAACCACAGTGGAACGAGCGCGGGATCGGCGACCGGGTCGTCGAGGTACCACACGATCTCGGGAATGGCGGCAACGAACTCGGACGGACTCACAACCTTGACGACGTGCCGTGCTCCGATCGCTTCAGCCGACTCGGCCGCGACGTCGACCTCGGAGTAGCCCGCTCGCTCGAATCCGGTGGTGAACGTAATCAGGTTCGGGTTGTGCCGCATCGCGAGCGCTGCGATTGCGGTCGAGTCGATGCCCCCGGACAGGAACGAACCAACCGTTACGTCGGCGCGCATGTGCTTGGCGACCGAATCCTCCAGCGCCTCCGCGATCTCGCGGTACCTCGCCTGCTCCGTGCCGGCTGCGAACGGTCGAACCGGAAACGTGGGGGTGAAGTAGCGGGTGACGGCGGGTTCGTGGCCAGGCCGTATCCGGGCGAAGCAGCCGGATTCGAGTCGTCGGATCTGCCGGTGCAGGGTTTCCGGCTCCGGCACATACTGCAGCACCGTGTAGTGCTCGACGGCTCGCGGATCGAGTTCGGTTCCGATGCCGATCAGGCCGGCGAGTTCGAGCAGGCTCTTCTTCTCACTGCCGAACGCGGTGCCACCGGCTCCTGTCGCAAGAAACAGGGGTTTGATGCCGAATGGGTCGCGGGCGATGAACAGTTCGCGGGTCGTCGTGTCCCAGATCGCGAATGCGAACATGCCACGCAGACGGCGGACGGCGTCCTCGCCCCAATAGTGGAAGGCAGCGACGATGGCCTCACTGTCGCCCTCCGTCTTGAACTGCGCGCCGAACTCGTCGGCGAGTTCGGCCCGAATCTCGAGATAGTTGTAGATCTCCCCGTTGAATGTCAGCGCATAGCGTTCCGGATCCTCCTCCGGCCCCCAGCGCAGCGGTTGGTGGGAGTGTTCGATGTCGATGATCGACAGCCGATTGAACCCGAACACCAATTGGTCGTCGTGCCAGGTTCCGTGCTCGTCCGGCCCACGGTGCCGTAGGCAATGCATCGCCTGGTCGACTTGTGAAACGGCGTCGTCGCTGATTTCTCCGGAGGTCAGTAGCCCGAGCAGTCCGCACACGGCGTCCGGTACCTCGATTCAGAATTTGGGAAGGCCCCACCGCATGGAGGGGTCGGGGAACATTGTCGGAAAGTATGCCGCAGATGGCCGAGTCGTCTGATGTGGGCCGCCAACTTCGCCACTGAGACAATCCGGACTCCGGGGCGTCAGGACGTCAGACCCGAAAATTGAGAGTCCGCGCCTCTGGTCTACGCTGCGTAGTAATTGGGCCTTACCCATCGGGTTGCCCTTGTGGAATATTGCGGCGATCAGGAAGGCGTGCACGTGGTGCAAGGTCGGATCCTTCGGCGGGCAGGGCTGGCAGTTTCATTGGGCATTGCTGCCTTGCTGCTGTCGGGTTGTTCAATCGACAACGAGGTGCTTCGTTTCGGGTGGCCTTCGGGCGTTACCCCGCAGGCGACTCGCATGCGTGAACTGTGGACCTGGTCGGTCATCGCCGCCCTCGCCATGGGGGCGCTGGTGTGGGGGCTCACATTCTGGGCGGTGATTTTCCATCGCAAGAAGAAGGACTCGCCAGAGTTCCCACGTCAGACGGCATACAACGTACCGCTGGAGCTCGCGTACACGGCGGTGCCGTTTGTCATCATCTCCGTCCTGTTCTACTTCACGGTGGTGGTGCAGACCCACGTCCTCGAAAAGCAGGACAACCCCGATGTCGTGGTGGATGTAACGGCATATCAGTGGAACTGGAAGTTCGGCTACCGCTCCATCGATTTCGGTGAAGGTGGCCCCAGGTATGACGGTGTCGACGCGGAGGCCCAGGCTGCTGCCGCGACAGCACCGGGCGAAGAGGGCGAGGCACCCGGACCCGTTCACGGCAAGGCTCCTCAGGATCTGTCCTACCTGCGTTACGACAAGATCGAGACGGTGGGCTCCAGCGAAGAAATCCCGATCCTGGTTCTACCTACCGGCAAGCGGATCCAGTTCGATCTGGCCTCGGCCGACGTCGTCCACGCGTTCTGGGTGCCGGAGTTCCTCTTCAAGCGAGACGTGCTTCCGAACCCGGCGGAGAACCACTCCGACAATTCCTTCCAGATCAGTGAAATCGAGAGGGAAGGTGCATTCGTCGGACGCTGCGCCGAGATGTGCGGCACGTTCCACTCGATGATGAACTTCGAGGTACGTGCGGTCACGCCGGAGAAGTTCGCGCAGTACATCGAGTTGCGTACGCCCGAAGCGGAGGGCGGCCAAGGCCTGAACACGGCGCAAGCGTTGCAGGAAATCGGTGAATCCCCTGTTGCCACGTCGACGTCCCCCTTTACTACCGATCGCGGCTACAGGCAGGCGAGCGGTGTCGACGGCATCTGAAACTGCTGCCGGTACCACACTGACCAAGGACAAGTGCTGATATGAAGATCGAAGCGAAGCTCTTCGAGATCCTGACGGTTTTCTTCATTCTCGTCGCGATCGTCTACGGCGTGTTTACCGCCGTATCGCGAACGGGCATCGAATGGGCGGGTCTGACTGCCATCTGCCTGTCGGCGGGATTGACGCTGATCGTCGGAACGTACTTCCGTTTCGTGGCCCGGCGTCTCGACACCCGCCCCGAGGACTACGAAGACGCAGAGATCGCTGACGGTGCAGGCGATTTGGGCTTCTTCAGTCCCGGCAGCTACTGGCCGATCCTGTGTGCTGCCGCAGCAGCCTTGGCCGCCGTCTCGTTGGCGTTCTTCCAGATCTGGCTGGTGGTGGTTGCGGTGGTTGCCGTACTCGCCGCGGCCGCGGGAATGGTCTTCGAGTACTACGCAGGCCCTGAGAAGCACTAGGCCCACACCTACAAACCGAGAGCGCAAGGCGTCGGACCCCGAAGGGGTTCGGCGCCTTACGCGGTTCCAGGGGGAATGGTGGCCGTGGGCCGCGAATCGCTACGGGTGTGCATGATGGAGGCGGACGGAAGAGAGGCATACGGAAGAAGAGCCACTCATGACACCGGTGGTCGATCTGTCGAAAGTCCCGCTCGAGGTCTTGCGGAGCGAGTTGTGTGTGCCGGCCGATGGGCTGACCGCACAGGATGCGGCCACGCGGCTCGCGGAGGAGGGTCCGAACGAAGTCGTCGAGCGGAGACAAAATCCGCTGCTGACTTTCGCGGGCTACTTCTGGGCGCCGATTCCGTGGATGATCGAGGCGGCACTCCTGCTGTCGCTGCTAGCTCGGCACTGGACCGACGCCGTGATCATCGGCGTGTTGTTGGGCATGAACGGTGTGGTGGCCTTCACCGAGGAACGGCAGGCCGCGAACGCCATCGCCGCGCTGAAGCAGCAGTTGGCCACGAGTGCCCGCGCATTGCGGGACGGTGCATGGGTCACGGTGGCTACCCGGGAGCTGGTCCGCGGCGACATCATCCGCATTCGCCTCGGGGACGTGGTCCCCGCCGATGCGCGGCTATTGGACGACAGTCCGCTGCAGGTCGATCAGTCAGCTTTGACCGGCGAGTCACTTCCGGTGACCTGCGCGCACGGCGGAGTCCTGTACTCCGGGGCGGTGATTACCCGCGGCGAGGCGGACGCAATGGTCTTCGCCACCGGCGAGGACTCCTTCTTCGGCCGCACTACCGCGCTGGTCCGGACCGCAGGCACGACCAGCCATTTTCAGAAGGCAGTGCTACGTATCGGGAACTTCCTCATAATGATCGCGGTAGCCCTGGTAGCGCTGACCGCGGCGGTATCGCTGCTACGAGGCAACCCGACACTGCAGACGCTCGAGTTCGCGCTCGTGGTCACGATCGCCTCCGTGCCGGTCGCACTGCCCGCTGTGCTGTCGGTGACGATGGCCATCGGGGCGCGCCAACTCGCTCAACGCAAGGCGGTCGTCAGCCACCTACCCGCCGTCGAAGAACTGGGCGGGATCGATGTGTTGTGCTCGGACAAGACCGGCACCCTTACACAGAACGCGCTTGCGGTCGCCGACCCCTGGCGTGCACCGGGAGCCACACGAGCGGACCTTCTCACCGCAGCCGCGCTTGCATCACGCGCCGAGGATCAGGATCCGATCGATCTGGCGGTGCTTACCGCGGCCGGGGACATCATGCCGGTACCCGGTGCCGAGGTCGAGGCATTCATGCCGTTCGATCCGGTTTCGAAACGGACCGAGGCCACAGTTCGAGGCGGTGACGGAACTGTTTACCGCGTCAGCAAGGGTGCACCACAGGTTATCGCCGAACTCTGCGAAGACGATCCCGCCTGTGCAGCCGCCGCGGAGCATGTCGAGGAGTACGCTCGCCGCGGTGATCGGTCGCTGTCGGTGGCACGCACGACATCCGATTCCCGGTGGCGGCTGCTCGGAGTGCTGCCGCTGGCGGATCCGCCACGCGCTGACTCCGCAAAGACGGTCAGCGACGCCCGTGGCCTGGGTGTGCAGGTGAAGATGGTCACCGGCGACCAGGTGGCCATCGGCGCCGAGATCGCCCGCCAGCTCCGTCTCGGTGACCACATCCTGCCTGCTGACATCCTGCAGAACAACAGCAACACTGACGAGCAGGTAGCCGATCTCGTGGAAGGCGCCGACGGGTTCGCCCAGGTGTTCCCGGAGCACAAGTATCGGATCGTGCGCCTGCTACAGCAGCGGGGACACATCGTCGGGATGACCGGTGACGGTGTCAACGATGCCCCTGCGCTGAAGCAAGCCGATGCCGGTATCGCCGTAGCCGGGGCCACCGAGGCGGCTCGGGCTGCATCGGACGTCGTGCTGCTTGCCCCCGGACTGTCGGTCATCGTGCACGCGATCCGCATGGCCAGGGAGACCTTCGTTCGCATGACCAACTACGCCACCTACCGGATAGCCGAGACCATCCGTGTGTTGCTGCTGGTCACCCTTGCCGTCGTCACCATGAACTTCTTCCCCGTCACCGCGATCATGATCGTGCTGCTCGCAATCCTCAACGACGGTGCGATCCTCGCCATCGCCTTCGACCGTGTGCGGGGCTCACCGAGTCCGGCGGCATGGGACATGCGCACCGTGCTCACCATCGCGACCGTCCTCGGCATTCTGGGCGTGATCGAGACGTTCCTGCTGTTCACGCTCGCCGACAAAGCCTTCGGTCTCGACCACGACGTGATCCGCACCCTCATCTACCTGAAGCTGTCTGTCTCGGGCCATCTCACGGTGTTCGTCACCCGTACCCGTGGCCCGTTCTGGTCGCGGCCCGCGCCGGCCCGCGTACTGTTGGCCGCTGTTGTCGGCACCCAAGTCATCGCCACCCTGATCGCCGGATTCGGGTTGCTGATGGCTCCGCTGGGCTGGGGTTGGGTCGCCGTCGTCTGGGGTTACGCCCTGCTGTGGTTCCTCGTCGAGGATCGGGTCAAACTTGCTGCCTACTCAGTCCTCGAGCGGCGTGCACATCCTGGACTGAGAAACGAGCAGGGCCCCGAACCAGATCTGGTTCGGGGCCCCTGATGGACTTCGGATGAGGCTAGTGGGCTTCGCCGTTTCCGGACGAGCCGTTGCCGTGTACCTGGTCCTGGTATTCCCGCAGCATGGTCAGCTGCTTGTGTTCGCCCTCGTGCAGGGCGGCCTCGAGAGCCGCGCTCTCCTCGACCGGGTCGGCCGTGGTGAGGCTACCGGAGCCGGGCTTGCCTGCAGATCCGAGCTTGTTCATCTTCTTCGGGAGGGCCGCACCCTGGTACTCGAGCGGGATCGGGTGACCATGGTCGTCGACCGGGCCGAGCGGCTGATGAATCTCGATGTACTGACCGTTCGGCATCCGCTTGATGATGCCGGTCTCGATACCGTGCTCGAGCACCTCACGGTCGCTGCGCTGGAGACCCAGGCAGAATCGGTAGGTCACGAAGTAGGCGATCGGAGGCAGCAACACCATGCCGATGCGGCCCATCCATGTCGTGGCGTTCAGTGAGATGTTCAGGTGGTACGCGATGATGTCGTTGATGCACGAGAGCGTCAGGATGACGTAGAACGTGATCGCCATCGCACCGATCGCCGTACGCACCGGAACGTCACGTGGACGCTGGAGCAGGTTGTGGTGAGCGTCGTCCTTGGTCAGACGCTTCTCGATCCACGGGTAGGAGATCAGGAGGGTGAACACCACGCCCATGATCACAGCCACAGCGAATACGGACGGAATTGTGTACCGGTTGAACAGGTAGATGTCCCACGCGGGCCACAGACGGGCCATGCCGTCCGTCCACATCATGTAGATGTCGGGCTGCACGCCTGCCGACACCTGCGACGGGTTGTACGGGCCGATCGTCCAGACTGCGTTGATCTGCAGCAGTCCACCCATCAGGGCGAGAACGCCGGTCGTGATGGCGAAGAACGCGCCGGACTTGACAGCGAAGACCGGCAGGATTCGGACACCGACGACGTTCTGCTCCGTGCGTCCGGGGCCGGGGAACTGCGTGTGCTTCTGGTACCAGACGAGTGCCAGGTGCCCTGCGATCAGCGCGAGGATGATGGCGGGAAGCAGCAGGACGTGTCCGACGTACAGGCGCGGAATGACCAATTCACCGGGGAAGTCGCCACCGAAGATCAGCCAGTGCAACCAGGTGCCTGCGATCGGGACGCTCATCGTGATGCCGGACAGAGCGGCGCGGACACCGGTGCCGGAGAGCAGGTCGTCCGGGAGGGAGTATCCGAAGAAGCCCTCGAACATCGCCAGGATCAGCAGAAGGCTACCGATGACCCAGTTGGCCTCACGTGGACGCCGGAACGCACCGGTGAAGAAGACGCGCGCCAGGTGTACGACGATCGACGCCGCGAACATCAGTGCAGCCCAGTGGTGGATCTGACGGACGAACAAGCCACCACGCACCTCGAACGAAATGTTCAGGGTGGTCTCGTACGCACGAGACATGGTGACGCCACGAAGTGGTTCGTACGCACCGTTGTAGACGACGTGCGCCATCGACGGGTCGAAGAACAGGGTCAGGTAGACGCCGGAGATCAGCAGGATGATGAAGCTGTACAGCGCGATCTCGCCGAGCAAGAAGGACCAGTGCGTGGGGAAGACCTTGTGTATCTGCCGTCGCATTCCCGCAGCGAGGTGATACCGAGAGTCCATCGCTTCGGCCTGGCCTGCGGCCATCGAGTTAAGTTTGGATGGTTTGTCGGTCACGGTCGACGCTCCCAAAATGCCGGGCCGAGAGCTTCGATGTAGTCACCTGCGGCGACAAGGAAGCCCTCTTCGTTCACTGTAATGGGCAACTGCGGAAGGGCACGAGCAGCGGGACCGAAAATCGGCTTGCCGTAGGTCAGCGCGTCGAACTGCGACTGGTGGCACGGGCAGAGGATTCGGTTGGTCTGCTGTTCGTACAGCGAGGTGGGGCAGCCGAGGTGGGTGCAGATCTTCGAGTACGCGAAGTAGTCCCCGTAGTTGAAGCTCTCCTGACCCTTGCGCTTGACGACCTTCGCGGTGTCCTCCGTGCGGAGACGGATGAGCATGGTCGAGTTGCGGGCGCCGCGAAGTCCGCCGAGCAGGGCTTCGAAGTTGCCCCGGTCGGACTCACGGAAGGGGAACACGGTCTCCATGGAGCCGGCGTCCAGATCTTCCGGCCGGACGAGGACGACGTCCTCAGGTCGGCCGGTGTCGCGGCGAAGGTAGATGGTTTCACCCTCGTAGCGGGGGGTCCAGCCGGACACCCACAGCGGCGAATCGTCACCCTCGGCCCACGGGTTCTTGATCAGGCCACCAAGCGGCATGAGGGTCATGATGCCGAGGGCGCCGCCGCCGAAGATGGCGCTGCGCTTGAGGAGCTTGCGTCGTGCGATCGTGGACGTCTCGAACGAGTCACCGAGTGATGCCACGGTCGTCTGGCGATCGGTCTCGGACGATTTACCGTCGTGGCGGTCCTGGATGGACACCTCTTCGGGGATGAACTTCTTGGTGAACTGCACCGCTCCGAAGCCGAGGCTGAGGATGGAAAGGCCCATTGTGAGGCCGATCAGCGGCGTGTACAGGCTGTAGGCCGAGTAGTTCTCGTCGCCTGCGCCTGCGTATTGCCAGGGCCAGAACAGGTAGATCGCGATGAAGGCGATCGCCGAGACAGCCGCGAGAATGAACCAGAAGGCAACCGATCGTTCGGCGCGCTTCTCCGCCTTCGTCCCCGAAACCGCCCAGCGGTCGCGGCGGAACGCGACGTCGACACCGTCGAGATTGGTGCCGAGTTCTACTAGTTCGTCGCGGCTGAGGTTCTCGAGTTCCTCATCCGTGTGATCCTTCTTTGGCGTGGCGCCGTCCGGTTGGCCAGCGTCGCTCATGTCCTTGCTCCGATCCACAATGCTGCACCGACGACAGCGATAATTCCGACGATCCACATGGCGATACCCTCGGAGGCGGTATTGAGACCGCCGAGTCCGTAGCCGCCGGGCTGCTTGACCTCGCTCGCCGACTTGACGTAGGCGATGATGTCCTTCTTTTCCTCGACGGTCAGCTGACGGTCGGAAAACTTGGGCATGTTCTGCGGGCCGGTGACCATTGCCGTGTAGATCTGCTGCTCGTTGGCCGGGTCCAGTACCGGAGCGAACTTGCCGGACGACAGTGCACCGCCCCGACCGGTGAAGTTGTGGCAAGAAGCGCAGTTGAGGCGGAACAGTTCGCTGCCGCGTGCGATATCGCCACCGCGCAGCGAGGACTGCGCGATCTCGCCGTTTTCGTCGCGGATGACCGTCGGTCCGCCTCCATTGGCCTGGATGTAGGCACCGATGGCGTCTGTCTGCTGTGCGTCGAACTTGACGGGCTTACGAATGACCTGCGCCTCGTTGCGGACTGCGGGCATACGTCCCGACGACACCTGGAAGTACACCGCGGCCTCGCCGACACCGATCAAGCTGGGGCCACGATCCTGGACACCCTGAAGGTTCACACCGTGGCACGTGACGCATGAGGTGTCGTACAGCTGCTTGCCTTCGCGGATCAGTGCTGCCTGATCATCGCTCGCGGTGGCGACCTGTGGAGTCGGCGTCAACGCGGACGCGAGGAAACCGGCGCTGACCAGACCCATCATGAGGACCAGGGCACCGGTGACGCGCCTGCGTAGCTTCCGCCGACGCCGTGCCTGGGCGGCCGACGCCGTGGTGTCGGATGTGGGAGGGGGGGATGGACTCATCTGTATCCCTTTGGTATGTCGGGACGGACTGGACGTCAGGGGGGCTGCCTGGGGGCGTTCAGCTGATCATCGGATGAAGTAGATCGTCGCGAACAGGGCGATCCATACGATGTCGACGAAGTGCCAGTAGTACGAGACGACGATGGCTGCGGTGGCCTGGGCAGGCGTGAACTTGCTGACCTTGGTGCGGAAGATCAGAAAGACGAACGCGATGAGGCCGCCGATAACGTGCAGCCCGTGGAAGCCGGTGGTCATGAAGAACACCGAGCCGTACACACTGCTCGAGATGGTCGTGCCTTCGCCGAACAGGGCGAAGTACTCGTAGCCCTGCCCGAGGACGAAGAAGGTGCCCATGGCCAGGGTCAGGAGGTACCACCGGCGCAGACCGAAGACGTCGCCACGTTCAGCCGCGAACACACCCATCTGGCAGGTGAACGACGACGCGATCAGCACCAGCGTCACCGGAACGGCCAGGAACAGATTCAGATGGGTCGGCTCCGGCGGCCAGTTTCCGTACGACTGTGCTCGTGCCACGAAATACATGGCAAAGAGCCCTGCGAAGAACATGAGCTCACTTGACAACCACACGATGGTGCCAACGCTGACCATGTTTGGTCGGTTCAGCGAGTGCACGCGTTGGGTGATTGCTGATCCTGAAGTCCCTACTGCGCTCGTCACAGACAGAAGTATGACGTCTTGTCGTAAGAGGTGAGTACTCGGGTCCGCTCTTGGTGCGCTCTGGCGTCCGGAGTGTCCGATTATCCCTGCTGGCTGGCTGGTCGCGGACCGTGAAAAGGTGGGGGGATGGGAACTGGGCGCAATCGAGGGTGGCTGCGGAGATTGTTCGGGGGTGGACGACAGTTCCCGTTGGACCCGGACAGGCATGATCTCGTGGTTGTCGCGTCATGCTTCGACGACGTGGAGGCGTGCTCGACGACGCTCGGGCGGGCCGCCGCCGAGCATCCGCGGTGGACTGCCGATGCAGAGGCCGTGCTCAGGCATCATCTGACACTCCCAGCCTCGGCGGTGGCGGAGGCGGTGTCGATCGCTGCGCAGGACGGCTACCGCCCGCAAGGTTCGGGCGAGGAGCCTTCCGACTCAGGGCCCGCGGATGCGACCGCGCCGGTGCAGTTGGTGCTGCAGCGGACTCAGATCCTCGACGCCCTGCACTGCTCGCAGGAACGGTCGAGGATGGTCGGACTCGCCCAGCGGCTCGGTGGTTCCGCGGTCGGATGGGATGCGATGCAACCGGCGCGCGAGCCCGATTTGCCCGATAGCTAGGCTGCGATGGATCTGATCCGGCACTAGGACAAGAGGACACGACGATGCAGAGCCCGACTGCTCAGGAGACGAAGAGCGGACTGCCACCGGCGCGCACGTGGCCGTTGGTTCTCGGCGTCCTCACCGAGGGCCGCGACCTCTCTGTGGAGGATGCGACCTGGGCGATGGACGAGATCATGTCCGACAACGCCACCTCCGCACAGATCGCGGCTTTCGGTGTCGCCCTCAAGATGAAGGGCGCGACTGCGCAGGAAGTGCGCGGTTTGGCCGATTCGATGCTTGGACACGCACGCAAGGTCCCGATCGACGCCGACGTCGTCGACGTCGTCGGAACCGGTGGTGATCGGTCCAATACGGTCAACATCTCCACGATGGCGTCCATCGTGGTTGCAGCCTCCGGAATTCGCGTCGTCAAGCACGGGAACCGGGCAGCGTCCTCCAAGAGCGGCGGCGCGGACGTTCTCGAGGCACTCGGAGTGAGGATCGATCTCGGTCCCGACGAGGTAGCCCGATGTGTCCGGGAGACCGGGATCGGCTTTTGCTTCGCCCCCGTGTTCCACCCTGCTCTGCGTTTCGCGGGGTCGCCGCGCAAGGAGATCGGCATCCCGACCGTCTTCAACGTGCTCGGACCGCTCACGAATCCGGCGCGTCCGCGTGCAGGTCTGGTCGGGTGCTCTTTTCCTGCGCTGACCTCGGTGGTGGCCGGCGTGCTGGCTCAGCGCGGCAGTTCCGCCCTCGTGGTGCGCGGCGACGATGGCCTCGACGAGCTGACCACGTCGACCACGTCGACCGTGCACGTCGTGTCGGACGGGGCGGTGACAACCCGGCAGTTCGATCCCCGCGACATAGGGATCGCACGGGTCTCCCTCGAAGAACTGCGCGGCGGCGATGCGGAGGTCAACGCGGCGGTGGCGCGACGCCTCCTGGCGGGCGAGACCGGACCGGTGCGCGATGCGGTGTTGCTCAACGCCGCCGGAGCGATCGCGGCGTTTCGAGGACTGGGTGGCCGCACACTCGAAGATGCGCTGTCAGAGGCTTTCGCGACAGCGGCCCAGGCCATCGACAGCGGCGCCGCTTCGACGCTGCTCGACAAGTGGGTCGACGTGACCTCCGCGCTACCGGACTCCAAATAGATTCGGTTCCGAACGAGAGCGCTTGCGGGTAGGTCACTCGCCTATGGAGAAGCCCGCTTCGACGTCGGCGCTCGAGTAGGACTGGAATGCGATGTGCGTGGCCGTCCTGGACACACCCTCGACCCTGTTGATCCCCTCCGTGACGACTTCGGCGATCTTGGCGTGGTCGCGGACTCGCACGATCGCGATCAGGTCCACATCACCGGCGCAGGAATAGACCCTGTTCACACCGGCGATGTCGGCGACAGCCTGTGCAGTCTCAGGGATACGGTGAGCTTCGGCGTGGATCAGGACGATGGCGTTGATCATGATCGCCACCCTATGTGGTGGTGGATGGAATTCGGCGCGGGTGGTCGGCGTCGTGTTCGGTGGCGCTCGCGGCCCGTGCGAGTTCGCACCAGCCGGTCCAGGAGCCGGCCCCCTGTGCGGGCTCGCACCAGCCGGAAGAGGCACTGACTATGCGTGTGCCCTCCCGATCCAGCCAGCGAGCGATGAGGCCCGCCTCCTCGGGGGACGCGCCCCGCAGGGGCGACGAGTCCGGTACGACTGTTTCCGCGGTGAGGACGAGCGCGTCCACCACTGGCATCGGAGGCGCTCCATGCGGCGCGCATCCCGCAGATGCGAGTCGACCTGCGCGGATGACGGCGAATTCCCATCCGCCCGTCGCTGCCGGGTGCGCGGCGACTAGTTGATCGAGGGCGGTCAGAGCAGCGAGTCGTTGCATCTTTCGTAGCATCAGAACCGTCTCAACCGTACGGTCGCGCAGGCGTGCGGCATTCTCGAACAATTCCTGGGCTGCCAGTTCCTCCACCCTCGCACGCATCCGGCGCAGCGGTGTGTCGTCGAGGCCGCGTACAAGCTGTCGGAATTGTTCGGGACCTTGGCGGTAGGCGGTTTCGGTTTCGAGGCCGTGGACGGCGGCGGGGCAGCGCCCCACCTCCCGCGACGGACACTTCGGCCCGTGTACCTGCCCCTTCGGTATGCGGCTGGTGCAGGTGCGGAGAGGACAGTACTCGGCAAGGGTGTCGGCGACGTCGACCGCTGTCGAGCGTGACCGGAAGGGTCCGAGCGAATCGGCATTGGGGGTGCGGTTCACCGACAGTCGGGGGAACGCCTCCTTGGTGAGCGTGATCCACCACCCGCGTTTCGGATACTTCGATCGCCGGTTGTATGGAGGAGTGTGTGCGGCGAGTAGTCGGAGCTCGCGGACCCCGGCTTCGAGTGAGTGGGCGCACTCCACATGGTCGATCCGGGTGCACAGTGCGATCATTTCTTTCATCCGGCCGCGGGACTCCGACCCGGTGAAATAGTTGCGCACGCGTCGTCGCAGATTCGTCGCAGTCCCGACATAGAGGACCTCGTCGGACGAACCGCGGAACATGTATACGCCCGGAGAGTGGGGGAGTTGGCCGGCGAGGGAGCGTTTCGCCCGTTGATGTGACGAAATGTCGGGAAGATAGTCGACAAGTTCGGTGAGGCTGTGCACTCCCTGGTTGCCGACTCGCTCGATCAGGGCGTGCAGGACGTCGACAGTAGCGCGGGCATCGTCGAGTGCCCGGTGTGTCGGCGTGGTTCCCACCTTGAAGAGCCGGGCCAGCGACGACAGCTTCATCGATGGTGCTTCGTCGCGGGTGAGAATTCGTCGGGCCAGTTTGACCGTGCAGAGGACTGTGAAGTTCGGCCACGGTGTGCCGGTGTCGGACGCGGCAGCTCGGAGAAAGCCGGTGTCGAACGGGGCGTTGTGTGCGACCAGCACTGCCCCCCGCGCGAACTCGAGGAAAGCGGGCAAAACCGCCTCGATCCGCGGAGCTTCGATCAGCATCGCGGATGTAATGCCCGTGATCTCGACGATGTGGGGCGGGATCGCTCGTCCCGGGTCGACAAGGGTCGCCATTTCTCCGATCACCTCGCCGCCGCGGATCTTCACCGCGCCGATCTCGGTGATCGCGTCGAGGCCCGGTCTCGCTCCCGTGGTCTCGAGATCTACCACCACGAAGGTGGTCTCTCGCAGTGGGGTGTCGAGCTCGTCGAAGCTCAACTGCACAGGGGCACCGGGCACGCTCACAGCTCGAGAGCGTATGGGCGAGCACCGACAGAAGGGGTTTCGGAGCTGTGAGAGACGAGGATCACACCGACTGATTTCAGACGGCGGCGACGAGGCCCGGCGTGTGTCGGAAAGCCGATCTCCGAGCGTCGGCTCCCATTCGTGCGGAGGCTTCGGGTCGCCGAGTGGGCAGGCGCCGAACGATCCGGGTGCAGATGTCCTTTGAGCAGGAGAAACGCATCGCTCAGGGTCGCAGCCAACGCAGGTTGAGTCGCCGACTAATAACCCAAGCACCTGAAGTGCTGGCTGAAAACGAACTATTTGTTATCCGACCGTTACCAACGGTTTCTTCGCCCTCGCGAATTGGCTGGAAGTGGCCCCGCGCCGTTGCGCTTGGTCGACAGGTAGGTATTCCAGTTCGTAACCTTTTTGAGACCAAGCGGAGACTTGCAGCCCATTCCTGGGCAGCACCACTGGTCACCGGGCTGATCTTCCCAGCCCGAACCCGTCAGCCAACTCGGTCGGCGGAGAGCGGAAGAAACGGAGTACCCCTTTCGTGGAATCACAAGTTCTCAAGCGGAATGTACGGAACGTCGTCGTTGCGGGCACACTTGCAATCGGAGCACTTACCGCTACCGCCGCCCCCGCGGCCGCGGCCCCCATTGAGATCCCCGGAATCGGAACCTTCGAGATCCCCGGGCTGGTGCTCCCGCAGATGCAGGGAGCGCCAACAGGGCCGGTCGCCCCGCCCATGAACACCACTGTGGGGGAGAGGGCCGTCGAGGCCGCCCACACCAAGCTCGGTGCCCCGTATTCCTACGGCGCCGCCGGTCCCAACTCCTTCGACTGCTCCGGGCTCGTTCAATGGGCGTACAAGCAGGCAGGCCTGGATGTGCCGCGCACCAGCTATCAGCAAGCCGCAGCCGGCGCGGTGGTGCCGATGTCCGATCTTCGCGTCGGCGACGTGATCTCTTTCTACGGCGGCTCGCACTCAGGTCTCTACGCAGGCAACGGCAACGTGATCCATGCCTCCACCTCGGGCCAGCCAGTCAAGCTGGCACCCCTCGCGTCCATGCCCGTCGACGAGGCGCGCCGCTTCTGACCTTGCGCGAAGCGCAGGCGTCAGGGTCGAGACCGAATACTGGGTGGACGCGGCGTATGCCATTTCGTAACCTATACGAGACCTTGCGGAGATATGTCGTGCAATCGGGCGGCAGCGCGGGTCGCCGCCGCTTCAGCCACGCCATGTTCGCTCGAACCGGGGATGCCTCCGAACCGATGGGACAGTCGACTCAGCTGGTGGAGATCTACGATCGGAGAACGCGTCCGTGGCCACACACACGATGAAGCGCTCCGTGCGTAGGGTCCTGACGGCAACCGTGCTGTCTTTGGGGCTCGTGGTACTGCCCACGGTCCAGGCGGGCGCGGACCCGGTCTTCACCGATCCGACCGACTCGATGGCCGAACTCGGTGAGCTGTCTCGTCAATCCGAGCAGACGAACGAGGCGCTGCTCAACGCTCAGATCGATCTCGAAGCGAAACAGTCGGCGCAACGTGAGGCCGAAGCACAGGCGACGGCAGATCAAGATTTACTCGATGCCGCGAGGGCGCAGGTCGACGTCTTTCGGCCTGCGGTGAACCAGCTGGCCACGGCCACGTACCAGGGTGCTCGGACCAGTCGCCTGTTCGCCCTCATGAGCAGCGACTCGCCGCAGCAACTCCTCGACCAGATGTCACTGCTCGATGTCATCTCCAAGGACACGAGCAACCAAGTCGCTCAGTTCTGGTCCGCGACCGAGGATGCCTCGAGAGCGGCAGAGGCGTCCAAGGAGTCAGCGGACGCGGCGCGGGCTGCTGCAGAGCAGGCAAGGGCCGTGAGCGACGACCTGCAACGCAAGCAGAGCGATCTTCAGGCCCAAATCGATGGCGTGCTGGAAGCGTTCGGCAACCTCAGCGCTGAGGAACGCCAGCAGCTCGCGGGTACGCCGTTCCCGCCCGGAGTCGATCCGGCCACGATCCTCGCCCATCTGACCCCAGGCGCGGGCTCGAGCGCACTGCAGGCTGCCATGACGCGCATCGGTGACCCGTATTCGTGGGGCGCCACCGGGCCGGACCGGTTCGACTGTTCGGGACTGGTGGTGTGGGCCTACAAACAAGTCGGCAAGAACCTGCCGAGGTCCAGTCAAGCGCAGGCCAATGGCGGTATGCCGGTGTCCCGCGACGACCTGCAACCCGGCGACCTGGTCATTTTCTACAACGACGCATCCCACGTCGGCCTCTACGCAGGGGACGGCAACATCATCCACGCCTCGACGTATGGAGTCCCGGTCAAGGTCGAGTCGATGGCAAGGATGCCGTTCTACGGAGCGCGCCGCTACTGAGTATCAACCCGCCTGGCCGAGGCGGTGCCCATAGACTCGCACGCGTGGCTGAACCAGACTCGCGAGCCGCGGGACCCGCACCGGATCCGACTCCACGTCGCCAAGTACGCGTGTGGGAGTGGGTAGCGCTGGTCGGACTCGTTGTCGCCGTTGTCGCCGTCCTCGGACTGACCGGTCTCGTGCGCGGCGATGTTGATGCGGACGCGTCCGCCGGAAAGTTGAACGCCGACCAGCGCTCTCGTGTGGTGGCGGTGCAAGCACTCCTCGACAGCTGGGCGACGGCACTGCAACGCAATGACGCCGCCGAATTGGCGGAGTTGGTAGACGCGTCGGCGACGCCCGGCTTCCTCGCCGCACAGACACTACGAGCAGCCAATATTTCGGGAGTCGATTTCTCGGATTGGGGTTATGAGATTCTCGCCGGACGCGAGAGTGAGGTTCCGCCCAGTGTCGTCACCGCACTGCGCGCGGATGAGGTGTGGGCACCTGCTGTTCAACTCCGCTACGCGATCGCAGGGGTGGACGAGCGTCCCACGCGCAAGCCGGTATCGCTTGTCGTGGCCCGGCGCGGCGCCAGCTGGACCCTGGTCAGTGACAGCGCCACGGTGGATGCAAACCTTCGGACATGGCGCGGCCCTTGGGATTTCGGGCCGTTAGTCTCACAGCGCGTCGAAACGGGCGAGGGACGAACGTCTGTGGTGCTCGGGCATCCCTGGGACGCCGAGATGGTCGACCGTCTGGCAGAGGAACTCCCTGCGGCCGTCGCCGACGTCTCGCAGCTGTGGGGTTCGGACTGGGCGGGACGCGCGCTTGTCTGGGTTGCGGGATCGCAAGAGGAGTTCACGGCTCTGGTCGGTCCGAAACACGATGGCCGCAATATCGCCGCCGTCGCGCTCTCGGACGCGGTCGACCCGGATTCCGACGTGGTGACTGGGCAGCGGATCGTGTTCAGCCCGGAAGCGGCGGAACGACTCACCGGCGTCACCACGCGCGAGATTCTGCAACACGAACTGACCCATGTGGCGACGCGGGCGGTCACGGTGGACGGTTCGCCGATGTGGATGCTCGAGGGCTACGCCGAGTACGCGGCACACCGGGGTACCGGAACGGCCGAACGGCAGATTGCTCCGACGCTGGCCGCTCGGGTGGATACCAAAGGTGCCCCGCGTGACTTCCCCGGCGACAGCGACTTCGCCGTATCCGGCAAGCATGGGTCGCAGGCATACGAGGCCGCGTGGTCGATCAACGCCTTCGTCGCCGCAGAGTTCGGAGAAGCCCGATTGACCGAGCTGTACCGAGCACTGTCGGTGGGGAAGGTGGATCCGCAGACGCTGGACGAACGCCTGTCGGATGTCCTCGCCGTGGGTGCCGATCAGTTCCGGAACGGCTGGTCCCAGTGGGTGAGCGCTCAGTTGGGGTGACCCTGCGTCGGCCACCCTGCGGTGAACCGCCTACGGTGATCACATGCGCCGAACCCTGTTGGTGACGAACGATTTTCCACCGCGCCCCGGCGGGATTCAGTCGTACCTGCACACTTTCGCAAAGTATCTGCCCGCAGAGGATTTCGTCGTCTATGCGCCGCGCTGGCGTGGCGACTCGCACACCAAGTTCGATGCGCGACAACCGTTTCAGGTAGTGCGCCATCCCACAACGCTGATGGTGCCCACCCCGTTCGTCGCGCGGCGTGCGGCCGAACTGCTCGCGAAACACGACTGTACGGGGGTCTGGTTCGGTGCGGCTGCTCCACTAGCGCTGCTGGCCCCGACCTTGCGTCGAGCCGGAGCGGAGCGGGTGATCGCGAGTACGCACGGGCACGAGGTCGGTTGGTCCATGCTGCCCGGTGCCAGACAGGCTCTCGGGAGAATCGGCGCGCAGACCGATGCCGTCACGTATGTGAGCCGTTACACGCGACGTCGATTCGCGTCCGCGTTCGGCTCGAGTGCGGCGCTCGAACACCTACCGCCCGGGGTGGACACTGCACGTTTCGCTCCGGACAGTGGTGCTCGGGCCGAACTTCGGTCCCGGTACCGACTCGGTGCTCGGCCGACGATTCTGTGCCTGTCGCGGCTTGTGCCGCGTAAGGGTCAGGACGTCCTGATTCGGGCACTGCCTGGTATCCGTGAACAGATCGACGGTGCCGTTCTGGTCATAGTCGGTGGCGGACCATACGAAGACAGACTGCGGTCGCTGGCGCGGTCGGTGGGCGTGGACGAGCATGTCGTGTTCACGGGTACCGTGCCGTCAGCCGAGTTGGCTGCCCACCACACGATCGCCGACGTGTTCTCGATGCCGTGCAGGACGAGGGGTGCGGGACTGGACGTGGAGGGCCTCGGAATCGTGTTCCTCGAGGCGTCGGCCACCGGTGTTCCCGTCATCGCGGGACAATCCGGTGGTGCTCCGGAAACGGTGCGGCCGGGCGAAACCGGATTGATCGTGGACGGTACGTCGGTGGCCGACGTGGCACGTTCGGTGATCGACGTGCTGTCGGATCGCGACCGCGCCGCCGCGATGGGCGCGGCGGGCCGCGAGTGGGTCAGGACGGAGTGGCGGTGGGACGTGCTCGCCGGCAAGCTGGCGTCGCTGCTGGCCTAGGCCGAGCGATCGAGATCGCACTTCCGACTGGCTCGATCGATTCTTCGCAGTCACGTTGTGTCGCTGAATACATGCCGGACCAACCCCTCGTGCGATAGCATCTCCCAATTCTCGACGGTCATTTGCACACTCCCGATCGTCTTGCGCCTGTGGATCGTTGACGTCTCGGCGTGAAGCGATCGGCCCTGCAAGCAATCGAATGGAGATCGCACGTGTCCCAAACCCCGATACGCCGCGCCACTGTCGTGGCTGCTACCGCCGCACTGGTAGCGACCGGTCTGACCACGAGCATCGGAGCGGGCGTGGCCAGCGCCGCAGAGTGCGTACAGTCCGCCCAAGCCACAAAGAAGTCCACGGTGGGCCGCACCTACAGCTATGTCAAGACGGTTACCGAGACGGACGCCGCCCCCGGCACCCTGGTCACCTACGAGACCGTCGTCAGCACCAGCGGCGGCATCCCGTACCTCCAGAGCATCACTGACTACCCGCCTGCCGGCTTCGGAGCGCCGGTCAAGGCGACCGTGAAGAGGAGGGTGATCGGCGGACAGGAAACGGCGGAATTCACACCGGTGCCGGACGGCTCCGGCTACAAGGTGAGTAGCACCGGATGGTCCATGAACGCCAGCAACCCGGTGACGCTGAATATGACCTACGAGGTCCCCGACGATCTCCCGGTCGGCACCGCCGTCACCAGCGGTGGCATCAAGACGACTGGCACCCTCAGCATGGATCATTCTTTGAAAGACGCGTTGAACGTGTGCTTCACCGTACGCAACGCGAACCCCGGCGAGGTTGTCAGCGGCAGCCTGGAAGACAGCGGCCTGGGCTCGTCGGAGGGCCAGCTCAGTTCGACCGGCTCGATCGCCGATATCCTCGGCGACACCATCACCCGATTCTTCGAGAATCTCAGCTGATACGTAGACCACTCGTCACGTGACAATGTTGAAGCGGCCCCGGAGACCTGACGACTCCGGGGCCGCTTCCGTCGCTACCGGCACGACACGCCAGGGGCGGCAGTAGCCGACATCACATAGCGCGAGGCGAGGCCGTGCCGCCACAAGGCAATGCGCACAGTGAATTACGACACTGTCCGACACCCTGCCTTCCTTCCGGACATCCCGACCTGCATCACTTTCCGTCGTTGTGCCGCGTGAGCGGTTGCGGTCACGATCCGCTGGTCCATCACAAAATGGTCGACTCACCATCCGATCGAAAAAAATATTGGACAAGCGACCAGGTGTTTTCCAGGAAAGTGTCGGATTGTGTACGCGAATGTCCGTTCACCGTGGTAGAACTTCAACGCATCGTAAGCGGTGTACTCGGGTTCTCCGGGTTACCGACAGCGATGAGCGACACCACGGAGACGGATGCCACGAAACTCTGCCCATTCTTTTGGGCGAACGAAACTCCGATCCGAGACCGAAATAATCCACACCCCGCGACGGGGTTCGACGAAAGCTGGGCAACTACATGAACAAGCAGACCAAGGGTGCCATCGCCGCCGGTGCCGCCGCGATCCTGCTCGCCGGTGGAGCGGGCACCATGGCCGCGTGGAACGCCTCGGAATCGGTCGGCGGTGGCTCCGTCAAGTCCGGTACCCTCTCGCTCACTCAGGGGGAGAACGCTGGTTGGAAGGACAGCAACGGCGTTGCCATCGAGGACATCGCGAGCTTCAAGGCCGTGCCCGGTGACGTCCTCACCTACAGCGCTGAGTTCCTGATCGGTGCCGAGGGTGACAACCTGTCCGCGACGCTGTCGGCGGACAAGGGCTCGATCAGCCCTGACAATGCCCTCAAGGAGGCATTGGTGCTGGAGACTACTGCAACGATCGGAGACGAGGAGCTCGTAGACGGCACCATCGACAGCGACGACAACGGCAAGACCGTCAGCGTCAACGTCGAGGTCAGCTTCGAGGATGCGGGCAACGACACTCAGGGACTTTCCGTCGATCTCAGTAACTTCAGCGTCACGCTGGAGCAGAACTCCGTCACCGGAGACAGCCAGGACAGCTAGTCGTTATCGCCCAACGATTTTCGGATGGGCACCCAGCGCGTCGGTGGTCGACCCGGTCAGGGTCGGCCACCGACGCTCTCGAGGTTTGGACCGTGGCGGCCGCACCCCAGGTTTGGTTGCACATGGGTAGTACCCCGGCGCACTGGCGCCTGCTAGATGGATGAGGAAAGGCTCAGCAACAATGTCTCGTCAAGAGATTTCGAGTTCGGCGTCGGGGTTCGGTGCCCGTGCGCGGTCGTTGATGTCGGGTGGTAGACCGCGCGCGATTGCGTCGTTGGGGATCGTGCTCGGCCTCGGTGCGTTCGGGACGCTGGCGGCGTGGAGTGATACCGCGACGGCGACGTCGGGTGTGTTCTCGACCGGTTCGATCGATCTGCAGATCGACGGTCAGCAAGCGAATCCGGACGCGTACGCATTCACGTCGTGGTCGAAGTCGGGTTTGTACCCGGGCGAGCGGTCGAGTGCGAAGTTGCCGGTGCAGAACACGGGATCGACGCCGCTCAACTACACGATTACGGCGTCGGCGTCGTCGTCGGACTTGGCCGACCACATGGTGTTTGTGCTCAAGGATGGTGAGCCGAATGGTGAGTCGGGTAACAAGTGCAGTGGTGAGAATCTCGGGCCGGTTGACCGACTGGTAAAGGGCGGCGAGGTGGAGGCGCTAGACGGGCCGAGGACGCTGCAGCCCGGGGAGAGTGAGTACGTGTGCTTCCAGATCAGGTTGCACCCGGACGCGGCGGATACCGCGGATACGAACAACAGTGTTGAGGGCAAGTCCGTGGACGTTGCATTCAACTTCCACGCGACGACTGCCTGAGAATCATGACTGCACAAACAAATCCGACTGGATCGGATAATAAATTTTCTGTTCGCCAGATCGCACTGAACGTGGGGGCGATCGCCGGCTTGATTTGTGTGCTGGCCGCGTCGGCGTCGTTTTTCTTCGGGATCAAGCCGTTGGTGTTCCGGTCGGGTTCGATGTCGCCGGAGATCACCACCGGTTCGCTGGCGTTGTCGCGCAGTGTGCCCGCCTCAAATCTGGCGGTCGGTGACGTGGTCAGTGTGCTGAATCAGCAGGGCACCCGGATCACGCACCGGGTCCAGGAGATCGTCTCGTCCAATGAGAACGCGTCGGTGCTGATCCTCAAGGGTGATGCGAACGAGGATGCGGACCTCTCGCCGTACACGGTCACGGAGGCGGACCGGGTGTTCTTCAGTGTTCCCTCGCTCGGGTATGTGGTGGCGTGGTTGTCGTCGCCGACGGCGATCTTCCTCGGCGGTGCGTTTGTGGGCAGCCTGATGGTGGTCGCGTTCCGGCCTGCCGCGCGTAAGGATGACGAGGATCAGGGCGGTGACGACTCCGGCGCGTCCGGGGGTGAGAAGCCTGCCGAGCCTGTGTCGGCGTCGGTGCGGGACTTCGATTTCGATGATGCTCCGACGCAGCAGTTCGAGATGCCGGTTGCTCCGGTGACCAAGACCCGGACTTTGGCGTCCCGGATGTTGTCGGGGCGTGCGTTGCCGGCGCGGCCGTTGATGGCCTTCGGTGCGGTGGGTGTGGCGGCTTTGATGGCGACCACTTCGGGTACGGCTGCGGCGTTCACCGATACCGGGTCGGTGGCGAGCACGTTCGGTGCGAACGCGAACTTCTACCCCACCCCGGTGGTCACCGACACGAGCTGCAAGGACGAAGGCAACTTCTTCGATTGGGACGCGATAGTCTCCTGGGACAGCCTCGGGAAGACCCCCTTGGGGGATAACTACGAGTACCAGGTTGTTGTGGTCCGCTCCAGTGACAGTGGCCACGTCTACATGAGAAAGAACGTTGGCACAGATACGTCGATCAGACTCGACATCGACGACACCGGCAGGCTCACTCACGTCCAGATACACACCGTGAACGGCCCGAGGACTTCGTCGGGCTATCGCGGTCAGAAGGTCAGGGCGCAGACAGTTACTCGCACCTACTGTGACGGTGGCGAAATCTACGACGCCAATGAGTCCTGGGAGAACGAGCAGAGCGCGTCTGGCAAGAGCCTGAGCTTGGCGTCGGCGAAGCTGGCGTCCGAGGAGCCGGTCGCAGAGGTGATCGAGGAGCCGATCGAGGACACAGCGGATGAGCCGACGGATGGCAGGACCGACGAGCCCGCTGAGGACACGACGGACGAGCCGGTCGAGGACGCTACGGACGAGTCGTCGGACGCGACGGATGAGTCGGTTGAGGATGTGACGGACGAGTCGTCGGATGGTAGCGCGGATGAGTCGGCGGATGAATCCACCGATGAGTCGGACGCGGACGCGGGCGCGGATGCTGGTGCGGGTGTGTCGTCGGGTGGTTCGGGGATCGAGAATGTGTCGCCGTCGGGAAGCTTTGTGGCGACGGTGTCTTCGTCGCAGGTGGTGATCACGGACGAGTCGGGTTCGGTGCTGTCGAGCATGCCGGTCGGTGACAAGGCGGCGGTGCAGTGGGCGGCCGATGCCGAAGAGTTCTGGCTCGCCGATGCCGGTGAGTTGTTCCTGGTCTCCGCGTCCGGGGGCTGGGAGAAGGCCGCGGCCGATCCGGAGTCGGCGGAGGTGCCGGCGGGGATTAAGGGACTGGTGCAGTAGCGGTACGGGTTGTGTGGTGCCGGTGATGAGGCCGAATTCTCCTACCCCTGTCGGGGTCTGACGAAAGCTGACCATGAGATGAA
>NZ_JBFAMC010000004.1:0-418278 GCF_040656415.1 Rhodococcus sp. NPDC049939 | reverse complement strand
TGTACCCCGAAGGGCCTTACCGCTCGACTTGCATGTGTTAAGCACGCCGCCAGCGTTCGTCCTGAGCCAGGATCAAACTCTCCGTTGAAGACTCACAATCAACAGGGACCAAACCCTGCCAATCAGTCAAAGACAAAAAGAGTCAAATCACCAGCAAAAAAACTCAAACTAGCAAAAACTCTGCCGGCACGCCCCAGACGGAAGAAATGAGACGCACCCAGCACACCCACACCACCACCACACCCACCCCTACACAAGAGGCCGGCACGACAACGATGCGGGCACCAAAAAATTTGGCACTGACATTCATCGACACACTGTTGAGTTCTCAAAGAACACGCACACACCAGAACCACCAACACCACCGTCAGCAGCCCCGAGGCAACCGTTCCAGTCTACCTTCACCGCGACACAGGCGCAAACCGGGTCCCGGACAAGGAATTCCAGAGATTTGGAGTACCACCATACATACTGATGGACTCCGAACTACTGTCAGGCACTCCGTACAACCTCGTGCCATCCGCCCTCAGGCGGAAGTCGGCGTCCGTGTCGCTCTGACCCGAACAAAACTACGCTCACCCCACGCCCAAAACCAAATCGGCAGGTCACGGTTGGCGTTCGTTCGGATTCCCGTGGTCAGATCCGGTGAGCCGGAGGTGATCCCAGCCCTCGAGGTCACATCGTGGTTGTGATGCCGAACTCATCGATCATCAGCATGGCCTATCAGCAGAGTCGGTGCCTACCCTCTCGATCTGGGCACCGAGATTCTGGAGGATCTCGACGAAATACGGGTAGCCACGGTCGATGTGGAAGACGTCATGCACTTCCGTGACACCCTCGGCAACGAGACCGGCCAGCACGAGGCCCGCGCCGGCGCGGATGTCCGACGACCAGACTGGCGCACTCGACAACTGCGCGATCCCACGGATAACCGCGTGATGGCCATCCGTTCTGGCATCCGCGCCCAGCCGAATCATCTCCTCGACGAATCGGAACCGTGCCTCGAAGACGTTCTCTGTGATCATCGACGTCCCCTCAGCCACTGCAGCCAGCCCGATCGCCATCGGCTGCAGATCGGTCGGAAATCCGGGATACGGCAGCGTCGCGAAATTCACGGCCGTCGGCCGGGCTTTCTGAACCACGCGGAAACCATCGGACTCGACGGTGACCGTGGCTCCCGCCACCCGTAGCTTGTCTAGAACCAGGCCAAGATGATTCGGGCTGATTCCGCGGACGGTGATATCGCCACACGTCATCGATGCGGCAATCCCCCACGTCGCCGCGACGATGCGGTCACCGATGACACGGTGTGTGGTCGGCTGGAGCTTTGCGACACCCTGAATCGTCAGCGTCGACGACCCCGCCCCCTGGATCTTCGCTCCCATCTCGACGAGCATGTTGCACAGGTCGACGATTTCGGGCTCGCGAGCTGCGTTGTCGATCACCGTCTCACCGTTGGCCAGTACCGCAGCCATCAGGATGTTCTCGGTCGCGCCTACAGACGGAAAGGCCAGGCGGATGTTCGCTCCGTGCAGATCATCCGCCTGAGCCACCACACAACCGTGTTCGATCGTGCTGTGCGCACCGAGCAACCTGAGACCCGACTGGTGCATGTCGAGTGGCCTCGAACCGATGGCATCACCACCGGGCAGCGCAACGACAGCACGCCGGCAACGAGCAACGAGAGGGCCGAGGACGCACACGGACGCGCGGAACTGGCGGACTGCCGCGAAATCGGCATGATGTTTGGGCTCAGCGGGGGTGGTGATTCGGACGTTCGAGTCGTCGAGTTCCACCTCGCATCCGAGTCCACGCAGGACGTCGGCCATGAGTGGGACGTCGAGAATGTCCGGGCAGTTGGTGACAGTTGTGGTGCCCTCCGCCAGTAGCGCAGCCGCCATCAGCTTGAGAACGCTGTTCTTCGCGCCCCCGACAGACACTTCACCTTCGAGGCGGCTACCGCCAGTAACAAGGAAGCGTTCGCTCACGGAACATAGCCTAGAGCCACGAAAGCCGGCCCGGGTGGCCGGTACCGTAACGTTATGGCCGTACACCTCACCAAGATCTACACGCGGACGGGCGACGACGGAACCACTGGGCTCAGTGACTTCTCTCGCGTTTCGAAGAACGATCCGCGTCTGATCGCTTACGCCGACTGCGACGAGGCCAACGCATCGATCGGAGTAGCAATCGCGCTGGGCAACCCGCCGGAGGAGATTCGGTCGATCCTCCAGCAGATCCAGAATGACCTGTTCGACGCAGGGGCCGACCTTTCCACACCTGTGGTGGACGAGCCGAAACATCCGCCGCTCAGGATCACCGACGAATATGTCGACCGCCTCGAAGCCTGGTGCGATGAGCTGAACGAGCGCCTCGAGCCACTGCACTCGTTCATACTCCCGGGCGGCACCCCCTTGGGAGCCCTGCTGCACGTTGCGCGAACGGTCACGAGGCGGGCTGAACGATCCGCGTGGGCTGCCATCGACGCAAGCCCGGAGAATACGAGCGTTCTTCCGGCGAAATATCTCAACCGGCTGTCCGACTTGCTGTTCATCGTGAGCAGACTTGCCAATCCCGAAGGTGACGTGCTCTGGAAGCCCGGAGCAGGGCAATCCTGATCAGACCTGATCAGGCGCGCCGGCCGCGGACCCAACGGCCCGACGGACGTGACTCGACCCACGACAGGAACGCTGTGAGCGCGCCGACGTCCAATGCGATCTCGTATGCCCTTTCCCGGTCCCTGACCGAGAGGATGACGATTTCGTCGGACATGATGTCGAATTCGGAGCCTTCGGGGCTACGACGACCTTCGACTTCTACGCCCTGGCGCTCGATGCGCGAATCAGGGCCGGGACGCAAGCTCGACAACTTGAAGAAGACGAGGGAACTCTCGCCGTAGCGGATGACGCCGTGGCGCCACCCAATCCCCGCTGCGGCAGGTACCGCACGGAGGATGGCCGCGGTACCCCCGCGGCGCATGACTGCAAGCCGATACAGGAGAACCGCGACGAAGGCTGTGGCCAGCACAACCAGAATGATCAACACCGTCATTCCGATTGCCACTGGTCGCCAGCTCCGTCGCGGTCTCTCGCGTCTTCCTAGGCGCGCTCTACAGCACGGATTCGCCCCTTGGCGATGGCAATCGCCTCGAGATCGTCTCCACCCGCGTCGAGCGTGGCCCTGGCCGCAGCCACATCGATATCCTCGGCCAAGTCGGCGGACTCGGCAAGGATCGTGACAGTCTTCGCGGTCACGGACAGGAACCCCCCGTGCACAGCTGCGACGATACGTTCGCCGTCGGTCGTCGTGACCGAGACCACGCCGCCCTCGACCAACTCACCGAGAACCGGCTCATGCCCAGGCATGACACCAATCTCGCCCTCGGTTGTCTGCGCGCTGACGAGAGTCGCCGAACCAGACCACAACCGTCGCTCCACAGCGACGAGTTCCACGGTCATCTCAGCCATCGTCGACTACTTCCCAGTGATCTTCTTGGCTGCAGCCTCGACGTCGTCGAGACCACCGCAGCTGTTGAATGCCTGCTCGGGCAGGTGATCGAACTCACCCTTGCAGACGCGGTCGAACGCCTCGATGGTATCGCGGAGCGGCACCACGGAACCGGGCTGGCTGGTGAACTTCTCTGCGACGATGAAGTTCTGGCCGAGGAACTTCTGCAGACGACGGGCTCGGCCGACGAGGACCTTGTCCTCTTCCTGCAGCTCGTCCATACCGAGAATGGCAATGATGTCCTGCAGTTCCTTGTACTTCTGCAGAATCCGCTTGACCTCGTTGGCGACCCGGAAGTGCTCGGCACCGACGATGCCGGGCTCGAGGATGCGGGAGGTCGAACTCAGCGGATCCACAGCGGGGTAGATACCCATCTGCGAGATCGGGCGTGAGAGCTCGGTGGTCGCATCGAGGTGCGCGAACGTAGTGGCCGGCGCCGGGTCGGTGTAGTCGTCGGCGGGCACGTAGATCGCCTGCAGCGAGGTGATGGAGCGTCCGCGCGTCGAGGTGATGCGCTCCTGCAGCTCACCCATCTCGTCAGCCAGGGTCGGCTGGTACCCCACGGCGGATGGCATACGACCGAGAAGGGTCGACACCTCTGAACCCGCCTGGGTGAAACGGAAGATGTTGTCGATGAACAGCAGCACGTCCTGGCCCTGCACATCGCGGAAGTACTCCGCCATGGTCAGCGCGGACAGGGCGACACGCATACGCGTTCCCGGCGGCTCGTCCATCTGACCGAAGACGAGGGCGGTGTCCTGAAGGACGCCCATCTCTTCCATCTCGAGATGGAGGTCGGTGCCCTCACGGGTACGCTCACCGACGCCCGCGAACACCGAGGTTCCGGAGAACTCACGGGCGATACGGGTGATCATCTCCTGGATCAGAACGGTCTTGCCGACGCCGGCACCACCGAACAGACCGATCTTTCCACCCTTGACGTACGGGGTGAGGAGGTCGATGACCTTGATGCCGGTCTCGAGGATCTCGGTCTTACCCTCGAGCTGGTCGAAGGCCGGCGGCTTACGGTGGATGCCCCATTGCTCGCCGTCACGACCGGTGCCGGGAGCGTCGAGGCAATCGCCCAGGGCGTTGAACACGTGGCCCTTGACGACGTCACCGACAGGAACGGAGATCGGCTTGCCCGTGTCGGACACAGAGGTGCCGCGGACGAGACCATCCGTCGGCTGCATCGAGATGGTGCGCACCAGGTTGTCGCCGAGGTGCTGTGCGACCTCGAGGGTCAGCTTCTTCGCGACCGAGGGAAGCGTGACCTCGGCGTGCAAGGCGTTGAAGAGTTCAGGAATCGCACCACGCGGGAATTCAACGTCCACGACGGGACCGATGACCCGCACGACGCGGCCGGCGACGGACGAATCCGGGCCTACCCCGTTGTTTTCGGTTACTGCTGCGGTCATTGCTTAGTCACTTCCTGCGCTCGAGGCAAGCGCATTCGCGCCGCCGACGATCTCGCTGATTTCCTGGGTGATCTGGGCCTGGCGAGCCTGGTTTGCCTGACGGCTCAACGTGTTCACCAGCTCGTTTGCGTTGTCCGTCGCGGCCTTCATGGCGGTGCGGCGGGCAGCCGACTCCGACGCCGCGGCATCGAGCAGCGAGGAGTAGATGCGGGTACTGATGTACTTCGGCAGCAGGGTACCGAGCAACTTGTCAGGTTCCGGCTCGAAGTTGTATCCGGCGACCGGTTCCGATCCGCCATCTCCGTGACCATTGGTCAACATGTCGTCACCGAGTTCGACGTGCTCCTCGGCAACCATCACCTCGAGCGGAGCCATCCGGCGAACCTCGGGAGTCTGGGTCAGCATCGACACGAAACGGGTGTAGACGATGTGCAGTTCGTCGACGCCTTCGATCGTTCCTACACCGTTCGGCGCGGGAACCTCGGAACCCGATCCGGCCATGAACAGCTCGACGAGGTGCCTGCTGGCCTTGGCAGCGTCGGCGTAGGCCGGATCCTGTGAGAACCCGGTCCATGCACCTCCCAGACTGCGACCGCGGAACGTGTAGTACCCCAGCCCCTTGGACCCGAGCACGTAGACGACCGGATCCTTGCCCTCGCTGCGCAGCAGCTGCAACAACTCCTCAGCCTCCTTGAGGATGTTGGAGTTGTATCCGCCGCACATACCGCGGTCACTGGTGACTACCAGGACCGCGGCGCGCTTGGGATTGGGGCGCTCGTTGAGCAGCGGGTGGTCCAGCGAAGCCGACGCACTTGCCAGCTCGCTGAGAACCTTGGTGATCTCCTCTGCGTAGGGCTTCGACGCGGCAACCCTGGCCTGCGCCTTGGTGATCCGCGATGTCGCGATCAGCTCTTGCGCTTTGGTGATCTTCTTGGTCGAGTTGACCGACTTGATGCGCGATCGGAGCTCGAGAATGCTGGCCATCGATCGATCACTCTCCCTTCATGTTTCGCAGCGTCATCGGCCTTCCGCTCACTTGCTGACGGTGGTGCGCTTGACGGTGACCTGCTCCTGGCCCACCTCGGCCGCATCCAGAGCTTCAGCCTCGGCCTCGTTCACCACCCGGCTTCCGTCGGAGGCGATGAAGCCCTCCTTGAACTTGTCGGCCGCCTTCTTCAGCGTCGTGGCGTTCTCCTCGTCGAGAGCCTTACCGCCCGCGATGCTCTCGTAGACCGACGACGCGTTGCGGCGCAGGTCCTCGATCAGATCCGACTCGAAACGACGGATGTCTCCGACCGGGACGCTGTCGAAGGCTCCTTCGCCTGCGAGGTAGATCGACACGATCTGGTCTTCGACGGGGATCGGGCTGTACTGGTCCTGCTTGAGCAACTCGACGAGGCGGGCACCGCGCTCGAGCTGAGCCTTGGAGGCAGGATCGAGGTCCGAAGCGAAGGCCGAGAAGGCCTCGAGTTCACGGAACTGAGCAAGCTCGAGACGCAGCGAGCCGGACACCTTCTTCATGCCCTTCGTCTGCGCGGCACCACCGACTCGGGAGACCGAGATACCGACGTTGATCGCCGGACGGACGCCCTTGTTGAACAGGTCGGACTCGAGGAACACCTGACCGTCGGTGATGGAGATGACGTTGGTCGGGATGTATGCAGAGACGTCATTGGCCTTGGTCTCGATGATCGGCAGCGCGGTCAGCGAGCCACCACCGAGCGCGTCGGACAGCTTGGCCGAACGCTCGAGCAGGCGCGAGTGCAGGTAGAAGACGTCACCGGGGTATGCCTCGCGTCCCGGCGGGCGACGCAGCAGCAACGAGATCGCACGGTAGGCCTCGGCCTGCTTCGTGAGGTCGTCGAAGACCACGAGGACGTGGTTGCCCTGGTACATCCAGTGCTGGCCGATTGCAGAACCGGTGTATGGTGCGAGCCACTTGAAGCCGGCCGAGTCGGAGGCGGGAGCTGCAACGATGGTGGTGTACTCCATCGCGCCCTGCTCCTCGAGCGCAGCCTTGACGCCCGCAATGGTGGAACCCTTCTGACCGATCGCGACGTAGATGCAGCGCACCTGCTGCTTCTTGTCGCCGGTCTCCCAGTTCGCCTTCTGGTTCAGGATCGCGTCGATGCAGACGGCCGTCTTGCCGGTCTTACGGTCACCGATGACGAGCTGACGCTGGCCACGACCGATCGGGGTCATCGCGTCGATCGCCTTGATGCCGGTCTGAAGCGGCTCCTCGACGGGCTGACGCTCGAGCACCGAAGCAGCCTGGAGTTCGAGTGCGCGGGTCTCGTTGCTCTCGATGTCGCCCAGGCCGTCGATCGGCTGCCCGAGGGGGTTCACGACGCGGCCGAGGAAGCCGTCGCCCACGGGCACCGACAGGACGTCGCCGGTGCGCTTGACTTCCTGGCCTTCTTCGATGTTCTCGAAGTCACCCAGGATGACGGCACCGATGTCGGTGGCGTCCAGGTTCAGAGCGACGCCCAGAACCCCGCCGGGGAACTCCAGCAGTTCGTTGGCCATCGCCGAAGGCAGGCCACTGACGTGTGCGATGCCGTCGCTGGTGTCGGTCACAACGCCGACCTCTTCGCGGGAGGCCTCCGGGGAGTAGCTCGCGGTGTAGTTGTCGATCGCGCTACGGATCTCGTCGGAGGAGATCGTCAGCTCCGCCATGTTTTTCCTGCTCTCGGTGTCTGGTCTTCGAAAAGATCTGGGGATTTGTGAACGGACTGAGGACTACGTGAGGGACTTCCGCAGCGCCGCGAGGCGTCCCGCAGCACTGCCGTCGATCACCTCGTCGCCCACCCGGACGACCAAGCCGCTGAGGAGTTCGGGATCGACCTCCACGTGAACCGTCACCGGCTTCCCGTAGGTACGGGTCAAGGTGGCGGCCAGCCGATCCGACTGCTCTGCAGTCAGAGCGGAAGCACTCCGTACCTTGGCGACAACGGTTTCCCGCTGTGCCGCGGCAAGATTTGCCAATTCGTCGAAGGCATCCGCGGGAGCTGACTTCAATCGTCCCACGGCCTGGTTTGCCAGCGCCTCGGTGACAGCGGTGACCTTGCCGTACAACAACTTGGAGAGCAGGTCGCGCTTGCTCTTCGCGGGTACGGAACGATCGGACAGAGCCTGCTCGAGGTTCGCGTTTCCGGCGACGATGCGGCCGAGACGGAACAGCTCATCTTCGACCGCGTCGAGCTGGTTCTGGTCGGAAGCCGCCTTCAGGAGCGACTCCCTCCCTAGAAGCACCAGCGAGTTGAGCAGGTCGGAGGTGGACGACCAGTCCTGGCCCGCAGCCACCTTCAGCACGGCGAGGGTCGCGGAAGATACCTTGCCGTCGAATACCTGCTCGGCCAGACTCTCGCGAGCGGTTCCGGTCGTCGAGTTGTCTGACAGTGCGCTGCGGAGAGTGCGCTGATCGTCCAGGGTCTCGACAACCGAGAACAGCTCTGCTCCGGTCTGAGCCGCGGCCGCTAGGCCTGCTCCGGCAGAGACAGATCCCAAGGCCGTCGACAACGCAGCACGGGTCTGCGTCAAGGCCTCACGGCTCGCTGCGTACATGGTGCTCACTTCCCTGCTACGGAGTTTGCGCCGATGGTGTCGAGCTCGTTCAGGAATCGGTCGACCGTGGCGGCCCGCTTCACTTCATCAGCGAGAGACTCGCCGATGACCTTTTCAGCAAGGTCGACTGCGGTGCGGCCGAGGTCGCCACGCAGTTCAGTGACGATCTGCTGACGCTGGGCGACCAGTTGGCTGTGGCCGGCGGCCACGATGCGGTCGCTTTCTTCCTGAGCCTGCGCCTTCATCTCATCGATGATCTGCTGCCCCTGGGCGCGTGCGTCCTCACGGATCTGCGCGGCCTCGGTACGAGCTTCGGCGAGTTGGGCACGGTACTGCTCGAGCGCCGCCTTGGCTTCGGCCTGCGCCTCTTCAGCCCTCTTGATGCCGCCGTCGATCTGCTCAGTGCGCTCGGCAAGAACCTTCTGGAACATCGGAAGGACGTACTTCCAGAAGACCAAGCCGACCACGACCAAGGCGACGATCGACCAGGTGATGTCATACGTCGCGGGCAGGAGCGGATTCTGTTCCTCCCCGGCGGCTGCGAGCAATGCGATGGTGGTTGGCATGTTGTCTTCTTAGAAGATGAAGCCGGCGACGAGGCCGATCAGCGCGAGGGCTTCGGTGAAGGCGATACCGAGGAACATCGTGGTACGAACCTGTCCGGCCATCTCGGGCTGGCGGACCATACCCTCGATCGCCTTACCCACGACGATGCCCACGCCGATGCCGGGTCCGATCGCGGCGAGGCCGTAGCCGATGGCTCCGTAGCCGCTTGCCGTGGTGGTGGTCTCGATCGTTTCCTGTGCCAGGTACGCGAGGCTCATTGTGTTCCGTTCCCTTTCTGTTGACCTCTGCCGAATTCGGCTGGAGGCTCAAATCTTGGTGTAGCGGGTCGTGAAAGTTTCGTGGTTCTAGTGCGAATCCGCGTGCAATGCAAGGTCGATGTACACCGACGTGAGCAGCGCGAACACGTAGGCCTGTAGGAAGATCACCAGCAGCTCGAAGAAGGTGAACCCGATGCTGGCGGCAAGAGATGCCACACCGAACACTGACTGGAAGCCGCCCGTGGTGAAGAAGAAGAACTGCGTGGCACTGAAGAACAGCACAAGCAAGATGTGTCCGGCGAGCAAATTGGCCATGAGTCGGACCATGAGGGTGAACGGTCGGAGGATGAAGGTCGAGATGAACTCGATCGGTATCAGCAAGAAGTGCAGAGGCAACGGCACGCCGGGGACGACGATGCTGCTCTTCACGTACTTGAAGAATCCGAACTTCTTGATGCCCACGTAGTTGAACGTGATGTATGCAAGGGCCGCGAGCACGAGCGGCATACCGATTCGCCCGTTGGGCGAGATGTTCAGGAAAGGAATGATCCCTGCGAAGTTGCTTGCCAACACGAGGAAGAAGATCGTCGTGATGATCGGCAGGAAGCGCTTGCCCTGCTCCTTGCCGAGGATCTCTTCGGCGATGTGGATCCGAACGAAATCGAGCGCGTACTCGGCAACATTCTGGACACCAGTCGGAACGAGCTTCGGGCTCCGCATCGCGATGACGAAGAAGAGCGCGACCAGCCCCGACATCAGGAGACGGATCAGCACCAAGCGGTCGAGTTCGAAGGCGGTACCCTCGAACAACACTGCGGGCGGGTAGAAATCCACGAGTGACGGCGGTTGATATTCCTCCGCGGCCATGAAGGTGACGCTCAGCGTTCTCTCCCGTAGTCGGTCCGCAACCTGTTGGCTGCGGTTCGATCGGACATTGACGATCCAAACAAGTCGACAAGCGCGACTCGCTGATTCGTCAGCTGCTGCGGACTGAGTTAGCCCGGCGTCTGTCGGTGTCGGCGACTCTCGTCGACTCGGCGGCCGTACAACTGCGGCCACCTACGAGGTGCAATACCCACGAGTAACTTACTCGCGGCATAATTGTCCTCGCTTGGCCCAGACCTTATCAAGTCGCCTACGACATTGCGTAGACGGGGTCCGGGTCGATTCGAAATTACTACCTTTCGTAGTACTACTTGTTTCCACCTCCAGGCGGATCGGCGACTTCCTGTGCGCTCGGCTCGACGTAGGGAACCTTCGAATTCAACACTCCGTACGTTTCCGAACCCAGCACGATCACCAAAGAAAACACGATGACCAGCACCAATGCTATGTCGTTGTAGAAGTCGAGCGGCTTGAGGATCGCCAAGACCGTGATCGCGAGGATCATCTTCAGCAACCAAGTGCCGAGTAGCACCGCTCCGGCGGTGACCGCCGGCAGCTTCGCGGTGAACAGCACGCCCAGAGCCGTGCACAGAATGAACCCACCCCCGACCGCGGCGCCGAGCAGCGCACCGTAGAGACCGGGCGTACCCGCGACGAGCGCCGCTATGAGGGAACCGACAGCTGCCAACGCAAGCAGACCTAAAAACCCATACCGGACAGCCGCCCTCAACGCAGCGGTCTGATCAGGTGTGGAAGCGGGAGTGAAAGTCACGGTTGCCAAGGGTAGTGGATCGCCACATGGCTGCAACAAACCGCAGATCAGCCGTGATGATCCTGCTGCTGCCCGCGGATCGACGGCACAGCAGTGACGACGAGCGCGAAGACCAGGCCTCCCGCCAACAGAAGCACGACAACACGGCGGTCGAACAAGGCTGATCCAACTGCGCCGAAGGCCAGGACGCCGACCCACAAGTAGATCAACAGCACGACACGGCGGTGTGAATGCCCGATCTGAAGAAGCCGATGATGCAGGTGCATCTTGTCGGGGCTGAACGGGCTCACACCAGCACGGGTACGCCGGACGATCGCGAGCAGCAGATCGAGGATTGGAATGAACATCACAGCACCGACCAGCAGCAGAGGCGAGAGCAGACCCAGAAGATCACGGGTGCCGTATGCGGTGAGCGGGATGCGCCCCGAAGCGCTTGTGGAGATAGCCGCAAGCATGAGACCGATCAGCATCGAGCCGGAGTCGCCCATGAAGATCCTGGCCGGTTGAAAATTGTGGGGAAGGAACCCGAGGCATGCGCCCGCGAGCGCCGCAGCCATGAGCGCAGGCGGATACGCACTGACATCACCGCCCTGGTCGTAGAGAAGTCCGACCGAGAACATGCAGATCGCGAGTGAAGCAATCAGGCCGAGACCAGCGGCGAGCCCGTCGAGTCCGTCGACGAAGTTCATGGCGTTGATCATCACGACCGCAACGGCCACGGTGACCAGCCCTGCCTGGAGTTGGTCGAGGATGACGGTGACGTCCCCGAACGGCATGTAGATGATGAACCAGCTGACCCCCATCACGACGAGGATGCCCGCCGCGGTGACCTGGCCGACGAACTTGGTGAGCGCATCGAGACCCCACCGATCGTCGACTACCCCGACCAGCACGATCACCAGGCCCGAGACCAGCGCCGCGGGGATGTCGGAGGTGAACTCGAACCCCCTGGCAAGGGCGGGAAGTTGATGCGCGAACAGCAGGGCGACCAGTATGCCCAGATATATTCCGACACCCCCGAGGCGAGGCGTGGGCTGGACATGAACGTCCCGCTCACGCGGAATGGCGACCGCCCCGAACCGAATCGCGAACAATCGCACCGCTCCAGTGGCCAGATATGTCACCACTGCGGCAGTGAACAGAACGAGAAGGAGTTCGCGTAGTGGAACCCCTGCTCCCCCTCCTGCTTGAGCCAGCACCACACCGGCCGAATCGGCCGCGTTCACTGTGTGGACAAACTCTCCGCCGTCACTCCGAGCACGTCGGCGATATCGCCAGAGGACACAGCGCCCTCACGAAGGATCCGGGGAGCCTCGCCGGTCAGGTCGACGATCGTCGATGCCTGCGCATGCTGTGCCGGTCCGCCGTCCAGATACACGCTCACCGACCTGCGTAGTTGCTCACGAGCCTCGTCGACAGTGGTGGCGGGTGGTTGACCGGAGACGTTGGCGCTCGACACCGCCAGGGGCCCGACTTCTCGCAGCAATTCGAGCGCGACCGGGTGCAGTGGCATGCGCAACATCACCGAGCCTTGCGTATCACCGAGATCCCACGCAAGCGAAGGCGCTTGCTCCACAACAAGACTCAGGCCACCCGGCCAGAACGCCCTGATGAGATCGCGGGTCTGCGATCGAACGCTGTAGACAAGACCGTCGACGGTCTTCCACGAGCCCACGAGTACTGGGACCGGCATGTCGCGCCCACGCCCCTTGGCCTGCAACAAAGAGGCGACGGCCGCACCATCGAAGGCGTCGGCACCGATCCCGTACAGCGTGTCCGTAGGTAGAACGACGAGTCGTCCAGCCTTCAACGCACTCTTGGCCGCACTCATTCCAGCGGCACGGGTATCTGGGCTGCCACAGTCGTAGACGGTACTCACCCGCTCATTCTTTCACCCTCGGAGCGGAGCTCCGCACGCTGTGCCTCGATAGCTGTCGCGATACGGCGAGCAACCACGAACCGCGGCTTCCCGGCGAGGTCCGGATGTTCGGCGACATCGCCGAACACACGGCGAGATTCGAACAGGGCCGCCACGGCGGCGCCGTTGGAGTCGTCGTGCTCGATCCCGACCGCCCCACCTATGCGCAACCAACGTGCAACATTCGAGATCATCGGCTTGATCACGGACAGGCCGTCCGGGCCGGCGAACAGTGCGCTGTGGGGGTCGTGCTCGGCGACCTCAGGTTCGAGTTCGGCGCCCTCCGGTATGTACGGCGGGTTCGCAACGATCAGGTCCACGCAGCCCTCGAGCCCCGCCAGCAGTGTGCGATCGGTTACATCGCCCTGATACAACCGGATCGGCGTGTCGCCGGCTTGTTCCCGGGCGCCTGCGTTTCGCCGCGCCCAGCTGAGGGCATTCGGTTCGAGTTCGACGGCGTGCACAACGGCGTCCGGGCGCGCATTGGCGATCGCGAGCGCGAGCGCGCCGGATCCGGTGCAGAGATCCAGGACCACGGGCGGGCGCTGATCGCAACCCGCGAGCGATGCCAGCGCCCAACCCAACAGCAGTTCCGTCTCGGGTCGTGGCACGAAGACACCGGGCCCGACCTCCACATCGATGTCACCCATAGCGGCTGTACCAAGGATGTACTGCAAAGGTATCCGTTTGGCGCGCTGGTTCACCATCTTCTCGTAGGCGTCGATCATCGACTCGTCGACGAGCGGTACCAAGCCCAGTCGCGTGCGCTCCACACCCAGTAGGTGTGCCGCGAGCAGTTCGGCATCAGCGCGAGCGCTACGCACTCCGGCCTCTTCGAGGTGCCGGGTTGCGTCGATCAAAGCCAGACGAAGTGGAAGGCGACTCACAGGTACAGCCTGCCATGCACACATCAACCGGATGCGCCGGTCCCTGCTGTTCCGGGGGTTGAACCCGCCGCTGAGCCGCCCCACACGTTTCGATCCAGCGCAGATCTCTACTCGGCCGCAAGCCTCGCTTCGCGGTCCGACTTTCCGAGCGCGTCGAGCAGCGCGTCCAAGTCACCGTCCAGGACCGCGTCGAGATTGTGCGATTTGAACCCGATTCGGTGATCGGTGATGCGGTTCTCCGGGAAGTTGTAGGTGCGAATACGTTCGGAACGGTCGACGGTGCGCACCTGACTCTGTCGCCCAGCCGCGGCCTCGGCCTCCGCTGCCTCCTCTGCCGCGGCCTGCAATCGAGCGGCGAGCACATGCATGGCACGAGCCTTATTCTGCAGCTGTGACCGTTCGTTCTGGCAAGTCACCACGATGCCGGTCGGCAAGTGCGTGATCCGGACGGCGGAATCTGTGGTGTTGACCCCCTGACCGCCCTTGCCCGACGACCGGTAGACGTCGATGCGCAGATCCGCTTCATCGATCTGCACCTCAGCAGCCTCTTCCGGCTCTGGATAGATGAGGACGCCCGCAGCCGACGTATGGACACGTCCCTGCGACTCCGTAACGGGTACACGCTGTACGCGATGAACGCCGCCCTCGAACTTCAGGCGCGCCCAGACACCGTCCCTCACATCGCCCTTCGACTTGATCGAGAGTGTCGCCTCCTTGTATCCACCGAGATCGGAGATCGTCGCGTCGAGAATCTCGACGCGCCACCCGTGACGCTCGGCGTAGCGCAAGTACATTCGCGCGAGATCCGATGCGAACAGTGCGGATTCCTCACCGCCCTCACCCGACTTCACCTCGAGCACCACGTCGTCGCCATCGTGAGGGTCTCGCGGGGCGAGAAGGTCGGTGAGCGTCTTGTCCAATTCCTCGACCGTCGCCTCAAGTTCCGGCACCTCGCCTGCGAAGCTGGAATCATCTGCTGCCAACTCACGCGCGGCGTCGAGATCCTCCCGCGCCGACTCCAGCTTGGTAATCGTCGCCATGATGGGCGCCAACTCGGCGAATCGCTTGCCGACCTTGCGTGCCGTTGATGCGTCATCGTGCAGAGATGGGTCGGCCAGCTGCTGCTCCAGGCCTGCGTATTCAGCCAGGATGTCGTCGATGGCCGAAGGCTGGGTGGCCCCTGCCATTGTTCACTCCTCTCTGCGTTCTCTCGGGGTGGGCACAAAAAAGCCGACGCCCGACCTGCAATTATCGCAGGACAGGCGTCGGCGGAACAGCTAGGACTTCTTGGCTTCCTTGGCTGCGCCCTTGCCGGCTCGCTTTCCGTAGCGGGCCTCGAAGCGAGCGACGCGTCCACCGGTGTCCAGAATCTTCTGCTTGCCCGTGTAGAACGGGTGGCACTGCGAGCAGACCTCGACGTTGATACGTCCAGTCTCCTTGGTGCTGTAGGTCTCGAAAGTGTTTCCGCAACCACAGACCACGGTGGTGGCCACGTAATTGGGATGAATGCCTGACTTCATGGTGTCCCTTTCAAATGGTCGCCGGGTCGCCTTCGCCGCTCGAAGACGTGAACCGGAACCGGACTCGGCCGCCCAGTATGCCAGATTGCGAGCCTCTGACCCCAGTGGGCATGCGTCCTGCAGTGCGATCAACGCGGTCTTCTCGAACTTTGTTCCACAGTCGTTCTTCCTGGGGAAACAACGAAGCCCGGCGATGATCGTCGCCGGGCTTCGTTCGGGTTGATGTCAGTCGCCGATCGCACCCGGAGCAGTCTTCGATACCTGCATGAGGAATTCGAGGTTGCTCTTGCTCTGCTTGAGTCGGTCGATCAGTAGATCGATTGCCTGGTGCGAATCGAGGCCTGAGAGCACACGCCTGAGCTTGTGTATCACGGCAGCCTCATCCGGGCCGAGTAGCAACTCGTCCTTTCGTGTACCCGACGGGTTGACATCCACGGCCGGGAACACTCGGCGCTCCGCGATCTTGCGGTCAAGCTTGAGTTCGGCGTTGCCGGTGCCCTTGAACTCCTCGAAGATCACGGTATCGCCGGTTGATCCGGTCTCGACCATCGCTGTCGCGATGATAGTGAGCGAACCACCGTTCTCGATATTGCGCGCAGCGCCGAGGAATCGCTTCGGCGGGTAGAGCGCAGTCGAGTCGACACCACCGGAGAGGATTCGCCCCGATGCAGGCGAGGCATTGTTGTACGCACGGCCGAGTCGGGTGATCGAGTCCAGCAGGACTACGACGTCTCTGCCCGTTTCCACCAGACGCTTCGCACGCTCGATCGCCAACTCGGCAACCGAGGTGTGGTCGCCCGGCGGGCGGTCGAAGGTCGAGGAAATGACCTCGCCCTTCACCGAGCGCTGCATGTCGGTGACCTCTTCTGGGCGCTCGTCGACCAGCACGACCATGAGATAGCACTCTGGGTTGTTGGTCGAGATCGCATTGGCGATGGCCTGCAGCACGCTGGTCTTGCCTGCCTTCGGCGGGCTTACGATCAGCGCTCGCTGTCCCTTGCCGATCGGCATCACCAGGTCGATGACACGAGTCGTCAGGACGTTCGGCGTCGTTTCGAGACGCAATCGCTGGTTAGGGTAGAGCGGGGTGAGCTTGCCGAACTCGGGGCGATTCTTGGCCGCTTCGACGTCGCCGCCGTTGACTGTGTCGATCCGAACCAGCGGGTTGAACTTCTGCCGCTGATTACCCTGCTCGCCCTCACGCCCGATGCGAACGACGCCGGTGATCGCATCGCCTCGGCGAAGACCGTTCTTGCGGATCAGGTTCATCGACACGTAGACGTCGTTGGGCCCGGCCAAGTAGCCGGAGGTACGCACGAAGGCGTAGTTGTCGAGAACATCGAGGATGCCGGCGACGGGCTGAAGGACATCGTCCTCCCGGATCTCGGTCTCGCGGGCATCCCCGCCATCGCCGCGGTCGCGACCACGACGACGCTCACGGAATCGACGTCCGCGACGACTGCGGCCACCTTCCTCGTCGTCACCCGGACGGTTGTCGTTGCTACGCGGGCCGCCATTTCCCTGGCCACGGTCCCCGCGGTTGTCACCACGGTCGCCACGGTTGTCGCCGCGCTCGCGTCGGCCGCGTTCGCCGCGTTGCTCGCCGGAGCCGTCCTGCTTGCCGGACTTCTCGGCAGAATCCTGACGATCGTCGGCCTGCTTACCCTCGGTCTGCGGGGCCGCGGAAACGGTTTGCGGGGCAGCATCCTGGACGCTGCTTCCCTGATCCCCTTGGTCCGGTGCACCGGCGCGACGTGAAGACCCGCGACGCTGACGCCCACGGCGACCGCCCTCTGGGGCTTCGGTGACCGCGGTGTCGGTGACTGCGGTGTCAGCGGCCGCGGTGTCGACCACCGTCGACCCAGCCGCCTTCTGCGACACCACCCCGTCGGTGGGCGCAGTCGAGGTCGCAGCGTCCGGAGTCACCGCAATTTGGGTCTGCGTGGACTGTTCGCGCTTCGCGCGCGTCGCCCGGCCACGGGTTGTCGGCTCGGGTGAGGCAACAGAACCACCCTGCCGTTCTTTGATTGCGGCGATCAGGTCGCCCTTGCGCATCCCCGAGATGCCCTTGATACCCAGCTCGCCCGCAATGGCGCGAAGTTCGGTCAACACCATTCCGGACAGGCCCGAGCCTCGGCGGGTCTCGGCGCGCATTGTCGAGGCCGCGACTGCACCGGTTTCGTGTGCGGTCGACGGCGCCTGTGAAGTGTCCCCTGCCTGTGCGCCAACGGTATCCACCGAAGAGGCGTTCACAGGAGCGGCGATGAGGTCCGTATCGGTCACGGAGGTCCTTTCCTTCCCTCACTTGCACTGCGCAGAGTAGAGGGTTCGTCCCGCAATTCGGGTCATGTACCGAATTCGGATGTGCCGTACGTAGTTGCGTGCGAAGAACTGCCGGCTTGCCCGCCATCACACCACCTTGAAACAGGCATGTGCTCGAAATCCCTACACAACTGATAGTGCGGAAGATCATGCCAGAACTCGTCAACCCCGATTATCTGGAGTATTTGTCCTGGTAGAGCACCGGCGTCTGAAGCGCACGATGTACGGACAATGCCCAGAATAGCTGGCAACGACCGCAGGAGCAAGAGAGAGTCCGACGGCGTGTCAGGTGATCTCGACTCCGCCCGCGACGTCGAGTTCGAGAAGTTGCAACTCGTCGGCTTCGGCGAGCGCTCGAAGATCGACAGGGAATGGCTCGGTAGTCAGTGCAAGCACAGTCGGCCCCGCTCCCGACACAGCTGCGGCAATTCCCGCGTCTCTCAGAATCGAAATCCACTTGGTCGTCAGAGGAAGAGCCGGAGCGCGCTGCGGCTGATGCAGCCTGTCCTCGGTGGCCGCCACCAATAGGTCCGGACGCCCTGTGAGCGCAACCACAGCCAAAGCTCCACGGCTGATGTTGAATGCAGCATCACGGTGCGGAACCATCTCGGGCAACAGCCCTCGGGTGTGAGCGGTTGACGAACGCACCCCCGGTACCAGTGCGACCACGCGGATCGCTGGGTGCACTTTCAGTGGCACCGCTTGGTACACGCGGCGGGCTGCCTTCGGGGCGTCGCCGGCTGACCCCGCCTCTGGCTCACTGGTCCAAGACACGACGGCACCCCCGAGCACACTCGCCGAGGCGTTGTCCGGGTGCCCTTCGAACTCAGATGCCAGTTGCACCAGTTGATCGAGCGACAACCCGTTGTCGGGGTCAAGCTTCGCGGCTAGGCCGCTGGCCGCAGCCAATCCTCCGACGACGGCAGAAGCCGAAGAACCCAGGCCCCGAGAATGAGGGATCGTGTTGCGGCACAACACATCCAGACCTTCTGCCCAGACACCTGCCGATTCCAGGCCCCGCTCGATCGCGCGAACCACTAGGTGAGACGGGCCCGATGGAACATCGTCTGCACCTTCCCCCTCGACCCGAATGTTCAGTCCCGCACCCGTCGTAGTGACCGTGATCTCATCGTATAGCGACAGCGCGATACCGAGCGTGTCGAAGCCTGGGCCGAGGTTCGCACTCGACGCGGGAACGCGCGCGGTCACGGTGAGCCCTGCGGGGAGAGTCTGTGTCATGGCGGCCGTCTGATTCTGCGGTGCGGTCGCCACCACTACGCCAGCTCGAGGGCGGAGGCGACAGCGACGGGATCGACCGGAATCGGTTGCACCTCAGGCATCCCAGACAATGCAGTGTCCGGGTCCTTGAGGCCATTGCCGGTGACCGTGCACACGACGGTGAGCCCCGAATCCAACCAACCCTCCTTGCGAGCGGCGAGCAGACCCGCGACGCTCGCGGCCGAAGCGGGTTCGACGAATACACCTTCGGTCCTGGCAATCAGACGGTATGCCTCGAGGATCTCTTCGTCGGTCGCGGCGCGGAAGGCGCCGTGTGACTCTTCCTTCGCACTGATCGCGCCGTTCCAGGATGCGGGCGAACCGATCCGTATCGCAGTCGCGATCGTCTCCGGATCCCGCACCGGTGCGCCGTGGACCAGGGGCGCGGCGCCGGCGGCCTGTACGCCGAGCATGCGGGGCTTCACGCCGACAAGTCCATCCGCGTAATACTCGGAATACCCGCGCCAGTACGCGGTGATGTTGCCTGCGTTGCCGACCGGAAGCGCATGCACGTCGGGAGCTTTACCGAGCGCATCGCAGATCTCGAACGCTGCAGTCTTCTGGCCCTCGATACGAACCGGGTTGACCGAGTTCACGAGTCCGATCGTCGGGAACTCCGCAGTAGTCTTGCGCGCCAGTTCGAGGCAGTCGTCGAAGTTGCCCTGCACCTGGATGATCCGCGCGCCGTGTATAACGGCCTGCGCGAGCTTGCCCATCGCGATCTTGCCCTGCGGCACCAGGACGGCACAGGTCATCTTCGCCTTGGCAGCATATGCGGCAGCGGATGCAGACGTGTTGCCCGTGGACGCGCACAGCACGGCCTGCTGACCGCGGGCCAACGCGTCGGTGACGGCCATCGTCATGCCCCGGTCCTTGAACGAACCTGTGGGATTGAGCCCCTCAACCTTGAGGTAGACCTCACACCCGGTGACTTCCGAGAGATGCTCGGCCGGTAGTAGTGGGGTGCCGCCCTCGCGTAGAGTGACCGTCTTCCAGTTGGGTCCGATGGCGAGTCGGTCTCGGTAGGCCTCGATCAGTCCCGGCCAGGGGGCGTGAACGGGATTACAGGTGCCGGTCATTGTTCGGTGCCTTCCAGTCGCAGAACGCTGGTCACAGCGGTAACGAATTCTTTTTTACTCAGTGCCGCAACAGTTTCCGACAATGCGGAATCCTTGGCGAGATGCGTGACGACGACGAGGCGGGCACAGTCGCCCGCGCCTTCCTGCCGCACGGTGGAGATACTCACGCCGTGCTGAGAGAATTCGGCGGCTACGGCCGCCAGAACACCCGCCTTGTCGGTCACCTGCATGCTGACGAAGTAGCGCGTAGGGATGTCGCCGATTGGCGCGATCTTCAGCTTAGCGTACTTCGATTCGCGCGGTCCGCGACCGCCGTTCACCTTGTTGCGTGCCGCCATCACCAGATCGCCCATCACAGCCGACGCGGTGGGAGCGCCGCCTGCACCCTGTCCGTAGAACATCAAGCGTCCCGCGTTCTCGGCCTCGACGACGACAGCATTGAATGCGCCGTTCACAGACGCCAACGGATGACTCAGTGGCACAAGAGCCGGGTAGACCCGGGCGGAAATCCGCTCCTCGCCTTCATCTGTGGTGATCCGCTCGCAGACGGACAGCAGTTTGATCGTGCAACCCAGCGCCCGGGCCGATGTCAGGTCCTCCGCGGTGATCTTGGAGATCCCTTCCCGATATACGTCCGCAGCCGTTACCCGGGTGTGGAAGGCGATGGACGCGAGAATGGCGGCCTTGGACGCGGCGTCATAGCCCTCTACGTCGGCCGTCGGATCGGCCTCGGCGTAGCCCAGTCGTCCGGCCTCTTCGAGTGTCGCGGCGTAGTCCGCGCCGGTCTCGTCCATCGCCGACAGAATGAAATTGGTGGTTCCGTTGACGATTCCGGCGACCTGGTCCACCCGGTCGCCGGCAAGCGACTGAAAGAGCGGACGTATTACGGGGATTGCGCCCGCCACCGCAGCCTCGAAGTACAGATCGACGCTGTGCATCTCCGCGGCCTCGGCCAGTTCTCCGGTGTGCTCCGAGAGCAAAGCCTTGTTCGCGGTCACGACGGACTTGCCTGAGTTCAGCGCCGAAAGGATCAGCTTGCGTGGCAATTCCGTGCCACCGATCACCTCGACGACAATGTCTACATCATCGCGGGCCACGAGGGCTGCCGCGTCGGTGGTCTGCAGCTCCTCCGGGATTCCACGGTCGGCTCCGGGCCGGCGAACAGCTACACCGCGCAATTCCAGCGGCGCACCGACACGAGCCTCGAGGTCTCGGCTGTGCTCCTGCAGGATGCGCACCACCTCGCTCCCCACGTTGCCGAGGCCGAGGACGGCCACACCGATAGCGGAATGCGCCGATTCACTCGTCACTCCTGTACCTCCAAGCTCAGCAGGTCTTCCACGGTTTCCCTCCGGAGGATCACGCGCGAGCGTCCGTCGCGCACAGCCACCACGGCAGGGCGGGCGAGCATGTTGTATCTGCTCGACATCGAATAGCAGTATGCACCGGTGGCAGCTACGGCCAGAACATCTCCAGCGTCGATGTCCTCGGGCATCCAGGTGTCGCGGACCACGATGTCGCCCGACTCGCAGTGCTTCCCCACCACCCGGGACACCACAGGTTCGGCGTTGCTGATCCGGGAGACGAGTTTGGCCTCGTATTCCGCCTGGTACAGGGCAGTGCGGATATTGTCGCTCATGCCGCCGTCCACACTGATGTACCGGCGGGACAGGGAGCTACCGACCGTGACATCCTTGATCGTCCCGACCTCGTACAGCGTAACCGTTCCGGGTCCGGCGATCGCACGACCCGGTTCGACGGCCAGCGTCGGCTCGGGGAGACCCGCCAAGGCGGACTCGTTGCGAACGATGTCACCGAGCTTGTCGGCGAGTTGATCGATCGGCGGCGGGTCGTCGGTAGGAACGTAAGAGATTCCCAGGCCGCCGCCGAGGTCGACTATCGAGATCTGGGCTGTCTTGTCCACACCGAACTCCGCGACGATGTGTCCCAGCAGCCCGATGACGCGGTGCGCTGCCACCTCGAATCCGTCGACGTCGAATATCTGGGACCCGATGTGACTGTGCAGGCCCACCAATCTCAGGTTGTCGGCTGCAAACACTCGCCGAACCGCGTCGATCGCCGTTCCATCCGAAATCGAGAACCCGAACTTCTGGTCCTCGTGAGCCGTGGAGATGAACTCGTGGGTGTGCGCCTCCACACCTACCGTCACCCGGATCAGTACGTCTTGGACTACGCCGGCTTCTCCGGCCACCCTGTCGAGTCGGTCGATCTCCATCGCGGAGTCGAGCACGATGTGCCCGACACCGGCCGACACCGCAGCCGTCAGTTCGGCGACCGATTTATTGTTGCCGTGCATCGCAATTCGCTCAGACGGGAATCCTGCATGCAAGGCAACCGCCAATTCACCGCCTGAGGCGACGTCCAGCGACAAGCCCTCGTCCGCAACCCAACGGGCGATCTCACCGCACAGGAAAGCCTTGGACGCATAGTGCACTCTGGCCGTCGGCCCGAACGCGCGCGCCATGTCGCGGCAACGGGACCGAAAATCGTCTTCGTCCACCACGAACAGTGGGGTGCCGTACTTCTCGACGAGATCTGTCACCGGAACCCCGGCCAGACTCACGACACCGTCAGCGCCACGGTACGCGTTCCGAGGCCACACCTGTGGGGACAGCGCGGCGAATGCTTCCGGATCGGTGGGTCGCTCGGGCAGTCCGGGAGCATGTTGATGCTCGGCGTGCTTGGGGCCCGCTGGGTGCGCGTTCACATCTGTTCCGGTGCGTTGACGCCGAGCAGTGCGAGACCGTTGGCCAGAACCTGACGAGACGCCATGCACAGCGCCAGTCGTGCGGTGTGGATCGGCGCCGGGTCTTCGTCACCCTGAGGCAAGATGCGGCGGCCCGCACCGTAGAAGCGGTGGTACGCCCCTGCGAGTTCCTCGAGATACCTCGCAACGCGATGAGGCTCACGCAGATTCGCCGCACTGGACAGCACTCGGGTGTATTCACCGAGCGTGCGGATGAGGTCACCTTCCTGAGGCGAGACCAGAAGTGACAGGTCCGGGTTGTCTGCGGAGATCCCGAGGTCGGCTGCGTTGCGTGCGATCGAGGCGAGGCGGGCGTGCGCGTACTGGACGTAATAGACAGGATTTTCGTTACCGGTGCTCGTCCACAGTTCGAGGTCGATGTCGATGCTCGAATCCACCGACGACCGGATCAACGCGTAGCGCGCCGCGTCGACACCGATCGCCTCGACGAGGTCGTCGAGCGTGATGACGGTGCCTGCACGCTTGCTCATCTTCACGGGTACGCCGTCGCGGACCAGGTTCACCATCTGCCCGATCAAGACCTCGACGGTATCCGGGTCGTCACCGAACGCCGCGGCGGCAGCCTTGAGTCGGCCGATGTAGCCGTGATGGTCCGCACCGAGCATGTAGATGCACAGGTCGAATCCCCTGGAGCGCTTGTCCTGGAAGTAAGCGATGTCACCTGCGATGTACGCGGCATGGCCGTCCCGCTTGATGACGACCCGATCCTTGTCGTCGCCGAAGTCGCTGCTCCTGAGCCACCAAGCGCTGTCCTCCTGATAGAGGTTCCCGGAGGACTTCAGCTCCTCGACTGCCTTTTCGACAGCGCCGGACTCGAACAGTGAGTTCTCGTGGAAGTACACGTCGAAGTCGACACCGAACTCGTGCAAAGTGCGCTTGATGTGGGCGAACATCAGATCGACACCGATCGACCGGAATACCTCTTGCTGGTCGGTGGTGGGAAGTTCCAACGCATCGGGGCGTTGGCGCAGCACCTCGGAGGCTATGTCGGCGATGTACGCACCCGCGTATCCATCCGTTGGTACGGGTTCACCCTTGGCTGCCGCGATCAAGGACCGGGAGAACCGGTCGATCTGCGCACCGTGATCGTTGAAGTAGTACTCGCGCGTAACAGCTGCGCCCTGGGTGGTCAGAATCCGGCCGAGCGCATCGCCGACGGCCGCCCAACGCGTTCCACCGAGGTGGATGGGCCCGGTCGGGTTGGCGGAAACGAACTCGAGGTTGATCTTCTTCTCTGCGAGTGTGTCGCCCCGACCGAACTGTTCACCCTCCGTCAGGATCTTGGCGACGATCGCGCCCTGCGCGTCGGCGCCCAGTCGGATATTGAGAAACCCGGGGCCTGCGATTTCTGCGCTGTCGATGCCGTCGACTGCAGTCAGAGCCTCGGCGAGCCACGTCGCCAGCTCACGAGGATTCGCACCGACCTTCTTGGCCACCTGCATAGCGATGTTGGTGGCGTAATCGCCGTGCTCAGGGTTCCGCGGCCGCTCGACCGTGAGCTTTTGGGGAAGTACGGACGCGTCGAGTCCGCGATCGGCGAGCACGGCCGCGGCGGTTCCGCGGAGCAGTTCGGCAAGGTCGGCTGGAGTCACAGGTATCTATCCTATGGCTAACGCGTATCGAGCTGTGATCTGCCTTCCGGCAACTTCTGCAGTGAGCAACGCGACCATCCACAAGCGTGACCGAGCCACTGCCCCTGGTTACGCTCGGACAGGAAAAGTATAGTGGCGCCTCCACGAGAGTCGGTCCTAGGCTTCCGGCTACCGGGGGAAAGCACCGTAACCCACCACCGAAAGATCACAATCCATGCCAAGCGGTTCGGAAAGTCGCGGTCCCGACAAGAAGTCGGGGAAGAAGTCGGCCAAGGCCATCAAGGCCGCTCAGAAGAAGAGCAGCGGCACCAAGGCCTCGGGAGGCGGAGCGAATATCAAGGGTGCTCCCCGACACATTCCCTGGCTGACGATCGGCGCCGGAGGAGCTGTCGTCGCCCTCGTCGCCGTCCTCGCCGTAAACCTCGTGCCCAAGTATCAGGCCAATGTGGAGGCTTCCCGGTATGAGCCGAGCGCCGAGAATCCGGACCCCTCGGTCGATATCGACGGCGTGATCACGGTCGATTACCCGGCGGGCATCCACGTCCAGCCGACACAACGCGTCGCATACGATCAGTCGCCTCCGTTCGGTGGCCCGCACGATGGCGTCTGGGCCACGTGCACGGGAACGGTCTACCCGGATGCGATCCGCTCCGAGAACGCCGTGCACTCGCTCGAGCACGGCGCCGTATGGGTCACCTACAACCCGGACGATGTATCCGGCGATCAGGTGCGAACCCTCGAGGACAAGGTCGACGGTAGAACATTCACGATGCTGTCGCCGTACCCCGGCCTCGACAGCCCCGTTTCACTGCAGTCGTGGGGCCACCAACTCAAGTTGGACAGCGTCGACGACCCGCGCATCGACCAGTTCATCACGGCGCTGCGGATCAACCCGAACACCTACCCCGAGGTTGGTGCGACCTGCTCGTCAATTCCGGGCTCTGGTTTCGACCCCGACAACCCGCCTCCGTTCGATCCGAGCCCGCCCGGCCCGGACGCGGTGCCCATGAATGGCGGTGACATCACCCCGGACCAGTCCGAACTCGGCGGAATGCAGCTTCCGCCCGGATTCGAGCAGACCCCCGACGTCGAGCAGGCGCCCGGCTTGCAGCTTCCGCCTGAGCCGTTGCAGGCGCCGACCGAAGGCAGCAATGGCTGACTCCACCGACCCCGAACGCGCAACCGAAACCGAACCCGCGGACGACGACACCCCCTCCCGGCCCAGCCAACGCAAAGCGCTCATGGTCATCGGGGTGATCGGCGCCGTCGTCGTCGCCTTCGCCATCGGCTTCTTGGTACGCCCGTCGAGCGAGGGCGGCACAGCGGTTCCCCAAGCTGGGTCCGTCGACGTCGGGTTCGCTCAAGACATGAGCGAGCATCACAGCCAGGCCGTGGAGATGTCGGCGATCGCGCTGACGGACGCCACCGACCCAGCTGTCCGCAGCCTCGCGTACGACATTCTCACCACTCAGCAGAACCAACTCGGACAGATGCAGGGCTGGCTCGAGCTGTGGAACCAGCCGCTGCTGCCTTCCGGCGGGTACATGGGATGGATGCAGTCGCAGAACTCAGACGGTCACGGTATGGATTCCGGCGAAGGCGCACACACCGGTTCGATGGCGAGAATGCCGGGCATGGCGACGTCGGAGGATATGGCGGCCTTGCGTCAGGCCACCGGCCCCTCAGTGGACGTCCTGTTCCTCCAGCTGATGCTGCGCCACCATGAGGGTGGGCTACCGATGATGGAGTACGCGGCCGAGCACGCCTCGGAAGATGTGGTCAAGAGCCTCGCCCAGAAGATGGTCAATACTCAGGAGAGCGAGTCCAGGTTGATCACGAACATGATCACCGAGAAGGGATCGAGTCCCCTCCCGATGAACTGACCACCCGCCTCAAGACCACGTCCAGTCGCGCACCTCGGGCATGTCCTCGAGGTGCGCGACTGTGTATTCGCCGTGCCGCTCGAGTTGGTTGAGGCAGAAGTCGGCGAGTTCGACGGCGCCCGCCGGTTCTGTTCGCGCCCGCCGGATTGCTTCCAATGCCAAGTGGTAGCGGCTCATCCTGTTGAGCACGACCATGTCGAACGGCGTGGTGGTGGCGCCCTGCTCGCTGAAGCCGCGAACGTGGAACCGCTCCGGATCGGGACGTCCATGGATCAGTTCATGGACGGCACGCGAGTACCCGTGAAACGCGAAGACTACGTCGGTGCCTTCGGTGAACAGGTCGAGGAACTTCCGTTCGGTGAATCCGTGCGGATGCTCGGTGGGCGTGAGCAGCCCCATCAGATCCACGACGTTGACCACCCTCGTGACCAGATCCGGCGTGTATTCACGAAGCAACTGGGCAGCCGCAAGGATCTCCTGAGTCGGAACATCTCCCGCCGCGGCAAGCACGACATCCGGTCCGGTGTCGGCACCCGACTCGGTACCCGCCCATTCCCATACCGAGGCCCCGGCCGCGCAATGTGAATGCGCCTGGTCGAGCGTCAGGTACTGCAGATGCGGTTGCTTGTCGACGACGATGAGGTTGACATGGTCGGTACTGCGCAGGCAGTGGTCGGAAATCGAGAGCAACGTGTTCGAATCGGGTGGCAACCAAATCCGGACGACATCCGGCGCAAGCGGTATGACGGAGTCGATCATGCCCGGTCCCTGATGGCTGAAGCCGTTGTGGTCGTTGCGCCAGCACGTGCTGGTCAACAGAACGTTCAGCGACGCCACCGGTGACCGCCACGGTAGGTCGATCGCATGCTGGATCCACTTCGTGTGTTGGATGAGCATGGACACACTCACCATCGCGAAGGCTTCGTAGCTGGCGAAGATCCCGTGTCGCCCCGACAGCAGGTACCCCTCGAGCCATCCCTCGCACAGGTGCTCGCTGAGGACTTCCATCACCCGCCCTTCCGCCGACAGTCCGTCGTCGTATTCGGTAATGGGTAGCTGCCAGCAGCGCTCGGTCACCTCGAATACGGCGCCCAGTCGGTTGCTCGACGTCTCGTCGGGGCAGAACAGCCGGAAAAATCCCCCGCCGTCGGGTGTGGTGGTTTCGGTATAGAGGTCGCGGAGCAGTTCGCCGAGCACGCGAGTCGTCTCGTGCATCGTGGCGCCCGGTTTCTCGATCGGGAGCGAGTACTTCTCGAGCGGCGGTATGGGTAGGTCTTCTCTCAGGCGTCCTCCGTTTGCATATGGGGACGAACCCATCCGCTTGTCGCCCTGCGGCGCCAGATCCTCGAGGTCCGCGACGAGCGTGCCGTTCACGTCGAACGAATCTTCCGGAGCGTACGAACGCATCCACTGTTCGAGTTGGTGAAGGTGGGCCTCGTTCTCCCGGACTCCGGACAACGGAACCTGATGAGCGCGGTGCGTTCCCTCGATGAGCACGCCGTCGACAATGTGCGGACCGGTCCAGCCCTTCGGTGTCCGCAGCACGATCGCAGGCCACCTCGCGGCGCCGCGTTGGCCGGCGTGCGCATCACGCTGATGTCGTCTCGCCCGGGCCTCCTGCTGCATTTCGGTGATCGTTGTGTGCGCATCGCGCAGGGCCCGATAGAGTGCGCGGAAAACCGTGCGCGGGTCGTCGCCCGCCACGACGGTAGGCGCCCATCCCTGCCCACTGAGGAATCCCTCGATGTCGGCGTCGCTGCTGCGGCCGTAGACCGTGGGACCTGCGATCTTGGCACCGTTGACGTGCAAGATCGGCAATACCGCACCGTCGCGTTCGGGATTGAGGAACGCAGGTAGTTTCCACGAGGCACTGAGCGGTCCCGTCTCGGCCTCGCCATCACCGATGACGCACGCTACCAACAGATTCGGATGGTCGAATGCCGCTCCGGCGGCGTGCGCGAGGGCATAACCCAACTCACCTCCTTCGTGGATGCTGCCCGGTGTCTGCACGCTGACGTGACTCGGAATTCCGCCAGGCGTCGAGAACTGTCTGCACAGTCGGTGAATTCCGGCAGCGTCGCGGGACACCGCGGGATACACCTCCGAATAGGTTCCCTCCAGGTACGTGGCAGCAACGAGAGCGGGTCCGCCGTGACCGGGCCCGGTCACGAAGAGACAATCGGTGTCCGTCCGGCGGATCAGACGGTTGAGGAGCGAGTAGACCATCGACAGCCCCGGACTCGTCCCCCAGTGTCCGAGAAGCCGGGGTTTGATGTGTTCTGGGCGCAATGGCTCACGCAGAAGCGTGTTGTCCCGCAGGTAGATCTGCGCAACGGTGAGGTAGTTGGCCGCCGACCACCACCGCAGATCCAGATCAAGATCTCCATCGGCGTACTGCTCGCCCAGGCGATCCGAGCCGCCACTCAGTGAATCGACCATTCTCGACCCCTCCCGAGGGTTCCCGAGTGTCTCTGCTCCTACGACACTAGGCCCGCGCGCGGCCTCATGAGGATCGAGCCGACGTAACCCGGGACCGATTTGGTCCGTACCGCCACACATACGCTACGATTAGCCAGCCCAATCGGTACACCGGTTTCTCCGGTGCGCCCCCGTAGCTCAGGGGATAGAGCGTTCGCCTCCGGAGCGAAAGGCCGCAGGTTCGAATCCTGCCGGGGGCACCACGGAAACCGCGTCGCATTTCGCATCGCGGCCCTTCTTTCTGGTGTTGCCAGTTTCCCGACTGATCTCCTCTTGTCTCGCCCGAGATCTGCAGCAGTGTCGGCAGGCGCCGGCCAGATCGATTCTGACGCTGAACCCGGTCAGTCTCGGAGTCATCGCGCTCGAGCGACACAGACAGCGACGCCTGCCGATCCACCCCCTGCGCATCATTCCTTGACACGGCCAGAAGAACGGATGACACCCGTGTCCCCCGATCAGGGGACACCAGCGTCAACAAACCAAGGCCCCTGTCGCGTCGACGACACCGGAGAACGACATGCTCCACTGCCCGGCGACCTCACCGATACGCATGAGCAGATATCGGTGAGTTGATAGGGAGTGTTGCACTAGTCTTTAACAGCGAAGAGCCTGATCAGACCAGACACGAGGAGAGGGAATGGTCGAGATCGAGTGCTTGTGGGAGTGCAATGACGGACTTGGCGAAACTCCGATATGGGTTGCCGAGGAGTCGTCGCTTTATTGGGCCGACCACGTCGGACCACTAGTCGATCTCAACGGTCCACGAAAGCCCTCGATTCGCCGGCTGAACTTGACCACCGGCGAACGGACGGTGTGGCCGATGCCGGAACAGGTCGGTTCGTTCGGGTTCCGCGAACAAGGCGGCTTGATCGGGGGCTCGAATTCGGGATTCTGTGCGATCGACTTGGAGAGTGGCACCTTCGAGCGCATTTTCGACCCCGAACCAGACAGGCCGTTCAATCGTCTCAACGACGGCAAGATTGATCGCCGCGGGCGGTACTGGTGCGGAAGCATGGACGGCAAGCTCAGCGACGAGTCGTCGTACCTTTACCGCTTCGACGCTGATCACTCGTGCCGAAGGGTTGCCGAGGACTTCAGCTTCATCTGCAGCAACGGCATCGCATTCGATCCCGAGGACACGCGAATGTACTTCGGCGACACCAAGGGCGGCATGATCTACGTGTTCGACTTCGACATCGACGAGGGCCACATCCAGAATCGTCGGCCGTTCTTCTCTGTTGCAGACTACGCACCCGCACCTGCGATCGTGGACGGTGCCACGGTCGACGTCGAGGGCTATTACTGGTTCGCTCTCAACCTCGGCGGAAAGATCCTCCGAGTGGCCCCAGACGGACGCCTGGACCGAGAAATCGAGATGCCGGTCCGCACGCCCACATGCGTGGCGTTCGGCGGCGATGGCTTCGAAACACTCTTCGTCACCTCGCAGCAGTCCTTCGCAACCCCTGAGGAATTGAAGCAGCACCCGCAACCCGGCAGCGTATTCGCAGTTCACGGCCTGGGAGTGCGCGGTCTTCCCGAACCCAGATTCGCTGGCTAGAGGACCAATTCCCCAAGGTCAAGTCGAATTTCCCTGCGGCGCAGCCGACCACTGATTGATCGGGCCCTGGAACTGTTGGTCTCGTGCTGCCAATCGGACGCCAGTTGCGCGGTGTTGCGTCGACGGGGTGATAGACGTTTGTATAAAAGCCTTTCTCCCCTTGCGGTTTGACCGAATCCGACATCCAGCAGCTCCGGAGCACGGCAGCGCTCCGGAGCTGAGCTCGGAGCGTTCTTGGCTATCGGGCGCCCATCAAGTGTTCGAGTGCAAGCTGGTTCAACCTCACGAAACCGAAGCCTTTTCCGCCGAAGTACGACTGCGCGTCGAAGTCCTCGTATGCACTGCGGTCAGCGATGAGGTCGCTGTACGTTTCGCCTTCTCCCAAGGTGGGCGTCGACAGCTCGGCAACTCTCGCGGCTGACATGGCCTCGATGACCTCCGGGTCGGACCGAAAAGCTTCAGTCCGCTGTTTGAGTAACAGGTACATCCGCATATTGAAGGCGGCCGATTCCCAAACACCGGTCATGTCTTCGGTCCGGCTCGGCTTGTAGTCGAAATTCTTGACGCCCGTGTAGCACGGTCCGCCGAGCGGACCACCGTGTTCGAGAAGGTCGACCAAGGAGAAGGCATTCGCGATGTCCCCATGCCCGAAGACAAGATCCTGATCGAACTTGATGCCCCGCTGTCCATTCAGATCTACATGGAAGAGCTTGCCATGGTCGAGGGCCTGTGCGACCCCGTGCATGTAGTTCAACCCGGCCATCTGTTCGTGTCCGGTCTCCGGATTGACCCCGAACAAATCAGGCCGCTCGAGAGTGTCGATGAAGGCTAACGCGTGTCCGACCGTAGGGAGCAGAATGTCTCCCCGCGGCTCGTTGGGCTTGGGCTCGATCGCGAAGCGAAGCTGGTAGCCATTGTCGACGGCATAATCGGCCATCAGGTTGGCCGCTTCACGATACCGTTGGAGCGCCGCAAGAACGTCTTTCGCGGAGTCGTACTCGCTCCCCTCCCTACCGCCCCACATGACATACACCGGTGTCCCGAGTTCTGCCGCCAGATCGATGTTGCGGAACACCTTACGCAAGGCGAATCGGCGGACCGCGCGATCATTGCTGGTAAATCCCCCATCCTTGAACACAGGGTGGCTGAACAGGTTCGTCGTGAGCATCGATGCAACAACTCCCGTCGACGCCAAGGCTTCACGTAAACGCTCAACCGCACGGAGCCGTTCAGATTCAGCGCATCCGAAGGGGAACAGGTCCTCCTCATGGAAGCTCACTCCATATACACCGAGTTCGGCAAGCCGTTCGATTGCCTCAACCACGTCGACTGGAGACCGGGTGGGGGATCCGAACATGTCGCGCGCTGTCCAACCCACCGTCCACAACCCGATAGAGAATTTGTCCTCCCGCCGGGGGGTCAAGGCCCGCATTTCCTCTGTTGACGGCAATGTTGTCGCTATCGACACGGTGAACCTCCTTGAACATCGGGGCGATGTCGCCCTGCTTTGATCGCGATCCTGTCGATCAGGTCCCAATTCTCGGGTTTGATACCTGTTCTTCGGGGCTGGGACGCTCCGGCCCCAAGCGATCTTTACTCTGCCCGATGCGTCTCTGTGATCTCTGTCCCCCGATTGGCCCAAAAACAGAGGACACCGCTGTCCCCCGATTGGGGGACGCAACTCGATGGCGATTGGGGGACGCAACTCGATGGCAAATAGCTGAGATCACAGGCGAAGAGAAGAGCGGACGAGGCCTGCCGAGACCAGCGACGCGGGCAGGAGATATTGCTCGGATTCTCGAGCGGCGAAGAGCGTGTCGGGGAGCTCTGGCGAAGCTGTGTTATTCACAAGCCTCGGCTTCTCCACGCCGACATCGACTCGGTTTCTATCTCACTCCGAATCCGGCGTCGATCGGAAATTCGATTCCTGTGATGTAGCGCGCTCGGTCGGAGACCAGGAACTCGACGACGGCACTGACATCCTCGGGTTCGAGCCGCGATACGTCCATGAGGTTCAACAGGTCGTACTGACTTGGCACGCCTTGCTCAATGACCCTTTGGGCAGCGTCGTTGTTGAGCATCACGGTATCGACGCTGATGGGTTCGACAGCGTTGACACGGATACCCAATGGGCTGAGCTGCAGCGCGTAGCTGCGCATCAATCCGATGACGCCATGCTTGCTCGCAGCATAGGCGCGTGCCGCGGTCGAGAAGTCCAACATCTTGGCCGACCTGCTGTTATTCGATCCGGTGACCACGATGGACCCACCGTCACCGTGCGCCAGGATGTGAGGAACGGTGGCCTCGAAGGTATTCCACACACCCGTCAGGTTGACGGCAATCGTGTCGTCGAAGACCTGCCTGGGTGCGCAGTCGATGGGTTCCCACGAGATCACACCGGCATTTGCAACGACGATATCGAGTCGGCCCAGCTCGGCGACAGCGTCCCCGACCGCGGCAACCATCGCCGCACCGTCTCGGACGTCCGCGATCTTGGTGACACACCTACGCCCGGTCGCCTGCACCTCGCCGGCGGTGTCCTTCAAGTCCGCCTCACTGGCAAGCGGATAGGGCACGCTCGCGAGATCAGCGCAGATGTCGATGACGATCACGTCCGCGCCGGCCCTGGCGAGCGCAATTGCGTGGCTTCTGCCCTGCCCGCGAGCGCCACCTGTGATGAGTGCGACCTTGCCTTCGAGAGTGCTCATTTACTTGCTTCCTTTGTCCTAGAGTGTCGCCTGGATAAGCCCATCGGCAGGGCGACCCGGCTCCTACCTCACGCCGAATCCGGCGTCGACCGGAAATTCGATTCCTGTGATGTAGCGCGCTCGGTCGGAGACCAGGAACTCGACGACGGCACTGACATCCTCGGGTTCGAGCCGCCACACATCCATGAGGTTCAACAGGTCGTACTGACGCGGCGCCTCCCCCTCGAGGACTCTTTGCGCAGCCTCGTTGTTGACCATCAGTGTGTTGACACCCATGGGTTCGACAGCGTTGACACGGATACCCAATGGGCTGAGCTGCAGCGCGTAGCTGCGCATCAACCCGATGACGCCGTGCTTGCTCGCGGTATACGCGCGGGTCGCGGTCGACAAATCCATCATCTTGCCCGACGTACTGTTTATCGATCCGGTGACCACGATGGATCCACCGTCACCGTGCGCCAAGATGTGAGGAACCGTGGCCTCGAAGGTATTCCACACACCCGTCAGGTTGACGGCAATGATGTCGTCGAAGACCTGCCTGGGTGCGCAGTCGATGGGTTCCCACGACGTCACACCGGCATTTGCAACGACGATATCGAGTCGGCCCAGCTCGGCGACGGCGTCCCCGACCGCGGAGACCATCGCCGCACCGTCTCGGACGTCCGCGATCTTGGTGACACACCTACGCCCGGTCGCCTGCACCTCGTCGGCGGTGTCCTTCAAGTCCGCCTCACTGGCAAGCGGATAGTTCGCGATCGCCAGATTTGCGCAGATGTCGATGACGATCACGTCCGCGCCGGCCCTGGCGAGCGCAATGGCGTGGCTTCTGCCCTGCCCGCGAGCACCACCCGTGATGAGTGCGACTTTGCCTTCGAGCGTGCTCATCAACCTGCGTCCTTCGTCCTCGAGTGCCGCCTGGGTTACTCCAACTGCAGGTCGGTCGAGGTTTCGTCTCTCTGGCCTCGGTTGAGGTCGGGCCGGCGAGTGCAGTGCAGTGCAGTGCGACATCACTATTTCGTTGGCCTCACATGTGAGTGCTGTGGCATGGCTCACACGTAGCTGCCGAGTCTAACCAGGTTTCGACCGCCTGGCAGCCTCGGAGTTGGACCCAGCCACCTCTGACAGACCGGGCAGGCACTCCCGTTCCGCGCACCACGTGACCTCCGAACCCGCACACCGTCTGACATCTGGGTGTGGAGTTCTCCGGCGGCGAGTCTTCGGCGAGTTCGCCGATCCCCGTGGCGCTCCAGGCCTCCTTCGAGACACGAAAGAGCTGACCGCCACGGGTCGGATTCGACTGCACTAAAGCACGTTTCGAGTCAGGTACGGTCTCAACTGAACGAGTGTCTCGGCGTACAGGCGAAACTGCGGCCAGTCGTCGTGCCCTCTGGTATCCGTTACGCCACCGCCATCGATCTTCGCCGCGACAGCTGCGCGATTCGTGGCGTTGCTCAGCGTGTCCCCGAGATCCCGCCGTCCACTGGGATAACCGTGCCGGTGAGGTAGGCCCCCGCACGCGAGGAAAGGAAGATCGCGGTACCCGCCACGTCCTCCGGTGTGCCTACACGACCGAGCGGAACCGAACCCTCAACCGCTTTCCTGCTCTCCGGATCATCGAGGAAGTAGGACATCATCTTGCTCGGAAAAGGGCCGGGTGCAATGGCATTGACGGTGACACACTGCGGAGCCAGTGTCGCAGCCATCTTGCGGGTGAGCATGTGGACCGCTGCCTTACTTGCCCCGTAAGAGAAGTTGTCGGTGGCCGACACCACGATGCCCTCGACCGAACCGATGTTGATGACCCGGGCGGGGTCACCGTCGGTCGCCGCCGCGCGCAGTCGCGGCAGCAACTTCTGCGTCACCGAGAACACACCCTTGACGTTGATGTCGAAAATCTTGTCGAACCCCGAGTCGGGGAACTCGTCGATCGGAGCGCCCCACGTCGCGCCCGCATTGTTCACGAGCACGTTCAACTGCGGGGTCACCTCCTTCACCTGGGCAACGAGACTGTCTACTCCCTCCGCCGTCGAGAGATTCGCGGGATGGGCGAGGCACGTCCCCGGACCCACGGCAGTCAATTCCTCGGCTGCGACCGCGCAGGCATCCGCCTTGCGTGACGAGATGATCACGGTCGCGCCCGCCCGCACGAAACCTTCCGCGATCATCCGCCCGATGCCTCGAGAACCCCCGGTGACGACGACGGTCTTGCCAGTGACGTCGAACAACGGCCCAGAATTCACGGAGCCCGCCTCAGGGCTGGAACACGACGCGACCGACAGTGCTGCCGTCACCTAGACGGCCGAGTCCCTCGGCTACATCCGCAAGCGAGAGTCGCTCACTGATGAGCGGCTTGATCGCACCGGATTCTGCAAGCCGGGTCAGTTCCTCGTGACAGTCGGCGATCGCCTGTCGGTTGTATGCGTTGTACAGACCCCAGTGAAGCCCGATGATCGAATAGTTCTTGATCAACGCGTGGTTGAGCCCCGGCGTCGGAATAGTGCCGCCCGCGAAGCCGATGATCAGGATCCGTCCCTCGAAAGCGATGCATTTGGTGGACTTCGTGTAGGCATCGCCGCCGACCGGGTCGTAGACGACGTCAGCCCCGCGGCCGTCGGTGAACTCCTTGACCAGTGGTACGAAATCATCGGTGTGCCGGTCGATCACGAGGTCGGCCCCGAGCTTGCGACAATACTCGACCTTCTCGGGACCTCCGACGACGCCGATTACCTTGGCTCCTGCGGCCTTGCCCAGTTGCACTGCGGCGCTACCGACTCCACCCGCGGCAGCGTGCACGAGCAGCGTCTCGCCCGGCTTCAGCTGTGTTCGTCTGTGCAGAGCGAACCAACTCGTCTGGTACCCGATGGTGAGTGCGGACGCCTCGGCATCATCGAGCGCGGCTGGAGCTGCGAACGCGTTGGACTCGCTCATCACGGCCATCTCCGCGAAGCCGCCTGCAGGCAGATTCGGTCCCCCGACCACCCGGTCGCCGACTGCGAAGCGGGTCACGCCGTCACCGACGGCCAGAACCTGACCGCACAACTCGACTCCGGGTGTGAACGGCAGCGGAGGCTTGACCTGATACTCGCCCCGGCACATGAGGACGTCCGGGAAATTCGCAGGCACGGCAAGGACCTTCACCACAAGCTCGCCCGGACCGGGAGTTGGGTCCTGAATTTCCTCGAGCCGAAGCGCGGTGCGTGGTTGACCGAGTTCGTTGATGCGCCAGGCCTTCATCTTTTTCTCCTCGATGTAAGTGCTCGGGTTGAAGTATGTGCTCGGGGGCGTTGGTGCCGACGATCGATCATGCAGGCAGGTCGATCAGGGTGGCCAGATGCGCCCGGTGGCGGTAGGGGGTCCCGAACGCCAGCTGGTCGCTCTTCGCCCTCTTGAGGTACAGGTGCGCGGGATATTCCCATGTCATACCGATCCCCGCGTGCAGCTGGATGCACTCCTCGGCGGCGTGAACGGCGACATCGCTGCAGTATGCCTGTGCCAGCGCGGCTGCGATCTCTGCATCCGAGTCACCTCGGGCGTAGGCGTCCGCGGCGTATCTGGCCGCCGCCGTGGCCGAAGTCACCTCGAGCCAGATATCAGCGATACGGTGCTTGATGGCCTGGAACGAACCGACCGCGCGGCCGAACTGCTTGCGTTCCTTGACATAAGCGAGCGTCGTCTCGAAGCACCATTGCGCGAGTCCGAGTTGTTCGGACGCGAGAAGTGCTGCACCTGCGCCGAGAGCGGCACGCACCGCCTCGTCCGCCGTGCCGCCGTCGGCACCAGTGGACGCCGTGCCGCCGTCGACACGGGTGGACGCCGCGCCGTCGAACACCACATCCGACAGCGGTCGGGTCATGTCCAGCGAGAGGACCTGCGTCACGCTGACGCCGGCTGCGCCTGCGCTGACGGTATGGAGTTCGAGTCCTTCGGGTCCCTCGACAGGGACGACCAGGATGTCAGCCTCCGGTACGCCCGCGACGCTGGTGACGGTCCCGACCAACGTGTTCGCCTCCCGACGGACCCTGGGGGCGAATCGCCCCGGCGGGGTCGCGAGTCCGACCGCGAGGGCAGCCGTGGTGGCACCCTCGGCGAGCGCGCCGACCGTCTGCTCGTCTCCCGCCTCCAGCAGCGCAACGGTGGCAAGTACGGCGCTGGACAGGTACGGAACGGGCGCCACAGCGCGCCCGACTTCCTCCATCACCACGGCGGCCTCACGCGCACTGGCTCCTGCGCCTCCGAGCGACTCGGGTACGAGTAGACCAGCAAGTCCGAGGTCGACGGCTAGAGACTTCCATATCCCGGTGAAGTCAACCGATTCCTGGTCGTACGCTTCTGCTACCAGCTCTGGTGGACAGCGATCGGCGAGCAGTCGGCGGACGCTTTCGCGCAGCGCATCTTCGGTGTCTGAGTACAGCAGGTCTGCGGTGCTCATCGAGGCAAGTCCTTCCACGCGATGTTCTTGTCGACGCGGTGCTCCGGGGGAAGTCCGAGAACGCGTTCTGCAATGACGTTGCGCAGGATCTCCGACGTTCCGCCCTCGATCGAGTTGCCCTTCGCGCGCAGGTATCGGTATCCGGGTTCGCGTCCGGTGAAGTCGACCTTGTCGGGTCGGCGCATGGACCAGTCGTCGTACCGCAGTCCCGCCTCTCCGTTCAGTTCGATCTCGAAGCCCGAGATGGTCTGCGCCAGCCGGGCAAAAGCCAGCTTCATGGCAGATCCCTCCGGGCCTGGATGGCCGGCCTCCAGTTGTTGCCGCAGGCGTTCACCGGTCAATCGGGCGACCTCCGCCTCGACCCACAAATGGAGCAAGTCGTCGTGCATCGCATCATCACGCAGTTCCGGGCATTCCCGCCACGTTCGAGCGACCACTCCGATCATGCCGCTTTCGCGAGCAGCAGCGGCACCACCGATTGCCACCCGCTCGCTGTTGAGGGTTGCGGTAGCCACTTGCCACCCCTGCCCCTCGTCGCCGAGCCGATTCGCATCGGGAATGCGCACATCGGTCAGGAAGACTTCATTGAACTCGGCTTCACCGGTGATCTGGCGCAGCGGCCGAACATCGATGCCGGCATCGCTCATGTCGCATAAGAAGTAGGTGAGCCCGGCGTGCTTGGGCACAGATGGATCCGTCCGAGCCACCAGAATGGCCATCTGCGCGTTTTGCGCCCCCGACGTCCACACCTTCTGCCCGTTGACGATCCAGTCGTCACCGTCTCGAACCGCACGCGTCGCGACGGCAGCGAGATCGGAGCCCGCCCCCGGCTCGCTGAACAGTTGGCAGTAGATGTGCTCACCGGTGTATATGGGGCGCAGGTACTTCGTCCGCTGCTCCGCGGTCCCGAAGGCGGCAATGGTTGGCGCGGCCATGCCCAGCCCGATTCCGTTACGGTCCTTGGCAGGTCCGGGCGCACCCGCCGCCGCCAGTTCGGCGTCGACGCGCGCCTGGAAGCTTCGCGGAAGACCGAGACCTCCCAGGCCTGGCTGGAAGTGGACCCAGGCCAGACCGGCGTCGAATCGGGCGCCGAGGAACTGTGTGGCATCGGAGAGGTCGTTCTGCTCGAGAAGAGCAGCGACGCGCTCGCTCAGGTCTCGTGCAATTGTCTGTTCGTCCGTGGTCATGAGCGTTATCAGTCCTTTGGTCCACCGGCCACGTAGATGACTTGCCCGGACACGAACCCCGCACCCTCACTGGAAAGGAACGAAGCTGTGGCAGCAATGTCCTCTGGCTGCCCGACGCGATTGACCGGGATCTGCGCGGCGGCTGCTTTCTTGAAGTCCTCGAAGCCGACGCCCAATCGTTCGGCGGTGGCAACAGTCATCTCGGTCTCGATGAAACCCGGAGCGATGGCGTTGGCCGTCACACCGAACTTGCCCAACTCCAACGCCAACGTCTTGGTGAAACCCTGCATACCGGCCTTGGCAGCGGCGTAGTTGACCTGCCCGCGGTTGCCGAGCGCAGACGTGCTCGACAGGTTGACGATGCGACCGAACTTGGCTTCCACCATGTGCTGCTGCACGGCCCGCGACATCAGGAATGCGCCGCGCAGGTGCACGTTCATCACGGCGTCCCAGTCATCGACGGTCATCTTGAACAACAAGTTGTCGCGGGTGATTCCCGCGTTGTTGATCAAGATCGTCGGGGCTCCCAGTTCGTTCACGACGCGCTCGACGGCTGCCGTGACAGACGCCTCGTCGGCCACATTCGCACCAACCGCCAGCGCCCTGCCACCGGCGGACGTGATCGCGTCGACCGTTGCACCGCAAGCAGACTCGTCGAGGTCGAGCACGGCGACGGCGTTGCCGTCGGCGGCCAGTTTCTTCGCCACCGCGGCGCCGATTCCGCGGGCCGCTCCGGTGACGATTGCTGTTCTGGTCATGTGGCCCTCCTGGGCAGATTGTGTTGTCAGATTCCGGCTTGGGCGGCAACCTCGCACGCCTTGGCCACGATTTCGTCGATACGGTCGGCAGTCGGCGTTCCTGCCGCCGCCCGATTTTGCGGTTCGTCCCGCGCTCTACGCATGACGCCCTCGGCAATGACCGCGACCTTCCACAGTCCGAGGGCATACCAGAACCCTAGTGCCCTCGGGTCGCGCCCGGTGGCGTCGAGATACACCGCGGCGATCTCATCGCGACTGGGGAAGCCGTCGAGTGTGGACGCAGGGAAATCGCCGCCGGTCTTCTCGCCCGATGCGGGCCAGTATGCAAGTAGGCTGCCGACGTCGGCGAGTGGATCGCCCAGAGTGCACAGTTCCCAGTCCAGCGCCGCAGTCACCTCGCCCGTGTCGGTAGAGGTGATCACATTCCTCAGGTGGAAGTCGCCGTGCACCAGGGTGAGTTCCCGTTGCTCAGGCGCTGAGGCGCCGAGTCGCCGCGTCAGGTCGTCGAGCGCCGGCAGGTCGCGGGTCTTCGACTTCTCCCATTGTCCTGACCATCGCTTGAGCTGACGCTGGGCATACGATTTGTGGCTGGCCAGATCGACCAGTCCCGTCCGATCGAGATCGACGGCATGAATCTTCACCAGGGTGCGCGGCAGCGACAGGCCGATCGCCCTGCGACGCTCCGGTGTCAGCGACTCTGCGATGGACATTCGATCCACCACCTGACCGTCGACGAACTCCATCAGCAGGAGGGGGACGTCGGTCACCGCCGGATCATCGGTGAGTCCGAACACCCGTGGTGTCGGAACTGCCGTGTCCTCGAGCGCGGACAGGACCCGGGCCTCCCTTGCCACGTCATGCGCCGACGCAAGCAGGTGCCCGAGCGGCGGGCGCCTGAGCACCCACCTGTTGCCGGCCTGATCCTGCACGAGATAAGTGAGGTTGGACTGACCGAGGCCGATCCGGTCGAAGGTCAGCGTTCCCGTGTAGTCGACGCCGAGGGTGCCGATCCATCGGCTCACCGCGTCGGTGTCGAGGCCGACGATGTCGAGGCTAGACACCGAGCCCCGCTCCTTGCCTGAACGAGTGCACGTCGCCGAGCAGTTGACCACCGTCGATCGTCATCGTCTCACCGGTGACCCAACTCGCGGCGTCGGACACGAGGAACGCAACCGCGGCAGCGACGTCCTCGGGTTCCCCGATGCGTCCCAATGCGGTCGCTCCCGCCACGGCCTGCTCATGTTCGCGCCACAGTGCTTCGGCGAGCCTGGTCCGCACGACACCCGGTGCGACGGCATTGACACGCACCTTCGGCGAGAGTTCCATCGCCAGTTGCCTCGTCACATGGATGAGCGCGGCCTTGGATGCGTTGTACAGACCGATGTGCGCCTCATGGGCCATGCCGCCGATGGACGCGGTGTTGACCACTGCGCCGCCATGCTCGCCCATCCAGGCCCGGGTCGCCAACCCCGTCCACAGCACCGGGGCCCACAGGTTCACGTCGAAGACTTTGGCGAATCGCGCATGGTCCTGATCGATCAGAGGGCCGTACGCGGGGTTGGTTCCCGCGTTGTTGACCAGGATGTCCAGGCTGCCGAAGCGTTCGAGTGTGGTGTCGATGCACCGTCGGGCGGCGTCTTCGTCGACCGCGTGGGCGCCGACTCCGATCGCCGCACCCCCGACCTGACCTGCCGCGGCCTCGGCGGATTCCTGGGAACGGGAGGTGAGTACGACGTTGCCACCGGCTGCGGCGATCGCGTGCGCGACGGCCAGGCCGATACCCCGAGAGGCACCGGTGACGATCGCAGTACGACCGCTGAGGTCGAGTCCGGCCATGTCAGCGCACCGCAGCCTTGTGTCCGTTGGCCGATGCGCTGGCAGCTGTGTCACGATACTTCCGCAGCTCCTGCTTGGCGATGGCTCGCTTGTGGACCTCGTCGGGACCGTCCGCCAACCTCAGCGTCCGCATGTGCGCATAGGCCATTGCAAGCGGGAAGTCGTCGGTCACTCCCGCCCCGCCGTGCACCTGGATGGCACGATCGATAATCTTCAGCGCGATGTTCGGCGCCGCCACCTTGATGGCCGCGATCTCCGTGCGCGCCTCCTTGTTTCCCACCGTATCCATCAGATACGCCGCCTTCAGCGTCAGCAACCGGATCATCTCGATCTCGATCCGCGCCTCCGCGATCCAATCCTGGATGTTGGCGTTCTCGCTGATCGGCTTGCCGAACGTCACTCGTGACGTTGCGCGCCGGCACAGCAACTCCAATACCCGTTCGGCCATCCCGATCGCTCGCATGCAGTGGTGGATACGGCCGGGGCCCAACCGTGCCTGGGAGATTGCGAATCCCTCGCCCTCACCCTTCAACACGTCCTTCACAGGCACCCGCACATCAGCGAAGTCGATCTCGGCGTGGCCCTCGCGGTCCTGGTAACCGAATACCGGAAGGCCTCGCATCACCGTTACGCCCGGCGCATCGATTGGAACGACCATCATCGACTGCTGCCGATGCACAGGCGCCGACGGATCGGTCTTACCCATGACGATCATGACCTTGCAGTTCTTGTGCAACGCGTTGGACGCGAACCATTTCCGGCCGTTGAGCACGTACTCGTCACCGTCTCGGACCATGGACAGTTCCACGTTCGTGGCATCCGAACTCGCCACCGCAGGCTCGGTCATCGCGAACGCCGATGCCATCGTCCCTTCGAGCAGCGGCTTCAGATACTTCTCCTTGTGCTCCTCGGTGCCGAACAGTTCGAGTACCTCCATGTTGCCCGTGTCGGGGGCGTTGCAGTTGCAAGCCTCCGACGCGATGAAGCTGCGGCCCATGATCTCCGCCAGCGGTGCGTACTCGAGATTCGTAAGTCCTGGCCCGGAATCGGGATGCGGGTGGAAGAGATTCCACAAACCACGACGACGGGCCTCCGCCTTGAGATCCTCGATGATCGGCGGATGGAAGTGCGGATCACCCGACTCGCGCATCTGCTCCTCGTACACAGCCTCGGCTGGATACACGTGCTTGTCCATGAAGTCCAGCAGATCGGTCTGGTACTGCAGCGCGCGGTCCGAGATGTCGAACAGGGACATGGAAACTCCTGACTGGTAGGGGAAACTCTGGTGTGCGATCGTCGGGGTGGCTCTGTCCACCATCGGTGAAGTAGACACTGCGAAATGTCTGCAGCATCAGGCTTTCCGCTCGCTCCGAGGATGCGGCGCAAGTGGCCATGGAGATTGGCGAGCACTGGATCGAGCGATCCGCAATGATCAAGTCATCCGACTCGCCCGTCACACGTGTCCCAGCAGGGCACCCTGGTAGCGGCGCATCCCCCGAATCCATCGGTCGTAGTCGGCCCCCTTCTGCTGATACATCGCGAGGACGCTCTCGTGCGGAAGTATCAGGAAGGTTTCCCGGTCCACGGCATCGAGCACGACGTCGGCAACCTGTGCGGGTTGGAGCACCTCCCCAGCCGACGTGACCGCCTGCGTTGCTGCCACACCACGCGGGTCGCCCGAATCGCGACCCGCGTACAGCATCGCGGTGTCCACTCCCATGGGGCACAGGCAGCTCACGCCGACCCCCTGGTCGCCGTAAGTGACCGACAACCACTCCGCGAACCCGACGGCCGCGTGCTTTGTCACCGAGTACGTGGCGGAGCCGATCTGAGTGAGCAGACCCGCAGCGGACGCCGTGGCGACGAAGTAGCCCTCACCACGCTCGATCCACTTCGGCACCAACTGCTGCGCCGCCCGAATGTGGGCACGAAGATTGACGTCGAGAACATGATCCCAATCGGCGTCGCTCGCCTCCAGGCCGAGCGCACCACCGACACCCGCGTTGGCGAAGTACAGGGCGACCGGCCCGAACTCGGCCTCCGCGCGCTCGATGATGTGCCGAATGTGATCGGAATTCGCGACATCGGCACCTTCGGCGAGGGCGGACCCCGGGTGCCGCGCGTTGATTCCAGCAGCAACTGCTGCGGCAGCGTTTGCGTCGATATCAGCGACCATCACCTTGGCACCCTGTGCAGCGAGGCCTTCCGCGATAGCGCCACCGATACCACCGCCTCCCCCAGTCACGATTGCGACCTTTTGTGCAACTTTCACGGGGTTTCCTCTCCCTCACAGAGCATTGTGATCATCGTCTCCCATTTGTATAGTTGAATCCGTCGTCAAGTTCAAGTGCCCGGATCGTATGACCGGTAGCACAATTCAACGCCACACCCATGCCGCACACCACCGGAGCAAAGGGAGACAGATGATCGACACCACCGCACTGCCCGTCCGCCCGTCGAGTGCCGACGAATTGACCGAATTGATCGGCAAGGAGTTGGGACCCACCGAGTGGCACGATGTCACCCAAGAACGAATCAACGATTTTGCCGATGCCACCGGCGACCACCAATGGATCCACGTCGATCCCGAACGGGCGGCCGCCAGCCCCCTCGGCGGGACTATTGCGCACGGGTTGTACAGCCTGTCTCTCGGACCGGCCCTGTCTTCACGACTGCTGCGGTTCGACGGCTTCGCACAGGTTCTGAACTACGGCTACAACAAGGTGCGGTTCCCCGCTCCTGTGCCGGTCGGTTCCCGGATTCGGATGCGCGCAACCGTGCTGTCCGCCGAGCAGGTCAGCGGCGGAATCCAGGTGACGACGAAGCAGGTCGTCGAGCGCGAAGGATCCGACAAGCCGGTGGTCGTCTCCGAGTCCGTCGCACGTGTTGTCGAGGCAGGCCCCACATCCGCGAGTTGAGACCGACCCGCCAACGATTGACCCGCACGCGCGGATGATCCAAGATCACAGTCGACTCGGAGGTTGAAGCATGCCAAATGTGATCGACCCGGTGCGCCGTCACTCGGACACCACTCCCGACAACATTGCACTTCGGGGCTCGGACAGCGCCCTGACCTACCGACAGCTGCTCACCGCGGCCGTCCGCTACGCCGGCGCCCTCGCCGATGCTGGCCTCTGCGCCGGTGACCGGGTCCTCCTCGCCGCGCCTTCGGTTCCCGAGTTCGTAATCGCATACATGGGAATCCAGGCTGCGGGCTGCGTCGCGGTCCCGGTGAACACGATGTCCACCGGACCCGAGACGGAGTACGTCCTCACCGATGCCGGCGTCTCGCTTGCCATCGTCTGGCACGAACTCGGACCTGCGGTCGGTGATGCCGCCACAGCACTGGACATCCCTGTTTGGGCACTGACTCGGGACGCCCCGACCGCGGGCAATGCGCCGGGAGCTGTTTCCAACCGAGAACTTGGCGATACCGCCGCCATCCTCTACACGTCCGGTACGACCGGACGGCCGAAAGGTGCGGAGCTCACCGTAGGAAACCTGTTGTCGGGCGGCGAGATCGGGATCGAGTGCAGTCGCGGCTCTAACCAGGACCGAACCGGCACCGGACTTCCCCTCTTCCACGTGTTCGGCCAGGCTTCGGTCATGATGGCCACGTTCACCGGCGGCGGGTCGTTATCGCTGCTCGCCCGCTTCGATCCGACAGCGATGCTCGACATGCTGCGACGTGATCGTCTCACGATCATGGCCGGCGTGCCGACGATGTGGAATGCGATGCTGCATGCCGCGGACGGCGCGGACTCGCAGGACTTTGCGAGCCTGCGCATCGCAATCTCCGGGGGCGCGTCCTTGCCCGGCAAGGTGGCGCGCGAGTTCGAATCGCGATTCGGCTGCACGATCCTCGAGGGGTACGGGCTCACCGAAACCACCGCCTTCGGCACGTTCGACGACATCGACCACGGTGGCAAGATCGGCTACACGGGACGCGCTGTACCACGCACAGAGGTCGCCGTAATGGACCACGACGGTCTCATCTGCCCGCCCGGCACCGTCGGTGAGGTGTTCGTGAGGGGTGCGACCGTTATGAAGGGCTACTGGAACCGGCCGTCCGACACCGCCGAGGTCCTGTCGGCGGACGGTTGGTTGCGTACCGGGGACCTCGGTGAGACCGACGCGGACGGAAACCTGCGCATCGTCGACCGAGTGAAGGATCTCATCATCCGCGGCGGCTACAACGTGTACCCGAGCGAAGTCGAAGAAGTCCTCTACGCGCACCCCAAGATCGTCGAGGCCGCGGTGGTCGGCGTGCCGGACGACTACTACGGAGAAGAGGTAGCCGCCGTGGTGGCCACCGTCCCCGGCGCGGAATTCGACAGCGCCGAATTGGTCAGCTGGGCGCGGGAAAAGCTGTCCGCGTACAAGGTTCCCCGGATCGTGTCGATCGTCGACACCCTACCGAAGGGATCCACGGGCAAGATCCTCAAACGCTCGATCGACAGGGCGGCACTGCGCAGAGACACGCTGCCCACCGAAGTACCCGAGAGGTGAACACATTGGCATCCACAAACAGCCAGGTCCGACTGTCCAAGCGTCCGATTGGACGACCCGACGACTCCACCTGGGAAATCACGTCCGAACCGATACCCCAACCCTCGGCCGGCGAGTTCATCGTGCAAGTTGACTACGTGTCGCTCGACCCCGCGATGCGTGGATGGCTCAACGACGTGAAGTCGTATGTACGGCCGGTCCAGATCGGCGAGGTCATGCGCACACACGCCGTCGGCCGGGTGATCACGTCGGAGAACGCAGCATTCCCCGTCGGTACGCTCGTCACCGGACCCTTCGGGGTGCAGGAATTCGCTCTGTCCGACGGCCGCGACGTAGTCGTCGCGGACGATTCGCTGGCACCTGCACCAACATGGCTCGGCGCGCTTGGATTTCCGGGCATGACAGCGTATTTCGGTCTCACCGACGTGGGCAAGCTCGAGAAGGGCGACACCGTGCTCATCTCGGGTGCAGCGGGAGCGGTCGGGAGCATCGCCGGGCAGATCGCGAAGCTGAAGGGCGCTAGGGTCATCGGTATCGCCGGCGGCCGAGAGAAGTGCGCCTGGCTCACAAACGAACTGGGTTTCGACGCCGCGATCGACTACAAGTCCGAATCAGTCGTCAAGGCCCTACATGCCGCTGCACCGGACGGCATAGACCTCTACTTCGACAACGTCGGCGGCGAAATCCTCGACGCTGCTCTCGCTCACCTTCGCAAGAACGCGAGGGTCGCGCTGTGCGGTGCGATCTCTGGTTACAACGCCACCGACCCGCAACCCGGCCCATCGCGATATCTCTCACTGCTGGTCAACCGGGCTTCTATGACGGGGTTCATCGTCTTCGATTACCTCGACCGGTTCCCGGAGGGCATGGCTGCGATGTCGGACTGGATTCGAACCGGTGCGATCGTCACGCGGGAGCAGGTTGAGACCGGAGGAGTCGAGGCATTCGGCCGCACGCTCACGATGCTGTTCGACGGTGCCAACACCGGAAAGTTGGTGCTGAAGATCAGCGATCGATAACCATGAACAGTGAGAACTGGTGTGCCCTGCGGCAGTCAGTTGCGCGCGCGGTGTCGAAGGATAGGAGAACTCTTGTCTGTGAGCGCGTCAGAATTCCGGTCGCGCCGACGGAGGTTTTTCCCTGACGTCGCAATATTGGTAGTCACCCTGGTTGCCGCTGCTCTTCTCGTTGTGGCGTCGTGGAATCTGTGGCCCGCGGGCGAGAATGTCCCGATCGCAATCGGCGCCGCCGTAATGGTGCTGATCGGGGCCGGAGGGGCATGGCTGACGTTGTCCGTGCTGGCGAGTTCCTGGCACCGCCGATGGACGTGGTGGTTCATCGCCTACCCGACGGTGGTGGCCGTGGCAGTAATAGCCTCGCTGACCGGTCGTCCAACGTTCGAGCAGTCCAGATCGGGCTTCGAAGAGGTTGCTCAGTATCTACTCTCCGAACCCGGGCGGACGCACCTCACCGACCTGAGAATCGGTCGTCTCGACATCAAGTATGCCTACGCCACTCATGCCGGTGAGGTCTACTTCCACGATGCGCGAAATGGGCCGCTGGCACGATCGAACCCGGGGTGGGTCTACTCTCCCAACGGTTCGCCTCCCGGGTTCAGCAGGTTGGGAATGAAGAACATCGGCAGCAACTGGTATCGGTTCACGAATGTGACGGTCGACTGATGCATGCCCCGCCTACGCGGACAAGCGAAGGCGGGGCGGCATCCGGATCTGCCATCCATACGCGTCAGTGCAGGTGCGCGCCCGGAACTGCGGTGGGATCGTTGCGGACCTCGGCGGGGTTGGTCTCACGAAGCTTCCATGCGCTCAGGAGCGTGACGAGCCCCATCAGTGCGATGAAGATCGAAACGGGGACGGTGCTTCCCGTCTCGGCGATCAGCGCGGTCATGATGAACGGAGTACCACCGCTAACCGTGACCGCCGCGAGCTGGTACGACATCGACGCCCCCGAATACCGGACGTTTGGTGCGAACAGCTCGCCGATATACGCGGCAACCGGCCCGTATGTCATGGACTGGAAAATGCTACCGACGGTCACGGCGACAAAGAACAGCACGATATTGGTGGTATTGACCAACATGAAGTACGGGAACGCCCACAACACGATGGCGGCCGCGCCGATCAGGATCATGGGCCGGCGCCCGATCTTGTCGGAGATGTGCCCGGACCACAGCACCACCCCGATGGTGAGCCCGGCGCTGAGCAGGGAGACTGCGAGCATGTCGTTGCGACTCATGCCCAGTTCCTCTGTGCCGTAGGCGAGCACACCGGCGATGGAGATGTAGAACAGTGCGTTGGTGGCCGCCAGCAACCCGCATGCAAGCAGAATCGTGCGCCAGTGGTTCCTGATCGCCTGTGCCAGAGGCGCGTTGACAACGGCCTCCGCCTTCTTCTTCGCCTCTTCCTGGAGTTCACGGAACTCAGGGGTGTCCTCGACCTTGTTGTGGATGTAGAGCACGATCGGGAACAGGAGCGCGCTCGCCAAGAAGGGGACTCGCCAGCCCCAGCTGAGGAAGGCCTCGTTCGACAGTGCCCCGGTGGCACCGAGTAGCACCGCATTCCCGAGCACGACGCCGAACGGCACACCCATTTGCCCGAATGTCCCGGAGAACCCACGGCGCTTCGGACCTGACGACTCGGTAAGCAAGAGGACGATTCCGCCCCACTGGCCGCCGCAGGCGAGACCTTGAACGAACCGGAGGAGGACCAGGATGATCGGCGCAGCAACGCCGATCGTTGCCGCACCAGGAAGCAAGCCGATGAGGAACGTCGCGAGACCCATGGCCAGGAGGCTGACGACCACGGCCGGCTTGCGGCCGTACTTGTCGCCGTAATGCCCCGCCACGATTCCGCCGATCGGTCGGGCGACGAAGCCCGCCCAGAACGTGCTGAACGAGAGAAGGGTGGCCATGAGCGGCGATTGCTCGGGAAAGAAGACTTGGGGAAAGACGAGGGCAGCGGCGGTGCCGTAGAGGAAGAAGTCGTACCACTCGATCGAGCTACCGAAGAGTCCCGCTGCCAGGAGTTTTCGATGCCTGCGCTTGCGTTGCGCTTCCGCGTCGGTGCCCGGCTGCACCGCAGATGTAGTCATCCGATCACTCCTCGAGTAGGTCTACGTACGGACTTGCACGACGTTTTAGAACCTGACGCCAACTTCAACTCAGTGAATGTTCGACCAGTGTGTTCGAACGGCGATGTGATGTCAATAACAATGTCGGAATTCGGGAGTTTGAGACGAATCGTGAAATCTTCCCCGCGCCAACGAAACTCGCCTACTGACGAGTAATGCCCGTACGCTGGCGAAGTTCGCCGAACATACCGGGAGTTATGTACGCTCCCGACGTCTATCGGCCTCGGGCGCGGTCCGGAATCCGCAGTGCGTTGGTCCACATGCGTGCCAGACCGGCGGCCAGCTGATCCATCGTGACCGAATCCTGTTCGGTCACCGGTCCGATGAAGTAGCCGTAGGCCACCCTTCCGACCATCGCGGACAACGCTTTCGACGTCAGCATCGGGTCCAGAGACGCGTCTGCGAGACCACGGGCCTGTAGGTCGGCGATCGACCGCGCGTTACGACGGAAGAACTCCTCGTCCCGTTGGCGGGTCAGCTCACGGAAGTCAGGGTCGACGTGCGCAACCTGCTCCAGCACGGCCAGCAGTCGCGCGTTCCGGTGGCACGCATGCAGGTAGGCACGAATACTCGCCTCCACGACCGCGTGAACGTCACCCTCGTCCGCCACCCGCTCCATACCCGGGTGCAGAAGATCGTTCTGCGTCATCTCGGCGACGGCCGCAAATACTTCCTTCTTGTTGGGGAAGTATGTGTAGAACGAACCGGTAGAGAGTCCGGCCTCCTTACTGATGTCGACGAGGCGTGCATCGAGATAGCCCACGCGCTCGAAAACCACGCGGGCTGCCGCGACGAGTCGGTCACGGGTGCGCACACCCCGTGCTGTAGCCGGCGCCGGATGCGCGGTTCGCGGGCTCGCCATGTCAGTGAACGTCAACCTTCTCGAAGTATCTTCGAGGCGCCTCCACCAGCATTTCGGTGATCATCTTCTCGGTCACACCTCGCTCTCTGACGTAGGGAAGCACGTCGTTCTCGATGTGGAGGTAGTGCCACTGCGGCAGTGCCGCCATCACGTTGGGATCGATCCAGTCGATATAGCAGGAGGCGTCCTGAGACAACACCATCTGACCGGCGAATCCTCGACGGCACATCTCGATGAGCGTCTCGGCGCGCGCTTCGAACGTCGTGTCGAGGTTGATCCCGAACCTGTCCATCCCGAGGATGAAACCAGCCTCGGCCAGTTTGGTCAGATGCTCCACGTCGGTGCTGTCGCCGCTGTGCCCGAGCACGATCCGGTCAGGTCGCACCCCTTCTTCGTCGCACATCACACGCTTGACGTGCAGGCCTGTCTCACTGCCGGGATGGGTGTGAACGGTGATCGGTATCCCGGTACGCAAGTGTGCCGCCGCGATCGCCCGCATCACCCGCTCGACCCCCGGCGTCGCCCCTTTCTCGTCGATCGCGCACTTCAACAACCCCGCGCGAACACCCGTGTCGGCGATTCCCTCCTCGATGTCTTTCACGAACATGTCGACCATGGGGTCGGGAACCTTCGCGCCGACCACGGCGTCGAGCGCAGGACCTCGATAGTGAAAGAAGAAGGGCACATCGTCAAAGGTGTACAGCCCGGTTGCCGCAACGATATTCAATTCAGGTAGCTGTTCGGCGACCTTCTGAATGCGCGGAATGTAGCGGCCGAGACCGACCACGGTCGGGTCGATGATTGTTCGGACACCTTGCTCGGAGAGCGCCCGCAACTTCGCCACCGCGTCCGAGACCCGCTCCTCCTCGCTCCCCCACTCGTCCGGATAATTCTGTTGCACGTCCGGCGTCAGCACGAACACGTGCTCATGCATGTAGGTGCGTCCGAGTTCCGCACTGTCGATCGGACCGCGGACAGTGTTGATCTGGGTCATGAAGGCTTGCCCTCTCCGGGTGTGACTGTCGTCATAATCCTCGGGTAAGGGTAGGGCCAACTTGAAATTGACGTCAACATTTAGCCGGAGTGTCGTCAGGATTCCATCGAGCCTCGGACGCAGCGCCTCAGTTCGCTGCCTGTTGCCGCATCCACCTGTGGAACTTGATCGAACGCAGTGTCTCTCTGACTATTCCCCACCCATTACGGACCGGATCGGAGCCATGTCGAAGTAGTCGCGCCAATTCGTGATCTTCCCGTCGGTGATCTCGAATACGCCGACGACCGGCAGTTCGACGACCTTCTCACCCAGATTCAATACGTCTATCCGTTCATTCATCACCACACCGCTCGACTGCTCGGCGTCGGTACCCAACCCGCCGCCGGCGACCTGCCGCAGCACCCGAAAGTCGATACCGCCGAACGCCGAGATGAACCCTGTGATGAACTCACGGATCGCCTCACGACCTGCGACTGGATCCATCGGAATATTGTGATACACGGCATCTTCCGCGAAATACTCCGCGATCTTCGCCGGATCCGGCTCGGCCCACTCGGCACAGAATTGGGTGATCAGTTGATCCGGTGTCATCAGCTCTCCTTGTCGCTAGCGGCAGACGGTTCGATGATGGCCATGACAGACTCGATCTCCCCCGCCGGAATCATGAAATGCTCCGTGATCCGAACCGACGTGACGTCGCTCGGCGTCGACCCGAGATCGAGCAGGAATCGGGCCACCACGTTCTCGCCCCATTCATGGAACGAGAGTTCACGCACGGCCTGAATGGCCTGGTACTGCGGACCGTTCTCGAGTTCGTCCCGAATGAACTGCCCTGACTCACCAGTACGCCTGCCGTTCTCAACCCGCCACGCATTCTCGGCGAGACGCACCTTGGTTGCGTCGTGGCTCACGAGCGCATCGATGTATGCGCGGGCCATCGCGACGCGCCCCGTGTCGGCCGCGTCGCCGGCGTGCTCGGCAATAGCCTCGAGCAGGGGCTCCGCCAACTCGGGTCGGCAGATCAGAAGATCAGGGAGATAGGGGTGTGATTCGTTGTAGCTCATGGGACTTCCATCAATTCGCGAACAGTGGAGTCCAGCAGCCGTGGCAACACCCACCGGCGCCGCCGAGTCCCATTCCCACTGTCCACCGGAATGGACGTAGGCATCGACGTCGCCGCGCAGCACGGCCATCGCCTTCGCGCCTGCCGAACCCATGGTCGAGACCTCGGCCCCGACCGCGGTCGCGACGGCGCCGATGAAGTCGGGCGGTCTACTCTCGCTCACCACGATGCGCGGACGCGCAGGAATCGCCGCGGCATGCACGGCGTGAGAGTCGTCATCGCTGGCGTAGACGGCACCCAACGCGGGTTGCGCGACCGCAGCGGCGGTGATGCCGCGACCGCGTTCCCACAGCGCAATGTGTACCGCCCAGTCCGAGCGCCCCGGTATCGCGTATTCCCTCGAACCGTCGAGGGGGTCGATGATCCACACTCGCGAACTCTCCAGCCGTGCGCGGTCATCGGTGGACTCCTCGGAAAGGATCGCATCGTCGGGACGTTCCGCGAAAAGTTTGCCGAGAATGTATGCGTCGGCGGCGACGTCGCCACGCCTACCGAGCTCACGCGCATCGGATCCCAGCCCTGCGTCCCGGATATCCAGAAGCAGGGCTCCGGCACCGGACGCGATGTCGGCAGCGAGTCGTGCATCAGAAGTCACGTCTCAAACAATTCCATAATTTTCGCGGCCTGTTCGGTCGGCGTGCCGTCCTCAGGCCGAAGCACCAGTTCAGCGTTGTCAGGGGCCTCGTACGGGTCGTCCACCCCGGTGAACCCGGTGATCTCGCCCGCTCGGGCTTTTGCGTACATTCCTTTGGGATCCCGCGCCTCGCACTGCTCCAGTGGCGTGTCGACGAACACCTCGAGGAATTCGAGACCCGCGGCGCGATGCTCTTCCCGCACGCGATCCCGGTCCGCACGGTACGGGCTGATCAGCGACGCGATTGCGGTCACGCCGGAGTCTGCAAGTAGTTGCGCAACCGCGCCGACTCGTCGCACGTTCTCCGCGCGGTCCTCCGCGCCGAACCCCAGGTCCGAGTTGAGACCGTGCCTCAGATTGTCTCCATCGAGACGGTAGGCGGGTACACCGGATGCGACCAAGCGCCGCTCGAGTTCCACCGCGACCGTCGATTTTCCCGAGGCGGAAAGCCCGGTCAACCAGACCGTGCGCCCACGGGTGGCCCGCTCCTCCCGCGTTATCGCCGCGGTGTGCCACACCACCTTGGACTGAGAGAGCGTCGGTCCAGTAATCATGCCGGCAGCAACCGTATTGTGCGTCGACTCGTCGACGAGAATGAAACTGCCGGTCGCGTGATTGCGGCGGTACGGGTCGAACATCAACGGTTGAGACGTCTTCAGCTGGATTCGCCCGATCTCGTTGAGTGAGAGCGACCGCGCTGTCTCGTCGCGGTGCAGCGTGTTGACGTCGAGTCGGTAGTCCAGTCGGACCACGGACGCCTTGGTAGCGCGAGTGGTGTGCAGCAGCGTATAGCGGGCATCCGGCTTCAACGAGGACCGTTCACTGAACCAGCAGACCATCGCGTCGAGCTCCTGCCCGACAAGTGGACGGTTGTTGGGGCGGCACAGCATGTCCCCGCGACTGACGTCCACATGATCAGACAGTTGCACGGCCACCGCAGACGGTGCGAAAGCCTCGCTCAGGGCCGTGCCGCCAGGTCCCCAAATAGCGCTGATGGTGGAGGTGAATCCCGACGGCAACACCACCACCTCGTCGCCCGGCTTGAACACACCACTGGCGACTGTGCCTGCGTACCCGCGGAAGTCGTGCAGCGCGGGATCGCTCTGCTTCCCGGGACGGACCACATACTGAACAGGGATCCGGGCATCGATGAGATTGCGATCGGATGCCACATGCACCTGTTCGAGGTAGTGCAGCAGTGATGCACCCTCGTACCAGGGCATGTTGACCGTCCGCTGCGCTATGTTGTCGCCGCGTAGTGCCGATACCGGGATGAACGTCAGGTCGTGAACCTCCAGCTTGATCGCGAATTGCCTGAACTCCTCCTTGATCTCCTCGAACCGCTCCTCGGACCACCCGACGAGGTCCATCTTGTTGACACACAGCACGAGGTGGGGAATTCCGAGAAGGCTGGCGATGAAAGCGTGGCGCCGAGTCTGTTCGAGGATTCCCTTGCGGGCGTCGACGAGAATCAACGCCAAGTCCGCTGTCGAGGCGCCGGTCACCATGTTCCGCGTGTACTGCTCATGCCCTGGCGTGTCCGCGATGATGAACTTGCGATTCGGAGTTGCGAAGTAGCGGTGGGCAACGTCGATCGTGATGCCCTGTTCGCGCTCTGCACGCAGGCCGTCGGTGAGCAGAGCAAGGTCGGCGTGTTCGTCTCCACGTTCACGGCTCGTACGCTCCACGGCCGCGAGTTGGTCCTCGAAGATCGCCTTCGAGTCGTAGAGCAAGCGGCCGATGAGTGTGGACTTGCCGTCGTCGACGCTGCCCGCTGTCGCGACGCGCAGTAGCTGCGGCATCAGAAGTAGCCTTCCTTCTTGCGGTCTTCCATACCGGCCTCGGAGATCCGGTCGTCAGCGCGTGTGGCGCCGCGTTCGGTCAGCCTGCTAGCCGCTACCTCCGTTACTACGGCCTCTGCGCTCTCTGCTGACGATTCGACGCACCCCGTGCAGGTGGCATCGCCGACTGTCCGGAACCGTACGAGCGCTTCGTAGGGCTCATCCCCGGGAAGCAGCGTGAGAAACCGAGTGTGTGCCAACAGCATCCCGTCGCGCGGCACAACCTGCCGGCGGTGCGCGTAATACAACGAGGGCAATTCGATTCGCTCCTCGCTGATGTACTGCCAGACGTCGAGTTCGGTCCAGTTCGACAGTGGGAACACCCTGATGTGCTCACCCTTGCGATGCCGGCCGTTGTACAGGCTCCACAGTTCGGGTCGTTGGGCCCGCGGCTCCCACTGCCCGTCTGCATCTCGAAAGCTGAAGACCCTCTCCTTGGCCCTGGCCTTCTCCTCGTCACGTCGGGCGCCGCCGAAGACTGCGTCGAACTTGTTGTCCCTGATGCTCCGTAACAGCGCCGTGGTCTGAAGTCTGTTGCGACTGGCGTGCGGCCCCGTCTCTTCGCTTACTCGGCCTGCGTCGATGTCGTCTTGGACACTCGACACGATCAGCCGTAGGCCGAGGCGTTCAACTGTGCGGTCACGGAACTCGATGACCTCGTCGAAGTTGTGACCGGTATCGACGTGCATGACCGCGAACGGAAGCGGCGAGGGCCAGAACGCCTTTGCCGCGACGTGCAACATCACCACCGAGTCCTTGCCACCGGAGAACAGCAGTACCGGACGCTCGAACGTGGCGGCCACCTCACGGAAGATGTGAACGGCTTCAGCCTCGAGCGCGCCGAGGTGAGACAACTCGTACAGGGGCGGTGTAGTCGATGTACTCATAGGCGACTCCTCGGTGCGAGTGTCATACCGGCTAGTGGTCCATATTTGGACCCCTTCGGTCGAAAATGATTACGCTTCCGAGAATAGAACGTGTTTCAGATTTTGGTCAATGCCTATTTCGTCAACGAGGCCTGCGCCCACCCACCTCTGCCGTGATCGCATCTGCCGCCGCCGCGAGCGCCTTACCTCTGCGTGCGATTTCGGCGGAGCCGAGTTCAGCACCGACATACAAGGTCAGAACCATCGCCTGATGTCCGTCGGCGTCGTATGTCGGTGCGGCAATGAGACTGACCGGATGCGGCTCCGCCGAATCCGCATGTTCCGCATCCAGGTACACACGCTCCCCCAGACTGGAAACCATCTCACCGAGCAGTGCACGCAATTCCGGCGGCAGGTGATGCGCCGCCACCCCAGCCATGAGCGTGTGCAACTGCTGCCCGACTGGAGTGAGGGTTTCCACGAGGTATCCCCTGCGAGAGCATTGGTCCACGACTTTGCGCAAGCGCTCCCGGTCGAGGCGAACCGGCAGGGTCGGTTCCCTCCGCAGCCATGATTGCAGCGCATCGTCGCCGTCCCACAGCACATACATCAGCCCGACAGGCGGTGCAAACGGATACATCTCGCCGACCTTGACGGCGGTGCGCACGCCGGGTGGACTGGTCAGTTCGAGTACGGCGATTCGGTCGCCGACCACAGCCGACGCCGTGCACGTGGTTGTGAATTCGTCGGTCAGCGCAGCAAGATGCGCGTGCGCGACAGACCCGGCAGCGAAGCCCTGTTGAGCCGCGCGACCTGCCGCGATCAGCGCAGGTCCCAGCCCATAAGACTTCGTGGCCGGATCGCGGACGAGATAGCCTCCGCGTACGAGTTCGGTCAGGATTCCCAGACATGTCGGTTTGCTGATATCGAGATGCCGGGCCAGCTCCGACAATCCGAATCGGTCTTCCTTGCGCGCCACCAGAAAATCGAGCACCTGCACGACGCGTTCAGTGGGCGGCGAACGGCGCCCTCGAACCTTGTCCGCCCTCTCGTCGTCGTGCCCCATTGACCACTCCTTAGAACGCGTTCTATTGTCAGTTCCACTACCGTTTCTACCATGTAGGTACATATTTGTACCACCCATCGTGAGGAGCACGGCGTGCTGACCGACTCATTTGCCGACGCCATGGCCGAGGCCGAGAAACTGATCGAAAGCGCACCCCACATCCGCACCGAACAGGACCTACTCGAGGGCTACCAGTACCTCGCCGGTGGCGTACTCGCCACCACGCACGCGGCCTGGGCCACCGAACGGTCGCACCCTACGTTCATCTCGGGCACCGGACCGTACATGAAGATGGGCCTCGACAACCCCGACACTCTGTATTTCGGCGCGAGGATCAACGACGACATCGAGTACGTCGTGACTGGGGTTCGAGGCACTACCGCGGATCTGAGCTTTCAGGTCCTCAGCGGAAACTACACGGCCGCAGAAGTTCCCGGCAGCGTCTCGGCGTTCGATGACCGCGCGATCGACATCGCGCCCGACGGATCCTTCGAGGTCCGGTTCGGCCCCGACCAGAAACCGGGCCTTCGCAATTACTTCACGCTCGCGCCGGGTTCGTCACAGCTGGTGGTCCGCGAGGTGTACAGCGACTGGAGCCAGCGACGCGGCACTATCCGGATCGCTCGCGCCGACACCGCGGGTACGGCTCCCGACCCACTGACCCGCGAGTCGGTCGAGAAACGCTACACACGTGCGGGCAGGGCTCTCGTCTCGAGGGTGAAGACCTGGCTCAAGTTCCCGGAATGGTTCTACCTGAACCTTCCGGTGAATACTATGACCGAACCGCGACTGACACCCGGGGGGCTGGCCACACAATACTCGTCTGTCGGGCACTACGAACTCTCCGAAGACGAGGCCATCGTCATCACCGTTCCGAAAGCGGACGTGCCCTACCAGGGATTTCAGCTGGGCAGCATGTGGTACATCTCCCTCGACTACATCAACCACCAGACTTCGCTGAACGTTTCACAGTCACAGGTAGATCCCGACGGCAACATCCGACTCGTCGTCAGCGAGCGAAATCCGGGCATTGCCAACTGGATCGAAACGGTGGGCCACCTCCGCGGCTACCTTCAGTTCCGCTGGCAACGGACCTCCCGTGAACTGACTCCCGACGACGGTCCCCATATCGAGGTTGTGCCGTTCGACGAAATCCGCAGTAATTTGCCCTATTTCGATACCAACAAGATTTCATCGCAGGACTTCGCCGTACGTATCGCCGCACGTCAGGCCGCGATAGCAGACCGGATGCTGGGGTGACCACGATGACCGCATCGAATCTGTTGCAGGACAAAGTGGTCGTCATATCCGGTGTCGGGCCTGCCTTGGGGACTACGCTCGCCGTCCGCTGCGCCGGCGCCGGAGCCGACGTGGTGCTGGCTGCCCGCACCGCCCCACGGCTGGAGAAGGTAGCCAAGGATGTCGTCGCCCTGGGCCGACGGGCGGTGACGGTGCCGACCGATATCACCGACCGAACTTCGGCGGAGAACCTTGTGTCCGCAGCCGTCGACGCTTACGGCAAGGTAGATGTGTTGATCAACAACGCGTTCTCGGTGCCGTCGATGAAACCGCTGGCCCGGACCGATTTCGACCACATCCGTAGCAGTTTCGAACTGACAGTGCTCGGGGCGTTGCGCCTCACACAGTTGTTCACGCCAGTCCTCGCCGAGACGGCGGGCGCCGTGGTGAACATCAACTCGATGGTGTTGAGGCACTCCCAGGAACGGTACGGTAGCTACAAGATCGCCAAGTCGGCCCTCCTCGCCATGTCCCAGTCGCTCGCGACAGAGCTGGGACCGCAAGGGATCCGCGTCAATTCCGTTGCTCCCGGGTATATCTGGGGCGACACGCTGAAACAGTATTTCGCCCACCAGGCCGAGAAGTACGGCACCACCGTGGATCAGATCTACGAGTACACCGCCGCGAACACCGACCTGAAACGCCTACCCGAGACAGACGAGATCGCGGACGCGGTGATCTTCCTCGCCTCGCCGATGGCGACTGCGATCACCGGTCAGTGTCTCGATGTCAACTGCGGCGAATTCCACCACTAGCGATCGGAAAGCGTAAACCATGAGCGAACGCACCACCGTCGGCACCGTCGACGATCTCCACGCGTCGGCGACCCGACTGTCGGGACTGGACGACTTCGGCACCGATGACTACACCGAGGCTCTGGGCGTCTTGCTCGACTCCTATCGCCGCGACGAGCAATTGACACCGCTCGGCAGCAAAGTGTCCCGAGTCTTTCTCCGCGGTGCTCTGGTAGCACGCCTGCTCAGCGAAGCGGCGTGGAAGCGCAACCCCGAGTACGCAGACGTACAGGTCGAGCGGCCGATCTTCGTCACCGGACTTCCCCGCACCGGAACCACAGCTCTGCACCGACTGCTCACCGCAGACCCGTCGAATCAGGGTCTCGAGATGTGGTTGACCGAGATGCCCCAACCACGGCCACCGCGCGAGAGCTGGGCATCGAATCCCGTGTTCCAGAAGATCGAGGAGGGTTTCGGCCGGCACCACGTCGAGCGACCCGAGTTCATGGGTGTGCACTACATGTCGGCAAGTGAGGTAGAGGAATGCTGGCAGTTGCTGCGGCAGACATTCAAGTCGATCTCGTACGAATGCCTTGCCCATCTGCCCACATACTCGGCGTGGCTCGAGCGACAAGACTGGACCAATGCCTACCAGAGGCACAAGAAGAATCTCCAACTGATCGGGCTTCCCGATCAGGACCGTCGCTGGGTTCTCAAGAACCCCAGTCACCTGTTCGCGCTCGACGAACTGCTGGCGGTGTATCCGGATGCGCTGATCATCCAGACCCACCGTCCACCGCGCACCGTTGTCCCGTCCGTATGCAGCCTCGCGGAACAGGCGACAAGCGGCTGGTCGGAGAAGTTCCGGGGTAGCGTCATCGGCGAGAGCCAACTCGAACTGTGGGCCCGAGGACTCGACAAATTCACCGAGGCTCGCGCCCGCCACGACCCCGCCCAGTTCATCGACGTCGACTACCACGATTTCGTGGCCGATCCACTCGGCACCGTCGAAGGGGTCTACAAGCACTTCGGTCTCGATTTGAGTGCGCAGGCCCAGGCCAAGATGGAGGCGATGCACGCCGAAAGCCGCAGCGGTGACCGTCGGCCCTCACACAAATACACGCTCGAGGAGTTCGGACTGACTGCCGAGCAGGTGGACGAGAGGTTTGCAGGCTACGAGTTCAGCACGTCGATGTGACAGCAGCCGAAGGCCGAAGACACCTCGTAATTCGCATCAGGGCCGGTCGCGCAGGTGGTTGCCGACTAGTTCGTCGAGCCGCTCGGCCGCCTCGTCCGGAATCCAGTGGCTGACACCGCGGAACACTTCGTAGGTGTACGGAGCATCCACGAATCGCGACGTCAGTATGGGCCCCACCGGTCCGATGGCGACGTCACCGTCGCTCCACACGAACAGAGTCGGTACCCGCACTTTCTTGGAGACCGATCCGAATATGGCGAAAGGTAGTGCGCGGTACCAATTCAGCGCACCTCGCGCCCGAGCGTAGTCGCGCATCGGCTCCAGGTCGCGTTTCGCGGCGGCCGCCGAATGACCGCTTGCACGCAGTTTCCGGTATACGACACCGTCTTCCGCCATCAGCCGCTCCGGAATCCACGGTACTTGGAAGGCGAACATGTACCAGGATTTCACGATCTGACTGCTGGTCAGGAGCGCCCGCACGAATGCTCCCGGATGCGGCACCGAGAGCGCCGTCAGTGTACGTACCCGGTCGGGCGAGGCTGCCGCCACCTCCCACGCCACGACCGCACCCCAATCGTGCCCCACGAGATGCACAGGACCGAGCCCTGCCTGGTCGATGAGAGCCACGATGTCTTGCTGCAGCTCCGAGATGCGGTAGGCCCACCTGGGCCGTGGCCGCGCCCCCGGAGAGTAGCCCCGTTGGTCCGGAGCGAGCGTACGAAAGCCACGTCGGTGCAGCAAGGGCGCCAACGCGTTCCACGACCGCGAATCCTGTGGAAATCCGTGCAAGAGAACCACTGGGACTCCGTCGATCGGCCCGTCATCGCGAACATCGAAGGTCATTCCGTCTCGAGTGACCGTGCTGACCCGCTCATACCCTGCCACTGTCCCATGATTACATGGCCGAACGGTAAGGCGGGTGACGCCACTCGCACGTCCCACGTGGGATGATCGAGACATGCCACCACCGTCACCACTTCATCTCGACCCCATCGAAGAGGCCCATCGGCAGTGGACGAAACATGGCTGGGGTGACGTCGCGGACGGCATGGCCGCGGTGACCTCAGTGATGCGAGCGCAGCAGATCATGATGGCCCGCGTAGAAGAGGTGCTCAAGCCCTCGGGGCTGACGTTCGCGAGGTACGAGCTCCTGACGCTGCTCACCTTCACCCGCACCGGCGCCTTGCCGATGGCGAAGGCCAGCGCACGCCTTCAGGTCCACCCCACCAGCGTCACGAACGCCGTCGATCGTCTAGAGGCTGCGAATCTCGTTCGACGCATTCCACATCCGAGCGACCGTCGGGCCACCCTCATCGAAATCACCGATGAGGGAAGGAAACTTGCCCTCGAATCCACCGAGAGACTGAACGCTCAGGTGTTCTCACAGCCTGGAGTCTCCGGCGACAAGTTGGAGCAACTCGTCACCATCCTCGCCGAACTACGACGCGAAGCAGGAGATTTCGACACCGGGGACACACCCGGTAGGTGGTGAAGCACGGTCATCGCCCCGCACCTGAGAGCGGTGCGGGGCTATCGATGTAGTGGTCTAGCGGTGTTTGAACACCGGCGAACGCTTCTCGACGAACGCTGCCATGCCTTCCTTCTGGTCCTCTGTCGCGAAGGCCGAATGGAACACCCGCCGTTCGAACCGGACCCCCTCGGACAGGGTGGTCTCGAACGCCCGGTTGACGGCCTCCTTCGCCATCATGGCGACGGGAAGCGACATTTCGGCGACGGTCGTCGCGGTCTTCAGCGCCTCCTCGAGCAGATCCGCGGCAGGCACGATACGGGACACGAGCCCGGCTCGTTCAGCCTCCTCGGCGTCCATGTTCCGCCCGGTCAGACACAGTTCCATAGCCTTGGCCTTGCCCACCGCGCGTGTGAGACGCTGCGAACCGCCGATACCCGGGATGACACCGAGCTTGATCTCGGGCTGACCGAACTTGGCGGTGTCCGCAGCGAGGAGGATGTCGCACATCATTGCCAGCTCACATCCGCCACCGAGGGCATACCCTGCGACCGCGGCGATCGTCGGTTTGCGAGCGGCTGCCAGCCGGTCCCACGCCGCGAAGAAGTCTTCGAGATAGACGTCCATGTATGACTTCGGCTGCATCTCCTTGATGTCGGCGCCCGCTGCGAACGCGCGGTCGGAACCGGTGATGACGATGGCGCCGATCTCGGTGTCACCCTCTAGTTCGTCCACCGCTGCCACGACCTCGCGCATCAGCTCGGAGTTCAACGCATTCAGCGCTTTCGGGCGGTTGAGGGTGATCACACCCACGCGCCCCTTGCGCTCTAACAGGATGGTCTCGAAGTCGGTCACTGGTCTGCCTCGGTCTTTCGGCTGGAACGTTCGCGGACGTCTTTGATGATGGCCGAGAAGTCTTGCCCACCGCCACCGGCCGCGTTAAAGCTGCTGTAGAGCTCTGCAGCACGCAGCCCTAGATCCGCTTCGACACCGTTCGCACGCAGTGCATTCGCGGCGAGACCGAGATCCTTGTCCATCAAACTGGCCGCGAAACCCGGCTCGTAATCCCTGTTGGCCGGGCTCGTCGGAACGGGCCCAGGCACGGGGCAGTTGGCGACAAGGGCCCAGCACTGTCCCGATGCGTTGGACGCGACGTCGAACAGTGCCTGGTTACTCAGCCCAAGTTTCTCACCGAGGACGAATGCCTCGCTGACCGCGATCATCGAGACACCGAGAATCATGTTGTTGCAAATCTTCGCAGCCTGCCCGTTGCCAGGACTACCGCAGTGGACGACCTTCTTCCCCATCACGTCCAGAATCGGCTCGGCGGCGGTGAAGTCCTGCTCGGAACCTCCGACCATGAATGCGAGGGTTCCTGCCGTGGCGCCGACGACGCCACCCGAGACCGGTGCGTCCACCGCACGGTGGCCGGCCTCGACGGCCTGCTGGTGCGCTGTGCGAGCGTCAGCGACGTCGATAGTGGAGCAATCGATGAACAATGTGCCGGGCTTCGCGGCGGGCAGGATCTGCTCGTACAGGCTGAGAACGTGTTGCCCGCTCGGCAGCATCGTGATCACGACATCAGACCCACCGACCGCAGCTTCCGCTGACTCGACGACGGATACACCCGCTTTCCCGGCCTGTTCGAGCGCGGCAGGAACCGGATCGAAGCCGACGACGTTGTGACCCGCGTTCACGAGGTTGGACGCCATGGGGCCGCCCATGTGGCCGAGCCCCAGAAAACCGACAGAAATGCTCATAGAGGTCCCTCCTGGACGTTTGTGGCTGGTGATCAGTGCTGTGGCTGTGGTGCCGTGAGTCCGAGCTCGAGCGCGCCGAGGGGCTCGAAGAACGAATCGACCCGATCGCTGTCCACCTCTTCGATCGTGGCAGGCGACCATTGCGGATTGCGGTCTTTTTCGACCACCTGTGCCCGGATTCCCTCGACCAGGTCGTGGGATCGCAAGCACGCGACGGAGACGCGGAATTCCTCGTTCAGTACTTCCTCGATGCTGCCCGCGGCCCTGGCACGGCGTAACGAGCGCAACGCGACCGCACATGCGGTCGGCGACTTCGAAAGCACTTGCTCAGCTGCTTTCTTCGCTTCCGGAACACCGCTGCCACGCAACCGGGAGACGATGTCGGCGAGAGAGTCGGTCGAGTACGCGGCGTCGATCCAGCTCCGTTGCGCCAGCAGGTCCGAGACCGGAGCCGGTTCGGAGAAGATGGTGAGCGCCTCGTCCACCGACACCGTCGACAGCTTCTCGATGAAGTCGTCGATTTTCGCGGAGGGGACGAAATGGTCGGCGAATCCACATGCGATCGCGTCGCCCGCGCTGAGCCGTGCGGTCGTCAGCGCGATATGAGTACCCAGTTCGCCCGGCGTACGGGCGAGCAAGTACGTCCCCCCGACGTCTGGAACGAAGCCTATGCCGGTCTCGGGCATGCCGATCATAGAACGCTCAGTGACGACGCGGACGCTGCCGTGCGCGGAGACACCGACCCCGCCGCCCATCACGATGCCGTCCATGATCGCCACGTACGGCTTGCGGTAGCGCGCGATGGCGGCGTTGAGGATGTACTCGTCACGCCAGAATTCACGCGAGCCCGTGCCGCCTTCCTTGGCGTCGTGATAGATCGAGACGATATCGCCGCCCGCGCACAGCCCCCGCTCGCCTGCACCGGTGAGCACTACCACGCGTACGTCTTCGTCGTCTGACCACTCGGCCAGGGCCGCGGCGATCTGTCGCACCATGGCGTGGTTCAGCGCGTTGATGGCCTTGGGTCGATTGAGGATGATCCGGCCGAGTCCGCCTGTCTTTCGGATCAGAACATCAGGCGAACCCGTACCTGTGTCAGTCATGGCGCTCCTTGCTTTCCCTGTACCGCTCGCCCGACAACGCTCCGGGCGATGATCACCCGCATGATCTCGTTACTGCCCTCGAGAATCTGGTGGACGCGGAGGTCGCGGACGATCTTCTCGATTCCGTACTCCGCAAGATAGCCGTAACCGCCGTGCAGTTGCAGGGCCTTGTTCGCGACGTCGAATCCGGTATCCGTGGCGAATCGCTTGGCCATCGCACAGAGCTCGACGACATCGGGAGCTTCCTCGTCCAGTGCCGCCGCAGCCCGCCACAGCAAGGTGCGCGCCGCCTCCAACTCGGTGCGCATGTCAGCGATCTGGAACTGCAGTGCCTGCGAGTCGATCAGCGGCGCACCGAACGCGCTGCGATCTGCGAGGTAGGCGACCGCCTTGTCGAAGGCGGCCTGCGCGCCACCGACGGAGCATGCGGCGATGTTGAGCCGACCGCCGTTCAGGCCGGACATGGCAATCCGGAACCCGTCACCCTCGGAGCCCAGCAGATTCGCGACCGGAACTCGAACGTCCTCGAAGATCACCTGTCGGGTGGGCTGAGCATTCCAGCCCATCTTCGCCTCGTTGGCCCCGAACGACAGGCCCCGCGAGTCCTTGGGCACGATGAACGCCGAGATGCCCTTCGGGCCGCTGCCTCCGGAACGCGCCATCACCACATACACGTCGGACGTGCCCGCACCGGAGATGAACTGCTTGACCCCGTTGAGCACGAAAACGTCGCCGTCGCGCACCGCCCGGGTGCTCAGTGCCGCCGCGTCCGAGCCGGCACCTGGCTCGGTGAGGCAGTAGCTGCCGAGTTGGTCCATCGCGCACAGCCCAGGGACCCAGGTGCGTCTCTGTTCGTCGGTGCCGAACTTGTCGATCATCCAGGCGACCATGTTGTGGATGGAGATGTACGCGGCGATGGACGGGCAGCCCGAGGCGAGCTGCTCGAAGATCCGGGCGGCGTCGACCCGAGTCAGCCCCGACCCGCCCACGTCCTCACGGATGTAGATGCCGCCCATCCCGAGAGACGCCGCCTTGCGAAGGACGTCCACCGGGAAGTGCTTGGTCTGATCCCATTCCACGGCGTGGGGCGCTAGATGTTCGGCCGCGAAGTCACGGGCCGTGTCGCGAATCGCCCGCTCGTCGTCGGTCAAGGTGAACATATCGGTCCGCTCAGTTCATCGTGGGGATGACGAAGTGGTCGGCCTGCTCCTTCTTGCCGGAAGGCCAGCGCTGCGTCACGGTCTTCGTCTTCGTGTAGAAGCGGAAGGAGTCGGGGCCGTGCTGGTTGAGATCGCCGAATCCGGAGCGCTTCCAGCCGCCGAAAGTGTGGTACGCAATCGGCACCGGGATCGGGACGTTGACACCGACCATGCCCACGTTCACGCGGTTGGTGAAGTCCCGCGCGGTGTCGCCATCACTGGTGAAGATCGCGACACCGTTGCCGTACTCGTGCTCGGTCGGCAGACGCAGTGCCTCCTCGTAGTCCGCAGCGCGAGCCACCAGCAGCACCGGCCCGAAGATCTCTTCCTTGTAGATGCGCATGTCGGTGGTGACCTTGTCGAACAGCGTCGCGCCGACGAAGAATCCATTCTCGTGGCCTTCGAGACTGAAGCCGCGACCGTCTACGACTGCCTCTGCGCCCTCGTCGAGGCCGATCTGGATGTAGTTGTTCACCCGGTCGACACCGTCCTTACCGACAAGCGGACCGAAGTCGACTCCCTCTTCGTCACTACGTCCGATCCGCAGGTTGGCCACGCGCTCACGGAGCTTGGCGACGAGCGCGTCGGCGGTCTCCTCGCCGACCGGAACGGCGACGGAGATCGCCATGCAACGCTCTCCTGCGGAGCCGTAGCCGGCGCCGACGAGTGCGTCCGCAACCTCGTCGAGGTTGGCGTCGGGCATCACGATCGCGTGGTTCTTGGCGCCACCGAAGCACTGAGCCCGCTTGCCGTGGGCGGCCGCGGTCTCGTAGATGTACTGCGCGATCGGGGTCGACCCGACGAAGCCGACAGCCTTGATGCGGTCGTCGGTGAGTAGTACATCGACAACCTCTTTGTCGCCGTTGACCACGTTGAATACCCCAGCGGGCAGCCCGGCTTCGAGGAACAGTTCGGCAAGTCGCAACGGCACCGACGGGTCGCGCTCGGACGGCTTGAGAATGAACGCATTGCCGGCGGCGAGCGCGGGGCCCGCCTTCCAGAGTGGAATCATGGCAGGGAAATTGAACGGCGTGATGCCCGCTACGACGCCGAGTGGCTGACGCATGGAGTAAACGTCGATGCCGTCTCCGGCGGATTCGGTGTATTCGCCCTTCAGGAGGTGCGGGGCACCGAGCGCGAACTCGATGACCTCGAGGCCGCGCTGGACGTCGCCCTTGGCGTCGGGGATGGTCTTGCCGTGCTCGGAGGACAGCAGCCGCGCCAGCGACTCCATTTCCCCCTGCGCGAGCTGGAGGAACTTCATCAGCACGCGGGCGCGTTTCTGCGGGTTGAACGCAGCCCACTCCCGCTGAGCATCCACCGCGTTCGCGATAGCCGCCTCCGCCTCGGCCTTGTTCGCGAGAGGCACGCGCGCCTGCACCCCACCGGAGTTGGGGTCGTAGACGTCGCCGAACTTGTTCGAGACACCGGGGACACGCTTGCCGCCGACAAAGTGTGATAGCTCTTGAACCATTGTGCGGACCCGTTTCTTGCTCGATGAATCTGGGAGTACCCAATATGTCGACCATCCTATAGTTGGATGTCCATGCATGTCTAGGCTGATGACCGAGTCCCGCCGCCCAAACGCGATGGACGAAAATCTAGACTTCCAGCGCCCGGGCCGCCGCCCGGGCGAGCGCTTCGTCGATCGTGTCGTATCCGCCGGAACCGCCGCCCGGACCGCCGCTGTCGGCCACGTTGCGGCGGGCAGAGAGGTGTACGGCGTCCACGCCGGTGCCCGCGACGGCAGCGATGTCCTCGACGCGAATCCCGCCCCCGGCCATCACCTGGATTCGACCGCAGGCGTGAGCGACCATGCCGGACAGAGCTTGGACGCCATCGATGCACCGCGGTGCTCCACCCGAGGTCAGAACACGGGTGACGCCCAATCCGACGAGCGCATCGAGCGCCGCCGCCCGATAGTTGACGACATCCATCGCGCGATGGAACGTCACCTCGACGACAGATCGGTCCACGTTGTCGAGCAAGCGGGCCATGGTCTCGCTGTCTACGGACCCGAAGGAAGTGAGCGCGCCGAGCACAACGCCGGAGGCGCCCGCACCCACCGCAGCCCGGACGTCCCGGGCCATTACCGCGATCTCGTCGGCATCGTAGACGAATCCGCCAGGCCTACACCGCACCAGCGGGTGAACATCGATTCCTTGCTCGGCAACGGCTTCGATCATGCCAATGCTCGGGGTCAACCCACCGGTCGCGCCGAGTGCGGCGCACAACTCCACCCGCGCCGCGCCGGCGCGCCGGGCAATCCTGGCGCCCGCCGCATCCTGCACCGCCAACTCGAGTACGGGCATCGGTCAGAAAGCTTGCCAGGGAGGCTTGTTATCCAAGGCGTAGCGGTAGTAGTCGACGAGTTGCAACCTAGTCGCCGCGGCCTCGTCGATCACTACCGTCACGTGCTGGTGCAACTGGATCACCGAAGCCGGGCAGAATGCGCTCAGCGGCCCTTCAGCGGCTGCGGCAATCGCCTCTGCCTTGCCTTCACCGAACGCGATCATCACCAGGTGCCGAGCTTCCCCGATAGTGCCCAATCCCTGAGTGATCACGTGATGCGGGACATCGTCGACTGTGTCGAAGAAACGCGCATTGTCGAGCCTGGTCTGCTCGGTGAGCGTCTTGACGCGAGTGCGCGAATTCAGCGAGGAGCCTGGCTCGTTGAATCCGATGTGGCCGTCGGATCCGATACCGAGAAGCTGCACGTCGATACCGCCCGCCTCCCTGATCGCCGCGTCGAAACGCGCCCCTTCGGCCGCGATGTCCGCAGCCTCCCCGTCTGGACTCAGTACCCGTTCAGGATCGAGATTCACGTGGTCGACGAACTCTGATCGAATCACCGAAAAGTACGATTGGTCATGGCTTTTCGGAAGTCCGACGTATTCGTCGAGCAAGAACGCCCGCGCATTCGAAAAGTCCAGTCCGGACTCGCGGTGCCGACGTGCAAGTTCCCTGTAGCTACCGAGCGGGGAAGACCCTGTCGCAAGACCAAGCGTCGTCGGACCTCCGCACACATAGCCCTCGACGATGTCCGCGACAGTCGAACTGACGTCCGCCTGCGTCGGACGGATCACGAATTCCATGCGACTCCTTCCTCCCCCACAGGCATACCGTCGACGATTACGCCACAGGGCCGAAGTTGCTGATCAGTTACGACGATATCGGCACGCTGGTTTGGCATCAGGGTGCCACGCTCGAACTCCAGTCCGAGAAGCCTGGCCGGGATCCTGCTTGCAGAAGCGACGGCGACACCGAGGTCGACACCACTGTCGAGGACCGTCGAGCGGACGACGTCCAACAGCCGCGCTGTGCTGGCCGCGATGGCCCCTTCCGAACCGTCGACGGTCGTGAGCCTCGCCACCCCCTGCGAGACCACCACATCCAAGGGCCCGAGCTGATAGTCGCCGTCTTCCATCCCGGCGGCCACCATGGCGTCACTGACCAGGACGATCTGGTCCGGATCGACCGTGTCGAATACCATCGACACAGTCTCAGGTGCGAGATGTGTTCCATCGGCGATCAATTCGACGATGATGTCTCCGCGCCCGGCCGCCGCCAAGCACGCACCCGCCGCACCCGGGGCCCGGTGGTGCAGCGGCGGCATCCCGTTGAACAGATGCGTGGCTATCAGCGGATGGCCGGCCGCATCGGCGATCCGAGCGGACGTCGTGGCGGCATCGGCGTCAGTGTGACCGAGGCTCGGCATCACGCCACGGCGGCGCATCGCGGCCAGCAGTTCGCCGAAGTGCGCGGTCTCCGGCGCAAGCGTCATCGACCGGACCGTGCCTCGCGCCGCGTCGCAGACCCTTTCGAACAGGTCGGGATCGCCAGGCACGATCGCGTCGGGATCCTGCGCACCGCACCGGGCACGCGAGATGAACGGTCCTTCCAAGTGAATTCCCAGAAGTTCGCCGGATTCGACCAGTCCGGCGAGAACCTCCGCTTGACGGAGCAGTACCGGCTCTCTCGCCGAGACGAGGCTGCCGAGCAGTCCAGTAGTCCCCTGCTCACGATGGTGGTGAACAGCGCGCCGAGCTCCAGCAGCGTCGGAACTGGAAAATTCGGTACCGCCACCGCCGTGGCAGTGTAGGTCGATCAACCCCGGAAGCAGAACCGAGGAAGTCGGCTGCGGCAACGGACTATCCCCACGGTACTGATCGGCGGCGCCGACCCAGGCAATTCGATCACGCTTGGTGACGACTACTGCGTCGTCGATTGTTCCGTCCCCGACTACAGCCTTACCCCGCAGGATCATCGCTGCCCACCTGCCGAAATAGTTGCACTGGTCACTTCTCGGCCTGCTCGACGTCGAGATCAGTCGCCGAAGATTCGATTTCCGCTTCGTCCTCACGGCCGGGGGTGCGCAGGTTCCACTTCTTGATGACGAAGCTGAACAGCAGGAAGTAGATCGCCGCGTACCCGAGCCCGATCGGGATCAGCATCCAGGCGTTGGTGGCCTTACCGAAGTTCAGGAGGTAGTCGATCAAGCCGGCCGAGAACGTGAAACCGTCATGGATTCCCAATGCATTGACCAGCGCCATCGATGTGCCCGTGAGGAATGCGTGGATCAGGTACAGCGGCCAGGCCACGAACATGAACGCGAATTCGAGAGGCTCGGTGATGCCGGTGAGGAACGCGGTCAGCGCCGTGGAGAGCATGACGCCGCCCACCACCTTCTTCTGCGATGGCTTGGCGGACCGCCAGATCGCCAGGGCGGCAGCGGGAAGCGCGAACATCATGATCGGGAAGAATCCGGTCATGAAGACGCCTGCGCTCGGGTCGCCGGCGAAGAACCGGTTGAGGTCGCCGCGTACCAGGTCGCCGTTCGCGTTGTGATAGTCGCCGACGAGAAACCACACCGTGGAATTCAGAATGTGATGCAGTCCCGTCGAAAGGAGCAACCGGTTGACCATACCGTAGATGCCGCCACCGACTACCGAGTTCTCCGCGACGGTCTCACCCACCCATGTCAGTCCCGAATTGAACGCCGGATACAAGAACGCCATCAGGACGCCGACGGCGAGACCAGTGACGGCGGTGAGAATGGGAACCAGCCTGCGTCCGTTGAAGAATCCGAGATATTCGGGCAGTTTGGTGCGGTAGAAGCGTTGCCACAGAACCGCCGACAGCAGACCCATCACGATGCCACCGAGAACGCCGTAGTCGATCAACGCCTGATCGCCGTTCGGGTCGGTCTGGCCTGCGAGGACCACCGGCGACATCGCCTCGAACACGCCGTTGACGACCATGTACCCGACCACCGCGGCGAGGGCCGTCGAACCGTCGGCTTTCTTGGCCCACCCGATGGCGATTCCGACCGCAAAAATCAAGGGCAGCCAGGTGAACACTGACTGCCCCGCTGCTGAGATGATGGTCGCGGCAGTTTGCAGGGGAGCGAAACGGCCGAGAAGATCGTCTTGACCAAGTCTGAGCAGAATGCCCGCCGCGGGAAGCACGGCGATGGGCAGCATCAGGCTACGGCCCAGACGCTGGAACCCAGCGAACACAGTCGATTCTTTCTTCGGGCTCTTCTCCTCCGGCGCGACTTCCGTGACCGTCATATCGACCTTCTCTGTGCTTCGAATCGCCGAATCGGCGTCTTGACTATTCCTCTGTTCGGCCACGCATACCGTGGCCCCCGGAACACTGTTGTGCATCACCCCTTCAAGGGGTACTGTCCGGTCATAACCAGTTGTCAGTTTGACCAGGTGAACGCTGGATGTCAACAAGGAATTGTGACCTGGCTTACCACCTTGGCCGATTGATCCACAGTACGAACACGAACGACTACGGAGAACACATGTCCAAAGCGAGTGCAATCATCAGCGGCCTCGGGGGTCCCGACAACATCCGCGAGGTCGAGGCCTGCATAACCCGACTGCGAACCGAGGTCAAGGACGGTTCCAAGGTCGACGAGGCTGCGCTCAAAGCCGCCGGGGCCCACGGCGTACTCAAGACAGGCAGCGTAGTCCAGGTCGTCGTCGGTCCCGAGGCGGAAGCGATCGCCGACGACATCGAGGATGCTCTGTGAGGCTTTCCGTGCGCGCCCCACTGCCAGGGCGGGTGCTTGCACTTGCCGATGTGCCCGACCCTGTATTCGCCGGTCAGTTGGTGGGGGCAGGCGTCGCGATCGAGCCCGAACGTAACCGCGGTGCCCTCGAGGTGCGCGCGCCGATCTCGGGCAAGCTCCTCAAACTGCACCCGCACGCGTTCGTGATTCTGGGCGCCGCAGGGGGCGGAGTGCTGGTCCACCTGGGGATCGACACGGTGAAGTTGAAGGGCGAAGGCTTCACCCTGCTGGCACAAGAAGGAGACGAGGTCGATACAGGCGATCCTGTCGTGCGGTTCGACCCGAACGAGATCGACAACGCCGGGTACCCTGCCATCTCTCCCGTTGTCGTCATGGATTCCAAACCGAACTCGGTAGCCACCAACATGATTGACGCCGAGGTATCTACTGGGGACGGCCTGTTCGAGTGGCCCGCGTAGAAGCACGACAGAGCCAGCGGCTCAACCGCCGCGCGGATCTCGCTCCTGCGCCTGAACTTCCATCTGCACTTGATAGCGGTCGGACCGATACCAACTGCGAGTGTGCTCGACAGTGGTTGAGCCGCTGAAGGAGACCCGGTCGAAAAACAATACCGGGGCGCCCTTCTTGATACCGAGCAACGTCGCAATCTCCGAATTCGCGCCGTCGGCACTGACAGTTTGCTCCGCTCGGTCGATCGGCATCCCGTAACGCTCCGCGGTGGCACTATAGATCGACCCGGTCAGATCGAGGTCCACCAGTCCTGGAAATGCTGTGGCGTTGAACCATCCGTCGTCGACGCTCACCGGCTCACCGTCCGCCAGTCGCAGCCGCTTGATATGGTAGGCAACAGCTTTGGGTGCCAGACCCAACGCCTTCGCGGTGACCTCGGGCGCCACTCTCTCCTCCCTCAGGAGCACCACCGTCGTCGGTGTGTGGCCCTGCGCCCGCATCTCCTCGGTGAACGACGCGAGGTGGAGCTTCGACTGCACGCGGCGACGCGCAACGAAGGTGCCCTTGCCACGTACCCGGACAAGATATCCCTCGTTGACGAGTTGACCGATGGCTTCACGAACGGTGATCCGGCTGACGCCGTAGTCGTTCATCAATTTTCGCTCACTGGTCATCAGATCGCCGTGTTGTAACTCCTTGGTGCACTTGTGTAGCAAGATTGCCCGGAGTTGCTCGTGTTTCGGAACCACGCTGTCGCGTAGATGTACTGGCATCATTGCGCTGCTCCAGCTCTCTCGGCGGTGGACCCACAGAACCTCGATCAAAGATCCCGTCCGGTCCGATCCAGTTATGAGAATACTCTGGTGCGGAGTTCAGGCCCATCCGGGACGCCAAGAAGGGGCCCAAGTAAAGGGATTTCAAGCGCAGGGAAAAAGTGCGGCGGCGGTGGCGGCGACCGCCCACTGCTGGGTGAACCGCTCGTAGATCTCGTCGAGCGCGGGCCGCAGAGGCTCGATCTGGCGGGTCACGAGCGCATCGTCATCGATCGCAGCGACAGGGTGCCAATAGACCCCGTCTGCGGTGACGGTGACCTCCGGTACGAGTGTTTCGGTTGTGATGATCAGGCCTTTGGCCGCGGCGCCCCGGCGCGCTATGGGCCTGATCAGTTGGTCGTCACGGTCGACTCCGAGGTGATCGCAGAATTCGTGCAGTTCAGCGATCGTCCCGGGCCGGGGCGAGGCGATCGTGGCCGCGATACGGACGCGGAAACCCAGTTCTCTTGCCAATCGGATACCCGCGACCGCTTTGGCCCAGCTTCCGGCCCCGCGATGCGAGTCGTGGAGGTCGGGGGTGGCGGAATCGAGGCTGATCTGTAGGGCCAGACCCTGCCGGGGCATCGACTCCAGCGACCGCAGTCCTCGCCCTTTGAACACCATTGCGTTGGTCAATACCGTTGTCGGCAGTGTCTGCGTGCAGGTGCGGACGATCTCCCCGATGTCGGGAAGGAGGAACGGTTCGCCCCCGGTCAGGTAGATCTCCCCAACCCCCCAGTCGGCGGCTTCTGCGACCAGCCGCGCGATCCGATCCAAGCCCAGTTCGCGGCGCGGTGCCCGCGGAGACGAAGCGACACAGCAGTAGTCACACGCGAGGTTGCAGTGGAAGTTCGTATAGAGCCAGAGCCGTGCGCCCGGCATCCGGTCTGGACCCAATGCGTCACGCGGATCGGGTGCGTGTCCGCGCCGAACGACAAGCATCCCGATATCACGGGCGTCGACGTCCTCTCGAACGATGGTGTTTCCGCTGCGGGCACACCACCTTCTGGCCAATACGAGATCCTCGCCGGACCTGATTGCAACCTCTCCAGTTCCCCCGTCGGGGAGTCCCGTCATCAGTCGCATCAGGTCCAGGATCACCATCGCGAATCCACACCCTGTTTCTCGACGGCCGCGAACAGGCTCTTGTATCCGTCCAGGTGCGGCCTCACCCAGTGGTGCAGCCCCTCGAGTTCGAGAATCTTGCGATGCTCCGGGATATCCCAATCCATTTCGAGGAGCAGATCCACCCAGGGCGTATATCGCGCGGCGGGCAAGGTGTCCATGGCGGTGAACATGCAGTGGCAGTACTCGGGTGTACGCCAGACCACTTCGAGTGCATCGGGCATCAACTCTTCTCTGCCCATTGCGTTCCAGGTCGAGATTCCGATCGCCGCGACGTCCGCATCGCCGGCCAGAACTGCGCCAATCGCGTCGAGTTCACTGCGGCCGGTGTCGCCGTGTTTGCCGATGTCGCTGTCGAATCGCTTGACGGACAGCTCGTCGGTCGGGACTCCCGACTGAGCAAGATAGTGAAGAGGCAAGATCGCCGCATGGGCTGAATCTGCCGATCCCAAGGCCAAACGCCTCCCCGCGAAGTCCGGCGGTCCAGCGATGGCACTGCCGGGCGGAGCCACGAATACAGTGCTGAAGGTTGTGTCGGTATCACGTTGCGCGAGCGGTATGCAGCGGCCCCCGGTTTGCATGACCGTGCGCACATAAGCGAGGTTGGTGTTCCAGGCAATATCGATATGCCCGGCGATGAGTTCTTCGACCTGGCGACCGTAGTTGGAGTAGAGAACGAAGTCCATCTCGGCGTCGGAGCCACGGAAGTAGTCGCGGATTCCCTCCCAGATCGGCACCATGTTGGGGCTGTACGCGACGGCGCCGACAATCAATGGTCTGGTCATTACGCTCCCCCTCAAAATAGGGGCAGGCCGGATACGGCCTTGCCGTAGAAGTCGTAGAGCACATCTGCGGTGGGGGCCATCACCGATCCTGCTCGGGCGTCGCGGAATGCTCGCTCTATCGGCAAGTGTTTGGAGAATGCGGCACCTCCGCACACCCTCATGGCGGTATCGGTGATCTCCAGTGCCGCATCGTTGGCCGATGCCTTCACTGCGAGCACATTCAGCATCGTCGTCTCATCCGGGTCACTCACGCTGCGCGCCGCGTGCGCCAGGAAAGCTCGCTGCGCGGCGAGGCTGATACCCATGCGCGCAATTTGTGCCCGAATGGTGGGCAACGCCGAGAGTGCTTCGTCCTGATGCTCGAGCCTTGCGCTACTGACGTGAGAGATCGCGGCGGCGTTCGCGGCTGACGAAAGGCCTAGCGAGACGGCGGCATTGCCGAGGTTGAACCAAGGAAGCCCAGTATTCATCATCAGCTCGAACCCGGCGCCTTCATCTCCCAGTCTGTGGGCAACCGGGATCGACGAGTCGATCCTCATGGGTGACGACGCGTTGCCTCGCAACCCCAGCCCTTTCCACGGGCCTGCCACCGTCATTCCCGCCGCGCCTTTCGCCATCGCAAACAGGTCGACCTCCCCCGCTGTCTTGGAGGTCGAACCCATCGAGACCAAATAGACATCGGCAAAGCCGGCGGAGGTGACCCAACTCTTGTCAGCCTGCACCGAGACGGTGCCACCATTCATGGAAGCGGACGAGACCGGCGCCCAGAAATGCGAGCGGGAGCCCTTCTCACTGAACGCCACCGTGCCCAGCAAAGCCCCCTTCGCCATCCCGGCAAGTAGATCGGGCATCCCCGGAGGCGGCGCATCGGCGAAGGTGACTGCGGCGACGGTATGCATCAGGTAGACCATCGCAGTCGATCCGCAGACCGATGCCAGCTCACCTACGACTTCGGTGAACTCCGCCGGGCCGCAACCCAGGCCGCCGACTTCCTCCGGCAACACCAGCCCCAACAATCCGCTGCCACGAAGTGCCTCCACGGCCTCTGCCGGAAATACTCCCTCGATATCCACCCGCTCAGCATTCTGGCGAGCAATCGCGGTGACCTGACCAAGTGCTTCGTGTGGAATCATCCGGTCCTCGATTCGGGGTGTGATTCGGGTTGACTATCACCGGGCACAGCCTGCGTAGCTTCAGGCCCCTCCCGGGTGCATGATTTTCGAAGCAGCTCCGGCGACCCGGTGGGGTCGCCGGAGTAGCCGTCCCGTCGCAACACTGACCAACGCGGCGCACAGGAACACGGCGGCGGTGGTATTCGTGCCGCCCAGCCACACATCTGTGCGGCTGGACTGGAGGTAGATGCTTACAGCGGCGAGCACCGCCAGAGCGGCGCCGGCGTAGGCGAGTTCGCGGCTGCCCCTGATTGCTCCCGCGAGGGCGAACGCCGCAACCACGAGCACGGCGATCGCGCCTGCGAGGTTGTAGTTGCCGAGTCCCACTTGCAGATCTTCGGTTCCGACCAGCCCCCCGACTGATGCCCACCTACCGGTCTGGAAGGACGCGATCAAGGCGGCGACACCGAGGAGCGCAAGCACGATCCCCCAGGTCCGAAGCAAGGACGCTGCGGCGTGGGGCCCGTCCCCCCTTCGGGTCTGCGCTCGTACGGCATCCACCGCGAAATACCGAGTCGACCACGTACACAGCAGGACTATGTGGATACCGATCATCATGAAGTAGCTCCACGGCCACTCGCCCGGCGCTTCTGCGACAGAGAGGCCGATAGCCAGTGACTGCCCGATTCCGAGCAACGCGGCGATCCGGACGAATGTTCCGGTGAGCAGCAGGACGGCCAACACCGTCTCCAGCACCAGTGTCAGCCACCCGAATAGCAGGAAATTCGGCAGTACCAGATGCTCGACCACCCAACTGAACGGCGGGAATACCGGATGATCGACAGCTGCGCTCGTGAATTCGTACAAGCCGCTATTGCTGTTTCTGCCGAAATCGGGCGGATTTTTCCACACCACGTTGTACAACCACATCAACCCCGCCAGGACTCGTAGCATTGTCAGCGCTGCCCCGGACACCCGCGGTGAGGGTTCCCCCTCCGAGAGCAACAAGCCGAGTCGGGGGAGTCGTCGGTTGCTTCTCACATTTAGAAGTCTGCCCGCCCGCTGACTCCGGCGTCCACCGATCGTTCGACTCGTCGAGAATCTGCGTCTTACGGCGGATACCTTCAACACTCCGAATCCCCATTCTTGATGCGCGGATGGGGACTTACACCCGTAGAATTGGGCAAAACGGTCGCGTTGTCCGCCTGGAAGTGTCGGCTATTCGGCGGACCAGCTGCTCGAGCGCGACGAACCGCGGGAGGTGAGCATGCAGCCGTCCGAGCGGGTGCGCCCACTGTCCCGGCGGATGATTGCCTTGATCACGACGATCCTGGTCTTCGTCGCCCTGCTTCTGATCGGTCCTCGCCTGGTCGGGGTCTATACCGACTGGCTGTGGTTCGGTGAGGTCGGCTACCGCAGAGTGTGGGGAACCGTCCTCGTCACCCGGTTGGTCCTGTTCATCGTGGTGACCCTACTGGTCGGCGCCGTGATCTTCGGCGCGCTGACAGCGGCGTACCGCTCCCGCCCACTCTTTGCGTCGTCCGCCGCAGCAAGAGATCCGATCGAGCAGTACCGGACCCTGGTGATGAGCCGCCCGCGATTGTTCGGTATCGGCCTCCCGCTGCTGCTCGCCCTGCCCTTCGGCCTGAGCGCACAGGCGAACTGGGACACTGTGCAACTCTTTCTCCGTGGTGGCAGCTTCGGAACGGTGGACGCGGAGTTCGGTCACGACATCGGCTTCTATGTCTTCGATCTGCCGCTGTACCGCCTGATCCTGACCTGGCTGTTCGTCGCTGTCTTTCTGGCCTTCGTGATCAGCCTGTTGACGCACTACCTCTTCGGCGCGATACGACTGTCGCAACGGGCCAAGAGCAGCGGCATAGAGGTGACACGCTCGGCACGGATTCAGCTCGCCGTCCTCGCGGGTACGTTCATCGTGCTCAAGGCGGTCGCATATTGGTTGGATCGGTACGCGTTGCTGTGGAGCGCCAGAAAAGAGCCCACCTTCACCGGTGCCGGGTACACCGATATCAACGCCGTGCTGCCGTCCCGGCTGATTCTGTTTTCGATCGCCATTATCTGTGCGATAGCGTTCTTCGCGGCGACCGTCGTGCGAGATCTGCGGATCCCCGCTATGGCGGCTGCCTTGCTGGTTTTGTCCTCGATCCTCGTCGGAGGAATCTTCCCGGCCCTGATAGAGCAGTTCTCGGTGCGCCCGAACGCCGCCGACCGCGAGAGCCCCTACATCGAACGCAATATCGACGCGACCCGCCAGGCCTACGCGATCGGGCCTGATCGTGTCGAGTATCAGGCCTACCCAGGGGTGGGCACGACGCCGCCTCGAGATCTGCCAGCCGATATCACCACCATCGCGAACGCCCGGTTACTCGACCCGAACGTGCTTTCGCCCACCTTCACCCAACAGCAACAGCTGAAGAACTTCTATGGGTTCACCGAGACGCTGGACATAGACCGCTACACGATCAACGGAGAAGTCGGCGACTATATCGTCGCCGCTCGTGAGTTGTCCCCGAACAGTCTCAGTGGCAACCAGACTCAGTGGGTCAACCGACACACCGTCTACACACACGGCAACGGGTTCGTCGCGGCACCTGCGAACCGGGTCAATGCCGCCGTTCGCGACGAGGTCGGCGAGAGCGCCAGCAGCGACAGCGGATACCCCATCTACACCGTCAGCGACATCGCTTCCCAGGGCACCGACCGACAATTGATCCCGGTCGACCAGCCCCGCATCTACTTCGGCGAGGTGATCTCCCAGGCGAGCCCGGACTATGCCATCGTCGGAGCGAAGGAGGGTGAGGCGCCGCGCGAATACGACACCGACACAACCAAATACACCTACACCGGTGCTGGTGGGTCTCCCGTGGGAAGTTTGTTCAACCGACTTGCGTTCGCAGCCAAGTACACGGAGCGGAACATCCTCTTCTCCGGCGCTATCGGGCCCGATTCGAAGATCATCTTCAACCGCGACCCGAGAACCCGTGTCGAACTCGTCGCGCCCTGGCTGACAACCGATGCCGACCCCTATCCTGCGGTCGTCGACGGACGGATCATCTGGATCGTCGATGCATACACCACCCTCGATCACTACCCCTACTCTCAGCCCGGCACCCTGACCGAACCCGTCGTCACAGCCCCCGGCGTACCCCCTCAGATCGAGGAAGTCTCGTACGTCCGCAACTCGGTCAAGGCCACCGTCGACGCCTACGACGGCACCATCACCCTTTACCAGGTCGACGAGAACGATCCGGTACTGACGGCTTGGATGAAGATCTTCCCCGGGACGGTGCAGCCTCCGGAGTCGGTCTCCGACGAGCTTCGAGCGCACTTCCGCTACCCACAGGACCTCTTCCGGATCCAGCGTGAGCGCCTCGCGAAGTACCACGTCGACGACCCGCGGGAGTTCTTCACCAACAACGCGTTCTGGTCGGTGCCCAGCAACCCCACCGCCGACACCAATGGGCAACAACCGCCGTACTACGTCCTCGTGGGTGACCAGGAGACCGCCGAACCGTCGTTCCGGCTCGCCAGCGCGATGGTCGGGTTCAACCGCGAATTCCTGTCCGCATACATCTCGGCACGGTCGGACCCCGAAGGCTACGGGCAGATCGAGATCCTGCAATTGCCGACAGACACCCAAACCCAGGGCCCCCAGCAGACTCAGAACTCGATGATCTCCGATACCCGGGTAGCGTCCGAGCGAACCCTGCTCGAACGGTCGAACCGCATCCATTACGGCAACCTGCTGACCTTGCCGATCGCCGATGGTGGCGTTCTCTACGTCGAGCCCCTCTTCACCGAGCGCCTGACCAGTTCCGCTGCCGGATCGACGTTCCCGCAGCTGTCCCGCGTCCTGGTCAGCTACAGAGACCCGGGCACCGGCGGTGTCCTCGTCGGGTACGCGCCCACACTCGCGGAGGCGCTCGACCAAGTGTTCGGGATCGGAACCGGCGTCGCGGCGACTGCGCCAGGAGGCGACGCGGCCACTGCACCGCCATCCGAGACGCTGCCGGCGCCGCAGGAAATAACTCCTGCACCGCCGGGAGTACCGGTGCCCGAAGAGCTCACCGCTGCTGTACTCGAACTCAACGATGCTCTTGCCAACTTGCGCGAGGCTCAGCGCACCGGCGGGTTCACCTCCTACGGCACTGCACTCGACCGCCTGCAGCAGGCCATCGACGCATACCTCGACGCGGGCGGAAGTTTCAATTGACAACCCTGCCGAGCCATCAATGAGAAGGTGTCGTGAAGTACTCCACCGTGGATTTCCATTTCGACCCGATGTGCCCATTCGCGTACAACACGTCGCTGTGGATGCGCGAGGTCCGTAAGCAGCTTGGCGTGACCGTCAACTGGCGCTTCTTCAGCCTCGAGGAAATCAACCGTCAGGACGGCAAGAAACATCCTTGGGAGCGCGATTGGTCCTACGGATGGTCACTGATGCGGATCGGGGTACTGCTGCGTCGACAGGACATGGCCCTGCTGGATCGTTGGTACGCCGCAATCGGTCACGAACTACACACCAAGGGCGGAAAACCCCACGACCGCGAAGTCGCACGGCGGCTTCTGGGTGAGATCGGCGTCGGCGCCGAACTTCTCGACCGTGCGCTCGCCGACCCGAGCACGCACGACGAGATCGAGGCCGACCACCAGCGGGTCACAGCAGCCGGCGGCTACGGGGTCCCGACATTGTTCTTCGGCGATCAGTGCCTGTTCGGACCGGTTTTGGTGAACCCACCGACAGGCAAGGATGCGCTGACTTTGTGGGACGTAGTCACCGGGATGGCACAGTTGCCACACGTGTACGAGCTGCAAAGACCGAAGTCACCCGCAGACCTCGAGACGATCGGTACCCACCTGCGCCCCTATCTGAACGGACGCGATTGGGTCAGCATCAACCGTGGCGAAGTTGTCGATCTCGACAGACATCTTCGGGGACAGTCGAATTGACGTATTTGTGTGGTTCTCGGTTCCAGCCGAGGCCAGGGCGTCAAGCTTGCGCGCCCACAATCCGCGGGGCGGATGCTGCCGCAAAGCGGCGCCGCCGGCACGGTTGGCCATCGCAGCCCCGCCGAGATTCGCACCTGGAGCCATACGCGAAAGTCGTTAACCTACCGCCGAGTAGACGCTGGCGAGACCATGAGATCCCATCTGCTCGGCGCACCTCGAGAACCGCTCGATCCCCGCGCGCCACCGCTCGATCCCAGCACCAGATGAGCCCAGCACCAGATGAGCCAGGAACTTGCGCCGAGGGACTCGTCCAGCCGAATTGGTGAGCCCTTCGCGGTCCAAATGACGGTCATCGAACCGGAGCTGAGCAACGAATTGGGTGCCAGAAAGCCCGCTCAACCTGTGTAAACAACATTCGTCAACATGAATATGTGGAAACCGCCACATTTGCGTGTACCGTCGGATACCATCCGCAGCTCTAGTCCCACTGCGATCTGCGGACGGAAAGGGTGTAGGTGTCCACGCCGGGAATCCGGCAGGTTCACTGAACAACGAATTCGAAGATCGGAGTTACAGATGGAAGGCTTTGACCAGGGCGGCGACGGTTCAATTAACATGGGAGCCATCATTGGCGCGCTGATTGGGTTCCTCATCGGGGGTAGCATCGGCGGCTAGCTTCCAATAAGCCACCACATAGCTTGGTCGCGCGGTGACGCGCTGCGACCGAGCACCAGACTTCGAAGGTCTCCTGCTGTGGGTAACGGGGGTGCTCAGACACCCACTCACAGTCAGGAGATTTTCGCCGTCTGCTCCGATGCTCCGCCGCTGCGAATGCTCGCATCGGGAAATCCCAACCGAACGTCCAATCCTCGACTACGCTCCGCGGAAGAACCAAGAACAAGATGGCGGCTGTCTGCGCCGGAACTCACCGGCCCTGCTGCCATACATGATTTCGGCGATCGGAGGGAAGCAGATGATCGAGTTCTCGCCCGTTCTCTTGGAGATTCTCCAGGCACTCCCGTCGTTGTTGGGCAATTGGGAGACCGGCTCGTTGAATTCTTGAGCTGCAGGCACAGTGGGCTGCCCGGGCGCCCTCACGAGCCTTTACTGGCCGCACCGCCACGATCATCAGCATCGGTGACTCTATCGCCATGAGCGATGTCGTCGTCCGCTTTGTTCGTCGAACTACCGGTTTGGTTGTGGCGCAACGCCCGATCCACGGCTGGCACATGGATTCTCTGTGATAGATGCTGGAGAGTAAAGGAGCTGCGGCATCGAAGACTCGGGAGTCGGCCATGAGCATCCTGATCCAGGTTCTCGAACAGGGCTACTCGCTCACCACTCCGTGGGAGCAACGCAAGTACGCTTTTGTCGACGCAGCCCACATTGTGACCATCCGACTCGACGGCCAGTCCGGTGTATGGCTCGACGGCATGAAGCACGGTGAGTCGCATCGACTGGCGGTGAGTCCAGTGCCCAGCGAAGCAATATTCTTCCTTCTGCGCACCCTCGATGTGATCGCAGAATGTCGACAGAACGGCGGTTCCTGGCTGATCGGCCACGACGGCGCGCATCTGTCTTCCATCGCAGCAGTGCGCCTACCCTTCTCGTGACGTGTCGGTGGGCGTGTTCATACTCCTGCCGGAGGGGTGACGACTCGTCGATCGCGGGGGGCGAATGAGAAGACTGTGTGCGGCCGCGCCTGGGATGACCCTGGTTGGGATAACGGCTGGGATAGCACTGTCGATCACCGGCTGCGGTGTGTCGATTCTCGACCTGGCCGGCCCGGGACCGGCCCCGAACAGTCCCACTCGCGCGCAGGTCGAGGAGTTGCTCGGGCGCGTGCAGACGGTTGCGTCCCGTCCACATCCGGGCGGCTATCAGCGCGGGTGTTCGGGCAAGGAATTGTGTGTGTTCGGGCCGGCCTGGACCGACGACCAGGACGCGGCGGGTGGGCACGACGGCTGCGACACCCGAAACAACGTTCTCGCGATCGATCTGCGCTCGGTGACGTTTCGTGAAGGAACTCACGACTGTGTAGTGCTCAGTGGAATCCTGGCCGATCCGTACTCCGGCGAGATCGTCACGTTCGACCGCAGCGCCGCGAGAGAAGTCCAGATCGACCACGTGTACCCCTTGGCGGCGGCCTGGGACATGGGCGCGTCGATGTGGCCGCGAGAGCAGCGAGTCCGATTCGCCAACGACGTCGTCTTCAATCTGCTTGCTGTCAACGGGGCCGACAACCAGGACAAGGGAGATCAGACCCCGCAGGACTGGCTGCCGCCGAATCCGGCGTATCACTGCTTCTACGCGGGCAAATATCTCACCGTCGCGGTCGAATACCGACTTCCCGTGACGCAGGCGGATCGTGAAACTCTCGCAGAGGTGGCGCGGCGCTGCCCGTGAGCGGTTCAGGACACCGTGAGCGTGCGGGTATCCCACCCGGTGGCGCCATCGGGGACCGGCGAGGTAAGTTCCTCCACCTGCACGTTGCCGTCGAGGTCGGTGGCCCGCACCTGCAGGGTGTGCCTGCCGGGTGTCGCATCCCAGTCCCAGGTCCACTGCCGCCACGTGTCGATGCTGTACTCCGGTGCGAGCGTTGCCGTGTGCCAATCGCCGTTGTCGACGCGCACCTCGACCTTGCCGATCCCGCGGTGCTGCGCCCATGCGGTGCCCGCGACGAGGACACGTCCGGCTTCGGGTAACGCCGAGGGTGCCGGAACATCGATCCGTGAGGCGGTCTTGATCGGACCCTGCGCAGACCAGCCCCGTTGCGTCCAGTAGGCCTGGGCCTTGTCGAACCGCGTCAGCTCCCAATCGACTACCCACTTCGTGGCCGACACGTACCCGTACAGCCCCGGGACTACCTGCCGCACCGGATAGCCATGTTCGAAGGGCAATGGCCGCCCGTTCATCGCCACCGCCAGGATCGCGTCCCGCCCGTCCTGCAATACCTGCACCGGAGTGCCCGCGGTAAAGCCGTCGCTGCTCTTGGAGAGCAACATGTCGGCGTCTGGCTGCACACCGACCTCGGCGAGAAGGTCTGCAATCGGGTATCCGATCCACGTCGCATTGCCTGCGAGGTCACCACCGACCGGGTTCGATACGCAGGTCAGCGTGATCACCCGTTCGACAGGTGTCCGAGCGATCAGATCCTCAAACGTCAGGGTCAGCTCCCTATCCACCATGCCGTGGATTCGTAGCTGCCACTCGTCCGTTGTCAGGCGCGGAACCCGCAGCGCGGTGTCGATGCGGTAGAAGTCCTCGTTCGATGTGATGAAGGGCGTGGCACCCGGCACGGCGATGTCGGTGCCAGGCGCGATCGGTCTCGCCCTGTCTGTTACGGCGGGAATGACGAAGTCACGGCGATTCTCCACCGCCCCGGCGATCTGCCGCCCCAGGTACCGTCCAGTGGCCCCCGCCGCGGCCGCCACTGCCGCCGCGGCGGCTGCGAACAGAAGGAAACTCCGCCGCGGCATCCGCGAATCCGTTGCACCCGCATCTTCCGGCACCTGAGCGGTGGATATGAGGACGCGCAGGACGACGATCCCTGCAACGAGACCCACCAAGGTCGGTACCGCAAAACTCCAGGTGGCTTCCGGGCGCTGAATCGCGGAGTAGACGCCCACCCCACCGAGGACGGCGAGAATCGCACTGCCGTACGGCGCCCGCGGCTGCTCCACGATGCCCGCCACCGCCGCAATCAGCACGATCAGGATCGCCATACCGATGAACAGCGCAGGTTTGTCGTTGGTGCCGAAGGTGTCGATCGCAAATTCGCGCAACCACTCGGGACTGCGGTCCACGGTGGTCGATCCGACCGCGTAGAAGGGCGAAGAGTTCGGATCGACAAGCGCGGCGATCAGTTCGCCCACTCCGAGCACGACACCGGCCGCAACGACTCCAGCGAGAGCACGGTAAAACCAGTGCCCTCGTCTTCGATGCGCGTGGGGGGTCTCTTGCCGGTCACCGATCGTGGTGCTCACCGCAGCATTGCTCCTTTGCTGTCGACACTGTGTATTCGCAGCAGGGAGTGAGCGCGTATCGAAGCCCCCTACTAGCATTTGCCAGATGAACCAGCTGGACAAAGACACTACGCTCTGCATCTCACTGTCCGGTCGACCGAGCAATATCGGCACACGCTTTCACAACTATCTGTACGCGGAGCTGGGTCTGAATTTCGTCTACAAGGCCTTCACCACGAGCGACCTTCCAGCCGCGGTCGGGGGTATCCGCGCCCTCGGGATACGCGGCACCGGAGTCTCCATGCCGTTCAAGGAACAAATCATCGAGCTTGTGGACGTGATGCACGAATCGGCGTCGGTGATCGACTCGGTCAACACAGTTGTCAACGAGGACGGAGTATTGCACGCGTACAACACCGACTATCAGGCCGTAGCGAATCTGCTACGCGACAACAGGTTGCCGCACTCGCACTCCGTCGCAGTCGCCGGCAGCGGCGGCATGGCGAAGGCAGTGGTCGCCGCCGTGCGCGATTACGGTTTCACCGACGTCATCGTCGTCGCCCGCAACGAGAGCACGGGCCGCGCCCTGGCGAATCGATACGGATTCGAGTGGCAACCCGAACTCGGTTCGGCACGGCCGGGCCTGCTGATCAACGCCACGCCCATCGGCATGGCGGGCGGCCCGCAGGCCGAAGAGGTGGCCTTCCAGCCCGACGCGATCGATGCGGCGGAGGCCGTTTTCGACGTGGTCGCGGTCCCCGCGGCCACACCGCTGATCCGGGCTGCGGCCGAGCGCCGAAAAATCATCATCACAGGCGCCGAGGTCGTCGCCTTGCAGGCGGCGGAGCAGTTCGTCCTCTACACCGGCGTTCGCCCAACTCCCGAAGAGGTTCGAAGGGCCTCAGAGTATTCACGACGGTGAGATAGGCGCCGTCGCTTTCGGGGTTGCGGAGTTCAGTCGATCTCGACACGCAGCAAAGTCGCCATCCGTTCGTCGAATGCCACGAACAGGACGCGAGGAATCCCGGACTCCGCCTTGCGGACAGCACCGACCGCCTGACTGACGGCATCGTCTGCGGGCCAGCCGTACACCCCGGATGAGATGACCGGGAAGGCGACCGAGCGCGCGCCGAGGTCGGACGCCACCGCCAAGCTGCTGGTGTAGGCGCTGCGTAGAGTTGCCGACCGGTCCTCCGAAGCGGAATACCTCGGGCCGACCGTATGGATCACCCACCGGGCGGGTAGTCGGCCCGCCGTCGTCGCCACCGCCTGCCCCGCAGGCAGACCGTCCCGCAGTGTCGTGGCCCTCAGGCGCCTGCATTCTGCGAGGATTTCGGGTCCACCGACCCGATGTATGGCTCCGTCTACACCCCCACCGCCGAGCAGCCCGGAATTTGCGGCGTTGACAACCGCGTCGACCTCGACCTGAGTGATGTCCGCCTGCACTACCTCGATGGTGGTCATCTCCCGATTATCGCCGCAGTATCGCTCTCACGAACGGTAGCGAGCGCTCGTACTAGGGTCGAGGCGGTGAATGACGATGACGCTTCCGCTCTGCCGACCGCCGCAGACTTTCCTGTCCTCTGGCCGGTGCCGACTCGCTGGGAAGACAACGACCACTACGGCCACGTCAACAACGTCACCTATTACTCGTACTTCGACACCGCCGTCAACGCCTGGCTGATCGACAGCACAGGCACCGACATCCGGAATCTGCCCGCGATCGGGGTGGTCGCCGAGACGTCCTGCAAGTTCATCAGCGAGTTGACCTTCCCGGATCGATTGCGGGTGGGGTTGTCCATCGAAAAGCTCGGAACTCGGAGCATTGTCTACGCTCTCGCGATATTCCGGGAGAACGACGACGCACTCGAACTCGCCGCCCTGGGCCGTTTCGTTCACGTGTACGTCGACGCGAGGACCAGGAAAGCAGTGTCCATTCCCAGTGAGATACGAAGCGCTGCAACAAGACTGGCTTCGCGTGACACCCACTGACAATTCGGTACCACCCCGAAGTCAGCGCAGGCCCTCGGCCTCCGCGGTTGATACGGCGCGGCCGATGATCCCGTCAACCAACATGGTGGTGGGCACACCGCTTCCAGCCTTGTTCCGTGGATCGTCGATCACACGGCGCAACACACCTTCGGCTATGATCGCCAATTTCCACAGCGCTAGAACGTGCCAGTAGCCCACGTGCGTCACGTCGCGCTTGGTGTCGTGGACATACGCCTCTACCAGCTCCGCACGCGAGGGGAATCCTTCGAGAGTGGAGGTTGGGAACGGCCCTGCGAACTCGTCACCTGCTTCGGGCCAGTACGCCAGTAGGGCACCGACATCGGCAAGCGGATCCCCTAAGGTGCACAACTCCCAGTCGACCACCGCGACAATTTCGCCTTCTTCCGGAGAGGTGATCACATTGCTCAGATGGAAGTCACCATGCACCAACGACAATTCGGTCTGTTCAGGCATATTGCGCTCGAGAATGTTCGCCAGTTCCACGACCGCCGGAACGTCGCGCGTACGCGACTTCTCCCACTGATCGGCCCATCGCTTCAACTGCCGTGCTGCATAGGGCTTGTGACTGGCCAGGTCGACCAGACCCGCGTCGGCAAGATCGACCGCGTGGATCTTCGCGAGAGTTCTGGGCATCGAAAGACCCACAGCTCGCCTCTGCTCGGGTGTCAACGCCTCCGCTGCGCCGACACTGTCCAGCACCACCCCGTCGACGTAGCTCATCAGCACGAGCGGCGCATCGGTCACCTCCGGATCCTCGGTCAGGCCAAGAATCTTCGGAACCGGAACACCAGTGCCCTGTAGCGAGGACAGAATTCGATGTTCGCGAACTACGTCGTGTGCCGACGCGAGCAGATGTCCGAGCGGAGGCCGTCGCAGCACCCACCGTCCCCCACCCGAATCGCTGACCCCGTACGTGAGATTCGATTGACCGTTACCGATCCTCTCGAAACTCAGCGGCGCGATCGCTCCCACACCGAGTCCGGTAATCCACGCAGAAACGGCATCTTCATTCAGCCCCACAACATTCACGGCCTAGATGCTAGCCTCTCGCGACCCCGACGCTGAGTTGAATTGATCCGCCGCAACGGTTGTTCGGGTCCGGCAGCAGGCAGGGCGCGACGAGCCGGGAGGTGGGCAGTGGTTACTGCCTGGTCATCCTGTCGAGCAACGGCGCCATCCGCGGTCCGACGAGTTCGCGCATCACCAGCGCCATGTTGGTGCGTTCGACACCGGGAATCTTGAGGATCTGATCCGCGAGCCGATACAGGTCGTCGGCATCTCGGGCCACTACCCGCACAGACAGGTCGGCTTCGCCGGTGATACCCGATACCTCTACAACCTCGGGAATTCCGGCGAGCGCATCAACCACGTCGTCGAGTTGGTGCTGGTCCACACGGGTGGCCACGTAGGCGGCGAGCGGATAGCCGAGTGCCCTCGGGTCGATCAAGCGGTCGAACGAGCCGAGGGCACCTGCCGCTTCCCATCTCGACAACCTTGCCTGGACCGTGTTGCGGGACAGTCCGAGACGCTGCGCCAACTCCACGCCCGTCGCACGAGGATTCTCGGACAGCTGCAGTAACAACTTGGCATCGGTCGCGTCTAAATTGGTCATAAATCGCAGTATGACACCTTTCGGGGGGCCAATGTTGAGCATTCTGCTCGATTCCAAGTGCACCACTTGCGCATTTCGCGTTCTCGTGGATGCTGTGAAGTAGGACATACGCCGCATTTGTCCCGACCGCAGCGCACGTCTCTCCCGCGGACCCACAAGGTTCCCGGGCCCGGCAACGTGAGGTGAATCCGATGGTCGACAACATTGCCTATCCGGTCCAGCTCATCCAGCCTGACGGCCGGCGGGTTCTGATGCCCGATTACGCCGACCTGGTTCGCGACATAGGACCGCAGCAATTACGCGGCCTCTACGAGGATCTCGTGGTCACCCGCCGGATGGACGTCGAGGCAGTCGCTCTGCAGAGGCAGGGTGAAATGGGATTGTGGGCGCCCATGCTCGGTCAGGAAGCTGCGCAAGTCGGTTCGGCCCATGCACTCCGGCCCGACGACTACGCGTTCATCAGCTATCGCGAGCATGCGGTCGCCTACTGCCGGGGCGTCGATCCGGGCGTGATGGCCCTGATGTGGCGCGGGTGCGCCCATTCAGCCTGGGATCCACGCGATTTCAATCTCACCAATCCCGCGATCGTCGTGGGGTCCCAAGCCTTGCACGCCACGGGATACGCGATCGGCGCCCATCTCGACGGAGCGGAGATCGCGACCATCGCCTACTTCGGCGATGGTGCCACCAGCCAGGGCGACGTTGCCGAGGCCCTCGGATTCTCGATGAGCTACAACGCGCCAGTGGTGTTCTTCTGCCAGAACAATCAGTGGGCAATCAGCGTACCCGTGGGCCTCCAGAGCCCGGCGCCGATCGCGCAGCGCGCCGCCGGATACGGCATGCCTTCAATCCGGGTGGACGGCAACGACGTTCTCGCCGTCCTCGCAGTGACCCGCAAGGCCACCCAGCGTGCCCGGGACGGCGAGGGACCCACGTTCGTCGAGGCCATCACCTACCGCATGGGCCCCCACACCACGTCGGACGATCCCACACGCTACCGGTCCGCAGCGGAAACCGAGGCATGGAAAGCGCGCGACCCGATCGACCGGGTTCGACGGTTGCTCGACAGGGATGGACTACTCGACGAAGCGTTCGTCGCACATGTACAGGCCGCGTCTGACGACGTCGCCAAGCGGTTGCGCTCAGGAACGATCGGCGCGCCCGATCCAGCACCACTCGATCTGTTCGACAACGTCTACTCCGCCGATCACCCGCTCATAAATGAGGAGCGGGAGCAGTACGCTAAATATCTGGCAGGCTTTGCCGGCACGCAGGAGGCTGTGTCATGACCACCACCATGTCGTTGGGTGCAGCGCTCAACGCCGGACTCAGACGCGCTCTCGAGAACGACGGGAAGGTCGTGATCATGGGAGAGGACGTCGGGCGCCTCGGTGGGGTCTTTCGAGTCACCGACACGCTTCAGAAGGACTTCGGCGACAACCGCGTGATCGACACACCACTCGCCGAATCAGGGATCGTCGGCACGGCATTCGGCATGGCATTGCGCGGCTATCGGCCTGTCTGTGAGATTCAGTTCGACGGCTTCGTGTATCCCGCGTTCGACCAGATCGTGGCGCAGGTGGCCAAGATCCATTACCGCACCCAGGGACGAGTCACGGTGCCCCTCACGATCCGAATTCCCTACGGCGGCGGCATCGGGGCCGTCGAGCATCACTCCGAATCGCCGGAGGCGTACTTCGCGCACACCGCCGGACTGCGCGTCGTGAGCCCCAGCAACCCGGAAGATGCGTTCCATATGATCCAGCAGTCCGTCGCGGCGGACGACCCCGTTGTGTTCTTCGAACCCAAACGGTGCTACTGGGACAAGGCCGAGTTCGACCCGGACGCTCAACCGGAACTTCCCCTGCACCGGGCGCGGGTGGTCCACGAAGGAACCGAGGCCACCATCGTGGCGTACGGCTCCGTCGTATCGACAGCATTGTCGGCCGCGAAAATCTCAGCAGAAGAAGGACATTCGCTCGAGGTGATAGACCTGCGTTCGCTCTCTCCGATCGACTTCGACACGATCGAGGAATCGGTCCGCAAGACCGGCAGGCTCGTCGTAGCACACGAAGCACCCACATTTCTCGGTCTCGGCGCGGAGATCGCCGCCCGTGTCACCGAGCGGTGCTTCTATCAACTCGACGCACCGGTTCTGCGAGTCGGTGGTTTCTACGTCCCCTATCCCCCGGCCAGGCTGGAACTACACCACATTCCCGACGCCGACCGCCTTCTGGATGCCGTCGATCGCAGCTTGGCGGCCTGACCACGATCGTCCGACGAGAGGAAGCGCCCGTGGCACAGGAATTCCGCCTTCCGGATCTCGGCGAAGGACTGACGGAGGCGGAACTTGTCTCCTGGGCCGTCGAGGTCGGCCAGACAGTCGAACTCAACCAGATCCTCGGAGAGGTCGAGACGGCAAAAGCGTTGGTCGAGTTGCCGTCGCCATATTCAGGGGTCGTGGAGGAACTGCTCGTTCCGGTCGGCAGCACGGTGCCGGTGGGAACGCCGATCATCCGCATCGAGCCAGACCCGGGGGCAGAAGAACCTCCAGCAGACAAATCCGTCCTAGTGGGGTACGGGCCCGTGGCGCCGGCTGCGAGCAAGCGCGCCCGGCGCAGAGCAGTCCAGCCTCCCGAATCGGACACAGCGCCTTCGGACACAGCGCCGTCGGACGCAACCCCCTCGAAGACTCGTCCTGACGCATCCCCGGCAGCCCGTATCGCAGCGCGTGAACTCGGGGTCGATCTTTCCGCCGTCACCGGAACCGGGCCGTCCGGGGCGGTCACCAAGGACGATGTGCACACGTACGCCCAATCACCCAGGCGCGCACCGATGTCGTCGTCGGAACGCGAAACCCGAACCCCGATTCGCAGTGTTCGGAAGCAAACTGCCGCTGCGGTGGTCCGCAGCGCGTTCACCGCCCCTCACGTCACCGAATTCGTGACCGTCGACGTCACGAGATCGGTGAAACTGCTGAGACGCCTGCGGAAACTTCCCGAGTTCGAGGGGCTGTCCGTGACGGCGCTCAGCCTCGTTTCGAAGGCGATGATCGTGGCTCTGCGTGAGAACCCGAGCCTCAACGCCTCCTGGGACGAGGAGAACCAGGAAATCGTCACCAAGCACTACATCAATCTTGGGATCGCTGTCGCGACACCTCGCGGTCTCATGGTCCCCAATGTAAAGGACGCTCAATCACTGAGCCTGCTCGAGCTGTGCCGTGCAATCACCGACCTGACCGCAGCGGCGCGAAGCGGCAAGACCGAGCCCGCACACCTCACCGGAGGAACGGTGTCGATCACCAATGTCGGGGTGTTCGGCGTCGATACCGGCACCCCGATCCTCAATCCCGGTGAATCTGCGATCGTGTGCCTGGGAAGCATCACCAGACGACCGTGGGTCCACAGAGACGAACTGGCGATGCGATGGGTGACCACCCTGAGCGTGTCATTCGATCATCGGGTGGTCGACGGAGAGCAGGGGTCGAGGTTCCTGTCGTCCCTGGCCTCGATGCTGCGCAATCCTGCGGCGCTGCTCGCACACCTCTGACACTCGGTACGTTTGATCTGGTGAGTAATTCCCCAGCCAGAACAGTCACCAAGCGGGCAGATGTGAGCGAATCGCTTCGACGTGCCCGGGTGGCGACATTCACGCTCTTCGGGACCTGCGGGTTCCTGTTCGGCATGTGGGTGGTGCACATCCCGGCTATCGAAGCCCAGACCGGGATCGACCATGCGACCCTCGGCACCCTGCTCTTAGTGCTGGGTGTCGGCGCGATCGGTGGCATGCAACTGTCTGTTCCGCTCGCGGACCGAGTCGGCAGTGGGCGCACTGCGATAATCGCGGGACTGGCTCTGTCGATCACAACGATTGGACCGGGGCTTGCGACCGGGGCATGGCAACTCGGGTTCGCCCTCATCGTGTTCGGCTTCACCATGGGCGCGATGGACGTCTCGATGAACTCGCACGCAGTCGATGTCGAAAAGCGTTACGGGCGGCCCATCATGGCGGCGTTCCACGCCCTGTTCTCGGTAGGCGGCGCCGCGGGAGCGCTTCTCGGGGCATCGACACTGGCCGCAGGATGGGCGCCCGCGACGGCGCTTCTCGCTGCAGGCGTCATCGGTATCGTCACGGTCACCGCGATCTCACGATGGGTGTTGCGCGACCCTGTACGCCGACCTGACGAGTCCGCTACCGCCGAGAAGGCGCCACGACGACTGTCCATACGAGTCCTCGTACTCGGGGGCATCGCGTTTGCCCTCATGCTGTCCGAGGGTGTCGCGAACGACTGGAGCGCGCTGCAAGTCAAGGAGCATCTCGGGACACCGGATTCTGTCGCCGCCCTCGCGTTCGGCGCCTTCTCGGTGATGATGACGATCGGCCGGCTCACCGCAGACCGTGTGAGCGGCGCTTTCGGGCCCGTCGCCGTGATCCGCTACGGGATGCTGATTGCCGCCACGGGAATCCTGCTCGTTCTGATCTCAGGGCAACTCGCGCTCACGATCGTCGGCTGGGCCCTGTTCGGCTTGGGATTGTCGGGCAGCCTCCCACAGATCTTCACCGCAGCAGGCAACCTAGGCTCCAGCTCGGCGAGCGCCAACCTGTCCCGGGTGGTCACAATCGGATACATCGGATTTCTTTCGGGACCGGCCATAATGGGCTGGATCAGCCAAGTGATCCCCCTCACAGCTGCGATGACGGTCCCACTGGTGTGCGCCCTCGTCGTCGCTGCTTGTTCGGGTGCTGTGCGGCGCACGCCGATCACCGTTCACCGAACTCACAGCTCTCTCTCCTGATTCGTTCAGGACTGGTTGTCACACTGGGCTCCGTGATCGATTCCACCAATCCGCTCCGACGCAGCGTCTATCGCCTGGCCGTCGCCGCGGCAGGCGTGGTGGCGCTGCTTTCGCTCTACCTCGTCAACCCCGAACTGCCGACGCTGACGCTCCCGGAAATTTTCAGACCCGTCGCCGAACCGGTGGTCGAAGCCGTCAACGTGACCTCTGTGCTGGCGGCGACCACGATCGTCGCGATCGTCGCAGCGATGCGCAAACTTCCGTACGGAATGGCCGCGGCCTTGATGCTGTGCATCGGCTCGAATATCACGGGCGCAGGCATCAGGGAGTGGGCATCGGATACCTCCGCGACGTTGCTGCCGAACGGGCACGTGGTCGCAATCATCGCTCTCTGGGGCGCAGCGCTTCTCGTGACCGCGCCGCGATTCCAGCCGGTGCTCGTGGGTCTCGGATTCGTCGTGGTCGTCGCGGTCGCCGGCGCCGTGGCTCTCGTCGATCCGATCAGCGTCCCCGGGATCGTCGCAAGCCTTCTCGTAGGCGCAATCTGGTGGGCGCTGGCCTCAGCTGTGATGTTGTATTCGCCCGCCGCTGCCGAACGCGAAAGGCAACGGCCCGACACCGCGGCCATCGCCTTCTCGCGCTACAACGGCAATAACCGACCCTGATCGCCCGGCGGTGAACCAGTGCCGCCGCCGGCGACCAAGTCCGGGAACTACAGCGCTTTCAGTTCCTCGGTTACCTCAGTGACCATTTTCTTGGCGTCGCCGAAGAGCATCGAGGTGTCGTCGGCGAAGAACAGTGGGTTCTCGATCCCTGCGAAGCCGGAGTTCATCGACCGCTTGAGCACGATCACCGACTTCGACTGATCCACATTCAGGATCGGCATACCGTGAATCGGACTGGACGGATCATTTCGTGCTGCGGGGTTGGTGACGTCGTTCGCTCCGATCACCAGGGTGACGTCGGTGCGGGCGAACTCGTCGTTGATTTCGTCCATCTCCTTCATTGCGTCGTACTCGACGTCGGCCTCGGCGAGGAGCACGTTCATGTGTCCTGGCATCCGACCGGCGACCGGGTGGATGGCGTACTTGACCTCGACGCCCTTGGATTCGAGCAGCTTCGCCATGTCCTTCACCGCGTGCTGGGCCTGCGCAACGGCCAATCCATACCCTGGGACCACGATCACCTGATTCGCGTATGCCATCTGGATCGCCGCGTCCGCCGCCGATGTGGATTTCGCCGTCTTGGCGGTCCCGTCTCCGATTGCCGCGGCTGCGCCGCCGCCGAATCCACCGGCCACGATCGCCGGAATGGACCGGTTCATGGCCTTCGCCATCAGGTTCGTCAGGATCGAACCCGACGCACCTACGATCATTCCGGCCACGATCATCGCCTGGTTGTTCAAGGCCAGACCCGCCGCTGCGGCGGACAAGCCGGTGAGGGCGTTGAGCAGTGAGATGACGACTGGCATGTCGGCGCCACCGATCGGCAGAACCACCATCAACCCGAGCGTCGCCGCGAGGACCAGCACACCAACGATCCACCACTGACTCGTAGCTTGGGTGGGTTCGATGGCCTTGATTCCTATGACCACTGCCAACACCACCGCCCCGATCAACAGCACGGCATTCAGTGGTTGCTGGAACTTCCCTATACCGATCGGCCGACCGGGCAGAGTTTCCTGCAGTTTCAAGAACGCGATCACCGATCCCCAGAACGAGACCGACCCGACTATCGCCGCGAACAGGGAGGCGATCACGATGTGCACCGTCGGCATCTCCCCGTGCGAGAAGGCGGTGAACCCGTCCGAATCCAGGAACTCTGCATAAGCGATCAGGGCTACGGTGCCACCCCCGACCCCGTTGAACAGAGCGACCAACTGCGGCATCGCCGTCATCTTCGTCCGCAACGCGGGTGGCACGCCCAACACCACACCGATCACCAAGCCGGTCACGATCAGGACCCAGTTGGAAGTGTCTCGGATCGAGATCAGGGTGGCGACGACGGCGACGATCATGCCCGCCGCCGCAATCTGATTGCCCCGTACCGCGGTCTTCGGGCCAGTCAGACCCATCAAACCGTAGATGAACATCGCGAAAGCGATGATGTAGAGGATGTCGACCAGGTACCCCATTACTTCTCCCCCGTCTTGTCGACGGCATCAGCGCGTGCGGCGGGCTTGGACTTGAACATCCCCAACATCCGGTCGGTGACCACGAAGCCGCCGACCACGTTGACCGTTCCGAACACCAGCGCCACGAACAAGATCACCTGCAGACCCCATGAGGGGTTGTCGACCTTCCCAAGCACCACAAGGGCACCAAGCACGACGATGCCGTGGATGGCGTTCGTGCCCGACATCAACGGGGTGTGCAACGTGTTCGGGACCTTGGAGATCACCGCGAAACCAACGAACCCTGACAGCACCAGGATCGCGATATTGGCCAACAGTTCGGTATACATCAGGACACCGCCTCCTCACGGGTGACGCACGAGGCGGCAAGCACCTCGTCCGAGAAGTCTGGGGCCAACTGGCCTTCGACCAACATCAGCTCCAACAGGGCCGAGACGTTTCTGGCATACAGCTCCGACGAGTGCTCAGGCATCGTCGAAGGCAGGTTCAACGGTGAGCAGATCGTGACCCCGTGCTTCACCACCGTCTGGCCGGGCTCGGTCAACTCGCAGTTGCCGCCGGTCTCCCCGGCCAGGTCGACCACCACCGATCCCGGCTTCATACCTTCGACTGCCGCGGCCGTCACCAGTCGAGGCGCAGGACGACCCGGCACGAGTGCAGTCGTGATGACCACGTCGAACCTCTTGATCCCATCCTCGAGCGCTTCCTGCTGGCGCGCCCGTTCGTCCTCGGAGAGCTCACGGGCGTACCCACCCTCGCCGGCCGCATCGATCCCCAGATCGAGCCACTGGGCGCCCACTGACCTGACTTGATCGGCCACCTCTGGGCGCACGTCGTATCCGGTGGCCCTGGCGCCGAGCCGCTTGGCCGTCGCCAGAGCCTGCAACCCGGCCACACCGACTCCGAGCACCAGCACTGTGGCGGGTTTGACGGTGCCTGCGGCGGTAGTGAGCATCGGGAAGAAGCGGGTCGACTCGGACGCGGCCAGCAACACCGACTTGTACCCCGAAACGTTCGCCTGCGAAGACAGCGCATCCATGACCTGCGCGCGAGAGATACGTGGGATCGCCTCCACCGCGAATGCCTGTACACCCGCCGACTTCAACGCTGCCAGCTGGTTGTCCTTGCCGCGGGGGTCCAAGAATCCGATCAGCGTCTGCCCCCGTTGCAACCTTGCCACCTCGGCGTCCGACGGCGGCGCCACCTTCACGAGCACGTCCGCCGACCACGGATCGGCGATCTTGGCCCCCGCTGCGACGTAGAGGTCGTCGGGAATCAGGGCGCCGAGACCGGCTCCCGGCTCGACCACCACCTCCACACCCTTACCGATCAGGGCGGCCACGGTCTTCGGCACCAAGGCCACCCGACGCTCACCCTCGTTCGACTCGCGCGGGACGCCGACCGTCGGACGCGGCTGTGCCGTGCTCTGCGATGTATCCATTTATCGACTTCCTGCGGTAGATGGTCTGCGTGCCGCTTCGAGCGGCAACCAACCGATATTGAGCGGCATGTGTCCCTCACCACGATTGAATTTGAGCTGATGATAGCCAAACGGAAACTACGACCTGCGGACGCCATGAGCCTGCAGGCGAGCGTCCGAGTCGAGCGCGAACTGCGGCACCTGCCCGCAAATCTCTCCATTTGTGAGCACGGTCACAATATGATTCGTCGTAGTCTGGCGGTAGACACCCGCACCGGGAGCGGAGGTTGATCGTGAGCACGCCGAAAGAACAGAGCATGCCGGGCACAACCGAGACACCGTCTGTCGTTGTCGAGCGCGTCTACGACCACCCGACCGAAGGCGACGGGTTGCGCCTGTTCGTCGACCGCTTGTGGCCGCGTGGGCTGCGTAGGGATGCCTTTCATTTCGACGACTGGGCCAAGGATCTCGCGCCATCGACTGAACTGCGTCATTGGTATTCGCACGACGTTGCAGCCTTCAGCGAGTTCCGGGAGCGGTATGTACACGAGTTGGAGTCACCGACCGGCCGGAAGGCCGTCTCACGGGTACAGGAACTCGCCCGAGGACGGCCGATCGTTCTCCTGACCGCAACCAAGGACCTCAGACACAGCCATGCCGAAGTCCTGGGTGAGTACCTGCGGAATCAATCGTGAGCGAAGACCGCACTGTCCATTGGTGCACCAATTCTGTGTGCACCAACACTGATCGTCCCGATTGTCGATGATCAACCGGTGTTCGAATATCTCTCTCTCAATTGGTGCTTGACGAGCTTTCCGGTGGCCGTGCGCGGCAGGTCGTCGGAGAAGTCGATCGTGCGCGGTGCCTTGTAGTGGCTCACCCGATCGCGAACGTAGTCGAGCAGTTCTCGGGCCAACGCATCCGACGGCATGGCCCCGTCAACGAGTTGCACCACCGCCTTGACCTGTTCGCCCATCTCCTCATCGGGCACGCCGATCACAGCGACATCGAACACCTTGGGATGCATGATGAGCACGTTCTCGGATTCCTGCGGGTAGATGTTCACTCCACCCGAGATGATCATGAACGCCGCACGGTCGGTCAGAAACAGAAAGCGATCGGAGTCGAGGTAGCCGATGTCGCCGCTCGTGGTCCACGCCGGATGGCGGGGGTGCGTCGCGGCCTCGGTCTTCACCGGGTCGTTGTGATATTCGAACGACCGCTCCTCCTGCTCCCAGTAGATGGTTCCGATTTCACCGGCGGGCAGATCGTTTCCACTGTCGTCGCAAATGTGGACGACGCCCATGACTCCGTCGCGGCCCACCGATCCCGGCTTTGCGAGCGACTCGGCGCTGTCGATGAACGTGGCACCCGCTCCTTCGGTGGAGGCATAGTATTCGTAGATCACCGGACCCCACCACTCGATCATCAACCGTTTCACCTCGGGCGGGCACGGTGCCGCCGCATGAATTGCCACCCTCTGGCTCGACAGATCGAATTTTGCGCGAACAGCCTTCGGCAGCTTGAGCATCCGCACGAACATCGTCGGCACCCACTGGCTGTGAGTCACGCGGTATCGCTCGATCAACCGCAGCGATTCCTCGGCGTCGAATCGGTCCATCAAGATTATCGTTCCGCCGGTGGAGTTGATTACGCTGCAAAATCGCAGCGGCGCCGCGTGATACAGCGGCGCGGGGCACAGATAGATCGTGTCCGAGTCGAATCCGAAGATCGCGACGAACGCCGCGGCGGACTCATCCATCGCGGCATCCACTTCAACATCAGGCAGAGCGAGTTCGACGCCCTTGGGCCGTCCCGTAGTGCCCGAGGAGTACAACATGTCCTGACCGCGGGGTTGCGAATCGAGCGGTTCGTCAGACTGCCCGGCGAGAGCTTCTTCGTAACTGTCGAATTCGGGAAGTTCACCGCCATACGCGAGGCGATGCCGAACTCGGGGAATCCGGCTTGGATCGCGCGGAACGGCATGCTTGACGTCCGCCGAGACGATCAGAACCTGCGCTCCGCAGTCGTCCACGATGTACCCCGCCTCCTCGGGGGTGAGGTGCCAGTTGACCATCGTGACGTACAGCCCGGATCGCAGCGCTGCCCAATACACTTCGAAGACGCGGACGTCGTTGCTCGACACCAGCGCCAAGTGGTCTCCCACCTTCAGTCCGAGCGAGCGAAGGTACCGAGCGAGGCGGGTGGAACGTTGGTCCAATTCCCGGTAAGTGATCTGTTCCCCCGTCGAGGGGCGGATGACAGCCGGCTTGTCGGGGGTGGCCGCAACGAAGTTTCCCGGGAACATTCGCGCTCCTCTTGCCGAGGGAGATTCTCCCCATCGGTCTACCACACCGAGTCGGCATCCGGTGGTCACCACGCCCACCATCGCCACGACCCTCCGCCCATGGTGGAAAACTCACTTCGCTCCGGACACGGGGTCTTACAGTTGACTAAAAAATGAGAGGCACACACTGTGAACACCTTGCAGAAGGAACCGATCCTCGAAGCATTGTTCGAAGGATGGGAGGCGCTCGATCAAGTGCTGTCGCCGTTGACCGGCGACGCGTGGTTCACACCCACACCCCTGCCGGGATGGACCGTCCACGACGTCGTCGCACATCTCATCGGCACCGAATCTCTTCTCGAGGGGATTCCGGCGCCGCATACGAGCATCGACGTCCGTAGCCTCGGCCACGTCCGCAACGAGATGGGCGCCTTCAACGAACAGTGGGTCGAAGGACTGCGGGGCTGCGCGGGCTGGGAGATGCTCGAGAAGTTCCGTGAGATAACCGCCCGCAGACGGGTGGAGTTGGCCAGGATGACGGACGAGATGCTCGCTGCCGAAACCACCACACCGGTCGGTCCAGCGCCCTACCTCCGCTTCATGCGCATCCGCGTGTTCGACTGCTGGATGCATGAACTCGACATCCGCGACGCGCTGGGAGTACCTGGCGAAGAGGGCGATCGCCGGGCAAACATTGCGTTCATGGAGATCGGCGATGCCGTCGGGTATCTGGTCGGCAAACGCGGCAAGGCGCCAGACGGATCCAGGATCACACTGGAGCTGACGGGACCACTCGCACGAGACATTCACGTCGTCGTCGACGGCAGGGCGAGGGTGGTCGACGAGTTGCCTGCCGAGGCGACCACCACGATCACCCTTGATTCACGACTGTTCACACGGCTGGCAGGTGGCAGGACCACGGCGGTGGAGCACCCCGACGACATCAGGCTCACCGGCGACACAACCACCGGAAAGAGGATCGTCGACAACCTCGCCTTCACGATCTGACCGCTGTGCGCCTGTTCCTCTCGTCATACCGCTTCGGTGCCGACCCCGCACCCTTGATGTCGCTGGTCGGCAAGACCGGGCGCGTCGGTGTGATTGCCGCCGCCGCGGATGCCTGGCCACGTGTGGCAAGAGCATCTGCGGTCGTCAGCGACGTGATGCCGCTGACGCGCCTGGGCTTCACCGTTGAAGAGGCGGACCTGCGTGACTACATCGACAGCGACGGGCAACCGGATGTCAATGCCCTCGAGGAGCGACTGAGCGGGTTCGACATGCTGTGGGTGCGAGGCGGGAACACATTCGTATTGCGCGCACAGATGGCAAGGAGTGGTGCCGACCAGGTGATCCGGAATCTGTTGCGGAACGACTCGCTGGTGTACGCCGGGTACAGCGCGGGTGCGTGCGTCATGGCCCCGACGCTGCACGGCCTCGATTGCTGCGATGACCCAGCGGAAGTCGTCACGACCTGTGGCATGGACCCACTCTGGGACGGCCTGGGCGTGTTGAGCTTCTCGATCGTCCCCCACTATCCGCCGGCGGGGGGTCCGGGTGCCGAAGATTCCGTGCCGTTGGAGGACGCAGCGGAAGTTCGGCGCACAGTCGACGCATTGAGGCGCGCAGGCATCGAATACCGGACACTCACGGACGATCAGGCAATCATCGTGAACGGAGATCGAACTGAACTCGTGTGACGATGGCGAGTGCTGAGGCGGAGCTACCTTCAGCTGATACCCGTGCCGGCTGCCGACGGGGAGACCTCTTCGAGCGCGGCCCATATGACCTCGCATCGCCTGGCGGTCACTTCATCCGCATCGGCGAGCAGCGCGTCGAAGAGAGTCCTGGGATTCATGCGCCAGGTCTGGTGAATGGACCGAATTTCACTATTCGTGAACAACCCCGACCCGGCGAGTGCCGAAATCCACTCGTCGAACTCTCCTTGGTGGATCTGTTCGATGGAGCTGTAATCGACTCCATCATCCAAGAACTCGTATGAGAACATCGCGGAGATGAAACCGTTGGGATCTCGGTCGGCGGTATTCATTGGCACAGTCCTTCCAGGGCGGTACGGCGAAACCCGGGCCCACCTATGACTGACCAATAGATTTTGGTGGGAATCTCCGTTCGGGTGGGTATTCATAGCCGATGTCTGTCTGACGATCCAAGACGCTAACCCGCGAGAGTGGGTTCTCGTGTTGCCTCGTCGATACAATCCGGTAACAGAGTTTCAGATGTGACTTGTGTTACAACTGAAAGCTCACATCACGCTGTTTCAGCAGACGCCGCTGCCTGCACTTTTGCGTCGATCCCCCGAGCGCATTGCCCGTCGGCAATCGTCCTATGAAGCACCTTGCCGATCCCACATCATGAGATTTTCTAAGGTTAGTCGACCTCACGTTCACCGGTAGCTCGGCCTGTTCGGGGACGCACCCGATTGTGGGCTACCTTTTGGATACATCAGTATCGCCATCCAGGGGAGTCATGATGACCGTCACCGACGACACACTCGCGGCACTCGCCACCACCCTTCCTCAGGGTTGTCTGGTTACCGATCCGGATCTCCTGGTGTCGTACAGTCAGGACTGGGCACGAGACCCCGATGCGGTAACTCCCATTGCGGTCGCTCGCCCAACCACCACCGAAGAGGTCCAGGCGGTGATGCGGTGGGCCACCGAACATCGGGTTCCGGTCATTCCCCGTGGAGCGGGTTCCGGGCTCAGCGGCGGTGCGTCGGCCGTTGCGGGCAGCATCGTGATCAGCACCGAGCGCATGCGCCGGATAGAAGTTGACCCAGCCACTCGCATCGCTGTCGTCGAACCGGGCCTACTCAACGCGGAGGTCAAGGCTGCGGCGGCAGAGCACGGACTCTGGTATCCGCCGGATCCGTCCTCGTTCGAAATGTGCTCGATCGGCGGCAACGTCGCAACCAATGCCGGCGGGCTGTGTTGCGTCAAGTACGGCGTCACCACCGACTACGTACTCGCGCTGCGGGTCGTCCTCGCAGACGGAACGGCCGTGCGACTCGGTGGCCCGCGGCTCAAGGATGTAGCCGGCCTGTCGCTGACCAAACTGTTCATCGGCAGCGAAGGAACCCTCGGCATCGTCACCGAGGCGACGCTGAGGCTGATTCCCGCCCAGCCGCCGTCAAGCACTCTCGTTGCGTCGTTCTCCTCTGTCCAGTCCGCCGCAGATGCGGTTCTGGCGATTACGCGTACGCTGCGACCCTCGATGCTCGAGTTCATGGACCGCGCATCGATCGGCGCCGTCGAGGATGCCCTTCGGATGGGCCTCGACCGCAGTGTCGAGGCGATGATCATCGCACGATCGGATGCACCCGGAGCAATTGCGGCCGAAGAGATTTCCGTCATGGCCGAGGCATGTGAGACCAACGGGGCCTCCGAGGTCTTCACCACCGACGATCCCGATGAGGGCGAAGCCTTCGCTGCAGCAAGAAGATATGCGATCCCTGCTGTAGAGAAGCTGGGCAGCCTACTCCTCGAGGACGTCGGCGTCCCACTCCCGAAATTGCCCGATTTGGTTGAGGGAATCGCCGCCATCTCTCGCGAGCGTGACGTGATGGTCGCCGTGATTGCACACGCCGGCGACGGAAACACCCACCCGCTGATCGTCTTCGATCCCGACGATGCTCAGATGACCGAACGTGCCCATCTCGTATTCGCCGAGATCATGGACCTCGCGATCTCGCTCGGCGGCACGATCACGGGCGAGCACGGCGTCGGACGGCTGAAGAAGCCCTGGCTGCCCGATCAGGTTGGTCCGGACGTCATGGAATTGACACAGCGGGTCAAGAATGCGCTCGACCCGTTGGGGATCCTCAACCCCGGAGCGGTCCTGTAATAGTTACCAGAGCGATGACCAGAACGGGGAAATATCTCGGGGGCGGTACGTATGCGCACCTTCCCGAGGGTCGCTTAACAGTTCCCTCGTGGCGGCACCAGCAGGCCAACGCTCTTGCCACACTGCGGAATCAGCCCGTCACGAGGTGCTCGCTGAGATGCGCGAGATCTACACCGCCGAACAAGTTTAGAACGAAGGTCACCAATGGCCCCGGCGTACGACCCGCCGGCCCGGCATGGCCTACTCATCGCGAACCCGATGTCGGATCGAGCAAAACAAAGGTCGCCCAAGTCGGACACAGCTAGCATGCGGACAATGAGACGCCCCGTTGATCTCATTCTCCCGCCGATCGAAAACGGCCGAGTTCCCTACTACCGCCTGGTGTTGCGCGGGTGCTCGCAGCTTTGCTTCCAGACAAACGAGCTGACTGCGCTGTTCTTCTTGGCCGCAGTCCTGGTGGAATCGCCCCTTGCGGCCGCCTACCTGTTGATCGCCGCGATCATCGCTCCCGGTGGGCGCATGTTGCTGGGCGAAAGGGGTGACGCTCTCGCGGCCGGGTTCGCGGGCCTCAATCCTTGCCTGATCGCACTCGCGCTGCCCACATTCTTCCGAACCGACTGGACGAATCTCGGGATGTGGGTCGTGCTGCTCATTTGCATCGCGATCGCGGTCGTGATGGTGCACCTCTTCGTCAGGATCTTCCCGTTTCCAATCCTGGTATTGCCGTTCTTGATCATCCTGTGGACGCTCTCCGCCCTCACGCCGTATCTCGAGTTTCTCGAACCGGTCACTTTCGACGATTCCCAGTCGACGGTGTTCACTCCCGTCGTCGCGGTGTTGTCCAGCTTGGGCGAAGCAGTACTTTCCCCGAACATCTGGTCGGGTTTGCTGTTTCTCGTCGGCGTCCTGTTGAGCAACTGGCGGCACGCAGTGGTTGCCTTGGTCGGGGCAAGCATCGGCACCACGGTCTCGTACTACTACCGGGATGTCGACCCGACGAGCGTCGACCTCGGCCTTTATGGATTCAACGGGGTACTGGCGGCAGTTGGTGTGTATGTACTTTGTGGAAGTCAGCTCAGGTTGGCCATATTGGCTGCTCTCGTCGCCACGATCATCATGCCGGCGTTCACCAGCCTGAGTGTCCCGGCGGCGTCAGCCCCATTCGTGTTTGCGGTTTGGCTGGTGCTCGCCCTCGGCTGGATAGAGACGAGGTGGTTGACTCCCGCTGAAGGAGTTGCATCGGCCGCTGAGATCGCGAAAACGGGCGCCGACCCTGACGTCGATGGGCAGAATCAAGTAGGAGATCAAAACCCCTGAGCTGCTGACGAGCCGAACCCGGCTAGCCAAAGGACCATCTTCGCCGGCTACCGGAATGCGGCGTTCTAGATGGGTAAGGATGTCACCCGTAGACATACGAGGAGCGACCGTGAACTCTCAAGATTTTGTCAAGCCAAGCATTGATGAAATTCTCCAGAAGGTTCATGATCACCCGAAACGCAGGGAAGCCACGCACCAAGCCAATGCCGAGACCATCAAACGTATGAAGCAGGCCAATCCCACTCTGATCGGAATCGGTAAGGCCGAAGAGCACATACCGGGAATGCGCGACAACTTGATCCTCCATGCGGGACCTCCAATTACATGGAATAACGCATCTGGCCCGTTGAAGGGTGCGATTATCGGCGGTTTGCTGTTCGAAGGGATGGCAAAAAACAAAGAAGAAGCCGCCGAGATGATGAAGGACGGGGAAGTGGATTTGGAGCCCTGCCACGATCATGGCGCGGTAGGGCCGATGGCTGGAATCATTACGCATTCCATGTCGGTCTATATCGTTGAAGACCAATCGTCAGGGCGAAGAACGTATTCAAATATCAGCGATGATCTGGGTGATTATCTTGGAAGCTCGGTTCGATTCGGCGTCTTCGAGAAACCCGCTGTCGATCATCTTCACTGGATAGAGAACACGCTGGCTCCCGCGCTTGGCCAGGCTATCGAGGAAGTCGGACATATCGATCTCCTCCCCATCATCGGTAGAAGCTTGCTGATGGGAGACGATTGCCACGTCACCATGGATGCTGCAACTCCTCTTTTCTTGAGAGAGTTGATGCCTGGATTGATCAAGGCATGCGGAAATCAAGAAACGCTGACAAGTATTGTGAACTTGATCTACAACGATAGTTTGTTCGCCCTGAACCCCATTATGGCGACCTGTAAAGCGATCGCTACCGCGGGCAGCAGCGTCGAACACAGCAGCATCGTGACTACAATGGCACGCAACGGTACCGAGTTCGGCATCAAAGTTTCGGGCTTGGGAGATCAGTGGTTCACCGGGCTCGCAGAAGTTGGTCACGGCCAGTTGATGCCAGGGCTGTCGCCATCGGACGTCAATCGCGATATGGGTGACAGTGCTATTACCGAGACTCTGGGCCTTGGAGGTACCGTTAAATCGATATCTGGTTCAAGTCAGGATGCGAGAAACATCACGTTACAAATGTATGGCATCGCCCAAGCGGAAAGTGATGCTTTCAGAGTCCCTTCATTGGATGGGCGTGGCTCACCGATGGGTTTCGACATACTGAAGATCGTCGAAAAGAATATTCGGCCATCAATCAATTCCGGACTTGCCCACAAGCACATGAATCATCCGTCGGCTGGTGTTGGATCCCTCCACCCCCCGATGGAGGCGTTTGTCGATGCAGCAATTGCGTTCAGTGATCTGGAAATTTAGAAAACAGCCTTGCCTCGATAAATGATCGAAAGAGTGGTGAGACGTACTGCTGGTGGCTCCAACCTCGAGACAATGATCCCTTGTCGAGCAGACAGGTAATCTACGGGTGACGGCGTGCGGCGCGATACCGCATACAGGCAACGAAAGTAAGGAGCGGTCCGGTGGCGACGACGGTGGAGCATCACGTAGCGGAGTCTCGGTTCGAGATCTTCGTCGACGGCCAGCTGGCGGGCTACGCCGACTACGCCGAGCGTGGCCGCGTCCGCGACTTCAACCACACCGTCACGTACCCGCAGTTCCGTGGGCAAGGTCTTGCCGCCGAGGTTGTGAAGGCCGCCCTTGACGACACGAAAGCCCTCGGGTTCTCAGTGGTGCCCTCATGCTGGTATGTCGCCAAGTACATCTCCGAGAATCCGAGCTACGCGGAGCTCGTCTGATCCGGTAGCCAGGGCCTAACTTTGCGGTCGAGAGCATCGTTGCCGCACGTCCGCGCAGTGAGGGCTTTTTCCGCTTGCACCCTGCCCAGTGCTAGGGTCGGCTTGTTCTGACACGGGGTGCTCCGCACGGGCGGGGCTGAGAACACACCCGGAAACCTGCTCAGGTAATGCTGACGAAGGGATGTCAACATCGTGACCGACTCTGCCCATGTTGCCGCCGCTGGCGAGCACACCCGATTCACCGACCACTTGTGGGACCGGATCAAGGTGCTGCGCGATGCGATCGACGAACTCGAGTTTCTGCGCCGGCTCGGCGACGGAACCCTGCCGTTGGACGCATTTCGCACCTACATAGAACAGGACTTTCTATATCTCACGGGGTACGCGAAAGCTCTTTCGTTGGTGGCAGCCCACGCTCCGGACCCGGACACGGCCGGCTTCTGGGCCGGCTCCGCGGCCACGGCCGCAACCGTGGAAGCCTCGCTCCACAAGAACCTGCTGACCAGCGGTCAACTGCCCGAGTCCGACACTCAACCGCAGCATTCGCAGGCATGCCTCGGGTATGTCTCGTACCTGACCGCGGTCGCCGCCACCGAGCCGTATCCTGTGGCCGCCGCTGCAATGCTGCCGTGCTTCTGGATCTACGCCGACGTAGGACGACGGCTCGCAAGAAGTGCACGAGAAGTGCTGTCGGCTGATCCGTCTCATCCCTATGCACAGTGGGTGACCACTTACGACGCCGAGGAATTCCAGGCCGCCGTCGCTACCGCACGAGAGATGGTGGACGCCGCGGCGGCCACCGCAACCGGCCCTCAACGAGAAGCGATGGTGGATGCGTTCGTGATCGCCAGCCGGTACGAGCTCATGTTCTGGGATACCGTCGTGAACAAGCAGGAATGGCCCGCATCGTGACACTGTTTTCTGGCAAGAAGTTCTCCATGGGCACGGTGCTTTCGGCGCGCAAACGCACCGCGGCGGTAGCCGTCGTCCTCGTGTCTGCACTCGCGTTCCTCACCGGTTGCGCGAGTAACACGCAGTCGGGCAATACCATCCGGTTCGCGCTCGACTGGACGCCGAATACCAACCACACCGGCCTGTTCGTCGCCCTCCAAGAGGGCTATTTCCAGGACGCTGGACTCGACGTACAGGTTCTGCCGTACAACGACACCTCGCCGGACACCCTCGTCGACTCGGGGAACGCCGAGTTCGGGGTGAGTTTCCAGAGTTCGTTCACGTTCTCGCGGGCCTCGGGTGCACAGATAAAGTCGGTGCTCGCTCCACTACAGCACTGGGCAACCGGAATCGCGGTGAAGGCGGACCGCACCGACATCACCCGTCCCCGGGATCTGGACGGCAAGATCTACGCCGGTTTCGCAGATCCGGACGGCGAGGCGACGTTGCGGCAGATCATCCGTAACGACGGGGGCACTGGGGAATTCACTACCGTCACCCTCGGCACGTCCGCTTACGAGGCAGTCTATTCAGGTGACGCCGATTTCACCGTGTCCTTCTTCGCGTGGGAAGGCATCGAAGCCGAGCACCGGGGAACTCCGATGCAGTACTTCCATTACACGGACTACGGTTTCCCCGATGCCTACGCCCTCGTCATCGAGGGCAACGAACAATGGATGGCCGATCATCCCGATCAGGCCCGCCAGTTCGTTCAGGCTCTGCAGCGCGGGTACCAGTACGCCGCCGATCACCCGGCCCGTGCCGCACAGATGCTGATCGAAGCCAACCCGGGCGCCTTCACGGACGAGCCGCTGGTGGTGGAGAGTCAGGAAATGCTGTCCCGCGAGTACATGAAGGACAGTTCTGGGAGAGTCGGAACTCAGACGGCCGAGAAATGGTCGGGATACTCCGGCTTCCTGTTCCAGAACGGCCTGCTCACAGGTCCCGACGGGACGCCACTGACCACTGAACCCGACTGGTCGACGTACTTCACCAATGAGTACCTCGCTGAGCCCTGACAAGGGTCCACAGACTGGTTCTCGCGCGCGTCCCGAAAAGGGCCACGGCACGGCGACCCCAGGCACCCCCTCGCTTCTGCGCCGGGGGCTGCCTGCGGTCGTGGTCGTGGCCCTGTTCGTCGGCGCATGGCAGCTGTACGTCATGGTCAGCGGTATCCGACCTCAAGTACTGCCGTCACCTCTGCGCGTCGTACAGCAAGGCTGGCGGGCACGCGATGCGATTGCAACCCACGCCGCGTCGACGTTGCAGGTGACAATCATCGGCTTCGCGGTTTCCCTGCTGTGCGCTTGGGCGCTCGCTGTGCTCGTCGACTTCTCACCGTGGCTGCGGCGCGCGTTCGTGCCCCTCTTCGTGGTGTCCCAGACGCTGCCGATCATCGCGATCGCACCGCTGATGATCATCTGGTTCGGATTCGGTCTACTGCCGAAGATCCTCGTGATCGCCCTCGCGACGTTCTTCCCGATGACAATCGGTTTGATCGAGGGATTCGCCGCCGCGGACAGAGAAGCCAGTGCCCTGCTGCGCAGTATGGGGGCATCCCGTTGGCAAGAGTTCCGCTACGTGCGGCTGCCGTCGGCGATTCCGCGCTTCTTCACCGCGCTACGGATCGGGATCACCTATGCGGTCGTAGGCGCCGTATTCTCCGAATACGTCGGTGCCACGTCCGGTCTCGGCATCTACATGGCGACGCAGAAGAACTCGTTCCGAACCGATCTCGTGCTGGCCGCAGTTCTCGTTACCGCCGTCATCAGTGTCTGCCTCTACTTGCTCACCTTCGTTGTCGAGCGCGCCGTCGCACCCTGGATCAGCGAGGAACGGAGCCGTCACCAATGACGGATCAGAAGACGGAGAGGGTCGCTTTGACCGACGATGCCCGCGTCGAACTGGTCGGCCTCACCAAGGCCTTCCCCGTCCGCGGTGGAGCCAGACCTGTCCTCGACAACATCTGCCTCACAGTCGAACGTGGTGAGTTCGTGTCGGTGATCGGCCCCAGTGGGTGCGGGAAGAGCACGGCCTTCTCCATGCTCGCAGGTCTCGACCAACCGGATTCCGGCACCGTCACGATCGGCGGCGAAGTTGTGCGCCCTGCGGGCAGCGGTGCGGCAAAATGCGCGTATATGCCGCAGAAGGACCTGCTGTTCCCGTGGCGAACCGTCCTCGACAACACGACCCTCGGCCTCGAGGTTCAGGGTGTACCCCGAAACCGCGCGCGCGACAAGGCCCAGGAACTGTTCCCCGTGTTCGGTCTCAGCGGGTTCGAGGACGCCCGACCGAGGCAACTGTCCGGCGGGATGCGGCAGCGCGCCGCGATGCTGCGGACCGTGGTTCAGGAGCGCCCGGTGCTACTTCTCGACGAACCCTTCGGCGCCCTGGACTCATTGACGCGCACCGAGATGCAAACATGGCTGCAACAGGTGTGGCAGCGCTACAGGTGGACCGTCCTGATGATCACCCACGACATCCGCGAGGCCGTCTACCTGTCGGACCGAGTGGTCGTGCTCTCGGCGCGGCCCGCTACCGTCCGGCGCGAGGTAAAGATCGATCTGCCCCGTCCCCGCGAGCTGTCCGTGATGACCGCGCCCGAATTCGTGGACATCGAACACGACCTTCTGGAGGTCCTCCACGAGGAGTCGAGACGTGCCCTGGCAGAGCAGGAGTCGGGCAGGCCCTGAACTACGCTCCGACGGGTACGAGCAACGACTCCTCGAGCTCAGCCAATGCCACTTCGAGATGATGCAGGATTCTCTGAAGGCTCGGCACCGAGCGGCGGCACCCGACGATACCGAAGTCGAGGTTGTCACCGTTGCTGGTGAGAGTGATGTTCAGCGCCTGCCCATCGAGTACCACCGAGGCGGGATAGATGCCGTCCAGCCTGGAACCGTTCCAGTACATCGTCTTTCTCGGCCCAGGGACGTTGGAGATGATCACGTTGAACGGCGGTGGAGTGAACTGGACGAAACCTGGCACCGGAGACAAGGCTATCGCCGATACGTTGACTGCCGACCAGGCCATCGCCTGCAGCGGAGTAAGGCTGCCGAACAGTTCCTTTCCCTGGGCCATCGATGCGCAGATCGCAGATAGTCGTTCGGCCGGATCGTCGACGTCGGTTGCCAAATTGCACAACGTCGCACCGATTGCGTTGCCGCCGGCATCGGAATCGTGCTCCTCGTGCAACGACACCGGGACCATCCCGATCAGAGGTTCATCCGGCAGGGCATTCTGCTCGTCGAGGTAGCCCCGGAGTGCGCCCGCGCACATGGCCATCACCACATCATTGATGCTCGCCCCGGCAGCCCTCCGCACTGCGTCGATCCGCTCGAGTGGCCAGGATTGCGCAGCGAACCGGCGTGCTCCGCCGATCGGGACATTGAGGATGGTCCGCGGCGCCTCGTAAGGAAACCGCATGTCGTGCCGGCGCATCGCGGTGCGTGCGATTCGGACCGCGGCAGGTGCAAGACCGGCCACGTCACCAACCGTTCGACGGATCTCGTCCCACACCGACTGGGAGTCGGGAACGCCGCCGTTGCGCGACGAGACCGGCAGGTTCCACGGCGGCGGAGCATTGCGCACGCCCGGATCGTCCGAGAGCGTCCGCATCAGCAGTCGCAATCCGGATACCCCGTCCATCAGCGAGTGGTGGAACTTGGTGAAGACGGCGAACCGGCCGTCCTCGAGACCTTCGATCAGATGCATCTCCCACAGCGGGCGGTGCCGGTCGAGCAGGGTGCCATGAAGTCGCGATGCAAGGGTCAGCAACTCCCGAACCCGGTACGGGGACGGGAGCGCCGAATGCCGCACGTGGTACTCGAGGTCCACTTCCGACTCGGCCGCCCACCAGAGGTTTCCGAGACTCCCGACCGGGCTCGCCGGCATCTTCCGGAACATGGGGTCGACGTCTGTGTACGACAGCATCGTCTCGTACATCGTCTTCACATAGTCGGGGTCGGCATCCTCGGGCGGAGTGAACAATTCGAGCGATCCGACATGCATAGGATGCTCCCGCGATTCGCCGAGAAGAAATATCGAATCGGTAACCGGCATGAGTCCCACCTGGACGTTCACCCCCGCCTTCGTCATCAACCCTTTGCGACTTTTGTCGGGATGCTACATCGGGTGTAACGCCCGTGCGACTCAACTCCGATATTCATAGACAAGGCACCAAGAGATGAGTACCGGCGCTTTAGACGCCATGGGTGGCGAGGTCGGAAGGAGGGCACGAAATGTGCACTGCAACTCACGACTTCTGCCTGGCACCGGTTCCAGTGACCCGGCGGGAGTTCGCCGGAGCGAGCCCGCAGTCGCGGGCCCTCGCACACACACTCCGTCGCACGATCAGGCCGTTCCTCGACAAGTGGGCGCGTTACCCGGATTTGCCGTGGCCCACGGGAGTCGTCGACCTGTTCGGGTACTCACTCGGCCCGGTTCGCGGAACCCAGCGCAGGCCGATCCGGCTGCCGCACTGCCACGCCGAGTGGATCCGACCACCCGGAGAGGTGGCCGACCGGGCCATCCTCTACCTCCACGGCGGCGCGTTCCTATGCTGTGGAATCAACTCCCATCGGCAGATGGTGTCCCGCATCGCGGCGGCATCGCAAGCGTCGACGCTGAATGTTGCGTATCGCATGATCCCACAGAACCCGATCCGCGCAGCGGTCGAAGACGGTGTAGACGGCTACAAATGGCTGCTGTCGCAGGGGTACACCGCTGATCGCATCGTCATCGCCGGGGACTCGGCGGGCGGCTTCCTCACCTTCATGGTGACCCTCGAAGCCGTGCATCAGGGCCTGCCCCGTCCCGCCGCAAATGTCGCGCTGTCTCCATTGACCGATCTCGATCCTGCCCACAAACTGGCCCACCCCAACGCCGACCTGTGTGCCGTCTTCCCCCGGCGCGCTGTCGGAGCACTGACGACACTGATCGAACGGGCCGACACCAGAGGAGGGCACGGCCCTTCCTCCTCGCCTGTGGACGGCCTCCTCGCACCGATGCCGCCCGCGCTCATCCAGACCGGCTCTCAGGAAATGGTCTACGTCGACGCGGAACTGATGTCGGAGCGGCTTTCCCTTGCGGGCGTTCCGTGCGAGCTTCAGGTGTGGGAACGGCAGGTGCACGTCTTCCAGGCAGCTGCGGGATTACTTCCCGAAGGCACCCGCGCCATCCGCGAGATCTGCGAGTTCATCCGCAAGGCCACCGACACACCCGGAAGGCCGACTTCAGCTCACCCTCCCGTACTGGGCGGAGCGGGCTGACATCGAGGCCGGAGTTGTCGGTGAATCGGCCTCCGGCGGTGGCCGTGCTGGGTGTCTCCATGGTGGGAACGGCGTTGGCGCTGAGTGCGCAATGCCCGGAACTGGTTTCGAGTGCAAACAGGGCAAAGCTCCTCGACCGACGGCGAGCGAGCGCCCCCCGGGCCAACACACCGGGAAGAGACATACAGCACCCGAGTCCCGCGACCCTTATGGTTGATGCACTCAGGGGGCGAGCGACCACTCGCCACTCGACGGTTTCCACGGTGGAAGCCGGGGGATTCGTCGTCACGCCTTGCGGCGCAACTTCGGGGGAGGTCGAAGAGCATGTCTAGTACAAACGCAACGTCTGAGCACCCTTCCCTCCGCACGGCTACATCCAAGGGGTTCTCGGGCGGTATCCGATGAACGACAGGACCATAGCGATCGGAGCGCTCGCGGTTGCCACCTTCTCGACAGTGTTCGGGCTGACGATCGGCGTCGCGGGGGGTGCATTCGGCAGCCCCGGCCCGCCGGTCTTGCCACCACCGATCACCTCGAAGGGCCTTCAGTCCGCCGTCTCACACACCTCGGAAACAACCACATCGCAGGTGGTCATCCCACCGACCCCCACCTGGCGGATGGCGGACCTCGAAACCGAGCGGGCGATCCCGAGCACCAGGAAACCTGTCTCGAGCACCAACACTCCTCCGCACACACTCAGGTCGACACCCCCCGTCGCCACCGAGCTTCCGGTCACCACCGGAACCAGCACGCCCGCAATCACCACAACGCGTCCGGTGATCACCATTCCGCCTCTGACTACGCGGCCGACGAGCTGAATCGCCTCATTTGGCCCGTCTTCCAACCAACTGTGCGATCACGACTGCAACTATGAGCAACTCGACGAGTCCGGTGAATACGACGCCCGCGACTCGCAGGTCGGTGAAATCGGTCAGAACGCCGACGCCGATGGCGGGAACAGCCAGCATCACGTAGATCCCGGCGAACAGCGCAGACGACACGCCCCCACGCAGGTCCTGTTCGACCTGCTCGACGGTTGTCGCAACTGCTGCGTTGAAGCACAACCCGCCAGCGAGGCCGAGTACCACCGAAGAAGCCAGCATTGGCGCGAACGCCGTTTCCACCAGCGCGAGTGCGAGCAGAGCCGCGGAAATCATCAGTCCGATACACCCGACCAGAAGCGCGCTCGCGGCCGGAATCCGGCGCGCTACCAGCTGACCGATGGCCATGAAGAGAAACGCCAGGCCCACCAGCAGACCGGGCAGCGTGTGGCTCATCAATCCCAGGAACTCGGCCACGAACAGGGCCGATACGGCGGTGAGCACTCCTGACACCGAGAACGCGGCTCCGGCCGCGAGGACTGCCAAGACGAAGGCACCGCGAATCGCCGATGGAACCTGCAAACGAATCGGGCGGATCCGCCACGCCGGAGGGGTTTGAGGAGCGGGCACGAAAATCCACAACCCCACGAGAGCCAATAGCGCGAGCACGAGGTTCAACAGATAGGGAATCATCAACGGACTCGATGTCACGTCCGCGAGCACCCCCGCGGTCAACGTTCCCAGACCTAGGCCACCGGCATTGACTGCAACCGCCAGCATTCCGCCCACTGCCTTCTGCGCGGGTGGGAACAAGTCGATTATCGCGGCGGTCCCGGCACCGATCATGAGCCCCGCGGACAGACCGGAGATCACACGCGCCAGGACGAAGATCGGCAGCGTCGACAAGATCAGGAACAGTGCTGCGCTGAGCACCGCCAGCGCGACCGCGACCATCAGTACGGGCCGACGGCCAACGAAGTCGGACAGTCGGCCGAACATGACCAGCGCAACAACGACTCCGACCGCATACACGGCGAACAAGATCGTCACCGTCAGCGCGCTGAAAGACATCTCGTGCGCGTAGATCGAATAGAGCGGGGTCGGAAGCGTCGTTCCCATCATCGTGGCGAGGAACGCGAACGCCGCGGCAAAAATAGCGAGTGCAGGCGGTCGACTGGGGGATCCGCGCAGCGCCTCGGACGCTGCGGGCGAGAGCGAGGACACGGTAGCAAGCCTTCCGAAGACAGGGCTGGTTAGAAGAACTAGGGGCTGGTGAGAAACACGGGTCATGAGTCGCGGAGCAGGACAACTAGTCGACGCGAGCAGCGCCGTGCGCTCACCTGAGCGCGGCACCGGCGATGCCGATCCTCGTACAGACCGGCCTGCAACCTGTGACTCCGCTGGGTTCTAGGATTCAACCCGCGACCATGAGCGTCCGAGTACGGGGGGTTGGGGATGAACCGGGAGAACTTCCAATCGAGCGATTGGGACCATCGCGCGATCAAGAGCGCGGTCGACTCCTTGGCGCCTGCGGAATCCGAAACGGTAGCGGCGAGGTGGGACCACATCGGACACCGTTTCCAGGAATCGATCACTACCTTTCACGATGAGATCCGATCCGCGATCGACGACGGGTGGCGCGGAACGACCGCTGCTGCAGTGGGGTCTGCAATAGACGAGTACACCTCTCGAGCCCGGCAGGTCGGCGATCAGTTCTCCGATGTCGGGGGCGCTCTGCGCCATGCGATGTCCGGCGCCGAGGCGGTACGCGGTGCGGTTGTTCCACCGATCGACCACACCACGGACTGGACCCGGGTTCTGCCCTGGAACTGGACTGGTGAAGCCGATGCTGACGCCGCCGAGCAGAATGCGAAGGCCGCCATGGAAACGCTGTACACACCGGCGTACCAAGGGGCGAGCGAGCACCTACCAGTGTTGCAATCCACATTCCCCAATAATGCCGACCGCGGCCTCGACGCCGCCGCGACGAACGCCGCTGCGGCCCCTCAGCCAGTGGGTTTCGATGTCGGCCCGAACGGAACCTTCGGCGTTCCCGATGACCGACAATTGGCCGGGAACGAGGAGAGCCGGGAATCATCCAGTGAGCGCGGACACGACGACGGTCCTCGTCGTGAGAGCCCGGACGAGGGCATACGTTCCTCGGCGCCGGATTCGATTGCGAACGCTGCCCTTGCCGGAGCTGTTGGCGGCGGTATAGCGAAGTACGCGCAGCACGTCGTCGCATCCCACCGATCCCCACCTGCGAGTCCGCCCCCGCCGAAGGACCACGTTGATGGCGACGACGCCGAAGAAGAACCCCCGACCTTCCTCGAAGATATCGACGAGGGCAGCGAACTGGTCGGAAGACTCCCTCTGGTCGCGCCCTCGGTGATCGGCAAATAGATATGGGCCACTGGGGATTGACGGGGCCGCAGTTCTCGGCACTGTGGGCGCGGACCGGCCAAGACCGGATTCCGTATCCGTTTCGAGTCACCAGCACACTGCACACTGCCGCCGAATACGAAGCCGAGCAGCACCGCATCCGCGCCGACTTCTCCGGGCCTCGGCACGATCTTCTGGACTCGGCACTGCTGGTACTCGCCGTACCCGACGTACGTATCGAGATCTCTGGTTCACGAGGCACGGACGGCCAGGCTCCGATTCGCATGATGGGCGCCGTCGCCCGCGGTCACGGGGTCGCAGCAGTGCAGAACCCGGACTCGGCGGTCGTGATCCGGAGTTGCGAACCGTACGACGTCGCCAGACAGCTGATCGCGCAACTCCCCGACGTAGAAGCAGGCTCTGCCCAGGGCATCGTGTTCGCGCGTCATGAGGATGCGACCACCGGACACGCCCGACTGGCAACCCGAATCCTCAGCAGGCCGGCGACTGGTCAGGGCATTGTGACGGTGACCCGCGGTACCCGTCACCGCCCGAAACCTGTAGGCGGACTCGCGTGGCGTGATATCGAGGATGACGGCCGCTACCTCGTGTGGGGCGATACGAACGTGGCGGTGGAACCGGGCACGTCGTGGGATCTGCTGAGTGCGGTCAACCGGCTGACCGGACCGATTGCGGCCGGACACCCCGTCTGAACACGCGCCGTCCTCAGCCACGGTAACGGTGATCGCCGTTACCGTGTAGAGCGAACTAGGTGACTCGTTGCCGACCTGGACGGAGCAGACATGCAAGACTTCGACCTGGATTCGAGCGTGAACCGCGATTGGGCCGACTTCCAGAGGCGTCTCGCGGACTATCTGGCCGCAATGAAAGACGAGGACCTCCTGGTGCTCGAATCGGGTTTGGAAGAACTCGACGAATCCGAGGGGCGAAGGCCCTGCATCCAATTCCTCGTTTGGGACGGTGACACGGTTCGCTGTGAAGTTCCGGCGAACCACCAGCTGCATCCCACCCGTCGACTGTCCGATGCCGAGCAGACCTACCTGACAGAACTCGGCTGGAATCGGCCCACAGACGGCGCAGTCGAGGAATTCGACGACGGGTCGCCGGCGTTCTACGTCGACAAGAAACTCGCATGGTCCGATCAACTGGCAGCGATGGCGGTCGCGGCGTTCCGTGACATTTGGGGGGTGGCCCACCCGTCGTTCCTGAAAACCGAAGCAGCCCTGTCCGATCCTGCGCCCGCATTCGATCCGATCGCAGTGCGTCCGCCGCTCGTCGAGAATATCGACCCCACTTCAGCCGTCGTGCCGCGTGACGTCGAGCATCTTCAGGAATTGATCACCCTTGCGCTCGTGCCACTACTCGGTGTTCTTCCCGAACGCGACCCTGACGGTGACGTACCGATCCGGATGAGTAACACCATACTGTTCGTCGGACCGGTCGCCGACTCCGTCGACGTGCAACTGTTCGCGCCGTTGGTACACAACATCAGCGACCGAACTCGGGCCGCCGAGGTCACCGCCGACCTGAATCGGACGTGGTCACGGATCAAGTTCATTTTGGTTGACGATCGGTTGTCGGCGTTTGTCGAGGTGCCGGGCAACCCGTTCGTTCCGCAGCACCTGACCGACAACTGCAGTCTGTTCTCCGACTTTCTCGAGACCGTCGACGACGAGTTCTCCAAGCGATTCGGCGGGAAACTCTCGTTCTATCGAAGCAACACCGCTGACGAGCAACCCGCCGCCGACATCCTCGTGAGCGATGCGGATCTGCCCGAGGAACTTCTCATCCTGTTCCATCTCGACACAGGATCTGCAGGCGATCTCGATCCAACCGCCGTCGCCGACGTCTGCGGTCACGACCGCCATCGGATCCTCGCACTGCTCGACACCTGCACCGACCGAGTTGCTCGTCTTCGTGACACAGATGACCCGACCGCAAAGCACTGGGAACGGCTGGCGCACGTCCTGCGCAACGCCCTCCGTGGCATCGTATCGCCGCCTCGGACTTCCAGTCCTGAACCCAAACCGCGGCCCGAGCGGTCCGAGCAGTTGGGAATGTCCAGCAATCCCGAGGAGCGGACGCGATTCGACGACCCGTCCTAGCAACACACCTTTCAGTCGTTCGACCACTCGAACTCGAAGGCGATGCAGTTGGTGTCGGCGTAGCCGTAGTGGAGACCCTCGACCTCGATCTCGAACGATCCGACGCCACACTCTCCCTTCCTCAGGATGGGTCCTTCGGGCAACACGATCTGCACCTGGTGGTCCTCCCCGGTCACCGGATCCTTCAAGGAATCACCAGTCGCTCGACCAAATCCTTCGGCTGTCATCGTTGCCTTCACGCCGGTGCCCTCGAAGCTGATTGGCGCCCTTGCCCGGCCGATTACCTCATAAGTCCCGGCGAGAAAGGTCCACGGGGCACCGCCGAATGCGCCGGTGATGATCTGGTGCAGGGTATCGACCTGCTCCTCCGTGGCGTCTGGGTCGACAATCAACACCGTCTTGCCACCCCCCTCATGGATGGCGCGCGGGAAATCGAGAACCACGACGCTCTTCACGCCGGTGAGGTTGACGTCTCCACACGAACCCTGCCGTATGTCCAAGCAGAGCAAGTTCTGGCAGCTGCCATCTGCTGAGCTCGGGAACCCCGAGAAATAGCAGGTGCAACCTGGCACGCAATTACAGAACTCATAAGCGTGACCCTTCAGGGCCCACCTGGTGCGTTGTTCGGTTGTCGACATTTTCGAGCCTCTCTTTCACACAATGTTCCCGATGAGAGCCGGGTGCAGCAGCAGAGCAGCGCCGAGAACGAGGAGTCCGGCCGCAGCCGTCTTGGCCAGCACCTCTCCGAATGGAGCCGTCTTCTCGAGCAGGATCAGGACCGCAAGTGCGATCATCCACCCCAGCGACATGGTGCCCAAGGCAACCAACAGTGCCATCAACATCCAGCAGCACCCGAGGCAGTAGATCCCGTGTCTGCCACCGGCCAGCGCAGCCCCGGTGGGCCGGTTTAGGTTCCGGCCGTGGTGGAGAAAGAAGGACAGCGGCGAACGACAGTGACGCAGGCACAGCGACTTGAGCGGCGTCAGCTGATAGACCGCGGCACCGATCGCGACAGCGCCTGCGAACCGGGCCGCCCACGGACTCGCTTCAGCCAACGGCCCACTCAGGCGCCGCCACAGGAAGTACGCCGGAATGCCCACCGCACTCCACACCACCAAATAACCCCCGACGAAGACCGCAGCGGGTGCTGCGGCTCCCCGAGCAGCTGCCAGGGCGTACAAGCGGACCACCGGCAGGATGGCCGGCAGCATCATCGCCCCCATCATGGCGACCCACGCAATGAGAAAGGCTGCGAACGACATCGCGGCCATCGTGGAGGATCCCGTGCGCCCCGCACCGACGAAGGTCCACCACCATCCGAGTGCTGCGACGACCAGCAGCGAGTAGGGAAGCCACAGGCCCTGCGACAACCGGGCACCACCTTTGAATCCGCTCGGCTCGGACATCTGTCGCTGGGGCATTCCCTCAGTGTCCGCTGACATATCATGCGACGCCAGCCCGGTAGCCGCTGCTCGAGCGCGGTCGACCCTGGGGTGCCTGCAGAACTATCTGCCCTTGGTTCGCCGGTGCACGATGAAGAGAAGCCACAACGCAGGTGCGCCGACGACGGCGAGGATCGTCGCAACAACCCGCAAAGCGACGAAACCCTCGCCGAAGGGTGCCACTATCAGGACGATCGTGCACAGGACCGCGCCGAGCAATCGCCAATGCGCGCCGAGCAATGCCGTAGCCAGTGCTCCCATGCTTCGGGCCAGGACGCGCGCCGGCGACACCGGCTTCGACGGCAGGGCCACGGGTGGTGGTGCGTCCGAAGCAACGGCTGAATCCCTCACTGCGGAAACCAGTTCCGGTGCGTGGGCACCGACTGGACAGGTCTCGCCGTCCGGCTCGGTTCGAAACAGGGCCATCCCCACCTCGTCTGCGTACGCGACGGCCTCGTCGGTATATCCGGAACCTGAGAAATACAGTAGTTTCGTCCCGTGACTGGTTCCGCGGGCACCGTACAGACTCTGGAGGTTCGACCGCCCGGCGCTGTCCCCTCGCCATTTCACCTGAGCGTAGGCACTCGACGAATGAACGTCGATACCGCCCTCCGCCCCACCGAGAAGCACTGTCGCGTCACCGTATCCGAGCCTCTGCATCTGCTTGGCCGCGTTGGATTCCGCGTCAGCCGCCGTGCGAATGCGTGTCATGCCTTACTCCCCAGGAAATCGAACAAGTCCCTCACTCGAAGGTACCTACAGATCCTGAGTAGTCGACTTCCCAGACAGTGCACCCGAGCCCGCACGCCAGGCCGCGAGGAACCTGTGAAGTTCATTTCCGGCCATGATCTGCGCAGCAAGTGAGTCCGCGCTTACTCCCCTACGTCCGCAGACTGCGCGGGATCGAGCAACTGGGCAAGATGCATCGACAGCCTGGCGGGCTCGAGTTGCCGCACCTGCATCTGGCAGCTGAACCCGTCGGTCAACACGACCGCGTCGGCCGGACTCTCGCGCAACGCTGGGGCCAGCGCCTGCTCCGCGACCCGCATACTGATGTCGTAGTGGTCGGTCTCGAATCCGAAATTTCCTGCAACACCGCAGCATCCGGTCGCCTCACGCACTCGGTGCACTCCTATGGCCTGCAATACCCGCCGCTGGGTGGCCGCATCGAACACGGCGTACTCGTGGCAATGGGTCTGTAGCGTTACATCCCCCGGCAACCGCCCGCTCGGGGACCACCCTGCCTCCGCCTGTTCGAGCACCGCTACAGCGAAGCTCCGCACCCGTGAGGCGACGCGACGCGCGGAGTCGGTGTGCACGAGTTCGGGCAGATCCTTCCGGAATGCCGCAGCGCAACTCGGCTCGAGTACGACGATTGGGCGATCGCTACCGTCGTCTAGACGTTCGACCGCCCTGGTGAGTGTCTTGCGAGCCTGCTTCAGTTGACCGGTGGAGATCCACGTCAGTCCGCAGCAGACGTCGCTGCGGCACTGGGAACTGAGCCCCGCATCGGCGAGCACCCGCTTCGCCGCCCCGATCACCTCTGGCCGGAATCCGCGAGTGAACGTGTCCGCGAGTAACACGACGTCCGCGTTTCGGCTGATCGAATCCCCGATCTGCTGTCGGATTCGCCTGCGGGACGCAAACTCCGGCATCGATCGGTGCGAGGTCAGGCCCGCAAGCTTGGCCGCGACGGTCGCCGACCTGCCGACCGCCAGCCTGTTCACCACGGGAGCGCATCGCTGCGCGATCCGCAACCACACCGGCAACCAGCCGAGGGAGTAATGCGACAGTGGACGCATCCGGCCACGGTAGTGATGGTCGAGGAACTCGGACTTGTAGGTCGCCATGTCCACACCAACCGGGCAATCGGTGGAACACGCCTTGCATGACAGGCAGAGGTCCAGCGATTCCTTCACGTCCTCCGACCGCCATCCGTCGGCGACGGTCGGTGAGTTGCGGACCATTTCCTGCAGCGCACGTGCCCGGCCGCGGGTCGAGTCCTTCTCGTCGCCGGTCGCCCTGAAGCTGGGGCACATCACCCCACCCGTCGACGCTCGGCACCGGCCGACCCCGATACAGCCCTGCACGGCATGCACGAAGGGGGATACCGGCACGTCGGTAGCGAGGTTGAAGTCGAAGCTTGTCTGCCAGGACCGCGAATCGACTCCCTCGAGCGCGAGATTGCCCAACAGCGGTTCCGGATCGACCACGCTACCCGGGTTCAGGACGGCCGCCGGATCCCAAATCCGCTTGAACCGGGCGAACGCCGCCATCATCCTGGGGCTGTACATGATAGGCAGCAACGAGGACCGTGCGCGGCCGTCACCGTGCTCGCCCGACATCGAACCACCGAACCGTACGCACAGTTCGGCGGCCCGGTGGATGAATCGCGACATGATGTCGCGGCCATCTTCGGTGCGCTGATCGAAGTTGATTCGGATGTGCATGCACCCGGCGCCGAAGTGCCCGTACATCACGCCGTTGAGATCGAAGTCCTCGAGCAGCGCCTTGATTTCCACGAGGTAGTCGGCCATCTTGTCGGGCGCAACCGCAGAATCCTCCCAGCCTGTCCAGGATTCGCCGCCATCGACCAAGCGCGCGGACAACCCCGCACCGTCCTCGCGCACCCGCCACAACGACGCACGCTCGTCCGGGTCCGAGACCACACGCGCGTCGACGAGCCTGCCCGCGTCTTGCAGTTTCGACACCAGTTCGGCCCCGCGCAGCGCGACCTCCGTCGGATTCTCACCGTCGAGGTCGACGTACAGCCAGGCCTCGCCTTCGGGCAACCCCGTCACCGAGTCGACGCCGCGCCTGTGTCGCATGGTGTCGACGATCGTCGAGTCGATGCCCTCGATGGCCGCGGGCGAGTACCCCAGAATCATCACGTTGTCCCGCGCGGCGTCCACCAGGTCGCGGTATCCAAGGCACAGCAGCATCGCCGAAGGAGGCACAGGTACCAGCGCAACGGTGGCGGCCACGACCACCGCGCACGTTCCCTCACTTCCCACCAGAGACCGCGCCACATCGAAGCCGTTCTCGGGCAAGAGACTAGCGAGGTTGTATCCGGACACCTGTCGGGGGATACGGCCCAGTTCGAGCCGAAAGTCCCCGAGATGCTCGCGAGCCAGTTCATCGAGCTCGGCCGTTATCCGAGCGGCCTCCGCGAACGCCGGAGCGTCGTCCGGATCGGTGCCACGCAAGCCTTCGCGGGTCGCGGTCAGGCGGTGCCCGCCCGCAGTCACGAGATCGAGGGCGACAACGTGTCCGGACGTGCGACCGTAGCGCACCGAGTGGTTGCCGCAGGCGTCGTTGCCGATCGCGCCACCGACTGTTGCACGAGACTTGCTCGACGGGTCCGGTGCGAACGTGAAGGCGCCGTCCGTCGCCAGTTGCACGGCCCTCTGCAGCTCTGTCAGCACGATGCCCGGTTCGACGACGGCTGTGCGGGCGGACGCGTCTACGGAATACACCCGGTTCATATGGCGGGAAAAATCGAGCACCACTCCCCTGCCTATGGCGTTGCCGGCAAGAGATGTACCGCCACCGCGGCTGGTGACCGGAATACCCCGGTCTCTGCAGGCGCGAACGATATCGACTACTTCACCGGGTGTGCGGGGAAAGGCCACCGCCAGCGGTGGCACACGATAGTTGGACGCATCGAAGGCGTATTCCGCTCGCCGCCGTGAATCCGTGTCGAGATCGATACCCCGCGCAGAAAGTTCGGAGCTCAGCGGCGTGAACGAACTCGGCCCCGTCAATTCAGCCACCCGGTGCCGCTCACGTATCCGGCGACAGGTGCTTCGTGCATCAGGGCGGGTGCGGCCATGCCTCCATCGTCGAACCGGCAAAAGGGACTGTCAACATTCACCACGCCCGGTCATCGGGTATGCGAACTCGGCCGCTGGCAGCTTCCCGAAGGTGCGATCATGGATGGGGCACGTTTTGCACCGCGACCGACACCTTGGAGTAGTCGATGTCCACAGCACTCACGCATGCAGCCGCAGCCCAGCAGAGCGCGGAGAACGGGCACATTTCGATCGAACCCGGCCACAAACGCATCCGGGTCTTCTTCGGCGGTCAGGCCGTCGCGGACACGACCCGCGCCGTGTACCTGTTCGAGAAGAATCTCGTGCCGGTCTACTACATCCCACGCACCGACGTGAACTTCGACGTCCTTTATCCCGTCGACGCCACCACGACCTGCCCGTGGAAAGGGAAAGCGCGGTATTGGGACCTTCGGGTCGGCGACCGATCCGCCCCACAATCTGTCTGGGGGTACGACGAACCTCCCGCCAACTCCCTCGACCTCAGCTCATACGTCGCCTTTCAATGGAACAAGATGGATGCCTGGTATGAGGAGGATCAGCAGGTGTTCGTCCACGCGCGCGATCCGTACGTCCGCGTCGACGTCCTGGAATCCTCGCGACACGTGGAGGTATACATCGGCGACACCCTGGTGGCCGACACAGTTCGTCCACGCCTGCTGTTCGAAACCTCGTTGCCGGTGCGCTACTACATTCCCCGCATCGACGTCCGGTCCGAGTTCTTCACCAAGTCCGACACCAGGACTTCCTGCCCGTACAAGGGAAATGCGTCGCACCTGTCCTTCACGGGGCGAGGCGACGGCGAGCCTGTGAAGGACGCAGCGTGGTACTACCCCTTCACCACTGCGGAAGCCTCGGGCATCGACGACCACCTGTCGTTCTACCCCGATCGGGTGCGGATTGTCGTCGACGGCAAGGTGGTGGAGAATTGAATTCGGAAGAGTCACTACCTGGACTCCGCTCGAAGTTTCGAACAGCCCTGAACTGGGCATTTGATGACCATGAGTAGTACAGACGGCCCCGGCGACACGCTGAGTCCCAGCGAAAGTTTGGACTCCGACGACGTACGCAACAACGATGGCGACGACGTAGTCGACCCACCGGATGGGTGGATCGAAGCCGACAGGTTCGGCACCACCGCAAGGGAAGGGCGAGAAGGAGAGTCGCTCGACGCGAGGCTGTCCGAGGAGGAACCCGACGTTGCGTGCGAGGAACGATTGGATGTTCCAATCGCCAACCTGTCCGACGACGAACTCTCTACTGACGTAGATCGAGTCATCGACGGTGACGAGGTCGAGATTCCGGTGTTCGGTACGAAGCACGCTCATGTAGTGGAGGGCGTCATCGTCGAAGACTCACGCACCGACCGAGGCCAGATCGACGGGGCCGCGGAGGATGGCGATTCGTTCTTCACCGTCCTGGACTGAAGCTTCGACAACAGCAGGAGGCCATTGCCGGAGCGAGTCCACGACGGGACTCACCCCGATCGTGAGATCGTAGTTGAGATTCCAGTAATTCGACGGGGAGCCTGCCATGAGCATCGACCACATCGTTCCCGCACTGGACCCCGAGGCCGCGGCTGGGCTGCGCGCCGCCCTCGCCGGGTCCCCGGCCGTCACAGTCGATGGTGCGGAACTCCCCCCGCCTGCGAACAAGGCTGTTCTCGAACTGCTTGCACTTCTCGGTGAAGGCCAGAGCGTGGCGCTCGGCTCGGTCGCTGCATTGCTTACCACTTCACAGGCTGCGGAAATCCTCGGCGTCTCTGACACCTACGTACGTCGGCTGGCCAACTCGAAGGTGCTGCCCATACAGATGCGCGGCACACACCGCCGTTTCCGGCTCTCCGACGTGATGAACTACCGCGACCGGACGACGCCGTGACGCCGAGTTTCGACTGGTACCGCCAGATATCTCTGCTCGAGAATCCTTCGACGACAACTCAGTTTCGTGTGCGATGCGGGGCACGCTCCTCAGTACCGGAGGGCGGAATCATCGCCGCCAGATTGGCCTGGGCTTCGAATTGTGCGCGCTCGTCGTCGGCGCCTTCCGCACCAACCGCTTTCTGCCCAGCGGCGAGGAACGGACGAACCAGGTCGAGAGGCAACGGGAAGACGACGGTGGAATTGTTCTCCCCGCCCATTGCGCTGAGGGTCTGCAGGTAGCGCAATTGCAGGGTGGTCGGGTTGCGGCTGATGACTTCAGCAGCTTCCGCGAGCCTGGTCGAGGCCTGGAACTCGGCTTCCGCATTGATGATCTGGGCGCGCCGCTCGCGTTCGGCCTCTGCCTGCCGCGCTATCGCCCGTTGCATGTTGGCAGGGATCTCGACGTCCTTGATCTCGACAGTGGTGACCTTGACCCCCCACGGTTCGGTCTGCTGATCGATCACTTTTTGCAGGTCTTCATTGAGGCGTTCCCGCTCGGACAGCAGTGCGTCGAGATCCGCTTTACCGAGGATCGACCTCAATGTGGTCTGGGCAATCTGCGATGTCGCGGCACGGAAGTCTTGGACTTCGACAATCGCCCGATCTGCGTCTACCACCCTGAAGTAGGCGACAGCGGTGACCTTGACCGGCACGTTGTCGTTGGTGATCACTTCCTGAACGGGAATTCTCAAGGTGACTGTCCGCAGGCTGACCCGTTCCATCCGGTCGATCGCGGGGATCAACAGAACGAGCCCTGGACCCTTCAACTCGACGAGTCGGCCCAATCGGAACACGACGGCTCGTTCATACTCTCGAAGAACCCGAATTGCGCTGCCCGCCAACATGAAAAGGAGCGTGATTACGACAAGTGAGATAACGAGGATGGTAGTCATTGCGGTAGCTCCCAAGGCTCTCGTCGACGCACCGTGAGAGTCAGGCCACGGATCTGCTCGACGACGACGGCATCACCCACTGCAGGCGTCTCGTCATCGCCGAACTGCGTTTGGGCCTTCCACAGGCTTCCGGCGGCCTCGACCTGACCCTGTCGACCCGCCCAGTTGCGAACGGTAGCGTCGGACCCGATCAGAGATTGCAGTCCTGTGCGCACAGGGGCGTGCCGGGCGATCAATGCCTTTCTCCCGCTCACGGCCGCAAGACCCACACCGACCAGCGCAACTCCGGCGGCCGCTGGGATCGCAATCATCTGCGCCGTGTCGCTGGACGTGATGAGCAGCCATACGCCGGCGGCGACGAACAGCGCCCCGATCCCTGCGAGCAGACCCGCAGTCGGTACGTGTGCTTCGACGACAATCAACAGCACACCTAATACCAGGGCCAGCACGCCCAACTCGATCATCTCGCATCACCCACGATCCAGCTCCGCGAGGACTCGTGCAGCATCACATCGCCTCTTCACGATCGAGTCCTCAATTCAACGGTAAGCGAGTAGCCAGGCTCTCGCCACCAGCAATTCCCTGGTAAGCCGATGCTGTGTAATCCGAGTTGGACCCGGGTCGGACGCAGTGCGCGGCTGGTCCGGCTTCGCGAGTTCAGGCGTGGTCATTCGGGCATGACGAAGCTGGATCGCGGCGTTCTCGGTGACGCACCGACCATGCAGCCGTCGGCGATCTCTCGGCATAGTTCGTGACGTACGGTTTTCTTTGCGGTTCCACCGCATCGCACTCGTTGGAGCGATCGCGAATCCTCGACGCCGGCCGGTCGAGGTCTGGGCTCGCGTGTCACGCCATCTCGAGGAGCCGCGACGACGGGCGTGCGCTACTCGCTGCCCACAAGTACGGATCGACAAGCGTTACTCGGCAGCAACCGCGTTAACTTGAGAGGCCGGAAGGCGCGACAACATACCACCTAATCCACCCTTTACCCGCAGAAGGGTAGAACATTTGCCGAAGTCGGAAGCGGCAGCTGAACGTGCAAAATTTCACTCTGTCACCAAATATGCTCGAGTACTTACCCTTTCACGCCAGTAGAAGCAGTTCCTCTCATGCCGCCTGCGGCGCCCTTACCGGTTTGACCGCGCTTGAGTGATACGGTCTGTCAGCCCCAACCGTTCGCGAGAGCCGCCGTAGGGCCGACTTACCGGTCGCACAGGGCCGATCACATGAGGATTCTGATGGAAAACGAAAGCAATGGCCGCCAGGCCGGATCGATTACGAGCGATCTCGTCCATGGCGAGCCATCTCCGCCCAAGGGCTCGTCAGACAAACCCAAACGCTCGTCAGACAAATCTGGGCCACCGGTTTCGGTGAACTGGCCGGTCTTCATCGGCTCCAGCGTCGGCATCGTCGGCATCATTCTGTGGGCGTGGATCAATCAGGACAACGCGGAATCCGTAATCGGCTCGGCGGTGTCCTGGGTTGCCGGCAACCTGGGCTGGTTCTACATCCTGCTAGTCACTGTGGTGCTTGGATTCGTCGCCTGGGCGGCTATGTCGAGCGTGGGCAAAGTCAAGCTCGGACCCGACCACTCCAAACCTGTTTTCGGCCTGTTCTCCTGGACAGCAATGCTCTTTGCCGCCGGAATCGGCATCGACCTGATGTTCTTCTCGGTTGCCGAACCGGTCACGCAGTACCTCGAGCCGCCCACCGGAGACGGCGGGACCAACGAGGCGGCACGGCAGGCCCTGGTGTGGACGCTGTTCCACTACGGCATCATCGGATGGGGCCTGTACGCCCTGATGGGGCTGGCTCTGGGCTACTTCGCCTACCGCCACAACCTCCCGTTGAGCATCCGTTCGGCCCTCTACCCGATCTTCGGTAAGCGGATCAACGGCGCGCTGGGCAACTTCGTGGACATCGCCGCACTGCTCGGTGCCATCTTCGGGCTCGCCACCAGCCTCGGGATCGGCGTTGCTCAGCTCAACGTCGGACTGAACGGTTTGATCGGGCTGCCTGAGGGGACACCTGCACAAGCGGGACTGATCGCGGTTGCGGTGATCATTGCAACTCTGTCGGCCGTGTCCGGCGTGAATCGCGGTGTGCGGCGGCTCTCGGAGATCAGTGTGATCGTGGCCATCGGCCTGCTGGTGTACGTTCTCGTGGCCGGATCCACATCGTTCCTGTTCGACGGCATGGTGCAGAACATGGGCGACTTCGCGAGCCGCTTCCCCGGCATGACGCTCGATACGTTCGCCTACGACTCGCAAGAGGCCTGGCTCTCGGCGTGGACGCTGTTCTTCTGGGCTTGGTGGATTGCCTGGGCACCCTTCGTCGGTCTGTTCCTCGCCCGCATCTCCCGTGGCCGAACCATCCGTCAGTTCGTGGTCGGCACACTGACCATCCCGTTCCTGTTCATCCTGGTCTACATCTCGATCTTCGGAAACAGTGCCATCGACATCGTTCGCGGTGGCGACAGCGAGTTCGGGGCGACCGCCATGGCATCCCCCGAGCGGGCGTTCTACTCGCTGCTCGAGCAGTACCCGGGAGCCCCGATCCTCGCGGCGATCGCCACGTTCACCGGTCTCCTGTTCTATGTCACCAGCGCCGACTCGGGCGCACTGGTAATGGCTCGATTCAGCTCCCGAAACCAGGACAACGAATCCGATGGCCCCGCATGGGTGCGAATCTTCTGGGCCTGCGCCACCGGCGTGTTGACCCTGGTGGCACTCATGATCGGCGGTATCACCACCCTGCAGAACGCCACGATCATCATGGGCCTGCCGTTCGCGGTCGTTATCATGTTCATCATGCTCGGCCTGTTCAAAGCGCTTCAGGTGGAAAAGAACTGGGCAGAGTCTCTGCGGAAGTCGCTGCCGAACGCGCTGTCCAGCCGTAGCGCAGGCGGCACCACTCTGCACTGGCGCCAGCGCGTCGAGCGGTCTATGCGCTTCCCCGGCGCCGACGCCACGGAGCGCTACGCAACGACAGTCGTCGGACCAGCCCTTGCCGAGGTCGCGGCCGAACTCCGAAGTCAGGGAGCTGACGCTTCGGTGGGCGAGCAAGTGGTCGAATCTTGCGGAATCCACTCCTACCACCTCAATGTCCTGTTCGAGGGTGAGCGTTCGTTCCACTACCAGGTCTATCCCACCGAACACCAGACACCCAGCTACGGTCAGGGCGCACAGAAACTGGACAAGTACTTCCGCCTCGAGGTGTTCTCGGCTGACGGCAGTAATGGGTTCGACGTGTTCGGGTTCACCAAGGAACAGCTCATCAGCAACGTTCTCGACCACTACGAGCGGCAACTCGAGTTCCTGCACCGCAGCCATGGCACAGACTCCACGGCTGTCGACAACGATCCGGTCATCGACTGGTCGCACGACTTCGAGGCCCTCGATATCGGTGACCTCACCAATGGAGAACGGGGCGCCGACGAGGCGCGGTTCGAATTGGAGCCCAAGTGACCGCTCGCACCCTGTTCATCAACGGCACCTGGCAAGCTGCGACGGACGGAGGCGTCCGGGACATCGAGTGCCCCGCCACGCGTGAGCTTGTCGGGACGGTCAGCGAGGCCACCCGCGTCGACACCGAGAAGGCCATCGCTGCGGCGCGCACCGCGTTCGACGACGGCCGGTGGTCGAGCGTGCCCGCGGCCGAACGCGGTGCCTTCCTGCTTCGGGTCGCACAGCGGTTGCGCGAACGCAAGGCGGAGTTCGCGCGCGCCGAATCCCTCGACACTGGGAAGCGGCTCGTCGAGTCCGAGATCGACATGGACGACATCACGGCATGCTTCGAGTACTTCGGCCGTGTGGCGGCACAGGATGCGGGGCGACTCGTCGACGCAGGCAGCGACACCGTCGTCAGCCGCATCCAGTACGAACCGGTCGGCGTATGCGGGATGATCACCCCCTGGAACTATCCGCTGCTCCAGGCTGCGTGGAAGATCGGGCCCGCTCTGGCCGCGGGCTGCACGTTCGTGCTCAAACCGGCCGAGCTCACCCCGCACACCTCGATCCTCATGATGGAGGTGCTCGACGAGCTCGGTCTGCCCGCGGGCGTCGCCAACCTCGTCACCGGCACCGGCCCCGATGCAGGTACTCCGCTGAGCGAGCACCCGGACGTCGACCTGGTCTCGTTCACCGGTGGACTCGTGACCGGCAAGGTCGTGGCCGCCGCCGCGGCTGCGACCGTGAAGAAGGTGGCGCTCGAACTCGGTGGCAAGAACCCGAACGTGATCTTCGCCGACGCCGACTTCGACGCCGCTGTCGACAACGCCCTCAACGGCGCGTTCGTGCACTCGGGGCAAGTGTGCTCCGCGGGTGCCCGGATCGTTGTGCAGGAGTCGATCGCAGAGAAGTTCACCGATGCGCTCGTCGCTCGTGCGCAGCAAATCCGGATCGGTGGTCCGTTCGATGATCGGGCCGAAACCGGCCCGCTCATCTCGGCGGCGCACCGCGACAAGGTCGACGCGTACGTGAAGGCCGGTGTCGCCGAGGGTGCGCGGGTTCGCTGCGGCGGCGCATTTGCCACCGGTATCTCCGGAGACACCGATCTCGATGCCGGCTACTACTACCTGCCGACCGTGCTCGATCAGGTACGCAGCGGGATGTCCGTCGTCGTCGACGAAGCCTTCGGACCCGTCGTCACGATCGAGACGTTCACGGACGAGGACGATGCCGTGCGGATCGGCAACGACACTCACTACGGCCTGGCTGGGGCGGTGTGGACTCAGGATGCCGGGCGAGCGCAGCGGGTGGCCAACCGGCTACGCCACGGCACCATCTGGATCAACGACTTCCACCCCTACCTGCCGCAAGCCGAGTGGGGCGGGTTCGGCCAGTCCGGTGTGGGCCGCGAACTCGGTCCCACCGGCCTCGACGAGTACCGTGAGGCCAAGCACATCTACCAGAACATCGCGCCCGCCGTCACGGGCTGGTTCGAGAACGCATCTCAGCAGGAGAACCGATGAACGAATCGGCCGCCGGCAGTACCTTCGACTATGTCGTGATCGGCGGCGGATCTGCGGGTTCCGCCGTTGCGGCGCGACTGTCGGAGGATCCCGCCGTCAAGGTCGCACTGATCGAGGCAGGCCCGGACGATCGGAACATCCCCGAGGTGCTGCAACTCGACCGGTGGATGGAATTGCTCGAATCCGGTTACGACTGGGACTATCCGGTGGAGCCGCAGGAGAACGGCAACTCCTTCCTGCGTCACGCTCGTGCCAAGGTGATGGGCGGATGCTCCTCGCACAATTCGTGCATCGCCTTCTGGCCTCCCGCCGAAGACCTGAACGAGTGGGAGTCGGAGCACGGCGCCACGGGTTGGAACAAGGAGGCGATGTGGCCGATTCTGAAGCGCCTCGAGACCAACGAGGATGCAGGTCCGGACGCGCCACATCACGGCGACAGCGGACCCGTGCATCTGATGAACGTCCCGCCCGCCGATCCTTGCGGAGTGGCATTGCTCGAGGCATGCGAGCAGGACGGCATCCCCACCGAGCGGTTCAACACCGGCAAAACCGTCGTCAACGGGGCCAACTTCCTGCAGATCAACCGGCGCGCCGACGGCACCCGTGCGTCGTCTTCGGTCTCCTACATCCACCCGATCACCGAGCGGGACAACTTCACCCTGCTGACGGGTCTACGTGCCACCCGACTCGTGTTCGACGGCACCCGATGCGTCGGAGTCGAGGTGGTGGACAACCAGTTCGGTAGGGCCAAGCTCATCCGGGCGACAGGCGAGGTGGTGCTGTCAGCCGGCGCCATCGACTCACCGAAGCTGCTGATGCTCTCCGGCATCGGTCCCACCGTGCATCTACGCGAGAACGGCATCGACGTCCTCGTGGACTCCCCAGGTGTGGGTGCCAATCTGCAAGATCACCCTGAGGGAGTCATCTCGTGGGAGGCCTTGCAGCCCATGGTCGAATCCTCCACTCAATGGTGGGAGATCGGTGTTTTCACCGCCGTGGACGAGGGCCTGGACCGGCCCGACCTGATGATGCACTACGGGTCGGTGCCGTTCGACATGCACACGGTGCGGCAGGGCTACCCCACAGCCGAGAACGTCTTCTGCCTTACCCCCAACATCACGCACGCGCGTTCTCGTGGCACGGTGCGCCTGCGGTCGCGGGACTTCAGGGACAAGCCGCGCGTCGACCCCCGGTATTTCACCGACCCGGAGGGCTACGACATGCGGATCATGATTGCTGGGATCCGGCGTGCCCGTGAGATCGTCGCCAAGCCGGCGATGAGCGCGTGGGCGGGCAAGGAGCTGTTCCCCGGAAAGGATGTGCAGTCCGACGAGGAACTCGCCGACTACATCCGCCACACTCACAACACCGTCTATCACCCCGTCGGCACCGTCAGGATGGGCCCTGCCGATGACAACATGTCGCCCCTCGACCCGCAACTGCGCGTCAAGGGTGTACAGGGATTGCGCGTTGCCGACGCCTCGGTGTTTCCCGAACACACCACCGTGAACCCGAACATCACCGTAATGATGATCGGCGAGCGGTGCGCGGACCTGATCAAAGCCGACCGAGGCTGAGCGTTCCCGCCGTTGCGGGTCGGGCGAGGTAGGCGACGGTCGAGACCACTTCTCGGCCAGTCCCCGCCCCGCCCGCTACTGCCCGACGACTGCCACACTTGTGCAGTCGTCGGGCTTTTCGGTATTCAGGGTCGGATTGTCTTTCACCGCACTTGGCGGGACGCGTATACCGACTACCGTGGCTCCCTGCCCTGTGCAACGGTGCAGGGAGCCACGGGTAGAGCGACCACAATGAGCCGCCCCTTCGCACCGAGATGATGGTCCGGGCAGGCCCGGACCATCATGCTCGTGCGGCGACGGTTTCAGGAAGTGATGTTGATCGGTCCTGGCGTCCACAGCCCGGACCGGGTCACGGTACTGGTGTGGATCTGTGCCGGTTCGGCCGTGCGGTCGATTGGGACGAACTGTTCGATCGACCCCCAGTCCCGATCCCAGTCATAGGCCAGGTATGAGGGGATGGTCCTCGCGCCGAGCAGCAACTGAGTCCAGCCGAGCGGCCCTCCACCGTAGTGGTCCTGCCAGAGGCCTGTTACGACTGCGAGCGGGCGGTCCGGAGAGATCCGGTATTCGGGAACCTCGGACACCCCGTTGGCGTGAAGCATCTGGTCCTGGCACGGGAAGTTCAGTCCCACCGCCCAATCGAGCAGCACCGGGGTGTCGTGACCCAGCACGTCCTGAAGCGTTTGGGTTTGTGGAACGCGCGGAGCCGTGAATGCCAGCCACTGTTCGGGGCGAACATCGTTGTCGGCAGCAACGATACGGACCACATCCGCCTCGGCCGGCAACTGTTCGAGTGGAACTCGCAGGTTCCGCCACGAGGGGGTCGGTCCGATGTCGATCGGCACCGCCGAACCCAGCACGGTCACTGTGCCGTCGGAGTTCGAGATTCCGTATTCGAGAATCAGACTCTGTCCGTAAGTTTCGATGCCGTCGGGGTTCACGGAACGAATCCGCCCGGCCGCCGAGATCGAGACGATGTCTCCGCGTGAACCGACCGAATCGGGATCGGGAAGCCGGTACCAGTCCGTGGTTACCGTCGCGATCCCGTCTGCGCCGAGACTACCCAGTACCGGAGTGGTTCCTGGATCGAGCCCGAACGGCAGGGCCACTGTACTGCCGTTGATTCCCTCGCCGCCGAATCCCCCGCCGGTTCCAGCGGTGCCACCGGAGGTGTTCTGGTCCGCGTTGGTGCGATCGACGGTGTTCGCGGTTCCAGAGGCGACGTCCTCGGTGTCCGGCGTGAGGTCCTGGGCGACACCGTTCGGGTGGAACCCGACGACTCCACCCGCGGCAAGGGCCGCGCCGATGTCTCCGGAGAGCGGCTGCAGCATGGAGGCATTGGGGTCGGTCTCGAGGAGAACATCATTGGCCAGGCCGCAGGGTGCCCCTGCGAGTGCGTCGATGTTGGACCTGGCCACGGAGTACGCCGGGTACTGCGAGACAGCCCCCTTGGCGAGCGACAGCACCTCGAACGCAACCATCAGCGCCGCGGCGAGTGTCAACGGCGGAATGGACCACAATCGTGAGGGAGTGTCGGTGCGTGTCGAGGCGTTCGGATGGATGTGGAACCAGGCCGCAACGCCCAGGAGCAGCACCGCAACAGCGAGAAGCGCAACCGCGAAGCCGTTGCCACCAATCGACGGCGGCTTGTCGAACCAGGGCACGCCGTAGCTCGAGACATACCACCAGCCGTTGCGGCCCGCGAAGGAGATCGCGAGCACGGACATCACGGCTGCCGCGAACAACGCGCGGTTTCGCCGGGACCGCAACACCGCCGGGGCCACAGCGACCGATGCCGCGATCGCGACTGCCGCTGCCAGACCGGCGTAGATACCGAAGTGGTGGGTCCACTTCGTTGGCGCGAACATCATCAGCACCATCGCGCCGATGGTGACACCGACAATCCTGCGGGTCGGCCCCACCGATGCGCCCGGAATCCGACCCCGTCGAAGCAATGCCACGATCACCGTCAGCAGACACAGCACCATCGTGAACACCGCGAACCGGCGTGCGAGAGAGCCGTCGGTGCTGTCCTGGAACAGCCACTGATAGCGCATGTACTCGTCGAACCAAGCAACGTTGGGTCCAATCGCGTGCACGCGCTGCATCTCCTGCACCGCTGCAAACGTCTGATCCGCGAACACCGCCACGAGCACGACAAGACCGGCCGACACCAACGGCAGCAGCAGCGCCGCGTATCCGACGGAGCGGGCACGGTCGGCGACGATCCGCGCGATCGGGCGGGCGCCGGAGATCAGCGCAGCAAAGCAGATGATGCCCGACGGTCCCGCTGTGACCGTGAAGGCTGCGATCACGATCGCTGCAGCCGCAGGCAGCAATCGCCGTGTCGCGATGGCACGTTCGACCGAGCACCACGTCAGCAGCACGCCCGCCGCGACGACCGGTTCCGGCCGCAACCCGTTGTTGAACGGCAGCCAGAACGCCAGAAACACGAGGGCACCGGTCCACAACGGTAGTGACGAGCGCCGGGCCGCCACCCCGAGCCTCGGGGCGACCTCTCGACTCAGAAGCCACCACGTGAGGATTCCGGCGAGAAGTGCAGGCACACGCACCCATACGCTCGCCGTCGACAGTTGTGTCATCCACGCGAGGACGTCGTAGAACGGCGTTCCGAAGGGTGCCTCGGGGACGCCGAACCAACGGAAGTAGTTCGCCATGTAGCCCGACTCGCCTGCGGCTCGCGCCATACCGAGCTGGTAGCCGTCGTCGGCGGTGTTCGCGCCGATGATGTGCCACACACCGAGGACGCCGATCACCACGGCGTCGATACGTGTGAACGACCACCAGGACGAGGGAAGAAGCCTGCGCGAGCGCCGGCCATCAGTGGCATCGAAGCGGTGCAGCGACCACAATGCGAGGGTGGTGGCCAGTACCGCGAGCACCATTGCTGCCAACTTCACCGCCGTCGGCGACGTCGTGAACCGCGTATCGAGTGTTGCGTCGACCCGCAGACCATCTGGCGCAACGCCGTCGAGGTCCGAGAAGACCCCGACCATCTGCGGGCGCAGATCACCGTCGAAGACCTGCTCCGTGTCGCCACCGCTGCTGCCTGTGACTGCGACAACAGTTCGGGCCGGAGTCGAAGAAATCGACACCGCACAGTCCGGACCAGACAGAGACTCGACGGGCGCAGACAGCAGAATCGTGTTCCGGGCAACCACCTCGAGCCGATCGTCGCCGTCACCCCCGATCACCCGGGCGGACAACGCCCATCGGTCCGGATCCGCCGCACCGATGGGGACAGTCGACACCATCACCCCGCCGCCCGCTGCTGCCAGTTCCCCGACGGCCGCGCATGGAATGCTGATGTCGAGATCGGTCGGCGTGTACGACACCAATGGCGCCGTGACATCCGTGACCAAACCGTTCTCAGGCCACGAAACCCTGGCCTCGGTCTGCTGCACCGGCAGGAACGGGATCGCGATCGCAGCCAGGATCCCGACAACCGCGCTGACCACCGCGACCAGACGCCCTCTCGTGAAGTGAGTCCCTCCTCGGAGGGATTTCCTCCCGGCTCGTTCACCATTAGGAGTTGGCATCGGCAGACCTGCCGACGTTCTCATGTCTGTCACGGCACGAGAGCATATCTGTACTCGCACCGATCCCTGGAAGTCCTGACTCGGCAAATAGTGATAGTGATAGCTCACGATCCGTCTCGATGATCAATGGGTGCCTGCAAGCCGGCCCTGGGGGGTCGAGATCGAGGATCGGCTGTGCTTCGGTGGGTGTGATTCGATACCGCTGGCCACAACGGACTGCGGTGCTGGTCAGCGCGTGCTGAAGCGATGGCGCGAGAGGACTGGGTGGTGCGGTCGATACCGGCACAGGCCTCCGAGATTCGGTGACCTCCAACACATCGTGACCGAGCACCGGCGCATGTAAGCAGGTTCACAAAGTTGAGGAAGTGAAACAGCCAACACGAGGCCTGACTGGCCGTGGCAAAGCGGGGTCCAAATCCGCCCTTACCTCGGGGCCGCTGTGCCGCTCAGTCCAAAGGGGTGCGGTCGTCGACCCACGTGATGCGATCGAATCCGTAGGCTCGGCAAGCCTGCTGAACAGAGCCGTCGATCGGACACATTTCGGCACGCAGTACGAACTCGCCGCGCACGTTGTACAGAGACATCACGACACCGATGCTCCCCGAGGGCATCCGGTCCAGCGGAATTTCGATCCGCGCATTCGCAAAGGTCGTCACGACCAGCGTGCCGCCCCAGGGAACCTCGTTGCCCGCATCCGAGTACCCATAGATCACGAGCCGATCCAACTCTCGACACTGCCGCAGATCGACGGCGAACTTTCCTCGACCGTCGTTCAGTCCGGCTATCACCGGCGCCAAGGAGTTCAGGGGTGCCGCCATCCTGCCGGAGGTGGGCGCGAGAGTGGACGAAACACCTGACCTGAGCGTATAGGCGCACCCGAACTGCAGGTCTCCCACAGCGTCTGTGCACGCTGCCTCGACAGTGAGCGAGCCCACGCCGCTCTGCAACCGTGTCAGTGTGACGGTCGGCGCGTCCGGGGTCAGGATGGTCCGGTCTGCAGAGTTGGCCCGCCGGGCGGGGCGAATCGAGGACGGAACGTCGTCGGCAACAGCTGGAGTCGCCGCGCTGTCGATGGATAGGTCGAGTTCCGCATCCCCGGGGGTCGACAGATCCAATAGGTTGCTCGAGCCTGTGGACGGCTCGACCGTGGAACGGGCGTCGGCCGGCGAACTGTCGTTGACGGGGCGCGGAAGGTCGACGGATGGTTCGGCTTTCGGCCGCGCACGTCGCCGGAGGAACACCAGGTCGGGACGACCGGGTGCGTTGGTCGGATCGGCGAAGCTCATACGTCGCCCCTCACAGAGGGATTCCGTAGTCTTGTGCGATTCCTAGGATTCCATTGTCGTAGCCCTGGCCGATTACCTTGAACTTCCAACCGTTCTTGTATCGATACACTTCGCCCAGCGCCATTGCCGTTTCGTTCGAGAGCAACGGAGCGAAATCTTCCGAACGCACGAGTTCAGCGTTTCCGGCTAGGTTGAGAACTCGCAACTCGCACTTCCGTAGCTGACCGAGGGCGCGGCGCCGGGCCGTGCCTTCATTGAGGTAGAGCACGACTACGAGCCGTACCACGCTGTCAGGAACTGCTGACAAATCGATTTCAACCTGCTCCTGATCACCCCCGAGGGCTTGCTCGAGCTGCACGGCAGACAACTCCGGGGAGCTCAGTTGGTTGAAGAAGACGAAGTGATCTCCGGACAGCGCCTTCCCGTCTGCGCCGCACAGAATCGTCGCCATCACGAGATTGTCGTCGAGAGGTGACTCGCCTCCCGCATCCCAACCGACACCCAGAACCAACCCTTTCAGATCTGGTATCTCCCTGGTGAGCTCGACATTCGCTCCCCTACGCATGACGCTCGTCATAGATCAAGGTCCGATCTGGTGAACTTTGTACGGAGGAAGTTGCCCTGCGTCGTCAGGGCGTCAACATCGTGAGATCTGGTTGCGGCAAGGATGTCCGTGGCAGCGCCCCACAGCGACTCGACCTGCTCGAGTAGGAGTTGCTGAGGGGTGTGCCCGGACCGTCCGACGCTAACCGCAGTCTGGTCGTCGAGCGCGAGGTAACTACGAAGAGTCGTAGGCAGGTAATCGGTCGTCATCGCTCGGACCGAAATGGCGGCGTGAATGTCCAAGGGACGGGCTTCGGAGGTAGCGATGATCTCCCGAAGTGTGTCGGTTACACAGCGTGCCGCGACAACCGCCTCGTTCGGGAGCCGTCCAGCGTTCAGGTTGATGAACGAGACGAGTTCATACAGGCCCCGAAACAATGCTTCGGGACTGTCCTCGTCTTCTACGAGTGCACCGAGAGGGGGTGAACCATCCGGCTCACCCTGATTCCTCCGAAACCACGACAGCATTCGTCAGTAGCCGATCTGTCCTGCCGCGTCCGCCGTACCACGCTGCATCCGCTCGAGGTAGGGCTTTGCCCGCTCTATCTGACCTTCGAGCGCAGTCACGGTCTCTGCCATGGAATCGACGGCCTGGGCACGGAAGGTGTCGACCGCATCCATGGTCTGGAAAACGTTGTCGAACGCCGCCTGGAGTTTCTGGACGTCGATCATGCTGCTGGCTGCCTGCTGGTTGATCTCCGCTCCCTGCATCCGCAGCTGATTCGAGGTCGACTCGATCAAATTGGACGTAGTGGTGTTGAGCGCGCTGATCTGATCGAGCACCAGTTTCTGGCGGGACAGTGCCTGAGCGACGATGATCGCAGTACGAAGTGCGGTGATCGTGGTCGTCTGTGCGCGATCCACACCCTTGATCAGCTCGAGGTTGTTGCGCCGCACAAGGTCCAAAGCCATGTAGCCCTGCACGTTGACAGTCATTTGCGTCATGAGATCTTGACGACGCTGACGGATCGCGAACAATGCGTCGGAACGCAGCGTGTTCGCATTCTCGGTACTTCCCGATGCCTCGAGCTCGGCGACCTTCTGTTCGACAGCGTTCTCCAGAGCCTCGGCAAGCTGGTTGTACTCGGTCAGTTTGGCCATCATGTTCCACATGTTGGCCTTCTCCGTCTCGATGCTGGCGTTGTCCTTGCGCAGCTCGTCCTGGCCGGAGTCCAGGGCCTTGATAATCGAGTTCAGGTGCGACTGCGAGGACTGATACCGGGCAAAGTACCGGTCTATCTTGTTGCCGCCGGGAAGGAACTTGAGAAGCTTCTTTGCGCCACTGAGCTCCGCGCGCCCCGGGTCGAGTTCGGTGACTGTGTTGCGCAAATCGAGAAGAGTATTGCTCACGCGGGTCTGGGCATCATCACCCGTTCGGCCCTTCGCGGCTCGCACACCCGCCGCTGGACGTTCGAGAATGCGGTTCGCCACACCTGCGGAAGCGCGCATCTCGTTGTTGCCCATCGTGGTGATCGAGTCGATCTTCTTGGCGAAGTCCGGGGATCGCATGTCCATCGCGACGAGCTCATTGGCGAATGCGGTTGCCTTGGTTCGCAACTCGACCTGCTTGCCGTCGTCGAGTGCGATCGCGCCCGCAGCCTCTTCCTGCTTGACGACCACGACTGGGGCGGGAGGTGTCAGAACGAGAGCGTTGCCGGCCGAAGCAGCCGGAGCTGCAGGCGCCGAGGTGGAACCGAGGTCGAGGTCGGACATTGATTGACTCCTTGCAGGTGATTTCGTGCGATCAAAGGCGCGGGAACGGCAGTCGGCGACGAGGGGCAGTCGATCGCGCAGAACCGCCCACCGAGGCTACAAGAGGGCCACGATTGCCGGTACCAGTTCTTTGAAGGTACGTCCGCTAGCGGGAGCACCGATAGCCGTCATCGACCAACCCTCGCCATCCCGAGACACCTTCGCCATGATCTGCGCGTTGTGGCGGCCTGATCCGGTCAACGTGTACCGCGCGATCTCCGTCTCCGATGACTCGTCGATCAACCGGCAGAAGGCGTTCTCGATCTGCGAGAAGTCCTGACCTGTAAAGGAATTGACGGTGAACACAATCGTCGAGATCGTGGGGTGGACGCGCTGCAGGTCAACTCTGATCGACTCGTCGTCGCCCTCACCTGCGCCGGTGAGATTGTCTCCTGTGTGCAGGACGGATTTGTCGTGGCTCTTCAGTTGCCGGAACCACACCTGATCAACGAGATTGCCTGCGGCATCGAACAGCAACGCAGAAGCATCCAAGTCGATCGACTGGTTCTTCATACCGCCGAAGAGACCCTTCTTCTTAACGGCATCCCAGCCGAGACCCATCCGCACCTGAGTCAGAGTGGAACCGCTGGGCTTGGTCAAGGAAACCCGCTGCCCCTTGCTCAAATTCACGCTCACGTGATCAATTCTCCTTAGTGTTGATTCGAATACGTGCGCTTACGAAGGCGGCTTCTCCAGGTCGAAAAAGGTGCCTACTCAAGCAACGTTGACGCCGAAGTCACGGGCAAGTCCGGCGAGCCCGGTCTCGTACCCTTGGCCGACAGCCCTGAACTTCCAGTCACCTCCGTGCCGGTAGAGCTCACCGAACAACATCGCGGTCTCCGTCGATGCGTCCTCGGAGAGGTCGAACCTCGTGATCTCGGCATTGTCAGCCTGGTTCACCACGCGAATGTAGGCGTTGCTGACCTGACCGAAGGACTGGTGCCGCTCGCGAGCTTCGTAGATCGAGACGGTGATAACGATCCTCTCCACATCAACCGGCACCGACACCAGGTCGACCTTGATGGACTCGTCGTCGCCGTCACCGTCGCCGGTGAGGTTGTCCCCCGTGTGCTCGACGGTGCCGTCTGGGCTCACCAGGTTGCCGTAGAAGACGAAGTGCTGATCGGAGAGTACCTTCCCCGACTTGTTCAGAAGCAGCGCGCTCGCATCCAGGTCGAAGTCAGCCCCACTCGTGGTGCGAGCATCCCAACCGAGGCCGACGAGCACCGCCTTCAGCCCCGGGGCTTCTTTGGTCAAAGAGACATTTCCGCCCTTTGCCAGGGTGACTCCCATGCTCTTCCTCCAGTTCGTTGTGGCAAACGCGCTTTGTCAGGAAAATTTCTGCGGTCTCTGCAAGTGCGGTAAGGAACAATAGCTTGCCTGCAGTCGGAAAGTAGTGTGGTGATCTCGAAGACACGACACCGTCACTTCACGCAGAATCACAGCCGCTGTCGACCTCAGTGCAGCCTCACTTCCCCCGATACCTCGAACGATGCCGCCCAAAATACACCCAAGCCCGGACACGAACACTCTGGCCCTGGTGCCGGCCCGCTTTCGAAGACTTCGATCAAACCAATCAGGCCATGGGCCCTGCTGTTCCGGCGACTCGGGCCCGGGGTATCGAATTCCGCAACGAACAGACAGTATGAAGTAGAAAGGGACAATACGGAGAAAACCGAAACGATTTGTTCATCCACGCTACGAGGTAGGCACATGAACGATGCGGCGCCCATCGGCGACGGGATCTTCCAGATTCCGGTCCCGATCACGAACAACCCCCTCGGTCACACGCTCGTGTACGCGATGGAATCGCCCGGCGGTTTGATACTCGTCGACGCCGGCTGGGACGACGACAACGCATGGAGGGGTCTGACCTCCGGACTCGAAGCCATAGGGCACTCGGTGAAGGATGTAGAAGGCGTGGTGCTCACCCACTTCCACCCCGACCACACGGGTCTGTGCGGCCGCGTGCGGGAGGCGTCGGGTGCGTGGATCGCAATGCACGAGTCCGATCACGAGTTGTTCGCGCAGATATCGACCAGCTATGGAGCCGAGTGGATGGACTCTCACAAGGCCAACATGATGCGCGCAGGCGCAGGGCCCACAGACCTCGGAACATTCGACACCATCGCAGGCATGAGCCCGCCCGTCGGTCCGGACTCCGCACCCGATCGTGTCTTGGTCGACAACGAGCTCATCGCTCTCACGGGCCGCAACCTGCGAGCTGTCTATACGCCCGGGCACACTCCCGGCCACGTCTGCTTCTACCTGGAAGATGCGGATGTCATGTTCACCGGCGATCACATCCTGCAGAAGACGACACCCCACGTCGGCAACTTCGTCTACCCACTCGAGGAGCGTGACGCCCTCGCCGAATTCATCGACTCACTCCGTCGCGTTCAGACCATGACTATCACGCGAGGACTGGGCGCCCACGGTATTCCCATCGACGACGTCGCGAGCCGGGCCGATGAATTGATCGAACATCACGAAGAACGCCTCGAACACTTACACGGGGTTTTCGGCGACGATCAGCTCACGGTGTGGCAGGTTGCCGAGCGCATGAAGTGGTACAAGCCGTGGGCCGACATCTCTCCGGTGGGTAAGGGCCTGGCACTCTCCGAGGCGGCAGCCCACCTCAGGCACCTTGTTGCGCGGGACCTCGTCGCGCAGGTGCCGAACTCCGAACCAGCAGCCTTCGCCCGCCGCTGACCGACGACGGCACCGGTTTCGCCACGCGCCGTCACTCATGTGGGCGGCGTCATCTCCAACCGGGCGCCGTCACTCATGCGGGCGGTGTCATCTCCAACCGCACACCGAGGAGTCGCACTTCTCGCCCGTGATCGAGCCGATCGACCAAGGCGGCCGCACTGTCGGCGATCACGTCAGCGTCGAATGTCGGCTCTGGTATCGGCATACTCGTCGTGTGCGTATCGAACGGGGCATAGCGCACTTTCACCGATACTCGCACTGCCGGACGGTTCTCGGCGACGATGTCCTCCCGGACACGAGCTGCCAGGCGGCGGATCTGCGCAGTGATCGACGTCCAATCCACAAGATTTCGTTGAAATGTGGTCTCACGACTGTGCGACCTGGCGACCCAGGGGTCGGCCGATACCGGTGAATGATCTATGCCACGGCCGATTCTGGCGTACCACGGGCCCATGTTCGGTCCGAGCACCGCGGCTAACTCCCCGTCCGAAGCGTCTGCCAGCTGTTGGACGGTGAAAATTCCAAGAGCAGCAAGTTTTTTCGAGGTCTTTTTTCCGATTCCCCACAGCGCGTCAGTGCTACGCTCCCCCATGACGGCGAACCAGTTCTCTTCAGTGAGCCGATAGACACCCTGGGGCTTGCCGAAATCGGTCGCAATCTTGGCGCGTAACTTGTTGTCACCTACTCCCACCGAGCAGTGGAGCCCGGTCGCGTCCAAGACCGCGTTCTGGACGCGACCGGCGAACGCTTCCGGGTCAGCGGTCTCGACGTCGAGAAATGCTTCGTCCCAGCCAATTACCTCGACCACTACGTCCAACGTCCGCAGGGCATCCATCACAACCCCGGACACCTCACTGTAGGTTTCGGCGTCGACGGGGAGGAAAACGGCGTCCGGGATCCGGCGGGCTGCGGTTCGCAGCGGCATCCCCGAACCGACACCGAACTCGCGAGCCTCGTACGACGCCGTCGAAACCACACCCCGCTCGGTTGGGTCTCCACGACCGCCCACCACAACGGGGCGTCCCTTCAGGTCAGGGTTGCGCAGGACCTCGACTGCGGCAATGAACTGATCGAGATCGACATGCAGCACCCACCGACGACGAGCCTGAGCGCTCATGATCTCAGTATGCGCAATCCGCAGAAGGCATATGCCCAATCAAGGAATCAACCCGCTAGTAGGGATTGACCACCCCTCCGCCGTCATCACTCTCCGGTGACTCATCCTGATTCACTGGCGGTGGAAAGTCAGTGTTGGGACTGTCGCAATCTTCCAGCTGACTGAATGGATTGACACCGAATCCAGGCACGTAGTCCCCCCAGAGATCGTCACATTCTTCCCGGTCGGCGCCTGGCGAATCGTGGGGCTCCTGAGTCAGGTAGACCTGCCCACTCACTGGCATGGCGGTGTCGAGAGTATCGCCCCAGGCAACACCTGACGCCCCCAATCCGAGCCCGGTGACACATGCCGCCACTGCAGCCAATCTCCTGCCCGTTCTCATGACAGCCTCCCTCGATTCCTCGCCTATAGATGCGGTACCCAAATCCACGGCAATCAATCCTCGCGGAGGCTGATTTCTCCAGACGTCAACGACCCGTCGACGTGGGCGTTGCGAAGGCTCGGTCGCGACCCCGTCGAAGATGTTGCCCCGAGAAGGAAACGGATGCGGCTGCCGATGCCGGTGGCAGTTACGGCACTACGACCTCCGGAATCTGATCAGCAGGTCCACGCATACCGGAACTGTTGTGCCACTTCGTCTACCGGCTTGTCACTGTATTCGGCGTATTCGTAACCCTTGACCGCGAGGAGAGCCTCCATGATCAGAGGACCGAACAGTTCGTGCGCGAGGACTGACGATCGAATCGCCGCGAGCACGTCCGACGGTGAGGTCGGGAGCAGTTCGACCGCTGCCTCCCCGGCCAGATCGGACGGGTTGACCGACACCTCGCTCGGGAGAGGTAGTTGGTCAACGATTCCCGCGTGGGCCGCGCCGAGGATGGCGGCACTGCTCAGATACGGGTTTGCGGACGGATCGATCGGCTTGACCTCGAGGCTTGCGCCGTGAGGGTTCCCGGCGGTGTCCGCACACAACCGCACGGCCGCTTCGCGATTCTCCAGGCCCCAACAGCGAAACGCGCCCGCCCACATTCCGGGCCCCAATCGCAGGTGCGACAATGCCGATCCAGCCATGACCGCAACGAACTCCGGCAAAGCACTCACGATCCCGGCGATGGCGGATTCGCCCGAAGGCGTCAACCCGTGCGGACCCGATCCGCCCGACAGGATCGGCATACCCTGCCGCACGAAGGACACGTGTTGATGGGCGCCGTTGCCGAAACCGCCTGCGATCGGCATGGGTGAGAAGGATGCTCGCAGCCCGTTGGCTCGGGCAGCGCGGCTGATCAACGCACGTGCGAGAACCACGTTATCGGCAGCACCGACGGGATCAGCGGGCGCGAAGGACACCTCGAACTGATTGAGTCCGCCCTCGCCGTGGATCTGTTCGATCGGCAGTTCAGCGGTGGAAGCTGCGGTGAGCAGACATTCGATGAACTCTTCCTGCGCGAGAACGGCATTCAATCCATAGGCCGACCATTCCTCCCTGGTTGCCGCGTCGAAGAGCATGAACTCGACCTCATGTCCGACCAGCGCTTTCAGACCCACCGCGGACAATCGTGCAGTCGCCCTCTTCAGCGCACCGCGGGTGCACGCGAGCGACGGTGTCCCGTCCTGCGCGGTCATGCACGCCGGCGCCCAGTACGTTCCGCCACCCAGATTCCTCACGTCCTCACGGTCGATCCGCAGGCGCAGATCGCTGATCACCGAGAAGGTCGGGGTGATCGCAATATGGTTGTCGGGGCAGAACACACTCCAACTCGGTGATGCACCGGCACCGGCTTCGACGAAGGTTGTCATCCTCGACATCGGGAACATTTTTGCCCGGGATACTCCACCGAAATCGACGATCGAGCCGACGATGCGATCCGTAGGACCGAAGCCGCCACCTTCGCTCTGCATAACGGACTCGTCACGGTCGGGACCCTCGAGAGAACCACCCATTGCACTGCCTTACTTGTTCGGCGCACTCCGGCTGACGCAGGTTGACACAACGAGCGTAGCCGTGAGCCGGACGCGGCGTTCGATTTAGCGGTGCTTCATCAGTCGATATGCCGACATCGACTCCGCGTTTCTATGGCATCGCAGCCTGCGGCGGACGAGAATCAGTGTTGAACACCACAAGAGTTCAGTCCTCGATGGCGTCGCAGTCCGTCTACTCGAAGCGAGCGGAGTTATCCACAGTGAACACTTCAGAATCGAGCACTCCAGAGCCCGGGGCCACCTCCCCCACGCCAGATGCAGTCTCGCCGCACCCGGATATCGATGCAGCCCTCGCCGACCTCCGGAGAGGTGAAAAGGCCTGGGCAGCTCTTTCGCTGGCAGACCGCGTGCAACTGCTCGACAAGGTGCGCGAGCTCGCCGTGCAATACGCCACCGACTGGGTGGATGCCGCAGTCGCGATCAAAGGCCTGGACCCGAAGTCTCCACTGGTCGGAGAGGAATGGATGTCCGGCCCCTATCCCGTTGCCGCTGCCTCGGCGGTGTTGTCGGCGAGCCTGGCGAAACTCGACGCCGGAACAAGTCCGCTCGACGGTGCCACATTCGGCACCGCACCCGGCGGCCGCACCAAAGTGAAGATCTTGCCGATGGACATCTTCGACCGGTTGCTCCTGAGCGGATTCAGTGCAGAAGTCTGGCTGCAGAAGGGAATCGATCGTGCGACCGTGCAGCGCGACGCGGGACTTGCCCAACGTGACCCCTCACGAACGCAGGGTGTCGGTGTGGTCTTGGGCGCCGGAAACATCACCTCGATAGCCCCGCTCGACACCCTGTACGAATTGATTGCGCACAATCGTGTCGTCGCGCTCAAACTCAATCCGATCACCGACCCGCTCCTGCCCGTTCTGCAACGCGTCCTGGAACCGCTGATTTCGATCGACGCCGTCCGGATATTGACTGGCGGTGCAGACGTCGGGACGTATCTTGTAAACCACGGGCTCGTCGACCACGTGCACATGACCGGCAGCGCGCTCACCCACGACGCGATCGTGTTCGGCACCGGCGATGAAGGTGCACGCCGCAAGGCGGCGAACGAACCGATTCTCGGCAAGCCCATCTCCAGCGAACTCGGCGGTGTGTCTCCCACCATCGTGCTGCCGGGAAAATGGAGCAGCGCCGACATCAAGTTCCAGGCCGAGCACGTTGCCACTCAGCGTTTGCACAATGGCGGCTACAACTGCGTCGCGTCACAGGCCGTGGTCGTCTCGTCCGAATGGCAGCAGCGCGACGAGTTCGTGTCAGCTCTGCGCGACGCTCTCGACCGAGCCCCTGACCGCTCCCCGTACTACCCCGGCAGCGATTCCCGTGTAGCCGACGCCTCCGAGAAGTTCCCCTCGGCGGCGCACCTGGGCAAGAACGGCGGACGGGTACTGGTAACGGACTTGAAACTCGACGAGTACACACCACTGCTACAGATGGAGTACTTCGCCCCGGTGCTGGGCGTGATCGACCTTCCGTACGAGGGCATCGAGTTCGCGACCCGCGCCGCGACGCTGGTGAACGACGACTTCGCCGGCACCCTCGGAGTCAACATCATCGCGGCGCCGCACACCATCAAATCGATGGGGTCGGAGTTCGATTCGGTGCTCGAAAGCCTGCAGTACGGGACCATCGCGGTCAACGCTTGGACCGGCGTCGGGTACCTCACCCCAAGCGCGACCTGGGGAGCCTTCCCTGGGCACACTCTGAACGACGTCCAGAGCGGGATCGGAGTGGTGCACAACGCACTGCTCATCGACCGCCCCGAACGCACCATCGTGCACGGTCCCTTCCGGCCATCGCCTCGCTCGATTCTCAGTGGCGAGATGTCCATCTCCCCGAAGCCGCCATGGTTCGTCGACAACCGTTCCGCCGCCACGACCGGACGCCTGCTTACAGGATTTGCCGGTGCCCCCTCGTGGACGCGGCTACCGGCAATCTTCGCATCCGCCCTACGCGGATGATCGTGTCCGCACTTCCCTCTCTCACCCCAGCGAACCGGAGACAAGACATGAACCAAGAACTGCCCGTAGCCGACTATGTGATCGTGGGGTCGGGTTCGGCGGGAGCCGTACTGGCCGATCGCCTCAGCGCCGACTCCGGCAGCTCGGTCGTGGTCCTCGAAGCCGGCCCGGAAGACAAGAACAAGTTCGCGCACATACCCGCAGCATTCGCGAAACTCTTTCGCAGCGAATTGGATTGGGACTATCTGACGGAACCGCAACCTGGATTGGGTGGGCGTGAGATCTACTGGCCGCGCGGCAAGATGCTCGGTGGCTCGTCATCGATGAACGCGATGATGTGGGTACGCGGGTTCGCGGCCGACTACGACGAATGGGCCGAACTCACCGACCAATCGTGGTCGTTCAAGGAGGTTGTCAAGTACTTCCGCCGTATCGAGAACGTGCAGGACGCATCCGATCCGGACAGCGGAACCGCCGGGCCGATCTTGGTCTCACACCAACGGAGTCCCCGCGCGCTCACCAAGGATTTCCTGGAAGCTGCCCGGGAGGCCGGCCACACGGTCGAGAGCCCGAACAGAAGCAGGCCCGAGGGCTTCTCACAGACAATGGTCACCCAGAAGCGTGGTGCCCGCTGGAGCACCGCCGATGCCTACCTCAGACCGGCACTCACGCGCAAGAACCTCACCGTATTGACCGGCGCGCAAGCCACCCGGGTCCTCCTCGAAGGTACAGCGGCCATCGGCGTCGAATACGAGAAAGACGGCATTCGACAGTCTGTGCGAGCCGCGAGGGAAGTGATACTCGCGGGCGGGGCGATCAACACGCCGCAATTGCTCATGCTCTCCGGAATCGGAGACGAGAAGCAACTGCGCAAGCATGGCATCGCAGCGCGATGCCACGCGCCCGGAGTCGGAAAGAACCTTCTCGATCACCTGGTGTCGTTCCTGGGATACAGCGTCGAGTCGGATTCGCTGTTCGCGGCGGAGAAGCTCCCACAACTGGTCAACTACCTCACCCGCCGCCGCGGCATGCTCACCTCGAATGTGGGTGAGGCGTATGGCTTCGTGAACAGCCGGGACGGTCTGGCCCTACCGGACCTGGAGATGATATTCGGTCCAGCACCGTTCTTCGACCAAGCACTCATTCCTGCTACGTGCCACGGCGTGGTGATCGGGGCCATCCTCCTGAAGCCCCACAGCCACGGCGAGATCTCTCTGCGGTCCGCCGATCCCCTCGACAAGCCGATCATCGATCCCCGCTACCTCAGCGACAACGACGGCATCGACCGCAGGGCCATGCTCTCCGGCCTCCAGCAGTGCGACGAGTTGGCATCGGCACCCGCACTCAAGTCGAAGCTGGGCAGAATAATTCGTCCAGCGGTGTCGCCCGGGACACCGCCCGAAGAGGTGCTCGCTCGGGCGCTCGAGGAGAACGCCCACACGCTCTACCATCCAGCAGGCACCTGCCGGATGGGCAACGACACCGCCAGCGTAGTCACACCGGAACTCAGGGTGCGGGGCGTCGACAAGCTACGAATTGCGGACGCGTCGATCATGCCCACCCTCATCCGCGGACACACGCACGCGCCGTCAGTGCTCATAGGCGAGCGGGCGTCAGATCTCATCCGAAACTCGTAGAGCGCTGCTGATACCGACGCGCCGCGTAGTGCCGCGTCGAATCTATCGGTGCCTCCTTCACGGGCTGTCCCGTCTTCGAAGCGTAGAAACCGTTCCGTTTGCTTCGACGAGTTCCACGTCTCCGGCGCTAGCGCCTGGTTCTACTCCTGCATAACAGGCTGATAACGACTGTGACACGCGACGGTCACCTTGCCCACTGGGATGCCCATCCCTAGGCTATAGGGAACGTCTCCGCTCAGGACGTGAACTGACTGGTCAGACCACAAAATAGTAAAAGTAGGTATACCTTTAGGTAATTCGGCCGTTACCGATGGCTTACATTTCACGGAAGCTCTGTTATGTGTCTGTGATCCAAGAGATAGAACCCGAGATCTTCGAGAATGCTCACATCGAGGAGGTGCCTGCCCTCAGCGTCGCTGGGCAAGGTCAACCCGTCGTCTTCCTGCATGGATGGGGAGTCACCCCTCGGGTATACAACCGAAGCCTCTCACTGCTCGCGCGGCAGGGGCATCGCATCATCACGCCGACGCTCCCCGGCTTCGGTGGGACGCCGGATCACCCCCCGGAGGCGCGCTCACTCGCGGGGTACGCTGCCTGGCTCGGACGATACCTCGACGAGGAAGGCATCGACGAGCCAGTGACACTGGTCGGCCACTCGTTCGGCGGCGGCATCGCCATTCAGGCCGCACACGACCTCGGGGACCGGGTCGCTCGGCTCGTTCTCGTCAACTCCGTCGGCGGCGGACAGTGGTCTCCAGACGGCTGGGGAGTCCATCCCATCGACGACAGGCCCCTATGGGACTGGGGCGCTTCGGCGCTCGGCGAGGCGCTCCCGCTCCGGATGATCGCCCATACAACAGCATCGCTCGTCAATGGGTTCATACCGAACGTGCTGCGCGACCCTGGTGCGACATGGCGCACGGCGCACCTCGCCAGACGCGCAGACTTGCGCCGCGAACTCCGCGAACTTTCGGATCGAGGACTACCAGTGACCCTGCTGTGGGGTCGCGGAGACCGCGTGATTCCCGCCGCCAGCTTCCATTCGATCAGGAGAGCTCTCCGTAATCCTCGAGTGCTGATGGTGAAGGGTGGACACGGATGGCTGATACACGATTCGGCAACCTTCGCAGACTCCATGAGCAAGGCACTCGGCACCGATTCAGCGGTTGCCACACGCAAGCACTGGTCAACCGCGACGACACCGACTTTGTCTACCGCTGGATAGATTTGATCTCGAGGAACTCCTCGACTCCGAGCACCCCCGCCTCACGGCCGACACCGGACTGCTTGTATCCGCCGAATGGCGCGTTGATGTTGAAAGCTCCTCCGTTCACCTCGACCTGTCCAGCCCGCAACTGTCGCGCCACGCGGTCAGCACGCTCCTGGTCACCAGACCAGACTCCGGCGGCGAGACCGTATACGGTTCCGTTCGCGATCCTGACGGCATCGTCCTCGTCCTGGTACCCCATGATCGACAGGACAGGGCCGAAGATCTCCTCCTTGGCGATCGTCATGTCCTCGGTGACTCCGGCGAATACGGTGGGCCCGACGAAGTAGCCGGAGTCTTGACCCGTCTCACGACCGTCGAGCACTGCGCGTGCGCCGTCGGCAATGCCCTGCTCGATGTAGTTTCGGACCTTCTTGAACTGATTCGAGTTCACCAGAGGTCCGAGCATCGAAGAGGCGGATGTCGGATCGCCAACGGAATAGTTCCCCGCCACCTCGGCTGCGATTGCGGCAGCTTCCTGGACCTTGTCGGAAGGGACGAGCATCCTGGTCAGCGCCGAACACGTCTGACCGGAGTTCATGAAGCACTTGGCCACTCCGTCGGTGACGGCCTTCGTCAGGTCTGCGTCGTCGAGAATGACGTTCGCCGACTTGCCGCCCAGTTCGAGCGCTACCTTCTTGATCGTCTCAGCGGCCACCACCGCGACTCGCTTGCCTGCGCGGGTGGAACCGGTGAAAGAAACCATGTCGATGTCCGGATGCCCTGCGATGGCCTCGCCCACGACGGGTCCGTACCCACTGATGAGGTTGAACACGCCCGCAGGCAAACCGATTTCGTCGAAGACGTCCGCGAGCGCGTAAGTGATGAGTGGTGCCACCTCTGTCGGTTTGAGCACCACTGTGCAACCCGCTGCAAGCGCTCCTCCCACCTTGAGCACCACCTGGTGGAGCGGAAAATTCCATGGTGTGATCGCACCGACTACGCCTATCGGCTCACGCACGATCTGCGAGTTGCCCAGTTCGTGAGCGTCGAAGTCGTAGGTGGCAGCGATTTCGGCAAACGAAGCCAGATTCGCAGCCGGCATCCCGATCTGGATCTGCTTCGCGAAGCCGAGGGGCATACCCATATCTCGTGAAACCAGCGCGGTGAGGTCCTCGACGCGGCCGTTTATGGTGGTCGCCGCCTTGGCGAGGTACTCGCCGCGCTCCTTGCCACTGAGCGTCGACCATGAGGGGAAGGCGGCCCGCGCAGCCGCGGCAGCCCGATCGACATCCTCGGGGGTTCCCTCTGCGACTCGAGCGATCACCTCCTCGGTGGCCGGATTCAGCACGTCGATACGGCCAGTCCCCTGCGAATCGATCCACGACCCGCCGACGTAGATTTTGGTCCGGTCCAATACTCCGCTCATCGGTCAGCCTCCATGAGAGCATCGATCATCCCCACCCGACGTGAGCCTATACCCGAATCAGGCGGAGGAAGCCGACATGCACAAGCGAACACCTGCACATGCCCTTGTCTCGGTATTCGGAATCATCGCTCTACTAACAGTATCCGCGTGTGGGTCGCCGGAGGACACCACAACTTCCGAGACCTCGCCGAGCAACGCAACCGCGACGACATCGCCGGGGGCAGGCACAGCTCTACCGGCGCCGGAAACCCAGCCTCCGTCGCCGGGAACGCCGGCTACGCAGACCGACCGCTGCTTCGTCGACGAATTGGAGGTGACGGTCGGCCAGGTCGAAGGGGCTGCCGGATCGCAGGAGATTCCAATCGTATTCACCAACACGGGTGACCGCACGTGCGTGCTCGACGGGTATCCCGGAGTCTCCTATGTGGCAACACCTAACGGTGAGCAGGTGGGTGCCGCCGCCATCCGCGGTGGTGAATCGGGCAGTCCAGTGACGGTATCGCCGAGTACAGCCGTAACAGCCCTCGTGCGCGCCACTGTAGTTCAGAACTATCCGGCCGAGATATGTGAGCCCACCCCCGTAGCCGGATTCCGGGTGTACCCGCCGAACGACACCGGATCGGTGTTCGTCCCCTACCCCACCACCGGCTGCTCTCAGACAGGCAATGACATCGACCAGCTCGCCGTGCAACCTGTGACGGGGTGACACTTGCGGCGGATCCGGGAGTTACGAAGACGTCTGGGTGGGTATTCCCATGCAATCGGGTACCCAACCAGGGTCGGATGCCGGAGGGCCGGGGCATGTTCGAGATCGTCCGTGAAGCACATCGCGAGGTTCGACACCGCCGCGGACCGCGGCGCCGCCATCGAACTCCGACCCGCGCTGAACGCCGGTTCCGGATCCTGATGCACTTCATATGAGCACACTTCACGCAAGAGCGTGCATCGGGCCACGCCCCCAACGCGGTTGCACTACCGATCGCCGAAGAAGGACGCGGCGAAATTCGTGACAGGACTTCCGCCCGTCAAGTGTGAAGTCGGGACTGCACGCTTCGCGCCCAGTCCCGACTGAGCGCGAGGTAACGGTCCCGCGCCGAAGCGAACAGGCGGACACTGTCGGATCCCGGCCAGTCGTCAGGGAGCATTCCAGCGGGTAAGCCAGGATCGATATACGGGATGATGCGCCACTCATCGAGCAGTGGGACGAAGCGGACGAAGGCATCGCGCGGCGAGACGTTCTCCACGGCGCGAAGTCTCCCTTCATGGTTTTCGAGGAATTCTCGGTGACGAGCAGCGAGCCCCTCGAGATCCCACCATCGTGCCGCCGCGCCAGCCATCGAGTCGGGCACGAACACGGACGTGGATACGAACGTCGTCACGAAATCCGACAGTCCCAGGGCGTCGACGATGTCCCCTACCTCGCGCGCCAGGTACTCAGGGGCGATCCATAGTCCCGGCGATACGGTTCCACACCCAATCCAGCCGAGCCTCCTGCGTAGCTGGTGCCTGGCAGCCCGTTGCGACTCCGGGATGGTAAACGAAATCAGCCGCCACGGATCGCCCTCACTCATCTGACGGAAGGCGAAGATCCGCGGATCTCCGCGGGCGAACATACTCTCGGCCTGTTCCGTCACCTCGTACACGCCTCGCCCATCATGCACACGCGGACTGAGCACGCCCTTCTTCTTCAGACGTGCCACGGCGATGCGCGTCGATTCGGGAGGGATACCGACAGCCTGCATCAGTTCGACGAAGTCGGCGATTGCCACCGACCCGCCGAAGTCGCGCACGTATGCGCCGAGGACGGTTCGAATCAACGACGTCGCGCTGCCGGGTCGAGAATCGAAATCGTCGAGTATCGCGCCCGCGCGTTCAGTTGGTGAGTTCGTCACGGATCACACCAATCCCGACACACACCTCGCGAAAGCTCGTACTCAGCGGGCTGAGACCGAGACGCAACCCCTGAGGTGCCCGAAAGTCTGGAATGACACCCTTGTCCCGCAGCCTCTCGACCATCGATTCGAACCGAGGGTGATCGATGATGATGTGGCCGCCCCGCTCGGCAGAATCTTGCGGCGATCCGATCTCGACACCGAGTGGTACCAGCAACTCTCGTACGAGTTCGAGCGCATACTCGGTCAGCGCGATGGACTTGGCCCGAACTGCCGCCATCCCGACCTCTGCGATGAGCGCCAGGGTGTCCTGCAGAGCGATCATGCCGAGAATCGACGGCGTCCCGCTGATGACACGGCGCATGCCCTGCGCCGGCTCGTAGCCCTGCGCCATGCCGAACGGATCGTCGCTCCCCATCCAGCCCCAGATCGGCTGCACGAAGTCGCGCTGATGCTCGGCACGCACATAGGCGAACGCTGGGGATCCGGGGCCACCGTTCAAGTACTTGTAGGTGCACCCGACTGCCAGGTCGATACCCCACGAGTCGAGTTCGAGTGGAACCGAACCCACGGAGTGGCACAGGTCGAGCAGTAGTAGCGCACCTGCCTCATGCGTCTCGCGAGCCACAGAGGCCGCATCCAGCAGGTAACCGGAGCGGTAGGAGACGTGACTGAGAACGACGAGCGCAGTCCGGTCGGAGACCACAGCCAGCAGATCGTCCACACTGACGCCGCTGCGGCGATCGGACTCGATCCACCGAAGTGCAAACCCGAGCTCAGCGGCAATTGACTCGAGTACATACCGGTCCGTCGGAAAGTTGTCCCGGTCCACGACGATCTCGGACCGGCCCGGCCTCAGAGCAAGAGCGCCTCGCGCGAGCTTGTAGAGCAAGACCGTCGTCGAATCACCGATGGTGGTCTGCCCGGCCGCAGCACCGAGCGTCGTGGCCGCAAGGGTGTCACCGATCGTGATCGGCAGTTCGAACCACCCCTCGTCCCATCCTCGAATGAGCCGACCCCCCCACTCTCGGGTAACGAAGGAGTTGATCCGCTCGGCGCTCGCCTTGGTGGGGCGTCCGAGCGAGTTTCCGTCGAGATAGGCCAAGACCGACGGATCGTCCGCACCGATGAACAGATCCCGATAGGCGTGGAGTGGATCGGAAGCGTCGAGAGCGTCGGCCCTGGTCAGCAGGGTGCTTGAATTCGTCATCATCGTCCGATTTCGGTACGAACTGCCAGCAGCTCGGGGAAGAACGTGAGCTCGAGGGCCTTCTGCAGGAATCTCACTCCGCTCGATCCACCCGTCCCGGACTTCATGCCGATAGTGCGTAGCACCGTGCGCATGTGACGGAAGCGCCAGAGTTGAAAGTTCTCCTCGAGGTCGACGAACTCTTCGAAGGTCTCGTAGACCTTCCAATGCTCGCGATTGTTTTCATAGATATCGGTGATGAGTGGCAACAGGTCCTCGTTGATCGTGTACGCGACGCTCACGTCGCGATCGAGCACGGACCTCGGTACGTCGTATCCCATCCGCGCCAGGCACCGCCAGAGCGCGTCGTACAAGGTCGGTTCCTCCAGCAGCCGGGAAAGCAGATCATGTGGAGCGCGATCGGATTCGAAGACCGTCAGCATTTCCGCGTTCTTGTTGCCGAGCACAAACTCCACGGCCCGATACTGATACGACTGGAATCCGGACGAATTGCCCAGGAAATGACGAAACTCCGAGTACTCGGTCGGTGTCAACGTGGCCAGCACCGACCACTGCTCGGTGAGCGTCTTCTGAATATGCTTCACTCTTGCCACACACTTGAGTGCCCTGCCGATGTCGTCGTCGTCGAAAGCAGTTCTGGCGGCAAGTGTTTCGTGCAGAACCAACTTCAGCCAGAGTTCGGTGGTCTGGTGCTGGACGATGAACAACAACTCGTCGTGATGTTCCGGCCGACTCACCGGTTTCTGCGCGCTCAACAGCGTGTCCAGGTCAAGGTACGAGGCATAGCTCATCCGGGACTGGAAATCGGTGACTATGTCTTTCTCGAAGGCTCTGGTGTTGGCATGAACGCTCATGATGATCCTCGTTGCCGGTGTTCGGGTGCCCCGCCTCGAGCTAGATATTACATTCTACTGGCGGTCGCTACGAATACGTTATCAATGACGAAGTACCGTGCAGGTATGAACGAACCGTCCCGCTCCCTCGACGTCGTCTTCGCGCCCGGGTCCGTTGCACACCCTGGAACCGCGACGGAACTGCTGAACAGAGCACTCGATCGGCGCGGATTGACTGCAGAGTTGACGTTTGCCGCGAACACGACCGAGTTCGACACCGCCGTTGCGACGGCAGCGGAGCGGGGCGAGTTCATCGTCAGCCCAGGAATCGAAAACACCTTTGCCGCTCCCGCGTGCGGAGTGATCCGCGTCGATTTCGGAGACCGCGCAGCTGACCGTTCCGATCACACCCGAGTGCATATTCGCGGCCGGGGACTCGCCGGTCTTCGCTTCGCGATCGACAGTTGGTATCACCATCGCTTTCATCCCGGGAAAATCGTCCAATACGGACGCCACTGGGATCAGCGTGCCGAACTACGGGTACCCGACGGCGAAGGCCCCTTTCCAGTGGCCTTGCTGATCCACGGGGGTTACTGGCGACCGCTTTGGGAATTCGACCTAATGGACGCGCTGGCGGTCGATCTGACGACTCGCGGCTACCTCACATGGAACGTCGAGTATCGCCGAGGCGGCGACAATGCTTGGGCTGCAATGACATCCGACGTTTCCGATGCCTTGCAGTCCCTGGCGTCCGTACCGGAGGCGGACACCGGGCGTATCGCCGTCCTCGGACACTCCGCGGGCGGACAACTCGGCCTCCGCGCCGCGGCGGACGCCGTCGCCGACACGCATCCCGCAACGGTTCGACCAGCCCTCGCCGTAAGTCTCGCTGGAGTACTGAACCTTCGACTCGCGGACGAACGCCGGCTCGGGCGAGGCGCCGTGTCGAACGCACTCGGTTGCCATTGGGCCGACGACCGCACCACGTACGAGCGGTCCTCACCGATCGACCGACTGCCGCTCGGCATCCCGCAGCTCGTGGCATGCGGCACCGAGGACGAGCCGGACCTGCTGGAGATCAGCAGGGAATTCGCCACCGCCTCCGCGCGAACCACCGATCACGTCCGATTGATCGACAAACCCGGTGATCACTACTCAGTCATCGATCCGACCAGCGAGATCTGGCGAACTATCGTCGATGCAATCGATGCGAGCCTCGAGTAGACCGCCCGCACGCGAACTGGAAACGAAATCGCTTCGCAATAACGATCGTCCAGCCTCAGCAATATCCCAGACACTTCGCGAGGAGACCCAGATCACACAACGCTGCTACCATCGTCTACAGGCAGGATTGAGGCCACAAGGCGATACCGCGAGTGGTATGCACTGTTCTGCCCCACCCCCAAAGTGAGGTAGCAAATGAAGACCCGACGGTTAGTTCTCAGCGTCATCGGAGGCGCCGCGATCTCGATGGTCGCAGTGCCGGTGGCGCAGGCGGACACGAACTTCGATTTCCTTCCCCCTGAAATTGCCAACATTCTTCCGGCCGAGTGGACGGATGCCCTGAACATGACACCGCCGCCTGCCGGGCCTGAAGTCGCCCCCGGCGTGGAGCACCAGGTTCAGGAATTCAACCCGGGTCCCATCGGGCCTCAGGACTATCGGCCAGGTCCCACCGCGCCTGAAAGCCATGTCCCACCGGAACCCGGACCCCATCAGATGGGCCCAGGATTCCTGGCACCCGAAATCGGGCCTCAGGGATTCTTCGGTGGACCCTTCGGTGAGTTCGGACCCTTCGGTGAGTTCGGTGGACCCTTCGGTGAGTTCGGTGGGCCCTTCGGTGTCGGACCCTTCGGTTTCGGATTCTTCTGACCGTTGCTTCGTGTCTGCAGGGCAGGTCTGACGCCAGGACTGCCCAGGCGCTCGGGTGCTTTACCGATCAAAGCGCCCGGGCGCTTTAGCAATCAAAGTAGCTAGTTGCTTCAGCAATCAAAGTAGGTGCCCGGGGTCTGATCCCGGCACCCTCGGCGTATGTGACGCTTCCATTCCTCGTGCTCCCTCGAGTGGGTAACGAGTGGGGTGCGTTCGGAGTCGAAAAGCAGCCCCACTCTGTGCCATTCGAATCCATTTGGATTTCGCTGTTTACATTCGAGCTCAACGCGGTTCGGATGCAACGTGATTCGGACTCAACTCGCGGTGAATAGCTACATCACGAGAGGGAACTACGTCGAAGTTGCCTGATACCATCGCGTGTACGCAGAACCGAAGTCGCAAAGTGATGCCGTGAGTGGCATTTTCGAGGTTCTGCAGAGTCCAGAACGAGGTAAAGATGAAGGCTCGACGGCTAGTTCTCAGCGTCCTCGGATGTACCGCGATTTCAGTGGTCGCAATGCCGGCGGCGCAAGCTTCCACCAACTTCAATGCACTTCCACGAGTCGGCGACCCTGTCTCGACCGGGTCTGCAGATCCCCTGATCCCGTTTCTTCCCCCCGGTCCCGAAGGATACTTCCCCGGACCCGGCCCCGAGTACGGACCCCAAGGTTTCTTCCCCGGCCCTGGCCCTGGCCCTGGTCCCGAGTTCGGACCCCAAGGATTCTTCCCTGGTCCTGGTCCCGAGTTCGGACCCCCAGAGTTCTTCCCCGGCCCCCACCTCGGGCCCGGGCCCGAACAGTTCCATCCCGGACCCCAATTCGGACCTGGGCCTCAGGAGTTCCATCCCGGTCCGCACCTCGGACCCCAGGAGTTCCATCCCGGTCCGCACGTCGGACCCCAAGGGGTACGTCCCGGACCAGCGCCCGGGCAACAAGGATTCCACCTCGGGCCGCGCCATGCTCCGGCCCCCCATGTCGGTTTCTAGATTGATCGACAGCTGGTCGGTTTGTGCCGAAGGGGCGAGCTCGAAGGTCGAAGTATTCCTTGATTCCCTTGCCGCGCAACATTATCGACTAGGTCACTCTTCAGGACTTGTCCAGCACGAGCAGAGTCGGGTCGGGCAGGTACAAAAACTGCTTGCGGGATGACACAAGCAGCGCCTACACGCAAGGTCAACGACCAGGACGCGCCTGGGTGAGATGCGGAGCCCAGCCGTGCGTGGGCCACTTGCTCAGTCCGACCTGCGCCGAAGCAATCCGCTTGTTCACGAACTGGGCTTCCAATTCGGGGTCGGACTCGCCGGCGAAGCGCCACAGCACGGCTTCCCCCGGCTGCGAAACCGAGAACCAGGAATTGGCCCGATACGCGGCGCGAATGATGTTGTCCGCGAACACGATCACCGGGATATCTTCGGTATTGCGAACCGCGGTGCCTGCGGCCCACGGACCACGAGAGAGCTCGTATACCTCCTCCGATGTCACTCCGCGGCGAGATGTCGCCGGCACCTCGAGCACCACACAGGGCGTCGGCAGATTCGGAGCTGGCTCGGCTTCGTACTGCAATATCAGGTCGTCTATGGGAACCACCCGATACTCTCCGGTAGCGTCGGAAACGTTGGTGAGCGCCTGGCCCTCCAGGAGTCCCAGCACCCCGACCAGTCCGTGTTTCGCCGCGTCCGCCGCACCGTCCGATTCGGTGATCCGGTGCGCGACAACGTAGTGCTCCACCTCATGGCCTGAGTCGTAAATCTGCCGGATGCGGTCGATAGTCGCCGCCCTCACCTCGGCGCTGTCGAGTTCAGGGTCCACGAGCGTCTGCCGGTGCTCGTTCTCCGCCAGCGCCTCCCACACGTACCCGTATATCCGGTTGCCCTGCCCAATGCCGACATAGAACACAGACCTGTTGCGTGGATCGACGAGAGCGTACACATAGGTGCCGAGTTCCTTCCCGACTCTGCTCGAAAAGGGCAGCGGTGCGTGGCGGGTCTGATACACCTCCCGAAGTATCAACCGCAAAGCGGCAAGTTTCAGAGCAACGGGGACACCGCCCTCGATGTCGTCGAACAGAGCCGTCGCTGCGCCCTGGACCGAAGAGAAGGTGTGACCGATGTGTTTCTCCAGCGATTTCGTGACCGCTGCGAACTGCGCGATCCGAACCAGTGGATCCGGTGAGGCATTGTCCAGGTCGTTGGACGCGAGAAAGGTCTGGACCTCGGCATTGTCTAGCCAGCGGGATGTGATGTCGATCGGAATCGTCCAGACGGTAGCCATGTCACTACAGTAGGGGAACGGTGGGCCGACATGGTCCCATCGATCCGCGTCGGCTGTGTCCGGATCGCATCTACACGCGAGGTGCGATCTACGCTCGAAGTCCGCGGATTGACGATGTCTCAGAATCCCGAGAAACGAAGAGGTAAAAGATTTGACTACCCGCAAGACGACGGTAGCCGCGGTGGCGATTGCCGCAGCTCTGACGCTGGCCGCATGTGGTTCCAACGAGTCGCCCGAGGCGAGTCCGACCACGACCACCACCACGACGACCGAGACCGCGGCCGCGATCGCACTGCCTACCGCCGCCGAACTCAACGCCCTGTTGGAGAAGGGTCTCGATCCCGCAACTCCGCTCGACGAGAAGATTGCCATGGTGCAGGGCTCGGAGCAGGACCCCAACCTCTTCGATCAGGTCGCCGCTGCCGCACAGCAGGCGGGGGCCACGGTGCAGGTGCTCGATCCCGTGATCGACAACGGCAACGGCGAAGCGACCGCACAGCTGCAGCTGACGATCAACGACCAAACGATAGATTCGCAAGCCGTATTCGTGCCCGGACCCAACGGGACGTGGCAGCTGTCGACACAGACGGCGTGCCAAATTGTGGACGTTGCGCAGCTGACCTCACCTGCCTGCCCGCCGGCTTCCTGATTCGACGTCAAGAGCAGGCCCCTGATCGCGGCCAACTCACCTGAATCCGGTCCCGGGGAGTGCTCGACTCCCCGTGTCGGCCGGCAGTTCGACGGTGTGGTTGGTCGCGGCAGAGCCTGAACCGAAGGGACGCGACGCCTAGCGCGCGTGCAAGTGCGCGGATGGCGCATGCCCGATACCGTCCTCAAGGTTCGCCGTTTGATCGCGATATGAGTTCGGAGATGTCCCCGTACAGAACGGACTGATAGGTGAGCATCAACTCTTCGGCCCCGTCGAACTGATCCCCCACGTGATGGGTGTTCTGTGCGGACAGTTCGCGTGAACCGGAGCGTGCGATCAGGTCGTCTATGCGGCCGTCGAGGCTCGACGCCTTGTTGGCCGCCAGCAAGGATCGCAGTTGCACCTCGGCGTGCGAGAGCAGGTCACCGATCCGCGCCAGCGCAGCAACCCGCTCGACCAACTGGTCCCACACCGGTGTCAGCGCGCTCTGCCGCGCGCGGATCTGTTTGCGTCCACCATCGGAGTGGGTGGCGCGCAGTGCCTCGTCGAGTTCGAGCCTGATCCCGCGTAGGGCTACCGTGTCGAGGGCGATCTGTGTCAGCTCTTCGGCAAGATCGAGTTGGTTTCGCTGCACCTCGAAGTGATCCGAGTGCCACAAGTGCGAAGAATCGATCCTGTCGAACAGCATCCCGGCCAGGTATAGCAACGTGTCGTAGCCATCGGCGAACTTGTCATCGCCCGGTGCGACGCCACGCCCCACGGCATCGGCCGCCCGGCGTCCTACCGCTGCCATCGGCGTGTGCTCCGCGGCTTGGCTCAACCGTCTCGCGGCGGCCCCGCGCGCGAGGTCCCCCACACGCTCGAGAACGGCCTCGCTGATCGGAGCCGGTGTCCTTTGCAGCGCCGCGAACAGTGCCTCGCGTTGTTCCAGATCGAGGTGAACGCCCAGCCGCCGATCCCGGCGCATCGCCCAAACACCGTTCCCGTAGTGCGCCGTCGAAGTCACCACCGCAGATCGATAAGACTGCAGTTTCCGGCCCAGTTCGTTGGCCCGGTACTTGTACAGCAACTGCGCAGGCCGAAACCTCTGAGTTCCGATACGTTCGACGGCTTGGCTGTATTCGTCGGTGAGCAGACGTAATGCTCCGAATCCCCCGATCGACGGGATGCTCCGGCCTGCCCGGCGCCGGTTGGTGAGCACCTGTCGGGTGGGAGAATCGAGGTGTCCCGCGGCAATGAGGACGGCTGCCTTGTCCGACAGGGGCGCATGGGTACCTGTGATCGTGGCGCGTTCGCACCAGTGACGGACCTCCACCGAAATACGGGCGCGATGCTCCTCGTACCGGGCGCTCTCCGACATCGAACCTCCTGGCAGTTCGCTGATAACTACTGTCCCAGAATTCCACCTACGGCGCAGGCCTCACCAATTCATGGGGTTGCGCCGCCTCGCTCGCATCCCTGGAAGCCGACTGTCATCGGGGCTCCGCCCCTACCCTTGATGACATGCGCATAGGAGTACACGTCCGTCAGGACGAGGATCCGATCGGATACGGCGAGAGCCTCGGCGCCGATGTCGTCCAGATGTTTCTCACCGACCCGCAACAGTGGAACAAGCCGCAGGCGCATCCTCGTAGCGAGGAGATACGCAACAGCCCCATCGACGTCGTCGTGCACTCGTCGTACGTGATCAACGTCGCGAGCCTCAACAATCGGCTCAGGATTCCCTCGCGCAACGCCGTGGCTCAACAAGCGCGGGCCGCCGCCGACATCGGCGCATTCGGGCTGGTCGTCCACGGCGGACATGTCCGCGATGGCGAGGACGTGAACGAGGGAATCAACAACTGGCGCAAACTCTTCGATCGCCAGGCCGACCAAGGCGGATTCCCCGTCCCGATCTTCGTCGAGAACACCGCCGGCGGCGATTTCGCGATGACACGACGCTTCGACTCCGTCGATCGACTCTGGCAGCAGATCGGCGATCTCGGCGCTGGATTCTGCCTCGACACCTGCCATGCTTGGGCGGGCGGAGAGGATTTGGTGGGGGTTGTCGAACGCATCAAGGCCATCACCGGCCGCATCGACCTGGTGCACCTGAACAACTCCCGAGACGACTTCGGCTCGGCGCGCGACCGGCACGCGAACCTCACCAGCGGGACCATCGACCCCGAACTGCTCGTGGAGGTCGCGCGAACCGCCGATGCGCCCGTAATCCTCGAGACCCCGGAAGAAGGTCTCACCGAAGACCTCGCGTACCTGCGCGACTCCATCGGCAGATGACAACGCGATCGGAAGCTCCCTCGAATTCGGCCACACTCTTACTGCCAGGGCCACTGGGTACGGTGGGTTGACAGGCCCAATGAGGAGAAGACTGGTGCAACGCACACTTCCAGCCGCAGCAATCGCCGTCATGACCGCGCTGTCGTTGGTCGCGTGTAGCAACTCCGATTCGGGTCCTGCCATCGACCAGGTACGCGCATCTGGGGTGCTGCGAGTCGGTACCGAAGGCACCTACACTCCGTTCAGCTACCAGGGCGCAGATGGTCAACTGACTGGCTATGACGTCGACGTAGTGCGTGCGATCGGAGACAAGCTCGGCGTCTCCGTCGAGTTCACACAGAGTCCCTGGGACTCGCTCTTCGCGGGTCTGGAGGCGGGACGATTCGACCTCGTGGCCAATCAGGTGGCAGTCAGCGACGAACGTATCCAGCGTTACGACCTGTCGACGCCGTACACATTCTCCGAGGGAGTCATCATCACCCGCGCTGACGACACCTCGATCACGTCCGTTGCCGATCTCGACGGCAAGACCGCAGCACAGGCGCCGGCGTGCAATTGGGCTCAGGTCGCGAGAGACGCGGGAGCCAACGTCGAAACCGTCTCCGGCTTCGTGCAGGCGATCATGCTGCTCAAGAACGGCAGAGTGGACGCCACCGTCAACGACAATCTCGCGATCGACGAATACGAGAATCGGACCGGAGACGCGAGCTTGAGGATGGCCGCTTACACAGGGGACACGAGCGAGCAGGCCTTCGCCGCCAGCAAGGGCAGCGGGTTGGTTCCGGACATCGACCAGGCGCTCGACGAACTGCGGGCCGACGGAATACTCGCCCAGATTTCGGAGAAGTACTTCGGCTCCGACGTCTCGTCACCAACTGACTGAGGTCGATCACCAGCTCCGGCCGATCTCGCCACGCCGCGGCACGCGAGTGCGGGTGCATCGAGAGATCGATTTCCCGCGCGACCTCCCGGACTCCTGTCGCTACAACCGTCGAGTACGGTGGGCTGATCTGCCTAATGAGGAGGAGACAGGTGCAACGCACACTTCCAGCCGCAGCAATCGCCGTCATGACCGCGCTGTCGTTGGTCGCGTGTAGCAACTCCGATTCGGGTCCTGCCATCGACCAGGTACGCGCATCTGGGGTGCTGCGAGTCGGCACCGAAGGCACCTACACTCCGTTCAGCTACCAGGGCGCAGATGGTCAACTGACTGGCTATGACGTCGACGTCGCCCGTGCGGTCGGAGACAAACTCGGCGTCTCCGTCGAGTTCACACAGAGTCCCTGGGACTCGCTCTTCGCGGGCCTGGAGGCGGGACGATACGACCTGGTGGCCAACCAGGTGACTGTCAACCCCGAACGTGCCGAGAGGTACGACCTGTCGACGCCGTACACAGTTTCCGAGGGAGTCATCGTCACCCGAGCGGACGACACCTCCATATCGTCCATTGCCGATCTCGACGGCAAGACCACAGCGCAATCGGCGACGAGCAACTGGGCCCAGGTCGCGAGAAACGCGGGAGCCAATGTCGAATCCGTGGAAGGTTTCGTGCAGGCCATCACGCTCCTGAAGGACGGCCGAGTGGATGCCACTGTCAACGACAACCTCGCTGTCGGCGAGTACGAAAAGCAGACCGGAGACACAGGTGTGAGGGTGGTCGCGGACACCGGCGACACGAGCGAGCAGGCTTTCGCCGCCAGCAAGGGCAGCGGGTTGATTCCTGACGTCGACCAGGCACTCGAAGAACTGCGGGCCGACGGAACACTCGCCCAGATTTCGGAGAAGTACTTCGGCACCGACGTCTCGTCGCCCCGTACAGGCAACTGAGCCGGTTCGCGCGTGAACGACGCAACCGTCCAGTTGATCCTGGACAACCTGTGGCCGATGCTGAAGGCCGCGGTCACGATGACGATCCCGCTGACGATCATCAGCTTCGTTTTCGGACTCGCCATCGCGCTGCTGGTGGCGCTGGCGCGAATTTCGTCGATCAGGCCGTTGTCTGTGCTGGCCCGCTTCTACATCTCGATAATCCGTGGCACCCCGTTGCTGGTGCAGTTGTTCATCGTGTTCTACGCACTGCCTCAGTTCGGCGTGACACTCGACCCCTTCCCCGCGGCGGTGATCGCCTTCAGCCTCAACGTGGGCGGGTACGCGGCCGAGGTGATCCGGTCGGCGATTCTCTCGATCCCCAAAGGGCAGTGGGAAGCGGCACAGACCATCGGCATGGGCTACGCCACCACACTGCAGCGGATCGTGTTGCCGCAGGCGGCGCGGGTCGCCGTCCCACCGCTGTCCAACACACTGATCTCGCTGTTGAAGGACACCTCGCTGGCATCGACGATCCTGGTCACCGAACTCCTTCGCGTCGCCCAACTCGCGGCAGCACCGACATTCGACTTCTTCGCCCTTTACGGCGTCGCCGCACTGTATTACTGGGTGATATGCATCTTCTTGTCGGCTGTCCAAGGCCGGCTCGAAGCCCGACTCGACAGGTACGTCGCACGATGACTGACACTGCTCCCCTACTCCAAGTCTCAGGCGTCGAAAAGTCTTTCGGCGACCATCGCATCCTCCGTGACATCAACTTCGACGTCGCGCAGGGAACAGTTTTGGCTGTCATCGGGCCTTCCGGGTCCGGCAAGACCACGCTGCTGCGGACCCTGAACGCGCTCGATACGGCGGACAGCGGCGTGATCTCCATCGGCGACGAGTCGGTCGACTTCGGCGCCCCGGTAAACAGGTCGGCGCTCACACGGTTCCGTGCGCAGAGCGGGATGGTATTTCAGGCTCACAACCTGTTTCCGCACAAGACGGCGATCCAGAACGTCATGGAAGGGCCTGTCGTCGTCCAGAAGCGGCCCAAGGACGAGGCTCGTGCCGACGCGATGAAGTTGCTGACGCACGTCGGCCTGGAGAAGAAGGCGGACCTGTATCCGTATCAACTGTCGGGTGGGCAGCAACAAAGGGTCGGGATCGCCCGAGCGCTCGCCCTGAGACCGAAACTGATGTTGTTCGACGAACCCACGTCCGCGCTCGACCCCGAACTGGTCGGTGAGGTGCTGGGCGCAATCAGAGACCTCGCGAACGAGGGCTGGACGATGGTGATCGTCACACACGAAATCCGGTTCGCACAGCAGGTGGCCGATGAGGTCCTGTTCATAGACCACGGTGTGATACTCGAACGAGGCGCGCCGAAAGACATCCTGGCCAATCCGACAGAACCACGCTTGCGGCAGTTCCTGCACCGGATCCTCGACCCACTCTGACGCTCCTCGGGTGGCCGAGGCCCGAAAGCGCTGTCGTCAGCGGACGACCTTTTCCATCAACAGGACGCTCGGCCAGTCCACCTCGAAGTCCCGGCGACCTACCCGGAAGAATCCCTGCTGCTCGTAGTAGTCACGCAGCCGTACATTGGTCTCCACACACTCGAGCCGAACGACGGACGCATTCTCGGCGCGGGCCTGATCATCGACCAGCCGAAGCAGCTGTGCACCGAGTCCGGCACTGGCATGCTTGCGGTCTGTCATTATTCGAGCCACGTACGTGGCCGGGACCCCGTCCTCGATCCAGACCTCAGGATCGGATCGCAGCACCCGCAGCGCACCCACCACGATTCCCGCGAACAGCGCGACCTGCCATTGTCCGAGTTCGATCTGCTCGCGCACGTCGGCGAGTGACACATCGCCCCTGGCAGGCGGATCAATTTCCCTCGCCCGGAGCCAATCTTCTGCATCCCAGTGCATCTGAACGATGTCTTCAGCCTGATCGAGCACTGCGCGTTCCACGGTCACCGCCATGCAGCCACAGTAGCCATCGCTCGACGGAAACAAACCCCCGACCGCTGCTCATATCGCCATTGAGGGTTCGGCCGAGATTACAATTTGCAGGACGAAGCGATTGCATCAGCACGTTGGATCGGCGGTATTCGATGAAGCTGTTTCATGCGGTAGTCCTGACGACAGTCTTCACGTTCACCGCGCTCTTCTCCGTACACCCGCCTGTTTCTGCCGCCCAGCCGCTCGGACCCGATTCCATTCTGCCGTCCCCCATTTCGGGGGACGACTTCTTTTCTTGGCCGCCGAACGTAGCGGACTACGAGGCAGGCGAGATCATTCGCCGGCGGGAGGTGACAACCCGCGCGTTCCCGGACACGCTGGTGGGGCACCGGGCCTACCAGATCATGGTCAGATCCAACGATTCCAAGGACAGGCCAGTCCCGGTGACTGCGACCTTGCTCGTCCCGACCGAAGCGTGGACGGGGCCGGGACCTCGCCCAGTGGTCGACTACAACATGGCAATCGATTCCCTGGGTGCAACCTGCACCCCGTCTTACAGATTGGTACACGACTACCAGACTCTCGACCTCGATACACCGCCTATGCTGCCGTTGTTCCTGGCGAAGAATTACGCGGTACTGGTCCCCGACCACCAGGGCCCGAGGATGGCCTACAGCGCGGGGCGCATGGCCGGGCATGCCGTACTCGACAGCATTCGCGGCATGAAGAATCTGCCCGAACTGGGCCTGTCGGAGAGCCCTGTCGTCGCCACCGGCTACAGCGGCGGTGCGATCGCCACAGGGTGGGCAGCACAGCTTCAACCGTCGTATGCCCCCGACGTCGAGCTGGCCGGGGTCGCAGCGGGCGGGGTGCCTGCCGATTTCGCGTTGTTGCGGAAGACCATGAACGGTCAGCTCGGTTCAGGGCTGTATCTGGCTGCGATACTCGGGCTCGCCCGCGAGTATCCCGAAATGCTGACGCTGGCGAATCCGTTGGGTGTGCTCCTTGCGACGTCGCCACTCAAGGACCAGTGCAACCTCGCACTCGACTTCGCCGGCCTCGCCATGCTCCCCGTCGAACTGCTCGCGTCCCAGCCCGACCCGTTCGACACCCCGACGGGCCGTGCGGTCGTCGCCGAAAACAGGATGGGTGCATTGACCCCGGAGGCCCCGGTACTGCTCTACCAGGGATCTGCCAAGGTGTTCTTGGGTGACGAGTTCATTCCCGAGGAAGGGGTGATCACCCTGCAGCGGGAGTGGTGTGCCGGTGGAGCCGATGTCACCTATGCCCCCCAGATCGGCGAACACTTGACCGCGGGGTGGTTTGCATTGCCCCAGGTGACACAGTGGATCGACGACCGCCTCGCTGGTGTTCCCGTAACCCCTGGATGTCGCTGACCGCCGCCGGGCCCCATGAGGCAGCGTCGTCAACCATGTACATGTGGTAGCAACAGAATGGCCTGGCCTGTACCGACGCGTTCCTCGTCGAGCCACTCCGCGGTCTGCTCTCGAGCCCGGTTGATCATTTCGTCGGCGCTTCCGAAGTCGGCGGGACTCGTGTCCAGCGGGCACAGCGGCGGTACGACCCGGATGTCAGCGACCTTCTCGTACCGTTCGACATCGAGTGCAAGGCGCTGATTGACCGCAAGAGTCACGCCCAGCAACCCCATACCCAGTGCACTACTCGGAACCTCCGATAACGTGCAGGCATACCCGGTGGGTAGGACCCACACCGTGGTGGCGCCCAGTTCGATTGCGTGCGAGATGGGGGTGTTGTTGACGACACCGCCATCCATCAGCGTCCGACCGGCGATTACCACGGGTGGGAGAATTCCCGGAAGCGCCGCGCTAGCGGTGACGGCATCGACCGCAGGTCCCGCCGAAAGGCGGACGTCCCTGCCTGTCAGCACGTCGGTCGCAACGACGTGGAGTGGGATGGGCGCGTCCTCCATCCGTTCGAAGCGCAGATGCTTCTCCAGCAAGCGCCGGATGGCATGATTGGACACCAGATGGTTTCCGATGCCGACGAAGCCGGTGAAACCGGTGAACAACGTGGTCGGGAACACCGAACTGCGCTTCAAGCCGCGCCACAGATCTGCCAGTTCGGAAATGTCCGCCTCGGTCGATCCCCCTGCAAGCCAAGCGCCGTTGAGCGCGCCGACCGAGGTCCCGACAATGATGTCGGGCCGAATTCCGCGTTCGATCAGGGTCTGCAACATGCCGACCTCGATAGCGCCGAGGCTCGCTCCGCCAGACAGAACGAAAGCTGTGGTCATGTCGCCACGGTAACCCGTCAGCCCAGGCGGTAGAGGCTCTCGATGTCATCGGCGAACCGTTCGGCCACCACATCACGCTTGATCTTCAGCGTCGCGGTCAGGTCTCCGTCTGCCTCGGTGAGGTCCCGGTCGAGGATCGCAAATCGCCTGATCGATATGGCCTGAGAAGCGTTCGCATCGTCGACGACTTCCTGCAGATCCGCGCGTAGGTCCTCATCATCGCGCAGGTCCGTCACCGGAACAGTTGACGGTTTGCCGCGTACCGACTTCCAATCCTCGAATGCCTGTGGGTCGACGGTCAGCAGGGCCCCGACGAACGGCCTGCCGTCCCCGACCACCACCGCCTGTGAAATCAGCGGATGAGATCGTAACCGGTCTTCGACAGGTCCGGGCGAAACACTCTCGCCACCTGCGGTGACCAAGAGATCCTTCTTGCGGCCCGTGACGGTGAGGTACCCCTCGTTGTCCAAACTGCCGAGATCACCGGTACGAAACCAACCGTCGTCGAATGCTTCCTCGGTGGCCTTGTCGTTGCGCCAGTACCCGCGGAAGACGACGCCTCCGCGCAGTTCGATCTCCCCGTCCTCAGCGATCCGCACACTATTGCCGCCGAGAGGCTTGCCGACGGTCCCGACCTTCTGCGCACCCGGGACATTCACGCAATGCAGGCCGGTGGATTCGGTGAGCCCGTAGCCCTCGTAGACAGGAAGCGCGATACCGCGAAAGAAGTGAGCGAGACTGGGCACGAGTGCACCGCCGCCGGAAAGCCCCCACCAGGGGTCGCCACCGAAGGATGCGCGAAGTTTCGAGTAGACGAGCACGTCTGCAAGCGCACGTTCGAACCGGAGGCGCGGCGACGGACCCTCGTCGTCCGTGGCTTCGCTGTATGCAATCGCTGTGTGCTCGGCAAATGAGTAGATCCGCTTCCGCAGGCGTCCACCCGACGTCGCTTTGCGCAGGTTACCTTCACGTACCTTCTCGAACACGTGGGGAACACCGGGGATCATGTGGGGCCGGAACCGTTCGAACTCGCCGTTGATCATGTCGAAGTCGCGCAGATGTACTTGTGTCGCACCGGACTCGAACAACGCGAGCGACACGGCACGCACAAGGCTGTGTGCGAGCGGAAGGAACATCAGCACGCGGTTTCCGGGCCTGGCAGCGTTACCGATCGGAGAAGCGAGGAGAGCCCGTACCTCCGAAAGGAAGTTGCGGTGGGTGAGGACGCAACCCTTCGGCCGTCCGGTCGTCCCCGATGTGTACACCAGCGATGCCAGATTGTCTGCGGTCATCGCCAGCACGCGGTCGTACACCTCGGAGTCGTCGATCGACCTGCCGTCCTTGATGAGCGTGCCCACCGCGTCGGCATCGATGGCAAGGATCCGCTTCACTGTGTAAGGAACGCCGTTGCTCTCGAAACTCGACACATGGTCAGCGGTCTCCATCAGTGCAGTCATGGCACCCGAATCCTCTACTATCCAACGGATCTGGTCGCGTGATGAGGACTCGTGAATCGGAACGGACACCGCGCCCGCCGCCCAGATCGAATAGTCGAGCAACGACCACTCGAACCGCGTCGATGACAAGAGAGCTACCCGGTCACCAGGACGGACACCATTGGCAATCAGGCCCTTTGCAACTCCGGTGACGAGCGCTGCGAAATCCTCCGCTCTTACATCGACCCAGCCCGCAGACTCGTTGCGGCAGTACATCACCCGATCCGGAGTTCTCTCGGCGTGCGCAAACACCTCCAGCACCGCATTCTCGTGGTCCACGACAGTGAACGTCGCCGCATTGGTGTACTCACGCACGGCCATCGCCTCCGATGCCGTCGCCTCCCATGCTGTCATCGCCGAGGGCGGTTGCGCCCAGTCGGAACTCACGGAGCTGACGAGCGAAGGCATCGATGTCGCTGTCCGACCACGAGTTCAGCCGAGTGCGCACTTCTTCTATTCGGTGTGCTTCGGCACTTGCCAACACCGCGACTCCCCATTCGGTAAGGGTCAGCGGATGCCCACTGCGCAGCGGGCCCTTCTCGGCGTGTACCCACCCTTCGTCCAAACAGCCCCGAAGCTGGCGCGACACGGTGGAGCGGTGCACGCCGAAGGCGTCGGAAATCTGTGTGGCCCTGCACCCCGGATTGCGGGCGACGAAGGACAGCAGCGAATGTTGAGCGAAGGTCGGCGATCCTGCGGTCCGGGAATCATTGGTAACGAGTTCCCTTATGAGGCGCACGAGTTCGTCATGAACGGCCACCACCCCAGATGCAAAGACATCCACCGCCTCCACCTCTGTGTGTTCAGAATCGCACTCGACCAACCTGACCTCGACCACCTGTATCCCCCCTCCTACGTGGTCACATTCTGGTCGTCACGTTCCCGTCGTCACATTCACCAAGCCCCGCCTATCCTGCTACCACTACCCACGCAGCACCCCTCATCCACGAAAACCACACGGTCACAATTGGAGAACAGTTTCACTTGACTCGGCTGACAGCGTGGATAGGGCTCGGATAGACCTTTCGGTATGCCGCTTCTCGCCTACGATTGGTGACCTCGAAACCACTGGTAGTTTAAGCTGGAAGAAGCCGTAAAAGAGCGAGAACCGAGGTAACAGCGATGGCGAACGCCGCCGATACCGCCCGTGCGAACGAACTGGTAGACGATGTCAGCACGACCATTGTGCGCCGAATCCTCGCAGGTTGCGATGCGGAGTTCGCTGATTGGATTCAGACCGGTCTCGGACTCGCCAGGTTGTTCCCTGGATTCCTCGGTGGTGGATGGCTGAAGGAAAGCAGCGCGTCCGATGTATGTGTGATCCTACTCAAATTCGAAACTCAAGCTGCGCTGGACAACTGGCTGACATCTTCGCTTCGGGCCGGGTGGCTGAGGACCGGCCGAAATATCGCTGTTGACGCACCGGCCGAGCAAGTGTCGAATATCAAGCGCGTATTCGGACGACTCGACTCCGACTTCCGCACCGACGATCAGCCCAAGTCTCCTGGGATCGACGCACCGGACGGCATTCCCTCCCCGAGATAGGTCTCATAGAAGGGTCGCCATGCCGGCGACTTTTCACCGCTGTGCCCAAAGGCGGCAGATCCGTCGAGGTGCCGGTCCAGGTTGGTAAGACACACACTCCATCCCGCGGCGTTGCGAGCTGCGGTGTTGCGAACCTCGAGCACATTGACGAGAGTGAGCGCGCAACCCTCCGCGGTTGGTTCGACCTCGAAGTGGATCTCGTCGCCGCTCCATGTGAACGCGAGGGTGCGCGGAGCGCTGTACACCAGGACGATTCCCGTCTCAGGATCCGCATCCGAGTCAGGGAAGAACTCGATGTCTCCACCCACGTACGGGTCGATCCGAACGGCCGATGGGAACCAACGCACCAGCTCGTCCGGCTCGGACACTGCCTTCCACAACCTCTGCTTGGAGTATGGATACGCACACCGAAACCGCACGGCTGGACGACCCTTGAACTCGAAGTACCTTCCACGGATCATCGGCCCTCCTCGAGGTGGTTCGTCACGTCAGCTTGACACGAGAGACCCCCACATTCAGGGATGTTCGCGGAGATTCGGTGCGCCATACCGGAGTTGTGAGGTACGACCAGCGGTTCACGTCAGGGAGACCTCACCTTCAGGAGGGAACCTGGTCGTTCAGGTTGCCCTGGGCCGTCAACGACGGGTTCTGACAGGCGTCCGCGTCAACATCTTTGGGATTGCCGACCGTTCAAGGAGAACCCTGAGCTGAGACGTCACGGCTCAGCCGACGGCCACACGTTGCGGTTCCGCTACCGTCATCGGGCGGTCACGGTGCAGTTCCGGATGTGCGTCGGCACGGATCCTGAGCAGGACGAGGCCGGATACCGACGCGACGATCAACGAAGCGACGGTCCAATGGACGTGCAGCTCAGAGATTCCCACTCCCGCACCGATGAGCCCGACGATGAGCAGGCTCCACACGATCGCTTTGACTGGATTGGACCTCATAGCAGTGCTCCTCCACCGAAATGACGCACATTCCTCGTGAGTTCGAAGACAGTATTGCGCGCCGAACGTTAGCTGCGTCACGTCCGAGCTCCCGACACGACACGTCGAAACCGCTCTATCCGATACCAATCCGAGATCAACAGCCCTCGGGTGCTTCTCGCCCTTCCTCTGTCGAGAGGCACCCGGCAGCTTCTTCGATGCCTGGTCTCTAGTTGATTCTCACCGTCCCCTGCGACACCTCCGACGCAAGCATCCTCAAGTGGTCGTCGGAACCCCCCAGAGTGTGCTCGATAGCGGTCAACCTGCTCAGATAGTGCCCGACGGGATACTCGGCAGTCATGCCAATCCCTCCATGCATCTGGATCGCCTCTTGCCCGATCGCGCGTCCGGAACGACCGATCTGCAGCTTTGCGCGGGATGCGATCGCCGGGTCCACGGTCCCGTCGGCCAGCGACATCGTCGCGTAAAGGCTCATGCTGCGGGCCAACTCCAGCAGCACGTACATGTCGGCGGCTCGATGAGTGAGGGCCTGGAACTTTGCGATGGGGACTCCGAACTGCTTGCGAGTCTCGAGGTACTCGGTCGTCAGTCGTAGTGCCTCCTCCATGGCGCCGACTGCCTCTGCGCACAGAGCGGCTTGCGCTCGCACATTGGAGGCCTCGATCACAGTCGACGCATCGCCTCCCTCACCGAGTTGCTCGGCGGGGGTGTTCGAGAGTTCGATCTGCGCGGCACGCAGCCCGTCATGGGTTGCATACGCGGTTCGGGTGAGCCCGGATGCATCACCATCGACGAGGAACAGACCGACACCACCCGTGGGCAGAGCCGCCGATACGACCAGGGCGTTCGCGCTGCCGCCCTGCGGCACGGGGTTCTTGATTCCCGTCAGCGTCCAGGAGTTGTCCTGCCAGGTTGCCTTCGTGGCCACTCGGGTAGACGGCCAGCGCACACCGGGATCCCGGTCGGCGAAAGCGAGCAGGAAGCTGCCATTCGACACATTGGGGAGAATTCGGCGCCGCTGATTCTCGTTGCCCGCAGCAGCGATCAAACCACCCGGCACGAAAACCGCGTCGAGGACGGGTTCGGGCGCGAGGCGGCGACCGATCTCTGTCATCACCGTTGCGACCTCGACGGGTCCGGCACCCATTCCGCCGTCTTCTTCGGCAAAGCTGAGCCCCAGCAAGCCCACCTCAGCGAGCTGCTTCCACACCTGCGGGCTCCAGCCCTGCTCGGTGGCCGTTACAGCATTCCGCTTCTCTGTGTCGTAATTGCGCCCCAGCAGTTCGCGGGTCGTGTCGCGCAGCATCGCTTGTTCATCGGTCAGTTCGAAGTCCATGTCACGCCTCACAGTCCGAGGATCGAGGATGCGATGATGCTGCGCTGCACTTCGCTCGATCCGCTGTAGATGGAAACCTTGCGGTAGTTCAAGTACGTAGGTGCGGTCCGCTGAGCCCACAGCGGTGAGGAGATCGCATCACCAGCTCCGACAGGTAGGGAGTCCGGTCCCGCCACGTCGGCGAGCAATTCGAGTGTGGCCTGCTGCAGTTCCGACCCACGCAGCTTCAACAACGACGACGCCGGGTTCGGCTTGCCGTCGGCCGAACTCGCGACGACGCGCAACTGGGTGAGCTCGAGCGCAATGATCTCGTTCTCGAGTTCAGCAATCCGCGCAGCAAACAGCGGGTCATCGAGGAGGGTGCCGCCTCCGACCGAGATCTCTGCGGCTCGGTCTTTCGCCTGCGCGAGTCGAACTTTGGAGAATCCGAGGCGCGTGACGCCGGTGCGTTCGTTGCCGAGTAGAAACTTGGCGTAGCTCCAACCCTGATTCTCCTCGCCGACAAGGTTCTCTGCGGGCACACGCACGTCCTCGAAGAAGACCTCGTTGACCTCGTAACCACCGTCGATCAGCTTGATTGGACGCACCGTGACGCCAGGCGTCTTCAGATCCACCAGGATGAAGGAGATACCAGCCTGCCGCTTGGGTGCGTCTGGGTTGGTACGGACGAGGCAGAAGATCCAGTCCGCGTGCTGCGCCAGGGTAGTCCAGGTCTTCTGGCCGTTGATCACGTAGTCGTCACCATCGCGGACGGCGCGGGTCTTCAACGAGGCGAGGTCGGAACCAGCCTCCGGCTCGGAAAAGCCTTGACACCACCAGATGTCGAGATTGGCCGTCGGTGGAAGAAACTTCTCTTTCTGCTCCTGCGAACCGAATTCGGCGATGACGGGTCCGACCATACCCACATTGAATGCGAGTGGTTCGGGGACCGACGCGAGCTGCAACTCGTCGAGCCAAATATGCTGCTGCACCGGCGTCCAGTCCCTGCCACCCCATTCCACCGGCCAGTGCGGCGTCGCCAGCCCATGCGCATTGAGGATGCGCTGGGTCTCGGTGAAGCTCTCCTTACCGACTTGTTCGCCGCGTGCGTAGCGCTCTCGGATGTCCTTCGGGATCTGCGTGGTGAAGAACTCTCGCATCTCGGCGCGGAACGCCAGCTCCTCGTCGGTCAAGGCCAGATTCATCGGAATCCCTTCGCACTCGAGGTCAGATTCATGTTCTGATCCAGACCGTACCCCGACCACCGCCGATTCACCACGGTATCCCCGGCAGCGGTTGCTTCGGTGAACGGCCAGCCTCCCGAAGGGTGGCCACGGTCGCCGACACAGACGACATGTGCTGCCATGGTCAGCCCTGCTCAGGCCAGTTCGGACAAGCAGTGAAGGGTGCCCGGGAAACGCACAGACCGTCCGCCATCATTAGTGTGGAACACACGGCAGGCAACTCGAAGGGGATCGACGATGACCAGCGATTCAGGCGCACGCAGCCGTGTGCAGTTCGGTGCCGGAACACCCGGACTCATCGGTTCCGAAGGCCGGACCATCATCGCGGACGCCGTGGTCGCCAAGATCGCGGGAATCGCGACACGTGAGATCAATGGCGTCTACGACGTAGGGGGTGGTACCGCTCGTGCCGTCGGCGCCCTGCGTGATCGGATCCCAGGCGCCCGCGTCAATCACGCCCAAGGCGTGGCAGTCGAGGTCGGTGAGAAGCAGGCCGCCATCGACATCGGCATCGTCGCCGAGTACGGCGTCGCTCTTCACGAGTTGGCGGTCGGTATCCGCCGCAACGTGATTACCGCTGTCGAGCGTATGACCGGGCTCGAGGTAACCGAAGTGAACATCACCGTCTTCGACGTCGTGCTGTTCGAAGAATCCGATTCCGCGTCCGAACTCGATACCAGACCGAGGGTGCAATGACCGGTGCACTGTCGCCGCAAATCGACGGCGAAGACATCTCCGAACGCATCGCGGCCGCCGTTCTCGCCACTCACGGAGTTGCGGCGATGCACGGGGGTACGTTCGGCGACATAGCCACCTATCTGCCGGGTCGGCGCGTCACCGGTGTCGTCATCGGCCCTACCTCCTGCGCGGTCCACCTTGCGGCGCGCTACCCGGCGAACGTCGTCGATACTGCCGAGAGAGTGCGAGCCGCAGTGGAACCGCTGGTAACCGTCCCCGTCGACGTCACCATCGAAGATCTCTTGACAGAGACAGGACAAGCCCTATGAACAGCACAACCACCGGTCTGATCGTCGGACTGCTCCTGGCAATCGCGGGGATACTCGGCGGATTCAGCGGCTTCGTTTTCGCGGTCCTCCTCGGCGCTGTGGGTATGGCCGTTGGCGCACATCGCGACGGCCATTTCGACCTCGGTGCAATCCTGCGGAGCCGCGGCCGTGGATGAGCCCTCCACCGCCGGTCCCGTCGCCCAACCACACGACAACACGGCTATCGACGAGACCGATTCGCGCGGCAAAGTGGTCATCAAGGAACGCGCCGTGATCAAGATTGCCACCGCCGCAGCGCTCCAGGTACCTGGGATCGTCAAGCAATCGGGGGGACTGTCCCGATTCACCGGACGAGACCTTCCCCGAGTCGACGTCTCGACGAGCGCGGACGCCGTTGCCATAAACCTCTACGTCGCGGTGAGATGGCCGTGCCGTCTCGATGTCCTCAATCGCCGATTGCGCACAGAGGTGAGCCAACAGGTCGAGCAGATGACCGGGATGCCGGTATGCGAACTCAACATCGTGGTCGCTGGAACAGAAACTGCTGCAGCCGAGGAACTTTCACCCGAGGCCCTCTACCCGGAGCAAGTCGATTCGGCATCGGCACCCACCCGGGCGGTACCTCTCCGGCCACGCACCCCGCGCGCCGCGCCCGCCGCAGTGCCCGCCGCCGTCATCGTGGCCGTGACCGCCCTCGGCCTCGCCATCGTCGCGGGGCGTGAACTTCTCATCATGCGCGGCACTCTGGGCAACGCACCCTGGGTTCGCAACACTGCCGAGTGGCTGGGACGCCTGCACTGGTCCACCTGGATACTCCCCGTAGCAATTTGCTCGGTCGTCGTGGGGATCGTGTTCATCGCCGTGGCCCTCAAACCCCGGCCTCGGACCCACCTGCCACTGAAAATCGGAGAGGCTCCGACCGTGTGGCTGCGGCCCACGGACCTGGCTCGCAATTCGAGCAGCCACGCCAACGACGTTCCCGGCGTGGTGTCGGCGCACACGACGGTTGACCGCAAGCACGTCACTGTGCGTGTGGTGCACAACGAGGCAGCATCCGCCGAAGATGTCACCACAGCTGTTCGCGAGTCCGTCGAGCCGACGTTGTCCCTGCTCGGTGTTTCGCCCGAACTGCGAGTGCAGGTGAAGAAATGACGCATCGCGCCGCAGCCGTCAATCGAATTATCGTCCTCGCCGTCGGACTCGCACTAGTCGGATTCGGCGTCTATGCAATCGCGTGGGACGTGAGAGTGCCGATCGTGCGCGAATGGGTGTCGCGATACGACCGCGAGCTGATTACGGCACTGCCCCAACAGGATTGGTGGGGGTGGGCACTTGCTGCCACGGTGATCGTAGGACTGGTGTTCGGGGGGTTCCTGCTTGCCGTGGACCTGACTCGGCGACGCACCTCCCCCGTAGCGGTGCCGGATCCGGAGTCGGGCACGTACGTGACCGTCGACCTCGATTCCATCGCCAACGGAGTGTCCAGCGAACTCGCCGAGTATCCCGGCGTCCGGCAAACGCGGGCGCGAGCCGTCATCGAACGTGGGCTCCCGACCTTGCTCATAGTCGTGACCGCCGACCCGACCATCGATATCGCCGACTTCACCCGCACATCGGAAGACATCGCGTCGTGGGTGGAATCGACCATCGGCGGCGAGCAGGTCGCCACCCAGGTTCTGCTTCACCTCGACCGTGCTGAGAATCCGGCAACGCACGACGAACCCTGAACTCGAACCTTCACTCTCGTGCAAATACCGATGGCGCCCAACCCCGCGGGGTTGGGCGCCATCGGTATTTCGTGCTGACGATCACATAGGCGGTGCCTACTTGATGATCTTCGTGACCTTGCCGGCGCCGACCGTGCGGCCACCTTCGCGGATCGCGAACCGTAGACCCTCGTCCATGGCGACCGGCTGGATCAGCTTGACGGACATCTCGGTGTTGTCACCGGGCATGACCATCTCGGTACCCTCGGGCAGCGACACAACGCCCGTCACGTCCGTGGTGCGGAAGTAGAACTGCGGACGGTAGTTGTTGAAGAACGGCGTGTGGCGGCCACCCTCGTCCTTGGACAGGATGTACGCCTGGCCCTCGAACTCGGTGTGCGGGGTGGTGGTGCCGGGCTTGACGACAACCTGGCCACGCTCGACGTCCTCGCGCTTGATACCACGAACGAGCAGACCGACGTTGTCACCAGCCTGACCCGAGTCGAGGAGCTTGCGGAACATCTCGATACCCGTGACAGTGGTCTTCGTCTTGTCCTCACGGATACCGACGATCTCCACCTCCTCGTTCACGTTGATGACACCGCGCTCGATACGACCGGTGACGACCGTGCCACGGCCGGTGATCGTGAAGACGTCCTCGACGGGCATGAGGAACGGCTTCTCGGTCTCGCGGACCGGGTCCGGGATCGACTCGTCGACGGCGGCCATGAGCTCGAGGATGCTCTTGCTCCACTCCGGGTCGCCCTCGAGTGCCTTCAGGCCCGAGACGCGGACGATCGGGGCTTCCTCGTCGAATTCCTGACCGGCGAGGAGTTCACGGACCTCCATCTCGACGAGTTCGAGGATTTCCTCGTCGTCGACCATGTCAGCCTTGTTCAGCGCCACGAGGATGTACGGGACACCGACCTGGCGAGCGAGCAGCACGTGCTCGCGCGTCTGCGGCATCGGGCCGTCGGTGGCGGCGACCACGAGGATGGCGCCGTCCATCTGCGCCGCACCGGTGATCATGTTCTTGATGTAGTCGGCGTGACCGGGAGCGTCGACGTGAGCGTAGTGACGCTTCTCGGTCTGGTACTCAACATGCGAGATGTTGATCGTGATACCGCGAGCCTTCTCCTCAGGAGCCTTGTCGATCTCGTCGAAGGCCGAGGCCTCGTTGAGATCGGGGTATGCCTCATGCAGAACCTTGGTGATGGCCGCGGTCAGCGTGGTCTTGCCGTGGTCGACGTGACCGATGGTGCCGATGTTCACGTGCGGCTTCGTCCGCTCGAACTTCGCCTTCGCCACTTTTGTCCTCCTGGACTGATTGATGCTTGCGGTATGCAGCAGTGCGGTTGTAGTTACTTCGATCGTGCTTCGGCCGGCTGGAACCGAGGTTACTCGCCGGTCGCCTTGGCGATGATTTCCTTCGAGACGTTCGAGGGAACCTCTGCGTAGGAATCGAACACCATGGAGAAGTTCGCCCGGCCCTGGGTCTTCGACCGCAGATCACCGATGTAACCGAACATCTCCGAGAGCGGAACCAGCGCCTTCACGACACGGGCACCACTGCGTTCCTCCATGGCCTGAATCTGGCCACGGCGGGAGTTCAGGTCGCCGATCACGTCACCCATGTACTCCTCGGGTGTAATGACCTCGACAGCCATCATCGGCTCGAGGATGACCGGGCCTGCCTTGCGGGCGGCCTCCTTGAGCGCCTGAGAGCCGGCAACCTTGAAGGCCATTTCTGACGAGTCGACGTCGTGGTATGCACCGTCGAGCAGCGTCAACTTCATGTTCACCAGCGGGTAGCCGGCGAGAACGCCGTACTGCATGGCGTCCTGCGCGCCTGCATCCACGGATGGGATGTACTCACGCGGAATGCGGCCACCGGTGACCTTGTTCTCGAACTCGTAGGTGGCGCCGTCCTCGCCCACGAAGGGCTCGAGAGCGATGATCACCTTGGCGAACTGGCCCGAACCACCGGTCTGCTTCTTGTGGGTGAACTCGTGCTTATCGACCGTCTTGGTGATGGTCTCACGGTACGCGACCTGCGGCTTACCGACGTTGGCCTCGACCTTGAACTCACGGCGCATGCGGTCGACGAGGATGTCGAGGTGGAGCTCACCCATGCCGCCGATGACCGTTTGGCCGGTCTCGTCGTCGAGTTCGACCGAGAAGGTCGGGTCCTCTTCGGCGAGCTTCTGGATCGCAGTTCCCAGCTTCTCCTGGTCAGACTTCGTCTTGGGCTCGATCGACACCTGGATGACCGGGTCCGGGAAGCTCATGGACTCGAGAACGATCGGGTTGTTCTGATCGCACAGGGTGTCACCGGTCGTGGTGTCCTTCAGGCCGATCATCGCGTAGATGTGGCCGGCCACGGCTTCGTCGACCGGGTTCTCCTTGTTGGCGTGCATCTGGAAGAGCTTTCCGATGCGCTCCTTCTTCCCCTTGGTCGCATTCATGACCTGGGCGCCGGGCTCGATCCGGCCCGAGTACACGCGGACGAAGGTCAGCTTGCCGAAGAACGGGTGCGCAGCGATCTTGAACGCCAGTGCCGAGAACGGCTCGTCCTTGCTCGGCGTGCGCGTGAGGACTTCGTCCTCCTTGTTGAGTGCGTGACCCTCGACGTTGCCGATGTCCAGTGGGTTCGGCAGGTAGTCGATGACCGCGTCGAGCATCGGCTGAACGCCCTTGTTCTTGAACGCGGAACCGCAGAGAACCGGGTAGAGCTCGGAGGCGACCGTCATCTTGCGGATGGCGCCCTTGATCTCCTCGACGGTGAGTTCCTCACCGGCGAAGTACTTCTCCATGAGCTTCTCGTCGGACTCGGCGACCGTCTCGAGCAGCTTCTCCCGGTACTCGGCAGCCCTGTCCGCAAGATCGGCCGGAATCTCCTCGATGGTGGGCTCGGCACCGATCGCGACCGTGCCGCGCCAGGTGATGGCCTTCATCTCGACCAGGTCGACCACGCCGTCGAAGTCGTCCTCGGCGCCGATCGGCAACTGCAGGACGAGCGGTTTCGCGCCGAGACGATCGATGATCGTCTGAACCGTGAAGTAGAAGTCCGCGCCCATCTTGTCCATCTTGTTGACGAAACAGATGCGCGGAACGTCGTACTTGGCGGCCTGACGCCACACCTGTTCCGACTGGGGCTCAACGCCCTCTTTGCCGTCGAACACGGCAACAGCGCCGTCGAGAACACGGAGCGAACGCTCCACCTCGACGGTGAAGTCGACGTGCCCAGGGGTGTCGATGATGTTGATCTGGTTGTTGTTCCAGAAGCAGGTCACCGCGGCAGAGGTGATCGTGATGCCGCGTTCCTTCTCCTGTTCCATCCAGTCCGTCGTCGACGCGCCGTCGTGCGTCTCACCGATCTTGTAGTTGACACCGGTGTAGTACAGGATCCGCTCGGTGGTCGTCGTCTTGCCGGCGTCGATGTGCGCCATGATGCCGATGTTGCGGACCTTGTTCAGGTCGGTCAGCACTTCCTGTGCCACAGGATTCTTCCCCGCTCGTAGCTCGTGTATCGGGTGTCGGCCTCCCCGGAGTTCACCAGCGGGGCCATTGTCTCGAGTTGTATAGATCAGCCGGCTTCCCCAGTAGGGGCCCGGCGCAACGACAACGTCGGAGCAGCCGTCAAGGGCGACTGCTCCGACGTGAAGTCACCAGCGGTAGTGGGCGAATGCCCTGTTGGCCTCTGCCATCTTGTGAGTGTCCTCGCGGCGCTTCACAGCGGCACCGAGGCCGTTGCTCGCGTCGAGGAGCTCGTTGGCGAGACGCTCGACCATCGTCTTCTCACGACGTGCGCGCGAGAAGGTGACCAGCCAGCGCAAGGCCAGTGTGGTGGAGCGACCGGGGCGAACCTCGACCGGCACCTGGTAGGTGGCGCCACCGACACGACGGCTACGCACCTCGAGAGCGGGCTTGACGTTGTCCAGCGCGCGCTTGAGCGTGACGACCGGGTCGGTGCCCGTCTTCTCGCGTGCCATCTCGAGGGCTTGGTACACGATTCGCTCAGCGGTGGACTTCTTGCCATCCAGCAAGATCTTGTTGACCAGCTGGGTCACCAAGGGTGAACCGTAAACCGGGTCGTTGATGAGGGGGCGCTTCGGAGCGGGGCCCTTACGTGGCATCAGCTCTTCTCCTTCTTGGCGCCGTAGCGGCTGCGTGCCTGCTTGCGGCCCTTGACACCCTGGGTGTCGAGCGAGCCGCGGATGATCTTGTACCGAACACCGGGGAGGTCCTTCACACGACCACCTCGGACGAGCACCATCGAGTGCTCCTGCAGGTTGTGGCCCTCACCAGGGATGTAGGCGGTGACCTCTACGGAGCTCGTCAGACGCACACGCGCGACCTTACGAAGCGCGGAGTTCGGCTTCTTCGGGGTGGTGGTGTACACACGGGTACACACGCCACGACGCTGTGGACTGCCCTTCAGGGCTGCCGTCTTGACCTTGGCGGTCTTGTCGCGGCGGCCCTTTCGGACCAGCTGATTGATGGTTGGCATTTACCGGCTTTCCTCGTATTGAATTGAACAGACTGCTCTGGACGAGCAACCTTGGCTGTTCTGAAATTAGGGATCTAGCAGTTGGGACAAGAGAGCTGCTGCCCCTCACCCGTACCCCGTGTACCCGAGGTCGGGTGTGTCGCATACCCCCACACAGGCAGCCAAATGCCCGTTCTATACAGAGGATCTGTACGAACGCGCGCTCGGCAATACCATGCTAGGCACACAGATCGGCCCGGGCAGGCCGGACACGACCCCCAACAATACCTGTCGGCGCGCTGGAAGGTCAAAGTGACCCGAGGGTTGCTGCGTGGCGAACTGCGAGCCCCTGATCATGGCGAACATCTGCATACGAGACTCCAGGCATACCGGGACCTGATGTTCCAAATGCACCCGGCCCAGTGCCCGTTTCGTCGTTCACGTAGTGGCCCACCACGAGTTCGGACTTAGCCGGAGGCGGGAGCCAAGTTCTATGGTTGCTGCTATGCCCTCCCCTGTCCCGCGGAGAGGGGAGGAAGCGTGACCGACCATCGGTAGTGGAGCCGCATATCGCGATTCACTCGGCCCTCTGCCACAGGCGACGTCCCGGTCCGTGCCCGAGCAGCAAGAAAGAAGGCCCACGATGACCTCTACACCCGAAGACCCTGCGGAGACTCGGGACGAACGGTTCGCCCGGGGATTGAAAATCGTCGCTTCCCTCCACGGCGAACGTGGCCAGAAAAACCTCGAATCACTCGCCGAAGCCTCACCCGAACTCAGCCACCAGATAACGGCATGGGCATACGGCGACATCTACGGTCGGCCCGGACTATCACTCCGGGATCGACAACTATTGACCGTCGGTATGCTGACCGCCCTCGGCGGCTGCGAATCGCTACTGACCGTCCACATCAACGCGGCGCTCAACATCGGACTGAAACCTGAAGAAATCCTCGAAGCACTCCTGCACTCGGCCGTCTACTGCGGAATGCCGAAGGCAATGAACGCCACCTTCGTCGCCAAGGACGTCTTCACGGATCGCGGAATCCTTCCGATGGAGCAATAGTCCCCCTTCCGGCACACCCTGGGATGGCCGGGAGGAGAGCTTCTTGTTCGGCAGCTCGGGAAATTCGGGGCATCGTGATGATCGGTTTTACTGGTTCGACTCAATCATCCGCGCGCGAACAATGAAACCGACTTGAGCCACAAAGAGAATCCCTGGGAATACGTACAACCACGGTTGTGCTCCTGCCATGAAAAGTAGAAATACACACGCTGCCAACAGCCAAAATTCCGACAAGTAGCCAAGTGGTCCAGTCTTGGTCTTACGCATGACCTCCCCCTTCTGTTCTCTCGAGCACGCTACCCACGATCTCAGCGACAAGAACCGCCACTTCGTGCGCGAAGTCAGGACCGGCCACTTCGACATAGTCGCGGTCAGCCATCGTCGCCCCACAATCCCTAGCTGACTTGCCGATCTGTTCGGTCAGCCGAATCGCGCAGTGCGGCGACGCCCTTTCAGGTGAGCACGATCGGTGCGATCGAAGGCACTAGATGCTCCGGTTGACCGTCATGTTTGCGAGAGTCGACGCCGCATCACACGGATCCATCGCCCCGTTCTTGAACTGCACCCACCAACCCACGACCCCACCGGATGGTGATCCGACGGTCACACCACATGAGCCGGGGTCCTCCGGGGGCCGCATCACCACAGACCTGCGCCCCTGGACGGTCGACGACTCGACCGCATAGCCCAACTTCTCGCCCGTCGACTGCTCGGTATCCAGCGACCCCGTCTCGAACCAGTTGAACGTCACCTTCCCCGGTCCGTCCGCGCCGATCGTGTCCCACCGACAAATCGCGCCGAAAAAGCCACGTGAAATTGCCAGGGCGCCGACGGTTTGCGCGATCTGATCTTCCGAGACCGCATTGCATTCCTCGAGCAGTGCGGTGAACTCCCCGTTGTCACCGGACGAGAATGCTCCCTCGGCGCGGGGGGTGCCCTCGATGGTCGAACTGCACCCGGCAATCAACCCGGCTGCGGCCGTCGCGCTGACTATCTGCGCGGCACGCCGCATCCGGCGACTGGTCACATTCATGCTCATACCGCCCTCGAGACACTGAGTTCCGCAAGATCACGAGCCACCGTGCAGGGGTCGGCAGTCGGCTGCGCGTTCGCATACATCACCGACCAGTGGATGAAGTCCCCACCGAACTCGACTCCGAGTTCACACAGGATCCCTTCCGACGATGCCATGAATCCGGGGTGGCCCTGCACGTCGATTTCTGTGGCAGGTCTGCCGATCAACTCGGATCCGGCGCGTTCTCGGCCGATAGGACTGCCGCGGTACCACGAGAACGTCACGCTCGGCCCACCCGGTCCCGTCACGTCCCATTCGCAGCCGACCGAATTGCGCGTCACATCGACGAAGGATGGCATCCCGAATGCCGCCGCCACCTCCTCGTCAGTGACGGAGCCGCACAGTCCGAAGAACGGCCCCGGATCGGTCACCTGCCGTGGCGCGGCGGTGGCGACAGTACTCGAATCGTCTCCCTCATTCGCACAGCCGACCAGGACCGCCGAGACGGCGACCAGGACGAGCGCTCCCCATTTTCGGCCCATAGTCGGTGACTCTACCGATCGCCTTGCTCGGCGCCCGACACGTCATGCGTGGTCCGGTCGCTCTACCGACTCACCGGACCGCGGCTCTGCCTCATCACCGCCCCGCGGCTCTGCCTCATCACCGCACCGCGGTGGTGCCGACTCACCGCACCGCGGTGGTGCCTCATCACCGCGGTGCGCCAGGGCGGCGTCCAACTGCGCCGACCAGTTGCGTACGACCTCGGCCCGCCGCTTGGAATCGTCCGTGAGTACGTCCGCGAGACCCAGTCCGCGAGCGAGATCGAGGGTTGCCTGCATCAGGCGGTGCGCAACCGGATCCGAGTCGTCGAAACCCAGGTGTTCGACGGCGGTGCGATGTGCGATCCTGCCGAACCGTTCCTCGAGGGGCACGATTCGTGCCCGAAGTTCTGGGTCCGCGGCGGCTGCCGTCCACACCTGCAAGGCGGCCTTGAACAGGGTTCCCGTGTAGTAGTCGACAAGCCTCGAGACCACTGCCTCCGTCCGGCCCGGTCCGGTCGGAAGGTCAGTGGCCTCGCGTCGCGCCTGTTCCATCCGAGCTTCGAACATGACCTCGAGGGCGGCCGTGAAGAGGTCTTCACGGGTTGGGAAGTGGTGCTGTGCCGCGCCGCGGGACACACCGGCTCGCTGCGCCACGAGACTCACGGTCGTGGCGCCCCAACCCAGTTCGGCGAGGCAATCGATGGTTTCCTCGAGCAAGTGTCGACGCGTGACCCGGCTGCGGTCCTGCTTCGGTTCGCTGGTCATCGTTCACCTTCCCGCTGGTCGCGACTCACCGGCTTGCGTGGGTCGAGTCCGGGGACTTTTCAACCATGTGCTGCACCGGGTGCCCATCGCGGCGGCCGCTTCTGCAGAAATGCCGTCATGCCTTCCCCTGCCTCCTCGGACTCGAAGAGCCTCGCCGACTGTGCAATCAACGCCTCGGTGTACCGGTCGAAATCGGCGAGCGTGGCGCGGGTGGTCAACGTCTTCGACTCGGCCAGCCCCTGCGGCGACGCTTGCCTGAACTGATCGAGCAACTCCTCGACCGTGACATTCGGATCCTGGGCGGCAGCAGTGATCAGTCCGATGGCCTCCGCTTCGTCGGCACCGAACTTCTCCCCCGTTAGGAAGTACCGACTCGCGGCTCGAGAATCGATTCGTGGCAGGACGGTGAGCGAGATGATCGACGCCGCGAGTCCGAGTCGCACCTCGGTGAGGGCGAAGGTGCTTCGCGGCCCGGCGACAGCAAGGTCACACGCTCCGACAAGCCCCATACCGCCGGCCCGGACGTGTCCGTCGATCTTCCCGATCACCGGCTTCGGCAACTCGACGATGGCGCGCAACAACTCCGCCATCTCCTTGGTCCGCGAGCCGACGTCTCCCGAGGTCTCGCTGAGGTCAGCCCCGGCGCAGAACGTACCCCCGGTATGGCTCAGAACGACGGCACGGACGTCCGGGTCCGCGGCCGCAGCACGCAGACCCTCGTGGAGCTCGCTGACCAGCCGGCCCGAAATGGCGTTCCGGTTGTGCGGAGAGTCGAGTGTGAGAGTCGCGAATCCGCGCTCCACCTCGTACCTTACGTAGCGGTCCGAGGTCACATTCGTGTCCGCTCCGGTGTCGGTCATGGATTCCTCCCTGCTCGTTTCGACTTGCTCAGTACGACTTCGGCAAGCCCAGCGAATGCTGGGAAACGAAGTTCAGGACCATCTCGCGGCTCACCGGAGCGACGCGGCCGATTCGTGCAGCCCCGAGCATGGCAGCGAGCCCATACTCCTTGGTGAGACCGGCACCACCGTGCGTCTGGATCGCCTGGTCGAGTGCCTTGATGCTGGCCTCCGCGGCCGCATACTTGGCCATGTTCGCAGCCTCGGCGGCACCGAAGTCGTCGCCGCTGTCATAGAGCACGGCGGCCTTCTGCATCATCAGCTTGGCGAGTTCCAGTTCGATCTTGGCCTGTGCCAGAGGGTGGGAGATCCCTTGGTGGGCGCCGATGGGGTCCTTCCAGACCGTACGTTGCTTGGCGAAGTCGACCGCGGCGTCGAGGGCATAGCGACCGACGCCGATTGCCATCGCCGTGGCAAGGATGCGCTCGGGGTTGAGCCCGGAGAACAGCTGCATCAGCGCCGCGTCCGCCTCTCCCACCAATGCGTCCGCGGGGAGCCGGACGTTGTCGAGAAACAGCATGAACTGGTGGTCGGGTTCGACGATGTCCATCTCCACCGGCGTCTTCACGAAGTTCTCGGCGTCGGTGGGGACGATGAACAGCGCCGGCTTCAGCTTCCCGGTCTTCGAGTCCTCGGTCCGGGCGACGATCAGCACGGCGTCGGCCTGGTCGACACCCGAGATGAAGACCTTGTTCCCTGTCAGCAGCCAGTCCTCGCCATCACGTCGCGCAGTGGTCGTGATCTGGTGCGAGTTGGAGCCGGCATCGGCCTCGGTGATGCCGAAGGCCATGATCTTCGAACCGTCGGCGAGACCGGTCAGCCACTTCTGCTTCTGGTCTTCGGTGCCGTACTTGCCGATGATGGTGCCGCAGATGGCAGGAGACACGACCACCAGCAGCAGGCCCGCACCGTGGGCGGCGAGCTCCTCCTGGACCAGGGCGAGTTCGTAGATGCCCGCACCACCTCCGCCGTACTCCTCGGGCAGGTTGACCCCGAGGAACCCGAGCTTGCCTGCCTCGTTCCACAGTTCGGTCAACGGCTCTCCGCGTCGCGCCTTCGGTAGAACGTAGTCGATGTAGTTGAAGCGCTCCCCGAGCCGGGACACCGAGGCCCGGAGTTCCTTTTGCTCTTCGGTCTCGATGAAACTCATGACTCTCCCTCATATTCTGCTGCGTCGACGGTGGACGCTTCTACTACAGCCAATACCGTTCCCAGGTCGACCTGCTGGCCTGCGACGACCGCCAGTTCGCTGACGATGCCTGCGGTCGGCGCCTTGATCGTGTGTTCCATCTTCATTGCCTCGAGCCAGACGATCGGCTGCCCCGCAATGACAGAGTCGCCGACCGCCGCGCCCAGCCGAATCACCGAGCCCGGCATCGGCGCCAGCAGCGATCCTTCGGCCACTACTTCGCTGGGGTCGGTGAACCGCGGCGCCGCATGCAGGCTCACCGGCCCGAGCGCGGAGTCCACGAATACGTCGTCCCCGTACCGGGCCACCTCGAACGAGCGCCGCAGGCCGCCGGCCTCGAGCACGACGTGCCGTGACGTGGCCGACTCGAGTGTGACGTTCTCGAACCCGTCGGCGCTCAGCCCGGATCGGGTGAGCAGGTATCGGATCTCGATGTCTCCGCTGCTTCCGTTGAAGCTCTTGGTCTGCGGAGCGGACGCCAAATTCCGCCACCCGCCGGGCACCGATCTGTTGACCGCGGCGGCGTCTCGGTTGTGCGCGGCGTCGGCAAGTGCGGCGGCAAGCGCCGAGAGTCGTTCCGTCTCGGATGACGCCAGAGGTCGCGACAGCACTTCCAGCGAGTGGGTGTCGAAGAAGGCCGTGTCGGTGTCACCGGCGAGGAAAGCCGGATGACGGAGCACGTTTACCAGCAGGTCCCGGTTGGTGCGCAAACCGTGAATCTTGGCGCGACTCAACGCTGCGGCGAGCCGGGTGGCCGCCTGCGTGCGGGTGGGTGCAAACGAGATGACCTTGGCGAGCATCGGGTCATAGTGCACACCGACCGTCGAACCGTCGACCACTCCGGAATCGAGCCGGATTCCCGCCGTGCGCAGGACGTCGAACTCGGCGTAGTCGCCGGGAAGTTCGATGCGGTGAACAGGCCCGCTCTGCGGCTGCCAGTTCTGTGCCGGATCCTCGGCATACAACCGGACTTCGATGGAGTGACCCGACACGGCAGTCGATTCGGCGGCGAGAGCCTGTCCCGACGCCACCTGCAGTTGCAGGTCCACGAGGTCTAGTCCCGTGGTGCATTCGGTGACCGGATGCTCGACCTGCAACCGTGTGTTCATTTCGAGGAAGTAGAAGTCGCCTGCCTCGTCCGCCAGGAACTCGACCGTACCGGCACCTTCGTAGTCGATGGCCTTTGCTGCGAGCCTGGCAGCTTCGAAGAGCCTGTCCCGCATGCCCGGACGAGCCTCGACCAACGGTGACGGCGCTTCTTCGACCACCTTCTGGTGACGACGCTGAATCGAGCACTCCCGCTCCCCCACCGCCCAGACCGCTCCGTGCCGGTCCGCCATGATCTGGACCTCGATGTGCCTACCCGTTTCGAGGAATCGCTCACAGAAGACGGTCGGATCACCGAAAGCCGACTGGGCTTCGCGACGTGCTGCTTCCAGCTGCTCCGGCAAGTCCGCGAGTGCACGAACCACGCGCATACCGCGACCGCCGCCCCCCGCGGACGCCTTCACGAGAACCGGCAGATCGGCCTCGGTAACCGATGCGGGGTCGAGCTCAGCCAGTACCGGAACACCGGCAACGGACATCAGCTTCTTCGACTCCACCTTGGAGCCCATCGTCTCGATGGCGGCAGGCGGCGGACCGATCCACGTCAGTCCTGCCTCGATTACCGCACTTGCGAACTCCGCATTCTCCGAGAGAAACCCGTAGCCGGGGTGGATGGCATCCGCGCCGGCGCGCAACGCCGCCTCGATGACGAGGTCGCCGCGAAGATACGTGTCGGCGGGGCTGCTGCCTTTCAGTCGGACCGAGACATCCGCTTCCGAGACGTGCGGGCTCTGTGCGTCGGGGTCCGAGTACACGGCGACGGTACCGATACCTACACGTCGGCAGGTGGCGAAGATGCGACGCGCAATCTCGCCGCGGTTGGCGACCAGCACGGAATGGATCGTGCTCGGGGCGAGTGGAGTGGTTGGGGTAGTCAACACAGTCCTCACATCCGGAAGACGCCGAAGTTCTCGGCGCCCTTGATCGGGGCGTTGGCAATAGCCGACAGGCACATTCCCACCACCGTTCGGGTATCTCGCGGATCGATCACGCCGTCGTCGTATAGCCTGCCGGACAGGAACATCGGCACCGACTCGGCTTCGATTTGGTTCTCGATCATCGCCCGCATGCCTGCGTCGGCCTCCTCGTCGAAGGCCTGCCCACGAGCCTCGGCCGCGGCACGACTGACGATGGAGATCACCCCGGCAAGCTGCGCGCCACCCATCACCGCGGACTTGGAACTGGGCCAGGCGAACAGGAACCGCGGGTCGAATGCGCGCCCACACATGCCGTAGTGCCCGGCCCCATACGAAGCGCCGAGCAGGATCGAGATGTGTGGGACCTTCGAGTTGGACACAGCATTGATCATCATCGATCCGTGTTTGATCATGCCGCGCTCCTCGTACTCCTTGCCCACCATGTATCCGGTGGTGTTGTGCAGGAACAGAAGTGGCGTGTTCGACCGGTTCGCGAGCTGGATGAACTGGGTGGCCTTCTGAGACTCCTCACTGAACAGCACACCGCGGGCATTGGCAAGAATGCCAACCGGGTAGCCGTGCAGCTCGGCCCAACCCGTCACCAGTGAGGAACCGTACATTTGCTTGAACTCGTCGAAATCGGAGCCGTCGACGATGCGGGCGATCACCTCGCGCGGATCGAACGGGATCTTCAGGTCGGCAGGAACGATGCCGAGCAACTCCTCCGGGTTCTCGAGCGGTTCGATCACCTCGGCGCGAGGGGCCGGACCCTGCTTCTTCCAGCCCAGCCTCTTGACGATGTTGCGCCCGATTCGGATTGCGTCCTGCTCGTCGACGGCCAGGTAGTCGGCGAGACCGGACTTGCGCGCATGCATCTCGGCACCACCGAGGGTCTCGTCGTCGGACTCCTCACCGGTGGCCATCTTCACCAAAGGCGGCCCGGCTAGAAAGACTTTGGACCGTTCCTTGACCATGACGACGTGATCGGACATCCCGGGGATGTAGGCGCCGCCGGCCGTAGAATTGCCGAACACCAGCGCGATCGTGGGGATGCCTTCCGCTGACAGCTGGGTGAGGTCGCGGAACATACGGCCCCCTGGGATGAACACCTCCTTCTGCGTCGGAAGGTCGGCGCCCCCCGACTCCACGAGGGAGATGACAGGCAGCCGATTCTGCCGGGCGATATCGTTGGCGCGGAATCCCTTCCGCAGTGTCCACGGGTTGCTGGTTCCGCCGCGGACAGTGGGATCGTTGGCGACGATCAGACACTCGACGCCCTCCACCACACCGATTCCGACGACGGTACTGCCGCCCACGGGGAAGTCGCTCCCCCATGCCGCGAGCGGGCACAGTTCCAGAAACGGCGAGTCGGGGTCGAGCAGCAGCTCTATCCGCTCCCGCGCGAGAAGTTTCCCACGCTTCTTGTGCCGCTCCGTGTACTTCTCCCCGCCTCCTGCGAGCACCTTGACGTGCTCGGCCTCGATCTCGGCAAGCTTGCCGATCATGGCCTCCGCAGCCTCTGCATACTCCGCAGAATTCGTGTCGAGCGCTGACTTCAGCGTCGTCATGACTGATACCCCAATCTCTTGGCTGCGAGCCCGGTGAGGATCTCGGTGGTCCCGCCCCCGATACCCAGGATCCGCATGTCGCGGTACTGGCGTTCTACTTCGCTCTCGGACATGTAACCCAGCCCGCCGTGCAACTGGACCGCCTGGTTGGCGACCCACTCTCCCGCCTCCACCGCGGTGTTCTTCGCGAAGCACACCTCAGCGATGAAGTCCTCGTTCGACGTCAACGACCGCTCCACGAGCGCGCGCGTGTACACCCGTGCAACGTCGACCTTGCGCGCCATCTCCGTGACGGTGTTCTGTACCGATTGCCTGCTGATCAGCGGACGGCCGAAGGTCTCCCGGTCCCGAACCCACCGCAGGGTGAGGTCGAGGCACCGCTGCGCGCTCGAATACGCCTGAGCGGCGAGCGCGATCCGCTCGGTGAGGAACGCCTGAGCGATCTGCGCGAAACCGCTGTTCTCGGCACCGACCAGGTTCGCGACCGGGACCCGCGCGTCCGCGAAGGACAACTCGGCGGTGTCGGAGGCGCGCCACCCCATCTTGTCGAGTTTGCGGGCCACCTCGAATCCCGGCGTTCCCTTCTCGATCACGAGCAGGGAGACTCCCGACGCCCCCGGCCCGCCCGTTCGCACGGCAGCGACCACGAAATCAGCCCGGACGGCAGAAGTGATGAAAGTCTTCGAACCGTTCACGATGAAGTGGTCGCCATCGCGCACCGCGGTGGTCCGGAGGTGGCCGACATCGGAACCGCCGCCCGGTTCGGTGATGGCCAGCGACCCGATGAGTTCCCCACGGAGGGTGGGACGCACCCACTTCTCGATCTGGTCCGGATCCCCAGCGGCCACTAGATGTGGCAGCGCGATGCCAGCCGTGAAGAGCGATGCGAACGCACCACCGGATGCCCCGGCCTGATGGAACTCCTCGCAGATCAGGATGGTATCGACCAGGTCACCGCCCCCGCCGCCGACGGACTCCGGAAATCCTGCACCCAGCAGTCCGAGTTCGGCGGCCTCACGGTGCAGCGATCGGGGTAGTTCACCGCTGCGCTCCCACTCGTCGAGGTGCGGCAGTATTTTCCGTTCGACGAAGGCGCGCACAGTCTTGCGCAGCTGGTGTCGCTCCGGCGTATCCCACACGCTCACAGGACTTTCCCTTCGACAAGCCTGTCCGGGATGTCGAGATGGCGCGATCGAAGCCACTCGCCGAGCCCCTTGGCCTGCGGGTCGAACCGCGCCTGGGACGCCACACCCTCGCCCAGGATTCCCTCGATGACGAAGTTGACGGCGCGCAACTTCGGCAGCACGTACCGCGTGACAGCAAGGTCGGCGGCTTCCGGGAGGAGCCGCTTCAACTCGTCGACGGTCAGCGCGTGCACGAGCCAGCGCCACTCCTCGTCAGTACGCACCCACACCCCAACGTTTGCGTTGCCGCCCTTGTCGCCGCTGCGGGCGCCGACGACCGTCCCCAGCGGTACGCGGGTCGTCGGTCCCGTATCCAGCGGCGTCGGCAGGTCGGGTTCGGCGACCTCCTCCAGGTCGCGGACCCGAGCTGTCGGCTCGACGTTCACGCGCGTACCGTCCGGCAGCACCGCGACGTGCGGAACCTGCTTGGCATCAACGTAACCCGGAGTGAAGACCCCGTATGGCACACCCTCGCCGGGTGGCGCTGTCAGAGTGAATCCAGGATAGCTCGCAAGAGCGAGTTCTACCGCGACCGCAGAGAATCCTCGCCCCACCAACTTCGGGTCGGGATCTCGAACGGTGCAGCGTAGCAACGCGCTCGCCGCCTCTTCGGTGGCGGCGTCCGGGTGGTCGGTGCGTGCGAGTGACCAGTCGAGTTCGGCCGGTCGGGCACGAAGCCCGCCCTCGAACTGACGCTGCACCAGTGCCGCCTTGTCCTCGATGTCAAGCCCGGTGAGCACGAACACCGCCTCGTTCCGGAACCCGGCCAGGCTGTTCAACGACACCTTGACTTGCGGGGGCGGCGCCTCGCCGGCAACGCCGCTGATACGCACCCGGTCGGAGCCCACCTGCGTCAATTCGGCGGTGTCGATTCGGGCGGTCACGTCCGGCCCGGCGTAACGACCGCCGGCCACTTCGTACAGCAACTGCGCGGTGACCGTGCCGACGGTGACCGCTCCGCCGGTGTCCGCATGCTTGGTGATCACCGAGGACCCATCGGCCTCGATCTCCGCGATCGGGAAACCGGGCCGGTAGAGATCGGCGATCTCGGTGAAGAACGCGTAGTTGCCACCTGTGGCCTGGGTTCCGCACTCGATGACGTGGCCTGCAACCACCGCCCCGGCGAGCTTGTTGAAATCGTCTCGCTGCCAGCCGAAGTGGGCAGCTGCCGGACCGACGATCACCGAGGCGTCGGTGACCCGTCCAGTCACCACGACATCGGCTCCCGCGTTCAGGCACTCGACGATGCCCCATGCTCCGAGGTACGCGTTTGCCGTCAGCGGTTTACCGAGTTCGAGCTCGGCTGCACGGGCGACCAGGTCGTCCCCCTCGACGTGGGCGATCTTCGCCGACAGCCCGAGTCTGTCGTTCACCGTCCGCAGGGCCTCTGCCAGTCCGGCGGGGTTGAGTCCCCCGGCGTTGGCGACGATGCGGACACCCTTGTCCAGCGCAAGCCCCAGGCAGTCCTCTGCCTGACGGAGAAACGTCTTGGCGTATCCGAGGCCGGGATCCTTCATCCGGTCGCGGCCGAGTATCAACATGGTCAGTTCGGCGAGGTAGTCGCCCGTCAGATAATCGAGTTCGCCGCCCTCGAGCATCTCACGCATAGCTGACAGCCGGTCACCGTAGAAACCGGAGCAGTTGCCGATCCGTACCGTCATCGCGTTCCCGCTTCTCGGCCGGAGCCGGACGGGCCTGCGAAGGCTTGCGCGATGCCGAGCCAGGTATCAGCGTCCGCTCCGGTGGCGATCAGGTCGAGGTCCTGACGATGGGCGCGCTGGGTGACGAGCAGGCAGAAGTGCTCCGCCGATCCGGTCACCGTCTGCGCAGCATCTTCCGGACCCCAGACCCACGACGACACCCCGTCATTGGCGGTGAGCTCGACCCGGAATTCCTCGGTGGGCGTTGTCAGACCGTTCACCACGAAGGAAAAGTCGCGGGTGCGCACGCCGAGATGTGCGATGTTCCTCAACCGCTCCGTCGGTTTCCGCGACACCGACAAGGCGTCGGCGATGTCCTGACCGTGGGCCCATGTCTCCATCAATCGGGCGGTTGCCATCGATGCCGCCTTCATCGGTGGGCCGTACCAGAGAATCTTCTGCCCGGGAGACACGGTGATGAGGGCGTCGGCAAGACGCGCCCTGGTCGTACGCCAATCCGCCAGCAGTTCCGCGGGTGGCCGCTGGGCGTGCTCTTCGGCGCCGGCGTCGACGAAGCCCTCCGGGTTCGCTGCAGCAACCGTCAATTGTTCGGTAAAACCGTCGGGGTTCGTGATCGCGAGCAGCGCGGCTTCATCCGTCCACAGCAAGTGCCCGATCTGGTGGGCGATGGTCCAGCCCTCGGCTGGTGTCGGCTGGGCCCAGAGAGAATCGGGGATGTCTGCTACCAGCGCATCCAGCGACTCACCCTCGGCACGCATGTCATCAATGAACCTCTGCAGTTCGACCATGAGACAAGCATCACGCCCCTGAGACAAAAAAGCAAGCACGATTGATTGTTATTTGATGCATTTCCGGCAAAGAGCTGTCAGTCTGTTTCGCATGATCCGACAGTTTCTGACCCAGGCCGCGCTCAACCCACTGCCATCCCCGCTGGCCCTGGCCTCCCGACTCCTACCCGAAACCGGCCACACCATTGCCGGGAAGAGGATTCTCGTGACCGGTGGATCCTCAGGCGTCGGTGAAGCTGCCGCGCGCCGTCTCGCATCACTCGGCGCGGAAGTGATCCTCGTCGCACGCGGCGCAGAAGGCCTCGAGTCGGTTCGCGACGACATTCTCGAATCCGGTGGCAACGCGCACGCTGTCCCGTGCGACCTCACTGACCCCGAATCTGTCGATGCCCTGGTGTCGAAGGTGCTCGGCGAAATCGGTCCCGTGGACGTTCTCGTCAACAACGCGGGTCGCTCCATCCGGCGTACGGTCGAGGACTCTCTGGACCGCTTCCATGACTTCGAACGAACGATGTCCATCAACTACTTCGGCTCGACACGACTGACACTTGCATTTCTACCGTCGATGATCGACCGAGGCGAGGGACACATCATCAACGTCGCGACGTGGGGCGTGCCAGCAGGCGTCATGCCCAAGTTCGCCGCCTATCACGCGTCGAAGGCTGCGGTCGGCGCGTTCGGGCGGAGCCTCGGCTCGGAGCTGCAGCAGCACGGAATCGCGGTCACTACCCTCGACTTCCCACTGGTACGGACTCCGATGATCGCGCCCACTGCCGACTACGACGCCATGCCCGCGCTGACTCCCGAACAGGCGGCGGAGTGGTTCGTCACGGCCGTCCGGACCCGACCGACCGAGCTCCTTCCCACCTATGCGGAGGTACTCCGCGTTCTCGGTATGTTCGCACCGTCCACCACCGACGCATTGGTACGGCGCAGTGGCATCTGAGAAGTGACAGACTGGGACGGTCTCGAACTCGCGCCCCAGGGAGCCGTCCATGTCCGACGCCGTGCTCATCGTCGGCCGCGATGACGACGCCATCGCCTGGACGGTCGACCGGTCGGAGACAAGCCGATGACTACGGCAAGCCGCGCACCGGAGGCCGCGCAATCGCGCAGTCAGATCGTTCCGGTCGTCTCGGTCCTCGGATCGGTACTGTCCGTACAGTTCGGCGCAGCCTTTGCCAGCACTCTGTTCAGTGCGGTCGGCGCGGGAGGCGCGGTGTTTCTGCGCCTCACCGTTGCCGCACTCATCCTCGGCCTACTGGTACGACCTCGGTGGTGGCGGTGGTGGCGTTCGCATCGACAGGGAATACTCGCGCTCGGTGTGGCCCTCGCCGTGATGAACTCGGCGTTCTACGAGGCCGTTGCGCGGCTGCCGCTTGGAACCGCCGTCACGATCGAATTCATGGGCCCACTCACTCTTGCCGCCCTGCTTTCGCGGAGACTGCGGGACGGTGTGTGGGTGCTGGCGGCGCTTGCCGGCGTGGTTCTGCTTGGCCTACGCGAGAATTCGAGCGCCGAATCCCTCGACCTCGTCGGTGTGGCGTTCGCGCTGACAGCCGGGGCCGCGTGGGCCGGATACATCATCGCCGGCTCCAATCTCGCCAGACGGGTTCCCAGCGCGGATGGCCTCACGGGAGCGAGCATCGTCGCGGCAGTCCTGATGATTCCGCTGGGCGTGGTGTCGGGCGGCTCCGAACTCTTCGATCCCCGAGTCCTGGCCGTCGGGGCGGGAGTGGCCCTGCTTTCGTCGGTAATCCCCTACTCACTCGAGTTGCGAGCGTTGAAGGTGATGAGCAAGAAGGTGTTCTCGGTTCTCATTGCCCTGGAACCAGCGGCTGCGACACTGGCCGGTGTGATCGTGCTCGGGCAAGTACTCGGCCTGCAATCGCTGGCCGCGATCGCACTCGTCGTCGTGGCGGGAGTCGGATCGGTGCTGAGTAGTAGGTAGCGACGGCGATGAACAACCGAACCTCGCGGCCTAGTGCCCCAGGCTCAAGAGGCAACTCGCGAATCGGAAGGGACCTGCGACGGTCGAGGGTGTTGCTTGTGATTCCTGCGGCCGTTCAGCATCCACCCAGCATCGAGTTCCCTGGTGCCGCGGCGATGCCGCCGAATCGTGAACGAGGTGATCGGCAACTGCTCGACTGCACGGGCATCGGCACGTAGGTCACCGGCGATCCCCTGTTCGAGCACCGAATACGCGGTGCGGTTGATCGAGTACACCGCCAGCCTGAGGGCGTCGAGTGCCGTAGGTCTCGGACCGAACTCGGCAAGAGTGTGACCGCCGTCCACGGCGGTTTCGACCACCGCGTAGAAGTGCCAGTCTTCGCCCGAATCGCCAGTCATGATTAGCCTCACTCGAGGTTCTTCTGTGAGATGTGACACAAACAGTAGCGTGAGGTGACGACAGGTCTCGGGCGGCGCGCCGCTCGATCGACAACTTCGTTTCGGAATGACCTACTCCCAGATGGCCACCACGGCCCGGACGTCCGCACTTGGCCGGACCGGACCAAAGCCGGCGAATGTCGGTGCTCAGTCTTGAATCTGAGAGTGAATCCAGGCGACTTGATTGTCGATGCGTGCGGCGGTGTCGAACTGGTCGTGCGGGCACGGCGGGCCCCCGCTTTCCACGCCGACCAAGACGCCCTCGGAAAGACTCGTCGGAACGAAGTAGGGGGCGCCGGAGTCGAACAGACACGCGCTCGTGGTCCGCAGCGGCAACAGGCCGGTCACACTGATGGTCGTATCCGTAACTTCGCCGATGCGGAATCCGCCGAGTCGCACATTTGGCGCCGGCATCGGATCGACCGAAGTGTGCGCACCCCACCCGTCAATGGCAACCACGTCCCCGACCACGGGAGGACCAGCTGGAAGTGAAATCGGCGCTACGTCGAAGACCGGCTCCGACAGCTTCGCCAAGGCGACATCGTTAACCGACGACTGACGGACGTCGACGACGTCGAGAGTGTGACCGTTGCCGAACAATTGGGAGGATCCGGTGTCGTGCAGTCGGGTCTTCCCGACATGAGCAACCACCTCGTACCGTGGCGGCCCGTCGACCGGGATGCCTGTCCCGTCGTGAAAGCAGTGTCCCGCAGAGATGATCCATTCAGGGGCTACGAGAGCGCCCGAGCATGCACTGTCGCGAGTTCCGCCATCAGGTGTCGGGATTCCGGTGGCTGTGAGCTGGGTATTGAATCCGAATGTGCCAGGGGGTGCATCGATACCGTTCGCAACCGCTCCGGCGGGGCCTGCCACGCTGATCGGCAACCCGAGAAGAAGTGCGGAAAATACCACCGCCGCGAGCCGGTGCACGCCAAAGGACGGTACCGAACGGATCGACCCCGGGCAATGGTCGAATCTGCGAATCATCCGTCGCGGCAAACCGCGGACCGAAGCGTCTCGGCGAAACCGTCGTGTATCCCCGTCGGCCACTCGAAGGCCGGCCTGTTACCTCACGCGACAGCTCGCCGTCCGATCTCGAACAGCTCTTGCGGATCGTCGATCCCCTTGAGCCGATGACTTCCCATGGACTCGCCCCAGAACTTGTCCAGGTCGAGTTCGTCGTAGAAATCTCCGGTCACGATGACCTCGCGCGCCCGTGCTACCGCGACGATCCGGCTGGCCATGTTGACAGGCCTGCCGAACCAGTCGCCCGCGCTCGGCACCGCAGTTCCCCACGCGATCCCCGCGCGTAGCGGCGGTGGCCCCTCCTTGCGGGCCTCGTCGACCAGATCCAACGCCGCATATGCGAGTGCTGACGCATCCGACGACACCATCATCACGGCATCCCCGATTGTCTTGACCAGGCGCACAGGCGAACTGACCACATCGGTGGCGAGCCTGTCGAGCCGCTCGGCAACCCTGCCGAGGTCGGCGGGTGGCACCTGCTCACCGAGCACCGTGAAGCCCACGAGGTCGGCAAAGCACACGCCCACTTCCTGGGCCCCGTGCATATGAAGATCGGAGTCGCGAGCGATCCCGACAGCATCGGACCGCAGCTGTTGCCGCAGGCTGGTCGCAAGGATGCGCGCAAGAATCTGCGACTCGAAGTCGGCGAATCTGCGCACCTCCATTGCGAAGCGCAGCGCAACCTCGGGATGGTCCCGCGCCTCCTCGAGGCGATCCTGCAGCAACGCGTCCGCAGCATCGGCGACCGACCAGATGTTGCGGCCCAGCACCCGGGCCGCCGCGAACAGCCCGCTCTCGTCGAGACCCAATTCTCGGTACTGCTCGAGACCGCGTGCGAGCTCGAGGTCGTTATCGCTGTAGTAGGCATCGTCTTTGGAGACTCCGCGCCCGATCGCCCGGAACCATTGCCGGACATCCTCGACACTCACACCGGTCTTCTGCGATACCTCCTCGAGGCTGTAGCTGCCCTTGGGCGCCAACGCGTGTTCGAGGAGGTGGTGCGCAAGGCGATTGTCCTTGGTAGCCACTTGCAACTGGTCGATCGACATGCCTTCTGCGACCAGAGCATCGAGAACACCGGCCCGGGCCGACCGGTCCGAGCCGCTGAGCCCGTCGAGCAGGCCTGCCCCTTCGAAGACCTGGAAGCTGTCGGGCCTCGGGCCCGGGCGTCGGAGCGAGCGTGGCGACGGCGACACGAGTCGACCCGGTCGTGGAGTTACCCAGGTTCTCGATCGCGGACGGTGCACGAACTCATCATCTCAGGATCGCCGAGGCCGCTCCAGGCTATCGCGAGAACTCCTTGCTGCCACGACAACGACAGAACTATATTCTGTACATGCCGATTCAGAGTCTGTTACTCGACGCTGCGGAGGACCACTTCGCGAAGCGCGGCGTGCTGGAGACCCGACTTGCCGACATCCGCGAGGAGGTCGGCGTGAGCGTCGGCGGTGTCTACCACCATTTCCCCGGCAAGAAAGAGTTGTATGCCCAGGTGTGGTTGCGTGCCATCGGCGATTACCACGACATGTTCCTGGCGGTTCTCGCCGAATGCCCGGGTGCCAGGGAAGGTGTCGAGGGCGTAGTCACCTCGCATCTGGAATGGGTGTCACACAACCGCGATCGAGCGACCATCCTCGCATCGCCCCGACCGCCCGGCATCGACGAGCGGGCTGCTGAAGGCAACGCCGTCTTCTTCCGCACCGTCATGTCGTGGTGGCGGACGCACGAACACTACGGGGCGGTCCGGTGCCTCGACTTCGACGTGCTCAACGCGCTGTGGCTGGGTCCGGCGCAGGAGTACTCGCGACACTGGCTGGCCGGATCCACAACCACCGACCCCACTTCCGTCGCACCCGAACTTTCTCGGGCGGCCTGGAACTCCCTACGCACCCAGGAGTGAACCTATGACAGTCGACGACGCCGCATTGACCGCCGACGGTGCACGGGCCGTGCTGGCCGCCCAGCCGTTCAGCATGCTCGTCGGTGTGCGCATGACCCAGTTCGGAGATGGCCGCGCGAGTCTGGAGATACCTGTGCGAGACGAACTGCGACAGCAGAACGGGTTCGTACACGGCGGCGTCCTCTCCTACGCCGCGGACAACGCACTCACTTTCGCAGCCGGGACCATGCTCGGCTCGAACATCATGACGGCCGGCTTCACGATCACGTATCTGCGCCCCGCGGACGGGGTTGTGTTGAGGGCCGATGCGCGGGCCGACGGCGCCACCCGACGACAGGCGCTGTGCCGCTGCGACATCTACGCCGTACAGGAGAACGGCCAGGAGGTGCTGTGTGCCGCCGCGCAGGGCACCGCAACGGCACGGCGGTGATGACAAGCGTTGGGCGGCTGTCAGCCGCCCAACGCCTTGGAGAGCACGGAACCATCAGTGCATCACGGCTGTCGGTGCGCCCTCGGCCTCTAGGTTCGGGTTCACCGACTTCTTCCGTGGCAACAGCATGGCGGGGATGAGCGTCAGCAAAATCAGGACCGTCGCCACGACGAACGTGTTGCCAAAGGAGTCAGCCAACTCCGCGAATCCGTTCGCCAACACATCCGGCGGCGTCTGCGATGCGATCTGCGCCGCTTCCGGTGAATCCCCACGCGACGCAGCCGCCAGTCCAGCCGATTCGTGACTCAGGATCTGATTCGTCAGAACAACCGACATCACCGCGGTACCGATCGAGCCCGAGGTCTGCTGCACGATGTTCATCAGCGACGAACCGCGCGCCACCTGTTCATGGGAAAGCGTCACGATCGCGGCGGTCATCAGGGGCATCATCGTGCAGCCCATGCCCATACCCATCACGAACAGTGCACCCATCAGCAACCACGTCGGGGAATCCGCAGCCACCTGAGTAAAGACACTCAGTCCGACGAAGATCAACGGCAACCCGGTCAGCACGATCTTGCCCGCACCCATCCTGTCGACGAGCCGCCCGGCGATCGGCATGGTCAGCATCGCGCCGATACCCTGCGGCGCCATCACAAGACCAGCGGCAAGAGTCGTGTGACCACCCACTTGGATGAAGTAACTCGGGAACAATAGTCCGGCACCCATGAACGCGACGACGAACATCGAAGTGGTGACAACCGCGACCGTCAGCTGTCGATTCTTGAACAGGTGCAGGTCGATCAGCGGATGATTCTTGTTCAGCGCGTGGAACACGAACGCGACGATCAGCGCGAGTCCGATCGCACCTGGCACCAGCACCCGCGCGGACGCGACGGTCCCGACCTCGGGGATGGACGACACACCGAAGAGGAACAGAGCCAGACCGGGCGAGAGCAACAGCATTCCGAGGAAGTCGAACGACTCCGAAGGCGATGGCCGGTCGGACGGCAGAATCACGAAAGCGGCAGCCAGGGCGACAACACCGATGGGCAGATTGATCAGGAAGATCCAGTGCCAGCTGGCTGCTTCGATCAACCAGCCGCCGAGGATGGGGCCACCGATTGGACCGAGCAGCATCGGAATGCCGAGCACCGCCATGACCCGACCCACCCGGTCTGGGCCCGCAGCTCTCGTCATGATCGTCATACCGAGGGGCATCAGCATGCCGCCGCCGAATCCCTGAAGCACCCGGAAGCCGATCAGAGAGGTGATGTCCCACGCCATGCTGCACGCCACGGAACCGACGACGAACAGCACCAACGCCACCATGTAGAGACGCTTGGTCCCGAAACGGTCGGCCGCCCACCCGGTCACCGGGATGACAGTGGCGAGCGCAAGGGTGTACCCGGTCATCGTCCACGCGACGGTGGCGTAGGTGCTGTCGAAGTCTTGCGCAAACGTCGTGAGGGCGACACTGACCACTGTCACGTCGAGGATCGACATGATGGCGCCGAGCACCACCACAGACGCGATCTTGAGGACCGTGCCATCCAGTTTGTCGGACGCCGCAGGCGCGGCCTTCGGCAATGTCATCCGCAATTCTCCTGGTTGAGTTCTCGCAGGGCATCCTCGGCGAGGATCGGTTGTAGTGCTTCTCTCAGTAGAGACCGGTCGGTTTCCGTAGTCGGAAACGCGAACTTCCCCAACTGATCACGCTTGCATTCGACGCGCCGAGTGGCGCGCCGCAGCCACCGAGAGTCGCAACATTTCCGCGACCTCGTTGATCGGAATTCGAAGAACAGATCAGCAGTCTTGTCAGGCACCCACAAGTACTAGCGCTCACGCAACTATCGTCTAGGGGCAACTATGCCGCAACCGAATTCGCGGTGATCCAGGACACCCGGCCCCGGGTCACCGCGAACAACTCGTGCCACCCTGCGGCAGTTGCTGCCGCTGCACAAGGCACCGCGACGTCAGCCACCGACTTCAGCGTGGTGTTCGAGCAATGATGAATCGCGTTGGGCGGTCTCCTGGCCGCCCAACGCATTGGTGAGCACGGAAAAATCAGTGCACCATGACGGGCCGAGCGCCTTCAGCCTCGACGTCCGGGTTCTCTGATTTCTTGCGCGGTAGCAGGAACGCAGGGATGAAGGTCAGCAGTACCAAGACCGCCGCGAGAACGAATGTGTTACCGAAGGCGTCGGCGAGTTGCGAGAACGCATTGGCCAGCACCGGCGGCGGCGTCTGCGCGACGATCTGCGCAGCCTCGGGCGTACCGGCGCGCGACGCGACTGCGAGTCCAGCGGTTCCTTGACTCGTGATCTGATTCGTCAGCACAACCGACATCACGGCGGCCCCGATCGAGGTCCCGGTCTGCTGCACGATGTTCATCAGCGTCGAACCGCGCGCCACCTTCTCATGGGAGAGCGTCACGAGTGCCGCCGTCATCAGCGGCATCAGCGTGCATCCCATTCCCAATCCCATCACGAACAGCGCACCCATGAGCAACCACGTCGACGTATCAGCTGCCACCTGAGTGAATACACCCAGTCCGATGAGGGTCAACGGCAACCCGGTCAGCACGATCTTGCCCGGACCGATCTTGTCGACGAGCCACCCGGCGACCGGCATGGTCAGCATCGCTCCGATACCCTGCGGCGCCATCAATAGGCCGGCGCCTAGTGTGTTGTGCCCACCCACTTGGATGAAGTAACTCGGGAACAACAGTCCGGCACCCATGTACGCGACGACGAACATCATCGTGGTGATCACTGCGATGGTCAGCCGCCGATCCTTGAACAGGTACAGGTCGATCAGCGGATGGTCCTTGTTCAGCGCGTGGACTACGAACGCGACAATCAGCGTGAGCCCGATCGCACCTGATACCAGCACCCGGGCCGAGGCCACGGTTCCGACATCCGGGATCGACGACACGCCGAACAGGAATGTCGCCAAACCTGGTGAGAGCAGCAGCATTCCGAGGAAGTCGAACGATTCCGAAGGCGATGGCTCGTCGGGCTTCAGAATGAAGTAGGCGGCGGCCATGGCGACAAGGCCAATGGGCGGGTTGATCAGGAAGATCCAGTGCCAGCTCGCGACCTCGATCAACCAGCCGCCGAGGATGGGGCCACAGACGGGACCGAGCAGCAGTGGGACGCCGAGCACTGCCATGACCCGACCCACCCGCTCGGGGCCCGCAGCCCTGGTCAGGATCGTCATACCGAGGGGCATCAGCATTCCGCCGCCAAGCCCCTGAAGAACGCGGAAGCCGATCAGTGAGGTGATGTCCCACGCCATGCTGCACGCCAGGGACCCGAGGACGAACAGCGCCAACGCCGTCATGTAGAGGCGCTTGGTTCCGAAGCGGTCGGCCGCCCACCCGGTCACCGGAATGACGGCCCCGAGCGCGAGCGTATACGCGGTCATCGTCCACGCGACGGTGGCATATGTACTGTTGAATTCTTGCGTGAACGTCGTGAGCGCGACACTGACCACAGTCACGTCGAGGATCGACATTGTCGCACCGAGTACCACGACGGACGCGATCTTGAGGACCGTGCCGTCCAGTTTGTCAGGCGCTCCAGGCGCCCCCTTCGGCGATGTCATAGCCCTTCTCCTGGTTTAGTTCTCGCAGAGCATTGGCGGCGAGGACAGGTTTCAGCGCCTCTATCAGTCGAGATCGGTCGCTCTCCGGAATCAGCGACGCGAAACGACGCAACTGTTCACGCCTGTATTCGATGTGCCGGGTGGCTGCCGCGTGACCTGCAGCGGATAACGACACCCGCTTGACGCGCCGGTCATGCTCATCCTCCCGGCGGACAACCAGGCCGAGCTTGACGAGTTGATCGATGTTTCGACCCGCTGCAGCCACCGACAGCCCCAGGTTTTCCGCAACCTCGTTGATAGGAAGCGGTTCGCCGCGATGAGCCAACGCGAAGAGGATCCGCACCTGCGAAAAGGTGAGATCCAGTTCGAAGAGGTTGTCCATCAACTCCCCCTCGTTCATCACCTGAGTGAAGAAGTCGTTGAACAATTCGAAGAGAAGATCAGCAGTGGTGTCAGACACACTTCAAATGCTAGCGCTCTCGCAACTATTCGCCAAGTGCAACCATTGACAAAGCGCAACTATTGTGCAAGCAAATTATCCACGTCCGAGCCACAACACCCGATGAAACGGGACTGACCTGGCGAGGTCAGCGAGCGAAGAAGTGCCTACGTTTGCGCGCGATGGACACCATCTCGGATCGGTTCGTGACCTTGATCCTCGGCCGTCCGGAGCCTGCCGCGCGCGCCCTCTCCGAGGCGTCGATCGCGCGCCAGCCCGCGAAACCGATCCGCTCTGGTTGTCGCCGCTCGATCAGTTTCCTCACGTCCTTGCGCGCGCCAACCGTTTGCGGGAACCTCCCGGCCGCGAAATCGGCAAGCAGAGTCGACACAGTCTCCTTTGCGCACGCCTTGTTCGTCCCGATGACACCACTGGGACCACGCTTGATCCACCCGGCCACGTACACCCGGTCGCAGACACGGCCCCGCTCGTTGGGGATCACGCCATGCTGCTCGTCGAACGCGACCCCGTCGACCGGATTGCCCCGGCACCCGATAGAACGGAACACGAGGGAGGTATCGAGTGCCCCCTCGCCGCCCATCGGTTTCGCCGATGACAGTTTCGCGGACACCAGACCCGACTCGTCAGTCGCTAGTTCGTTGCGTCCGTACTGCAAGGCCTCGGCCTTGGTGGAACCCACGACCGCGAGCGGCGATGTCAGGTAGCGGAACACTATGCGCTTGCGGCCGGGGCGCGGTTCACACCCCGCGAACTCCTGAACGAGCCGGATCTTCATCGCGGTCGCCGGATCGGCTGACCAGGCCTGATCGCGACCGCGGAGTCCGAGGTCGCCGCTATCGATCACAACGTCCACGTTCGCGAGATAACCGAGTGCCAGGAATTCCGGGCTCGAGTATGCGGCCTGCGCGCAACCGCGGCGACCTAGGATCACGACCTCCTCGATGTTGCTGTGCCGCAGCGCAGCGAGAGCGTGATCAGCGATGTCAGTCCGCTCCAGATCCTCGATCTTCATCGTCAGGATGCGGGCCACATCGAGCGCCACGTTGCCGTTGCCGACGATGACCGCACGGTTCCCGGAAAGGTCGAACGAGTGCCGCACGTAGTCGGGATGGCCGTTGTACCAGGCAACGAAATCCGTCGCAGAGTGGACGCCGGGTAGGTCTTCACCAGGAATTCCCAAGCGGCGGTCACCGGACGCGCCAACGGCGTATATGACGGCGTGATAGTTCTCCAGCAACTCATCGTGAGTGATGTGCTTGCCGACCTCGACGTTGAGGTGAAATTCGAAGTTGGGCCTGTCGAGCCTCCACTCGAACATCCGCGCCACTTCTCTGGTTTCGGGATGGTCGGGGGCAACGCCCGCACGTACCAGTCCGAACGGTGTGGGCAGCTTCTCGAACATCTCGACCTCTACGTCCGACCGCTCCAGCAGTTCCGCGGCCGCGTAGCAGGCGGCTGGACCCGCGCCGACCACGGCCACGCGCAACGTACCCAGATCGCGGCGCGGAGGAGCCTCCGGTGTCAGTGGGATCCAGCCGTCGGGCATCGGATTCGTCTTGTAGTAGTCGGCATTGATGTCCTTGTAGCGGGTCAGGGAACCGAACAGCTCGTCCTCGGGGAAGATCGCCCCCACCGGGCAGACATCGACGCAAGCGCCACAGTCGATGCAGGTCTCTGGGTCTATGTACAACAGCTCGGTCCGTGCGAACTCCCGCTCGCCCGGTGTCGGGTGGATGCAGTTCACGGGACATGCGGAGACACAACTCGCGTCGTTACAACAGGCCTGGGTAATGACGTATGCCATTGCGTTCCCTCACGCGATCCAAAGCACAGGACTAATTTATGTTACATCTCGTAACACGTATAAACGTTACCGAGAACTGCTCACACGAACAAGCATCGTTGCATGATGGGAGAATCTGGACTACGTCCCGAGCAGAAGGAACAACATCTTGGCACTCGACCGACCACTCGCAGTTCCACCTTCACGCGGTAGATTCTTCGACGCGTCCTGGCCCGTCCGAACAGGCGATATCGACGCTGCAAAGCGGCTGCGCCTCGACGGGATCGCGCGCTATCTACAAGATGTCGGGCTGGACAACCTCGAGGCGGCACAAGCCGCCGACAGCCACCCGCTGTGGATCGTCCGGCGCACAGTCATCGATATCGTTCGGCCGGCCATATGGCCCGAGCGGGTGCACCTCCGGCGCTGGTGCTCGGCGTTGTCGACGCGCTGGACGAACATGCGGGTGCAGATCAAGGGCGAATCGGGCGCCCTGATCGAGACCGAGGGCTTCTGGATCCACATCAGCGCGGACACCGGAATGCCCACAAGGATCGACGACAAATTCATCGAAAGCCTCGGTGAATCCGCCGACGAACACAGACTCAAGTGGAAGCGCTGGCTCGTCGAGAACGCGCCGGCCACCGACGAGCAAGATGTCGAAGAATGCGAATTCGTGTTGCGCCGCACCGACATCGACCCATTCGACCATGTCAACAACGCGGTCTATTGGCAGGCCGTCGAGGAGTTACTCGCAGACCACGAGCATCCCGGTGGCGGCCGACTTGTCGACAACCCCCATCGCGCGGTACTCGAGTACCTTGCTCCCATCGTCTCGACCGACAAGATCATCCTGCGTTTCCGCCGGGATGACACATCGCTGACCGTTTGGTTCCTCGTCGACGATGCCCTGCGTGCATTGGCCCACGTCGGACCACTGAGCACGCCACCAACAGCATCTCCAAGCTCGGCGAAGCCGACGAGCTGAGCTCGAACCGAGACGAGAGAGGTCACGCGAGATTGCGTCGACCCGCCTCTATCGTTCTCTTACACCCGCTTCACCGCCGAGCCCTGAGGGATCGGAGGAGTCGTGCGGGTGCACGTCGCGTGATCTGCACCGCGCCAGTTGTGCGACGAGGCCTGGCGCACAGCTCTCCTCCGCAGTTCGGGCACAGGTTGTCCATCTCGGCTGTGCAGGCACTGCAGAACGTGCATTCGTAGCTGCAGATCGACGCGTCGGAATCGTTTTGCAGAGGCGCCCCGCACGCCTCACACTTCGTTTTCATGGTCAACATTTGAGCCCCCTGGAAGGAGTCGGTCAGAACTTCTCAGGAACACTAGTCGCTGTCTGGATCGAGGAGATCGCATTCCCTGGCTTCTCGAGCCATTGAACGTGTCCACCGTCCCCCGGGACACAGACGACACTTCCACGCGCGCGCGGGAGTTTCGCTATGAGCGCCTCCGCTGTAGAAGCAGGCGCCAGTGAATCATCGTCGAAAACGATTGCCACGAATGGCCGGTCGAACTTGTTGAAATCGGTTGATTCGCCCTGGACACCCCGGAGTCTCTCAAAATTGCCCGTCCAGGCGAGGCGAGCCCAGTCTCGAGTGAGGTGCTTCGACTGTCGGCCGCCTATCCCGATCCGGTCACCAGGCCAGTAACCAACAGCAGCCGATACCAGTACCGGCCCGGTGGTTCCAAGTAGGGGACGCCATGCATCGAGTAGTGGGTAGCTGCGAAAGTACGGTGTTCCTCCTGCTACGGATACAATTCCTTCGGCGTCGACGAGGCCGTTCGTTGCGGCCGAAAGCGTAGTCAGTTGGGCACCAAGGCTATGGCCACCAACCCATGTCGGCACTCCTGGTTGCGCGGCCGCCGCGAGCGCAGCGGGAATATCTATAGTGGCTATCTCCGAATAGCCGAATCGGCTGCTGCGATCGATGTTCGAGCTGCCGTCTTGACCGCGGTATTCGACTGTGATGCAGGTGATCCCGACGTCGGCCAGACCGGCCGCAAGCCTGCGGTAGTGCCGGATCTTGACACCCATCGCCGGAAAGAAGACCAGACGAGTGTGTTCGTTCTCTGCACGAAACCATTCCGAGGACAGTTTCCCATCCGGAGTCTCTATGAATTGTTGCTGACCATTTTGGTCCATCAGCGTGCCACCGTTTCTTCTGCAATCGTGGGTACGGAAGTCATCCGAGCATGATGTCCTGTCACGAAACGATGAATTCCATTATGCTGCAATACTTTACCGTCATCGAGCCTCCGATCACGATGGACGGTCGGATCATTGTCGCACAGCGCCCAACCGTTCGGTCAGTTTCTCGGCATTTGGTTGCGGCGATCGTTGATCGGGTGACGACAAGACTTGTCCGCTCAACTGAGGGTGCGCTACTCGAGATTGTCGAGACCTCATCGAGTCTGCCGACGACGAACTCCGAAATACTCTTCAGTGCAGAGTATTTGGAAATATCTGCCGACTATGGTGGGCTGGTGCCGCATTCGAGGGTCTGGCCTGGGTCCACCAGACAGGGCGGCGGGGCGGAATCCGCGTCGACTCGCGAGCACGAGACAATTGATCTAGCGTCAACCCATGCCCGAGAACGCCCCGGCACCTGACCGCACCCTGATCCTCATGCGCCACGGCAAGTCGGGATATCCGACAGGGGCTGCGGATCACGAGCGCCCACTGACTTCGCGTGGGTGGAGGGAGGCTGGATTGGCCGGCGAATGGCTACGGTCGACTCACCCACCGATCGACACGGTGTTGTGTTCAACCGCTCGCCGCACTCGCGAAACACTGGAGGCAACGAGGATCGACGCCCCTACCCGATTCGCCGATGAACTGTACGGCGCCGACCCGGAGCGGGTTCTGGAGCAGATCGTGCAGATCGAGCCTGCGGTACGTACTCTGCTGGTCGTTGGCCACGCTCCGGGTATGCCATTGGCTGCATTGGATCTGACCGATGACTTCGACGGCGAGGCGGCTCGTCTGATACGCGAGAAGTTCCCGACCTCGGCACTCGCCGTGCTTGCGGTACCGTGCGGCTGGGACGAACTCACCTCGCGTGCGGCATCACTGACGACATTTCACGTTCCGAGGTAGCGCCTCAGAACAACTTTCGCCCGGCCACCGCGACGACCGCGAGCACTACCGCCAGCGAAAGTGCCCACCCGAACCCGAGCAGCCACCACACCACGCCGAACACGACCAGCGCCGGTGCCGCCGTGATGAGTGCGATCGTGGGACTCTCCCGCACCACCTCGAGCGCCGACTCAGCCTTGACTCGATCGATCTTCTTCTTGTCCGACATCCTCGTCTCCGTTCTGCAAATCAGGCATACCGGTCAGATGTAGTCGAGACTAGTCGCGATTGACCACTTGGGGCCGAACCTCGATTGCATATCGCGAGAGCCGACACCTCTCGGACGAGTGTCCGGACAACTGTGCAGCAAGAATATTGGCCCCACCCCCGAAGAGAATGGGGTGGGGCCAATATTTCGTCGTGCGCGCGGCTGGCGAGCCTCGAATCTCGTCAACCGAGCGCAGAGCGCTTACCGGTAATCGTTGCTGAACCCGTAGTCGTCCAGCGGCACTGCGGCACCGGTGCCCTGGCCGAAGCCGTCCGGGCTGTAGTACTGATCTTCGTAGGAGGGAACCGCGTAAGCGGCGGCACGGGCCTCCTCGGTCGGCTGAACCTGAATGTTGCGGTAGCGGTTGATGCCGGTACCAGCAGGGATCAGCTTTCCGATGATCACGTTCTCCTTGAGACCGATCAGCTTGTCGGAGCGGCAGTTGATAGCCGCATCGGTCAGCACACGAGTGGTCTCCTGGAAGGAGGCCGCGGACAGCCACGAGTCTGTCGCCAGCGATGCCTTGGTGATACCCATCAACACCGGACGTCCGGCTGCGGGCTCGCCGCCCTCGGCAACGACACGACGGTTGGCAGCTTCGAAGTCCGCGCGCTCGGTCAGCGAACCGGGCAGGAACTCCGTGGCACCGGAGTCGATGATCGTCACGCGACGCAACATCTGACGCACGATGACCTCGATGTGCTTGTCGTGGATCGACACACCCTGGCTCCGGTACACCTCCTGAACCTCGTTGACCAGGTGAATCTGTACCTGGCGGGGGCCCATGACACGCAGCACCTCATGCGGATCGGCAGCACCTTCCATGAGCTGCTGACCGACCTCCACGTGGTCACCGTCGGCCAGCAGGCGCTCGGTGCCGTCTTCGTGCTTGAAGACACGCAGACGCTGACGCTTCGAGAGCTTGTCGTAGACAACCTCCTCGCCACCGTCGTCCGGGACGATGGTGATCTTGTAGAAGCGATCGCCGTCCTCGAGTTGCACGCGACCGGTGACATCTGCGATCGGGGCCTTGCCCTTGGGTACGCGAGCCTCGAACAGTTCCTGGACACGCGGCAGACCACCTGTGATGTCGTCTCCGGCGACACCACCCTGGTGGAACGTACGCATGGTCAGCTGGGTACCGGGCTCACCGATGGACTGCGCGGCCACGATACCAACGGCCTCACCGATGTCGACGAGCTTGCCGGTGGCCATCGAACGGCCGTAGCAGGTGGCACAGACGCCGGTGCCGGTGGTGCAAGTGAGCACCGAGCGGACCTTGACCTGCGTGATGCCCGCTTCGAGCAGCGCGTCGATAGCCGGGTCACCCAGGTCGTGTCCGCGCTCGACGATGACGTTGCCGTCGGCGTCGACCGCTTCGGCCGCAAGGGTGCGGGCGTACGTGCTCGTCTCCACGTGGGGATCGCGGATCATCGAGCCATCGGCCTGCTTCTCGGCGATCGTGGTGACGATGCCGCGCTCGGTTCCACAATCCACCTCGCGGACGATGACGTCCTGTGAGACGTCCACCAGACGACGGGTCAGGTAACCGGAGTCGGCGGTGCGCAGCGCGGTATCGGCCAGACCCTTACGTGCACCGTGCGTATTGATGAAGTACTCGAGAACGGTCAGGCCTTCCTTGAAGGAGGACTTGATCGGACGCGGGATGAACTCACCCTTCGGGTTGGTCACCAAGCCCTTCATGCCGGCGAGTGAACGAACCTGAGTCATGTTGCCGGCGGCGCCGGACTTCACGATCATCGGGATCGGGTTCTCTTCGGGGAAGTGTGCCTCCATCACCCTGCCGACCTCGTCGGTGGCTTCGGACCAGATCTTGACCAAAGCACTGTTGCGCTCCGCCTTGTTCAAAGCACCACGCTGGTACTTCTTCTCGATCTGGTCGGCCTGCTGCTCGAACGACTCCATGATGTCGGCCTTCTCCGGCGGCACAAGCACGTCGGAGATCGAGACCGTGACACCCGAACGCGTCGCCCAGTAGAAACCGGCGTCCTTCAGCTTGTCGACCGTCTGTGCGACCACGATCATGGGGTAGCGCTCGGCGAGATCGTTGATGATCGTAGCCTGCCGCTTCTTGGGCATCTGCTCGTTGACGAACGGGTAGTCGACCGGGAGCAGCTCATTGAAGAGCACGCGGCCCAGCGTCGTCTCCGCCGTCCAACCGTCGCCGTGGTTCCAGCCCTCGGGGAAGAGCTCAGCCTCGAGGTCACGGGGCGGGCGCTGCCTCGTCAGACGCACCTTGATCCTCGCCTGCACGGCCAGCTTGCCGAGATCGACGGCCATCTGGGCCTCGGCCGGCGAAGAGTACACACCCTGCTCGGCCTCGTCTTTGGTCGATGCCGAGAGTTCGCCGACGGCGCCTTCGTCCAACCGAGTCAGGTGGTACAGACCGGTCACCATGTCCAGACGGGGCATGGCCAGCGGTCGACCCGAGGCGGGCGAGAGGATGTTGTTCGACGACAGCATCAGGATGCGGGCCTCAGCCTGCGCCTCCGCGGACAGCGGAAGGTGTACGGCCATCTGGTCACCGTCGAAGTCGGCGTTGAACGCCTCACACACCAGCGGGTGCAGCTGGATGGCCTTGCCCTCGACCAGCTGCGGCTCGAACGCCTGGATACCCAGTCGGTGCAGCGTCGGTGCGCGGTTCAGCAGCACGGGGTGCTCACCGATGACCTCTTCGAGGACGTCCCACACCTGTGCGCGCTGACGTTCCACCATGCGCTTGGCCGACTTGATGTTCTGTGCGTGGTTCAGGTCCACCAAGCGCTTCATCACGAAGGGCTTGAACAGTTCGAGCGCCATCAGCTTCGGCAGACCGCACTGGTGAAGCTTCAATTGCGGACCGACGACGATGACGGAACGTCCCGAGTAGTCGACGCGCTTGCCGAGCAGGTTCTGACGGAATCGACCCTGCTTGCCCTTGAGCAGGTCGCTCAGGGACTTCAGCGGACGGTTACCGGGACCGGTGACCGGGCGACCACGCCGGCCGTTGTCGAACAGCGCGTCTACCGACTCCTGCAGCATCCGCTTCTCGTTGTTGACGATGATCTCGGGGGCACCGAGGTCGATCAGTCTCTTGAGTCGGTTGTTGCGGTTGATCACTCGGCGGTACAGGTCGTTCAGGTCGGAAGTGGCAAAGCGGCCACCGTCGAGCTGAACCATCGGACGCAGCTCCGGCGGGATCACCGGCACCGCGTTCAGAACCATGCCCATCGGCGAGTTCTGGTTGGCCTGGAAAGCCGCGACCACCTTGAGCCGCTTCAGCGCGCGGAGCTTCTTCTGGCCCTTGCCGTTGCGGATGGTCTCGCGCAGGCTTTCGGCCTCGGCATCGATGTCGAAGTTCTCGATGAGCTTCTGGATCGACTCGGCGCCCATGGCACCGGTGAAGTACTCGCCGTAGCGGTCGACCAGCTCGCGGTAGAGCTGTTCGTCGACGATGAGCTGCTTGACGCTCAGCTTGGTGAACGTATTCCAGATCTCCTCGAGACGATCCAGCTCGCGCTGAGCACGGTCCCGGATCTGACGCATCTCACGCTCGCCGCCGTCCTTGACCTTGCGGCGGACATCGGACTTGGCTCCTTCGGCCTCCAGCTCGGCGACGTCGGCTTCGAGCTTCTGCGCGCGCGCCTCGAGGTCGGCGTCTCGCTGATCGGTGATGGTCTTCTTCTCTACCTCCATCTCGGCCTCGAGCGTGGAGAGCTCGTTGTGACGCAGTTCCTCGTCGACGCCGACGATGACGTACGAGGCGAAGTAGATGATCTTCTCGAGATCCTTCGGCGCCAGGTCGAGGAGGTAGCCGAGACGGCTGGGCACACCCTTGAAGTACCAGATGTGCGTCACAGGGGCAGCCAGTTCGATGTGGCCCATACGCTCACGTCGAACCTTCGCGCGGGTCACCTCGACACCGCAGCGTTCACAGATGATGCCCTTGAAGCGGACGCGCTTGTACTTTCCGCAGTAGCACTCCCAGTCCCGGGTGGGACCGAAGATCTTCTCGCAGAAAAGGCCGTCCTTCTCGGGCTTGAGCGTGCGGTAGTTGATGGTCTCTGGCTTCTTGACCTCACCGTAGGACCAGTTGCGGATGTCCTCTGCGCTGGCCAGGCCAATGCGAAGCTCATCGAAGAAGTTGACGTCGAGCACGTAACTTCCTTTCCCCAGAGGGATTGTGGATCAGCGGTGGCCGCCGATTCCTGACTGCCAATTCCAAATGTGGACTACGCCCCCGGGCCGTGATCTCCACGGCCCGGGGACCGAAAACTAGTTCGCGAGGTCGTCGACCGTCGCCGCTTCGTTCCTGGACAAGTTGATGCCCAGGTTCGCTGCCGCCCGTTCCAGGTCCTCATCGTCGGCGTCGGCCATCGCGATGGCGGCGCCGTCCGAGGACAGCACCTCCACGTTGAGGCAAAGCGACTGAAGCTCCTTCAGGAGCACCTTGAACGACTCGGGAATGCCCGGCTCGGGGATGTTCTCGCCCTTGACGATGGCTTCGTACACCTTGACTCGACCCACCACGTCGTCCGACTTGATGGTGAGCAACTCCTGCAGCGTGTAAGCCGCGCCGTAGGCCTGCATCGCCCAGCACTCCATCTCACCGAAGCGCTGACCACCGAACTGGGCCTTACCACCGAGTGGTTGCTGGGTGATCATCGAGTACGGGCCGGTCGAGCGAGCGTGGATCTTGTCGTCGACCAAGTGATGCAGCTTGATGATGTACATGTAGCCGATCGACACCGGGTACGGGAACGGCTCGCCGGAACGGCCGTCGAACAACGTGGCCTTTCCGTCGGGCGCCACCATGACCTCGCCGTCGCGGTTGGGCAGCGTCGAACCAAGGAGGCCGATGAGTTCGTCTTCCTTGGCACCGTCGAACACCGGGGTGGCGATGTTGGAACCGGCGGGAGCCGCCAGCATCTCCTCCGGCAGGCTTTCGGCCCAATCGGGGCGTGAACCGTCAGTTGCGACCGATACATTCCAGCCGGACTTGCCGATCCACCCCAGGTGAGTCTCGAGAACCTGACCGATGTTCATACGACGCGGCACACCGTGGGTGTTCAGAATGATGTCGACCGGGGTGCCGTCGGGAAGGAACGGCATGTCCTCCTGGGGAAGGATCTTGCCGATGACACCCTTGTTGCCGTGACGGCCGGCGAGCTTGTCGCCGTCCTGGATCTTCCTCTTCTGTGCCACGTAGACGCGGACCAGCTCGTTGACTCCGGGGGGCAGATCGTCATCGTCCTCGCGCGAAAACACGCGAATACCGATGACCTTGCCGGTCTCACCGTGTGGAACCTTCAGCGACGTGTCGCGAACTTCGCGAGCCTTCTCACCGAAGATGGCGCGCAGCAGTCGCTCCTCCGGGGTCAGCTCGGTCTCGCCCTTCGGTGTGACCTTTCCGACCAGCACATCGCCGTCACGAACTTCCGCACCGATACGGATGATGCCGCGCTCGTCGAGATCGGCGAGAACTTCGTCCGAGACGTTCGGGATGTCGCGAGTGATCTCTTCGGCGCCGAGTTTGGTGTCGCGAGCATCGATCTCGTGCTCCTCGATGTGAATCGAGGTCAAGACATCCTCTTCCACGAGGCGCTGCGACAAGATGATCGCGTCCTCGTAGTTGTGGCCTTCCCACGGCATGATCGCGACGAGAAGGTTCTTGCCGAGTGCCATCTCACCGTTGTCGGTGCAGGGGCCGTCCGCGAGAACCTGTCCGACCTCGACGCGCTGGCCCTCGTCCACGATCGGACGCTGGTTGGCGCAGGTCCCCTGGTTGGAACGTGCGAACTTGCGCATCCGGTAGGTCCTGCGGCTTCCGTCGTCGGCCATGACCGTGACGTAGTCGGCGGAGACCTCCTCCACGACACCGGTCTTGTCGTTGACGACGACGTCGCCCGCGTCGACGGCCGCACGCAGCTCCATACCGGTACCGACCAAAGGTGCCTCACTGCGAACGAGCGGCACCGCCTGACGCTGCATGTTCGCGCCCATCAATGCGCGGTTGGCGTCGTCATGCTCGAGGAACGGGATCATCGCGGTCGCGACGGACACCATCTGGCGAGGAGAGACATCCATGTAGTCGATGTCCGCGGACGAGACGTACTCGACCTCACCACCCTTACGACGGACGAGGATCTTCTCATCGGTGAAGTGACCGGCGGCATCGATCACGGAGTTGGCCTGCGCGACGACGTGCCGGTCCTCCTCATCCGCAGTCAGGTAGTCGACCTGATCGGTGACCTGGCCGTCGACGACCTTGCGGTATGGGGTCTCGATGAAACCGAACGGGTTGACCCGCGCGTACACCGACAGTGAACCGATCAGACCGATGTTCGGACCCTCTGGGGTCTCGATCGGGCACATCCGACCGTAGTGCGAGGGGTGCACGTCGCGGACCTCGAGACCGGCGCGCTCACGGGACAGACCACCCGGACCGAGGGCGGACAAACGACGCTTGTGCGTCAGCCCCGACAGCGGGTTGTTCTGGTCCATGAACTGCGACAGCTGGGAGGTTCCGAAGAACTCCTTGATCGCGGCTACTACGGGCCGAATGTTGATCAGCGTCTGCGGGGTGATTGCCTCGACATCCTGAGTGGTCATGCGCTCACGTACCACTCGCTCCATACGGGACAGGCCGACCCGGATCTGGTTCTGGATGAGCTCACCCACCGTGCGCAGACGACGGTTTCCGAAGTGGTCGATGTCGTCGACCTCGACGGGTACGGTGACGCCGCCAGGAGCGGTCATCTCGCTGTCACCGGCGTGCAAACGCACCAGGTACTCGATGGTGGCGACGATGTCTTCCTCGGTGAGGGTCGACGCGACGATCGGCTGCCCGGTGTTGAGGCCGAGCTTCTTGTTGATCTTGTAGCGGCCGACGCGAGCCAGATCGTAGCGCTTGTCCTTGAAGAACAGGTTCTCCAGGAGCGTCTGCGCGCTCTCCTTTGTCGGCGGCTCGCCCGGACGCAGCTTGCGGTAGATGTCGAGCAGAGCCTCGTCGGTCCCTGACGCGTTGTCCTTCTCGAGGGTGGCCATGAGGATCTCCGAGAAACCGAAACGCTCGGTGATCTGCTCGGTGGTCCAACCCAGAGCCTTCAACAGCACGGTAACCGGCTGACGACGCTTGCGATCGATGCGGACACCAACGGTATCGCGCTTGTCGACGTCGAACTCGAGCCACGCACCGCGGCCCGGGATGACCTTGACGCTGTGCAGGGTCTTTTCAGTGCCTTTGTCGATCGTCTCGTCGAAGTAGACACCAGGGGAACGCACCAGCTGCGAGACCACGACACGCTCGGTGCCGTTGATGATGAACGTGCCCTTGTCGGTCATCATCGGGAAATCTCCCATGAAGACCGTCTGGCTCTTGATTTCACCAGTGTTGTTGTTGATGAACTCGGCGGTGACGAACAACGGGGCCGCGTAGGTCATGTCCTTGTCTTTGCACTCGTCCACCGAGGCCTTGACCTCGTCGAAGCGCGGGTCCGAGAAGGACAGGGACATAGAGCCGGAGAAATCCTCGATCGGAGAAAGTTCCGCGAGAATGTCCTCCAGGCCACCTGTGACGGTGTTGTCGCCGCGTGCCTCGGCGCGTTCGCGCCAGCTCTGCGCACCGATCAACCACTCGAAAGAATCAGTTTGTACATCGAGGAGCCCGGGGACTTCGAGGGGTTCACGAATCTTCGCAAAGGAAACCCTCTTCGGGGCTCCGGGGATTCCGGAAACTGCCTTGGTCTGGCTAGAGACTGCCAAGATGCGTCCTTCCAGCACCTCACGCGGGCCGCTCTTGCTGTTGCGACCGCCGCTGTATCTGCTTCGAATTTCGCCGCTTACAACCCGAACGAAACTCGCCACAGTTGCTGAAGAGTGATTCCTTTGCAGCGTTGCGGACGAGAGGTGGACAGGAGGCAGCCAGCGCAACGTCCAAAAGTACACCCAAACTCAACAAATGTCGAGTCGGGTCCCCAAACAGCACCCAGTGGGGTGCGCGGCCACATCAATGCACGTGGGCACGCAATAGAGTGACGGGTGATCAACGCGGCGTCAAGCGTTAGGGCGCATGTCGTGTGTTTTCACTGTGATCACGCACCTTCCCGGTCCCCTGTCACAGCCGCTGGCTTCGGCGAGCGACCTGCACACCCGATCGCCTCCCCCACCCAGGCCTGCCCGTCACCGACATACCTATGTTCCTGCACGCTCGCGCCCACGACGGCTCCGACTAGTCAATTCCATTGCAAGAGTGTGCAAATCACGACTCATCCGCCCTCTGTCGGGCGTGCGCCGATACCCGTCATCCACGCGTTGGACGTCCCCTGGCGTCCAGCGGCCGCGCAGCCTTCAGCCTGCGCGTCAGCCGACTAGCCCTCGCTGTCGGAAATATAGGACAGCAACCACTTGCCGTCGATCTTCTCCATCTTGATCGAGAGCGGGGTGGCCGCACTGCCGATTGCCACCGAGTCTCCAGTCGCGCTTACGTTCATGTGGGCGAGAAGTTCGGCCCGGTCGCCGTCGAGCACCGTGACGCCTATGTCTGTGACCATCGCCTCAGTGGCCGTCTTCGTCTGGATTGCAGCTTCTTTCGTGATGTCAGCAGTCGAGTCGAACTCCTCGCGTCTGGCGTCGTCAAGATACTGTCGAGCGTTGTCGAAGTCTTGGTCGATGGTCTCGTAGTTGTAGGTGTACAGCGCCTCGATCGCCTCGGTGCCCGCTCTGGTCACCTCCGCGGTCGCGCCTTGGTCAACCCACGCGGTGTTAGCGATGTTCGCCCCCGGCCTGAACGCCGCCACCACAGCGAACACGCCCAACACAACCGCAGCAGCGCCGAGAATCCCTACGACCGTCCATGCGATCTTGTTGTTCCCGCTCGACTCCCCGACCTCGATGGTGGGTGGAGGCTGGTTCGTACCGATCTCCGGCTGAGTGTTCGTGGCCTCGATCTCGCCTGGCGACGCCGTCTCGGTCGACACCGGCTTCTCGGGCGACGCCGGCTTCTCGGTCGAGACCGGCTTCTCGGTCGAGACCGTTTTCGCTTCAGCAGCCTTTTCCGCCGGATCCGGCTCGTTTGTGCTATCCGGCTCCTTTGCCGGATCAGCCGGCTTTGCAGACGCCGCCGAACCCCCCGTGTTCGGCGTTGCCCTACGTGTTCCCGCAACGCGGGGACGCCGGCCCCTCGCAGCGCTGCCCGGCACGTTCTTACGGGGCTTGGGAGGCATAATTCACCGCTTTCTCACTACATGACTCGCCGACGGGTCACCGGAGCACATCAGGTCTACTGGCCGCCGGTATCGCTATCGGGTGCCGGTGTCAGATCGGTGGGGGCGGGAGCCACTGGGATCCGACCCTCCTCTAGCGGAATCCGTCCACCAACCGGCTCGACCGATGACGCCTTCCAAACCCCGTCAACGTCCTCGACACCCAGTCGCATCGTCACCTTGGCCCTGGTGAACCGGTCCGGCCACGTTGTCGTGACCGCCACAACGACCAGCGCTTTCGCCGTGCGATCGTCTGTGTTCAGTTCGGTCAAGGTGCCCTGAATCAATTCGGCCCTGCTCGACGCCCCCGACTGACGCATCTGGTCCGTGAGCCCGTCGATCGTTGCCTGAAGATCCTGGTTCATCTTCTCGCCTGTGATCGAGGACTTCATGTTGTCGAAGGACCCCAAGATGTCCGCAGAATCCACCGTATTGAGGTTGATTGCTGCCTGTTGGGCACCGGTCAAGGCCGAGTCCCGCGCGTCCGCGATCGGTTTGTCCACGAACAGCGCGCGTGCCCACCCGTAGCCGAACCATCCGGCTGCGACGACAGCGATCACCACCAGCGCAGTCACCACGCCGAACATTGCATTGAGAGTTGTGTTCTTCCCCGGAGCAGATTGTGCTGACTCCGGGTCGGTGGCAGTTCGCGTCACGCCAATACCCTACTTATCGTTTTCTTCTACTCACGCCCGGTGGAGACCGATGCTACTTGGGGGTAACGCCGAGGAGCGGTGCGAGTTGCGTAGCGATGGGGTTCAGGTTGAGGGTGTCGGGCATGGCCTTCGGCTTGTAGTCCCATGGCTGAATCGTTTCCGGATCGGCGAACACGATTCGGTCTGCACTACGCACGCCAGTCACACTGCCCTGGGGCACATCGCAACTTGCCTCGGTGTTGAAGGGGAAGTCCTGCTGGGTGTCGTCGAAGTCCGGGTCCTGCCGCTTCATCTCGGCCAGGATCTCGTAGGTCCCTTCGTAGCCGATGGTGCACGAAGGTGGATTGTTGGTTTCCAAGACGATGCCTTGGTGCACCGTTCCATCCCCCGGTGCCACGGTTCCCGCGGACGCGGCGATGGCCGGCAGGAATATCAGGATGGGACGGAGAGCGATTGCCCGTGGACCCAGTTCTTCTGCCAGTGCGGCAAGGTTCGTCAAGTCGGTGGTGAGGTTCGGACCGGTCTCATCCACCAGCCTTCCAAGCTCGTCGCTCGCCGGAATTCCCTGGTCGATGATCGAGCGGATGTCGGGGTCACTGGTCCGGAGCTGTGCTGCAACGGCGTCCAGGTCCGAGCTGAACTGCACGATCGCCGACGACTGATCGGTCTGCGTCGCTAGCACCGTCTCACTATCTCTGATCAGGGACAACGTCTGCGGGAGTACGTCGAGCCCATCCTGCGACAAGGCCGAGAGCGAGTCCGCCAACGTCTGCAGATCGTCACCCCTTCCGTCGAAAGCCGCTCCCAGTTCGGTGACGACTGTGCGCAGCGGATCGATCGGCACTGACTTGACCAGGGTGTCGGTAGCCAACAGCAGCTCCTCCACGGCAACAGGTGTAGTGGTGTCGTCCTGGTCGATCACCGAGCCATTGCGGAGGAAGGGGCCTTCATCGCTGTCAGGCTGGAGGTCTACGTACTGCTCTCCGATCGCGGACCGGTTGGCGACCACCGCCTTGGCCGACGCCGGAATCTCCGACCAACTGTTGGAGATCTTCAGCTGAACGTTGACACCGGTCGAGGTGAGCGATAGCTCGCCCACGCGACCGACCGGAACACCGCGATACGTGACCTCGGCGTTGGTGAAGATTCCGCCCGAGTCCTTGAACTGCGCGTTCACGTCGTACTCACCGAACCCGAGCAAGTTGTCGAGTCGGACATACTTGGCTCCGACGTAGACCAACCCGAGCACCGCCACGACGGCGAACGCGACGAGCTGGATCCTGACCACTCGCGACCTCATTGCCCACCTCCGATTCCGAACTGTTCGAGCAGTCCTGTGAGCGGATTCTGCGGAGACTCCGACTCGCCTGCTGGGATGTCATCCTCGCCGTCCGCGGGTGCCGCTTCGGGAAGATTCGGGTCCGACACAGGCGTCGGGGCGGGAATCGTCGGCAGAATCGGAAGTAGCGACACGGTTGGCCAACCTGGTTTCGGGCCATTGCCGTTGTAGTACGGGTTCGACGGGTCGACGATCGGCTTCGGTTCGCCGAACTTCGGTGGAACGTACACCGGGTCGCCCTGACCGACTCCGAGGGCGCTCAGCGCGTTGCCGATCTGAAGATCGATCGACAGGAACAGGTTCACCGATCCGCCGAGCGCGAGCTTCTCGATACCGTCCGGGAATGGGAGCGTCGGTATGAATGCGAGTGAATTCGGCAGGTCGTCGCCCGATTCGGCGAGTGCCCTCAACGTCGGACGGAGGGCAAGGAGGTCGGCGATCAGATCATCCTTCGACCGATTGATCACGTCGGTCCCGACTGCGCCGAGCTGGTCCAACTGCACGAGCAGCTGGGTGAGCTGCGGACGCTGTTCGTTGAGTACGTCGGCCGCAATCGGAAGCTCGTCGAGGATGAGCCCGATCTTCTCGTTCTGTTCATCGACTCGCGTGGTCAGCGTCCCGAGACCGTCGAGGGCGCGCGTGATGTCGTCGCGCTGCTGGTTCAGACCGTCTATGAGGGTGTTCGCCTGTTCGAGCAATCCCCGCACTCGATCCTCACGCCCGTCGAGGGCGGCGCTGAGTTCGTGCACGATCGGCTGCAGCTGGCCCACACCGCCACCGTTGAGAAGCAACGACAGCGCACCGAATACCTGCTCGATCTCGGTGGCCTGCCGGGTTCGGTCCAGATCGATCCTGTCGCCGTCCTCCAGTCGCTCGGGATCCTTGTCACCTGGTGGTTCGGACAGCTGCACGAACTTCTCGCCGAGCAGGCTGGTCTGATCTATTGCAGCGATCGTATTGGCCGCAAGATCGACCGAAGAGTCGATAACGACCTCGACGTCGGCCGTCCACCCATCTGGTGCCACCTTGATCGATTCGACCCGGCCCACAGGAACCCCATCGACCTTTACAGCCGACTGCGGCACGAGGTCCAGAACATCTTCGAACTGGATCGTCAGATGCATGGGATTGCTGCCGATTTCAGGCCCTCCCGGCAGAGGAATTCCGTAGATCCCCTCGGACGAGCAGGAACTCACTGCGACAGCCAATGCACAAGCACCGGCTCCAAAAATTATCGGCCGCTTCACTGGCCCTCACCACCCAGCACACCTTCTAGTCGCGGCGACACGACACCTGGCACCGTGCCGGGCGTGACCATCCGCTGGATGTTCTCCCCACTCATGATTCCGAACGGAAGCACAAGCGACGGAGACGATGTCGCTCCCTTGATATCCGAGGCGATAGTCATGCAGTTGTCGATCAGAGGCTGCATCTGCCGTCCGAGTTGCTCGAACTGCGGATCGCCGGGCTTGAGCTGGCCTAGGTCGATCAGCTTGCACAAGAGGGCGGCAGGATTCTCCAGATCCGGCAATGCCACACGCGAGGCCAGGGTTCCTGACTCCGCATCGTACGAGTTGGCCAGGTTACTGATGGCCAGCGGAAGCATGGTCAGCGAGTTGACCAGAGCCGTTCGGTTGTCTGCGAGCGTTTGCGTCACCGGAACCAAGTCGTCCACATTCTTCGCAACTATCTCCCTGTTGTCCGCCACGAACCTCGCCACGTCACCGAGCGCAATCGCCAGTTGGTGGAGGGCAACACCGAGGTTCTCCCGCTCCCCCGCCAAGAAACCCGTGAGATCCGAGAGCTGCGAATTGAATTCGCGAACTTGCTGGTCGTTGGCCGCCAGCGCACCCACGAACACCTCGAGGTTCTTGACGGTGTCGAACAGGTCGCCGCGACCCTCGTTCAGCGTACGGGCTGCGTCTGAAAGGTTGCTTATGCTCTCTCCCAGCGCCTCTCCGTTTCCGTCGAGGTTTGCGGCGCCGGTCTCGATGAACTGCGACAGCGCCCCGTCCTTGTTCGCGCCGTTCGGGCCCAGAGCGTTCGAGAGCTGATCGATGCTCTCGTACAGCTGGTCCACCTCGACGGGAGTAGCCGTGTTCCCACGCTCGATGATCGTGCCGCTCTCCATCTTCGCCCCTCCCGTGTAGACGGGCGTGAGCTGAATGTAGCGGTCGGACACCACGGATGGAGTGATCTGGGCAGCCTTCGCGTCTGCGGGAATGTCCACTCCGCGATCGACCCGCATCTCGACCTTCACCTGTTCGCCCTGCGGTTCGACGCTGTCGACAGACCCGACCTTCACGCCCAAGACACGAACATCGGAGCCCTGATAGATGCCCACCGACTTGTCGAAGTAAGCGGTGATCTTCGTGGTGCCTGCTCGGGCGAACAGCCACCACACTCCGCCCGTGATCACCAGCGCTGCGACAACGATGCCGGCGATGAGCGCGATCAAGCGGCGGCGTCCACCGCGAGCTGCTGCGTTCAGGACGTCTATCATCAGTTACCTTCCAACCGACGGCTGGGTTCACGCGTGCCGGAAAAATCAGGTATCGACGGCGGCAAGACATTCACAACGGCCTGATCGAACCAGCGGCCGTTGCCGACCACGTTGGTGTAAAGGCGAATGAACGGCTCGTACAGTTGGGTTGCCCGGGCCAGGTTCTCGTCGTTTTCCTTGAGGATCTCGACAACGCCATTGAGCTGTTCGAGCGCGGGGCCGAAGGCCTCCTCATTCTCACGAACCAGTTCGGTCAATTGCACTGACAGCCTTTGCGTTCCGGTCAACAATTGCGAAATCGCCTGCTGGCGGTAGTTCAGCTCGGCCAGCAGCGGTCCGGCGTCACCGATCAATCGGTTGAACTCGGCATTGCGGTCCGCGAGGATCGTCGTGGTCTGGCTGGTCGCTTCGAACAACTTCCGCAGTTCCTGGTCGCGACTCGCGATCGTCTGTGACAGCCTGCTCACGCCGTCCAGCGATGCCCGGAACTCAGCAGGTGTCCCCTCGAAGGCCTGAGACAGCGTCGTCAAGCTCTCCGCGAGCTGATCGGAGTCGATGTCGCCAACTGTCTCAGCGGTCGCCGAGAAAGCCTCGATCACGTCGTACGGAGAAGTGGTGCGCTCCAAGGGGATCACATCGCGTGGATTCAACGTCTTCGAACCACGCGGCTCGAGGGCTAGATATTTCTGGCCGAGAACCGTTTTGATCTGAATCGAGGCCGACGTCTCGTTGCCGACCCACGCATCCGACACCTTGAATGCCACATCGACGCGGTCACCGTCGAGTTCTACCGAAGTGACCTTTCCGACCTTGACACCAGCGATCCGGACCTCATTGTTGGGCTTGAGACCCGCTGCCTCTTTGAACTGGGCATGGTACGTCGATCCGGCGCCGACGATCGGCAACGAGTCGAGGAAGAAGGCCGAGACCGTGACCAACAGCACTACGAGAATGCCGAGGGCTCCAGCCACCGCCGGGCTGCGACGTCTGCTCATCGTGATTGCAACTCCTGTAGCCCTTCTTGAGTGCACCGTTTCGCCGAGTTCGTGTAAATCGGCTCATTGATGGTGGGCAGGCCGGTGGGCAAGTTCAACTGGGGCGCGGTACCTGGCCCTGCGACGATGTCGATCCCACAGAGGTAGAACTGGAACCAGGATCCGTAACTCGCTACCCGACCCAGCTTTTCGAGCTTGACCGGGAGCGTCCCGAGGACACCGTTGAGCGTTTCAGAGTTGCGATTCAGCGTGGTGGCCAACGTGTTCAGCGACGAGATGGATTCGGTGATCGAGGGCCTGGTCGGTTCGAGTAGATCGGCCGTCGCGTCGGTAAGTCCCGCGAGAGAGGTCACCGCCGATCCGACCGTATCCCGCTCGGCTGCCAACCCCGTGACGAGTTGCTGAGTGTTGACGATCAGCGAATCGAGTTCATCGTCACGTTGATTCACCGTGGCCAGCACGTTGTTGAGGTTGTCGATCACCGTACCGATCACCTGATCTCTGTCGGCGATCGTATTGGTGAGGCTTGCCGTGTTCCTGACGAGATCCTCTATCGTTCCCGCCTCACCTTGGAACACCTGGATGATCTGGTAGGACAGCTTGTTCACGTCGTCTGCGCTGAGGGTCTGGAACAGGGGCCGGAATCCATCGAACAATGTGGTGAGGTTGACGGCCGGATTCGTCCGCTCGATCGGAATGGTGTCGCCACCAGTCAATCGCACATCCTGCGGGCCCTCGCCTTGTTCGAGTGCGATGTAGCGCTGCCCCACGAGATTCCGGAACCGGATGGTTGCGGTGGTGCCGGCCGGAAGCCAGTCTCGTTCCGCCACCGTGAACTCGACCTTCGCTTCACGCTCGTTGTGGATCGCGATGTTCTCTACCTGACCCACTCGCACACCGGCGATTCGGACCTCATCTCCCTCGTTCAGCGAGGTGACATCCGAGAAGATCGCGTTGAACTTGGTACCGCCCCCACCGCCTAGGTTGGCAATGGTGGCCGCGAGCAGACCTGTCGCCAAGATGGTGACCACAGCGAAGACGATCAGCTTGGTCAGTGGCGCTGCCAGGCTCTTCACTTGAAGCTCACCTCGGTCCCCCTCATGGCCGGCGCACCGACGAGCGTCGTCCAACTCGGCACGTCCTCAGGCGCGATACCGCCGGCCTCGCCGTAGACAACGTCCAACGTGTCCTGTTCCATCTTCGAACCTGCGTAACTGGCCGGCGTGACCTCGGCTCCGTACCCCGGGACCTGGTCGGGGACACCGGCGGGCGGAGGCAAGAACTCTATGCTCGACGGGCCCGGATTACGGGAAGGAACCTGGTAGGCGCCGTCGTTGTACGAAGACCCGCCTGGATACTGCGGGAAGTGTCCGCCGGGTGCTGTCACATCGTCATAGCAGGCGGGTCCACGGTCGTCGAGCAGCCGTGGCTCATCCTGGTTGGGCAGGTATCGACCCTTCGGGTTGACGAACTGAATGGTGGCCCGTGCGCCCGGATACGGATCGTCGAGACGCAGCAATTCGAGAGCGGTTGGTGCAGTCTTCGCGAATCCTGCGAAAGCACAACCGAAGGTCGGTGAGTAGCGACCGAGAAGTTGCAGTGCCTCGCGTGAATCTGCAGCGAAACCGACGATCGAATCCGCGTTGGTCCGCAGGAGATCCGCGGTGCTCGTCGAGGTACCGGTCAGCGAAGCGAGCAGTGTGGAGACCTCGTTCTGCTTCTCCACGACGGTATTTCCGGTAATTCGCAGGTTGTCGAGCGCGTCGACCAGATCGGGCGCAGCCTCGGAGTACGTCTGCGAGAAGTCCGCCAGGCCGCGCAGATCCGCTTGGATTGCCGGAAGTTCGGTGTTCAGTCCACTGAAGATCTCTTCGAGACGGTCGATCGACAAACCGAGTTCGGTGCCGCGCCCGCTCAGGCCCTGGGCGAGGGCGCCCAGTGTATTCGCCAAATCGTCCGGCGGAATCGCCTGGAGTAGCGGAAGCAGATTGTCGAGAACTTCGCCGATCTCGATAGCGTTCCCGCTCTTGTCCTGATGCAGCGTGTCACCGGATTGGATCGAGGGAGCGCCGATCTCCTCCGGAAGGATGAGCGACACGTAGCGCTCACCGAACAATGTCTTGGGCAGCAGGCGCGCCGTCGAACCGACCGGGATCAACTCCGCCTTGTCCGGCTGTATGGCCAGAGACAGGGTGACCGCACCTTCGCTGGCTGACGTCGATCGGACCTCACCGACGATCAGACCGCGGACCTTGACGTCTGCGTTGGAGGGAAGGGAATTTCCGGCGGAGTCGGTGAGGAGATCGACCTCGACGACCTTGGTGAACGACTTGTTGTATATACCGATGGTGACGGTCAGGAACAGCGCGAGAACCAGAAAGAACACCAGTCCCAGCACTCTTTTGCGCACAACTGACACGGTGTTGCTCATCCGGCCACCCTCACTGTGGTAGTCGTGCCCCAGAGGGCGAGACTCACGAAGAAGTCGAGAAGGGCGATGGTGATGATCGCCGTACGGACCGCCCTACCGACGGCCACACCCACTCCAGCGGGACCGCCGGACGCGTGGTAGCCGTAGTAGCAGTGGACCAGGATCAACACGAAGGCGAAGATCAGCACCTTCACGAAGGAGTAGAGGACGTCTTGCGGTGGTAGGAACAGGTTGAAGTAGTGGTCGTACGACCCTGTCGACTGACCGTTGAACACCGTGGCGATGGTGCGGGATGCGAGATAGGCAGCCAGCAGGCCCACGATGTAGAGCGGGATGACGGCGACAAACCCCGCAATCATGCGAGTAGTGACGAGGAACGGCACGCTCGGCACCGCCATGACCTCCAGGGCGTCGATCTCTTCCGAGATCCGCATGGCACCGAGCTGAGCGGTGAACCCACAGCCGACAGTTGCCGAGAGCGCCAGCGCCGCAACGACCGGAGCGAGCTCACGAGTGTTGACGTACGCGGACAGGAAGCCGGTGAGGACCGAACTGCCCAACTGTTCGAGCGCCGCGAAGCCCTGCAGTCCGACAACGACGCCCGTGAAGCCGGACATCATCGCGACGACTCCGATGGTGCCACCGATGACGGCGAGGGCGCCCGTGCCGAACGTGACTTCCGCGAGCAGTCGGAGCACTTCCTTGCGGAAGTGCACGAGTGTGTGGGGAAGCCAGGCGATTGCCCTGGCGTAGAAGGACATCTGGTCGCCGGCCTGATCGAGCGCATTCAGCGGTGCACGACCGACTCGTCGTGCGGTCATCAGAGTCCGGTCACCGCGGCCCTTTGCGACTGTCATCGGGTCACGATCCCTTCGCCGGAACGATCTGGAGGTACACCATGGTCAGAATCAGGTTCGCGAAGAACAGCAACAAGAAGGTGATGACCACCGACTGGTTGACCGCTTCGCCGACGCCTTTCGGCCCGCCCTTCGGGTGGAGTCCCTTGTACGCAGCAATCACGCCCGCAATGAGACCGAAGACAGCGGCCTTCAACTCACCGACCCAGAGGTCGGGAAGTTGCGCGAACGCCGAGAAGGAGGCGAGGTACGCACCGGGGTTACCGCCCTGGAGGACGACGTTGAAGAAGTAGCCGCCGACGATACCGACCACGGACACAAGGCCGTTGAGTAGAACCGCGACGAGAACCATGGCCAGCACCCGAGGGACGACGAGTCGCTGAATCGGGTTGATACCGAGAACTTCCATGGCGTCGATCTCTTCGCGGATCGTCCGCGCACCGAGATCCGCGGTGACCGCTGAACCGGCCGCACCCGCCACGAGCAGTGCAGTCACCATCGGTGCGCCCTGCTGGATGACGGCGAGCACGCTGGCCGCTCCCGTAAATGATTCTGCACCAAGCTGTTTGATCAGCGATCCGGTCTGCAGTGACACCACTGCACCGAAGGGAACTGCGACCAGCGCTGTCGGCAGAATCGTGACACTCGCGATGAACCAGGCCTGTTCGATGAACTCACGGAACTGGAACGGCCGCTTGAACGCGTTGCGCACGACCTCGATGAAAAGTTCGACTATGTTGCCGGCCTGCGTCAGCGCGCCGTCGACCGGCCGCAAGACCGAGTTGCGGGTAAGAGCCATCCTTTGTGCCTAACCTTGCCCGCTAGTGGTGTTTTCGTACCCTTCGCCCTGATATACAGGGATGACCTGCGTCTCGTCCTGGCTGTAGGCATAGTCGTCGACGCTGGGAGTCTCGTCGAGGCTTTCCTGGATAGCGATCTGTGCACTCTCGGGCAATGTGTGCATGATGTGCCGCACTCGTTCCTGCCTGCGGGCGACAGCCTGACGGAACGGCATCCCGGGGGTCGCCCTCATCTGCGGGACGATTCCCTCGATGTCGTCCACGCCACCAGCGTGATGCCCGGCGTCGACCAGCGCCTGCTCGTGCGCCATCTGCGCCTCGTCCTTCTCCTCCGACATTCCGATCGGCCCGATCATCGTGCCGTTGAGGAACTGCTTGACCACCGGCTCCTCACTGGTGAGCAGCACCTCTCGCGGCCCGAACATCACCAGCTGCCGGCGAAAAAGCATGCCGATGTTGTCCGGCACCGTGCGCGCCAGGTTGATGTTGTGTGAAACGATCAGGATCGTCGCGTCGATCTCGGCGTTGATGTCGATCAGCGTCTGGCTGATGTAGGTGGTGCGCACCGGGTCCAGGCCGGAGTCCGGCTCGTCGACGAGAATGATCTGCGGATCAAGGACCAGCGCACGGGCAAGGCCTGCACGCTTGCGCATTCCACCGGAGATCTCGCCGGGCAGTTTCTCCTCCGCCCCGAGAAGGCCGACGAGTTCCATCTTCTCCATGACGATCTTGCGGATCTCGGACTCGGACTTCTTCGTGTGCTCCCGCAACGGGAATGCCACGTTGTCGAACAGGTTCATCGATCCGAACAGGGCACCGTCTTGGAACAGCACACCGAACAGCTTCCGGATTTCGTACAGTTCCTTGGTCGAGCACTCCAGGATGTTGGTGCCATCGATCACGATCGATCCCTGCTCCGGACGAAGCAGACCGATCAGCGACTTCAAAAATACCGACTTGCCCGTGCCCGACGGACCCAGCAATGCACTTACCTCGCCTGCGGGGAGAGTCAACGTGACGTCTTGCCAGATCCTCTGCGAGCCGAAGGACTTGGTCAGTCCCTCTACGGCTACTTCGACTCCCACCGATACCTCCGCGACGTCCGACGAACACACTCCATATGGGCCGGGTCACCCTATCGCATCGAAGTGCCATCTGTAACGGGGCATACTACTCATGGGTAAGGAAGGATGCCAATCTCCCGCTCGTCCCCCTAGCCCACGTATAAGCTGTTCTGTTGCTGTGGATCTGCCGCCCGTGCGCACCCCGGCTCGGAGTGCGTTGACGAAGCAGGTTCGAGAGCACAGACGACAACGGGGCCACCCCCCACGAATGGGGAATGGCCCTCGTCGTCTGCGCTCAGGGCGACGCGGAAGCGCTCGTCTTACTTGACGGAGATCTTCGCGCCTGCGGCCTCGAGCTTTTCCTTGGCGGCATCGGCAGCGGCCTTGTCGACCTTCTCCAGGATGGGCTTCGGAGCACCCTCGACGAGGTCCTTGGCTTCCTTCAGGCCGAGGCCGGAAACGACCTCACGGACGACCTTGATGACCTGGATCTTCTTGTCACCGGCCGACTCGATGATGACGTCGAACTCGTCCTGCTCGTCAGCAGCTTCGGCTCCGGCTGCAGCCGGAGCGCCACCCGCAGCCGCAACCGCAACCGGGGCGGCAGCGGTGACCTCGAAGGTCTCCTCGAATGCCTTCACGAACTCCGAGAGCTCGAGGAGGGTGAGCTCCTTGAACTGGTCCAACAACTCTTCGGTGCTGAGCTTCGCCATTGTGGCGGTCCTTCCTGTAAGTCCCATGTCGCTGATCCGCGACCGGGTGGGGGTTTAGCAGTGATGCGCGGGTGCGGATCAGCTTTCGGCTGCGGCCTCGCCAGAAGCGTCTGCAGCCTTCTTTTCCTGCAACGCAGCGGCCAGGCGGGCCACCTGCGACGCGGGAGCGTTGAACAGGCCTGCGGCCTTTGCCAAGTTGCCCTTCATCGCGCCGGCAAGCTTGGCCAACAGAACCTCGCGGGACTCGAGGTCCGCGATCTTGTTGACCTCGTCCACGGACAGCGCAGCGCCATCCATGTACCCGCCCTTGATGATGAGAGACTTGTTGTCCTTGGCGAAGTTCTTCAAGGCCTTCGCAGCATCGACGGGCTCGCCCTTGATGAATGCAATGGCGGTCGGACCGACGAAAAGGTCATCAAGGCCCTCGACGCCCGCCTCTGCGGCGGCACGCTTGACCAGGGTGTTCTTGGCGACGGAGTAGGTGGCACCTTCTCCGAGAGCGCGTCGCAGCGTCGTGATGTTGCCCACCGTCAGACCACGGTATTCCGTGATCACGGCAGCGGTCGAACCCTTGAACTGCTCGGTGATTTCCGCGACCGCGGAAACCTTCTCAGGCTTTGCCATACTTCGCCTCCTCTCATGACTGTCGTTGTTCCACCTCGGAACCGCCGCGCACTTCCGGGAGATTCCGGAGCGCCCGAGCCACGACATACGAAACGCCCCGGTGCAGGCACACGGGGCGTGAGGAAGCGATACGATCGCGGCGCGAAACCACAACCGAAGAGCATCCCCCTACCTCGTCCTCCTGCGTGGGCCGCCGAGCATTCCCGGACTTTCAATCGCACCCTTGCCAGGTGCAATCACCAACGGTCTTCGGTAGAACATGATTTGGGGTGGAGTTCACAATCTGCATTGGACTCCGCAGTGCAGCCTACGGCATTGCGGGTGCCGCCGCCAACTGGACCCCCGTCACCCACGGATCCGACCTCGTGCCGACCACCGCACAAGCGTCATCTGGTCCCACCGAGCGCTGACTTGCAGGCGCTCAAAAAAATTCGGCCGGTACGAGATTCTCGTACCGGCCGAATTCTGCGAACTCCTGTGGAAGCCCTTAAGCTTCAGCGTCCTCGAGAAGGTTGCGCGTACGGTTCGGGTCCACCGGGATGCCCGGTCCGGTGGTCGTCGATACCGTGACCTTCTTGACGTAGCGGCCCTTCGCGGAGGACGGCTTCGCACGCAGGATCTCATCCAACGCGGCGCCGTAGTTCTCCACCAACTTGGTGTCGTCGAACGAGGCCTTGCCGATCACGAAGTGCAGGTTGGCCTGCTTGTCGACGCGGAAGTTGATCTTGCCGCCCTTGATGTCGGCGACAGCCTTCGAGACATCCGCCGTCACCGTGCCGGTCTTCGGGTTCGGCATCAGGCCACGCGGTCCGAGAACACGGGCGATGCGACCGACCTTGGCCATCTGATCCGGCGTTGCGATCGCAGCGTCGAACTCGACCCATCCACCCTGGATTCGCTCGATGAGTTCCTCGGCACCGACTGCGTCGGCTCCAGCTGCCTCCGCCTCGGCAGCCTTCTCGCCGACGGCGAACACGATGACGCGGGCGGTCTTACCGGTGCCATGCGGCAGGTTGACGGTGCCACGGACCATCTGGTCCGCCTTGCGGGGGTCGACGCCCAGGCGGACGGCAACCTCCACGGTCGCATCCATCTTGCTCGACGACGTCTCCTTCGCCAGCTTCGCAGCCTGCAGTGGGCTGTAGAGCTTGGTGGCGTCAACCTTCTCAGCGGCGGCCAGATACGCCTTGCTGCGCTTTGCCATTATCTTCTGTCCTAACTTCTCACCACGATGTGTCTTCTACCGCGGTGGTGAATGGTTCAGTAGTGGTCCGGGCCTGGCAGACCCTCCCACGCTTTCTTCGACTACCGTGCCGACGTCAGGTCGGACGACTCAGCCGTCGACCGTGATGCCCATCGAGCGCGCGGTGCCTGCGATGATCTTGGCGGCCTGCTCGATGTCGTTGGCGTTGAGGTCTTCCTGCTTGGTCTTCGCGATTTCGCGTACCTGGTCCATCGTCACCGATGCAACCTTGGTCTTGTGCGGCTCACCGGAACCCTTCTGCACGCCTGCAGCCTTGAGTAGCAGCTTGGCAGCGGGAGGGGTCTTCAGCTTGAAATCGAAGGTCCGGTCTTCATAGACCGAGATCTCGACCGGCACCACATTGCCGCGCTGAGACTCGGTCGCCGCGTTGTAGGCCTTGCAGAACTCCATGATGTTCACGCCATGCTGACCAAGCGCAGGACCCACGGGCGGCGCAGGATTTGCCTGACCGGCCTGGATTTGAAGCTTGATGAGCCCGGCGAGCTTCTTCTTCTTGGGGGGCATCTCGGTTTCCTAATTCTTGCTGGGTGTGTTCTTGCTACTGCAATGCAAGTGTGTAAGTGCTAGATCTTCGCGACCTGCGTGAAAGACAACTCGACCGGGGTCTCGCGGCCGAAGATCGAAACGAGGACCTTGAGCTTCTGCTGTTCGGCATTGACCTCGCTGATACTGGCGGGAAGCGTCGCGAACGGGCCATCCATGACGGTGACCGACTCGCCGACTTCGAACTCGACCTCGATGAGTGGCTTCGCGGCAGTCTCTGCACCGGGCTCTGCCGCCGCAGCTGCCGGGGCGGTGACCGGCTTCTTCTGCTCCTGCTGCGGGAGCAGGAATTTCACCACCTCATCGAGCGACAGCGGAGACGGGCGCGAAGTGGCGCCGACGAATCCGGTGACACCGGGTGTGTTGCGCACAGCTCCCCAGGACTCGTCGTTCAGCTCCATACGGACGAGGATGTAGCCCGGCAGAACCTTCCGGTTGACCTGCTTGCGCTGTCCACCCTTGATCTCGGTGACCTCTTCGGTGGGAACTTCCACCTGGAAGATGTAGTCACCCACGTCGAGGTTCTGAACACGGGTCTCGAGGTTGGTCTTGACTTTGTTCTCGTAGCCGGCATAGGAGTGGATGACGTACCAGTCGCCCTCGGCCCTGCGCAGCGCGGCCTTGAACTCGGCAACCGGATCCTCTTCGGCTGCGGTATCCGCGGCGTCGATGCCCTCCTCGGCAGCCTCCACATCCACGTCGGCTGCCGCCTCGGCAGAAACACGCTCTTCGGCCGAGGCCTCATTCGTGTCGTACTCGGGGGTGCTCACTGGGGCACTCGCTTCCTCTCGTCACTCACCATACTTCTGCTCCGCCGAAGCGGATTCCGTCAACCGAACAACCAGGTGACGCCCCTGATGACCGCGATATCCAGCACTCCGATCAACGTCACCATGAACACCAGGAATACCAGAACGACGCTGGTGTAGGTGATCATCTGCTTGCGATTGGGCCAGATGACCTTGCGGAGTTCCGCAATGACCTCGCGGAAGAACCGGCGTAGGCGCTTGAAGATATTGTCCCTGCGCGGCTTGTCGGCGCGGTCCTTCCTCGCGGGCTTGACCTTGGTATCCGGTTTCGGGCGTTCCGGAGACTTCACGGAACCCGCAGCGACCTCGACACCTGCCGACGAACGACGCCCCTGACGCTTCCCAGTGGGCTTGCCCGAGGGAGTGTCGGAACGCGTGGTAGCGCTGGCCTCGGTGCTTTCGGCACCATCTTGGCGCGTCGACCCTGATGTGTCGCCGTCGCGCGTGGTGCGCTCCTTGCTCACGTCGTTCCTCTCAGTCGCTGACATCCGGGAGCAGGGGCGACAGGACTTGAACCTGCAACCTGCGGTTTTGGAGACCGCTGCTCTGCCAGTTGAGCTACGCCCCTTTGGTCGGGTGACCTGATTACCGTCTAACGGTGAACCAGCTCCGTACCGACCTCTCTGCGATCACATAACACGCGCGCTACCCATGCCGGCCAAACATCACCGTAGGGCAGCGCGCAGCGCTCAGTAATCCCAGAAATCTCAGTGTACTTCAAAGCCCCGGAACTAACCCAATCCGCCCGGGCTGTCAGGCCAGACGGACCGTTGCGGTAGCACGACCGAAGATCTTCTTTCCCTCGGAGCGCGCCACGATCGCGACTACTGCTGTCTTGCTTTCCTCGTCGAGTGATTTCACCTTGCCGGTGAACTCCACTGCGGCGGCCTTGTGAGCCTCCACGAACACTGGGCTCGTGAATCGAACGTTGTACTCGGCCACTGCACCGGGATCGCCCAGCCAGGACGAGACGAATCCGCCTCCCAAGCCCATGGTGAGCATCCCGTGCGCGACGACATTGGGCAGGCCGGCCAGCTTGGCGACCTCGTCACTCCAATGAATCGGATTCGGATCACCGGACACGCCGGCGTAGTGAACCAAGTTCCCTCGCGTCAGGGTAACCACCCGTTCGGGAAGCTCGTCACCCACATTGACCTCTGCGAACTTACGAAGCGACATGCATCATCACATCCTTGACAGCGTGGGCGATGTTCTCGTCGACCTCACCGCCGGTTCGACCGACCAGCGTGGTCCACGAGGTCAGGACGAGATCATCGTTCTGATCCGTGATGACGTTCTTGGTGACGATGATGTCGCTGCCCGCGACCTGCCGGAACGAGTCGAGGTAGACGTCACAGAAGAGTCGGTCGCCTGCCGTGATCGGCTTGTGGAACACGAACCGCTGGTCGGTCTGCATGATCTGGCTCAGGTCGTACCCGGTAACGATCTCCTCGAAGAGGCGACGCTGCGCGATGGCACCCACGATCGAGACGAAGGTGAGCGGTGCGACGAGGCCGTCGTACCCGAGGCCCCTCGCTGCGTCCTCGTCGTAGTGCGCGGGGTGGGTGTCCTGCACCGCACGCGCGTATTCACGGACCTTCTCGCGACCCACCTCGTAGAAGTCCTCTACGCGGTAGTGATGGCCAACCATCGCCGACGCGTGCGCGGCCGGATCCAAGGGCTCGTCGGCCTCCGACACTGTCCACGCCGGCTCGGTCGTCACATCGATATCGGTCACGCGATACAGTCCCTTCCAACCTGGAACGCCCGTCCGCTCAGGGAGCCTCTAGAACTCCTTCACGAACGCTGTCCTGCCTTGATCTCGTTACTTCGACTCTCGGTGCGACTGGTGAGTTCCGCAGTTCGGGCAGAACTTCTTGATCTCCAGGCGATCGGGGTCGTTGCGCCGGTTCTTCTTTGTGATGTAGTTACGATGCTTGCATACCTCGCAGGCCAAAGTGATCTTTGGCCGAACATCGGTCGAGGAGGCCACGGGATGCCTTCTTTCGGGTGTATCTGATTACGATCAATCAGGTTGGGTCGTGCCTATTGTGTAGCGGTGACCGGACTTGAACCGGCGACGCAACGATTATGAGTCGTTTGCTCTACCAACTGAGCTACACCGCCTCGGTGTCGAGTGTCGCGCACAACGCGTCCCACTTCAATCCAGCGAGCCCCCTAACGGAATCGAACCGTTGACCTTTTCCTTACCATGGAAACGCTCTGCCGACTGAGCTAAGGGGGCGTGCTTCGCTCGCACATCATTGCGCGTTCGAAGACTTGAAGAGATTACACAGAAGACGCTTCCAGAACCAAATTGCCTGTTCAGTGACTTCCAGCATCGTCTGGCCCAGTTTCGTCACAACCCTCGGTCGGGACGATCGCGGCCCAGACAACCGAGCCCCGGGGAGCTTTCGCTCCCCGGGGCTCGGTTGGTGGCAGGTGTAGGATTCGAACCTACGTAGGCTTACGCCGACGGATTTACAGTCCGCTCCCATTGGCCGCTCGGGCAACCTGCCTGGTTACAGTTCGGAGCAAAACCCGCTCCTGGCTGCGGATGGAAGAATACAACGAACCGCCCCCACTTTTGCAAACCGGGTGGATACAGACGGTTACAACCCGATACCGTCGAAGCGGCTGAGCGAGATTTACGGAAAAGCCCTGCCGGACTCTCGGTGGGGAAACACGAGACGAACACCTGGAGTGTGAAGTGGCTGATTCTTCCTTCGACGTGGTGAGCAAGGTTGACCGTCAAGAGGTCGACAATGCGCTGCATCAGGCCGGCAAGGAACTGTCGACTCGATACGACTTCCGCAACACGGGAGCATCGATCGAATGGTCTGGCGAGGAAACCATCACTCTGACAGCTGACAGCGAGGAGCGACTGGTCGCCGCGCTCGAGGTCTTCAAGGAAAAGTTGATTCGGCGCGACATCTCGCTCAAGGCATTCGACGCCGGCGAGCCGGCACAGTCCGGAAAGATCTACAAACTGTCCGGCAGCCTCGTCCAAGGCATCACGACAGAGAACGCCAAGAAGATCTCCAAGAAGATCCGCGACGAAGGCCCCAAAGGGGTGAAGGCACAGATCCAGGGTGACGAGCTGCGTGTGAGCAGCAAGAAACGCGACGACCTGCAGGCTGTCATTTCGCTGTTGAAAGGTGAGGACTTCGGGATCGCCCTGCAGTTCGTAAACTACCGCTGATGTGCGATTCGTTGGTCAGCGCACGTTTGCTGACCAACGAAGTCGACTTTCCTGCGTGAACGCGCCGGCCCGTCGACCGTTCGCTAGGGCTGCACAGCTGTCTACATTCCCGCCATCCGTTCGAGACGCTGAATCCGCTCGGCCATCGGCGGGTGGGTGGAGAACATCCGGCTCATCCTCTCGCCCGTACGGAACGGGTTCGCAATCATCAGATGCGACTGCGCGGCGAGCTGAGGCTCGGGAGGCAAGGGAGCGGCCTGGGTGCCCTGTTCGAGTTTCCGGAGGGCGGAGGCAAGCGCCAGGGGGTCACCCGTGAGCTCGGCGCCCGACTGGTCGGCCTGAAACTCGCGCGACCTCGACACCGCAAGTTTCACGATCGTCGCGGCGATCGGACCCAGCAGCGACACCAGCAGCAGCACTAGCGGATTTGCGCCCTGCCCCCCGCCTCGTCCACCGAAGATGTTCGCGAAGATCGCGAAGTTCGCAAGACCGGAGACGACAGCGGCCATCGCACCGGCCACCGAGGAAATGAGGATGTCGCGGTTGTAGACGTGGGACAGCTCGTGCCCGAGCACAGCTCTCAGCTCTCGCTCGTTGAGGATCTGCAGGATGCCGCTGGTGCAACAGACTGCGGCATGGCGCGGATTGCGACCTGTCGCGAACGCGTTGGGCGCACTCGTCGGACTGATGTAGAGCCTCGGCATGGGTTGGTGTGCCGTAGTGGCCAACTCCCGGACGATCCGGTACATGGCGGGCGCCTGCACCTCGGTGACCGGCTGAGCACGCATGGCCTTGAGCGCAAGCTTGTCGCTGTTGAAGTACACGTACGCGTTCATCCCCACCGCGAACACGATCGCGAACAGCAGGATGGTCGGGTTGTTGAACAAGGAGCCGATGAACACGATCAGCGCCGACATGCCGACCAGCAGAACCAGAGTCTTCATCCCGTTTGCGTAGTGCACGTCTCACCTTCCTATCGCCGTCACCCGATCTCGATCGTTCCATATTTCGGGATCATGATGATTTAACGAAGCAAGGTGGTCGCACGGTTCCCGCACTGACCACGAACCCGGGCTATGACATGTCCAGCCCGACCGTACGGCTCAGCCGACGCGCTCGATCGTGTAGTCGACGAGCTTGGACAGTGCGTCGTTGGCAGGCCCCTCGGGAAGTGCGGCGAGCTGCGCACGTGCCGAGGCCCCGAACTCCCTCAGCTTCGCCTTCGCGGCAGACATCCCAGGTGAGCGCTGAAGCAGTGCCAACGCCTCCGCGACGTCCTCGTCATCGGCGATGGGACCGTCGAGAAGTACCCTCAGTCGATCCGCGTCGGGGCCCTCTTCACGCAGTGCGTAAAGAACGGGAAGCGTATGGACGCCCTCCCTCAGATCGGTTCCGGGTGTCTTACCGGACTGTGCCGACACCGACGAGATGTCGATGATGTCATCGGAGATCTGGAACGCCGTGCCGACTGCATCGCCCAGTCGTTCGAGCCGCTGGACATGCTCCGCGTCCGCACCGGAGAACGTGCCACCGAATCGTCCACAAGCCGCGATCAGCGACCCCGTTTTCTCCCAGACGGTCTTCAGGTAGTGGTCGACCGGGTCCTGGTCGTCACGAAGCCCGATCGTCTCGCGCATCTGGCCAGTAACGAGCTCGGCGAACGTCTCGGCGATGATCTGAACCGCAGCGGGTCCCAGCGTCGAGACCAGCCTTGAGGCGTGTGCGAACAGGTAGTCGCCCGCGAGTATCGCGACGCTGTTGCCCCATCTCGAGTTCGCGCTGACCACACCACGCCGCATCGAAGCTTCGTCCATGACATCGTCGTGGTAGAGAGTTGCCAGATGGACCAACTCCACGACGGTGGCTGCCGTGACGACCGAGGGGTCGGAGCCGTTGGGTCCAAGTTGCGCTGTGAGCACCGTGAACAGTGGGCGGAATCGCTTGCCTCCGGCCCTCGCTAGATGCAATGCGGCTTCCGTCAGGAAATCCTCTCCGTCTGAAAGCTCACTGACCAGCAGTTCCTCAACTTGCTCCAGCCTTCCGCGGACGGTGGCGGCAAGCTGCGGGTCGCCGAGATCGATCCCGGCGACCGTAGTCTCTACTACAGCGTCGGCAGCAGTATGTGCTGCGCCCTCGGTGCTCACGTTCTCAGTACTCATTCCTGTCGTCAGGGACGGCTCGACCCGGCGCCATCGTTGACGGCTCGGGTACCACGCTAGTGAACTTAGCGGTAGCACCTCTCGCCGGGATCGCCAAGGTACAGATGCTTGGCTCACCGCGGTGTGGAGGACGGTCCGAAGTGGTCGCCCAGCGAGGCCTGAGAAGATGTGGACGTGCTAGCAGAAAAGCAATCGCCTGCCGGTCCCCCGCCCCCCGCCGCCACCGATGTCCTCGTCATCGGAGCCGGCCCGGCGGGTTCTTCAGCGGCGTCCTGGATCGCTCGCACAGGCCGCGACGTAGTCCTCGTCGACGCCGCTGTGTTCCCACGGGACAAGACGTGCGGCGACGGACTCACACCGCGTGCGGTCGCGGAACTCGATCTTCTCGGTCTCGGCGACTGGGTGCGGTCGAAAGGAACCAACCGGGGACTTCGGCTCAGCGGCTTCGGCCACGAACTCGAACTCGAGTGGCCAGGCAAGTCCTTCCCCTCAGTCGGCAGCGCGGTGCCACGCACCGAACTCGACGACAAGCTCCGAGCTAATGCGGTCACCAGCGGCGCCGTGATGGTGCAAGGTGCCAAAGCGGTCGGAGTCGAATGGGCAGGCGACCGCGTGTCGGCTGTCACCCTCGAGACCACCCACGGCACCTCCGAGATCTCGTGCCGAACCCTGGTCATCGCGGACGGCGTCCGATCCACTCTCGGCAAGCAACTGGGTCGTCAGTGGCATCGGAGTACCGCCTACGGCGTCGCCGCCCGTGCCTACATCGCGACCGACCGCAGCGCGGACCCGTGGATCACTTCACACCTCGAACTTCGTGACAGCGCAGGCACACTGCAGTCTGGGTACGGCTGGGTCTTCCCTCTGGGAACCGGCGAGGTCAACATCGGCGTCGGCACTCTGGCCACCGCCAAACGGCCCGCTGGGACCGCACTGCGGCCGCTGCTCGATCTCTACACTGCGCAACGGCGCGACGAGTGGAATTGGAACGGCGAACTGAGGGCCGTAGCGTCCGCCCTACTACCGATGGGCGGAGCGGTTTCACGTATCGCGGGCCCGAACTGGGCGATCATCGGCGACGCCGCCGCCTGCGTGAATCCGTTGAACGGAGAGGGCATCGACTACGGACTCGAGGGTGGTCGTCTTGTGGCTGAGGTCGTGGATGCTGACGATCTGACGCAAATATGGCCCGCAATTCTCCGCGAGCACTACGGCCGCGCGTTCTCCGTGGCCCGGCGACTCGCTGGACTGCTGACCACTCCACGGATTCTGCCTGCCTCTGGTCCGGCGGCAATGCGGTCACGTGCGCTGATGACCGTCGCGGTTCGAGTCATGGGCAACCTTGTCACCGAGGAGGACAGCGACCTCACCGCCCGCGCATGGCGGGCGTCGGGCCTGGTTTCGCAAAGATTTGATTCGCGACCGCTCTTCGGCTGAAGTTCAACGAGTGGCACGGTGAAGAGCCACGATGCCGCCAGTGAGGTTGCGCCACTGCACGTTCCGCCATCCTGCCGCCTCGATGCGTTTGGCGAGTTCCGGCTGAGTCGGCCAGGCGCGGATGGACTCTGCGAGATACACGTAGGCGTCGGGATTACTGCTGACGGCGCGGGCGACCTTCGGCAGTGCTTTCATCAGGTACTCCATGTAAACCGTTCGGAACGGGCCGAGTACCGGCGTCGAGAATTCACTCACGACGAGACGACCACCTGGCTTGGTGACCCGGGCGATCTCACGGAGTCCGGCGTCGAAGTCGGAGACATTGCGCAGCCCGAAGGAAATCGTTGCGGCATCGAAGACTGCGTCGGTGTAGGGCAGATGCATCGCGTCACCCGCGACCATCGGGACCCGACGATGGATTCCCTGCTGCAGCATCCCCTTGGAGAAGTCGGTGGCCACACACCACGCACCCGACCTTCCGAGTTCAACGGTCGACACCCCGGTACCCGCCGCGAGGTCGAGGACCCGTTCCCCGGGCTTCAACTGCAGAGCGGACCGTGTCGCCCTGCGCCAGCTACGATCCTGCCCGAACGACAGAATCGTGTTGGTGAGGTCATATCGCTTCGCGACGGCGTCGAACATCGATGCGACCTGATGTGGATCCTTCTCGAGCGACGCCCGCGAACCGTGTGTAGTTGCCACAGCCGAAACGCTACCAACCGCGTCTGCTACCGGTATCGGCACCGCGAGCCATGTGCGAACTACGAAGACTCACAGCGAGGTAGGCGTTGAAGGCGCTGCCGAATTCTCGCGCCGCCTGAGATACCAAATCACCGGACCGGCTATCAGCCACGTCACGACGATCACCGACCCTGCCGGGACGATGGCCACTCTCGCGTCGCGCCCCGCCACCCGGACCAGGTCGGGGTCACTGCGCGCATACTCGACCTCGATCCGCTGGCCCACGGTCAGGTTGGTCGGGTAGAGCACGCCGAGCTGAGGATTGTGCGTCACACCGTCGGGCGTCACGAAAATGATCGCCGAGCGCAAAGATCCCGCCGACAGCACCTCGGCTGTAGCCACACCCTTGTCGGAGTCGATCGTGTGGTCGTTTCGCCATGCGGCCAGCACTAGGAGAACCGCCAGGATAGATATTCCGGTCGCGGTTACCAGCACGCCCAACCGGACGCGGGCGACCATCTGTGCGTTCACAAGCGCGCCCGCACCGAGGCATGCAACTCGCGCAGCCCTGAGCGGTCGGTTCTCACCTCGAGCACTCGGATTCCATTACCGGGAACTTCCGCCACGCTCAGCCGATCGGAGAGTTCACCGACGTCGACCAGGTGGTGTTCCACGCGGTAGGAGGCACACAGCGCTGCAAGGTCCATGCCGTGGGGGGTGCCGAAGACCCGATCGAAGACACTCGAATATTGGGGATCACCCTGTTCGAGCAGCCCGAAGATACCGCCGCCGTCGTCGTTGGCCACCACGATTGTCAGGTCCGAGGGTCGTGGTTCGTCCGGCCCGATGAGCAATCCAGAGGCGTCGTGCAGGAACGTGAGGTCTCCGAGCAGTGCCACGGTGCGCCCATCCCGGTACGCGAGCGCAGCACCGACGGCCGCCGACACCGAGCCGTCGATGCCGGCCACCCCCCGATTGGACAGAACCCGGATCCGTGGCGCCGGGTAGCTGACGAGCGCAGCATCGCGCACCGGATTGGACGCCCCGAGTAGAAGCTGGTCACCATCGGAAAGGGCGTCCATCACCGCGGCCGCCACGTGCAACCCGGTCGCATTCCGGTGAGTGGCCAGCTGCTCGCGCACTGCCTTGTCGGTGTGCTCGGTGAGCGTGCGGCACCGGTTGATCCAAGCGATGTCGGGTTCGCCGGTCACCACAGCGCGGGTACCGGTGGCCAGGACGTTGCCGGACACATCCGGCCAGCGCGGACCTGTGGTGAGCGCGTAGACGTCAACTCTCGGATCGGCGAGGACCTTCGATACGGAACGGTGCAGTGTGGGGCGTCCGGTGACGATGGCCTGGCGCGGGTTGAGCTGCGGCAATGCCATCGGGTGCACCCCGAAGCCGTGAAGCGGCGCCGTCGGTTCCGCGACGGTAGGGAGTCCGGCGAGTTCAGGTCGCAGGGCGGACCCGTGCCCTGAGATCACAATGGTGTCAGCACTGATGTCGATATCCAGTGGAACGTCGAGCGTGGCGTTTTGGGTAGTGGTCCAAGCGGCGCCTCCCGGTCGACCCTCCGGGATCGGTCCCTGCTCATGGAGGTCGGGGACGAGTGGTTCCCGCAGCGGGATGTCGAACTGAACTGGACCGGCGTTGCCCGACCGCGTGCCCCGAGCCGCAGCGAGAACCCTGCACACCGCCGATCGCCACTGACTGTTCTGGCCGAGGTCGCTTTCGGCTAACCCCAAGCTGATCGCGGCGCGTACCTGACCGCCGAACAATCCGAACTGCTCTATGGTCTGGTTGGCGCCCGTTCCCAGCATCTCGTAGGGACGATTCGCACTGATCACCACCAGCGGCACGCGCGCGTAATTGGCCTCGAAGACCGCAGGACCGAGGTTGGCCACCGCAGTGCCCGACGTCATGACGATCGGGACAGGCCTGCCACTCGAAACGGACAGGCCCACGGCAAGGAATCCGGCGGTGCGCTCGTCGATGCGCACGTGTAGCCGCAACCGGCCGTCGGCATCGGCTGCTTGAAGCGCGAATCCGAGCGGAGCATTCCGCGAACCCGGACAGAGGACGGCGTCCCGCACTCCCCCACGGACCAGTTCATCGACGACTGTGGTGGCTTGTGCGGTGGAAGGGTTCACAACCACGAGTTTGCCAGATCCACAAAACCTGCCCGCCTCCCGGAAAGGCTCGTACGGTGACCCGACCCAATGGGTTCGCAGCCGCGCCGCGAACGCTGCACCATGAATCCATGCGTACCGTCTTCGACCCCGCCGAACTCACACCACCTCGTATGCACCAGGTCCTGACCGCCTCGGTGGTGCCGCGGCCGATTGCCTGGGTCTCCACGGTCTCGGAGAGCGGCGTGGCAAATCTGGCGCCCTACAGCTTCTTCTCGGTCTCCAGCGTCACCCCACCCGTGGTCCAATTCACATCGGTCACCCGCAAGGACAGTCTCCGAAACATCGAGGCCACTCGGGAATTCGTCATCAACCTCGCTAGCGAACCACTGATGCCGGTGATCAACTCCAGTTCCGCCAACTACGACGGCGACGTCGACGAGTTCGCCGAACTGGGCATCGAGACCGAACCCAGCGAGCACGTACGGCCCTCCCGAGTCGCCGGATCGCCGGTCGCGATCGAATGCAAGCTGAGGAAGGTGTTACCGGTCGGCGACTCGTTCGTCGTAATGGGCAATGTGATTATCGTCGCTGTAGCAGCCGAGGCGGTCGCCGACGACGGACTGCCGGACTTCGCAAAATTAGCCCCGCTCAGCAGGCTCGGCCGCAACGAGTGGGGGCTGCCCCCACGCGTTGTCACGGTGGACAGACCCGATTGACGAGACAATTGGTTAGGCTTGCCTGATAAACGGCACCCAACGGGGGATAACCAACGTCATGGCTCAGCGCGGCAAGTTCGTCAAACCTCAGCACCGCCGGATCTCGTCCGCGCAAGTCGTTGCAGGCAAGAAGATCAGCCCCAACTTCGTCCGGGTCACCATCGCGGGAGATGAACTCAGCTCTGTGAGCCCCATGGGTTTCGACCAATGGTTCCGGATGTTCGTCCCCCAGCAGGGTCAGAAGAAACTGCGGCTACCGACCAACGCAAGTGGATTCTGGTACGCCAAGTACAAGCTGATGCCCAAGGACGTCCGGCCCGTCGTGCGCAATTACACGATCCGCGAATTTCGCGCGGCCGGATCAGGACTGTTCGGTGGTACCACCGAGATCGATATCGACTTCACCTCGCACGGTGATCTCGGACCTGCATCCGCTTGGGCAAGTTCGGCGACCGCCGGGGACGAAGTGGCGATCCTCGACGAGGGGCTGATCTACAACCCCACACCCGGCGCCGAATGGCAGCTGCTCGTCGGCGACGAGAGTGCGCTCCCCGCGATCGTCGGGATCTTGAATTCGGCTCCTCCCGACCTGCGCGCCGAGGTATTCGTCGAGATTGCCGATGCAGATGATGCACAGCACGTACCGGTGGGCGACAAGGTGAACATCCACTGGCTCGTCCGCGAGGACACAACTGCCCGCCCGGGAGCACTTGCTCTGCGCACGGTCATGGAGGCCGAGTTGCCGGCAGGCCCGTCATACGCGTTCGTCGCCGGAGAGAGCCAACTGGCCACCTCGCTGCGACGCCATCTCGTCGGCGACCGCGGTTTACCCAAGTCCGACATTGCGTTCACGGGCTATTGGCGCCACGGTCACGCCTCCTATTGAAAACCCGAGCTACACCGTTACATCCGTGAGCTGGCGGATACCCGTTGGCCGGCGAGTGCGCCACCGCGCACTCGCCCGCTCACAGCAAACCTCAGCCGACGTGCTTCTGAACGAGGACTCCCAGACGCGGAAGTGCCTCGATCACATTCTTCTTCGCAGACGGACGCAGCGTGGAGTACACCTTCTTGATCGCCGTGCGCTCGCTGTTCTCGATGCGCTCGTCGGTGACGCCGAGCAAGGAGTCTGCGACCTCGTCGCCACGCGCGACCAGGTACTCGGAGAATGCACTCTCACCACTGGCTGCGAACGCCTGCCAGTACGGCTCGAGCTTGGTAACGAATTCCGGCAGAAGGCCCTCGATTGCGGCTGGCACGATGGTCGGTCCCAACTTCTTGACCGTGGCGTACCCGCCCTTCAGTGCCAACCCCGAGGCGCCCGACTTGTCCGAGACCTCTTCGTCGATCAGAGTCTGCACGTCCGCGATCACCGCGGGGATGCGCGACTCGTCGAGCAGGGTTTCGTTCAGAGCTGCAACCACTTTCAATGCCTCCGTGTTATCTGAGCGATAAGGTTCGGCCAGACACTATACGTAAAACAGACCGTCGCGATTATCGAGCAGGCCGTGACACCGACGCGCACGTTCCATCCACCAGCGCGAAGTCTCTGTCGAGGTGGTGAGCGCCTCGATGCGTGCTGTGTCGGGTATCACCGCGCGGACGGCGAGCTCGCCGTTGACAGGTTCACGCGGCAGAGCCACATCCGACTCGAACAGCCCCCCTGTGCCCAGCCCGCAGGCGAACTGCAGGTCGGGAAGAGCCGCGGCCGCCGCCACACCCGCAGCAATACCCACAGCAGTGTCCAGAGCACTCGATACGACCACCGGGACCCCGTACGTGGACAACTGTTCCGCCAATGACAGCAGCCTCCTCATGCCACCGAGAGGGGCGACCTTGACGACCGCTATGTCGGCTCCTCCTGCGCGAACGACCTTCAGAGGATCGTCCGCCCGGCGAATGCTCTCGTCAGCAGCCACGCGCACTCCGGGCACCCTCCTGCGCACCTCCACCAATTCGGGGACGCTCACGCATGGTTGCTCCGCATATTCGAGCGGGCCGTCCGCTGAGAGGACGCGCAACGCCGTCTCCGCCTCGTCCACCGACCACCCCCCGTTGGCGTCGATGCGCACGTTCGGGATCAGCTCCCGGACAGCAGCCACCCGAGCGAGATCGTCATCCAGGGTCTGCCCACGTTCGGCTACTTTCACTTTCGCCGTGCGCGCGCCGGGAAACTGCTCGAGAACTCCGGGCACCGCCGCGGCCTCGACCGCGGGAACGGTTGCGTTGATCGGCACCCGAGCCCGGACCGCAGGCGGCGGTCCGAGCCAGGCGTCCTCTATCGCGGACTGCAACCAGTGCGCGGCTTCCTCGTCCGTGTACTCGGGGAAGGGCGAGAACTCGCCCCAACCGGCGGGCCCGCGGAGCAGCAATGCCTCTCGGGTCGTGATCCCCCGAAACCGCACGCGCATGGGCAGACTCACCACGACGGCGTCGGCCAGGACTTCTTCCACCGCAGGCAGTGACATCACGACGTCAGGGCTGTCCCGGCAGCAGCTCGAGCATCAGGGCCTCGCAGTCTGCGAGCAGGGTGTCGCCGTCTGTCAGCCGCGCGGTGATGTACGTCTTTCGTCCCTCGACATGATCCACGCTGCCCTCCACGGTCAGCTGCTTGTCGAGCGGGGTGATCGCACGGTAGTTCACATGCAGGTAGGCGGTCCGGCTGATCGGTCGGCCGTACGCATGGAGGATCATTCCCATCAGGTCATCGAACAGCAGGGGCAGCGTGCCGCCGTGCGCCGCACCGTTGCCGCCGAGGTGGAAGCGCCGGAAAACACCCGTGCTACGGACGCCGTCCGGACCGAACTTCTCCACCGTCCACGGGAGCATGAGCAGGCTGCCGCGCCCGGGGAGCTCGATCGACCGCCCTGCAGGCGATACGCCCTCGGGCGCGACGTGGCGCCCGAGGAGTTCACCGAGTGCTTCGACCTGGTCGACCGCTTGCGCCAGCACATCTCCGGGTGCATTGATCGACACCGCGAGATCCTGCAGGGTGCGCATTCCCTCGACGAATCGCGCCCAAGTGGGATCAGGCGTTGCGGCCTCGAACTTGGGGAATCCGCCGTGATGTTCGTAGTCGTCGTCGCGCTGTGGCGCGGAATTCACCCGGTTCGCCGCGTCGGCGGTCTGTTCGCTCATACCTGCACGGTAAACGGGGACTGAACATAAGCGCGCGTGGGCACCCGCTGACACCAACCGATAATCTCGACGCCGTGACCTTCAACCCGCAGCACTGGCGACCGGTTCCCGGCTTCGAGAACCTGACCGACATCACCTACCATCGGCACGTTGACCAGGGCATCGTCCGTGTGGCGTTCGACCGTCCCGATGTGCGCAACGCCTTCCGCCCGCACACCGTCGACGAGCTGTACCGCGCGCTCGACCACGCCCGCATGACATCCGATGTGGGCGCCGTGCTTCTCACCGGAAACGGCCCGAGCTCAAAGGATGGCGGCTGGGCCTTCTGCTCCGGCGGCGACCAGCGCATCCGTGGCCGTAGCGGATATCAATACACCGAACACGATGCGACCACCGGCCGCGCCGGCGAGACCTCGGACACGATCGACAAAGCACGCGCCGGGCGGCTCCACATCCTCGAGGTTCAACGACTGATCCGGTTCATGCCGAAGGTCGTCATCTGCCTCGTCAACGGCTGGGCCGCAGGCGGTGGTCACAGCCTGCACGTTGTGTGCGATCTCACGCTCGCCAGCCGCGAACACGCCCGTTTCAAGCAGACCGACGCCGACGTCGGCAGCTTCGACGGCGGCTACGGCAGTGCATACCTCGCAAAAATGGTGGGGCAGAAGTTCGCCCGCGAAATCTTCTTCCTCGGCGAGACCTACACCGCCGAAGAGATGCACCAGATGGGCGCGGTCAACAAGGTCGTCGACCACTCCGAACTCGAAGACGTCGCGATCGAATGGGCCACCAAGATCAACGGCAAGTCCCCCCAGGCACAACGCATGCTCAAATACGCCTTCAACCTGCAGGACGACGGACTCGTCGGCCAGCAACTGTTCGCGGGCGAAGCAACACGCATGGCCTACATGACCGACGAAGCCGTCGAAGGCCGCGACTCCTTCCTGGAAAAGCGCGCCCCGGACTGGACTCCCTACCCCTGGTACTTTTGACCTCTCTCCGCTCGGGCATCCCTTCGTCGGCATCCCTCCAAAGGCGTTCGAGCCTCGCGGCGCTGCCGCCGCAGCCGGTTGGCGGCAGTCACGCGCCCTCCCCCAGCGTCCCGAAAGTCAATGCCACGTCCCACGGCGTCACCCCCCAAGTGCTGATCGCCGACGCAACGAAGGCCCCCACCACCGACAGCGACGAGGCGTCGGCGGGTGACGACACCGTCGCCCCTGGCTGATCACGTGGTGCTTCGGGCCAGATACTTGTGCCACGCGGGACCGGAGCCGCCTCGAGCAGGGACACCGGGCCAGCACCCTGATCGAGGACAGCGAACAGACAGTACGGCTCGCTCGGCGCGTTCCAGCCGCCCAACTCCGCCACATAGAACTCGCCTCGCTCGGCGGCTGAGACCGCCGCCGCTGTGAGGAATTGTTCAAGGTCTGTCCACGGGTTCGTTTCAGGCCTGACCGGCTCACCGAGCTGCACGATGTTCGCCTGCACTTGCGCCGACTCCCCCGACCCCGATACGAAGCGGCCCTGTACCAGCAGCGTGCCGGTGTCCCGGTTCAGCAACAAGGCCTCGCGAAAGCGGTTGTCTGGCATCGGGGTACGACCGACAAGTCCACGGCCGAGTACTCCACCGAGCCGGTCGGGGTCCTCGACACTCCACAGCATGCTCTCGGTCTCGGTCCAGGTACGGACCAGCCCACCCGACACCGGACTGATCATTGCCGGCACCATCGTCGACTCCGGCCCCACGCCGCGCAGGTACTCGTCGGTCGTCATTCCTCGTCCTCCCGCTCACCGCGCCGAAACCCACCGGCGGTTCCCGCGATGCGGGTAACAGATCAACCTATCGCAACCGACTACACACCCGCCCCAACGGCACCACTACCCCCACCAACTGCTCACGCCCCTCGGCCGATAGCGCCGAACCAGGCCGCCCGATCGACAACCTCCAGAGCTATTGCGATGCCCCGCAGTCATGTAGCCGACGCTGCGACACTCGTGTGGCCTCAGTCACTGCGGGCATAATTGCGCAAGTGCCCCCCTCCGGCCGCCACGCTGCTTCGAAAGGCCCGTCGGCGATATTCGTTCCGCCGGCGGGCTCCCCGGGCAAGCAGGTGACCGGTTCCGTCTCCGCCCCGCCCGAACAGGGATTCCGGCCCGACATAGAGGGGCTGCGGGCCGTCGCGGTGCTCGCCGTCGTCCTATTCCACGCGGGTGTACCCGGCACCGGCGGCGGATTCGTCGGTGTCGACGTCTTCTTCGTCGTCTCGGGATTCCTCATCACCGGGCTGCTCTGGCGGGACGTGAAGACCACCGGCACCGTCCGCGTGGCCCGCTTCTACGGCGCGCGGGCCCGCCGATTGCTGCCTGCCGGGACCCTCGTGCTGGTCGTCACCGCGATCGGTTCGGCGCTGCTGCTGCCACCGTTGCAGGCGCGCGAAGCGATCGGCGACGGCATCGCGAGCGCGCTGTACGTCGGGAACTACCGGTTCGCGCTGCACGGCACCGACTACCTGGCGGCAGATGCACCGCCGTCGCCGTTCCAGCACTACTGGTCACTCGGCGTGGAGGAGCAGTTCTACCTGCTGTGGCCTGCACTGATCGTGGGCACGGCCTGGCTGATCCGTCGCCGGCGTGCGCCCGACGACGTCGGGGCACCACAGCCCGTCATGCCTTACGTGCTGGTCTTGACGTTGGTTGCGGTGGGGTCGTTCGCAGTGTCGCTGTCGTGGACTCACACGCTGCCGCCGTGGGCGTTCTTCACGCTGCCGTCGCGGGCGTGGGAGTTGGCCGCCGGTGGACTGATTGCGCTCACTGTTCCCCTCTGGCGCAGACTGCCGGTGCTTCCTGCCGTCGTCGCGGGCTGGACGGGGCTGGCCCTGATCGTCGTAGCTTGCTTGCGACTCGGTGAGGCGACGCCCTATCCCGGCACGGCGGCCTTGCTACCTGTGGTGGGTACCATGCTGGTGATCGTCGCCGGGTGCGCGGCCCCGCAACTCGGCGTCAGCCGCGGGCTATCCCAGTCCACGATGGGCGCAGTCGGGCGCCTGTCCTACTCCTGGTACCTGTGGCACTGGCCGCTGCTGATCCTGACGCCGGCACTCGTCGGTCGCGACCTCGGACTACCCGGTCGCCTGACCGCTGTCGCGGTGGCTGCAGTGCTCGCCGCGCTCACGCTGCACCTGGTGGAGAACCCCGTCCGGTTCACCCCTGTGCTGCGCAACTTCGCGACCCGCAGTCTCGCTGTCGGCGGCGCCGCCACCGCTCTCGCCGTGTGCGCCTGCCTTGTTCTACTCACGGTGCGACCGGTCCCGGTCGGCCAAGGGCAGGCAGCTACGGCGCTGAGGGTCACCGCCCCTACACAACCCGCCGCGCCCACCGTCGATCCATACGAGGCCGCAGTGCAGGAACTGACCGCGCAGGTGCAGACCGCGGTCGCGGCCTCGGTCGGGCTGCGTGCCGTTCCATCGAATCTCTCCCCGCCACTGGCTGACGCATCCTCGAGTACGCCCAACGTGTTCGTCAACGGATGTGTGCGCTCGTGGCTCGAGGTCGGGCAAGGCGAATGCGCGTCGGGTGACACTGCCTCGCCAACCACGGTGGCCCTGGTCGGCGACTCGCACGCGGCGATGTGGAACCCGGCATTCGAGCAGATCGCCGAACAGCGGCACTGGCGGCTCGAGACCCTGGGCAAGGTCACCTGCCCGCTGCTGGACCTGCCGCTGACCAGCCCCTACCTCGGCCGCGAATACACCGAGTGCGAGCAGTGGCGCGGCGAGGTCGTCGCCCGGTTGCAGGCCGAACGGCCCAAAATGATCGTGCTGAGCATGTCGCGCCGCTACGGCGGCGACTTCGGCTTCACCATGTACGGTCCCGAATGGCTCGAAAGCCTGACCCGCATGGTGGCGCAGCTACGCGCTACTGGGGCGGACGTGCTGGTCCTCGGTCCGGTGCCGGATCCGCACTCCACTGTGCCGACGTGTCTGTCCACGCACCTCGACGACGCCATGGCGTGTTCGCCGGAGCGTACAGAGGCGATGAACGCCTCGGGCATTGCCGCCGAGGCGGCGGCCACCGCGGCCGGAGGCGGACGTTACGCCGATCTCACCGACCTGTTCTGCACGGCAGACCGTTGCCCGGTGATCATTGGCAGCGACCTTGTGTTCCGTGACGACAATCACCTCACTATCCAATACGCGAGAGCGCTCTCCCCCGTCATGGCCGCGTTGGTCGACCGCGCCCTCGACGACGGGTGAGCAGCGGGGACCTCGAGAGTCGACCCGGACGCCACTGACCACCATCACCAACCCCGACGGACCCGACTCATGTCGGTGCAAGCCCGTGCAAGCTCGACGCAAGGCCGATGCGAGTCCGATGCAAGCGGCCCCCTTCATCGTGAGGTCATGAACCTCAACACCTCACCCCCGGCAATCGAAGCCGTCGGGCTCGTCAAGACCTTCGGTGGGCAGCGCGCGGTGGACGGCGTGAGCCTCACTGTGCCGACCGGATCGGTGTACGGCGTGCTCGGCCCCAACGGCGCCGGCAAGACCACGACCGTGCGCATGCTCGCAACATTGCTGCGTCCCGATGGCGGCGAGGCCCGCATCTTCGGCCGAGACGTCGTCCGCGAGGCGGCAGCCGTCCGGTCCCTTGTCGGCCTCGCCGGACAGTACGCATCAGTCGACGAGGAACTCACCGCCACGGAAAATCTGGTCATCTTCTCGCGTCTTCTGGGCCTGGGTCGCGGCGCCGCCAAAGCTAAAGCCACCGAGCTCCTCGAGGAGTTCGGACTGACAGAGGCTGCGTCCAAGCCGCTCAAGGACTTCTCCGGCGGCATGCGCCGGCGTCTCGACCTCGCGGCCAGCCTCATCGCCCGTCCGCCGCTGCTGTTCCTCGACGAGCCGACCACCGGGCTCGATCCGAGGACACGCGCACAGATGTGGGACACCATCCGACAACTCGTCGCGGAAGGCTCGACCGTGCTGCTCACGACGCAGTACCTCGACGAGGCCGATCAGCTCGCCGACCGAATCGCCGTCATAGACCGCGGTCGGGTGATCGCGGACGGTACCGCCGACGAGTTGAAGGCTTCGGTGGGAGCATCGGCGCTACAACTGACCCTGGCGGACCGTGACCTGATCGAGCAGGCCCGGACCGTCATCTCCAGCGCTCTGGGCCTCGAAGCCGCCGTCACCCCCGAATCGGGCCGAATCACCGCACCACTGTCGGATCCGTCGATCGCGGCGGATCTACTTCTACAACTGCGGGATCGGTCGATCGCCGTCGACGAGATCACCGTCTCCAGGCCGAGCCTCGACGAAGTCTTCCTCACCATCACCGGGCACGACACCGCAGAGTCCGAACGGAGCATCGCATGACCACCACACTCACCTCGCCAGCCAGAACGACTGCAACGCCGACCATCGAGGCCGTCGACCGAATCAGCCTCCAGGCCGCGATCGCCCACAGTTTCACGATGGCCTACCGCGGCATCCTCAAGATCAAACACAATCCCCAGCAGTTGTTCGATGTAGTGCTCTCGCCGATCATCTTCACCGCCATGTTCACGTACATCTTCGGTGGTGCGATCTCCGGAGACGTGCAGTCGTATTTGCCGATCATCATCCCGGGCATTCTGGTGCAGACGGTGATCACGGCATCGATCGTGACCGGCACGCAGTTGCGCGACGACATGGACAAGGGGGTGTTCGACCGGTTCAAGTCACTGCCGATCGCCCGAATCGCCCCGCTGTCAGGAGCATTGATCGCCGACGTCGTCCGCTATCTGATCGCGACGACAATCACCATCATCATCGGTCTTGCCATGGGCTACCGTCCAGGCGGCGGGGTCGTCGGCGTGGTGTCCGCAGCACTGCTGATCATGGTGTGCGCGTTCGCGATCAGCTGGATCTTCGCTTTCTTGGGTGTGATTATGAACAAAGCCACTGCCGTGCAGGGCCTCTCGATGTTGACCCTCTTTCCGCTGGTGTTCATGTCCAACGCGTTCGTCCCGGCGGACACGATGCCAGGATGGGTGCAGGCCTTCGTCAACATCAATCCCGTGTCGCAGTTGGTCACCGCCGTCCGCGAACTCGCGAACGACGGGCACTTCGGCATCAACACAGTGTGGGCCCTGCTGGGCGCGGCCGTGATCGTCGGGATCATGGCGCCGTTGACCGTGCGGACCTTCATGCGCAAGGCCTGACGGTTCACGAGCCCAGTGCGGCTAGGATGTCGAGGATCTCGTAGTACGCGGCAGCGCGGGGCGTCCCCTCCACGGACGCCAGCGCTGTCGCGACGTCCGCGTCACCGAGGACCGTCCGCGCCCGAGTCAGGTGCCGGTCCAGGCGCATCGACGGACAGTCCTGCCGGGCAGCCACTCTCGTGGCAAGTGCGAGCAGGCGCAGTCCCCGGTCAGGATCACGACCGGCGATGTCGACCGTGCCGACGGCGCACGCCACTGCACCCACCAGTGTGAGATCGGGAAAGCCTCCCGGTCCGAGGCGTGCAACGGCAACGGACGGCAGGCGGTCCGCCAGATCTGCGATCGACTCGATCCGTCCGGCGAGGGCATGCGCGTCGACAGCCGCTACCGCCACCATGATCTCGTAGAGGTCGACGCCCAGTGATACCTCCAGATTGCCGGCACACGCTGCGGCACGCCGGTACTCGGCCAGGCCCTGGTCCACGAGCCCGGCTGCGAGATCCGCCTCCGCGGTTCCCATCGCGAGCGACGCCTGGTTATGTGGATCGTCGGCACGCGCAAGCCCGCCGCGATGCGCCGGGCGGAGCCGCTCGAGTTCCGAACGCGCCTGGTCCATCTGCCCATCGCCGACCATCGCAGCCACCAAGAATCCCCGCACTTGCAGGTTCTCGTCGTAGAGATGCAGCTTCCACAGCCCCTCGGCGGAGCGCCGGTAGTAGGCGATGGCCTCCGCGTACCGCCCAGACTGAGCGCAAACGCTGCCCAGATGTTGGCTCAGCAGCGCGTGATCCCACGAGTCGGGTTCCTCCGTAAGCGCGAGCGCACGCTTCGCGTCCGATTCGGAGCCGTACAGGTCGCCGTTATTCTGCCGGAGACTGGCTCTTGCTATCAGCGCCAGGATGCGCGCGTCCGGATCGTCCGAGCGGACTGCGGTCGCGAGCAATCGCGACACTCCCCGGCCCGTCGCCGGGGTGAGCACCAGCGACGCCGCGATCCGCAGTCGTTCGGAAATGTCTTGTCGCGCAGCGAGAAGGCGTCGCAGTCGGGTCCGTGCGATGGCTACCGGGCGGACGTTTCCGTCCGTGGTCACATGCACGGCGGCCAGCACGTAGCTGATGGCGAGGTGGTCGCCCGGGACCTCGTCGGGTGAGAGGGCCGATCCGTCGAGGTCCAGCAGCCTCGGCGCCCAAGTAGACACCTCGGAGTGGGCGCCGCAGGCGGCCCACACGCCACCGAGCACCGGGAATACCGTCAACGCGGTCCGGACCTGCTTCTCGGCCAGCGCATGTCGGAGAACGGCACGGAGATTCTCGTGCTCGGCCCGGACACAGTGGGCGACCGAGGTCTGTTTGCCTGCAAGGAAATCACGCACAACCTTCTGGGAAAGCTGTTCGGCCCACCGCGCCGTCCTGCGCCGAACTTCTTCGGCCTCCGACGCGTTCGTACCGGCGAGCAACTGCTCTTCACCGAACTCGCGAACGGTCTCGAGCATGTGGTACCGCAGGCCGAACGAGTCGGTCCCGGAGGCCGGTTCGACAACCGACAGCATCGAGTGGTTCGCCAGCCCCTCGAGTGCGTCGGCCGCGTCCTCGACGCCGCCCCACTGCGCGACCGTGGTGGCGGCGTCCAGGGTGAACCCGGAGGGGAAGCGGCACAGTCGGCGCAGCGCGGCGCGTTCCGACTCCTCCAGCAGGTTCCAACTCCACTCGATGACGGCGTGCAAGTTGCGGTGCCGTGCCGGAGACGTGCGGTCACCCGAACGCAGCAGCGCGAAGCGGTCCACGAGGCGGGCGTTGATCTCCTCGACGCTCATCGTGCGAACCCGCGCGGCGGCCAACTCGATCGCAAGCGGCAGCCCGTCCAGCGTCCGGCACAGCTGCGTCACCTCCGACGGATCGAGCCGCGCCGACGGCCGGACCGCGAGCGCACGTGACCGGAACAACTCGGCCGCCGGGGACTTCTCGTCACCGATCGCCAACGGTGGCAACGGATACACCGCCTCGGCGGTGATCGACATCGGGGAGCGACTGGTGGCGAGCACGGTGAGTTGGTCGCTCGCCCCGATCAGGTCGGACACGACCTCGGCGACATCGTCGACAAGGTGCTCGCAGTTGTCGAGCACCAACAGCGACGGCCCGGTCGACAGTGCGTCGCGCAGCCGTTGCCGAGCGTCATGGATGTGCGCGCGTGTCAATGCGCCTGGCCTGAGGTCGCTCTCGCTGAGGCCGAGAGTGCCGCTGATGGCGGCAACCAGGTCCTCGCCGCTGCGTACCGAAGCCAGTTCGACGAGTGCGACCGGCATCTGCTCGGCCACATGGGCACCGAGCGCATGGGCCACCCGGGTCTTGCCGGTACCACCCGGCCCCAACACCGTGACAACGCGCGAACGCTCGAGCAGACTCTCGAGCGCCTCCAGATCTTCCGTGCGGCCGAGCAGTCGGTTCGGCGCAGCACGCAGTCCGATCACGTTCGGCAAGGTTGCACGCTCGGATACGCGTATTGCACTCACGTCATCCACGTCATCGCGGACGGCGCGGATTGCAGGCTCGACGCCACCGCGCAGGATCGCCGCGTTGAGGTCGACGAGCCGCGCCGACGGGTCGGCCCCGAGTCGATCGGCCAGCCGGTCCCGAAGACCCGCGAACACCTCCAGCGCCTCGTTTGATCGACCACTACCGTGCAGGCACTCCATCAGTACGGCGTGCGAGCCCTCGTCCAACCGCGCAGCCTCCGCGGCGGCGCGGGCCTTCGGTAGGGCTCGCTCGAACTCCCCCAGGGCCAGCAGGGCGGTGAGTTCCGTTGCAGCGAGCGCGTCGCGGTACGAAGCGGCCTCCCGAGCCAGATCGCGCGCAAGGTCACCGTCGGGCAGGTCCGCCCCCGGTTCGCCGCGCCACAGCGCGCCTGCCAGTTGCACGGTCTCGACGGCGCCGAGATGGTCGCCGTCCGCATGTTGCTCGCCCGCCTCCCGGGCGAGTTGTCGTGCCCGCGCTAGATCGACCTGTTCGGCTGAAAGGGTGAGTCGGTAGCCCGCGGGCCCGGCGTCGAGGACGCCGTCCGGCAGCACCGTACGCAACCGTGAGACCTGGGTGTGCAGGGCATTCGCCGGCGACTTGGGCGGAGCGTCGCCCCACACGTCCTCGACGAGGGCCGCGACACTACGCCTGCGTCCCGGTTGTCGCGCCAGCGCGACCAGGAGACTCCGGGCCCGGGCTCCGGCCAGTGGCACCAGTGCGCCGTCCCTGCGGGTGGCGACATCGCCCAGCACTGCCACCTCGACAGGCAACCGTGCCTGCCCAGGGATGTCGTGGATTCTCGTCACGGGCTGCACAGGCGGCCAGCCTATTGGACGATCCGAACACGCGGCCAAGGAATGTCGGTATGAGTCACAAGATCGAGGCATCACCTCTGTGTCACAGTGGATCGAGACTGCCCGACCGCACACCCTCCGGAGTGGTGGAAAGCTCTTCTCGCACTGCCCCTGTCGGCCCGACAACTCATCGCAAGCGAAGCAACTGCATGGCGTAACCGACCGCCGAATCGAAAGGCCGCAACTGCTTGTTCGAGAGGCACGAGCCCGACTCGAAGCCATCTACTGACGCTATCTGCGAACAAGCCGGAACCGGCGAGTCAACCACCCTCACCTGGACCGACGGCATGACTCGGGCGTGATCGAGATGCGCCCTTGCTTCACGACACTAACGGATCTACCTTGGTCAAGTGGCTCCGATTGTGGTGCGAGTCACACTCCGAGATTGCTCCGCAAGGAGTCCCTGTTCCAGCCAGGTTCGGCAAGAGGTACACGATGTCAACTACCTCAGATGGAAACCCCGATGGGCGCAAAGTCGATGACCCCAGCTTGAAGCTGGTCGAACGGTCGGAATTCGCTCCGCCGACCGAGATGCCCAAACCCAGGGTGATCGTCGCGTTCGGGTTCGCGCAGTTCGCGCTCTTCGTTGCCCTGCTCGGGCCGCCGACCGTCAGTATCGCGATCAAACTGACCGCTGTTGTCGGGTCCGACAACGCACCACAGGCAGCCGGGTTGGTCCTCGGCGTCGGTGCGATTGCGGCATTGGTCGCCGGTCCCATTTTCGGCTATCTGTCCGACCGAACAACCGGACCTTGGGGACGCCGTCGGCCGTGGATGGTAGGCGGCAGCGTCGGACTCGCACTGTGCCTGCTCGTCATGGCGATCAGCGACAGCGTTCCGGTCCTGATTGCCAGCTGGTTCGTGGCACAGCTCGTCGCAAACGCGGCGTTGTCGGCCTACTTGGCCACCATCGCTGATCAGATCCCTACCCACCGTCACGCAAGCATGTCCGCGTTGGTGAACGTCACCCAGCAGGCAGGGATCCTCGTGGCCGTCTACGCCGTCAGTTTCCTATCTGGGAACATGCTTGCAATCTTCATGGTTCCAGCCGTCATCGGCGTCATCGGCATGGTCCTGTACTCGCTCGTACTGCCGGACAAACCACTGCTGGTAAGGCCCCCTTCGCGGGGCGCTCGCGAGTGGCTCTCGCTGATTTGGGTTAATCCGCGTGAACACCCGGACTTCGCCTGGGCGTTCCTCTCACGATTCCTGTTCTTCATCGGCCTGTTCCTGTTCACCTCGTTCCGGCTGTTCTGGATGCAAGACCGCATCGGCCTCGACACTGATTCCGCCGCCGCGGTCGTAGCCACCGGGGTACTCATCTACACCGTGATCCTGATGATCACGGGGCAGATTGCCGGGATGGTCTCCGATCGGATCAAGCGGCGCAAGCCCCTGGTCTTCATCTCGGTCGCGATGTCCGCGATCGGCTTCGGGCTGCTTGCCACCGTCGACTCCGTAGCCGGCTTCTACTGGGTCGAGGCACTCCTCGGGATCGGGTACGGGATCTACTTCGGCGCCGACCTCGCCCTGGTCATCGAGGTACTGCCTGATCCCGAAAATATCGCAAAAGACCTCGGGATCTTCAACATCGCCAACGCCGCTCCCCAATCACTTGCGCCGTTGTTCGGGGCAATATTGCTCACCATCGGAGCAGGGGGACAGAACTACACGCTGCTCTACATCGCCAGCGCTGTCGTAGCACTGCTCGGAGCCATCGCCATTCTCCCGGTGAAGAAAGTGCGGTAGAGCTTCGAGACACGAAGTACGGACTCGCCCGACCACCCACCCGAACGCGATCGCACCAGTCTTTGCGATCCGATGCAGCCGTGTCGTCACTCGACTCGATGGCATGCTGGAAAGCTCTTCTGGCACTACTCCAGTCGGCCGACAACTCGTCGCAAGCAAAGCAACAGCATGGCGTAACCGAACGCCCCTTATCTGGGCCCACGGTAGGACTCGATCCGGGTCGAAATGCGCTCTTGCTTCCCCACACTAACGGATCTACCTTGGGTCAAGTGATGCCGATCGCGGCGCGAGTCACGTTCAGGCATGTTCGTTACGAATTGGTGGTCTGACCGAATTCGGCAAGAGGAACTGTCAATGGCAACTACGTCTGACAGCACCCCCGACAGGGGCGACGGCCCGAATGTGAAGTTGGAGAAACACTCGGACCTCGATCTGCCGACCAAGATGCCCAAGCCCTGGGTAATCGTCGCGTTCGCATTCGCGCAGTTCGCGCTCTTCGTGGCCCTACTCGGACCGCCGACCGTGAGCATCGCGATCAAACTGACTGCTGTGGTCGGGTCCGACAACGCACCACAGGCAGCGGGTTTGGTCCTCGGCGTCGGTGCGATTGCGGCACTGGTCGCGGCTCCGGTTTTCGGCTACCTGTCCGACCGCACCACCGGTCCCTGGGGACGCCGTAGACCATGGATGGTTGGCGGCAGCGTCGGACTCGCCCTGTGTCTGCTCGTCATAGCGGTCAGCGACAGCATTCCGGTCCTGCTCGCCGGCTGGTTCGCAGCACAAATCTGCGCGAATGCAGCCTACGCGGCCTACTTGGCCACCATCGCCGATCAGATTCCTACCCATCGCCACGCCAGCATCGCCGCCTTGGTGAACGTCATGCAGCAGGCGGGCATCCTGGCCGCGGTCTACGCCGTGAGTTTCCTCTCGGAGAGCATGTTTGCAATCTTCATGGTTCCAGCGGTCATCGGCGTCATCGGCATGGTCGTGTACGCGCTCGTACTGCCGGACAAGCCGCTGCTCGTCAAGCCCCCTTCACGGCGCGGTCGCGAGTGGCTTTCCATGATGTGGGTGAGCCCGCGCGAGCACCCGGACTTTGCGTGGGTGTTCCTCTCACGCCTCCTGTTCTTCATCGGCATGTTCATGTTCATCTCGTTCCGGCTGTTCTGGATGCAGGACCGCATCGGCCTCGACACCGACTCCGCCGCCGCGGCCGTGGCCACCGGGGTGCTCATCTACACCGTGATCCTGATGATCATCGGGCAGATTGCCGGGGTGGTCTCCGATCGAATCAAACGGCGCAAGCCCCTGATCTTGATCTCGGTCGTAATTTCCGCCGTCAGCTTCCTGTTGCTTGCCGGCGTCGACTCCGTATCCGGCTTCTACGTGACGCAAGCGATCCTCGGGATCGGCTACGGGGTCTACTTCGGCGCCGACCTCGCTCTAGCGATCGAGGTGCTTCCTGATCCCGACAATCCCGCAAAGGATCTCGGGATCTTCAACATCGCCAACGCCGCTCCCCAATCGCTTGCGCCGTTGTTCGGGGCAATGCTGCTCGCCGTCGGAGCAGGGGGACAGAACTACACGCTGCTCTACATCGTCAGCGCTGCCGTAGCAGTGCTCGGAGCTTTGGCAATCCTGCCGGTGAAGAAGGTGAGATAAGACCCTATCCATCCACGGGGGACTGCGCTGAATTGGCAACGCGGAGAGGAGTTCTGATGTCAACAGATTCTGGTGACATCCCGCGAGGAATCACAGAGGAGAAACCCCCACCAGGGGGTCCGGTGCTCGCTCCCCCGACGGAGATGCCCTCGGTTCCGGTGCTGGCGGCCTTCGGGTTCGCACAGTTCGCGCTGTTCTTGGCGCTGCTCGGACCGGTGATGGTGAGCATGGGCATCAAGCTGATCGACCTGGTCGGCGAAGACGACGCACCGCAGGCTACGGGATTGGTGCTCGGTGTCGGAGCCATCGCCGCGATTGTCGCCAATCCCGTTTTCGGATACATCTCGGACCGCACCCCTGGGCCGTGGGGACGACGCCGACCATGGATGGTAATAGGAATCGTAGGCCTGGCCATAGCTCTGCTCGCCATCGCACTCGCCAACAGCGTCTTCGTTCTCGTGATCGGCTGGTTCGTGGCGCAGATTTTCGCGAACGCATCCTTTTCGGCTTACCTGGCGACCATCGCCGATCAGATCCCATCCCGCCGCCACGCCAGTATCTCCGGATACACGAACATCACGCAGAACCTGGGAATCCTCGCCTCGACCTACGTCGCCAGCCTGCTGGAAACGAACATGCTGGCGTTGTTCATGGTGCCGGCCGTCATCGGTGTGGTCGGAATGGGTACCTACGCGATCCTGCTCCCGGACAAGCCGCTGCTGGTCAAGCCACCGCGGGTGGGCGCTCGCGCGCTGATCCATATGTTCTGGGTGAACCCGCGCAAGCACCCGGACTTCGCGTGGGTGTTGCTCTCGCGCCTGCTATTCCTCATCGGCCTCTACATGTTCACCACATTCAGGCTGTTCTGGATGCAAGACCGCGTCGGCCTCGACCTGAGCGCCGCCACCAGCGCCGTGGCGACCGGAGTCACCATCTACACGGTCTGCCTCCTGGGGACAACCCTGTTCGCAGGCATGATCGCCGACAAATTGAATCGTCGTAAGGCGCCGGTGTTCATCTCGACCGTGATCTCCGGCTTCGGCACCCTCTTCTTGATCGGTATCACCTCCGTTGGGGGCTTCTACATAGTCGAAGCGATCCTCGGCGTCGGCTACGGGATCTACTACTCCAGTGATTTCGCCCTCGTGCTTGCCGTACTACCCGACCCGGACAACCCCGCGAAGGATCTCGGGGTATTCAACATCGCAAACGCAGTTCCGCAATCACTCGCGCCGCTGATCGGCGCGATAATGCTCGATATCGGGAGCAGCGGACAGAACTACGCCATGCTGCTCGGCGTCGCCGCGGTGATGGTGTTCTTGGGTGCGATGGCAATCGTTCCCATCAAATCGGTGCGCTGAACAACCTCCGAATCATCGGGGCGACGAAGGAGAAAACCGTGAACAGTCCCAGTTCCCACCCGAGGGTCACCGACTCGGAAATATCTCGGCACGCAAAGATGATCGCGTCCCTCGATCTTCGGTCGAAAGTCCGGCTACTCACCGGTGCAACGACATTCACCGCCGCCGCAGAGGACTCGATCGGACTCGGCGAGCTTCGCCTGTCCGACGGCCCGACGGGTGTTCGAGGGCTCGACTCCAGCGGGGTACGTCAGGTGACGCTCCTTCCGAACGCAACGGTACTGGCCTCGAGCTGGGACACCGAAGTGTTGTACGACACCGGTCGGCTTCTCGCCGAAGAGGCGCTCGCCCAACGGATTCACGTGGTGCTAGGGCCGACGATCAACCTCCACCGCTCCCCCCTGGGGGGCCGCCTCTTCGAGGCGTTTTCGGAAGATCCACTGCTAACTGGCAATCTCGCGACAGCCTACGTCCGTGGAATGCAGGACTCCGGTGTCGGCGCATGCCTCAAGCACCTGATAGCCAACGAGTCCGAGACCGAACGCTATTCCATGAACAGCGTCGTCGACGAGGCCACGCTCCGCGAGTTGTACCTGACCCCATTCGAGATCGCGGTCGCAGAAGCCGGTCCCTGGTCGATCATGGCTGCCTACAACAACGTCAACGGCGTTGCCGCCACCGAACAAGTGCACGTCAACATCGAAATCGTCAAGGATGAATGGAATTTCAACGGCCTGATCATGTCCGATTGGTTTGCCACCAAGACGGCCGCGCCCGCCGCAAACGGGGGTCTGGATCTGGTCATGCCCGGCCCCGACGGCCCTTGGGGAGAAGCTCTGGTCGCCGCTGTGGAGGCGGGAGAGGTTCCGACGTCGGTGATCGACGATCACATCAATCGCCTCTTGGTGCTGGCCGAACGTGTCGGTGCGCTCGGCGAGCAGCGACAGTACCCCACAGATCTGCCGACACCGACGTCACTCGTGCGCAAGGAGCAAATGATTCGACTCGCCACCGCAGGCATGACTGTCCTGAGCAATCGCGACCGCATCCTTCCGCTGCAACAAACTCAGTCCGTTGCGCTGATCGGCAGGCACGCCGTCGACACAATATGTATGGGGGGCGGTTCCTCGGAGGTCAACCCGCCTCACCAAGTCAGTATCGCCGAGGGAATGGCTGCATTGCCCGGCGCCTCAGTCACCGTCGTCGACGGCGTCGCAGTGCGCACCCGTCCTGCCCCGCTGCGGCGGGGTGTTCTGCTCGACCCGGATACCCGTGAACCAGGGGTTCATTTCGTATTGCGGTCCGCAGATGGTGCGGTGATCGAGGAACGTCGCTCCGCCTCCGCGGTCACCACCGTCGGCTGGGACGACGACCTCGATGCTGAAGTTGCCGCGATCGAGTTCCGGGGTGTGACTACCCTGGATGGGCCAGTCGATGTAGGCGGAGTCGGTGTCGGTGACTGGACGGTCAACGTTGGTGACGACACATTCGAATACACTGTGGGCCAGCCATCGTCCGGCGCCGAGACCAACAGGCCGGGTCCGTCGATGGACGAGATTCTCGGTGGAGCCTTGCAGCAACCACTGTTCTGGCGCGACACCAAGGTGGTCACCCCGGGTACCGAGATCAACGGTGTCGTCCGAAGGCCCATGAGCCCGGGCAGGTTCGCCGTGACAATGGCTCCCGCACAACGCAACAGCGATGAAGCCATCGCCGAGGCGGTGTCGGCGGCGACCGAAGCCGACACCGCAGTGGTCGTGGTCGGCACCACGGATGAAGTGGAGACCGAGGCTTTCGACAAGTCGACGCTGCACCTATCGGGTGATCAGGACGCGATGGTCCGAGCGGTTGCCTCCGCCGCCCGGAGGACGGTTGTGGTGGTCAATGGGGCGACGCCGGTAATCATGCCCTGGCGTGACGAGGTGGACGCCATCCTGTGGGTCGGGTTGCCAGGTCAGGAAGCCGGCCACGCGGTCGCGGCGGCCCTGTACGGCACCATCGAGCCGACCGGTCGACTGGTCACCACGTTTCCTGCCGAAGACGGGCAGTGTCCAGCCTGGTCGGTGACGCCGACCAACGGCGACCTGCAGTACACCGAAGGGGTCTTCATCGGGTATCGCGGGCATCATGCCGGTCGTGCCCCGGAGCCGAGTTTCTGGTTCGGCCACGGCCTGGGCTACTCCTCCTGGGAATACCGGGATGCTCGCTTGACCGGGGAATCGAGTGTGCACGTGAACATTGCCAACGTCGGAGAACGGGAAAGCCGAGAGGTTGTCCAGTTGTACTTCGACCCCGTCGAAACGGATCAACCGGTGCGACTCGTCGGCTGGCACGGCGTGACAGTTCAGCCCGGATCCACCGCGGATGTGGAGGTGTCAGCCGATCCGCGGATGCTTCGGCGGTGGGATACGTCCTCGTCATGTTGGGCGTCCCTGTCAGGTCGCGGCCAGTTCATCCTCGCCCGCGGTCTCGGAGATGTCCGTGCCACGCTCGACGCCGTGCCGGCACACGCCTGAGTCCTTTCGCGGTCGAGCGCCTCACCCACGGCCATTCTCGGCTTGAATGGCCGACAGCGCCGACAATGCCTCCTCGGCGTCGAATCCCGCGGCCACGACGGCGGTGAGGTAGTCCCTGGCTAGCCGCTCCAGCAAATCGGGTGATGGTGGTGAGGCAGCCTTTGGTCGCGTTCTGGCGACCCGAGTCCCTTTGCCGCGTCGCGACTCCACCCACCCTTCTTGCTCCAGGTCACGATACGCGCGTGCGACAGTGCCAATCGCAACGTCGAGGTCTTTCGCAAGTTGCCTCAACGAAGGAAGTTTGTCCCCCGGCGAGACCTTGCCGGACGTGATGAGCGCGGCAATCTGCCGACGTATCTGCTCGTACGGGGGCAGCAGATCGTCGGAACGTACGACGACTCGTGGACTATTCATCGCGACACAATTGGCTGTGGCACAACAAAACGGACGATGGCCCACAGGCCGAGAACACCGCCGTAGATAGCCATTCCCATCGCCAGGATCCCGGCCATCTTCCAGCCCCAGTTCGAGTCACCAACACTCGAAACCGCATTTGCTGCTTTGTGTAGAGACATCCCTGCAACGAAGGCCCCAAATGCCGAAATCGCTGCAGCACATGCTACTCCGCGAGTCGCGATTCGGCGCCGAAGCGCCATGTCGTAGACCCCGGTATCGACTGCACCCCATCGCTGGGCTCCTTTTACACATGCCAGAGCGAGGATCAGAACCAAAGCGATCGCAAACATCAAAGGGACGGAGTAGAAGGATCCGGGATAGGGCGAGAACGTGCGGCCAGTGTCTCCATGTGAGATCGAGAACGCGCGCATCTGGTCGCTGGAGGGGTCCACCGACGCCGTGAGCGTCGTCATGATCAGCCCGCCGACGGCAAGTAGCAACCCAGCCATGACGGCAACGGCGAAGCGCGGTGGCACCACAGTCCTCAGCGATCGAGATACAAGACTTGCCTCGCGAACGGACGAATCGCGGTTGACTCGATCAATACTCATGGCGCCTAGAGCCAGCCCGATCGCCAGACATGTGATCACACCGGGCACCAGCGTCACGAGCCCACGCCCAAAGTCGCTCCATCGCAGCAGAGCAAATCCGACGGGGAACGCAAGGATGACACCCGCCAGAAGCAACAGCACACTGCGGCGACGCGCGTTCCTCGCGGAGGCCGGCATGTGTGAGCGCCGCGCGGCCACTACGTCACTGAACCCCGCCTGAATCAGCACAAGTGCCGCAACAACCGAGAACAAGACGAACAGCGGAGACACCGCCATGCATTCCTCCAAGTACTACTGTGTCAGATACTTGATACGGTAGTACATGCGCCCAATGCCCTTGGGAGCCACTTTTCGGGCGTGCACCGAACCAGCGTTCGGTCGATGGTTTTGCTGCACACGAGCTGCACACCCACGGACACGTCCCCCTGTCCAGACGAGTTCGTCATCTCGGCAAGTGATCGGCACGGGGTCCCCGATTCGGGCAGACTGACCCACATGAGTACCGACCGCGAGGTCCCCGCCCCACAGCATCGTCGCCCTCGAGGAGTGAGCGATGACACCGTCGCCGCGCTCGGCAAGGTTTCCGAAGCCCTCGAAACCGTCGAACGTGCCCGCGGGCACCTCTACTCCTTCCACCAATTGATCGGCCACGCCGATCGACAACTCGGTGAAGCCGCCGACGCCTTGCACGAGGCGGGTCACGCGCACCTTGCCTACCGACTGCGCACAGAAATGGTGGGTCGCAACGTCCTGAGCGGCCGGTGGACCTTCCAGATCGTGGAGGAATTCGACGACAACTACTGGTCGCCGCTGCGGGAACACGAGCAAACGATCCGCGGCGAACTGGCAGAAGGGCGGCGACACCTATTCGAGGCGCAGATGAAAGAAGAGCGACGCACACACGGCCGGGCGGGACACGAGGCTCGCCCGAGTGAGGGAGAGTGACGGGTGGAGATCCTCAGCAGCAGGACGCTTCTTCGACCCCGGGACTACGCGACGACGCTGGGCTTCTATCGTGACGTCCTCGGCCTCGCCACCGCCCGTGAATACCCCGGGGGAACAGTGTTTTTCGCGGGTCAGGGCCTCATCGAAATCACAGCGCACGGAGGTACCGGTGCGTCGTCGTCATTCGACGGGGCTCTGTGGCTACAGGTTCGCGATCTCACAGCCGCGCAGACCGAACTGGTTCTGGCCGGTGTCAAGATCGACCGCGAAGCCCGCCAGGAACCGTGGGGGCTGCACGAGATGTGGATCAGGGACCCGGACGGAATCCCGATCGTACTGGTGCAGATTCCCGAAGATCACCCCCTTCGCCGCGACTTGCGGCCGACGAGTGAAGGCTGACCCGAAGCAGTTGGGATCATTGGGATACTTCTGCTGATGACGAATCAACTCACCACCCTCCCGGTACCGTCCGGGCCCGAGGTCGTCGGTCTCTTGCCGCAGCTGGCTTCGATCCTCGAGGGGGCCGAACCGGCTGTACTCCCGGTGCCCGCTGCAGACAAGCGCGAGACCCTACGCCTCACGAGCGCATTGCGCCCAGGTGACCCGATCGACGACGACGTCGCTCTCGTGGTCTCGACATCCGGCACGACCGGCGTGCCGAAGGGGGCCATGCTCACCGCGGCCGCGCTCCGCGCCAGCGGTGAGGCCACCCACACGAGGCTGGGTGGACCCGGATCCTGGCTGCTGACCCTCCCGGCCCACCACATCGCCGGGATGCAGGTGCTGATGCGCAGCGTCCTCGCGGGATCCGAACCGGTGGTGATCGACGTAGCCGGGGGCTTCGATCCCTGTGAAGTTCCGGAGGCCGTCGACTCGATGAGCGGCCGACGGCGATATACCTCGCTGGTCCCCACACAGCTGATCAAAGCACTCGACCACCCCGACGCGGTGACGGCGCTGGCTTCCCTCGATGCCGTACTCCTCGGTGGGGCGGCCACCCCGGCCCTGGTACTGCAACGGGCCGTCGACGCAGGCATCCGCATCGTCCGCACCTACGGGATGAGTGAGACGTGCGGCGGGTGCGTGTACGACGGCGTACCACTCGAGGGCATCCGGGTACGAATCGACCTGGACAGCCGCGTGCTTCTGGGCGGACCCATGCTCGCGTCCGGCTACCGCGGCCTCCCCGACCACCCGGCATTCGCCGAACCAGGATGGTTCCGCACCGACGACGCCGGAGTCGTCACAGACGGTGTGCTCACCATCTGCGGCAGACTGGACGAGGCCATCTCCACCGGTGGTCTCACTGTCGTCCCGCAGGTGGTCGAAGCTGCTCTGGTCGCGCACCCCGCTGTGCGCGAGTGCGCAGTGATCGGGCTGCCCGACGATCGATTGGGCCGACGCGTCACCGCGATCGTCGTTGCCGAGCCTGGCACCGAGCCGACCCTCAACGATCTCCGCTCGTTCGTCGAACGCACCCTCGACCCCACCGCCGCACCACGCGAGCTACACCTTGTCGATTCCTTTCCTCTCCGCGGCCCGGGCAAGGTGAACCGGCGCGCTCTGGAGGCCAGATTCGGCTGACCGATCCAAGGCCGACCATTTGAACGCCGACGAGTCCGGTGTGGATGGGTGCTGGTTTCCGCGCAATGCAAAGATCGGTGCATGGCCACAGTTGCTCAATGGATCGAAGGCGCTCGTCCGCGCACCCTCCCGAACGCGATCGCCCCTGTGCTCGTCGGTACCGGCGCCGCGGCGGCGCTCGGCGGCGCGGTGTGGTGGAAGGCAGTACTGGCACTGGTGGTCTCCCTCGCGTTGATCGTTGGCGTCAATTTCGCCAATGACTACTCGGACGGAATCCGCGGCACCGACGACGACCGGGTGGGACCGTTACGACTCGTCGGGTCGAAGCTGGCCGAGCCTTCTGCCGTGAAGTTCGCGGCCGGTGCCTGCTTCTCGATCGCCGCGGTGGCAGGTCTCGTACTCGCAGTCACCACCGCCTGGTGGCTCGTTCTCATCGGAGCGCTGTGCATCGCGGGCGCATGGTTCTACACGGGCGGACCCAAACCCTACGGATACAGTGGCTTCGGTGAAGTCGCCGTTTTCGTGTTCTTCGGCCTCGTCGCCGTGCTTGGTACCCAGTACGTGCAGGCCGAGACGGTGGACTGGGCCGGCCTCGTCGCTGCAATCGGGATCGGGTCGTTTTCCAGCGCAGTTCTGGTCGCCAACAATCTGCGAGACATTCCCAGCGACACGGAGTCGGGTAAGCACACACTCGCCGTCCGACTGGGCGACTCTCGTACGCGAATACTTCATCTCGCCGCGCTGACGGTCCCGTTCGTCGCCACCCTCGCGCTCGTCCCGCGCACGCCGTGGGCGTTGATCGGACTACTCGCTCTTCCTCTCGCAGCGCGAGCCAACGCCCCGGTTCGCTCCGGCGAACATGGCCTCGCACTGATTCCGGCACTTAGGGATTCAGGACTGGCGATGCTCATCTGGGGTGCAGCGACCGCGGTAGCGCTGTCGGTCGCCTGACAGGATCATTTGCGATCCGGCACGACAACGCCGAGCACAAAGTTGACGATCGAGATGATCAGACTTCCCCAAAGGGCGGTCCAGAAGCCGTCGACGGTCAATCCATAGGCGGTCAGCGAACTCAGCCAAGCGGTGAGCATCAACATCAGCGCATTGATCACCAGCGTGAACAGCCCGAGGGTCAGGATCAGCAGTGGCAACGACAACAGCTTGACCAGCGGCCTGACGAAGATGTTCACGACCGTGAACACGAGTGCGATTCCGAGCAGGACCATGATGTCCCCACCAGTCCCACTACCGGAACTGGAAATGCCTATTCCGACTACCAATTCCGCCGCAAGCCAGATCGCAAATGCATTGATGACAAGGCGCACCAAGAAGGTCATACGTGCATGCTGGCACACCGGCCGGGCCGGAGGAGAACCGGATCGATCAGTACGCGGCAACCGCTCCGTCGACAGCGCTTTGAAGATCCTTCTGCACGACGCGCGCGATGTCCATCGGTCTGGAGGGCAGGTCGGGAAATGGCTGGCCGATATACACACTCGCCGACTTCACGTTCTCGGTGTCGGGGCCTTGGGCGTCGGGGCCGTAGCTGATTCCGACAGACAGAAGCACCGGTGAAACTCCACGGTCGACTGCACGCTTCGCGATATGACCGATGCCGCTGTTGATCAACTGCAGCTGGGTCGGATCCTCCTCGTTGCAGGTTCCCTCGGGAAAGATGGCCAGGCTGTCACCGCGCCTCAACCGTTCGGCGGAAATGTCCATCATGAGTTTGCCTGCGGCAGCGACTGCCCGGAGGCCATGATTCTTGCTGCGGAACACCGGGATGCTGCCCATCATGTCGAGCTTCTTGCGCAGGCCGGGATCGACGAACAGGTCGTCCTTGGCGAGTACCCGGGTGCGTCCGATCACCCGGCGCAGTGGTGAATTCCAGGCTGTGGCGGCAAGCGTGTACTGATCACTGTGTGTCACGTGATTTGCGGCGACGATAAGGACAGCGCCTGACTTCAGCAGAGCCTCCAAGTGCGCCTTGGCCCCCTCCGCGTACCGGATCCGTGGCCGATATATCACGTACAACGACGCGTAAGCCAACTTGGCCAGCAAACGATTCTGCTGATGGTCGCGGTAGAACTCGTACACCTCACCGAAGTTCTCTAGAGATACCTCGGGCCTGCCCATGCCTACCCACCCATCTACGTCGTTGTAAGGCCAGGTTACCAACCTACGGTTGCGTATGTTCCGGTGGCGAAGGTCATCGAAATGTGCGAACAAACTGTGCGGGCAACAGGACCTCAGGTAGAAAAGACCTGTGATCCGCCCGGCTGTTCGCACAGACCTGCCCGCTCTGCAAGACATCGAAATCGCCGCGGGCGCGCCGTTTCGTGAGATCGGAATGGACGCCGTCGCCGACGATCCCCCGTTCACTCTCGAAGAGTTGACCGAATACCTCGAGACCGGATGCGTCTGGGTGGCTGTCGACGCATACGACACCCCGGTCGCCTACGCTCTCGTCGCCCTCGTCGACGGGGGCGCGCACATCGAGCAAGTCTCCGTGCATCCCGGACATGCCCGCCAGAGACTCGGTGCGCTCCTGCTCGACGAGATCTCGATCTGGGCAGCTGCGCGTGGACTGAGCGCCCTGACTCTGACGACGTTTGCCCACGTACCCTGGAATGCCCCTTACTACGAGCGACTCGGATTTCGTCCACTCCGGGAAACAGACATGACCCCCGGCCTGTTCCGGATCCGTGAAGCCGAGGCGCAGCACGGCCTTGCCGCGTGGCCGCGGGTCACGATGGCACGCCCCGTCCCCGCACCACTGGGAAGTGTGGCGCCCGCGCATCAGCCCGGCTGACCCTCCCACACGCCGGTCGTCATGAAGGCGTCCAACACCGCAGTCGGTCCGGCGAGGTCGATCCCCTCATCGGCCACCCACCGGTCGTCGAAGTAGGTGTCGGCGTAACGCTCTCCGCCGTCGCACAGGATCGTCACGACACTGCCGGTGCGGCCTGCGGCCCGCATCTGGGCCACTACCGTGAACGCACCCCACAGATTCGTGCCGGTGGAACCGCCCACTCGGCGCCCGAGCACCGAACTTGCGTGCCGCGCCGCGGCGATGGATGCGGCGTCGGGTACTCGCATCATTCTGTCGATGACCTGCCCTACGAACGACGGTTCCACCCGAGGCCGTCCGATGCCTTCGATGCGCGAGGGCATGCCCGTCACGTATTCGCACGAGTTGGTCTCGTAGCCGCCGAGGAATGCCGAGTTCTCCGGATCCACAACGAGCAGGCGCGTAGCATGCCTGCGATAACGGATGTAGCGGCCGAGCGTGGCGCTCGTGCCACCTGTACCCGCACCCATCACGATCCACTCCGGAACGGGATGCTCTTCACGACTCATCTGGCGATAGATCGATTCGGCTATGTTGTTGTTGCCCCGCCAGTCCGTGGCCCGTTCCGCATGTGTGAACTGGTCCATGAAGTGACCATTCGTCTCTGCTGCGAGCCGCCTGGCCTCGCTGTAGATATCCGAGGGACGATCGATGAAGTGGCAGCGGCCGCCGTGGGCTTCGATGAGGTCGATCTTCGCGTGACTCGTGCTTCGCGGCATGACCGCGACGAAGGCGAGGCCGAGCATTTTCGCGAAGTACGCCTCGCTGACGGCGGTCGACCCAGAAGACGCCTCGATGACAGTGGTCCCCTCGGTGATCCATCCGTTGCAGATTGCATACAGGAACAGCGAGCGAGCCAAGCGGTGCTTGAGGCTGCCGGTGATATGGGTTGATTCGTCTTTCAGATACAAATGCACACCCCACCGCGCCGGTAGCGGGTAGCGCAGAAGGTGGGTATCCGCGCTGCGCTGCGCGTCGGCGTCGATGAGGCGGACGGCATTGTCCACCCATTCGCGGGAAACACTCCGGTCGATGACGACGCCGTCGCCGTAGGTCACCTCGAGGTGTCCTCGCCACGAAGCTTGGCACGAAGATCGGCTTGGTCGGCACGCCGCTGCGCGTCGATCGCGGCGATACCCTCATTGACCCGGCGGCGGAGCTTCGAAAACATGACTAGCGACAGCGGGAGCGCGATCAGAACGGCGAAGATCGCTGTCACGAGCAGAGGGACGGTCACGCCTACGAGTTCGCCGCCTCCGGCGATGATCACACCGATCACAACGACGAGGAGCAGTCGGGCGATCGAGTACATCAAGACGTCGCGGGCCAACTGCCCTTTCGTCACCCTCCCGCCATCTGTCGCCGGGTCGTTCGCCCTTGCAGACGAGGAAAGCTCGCCCTGATCTTCTGGCTTCTCGGATCGATCACTCACGCTCCTAGATTACCCACCGGAGCGACCGGTCCCGACACGCCTGACTTATCCGATTTGTCTATTGCCTCCCCTTTACCAACCTTAGACAGTTCGAACAACCAGGGGTTGTGATGCCACCATGGCGTTGGACCGGGTTGCTGATGCGACCGGCCAAGTACTGATAAGTCGAAAGCAGCGGAGACCGTCCATGAGCGCACCCCCCGACAACGGATCCGGACTCAGGGCCACCACTGACACCCTCATGACTCCGGGCCAGGTGGCTGTCCTGTTTCACGTCGATCCCAAGACAGTGACCCGATGGGCACACGCCGGCAGGCTCGGATCGCTTCGCACCCCCGGCGGACACCGCCGCTTCCGCGAAGCGGAGGTAATGCAGTTGCTCCGTTCGCTGACAACTGAGGCCGGTCCCACCATGACGTCAGCTTCGGGTCCCACCATGACCTCGGCAGCGGGTCCCACCATGACCTCGGCAGCGGGTCCCACCATGACCTCGGCAGCGGGTCCCACCATGACCTCGGCAGCGGGCCACACCTGACACGACGGCGCGCCGTTCGCTGGCACCGAATGCCAATGTGGCGACACGGCCGCCCCCCGGGCCCTGAGGGGTGCCCTCTGCCACCGGCCCGGCTACGCTCAGAAGATACCGACTATCCTCGGTGGTGTAAGGAGGTGCGCGGTGCTCTATCTGTTGGCATTCATCGGACTCGTGACCGTTGCGGTTCTGCTGTGGAAAGCGTTCGGCCCGACGGCGAACCCGATGCTCAGCAAGCGGGTTGTAGGGCCGGACGATGATCCGGAATTCCTGTGGAAGATGAATCGGGAGGCCCAGCGGAGGAAGCCCGAAGAACCCGGTACCGGTTCATCCGACCCCATCGGCTGATCTCACCGGGAATGGGGGGTGCCGCCCTGCGGGTCGGCACCACCACCCTTACTGCGTCAGTGATGATCCTGCAGCGCGAAGCTCGAGGCGGGGAAACCTGATGTGACGGCGGCAGCCAGTTCGAGCAGGGCGTTGCGCGTCTTCGGATGCAGGCGTTCCAGTTCGATCTCCGCGCCCTCTTCGAGATGCGGATCGAATGGAACCAGGCGCACCGAACGACACCTCTGTTCGAAATGTTCGACGACCTTCGGCAGGTCCACCTTGCCCGATCCTGGGCGCACAGCGTTGACAACGGCCACCGACTTGGACACCAGATCCCGGTAGCCATGAGCGTCGAGCCAATCGAGAGTCGCTGACGCGCTGCGGACGCCGTCGACGGATCCCGAGCTGACCACCACGAGTGCATCTGCCTCTTCGAGGATCGTCTGCATGGCCGAGTGCATCAGACCGGTACCGCAATCGGTCAGAACGATGCTGTAGAACTTCTCCAGCATCTTTACGGTTCGCGCGTAATCGTCTCCACTGAAAGCCTCCGACACGGCGGGGTCGCTATCCGATGCGAGCACCTCCAGTCGATGGCGATTCTGTGATGTGTAGCTGCGGACGTCGCTGTACTTCTCGATACTCTGCTCGTCTCGCAGGAGGTTGCGCACCGTGGCCGGCGTTTCCAGAGGAATCTTCTGACTGAGTGTTCCCCGGTCAGGGTTGGCGTCCACGGCGATCACGCGGTCACCCCGCAATGATGCGAAAGTAGAACCGAGGGTCGCAGTGATGGTGGTCTTGCCCACACCGCCCTTCAAACTCAGTAGCGCGATCTTGTAGCAGCCCTGAAGCGGTTGGTTGACCTGCTTGGTCAGGTCGATGCGGCGCTGTTCCTTGGCACTGTTTCCGACATTGATGTTGCGACCGGACACCTGATACAGCATCTTCCGCCATCCCGTAGTCGGGGCAGCTTTGGCTTGCTTGAGGAGCAGGGAGGTGGACAGGTCACGGGCCGTCACCTCGTATTGCTGCTCGTGAGCGATTTCGCGCGGGCTGGGAGCGTGCTGCTGAGCGGGCGTCGATGCGGAGGTCTGGTGCTCCGGGTGGAGTTGCGCCGGCTGCTCCTGCGCGGGCATGTGCTGGGGACGAGTGAAGGCTTCCGCCCCCGCGGAAGGCTGCGGAACTTGCCGGTGTTGCGGAGCGGGGGCGGGCGCAGCGGTCGGGGCCTGCGTCTGCCGACCCGTGGGCGGGGCCGCCGGAGCCTGTGTGTGCCTGCCGGTGGGCGGGGCCGCCGGAGCCTGGGCAAAGGGGTTTCGGCCCTGAGGTTGAACGTACGGGGCCTGCCGCGCGCCAACGCGACTCGCCGGTCCGGCGACATTCTCGTCAGACGCGTCCTGATCGCCCACCGACGGGTTCGATGCAGGCCGCACCGGCTCCCACGCGCCGGAATTGCTTTCAGACATCGCTGAACATCCCCTCGTTATGTCTTTATCGTCTGTACCAAGCCACACAGATCGAGACGCCGCGGCGGAACGATACCAGTCAGTGGAAGCCGGTCAGTTCAGACCCGCGTAAGAATGAAGCCCTGATACAACGATGTTGATGACGAACAGATTGAACAGCATGGCAACGAAGCCTGCGACGTTGATCCAGGCCGCCTTAGTCTCGCGCCATCCGGACGTCGCGCGTGCATGGAGGTAGGCGGCGTAGATCACCCAGGCGATGAACGACACCGTCTCCTTGGGATCCCAGCCCCAGAACCGACCCCACGCGGCCTCGGCCCAGATGGCACCGAGGATGACGCCTGCGCCGAAGAGCGGGAACCCGATGATCGTGGTCTTGTACGCCAACCGGTCCAGCATCTGGGCGTCGGGTAACCGCTCCGCGACCTTCGCAATGATGCCGGTCCTCTCCTCGGCGCGCGGATAGCGCATGCGAAGCAGGAACAGCAGGCTTGCCACGCCCGATACCAAGAACACGCCGGAACCGACGCTCACGATGGTGACGTGGATGGGCAACCAGTACGACTGCAACGCGGGCACCACAGGCGCGGAATCCGCATACAGGACCGTGCCTGCGAGAAACATCAGGATCAGCACGGGGACGAGCAGGAACACCCACATCGGCCTATGTGCGGGCTTCGACAGGAGGACGAGACCGACGACGAGCGCGGCGGCGCAGGCCATGGCAACGAACTCGTACATGTTGCCGAGCGGGAACCGGCGGGCGGAGAACCCTCGAAGCACGATCGCAGCGATGATCAGGACGGTGCCGACGACGAGAACGGCCGCGCCCATGCCGCCGAAGCGCTCGGACATCGGCTTCTTCGGCTGCTGAGCCACTCGCCCTGGAACACCGGTCTCCGCCGAGCGTGCACCGACACCGGCGGAGACGAGTTCCTTCTCCTGCACGGCGTGCGCCCGTGTGGACGCGTACTGCACGATGAGCAGGATGAGCGCCAGTAACAGCACTGCAAAAGATGATTGGAAGGCCCAGTCGCTGTACTGCGCCAGTGTCTCGTTGATCGTCACCGTTGGTTCTCCTGCGAATCAGGCTTCGTATCGTCCGTGAGTAGATGACTGCAGAGTCGGTCGAACTCGTCACCCCAACCGGCCTGATCGGTCCGGGCGAGCCCGCCAAGCTCTACTACGGTACGTCGTTGGTCGAGATCCCCAGCATCCGCAGGGTAGATGCGGGCCCAGATGCGCCTTCGCTTGACCAGCAGCGAGACGAGCAGTCCCGCCATCATCGTCAACGACGACACCAGCACCCATTGCTGTGCCGGGTCGTGGGACACCTGAAGGTTGACGAAATCGACGGCACCGTCGAAGCGCACCTGCGTGCCATCGGCTAGCGTCGCGCTCTCACCCGGCCACAAGTTCACGCGCTCCTGCTTCACCAGCCGACCCTGATTGATCAGCTCGGTGTTGAGTGAAAATATCGATTGTGGGTTACCGGTATCGAGCCCGGTATCACCCTTGTATATGTCGATCGCGACAGCCGGGTCGTTCATCTCGGGAAAACTCGAAGACAACAGGTCTCCGTTGAAGAACGCTGTCGGGGCGAAGAGGCCCTCGATCGCGATCTGGTTCTTCCGCCGCTCGTCCGGGTCGGGATACATACCGCCGGGCGGGTCGAACCGCATGGCGCCGCTGCTGAGGAACGTGACGGCATCGTCGGGTTGCCACTGCAATGTTTCCGTCCGCGTCTGCCCGTTCGGGAAGGTGACGGTAAACGTCGGCGCGTACCCGTGGCCCTGCAGGTAGACGCGGTCCCCTTCGACACGAAGCGGGTGGTTGACCTGCAATTGGTCCTCGCGCCAGGTGTTCGTTTCGAGGTCGCTGCCGGCCTGGTACGCAATGTTGGACGTGAACATCTCCGCCTGACCGTTGTCGAGATAGTCGGCAGTGAAGTCCTTCACCCGGATACACAGCGGCGTCATGCCGGTGCCGTCCTGAGTGTTTCCGGCCCTGAAGGAGTCGAAGACCGCGGGAGATGTGGTGCAGAAGCCGGGCCCGTCGTTTGCGACCACGATGACGTTGCCTTCGTAGCTCAACAGCTTTCCTGCCGCGACTGCGACCAGTAACCCCACGAGGGACAAATGGAAGGCAAGGTTGCCGAACTCGCGCAGGTATCCCTTCTCTGCGGAGAGGGTGATTTCGCCATCTCTGACCCCACGGTGCCCGCTGTCGCGGGTCTCGACTCGCCACCCCCTGAGCTGACTACGCAGGCGACCCGCTACTTCCTCAGGCGTCTCGTCGACCCGGTCCTCGTGGTGGTGTGGAAGCCGCGCAAGATTGCGCGGCGCGGGCACCGGACGGGTCCGTAGTGCCTTCGCGTGCTCGACGCACCGCGGCAAGATGCAGCCGACCAGGGAGACGAACAGCAGGACGTAGATGGCAGTGAACCAGAAGCTGCCGAACACATCGAACAGTTCGAGCTTGTCCATCCACGGCCCAAGCGTGGGCCGATTCGCGATGTACTCGTTGACCTTGCTCTCGTTGAGACTGCGCTGCGGTAGCAGGGCGCCCGGGATTGCGGCGATCGCCAACAGGAACAGCAGCACAAGCGCCGTCCGCATGGAGGTCAGACCGCGCCAGGTGTTGCGGACCTCAGCCATCGCCCGGCCTGGCAGAGATTGGCGGGGAACCGGGGCCTGCTCGACCCTCACGGGGGTCTCGGTGTCACTCATATGGGCAGAACCGTATCCGTGATGAAGGCGTCACGGACCCAGCTGACGAACAGGTCCCAAGCGCCGGTAACCAAGGCGATGCCGACCGCCACGAGCATGATTCCGCCGAAGACTTGAATGGTCCGAGCGTTGCGACGCAGCCATCCGACGCCGCGCAACGCGCGCGACGATCCGAAGGCCAAGATCACGAATGGCAGCCCGAGTCCGAGGCAGTACGCGACGATCAGAGTGACACCGCGAGCCGCGGTGGCCCCCTCGGTGCCTGCGGTTATCGAGATGACGCCAGCCAATGTGGGGCCGAGACACGGGGTCCAACCCAGCGCGAACACACCGCCGAGCAAAGGCGCCCCAGCCAAGCTGGAGAGGCGTTTCGGCTCGAGCCGAGTGTCTTTCTGCAGAGCGGGCACCAGTCCGATGAACACCAGACCCATCGCGATGGTGACGACACCGCCGACTCGCATCAAGATGTCGCGGTTGATCGCGAGAGCTGAGATGACACCGAACACGGACGCCGTGGCCAGCACGAACACGACGGTGAAACCGGCTACGAACAGGGCGGCGGCACCCGCAACCCTGAGTCTGCCGTCGGTGAGCGTTTTCGTGCGGACGGCCGCCTCCTGCGGGGTGGCGGCCGGAGCGTCGGCCCCGACCACACCAGCGAGGTAGGACAGATATCCGGGTACGAGCGGGACGACGCAAGGTGACGCGAACGACACGAGACCGGCAAGGACGCACGCGCCGAACGCGAGCACCAATGGCCCGGACACGGCCGCGGACCCGAATGCTTCGCCGATGCCTTGGGCGAGAACGGTGCTGGTGCTCACGATTCCTGCGCCACCCGTTCGACTACCGGTTTCAGGTCTTCGGCCAGCAGCTCTCTCAGGTACACGGCGGCGACACGGTGTTCACGGTCGAGTACCATCGTGGTCGGGACGACGCTCGTCGGGTAGTTCTTCCCGAGTGCGATCAATGTCCTCATGGCCGGGTCGTAGATCGACGGATACGACACGTTGTTGTCGATCATGAAGTCCTGCGCCTTGTCCTGCTGGTTGTCCCGCACGTTTATCCCGAGGAACGCGACGCCCTGGTCCTTGGTTTCCTCGTAGACCTCCTCGAGTTGGCTGGCCTCCCTCCGGCACGGGGCGCACCACTGCCCCCACACGTTGACGACCACGACTTGGCCCGTGAAGTCGTCGAGCGAGATTGTCTTTCCCTCTTCCATCAGGTCGGGTCCGGAGAGTGCACCAATGGCCCCGCGGTCGGCCGGCGGATCATAGAAGATCTCGGTCTTGCCACCCGGAGACACGAAGTCGAACGTGCCGCCCTGGGCCACTGCGTCGCCCCCGGACGCGCACGCCGACACCAACACGGCAACGGCGGACACAGCTGCAGCCAACCCCGCTAGACGTCCTCGTCTCATGCCCCGGTCACCCTCGGATCCGATGCGCCCGCGGGCTCTGAGTACACGATGTCGATGAGGGTGTCGCCCTCGTAGACGAGAGATGTCAGCGAGGCGAGACCGCACTGACGGTGGCGCGGATCGTGCCACAGCCGGTCGCCTTGCAGAAATCGCCGTAGGGTCCAGACCGGCAACTGATGACTGACGACGACTGCCTCGTGTCCGACCGCGCTGACGCGCGCGCTGTTCACCGCGGCCAGCATGCGGTGCGCGATCTGCAGGTATGGCTCGCCCCACGACGGGGTGAACGGGTTGCGCAGCTTCCACCAGTGCCGCGGGCGGGAAAGTGCACCGTCGCCGACCGAAACCTTCAGACCCTCGAAATCGTTTCCGGCCTCGATGAGGTTCTCGTCGGTCACGATCTCGACCCCGAGGGCGGCGGCAATCGGGGCTGCGGTCTCCTGCGCCCGCTGCAGCGGGGACGCTGCAATGTGCGTGATGTCGTGCTTGGCCAGGACCGACGCGACCGCGCGGGCCTGGCCCTCCCCCGTCACCGACAGCTTGAACCCGGGAAGCCTGCCGTAGAGGATTCCACGCGGGTTGTGCACCTCGCCGTGCCGAAGCACATGCACGATGGTGCGGGTCTGTGTGTGGTCGGGATGATCGACATCTGTCACGTTTGAAGTTCCTCGGGTCGGTGCGGGCGTCAGTTGATCGATGGGGCCGTCGGTGGCCACCTGCTGCGGACGCATCAGGGCCGAGTGGCCGCTGCGGCGGCCTTCGCTGCGTGCGGCAGGGCGTCGGCGATGATCGAAAAGGCGTCGTCGTCCATGGCGGCGGAGACGAACCACGCCTCGAACGCGCTCGGCGGCGGATACACCCCACGGGAGAGCAAGCCGTGGAAGAACGCCGGGAAGCGCCACGTCTGGGCAGCCTTCGCCTCGGCGTAATTGGTGACCGGGTCCTCACTGAAGAAGACGCTGAGCATCGTTCCGGCCATCTGCACCCGGTGCGGCACGCCCTCGGCAGTCAGCGCGTCGGACAGCAAACCGCGCAGCATCTCACTGTTGCGTTCGAGCGCGTCGTACACACTCCGGTCCGCGGCGCGGAGACTGGCCAACCCGGCGGCGACGGCGACGGGGTTTCCGGACAGGGTGCCTGCCTGGTAGACGGGTCCGGCTGGAGCAAGGGCGGCCATGACGTCGGCGCGACCCCCGAACGCGGCGGCAGGCAAACCACCGCTCATCACCTTGCCGAAGGTGTAGAGATCGCCGGCGACACCGTCGAGCCCGTACCAACCTGCGGCACTGACACGGAATCCGGTCATCACCTCGTCCATGATGAGCAGGGCACCGTTGTCACGGGTGAGCCTTCGCAGACCCTCGTTGAAGCCTGGCAAGGGGGGCACGGCACCCATGTTTCCGGGTGCAGCTTCGGTGATCACACACGCGACCTCGCCCTCGTTGGCAGCGAATGCCTGCGCGACGGCTTCGAGATCGTTGTAGGGAACGACGATGGTGTCTTCGGCCTGGGCACCGGTCACCCCCGGCGACGTCGGGAGACCGAAGGTCGCGAGACCCGAACCTGCGTCCGCCAGCAGAGCGTCGACGTGACCGTGGTAGCAACCGGAGAACTTGAGGACCTTGGTACGGCCCGTGAACCCGCGGGCCAAACGGACCGCGCTCATCGTGGCCTCGGTTCCCGAGTTGACCAAGCGCACCTTCTCGACCGGGCCGACACGGGCAACGATCTCCTCGGCCAGTTCGATCTCGCCTTCAGTGGGGGCACCGAACGACAGACCGGTGGTAGCCGCCGCCCGCACAGCCTCGACTACGGCGGGGTGCGCGTGCCCGAGGATCATCGGCCCCCAGGAACAGACCAGGTCAACGTAGTTGTTGCCGTCGACATCGGTGAGCGTGCAGCCGGATGCCTGTTTGATGAACCGCGGAGTACCGCCGACCGAATGAAAAGCCCGCACCGGAGAATTTACGCCGCCCGGAATGACCAGATCTGCCTTCTCGAACAGGTACGCGGAGCGGGAGGCATCTGCCTCTCGGTCGCCGGAGGGATAAGTCACGATCCCTAGTGTCCCAGTTCTGTCGAATTTGCCAACGACAGGGTGTAGTTGGTGACACGAATCACCCGTCTCGAGGTTCCGGAACCAGCGAATCGAACAGGGCCCGCATATCGTCCGACAGCTTCATCAGTTCCACGTAGCCACCGAGGGGCCCGCCGTCGATATAGGCGAACTCCATCCCTACCCCCTCGAAGCGCCCCTGCGCCACGACGGGCAAACCTCGGCGACCTGCTTCGGCGAGGGTGGACTCGAAGTCGTCGGGAACCCAGGCCATGTGATGCACTCCAGGCCCGCTTCTGTCGAGGTGTTCCGTGTAGAGATTGCGCCCTGACACAGGCTGGATGAGTTCGAGTTGCTGTCCGCCTGCGTACCCCAGTGACACGTGGACCACATAGTCCGCGGGGCGCCCCCGGTATGTGCAATGGTCCGGGCCGAAATGCACGTCCGGCACGCGCAACCATCGTGCGACGCCGAAGTGCTCCGTGAAGTGGTGCTCCGCCGCTGCGATGTCGTCGACTACCCAGCAGATCTGGAAGATCGGGCCGTTGACAAGACTCATGCCGTCTTCGCTCATGCCATCTTCCCGCTGTCCACCGCATACACGGCGCCGTGAACCGCCGCGGCGTCGTCGGATGCGACAAACGCCACCATCTTCGCGACATCCTCGGGTTCCATCAGGCCGCGCGGTCCAGCCGATTTCATGACGAGCTCGAAATCGACGCCCTCCGGGAACACGAAATTCGCGACCTGCGGGGTCATCATCCCGCCGGGACAAATGGCGTTGATCCGCAGCGGAGTGCCGACGAACTCGAGCGCCATGGCTCGAGTGAGACCCACCAGCCCATGTTTGGCGGCACAGTAGCCGGCCGAGTATGCCTGCCCCTCCAGTCCGGCGACGGACGCGACGTTGACGATGTTGCCTCCCCGCTCGAGCAGATGAGGTAACGCAGCCCGTGACAGGTAGAACGGTCCGTTCAGATTCACGGCCAGATCGTGCGCCCAGTCCTCGTCCGTGACGTCAGGGGTGTGCCGGAGAGTATGCGCACCGGCTACGTTGACCAACACATCGAGACCACCGAGCGCTGAGACACAGGAGGCCACGGCTGCGGCACACGCCTCGGACGAGGCGACGTCCGTTTCCGCGTACCGCCTCTCGCCATCCGAACCGGCGACTTCGATCATGGCCTCGCGCAAAGCATCCCCGCCACGCGCGACACCGAAGACGTGTGCTCCTCTGTCCGAGAGCACTCGCGCCACTGCCAGCCCGAGCCCCGAAGACACGCCCGTAACGAGTGCAACCTTGCCCGCGAAAGATTTTCCGTCTGTGTCATCCATTCAACGATGATGCACTGAGTGCCGACCGGGCGTTCACAGATTGCCGCGGGCCGCCTGCTCACGTTCGATGGCCTCGAACAGTGCCTGGAAGTTACCGACCCCGAAGCCTAGGGAGCCGTGCCGTTCGATGAGTTCGAAGAAGATGGTCGGCCGGTCGCCGAGCGGTTTCGTGAAGATCTGCAGCAGGTAGCCGTCCTCGTCCCTGTCGACGAGGATGCCGCGCTTCTGCAACTCCTCGACCGGCACCCGCACCTTCCCTATCCGCTGACGCAACTCCGGATCCTCGTAGTACGTGTCGGGCGTCTCGAGAAACTCGACGCCCTCGGTCCGCAAAGCGTCCACAGTCGCGAGGATGTCGCCGGTTGCAAGAGCCAAGTGTTGACATCCCGGTTCACCATAGAACTCCAGGTACTCGTCGATCTGCGACTTCTTCTTCCCTACCGCAGGCTCGTTGAGCGGGAACTTCACGCGGTGATTGCCGTTCGCCACCACTTTCGACATCAGCGCCGAGTACTCGGTAGCGATGTCGTCACCGACGAATTCGGCCATGTTGGTGAATCCCATGACCCGGTTGTAGAAGTTGACCCAGTGATCCATCCGTCCCATCTCGACGTTGCCGACCGCGTGGTCGATCGCTTGGAACAACCGAGCAGGCTTTTCCGGCCTCGCCGAGAAACTGCTCGAGCGCGCAACGAACCCGGGCAGATACGGACCGTCATACCTGCTGCGGTCGACGATCGTGTGTCGTGTGCTGCCGTACGTGGCAATCGCCGCGACCCGGACGGTGCCGAACTCGTCTGTGACGTCGTGCGGTTCCTCGAGGATGGTGGCCCCCTGAGACCGGGCGTGTTCGATACACCGGTCGACGTCGAGAACCTCCATCGCCAGATCGACAACGCCGTCGCCGTGAACGCGGTGGTGGTCTGCGAGCGGACTCTTGGGATCGACCACGCCGTGCAGAACGAACCGTGCCGACCCGGATTCGAGCACATAAGACTTGTGTGCCCGCTGACCTGTCTCGGGCCCGGCGTAAGCGACGAGGTTCATTCCCCAAGTGGAAACGAAGTACTGCATGCTCTGGGTTGCGTTGCCACAGACGAACACCACTGCGTCGATGGCGACCACCGGAAAGGGATCTGCAGCATCGTCGTGCTCGACGAGCCCGACCAGTTCCCGCAGTTGATCGGCCCCCAGGTGTGCGGCGACCTCACGCGGTGTCAGACGGATATCGGAAGTAGTCATGCAACTACTGTGATCCGCCCCACCATACTGCGCAACCCTGCTTGTGAAGGCTATTCAATCTGTACATAATGCAGAAGAAGAAGCGCACTAAACCATACATACTGACCAGGACCAGACCATGCCTATTGATCAGCTCGATGCGAAGCTACTCGACCTTCTCCATGCCGAACCGAAGGTCGGAGTCCTCGAGGCGTCCAGGCGTCTGGGAGTTGCGCGGGGCACGGTCCAGGCGAGACTCGACCGTCTCGAACGCTCCGGCGTGATCGTCAGTTCGGCCCCGACGCTCGATCCTGAAGCCCTGGGATTCCCGGTAATTGGATTCGTCACACTCGAGATCGCTCAGGGCAAGGGGCACGTCGCCGTTGTCGAGCACCTCGCCGCCATCCCCGAAGTGCTGGAGGCTCACACGACTACGGGCGCCGGAGATCTCCTGGTGCGCATGGTGGCGCGCAACCATGCGGATCTGCAGCGGGTGATCAACTCGATGGTCGACGGCCAGAATGTGTTGCGCTCCTCGACGGTCATCGCGACACAGACCCAGATAAGGCTGCGCCATCACCAACTCGTGCAAGTTGCGACCGATACCACCAGTGCGAGTTGAACCTCGGTCTGCGGCGGAGCATCCGAGGATGCGTACCCACGGACCCCGACGGGAGGCGCGGCGTGCAGTTCCCGAAGCTCTACTCGGCGACCCGATGATCGTCGGTCCCGGGCCCGACACCTTCGGCAAGACCCGGATCTTTCTGTGAGTGCGGCTCTTCCGGTAGCGGCAACGCCCCCGTGTGTTCGCCTGCAAGGTCGGGCCGAAGTCGGCGAACGGAGTCGATCACCAGCAGGCCCGCCACCGTGACGAGTCCGGCGGCGAGCGCGATCCACCCACCTGAGTATTCCGTTCCCTCGTATGAGGGCTCACCGGGCGCCATCGGACCGAACTCGGAGGTGATCTGGGCGAGGTTCCAGCACCACACAGCCACGACGAGTGCGGCAACCGCCCCGATCCACTCGAACGCCACCACCGCTACTCGTCGACTCATTCCATCGACCCTCTCGCCGATTTCGCTATCAGAGGCTCGAGTTGTGCGCGCAGGCCCTTGTCGTCCTTCGCCCACGCCTGAACCAGCGCTCCGCTGGTCAGGCGCAATCCGATCCCCGAGCGTCGGCGCGGCACCGCCGACAACTCGCCCAGCGTCCGAGCCGTCTCCCACGGTTGCATTTCGCGCGCCTCGGGGTCGGCCGGAGGCATGATCTTCACGATCTCGACGATCGGTAAGTCCTCGGTGCCCTGGCGCAGCGACGAGGACGTGAGTTCGACACTTGCGTGCCTGCGTGCCGCCACCACCTGTACTGAGATGAATCCGCTCAGCAACGCCGCGAACAGTGGTAGCGCGAACCAGTGGACCACCGGCCCGGTCAGCAGTTCGATTACCAACGCGATCAGGCAGAACACGGGGCCGAACGCCACCATCCGCCAGCGGGCGCCGGGCTCGCTGAACAACACCTCCTCAGGCACGGGTGAACCAACCTTCAACACGCTCGACGTGGGCCATGACAGGACTACTCGCCGGAGGGGGGCAGCCGTAGGAAGTATGCCGTGGAATCCTTGCGGTGCATAAGCACCACTGCGCCGACCGTCGCCACCGCCTGAAGGATCTGCACTCCGCCGAGGAGAAGTGAGACGCTGCCGCCGCCGTCCGATCCGATCCCGAACAACGCCGGAACGGTAAGTACCACGATCGTCCCGCACGCAACAGTCAGCAGCATTCTGGCCCAGTTGCGGCCCTTACGCATGAAACGCACGAACAGCAGGAAGAGGCCAGTCAACGCCAGGATGACGACCCCGGTGAATCCGATACCGACGTAGAACAACGTCTCAACGGTGGAGCGACTCAGTTCGCCCTCACTCGACGCGATAGCGGGGTTGTTCATCAGTTGGTCGACGAACGTCGACTTCTCCCCCACCACCGCGATCATCGCGACCAGCGCCTGAATCAGACCCAGGCCCGCCACGACCCACAGCAACTGGGCGGCGGTCCCCACATCTACAGGGACTGGCCGTTCAGGTTCCGGGTCGCGCGCAGGTGGGTACTGGCGATCGTGCGGAAACGGGCCCTGCTGGTGCGGCGGAGTCGGTGGCCACTGCTCGGTCATGGCAACTACCGTATCCGGCACCGGGCCGACGCCCTACCGACGGCGGTGATCACAACCAACCCGCCGCTTCGGTGGCCCAGTAGGTCAGCACGATGTCGGCGCCCGCGCGACGGATGCTCGTGAGCGATTCGAAAATCGCCGCATCCCGGTCGATCCAGCCGTTCTGCGCGGCCGCGGTGATCATCGAGTACTCACCCGAGATCTGATACGCCGCCACGGGTACCGGCGAGCGGTCGGCCGTCTCGCGCACGATGTCCAAGTACGACATCGCCGGTTTCACCAACACGATGTCGGCGCCCTCCGCGAGATCGAGATCTACCTCCCGCAGCGATTCGCGCCGATTGGCCGGATCCTGTTGGTACGTTCTGCGGTCCCCTTGCAGCGAGGATCCGACCGCCTCGCGGAAAGGACCGTAGAAAGCCGAGGCGTACTTCGCCGAGTAGGCCAGTTGACCGACATCGGTGTGACCCGCACCGTCCAAAGCCTTCCGGATGACTGCCACCTGACCATCCATCATTCCGCTCGGGCCCAGCAGGTGTGCACCCGAATCGGCCTGTGCCACAGCCATGTCCACGTAGCGCTGCAACGTGAGGTCATTGTCTACCTCACCATCGGCGCCGAGGACACCGCAGTGCCCGTGGTCAGTGAACTCGTCCAGGCAGGTATCGGCCATGATTACCGTCGCGTCGCCGACTTCGTCTGCAATCCAACGCAATCCCCGGTTCAAAATGCCTCCCGGATCGGATGCGCCCGAACCGTCGGCGTCCTTGTCTTCGGGGCGAGGCACACCGAAGAGCATGATTCCACCGACGCCCGCCTCTACCGCCTCGGTCGCCGCGCGCCGCAGCGAGTCCGGGGTGTGCTGGAACACGCCGGGCATCGACGAGATCTCCCGCGGGGCTTCGATGCCGTCCGCAACGAACATCGGCAGCACAAGATGGCGTGGCTCGAGCGAAGACTCGGCCACGAGCCTGCGCATGGCCGGCGTCTGGCGAAGGCGTCGCGGCCTATGAGACGGAAACACGGACCTGCCCTCCTCCCTCGGGTCTGTGGATGGTTGACGAACCTCGGCGCTCGCAACCATCCACGCCTCGTGTGGCACCTACCGCCGAGCGCGGGACTTCTTGCGCGGCGGGGGAAGTGCACCCTCGGCACGTAGCCGCGCGGCGTGCGCGGCCAGAGCCTCGACCAACGGACCGACCTGAGCGGTCTCCGGTCGCACATCCACGCGCAAACCGAATTCGATAGCCGTCTCGGCAGTCTTGGGGCCAATGCAGGCGACGATGGTGCGCGCATGCGGCTTACCAGCGATACCGACGAGGTTCCGTACCGTCGAGGACGAAGTGAAACAGACGGCGTCGAATCCACCGGTCTTGATCATCTCGCGGGTCTCGGCCGGCGGCGGGGCAGCCCGGACCGTGCGATATGCGGTGACGTCGTCGATTTCCCAACCACGTTCACGCAAGCCCTCGGCCAGCGTCTCGGTGGCGATGTCGGCGCGCGGCAACAGGATCCGATTGACTGGGTCGAACACGTCGTCGTACGGGGCGAACTCTGCGAGCAGACCTTCGCTCGACTGCTCACCGGTCGGCACGAGTTCAGGGTTGATCCCGAACGAGCGCACCTTCGCCGCAGTTGCCTCCCCGATGCAGGCGATCTTGACGCCGGAGAACGCGCGGGCGTCGAGCCCGAACTCCTCGAACTTTTCCCACACCGCTCGCACAGCGTTGGTAGAGGTGAAAACAACCCACTGGTATCGACCATCGACGAGGCCCTTCACCGAACGCTCCATCTGCGCCGGGCTGCGTGGCGGTTCGACTGCGATGGTCGGGACCTCCATCGGGATGGCGCCGTGCGTTACGAGACGGTCGCTCATCTCAGCGGCCTGGTCCTTGGTGCGCGGCACGAGAACCTTCCAGCCGTACAGTGCTCGGGACTCCCACCACGACATCTTGTTGCGCTGGGCAACAACCTTGCCGACCGTGACGACGAGCGGACCGACCAGTTCGGAACCGGCCTCGTTCAGTGTGGCAAGGGTGGCCTCTACCGTGCGCTGCTGTCGCGTGGTACCACGAACCGTGATGGCGGCCGGTGTCTGCGGGGCCAGTCCATGCTCGACGAGGGCACTCGCAGTCTCGGCGAGGTGCCCCGACGTGGCATGCAGTACGAGGGGTCCCGGTGCAGCCGCGAGGGCGGTCCAGTCGACCTCACCGCGAACGTCGGCCACCGTATGCCCCGAACCCATCGCCATACCGGCGTAAGAAGGCACCGCGGACGCGGGCGGCAGGCCGGGCAGTACCTCGAACTGCACCTGGGTCCGGGCGACAGCTGTGACCTCGGCGATCACGGAATCTGTGGTCAGCGGGTCACCGGACACGAGGCGCACGACGTCGTGTCCGTTCTTGGCCTCGTTGACGAGGGTCTTCACGACTTCTGCGGGCTCGCCCAGCGCGGGTCGGACCTCGGCGTGCGGCTCACCGGTCTCGGCGTCGACGCCCAGATCAGCACCCACCAGAACCGTGACGCCCTTGTCGACGTCGGGGTCGACGAACGCCAGCGACGCCGCGGCGAGAACATCCCGCGCGCGGACGGTGAGCAGCGCCGGATCACCCGGTCCCGATCCCACGAACAGGATTCGCCCCGGGGTGTTCTTGCGGACTCGGCTCATCGGTAACTCTCCAGTGCGATCATATGTCGAGATAGGAACGGGAAGTGGGTCGGCCGATCGGTCGGCCTTCGCACATCAAACATCAGCATCACCGGCCTCGGTGACATTCATCAGATCCCGCGCGCCGAGTTCGAGAAGCTCTCTCGCGACGGACCGGCCGAGTTCTTCGGCGTCGCCCGGGGATCCCACGGTGCCCGTGCGAATGACATCGGAACCGTCGATGGCTGCCGCGCATCCACGGACAGACAGTTCATCGAAGCTGTTGCCTGCGTCGTCAAGTGATTCGACGACCTCGGCAATCGCCCCCACCGGCGCGGTGCACCCGGCCTCGAGTTCGGCGAGCAATGCGCGCTCCGCGGTGACGGCAGCGCGACTGCGAGGGTCGTCGAGTTCCGCAAGAATCGCCACCAGTGCCAGATCCTCCGCCAGACACTCGACAGCCAGCGCGCCCTGCGCGGGCGCGGGCAGCATCTGAACGGGCTCGATGGACTCGGTAATCAGGTCGAGGCGCCCGATCCTCGCCAACCCCGCCCGCGCCAACACGACGGCATCGAATTCACCGGACTCGACCTTGCCGAGCCTGCGCTGCAGGTTGCCACGCAGCGGACGGATGTCCAGGCCGAGCCCGAGAGCGCGAAGTTGCGAGGTCCGCCGTGGGGCAGAAGTACCGATCTTGGAACCGGCGGGAAGTTCACCGAGGACCAATCCGTCACGCGCCACGAGCGCATCGCGCGGGTCCTCCCTGGGCGGAACGGCAGCGATGGTGAACCGCTCGTCGACGGCCGTCGGTAGATCCTTGTAGGAGTGCACTGCCACGTCGACCCGGCCGTCTACCAGCGCTTCGCGCAATTCTGTAGTGAAGACGCCGACCCCGATCTTCTCCACCGATTCCATGGACTGATCACCCTTCGTAGCGATGATCACGAGTTCGGCGTCGTACCCACCCGAAATCAGTGCGTCACGGACGCTTCCCGCTTGGGTGGTGGCAAGTTCGCTCCCTCTGGTTCCGATCCGCAGGGTGCGGGTGCCGACGGCGTTCATGCCTGCGATTCCTTCCCGTGGTCGTCGTCTGCGACGAAGTGTCGCAGGCGAGGGTCCTGGCCGTCGATGAAACCGTCGACAATTCCGAAAGCTGCAAGGTCGGCAGCGCCGAGGTCGGTGGGCTTTGCGACAGCCTCGACCGTTCCTGGGCTGAGTTCGAAGAGCTCCCGCAATGCGGCGGCATAGGAGTCCCCACCGGGCGCAGAGACGAGTTGCTTGATTCGAACCGTGGGTGCATGGAGCAGCTTGTCGACCACTCGCCGGACGGTGCGGGCCACCTCGTCGCGTTGTGGGTCGTCGAGCCCGGGAAGACGTGAGTCCAGCCGCATGAGCTCGGCCTCGACCACCTCGGCGGCACGCTGGCGCAACGCGGTGACCGTCGGTGTGACCTTGGCCAGACGCTGCCCGGCGAGGTAGTTGGCGAGTTCGTTCGTCACGATTTTCTGGGCGGCGTCGGCATCGGATGCCGCCGCGCCCGCCGCCGGATCGCGCTGCAGAGATTCCATGTCGAGCACCGCGACTCCGGGCAGACCCGAGACTGCGGGCTCCACGTCTCGTGGCAGTCCGAGATCGCAAATGACCAGTGTGCGTTCGGCGTCACGGCCGGGCTGTGCAAGTGCGCGGTGTGTGTCCGCGAGCGTGACGACGGCCCCGACCGCTCCGGTACAGGTCACCAGAACGTCCGCTTGTGCCATCGCTTCGGGGAGCTCGCTCAGTTCGAGAGCGGTGGAGTCGACCCCGTGCGACCGCGCGGTGTCGGCCAAGTGCTCCGCACGCTCCCTGGTTCGGTTGACGATGGTGATGTGATCGATGCCTGCGCGCGTGAGGTGCGCGACCGCAAGGCCTCCCATCGACCCGGCACCAACCACAACTGCGTTGCGCCCTGCCAATCCCCCGCTTCCGGCGATTCCGGCTGCACGGTCCAGTGCCACCGAGACGACAGACGCACCGGCGGAGTCGATGCCAGTCTCCGAATGCACCCGCTTGCCAACGCGCAAAGCCTGCTGGGCGAGTTCGTGGAGCGTGCGTCCAGCTGCTTGTTGCGCATCGGACGCCGCGTACGCGGCCCTGATCTGCCCCAGGATCTGCTGCTCACCGATCACCATCGAATCGAGACCGCTGGCAACTGCGAACAGGTGCTCGGCCGCGGCCTCGCTGTAACGCACGTAAGCGTGCTTGTGCAGATCGGCAAGATCCAGACCGGAGTGGTCCGCGAGCAGTTCGCCGACCTCGGTCAGCGCACCGTGAAACGCGTCGACGACGGCATAGATCTCCACTCGGTTGCAGGTCGACACGACCATTGCCTCCGAGATGTGCGACGACGCCAACAGCTTGTCGATCAACTTCGGCCGATCGGTGTCGGTCACAGCGACCTTCTCGAGAACCGGCACCGGGGCCGTCCTGTGCGAGATCCCGACAAGCAGAACACTCACGGCGCGATCACTGATCCGTTCCTTGGTGAAGTGGAAGAGGGCGAATTGGAAGAGGACGAAGCCGAAGAGGACGGCCCATTCTCGATGTTGCGTGCGCCATTGAATGAGAGAACCTGCATTTCAACGGCAAGGTCGACCTGGCGTGTCTCCACGTTGTCAGGAACGTCGAGCAACGTCGGGGAGAAGCTGAGAATACAGCGCAATCCAGCTCGGACAAGGCGATCTGCCACTTCCTGGACAGCTTCGTCCGGGGTCGATATGACACCGAGAGTGGCTTCGAGTTCGAGGCAGGCCTGCTCGAGTTCATCGACGTGCCGCACGACGAGGTCGCCAACCGACACACCGATCCTCTCCGGGTCGCTGTCGAAAAGGCCGACCAACGAGAACCCGCGCCGGGCGAAACCCGGGTAGCGGGCGAGCGCCTGGCCAAGGTTGCCGACACCGACGAGGACTACGTTGTGAACTCGATCCAAGCCCAGCGCGCCCGCAATCCGGGCATGCAATCGAGCCACTTCATAACCGACACCGCGGACCCCGTTCGGGCCCAGAAAGGAAAGATCCTTACGTAGCTTGGCCGATCCGACGCCCGAGGCCGCGGCGAGCTCCTCGCTCGACACGGTGGTCGTGTCACGATCTGCGAGCACTCCGAGCACCCGCAGGTACGTCGCGAGACGCGTCACAGTAGCCTGGGGGATATCCCGCAATTCGGAGAGCGAAGCCTGGTCGGTGGCAGAAGGGGCGGAAGAAGGATCGACCACGCCCGTCACGTCAAGGGCCGCGGGCCCATGCGTCTGGTGCGTTTCGGTCACGTCGTTGGCTCCTCGTCCGACCGGCGTATCGACGCCGTTCTTCACGATGCTCCGGGGAAATTGTTCACACCACGGTAACTGCTTGTGAACCCCTGCACAAAGTCGCTGCGACTGCGTCACATGCGGTTCTACCTGCACAACATCACAGGATGTCTCACTTAGGCTGGACTTACTTGCGTAAGTCCGTTCGGAGGCGCTCTTCGTCGACCTCCCAGTAACTGTGCTCACGTCCGTCGAGCAGAACCACCGGCAATCGGTCGCCGAACTCGGCGCGAAGTTCGGGATTTTCCGGTGCCGCTTCATCGACGTCTATGCACGTCAGTTCCAGCCCGAACTCTTTGCACAGAACCAGCAGTCGCTCACGAGCCGGCTCGCACGCGCCGCATCCAGCGCGAGTGAGGAGCGTCACCTCGTGTGTTCCATCGTTCATGCTCTGTTACTCCCTTTCGGCCCATTCGGTAGGGCCACTGTGCCGCTCGAGGGGCATTCGACGCCAGAAGTCCCGGAGATGAACATCACACATGTACGCAGCACGCCGCCATCCAACCGCCGAGGTGCCGAATCGCGGGATAGGCTTCTCCCCATAAGCTTCTGCGATACGGGAGGTACGAGTGCCTGCGCGATCACTTCCGAACGGCATCGGATTCGGCACTGGTCTGGCGGGAATCATCCTCCCAGGCCGTCGCCAATTCAGGAACCCGCTGGGTCCCAGCGAGGCCGAGGTACGCGCAAACGTCGCAGGCGAGGCGAGCGCGGATGCCGCCCTTGCCCACGTGGTATCTGGCAGCGACGTCGAGGTCGAGGAACCTGATATTCCGCTCGACCTTACTGCTGCTGCCTTTTTCGACGTGGACAACACGATGGTCCAGGGCGCGTCGATCATCCATTTCGCCCGCGGACTTGCGGCCCGCAAGTACCTCAAGACGTCAGACCTGGTGGACTTTGCGTGGAAGCAGGTCAAGTTCCGGGTGACCGGCAAGGAAAGCAGCGATGACGTCGCCTCCGGACGCGAGAAGGCCCTCTCTTTCGTGGCCGGACGCTCGACTGCCGAATTGGTCAGGCTCGGCGAGGAGATTTACGACGAAGTGGTCGCCGACAAGATCTGGCCCGGCACCCGCGCACTCGCTCAGATGCATCTCGACGCCGGCCAGCAAGTGTGGCTCGTAACCGCAACCCCGGTAGAGCTTGCTCAGGTCATCGCACAACGACTTGGCCTGACGGGCGCTCTAGGCACGGTGGCCGAGAGCGAAGACGGGCGATTCACCGGACGTCTGGTCGGCGACATCCTCCACGGCCTCGGCAAGGCTCATGCTGTTCGCGCACTGGCCGTCCGCGAGGGCCTCGATCTCAGGCGTTGCACGGCATACTCGGACAGTCACAACGACGTGCCCATGCTGTCACTGGTCGGCACCGCCGTTGCGATCAACCCGGACGCCGATCTGCGTGAGCTTGCCAAGAATCGAGGCTGGGAGATCCGTGACTTCCGGACTGGACGCAAAGCGGCGAAGATCGGTGTACCGACCGCATTGGTACTCGGTGCCGCCGGCGGTGCGCTCGCGGCGGTCGTCGCACGACGCCGCGAGCACGCGGCCTGAGGCCACGGGGCCCGCGGCCTCAGGCGCGTGAAGCTAGATCAGCCCAGGAACACATTCCGCCGTTTCGCCAGAAGCCGGTACAGCGTTTGCTGAATTGTCTCGCGGACGTGGTCGGTGACCTCGAACAATTCCATCGGATCGTCCGCGGCCGACGCGTCGTAACTGTCCGTGTAAATGGGCTTGCCGAACTCGATGTACCACTTCGACGGCATCGGGACCAGCCCGAGCAGTCCGAAGTGCGGAAACAGTGGGGTCACCGGAAAATAGGGCAGATTCAGAAGCCGTGCGAGCGTCCCGAGCTCGCCGATTTTCGGATAGATCTCCTCAGAACCGACGATCGAACACGGAATGATGGGCGCCCCGGTCCGCATGGCGGCCGACACGAAGCCACCGCGGCCGAACCTCTGCAGCTTGTAGCGCTCGCTGAACGGTTTGCCGATGCCCTTGAATCCTTCCGGAAACACGGCCACGGCCTCGCCTTCACCGAGAAGTCGAACTGCATCCGGGTTGCAGGCGAGAGTGTGCCCAGCCTTGCGGACGAGATCACCGACCACCGGCATCTCGAACGCCATGTCGGCGACCAGCATTCGCAACGGTCGATGCGCGGGGTGATGATCATGGACTGCAACGGAAGTCATCAGCCCGTCGATGGGAAAGACTCCGGCATGGTTCGCGACCACCAGCGCACCACCGGTCGACGGAATGTTCTCGAGTCCGCTGACCTCGACCCGGAACCACTTTTCGAACAGCAGCCTGAGCACAGGGAGCCACACGTTCTCGGTGAAATGCGGGTCGTACCCGAATTCGTCGACTTGATAATCGCCCGACAGGCGACGCCGAACGAACTCGGCCGTCTTTATGATCTGCTCCGACAATGCATTCCGAGCGGCCTCCACCGCCGAGGACTCGGGGGCGAACTCGGGTGGGGTGACCACGGTGGAAGCGGGCATTCCGGACGAAAGCCGACTCTCACCCTGCTCATGTCCCGAACGTTTTGCACCTGCCCCACGTGCACCTGCCACTCCGTGTATCGGAATGACTTTTGCCACTTCGTTCACCTCTCCCCTTTCGCCGTACCGGTAAGAGCGAGTAGTGCGTTTTCAGCCGAGTCGATCCATTCCTTCTTGATAATTGCCTCGACGCCAGTCGCGCGGGCGAAATCGTCGAGTGCCTGCAACGAGGTCCACCGTGGCTCGAAAGACAAGTCGGTTCTCATGCGAGTGGTGTCGAGTCCGCAGCCGAAGTGGAAGTACTCGAGTTGCTCGTTGGTGAACGACCGCATCACCGGCCCCATGACCGCACGTCCCACGTTGCGAAACAGCGCGAAGGGCATCGGAACCTGAACACGTCCGGCACGCCGGATCGCCTGCGACAACATGACGACACCGTCCCCTGCGACGTTGAAAGTTCCCGCCGGACCCGACACGGTTGCCCTCTCCATCGCGGCAAGAGCGTCTTCCTCGTGCAGCACCTGCAGTCGCGCGTCACGCCCGAGGATCGTCGGCACCACTGGTGCGGTGAGGAACTGCGCAACCGTCGCATTGAGGCGTGGACCGACCAGGGGTGCAAGACGGAGAATCGACACGGAGATGTCGTGCCGCCTGCGCCCCATGCCGCGAACGTAGCCTTCGATCTCGATACAGTCCCGAGCGTAGGCACCGGCGGGACGCTGCTTGGCGCTCATCTCCTCGGTGAACTTGACCGGGTCCTTGGCGCTGCAGCCGTAGACCGCGGAGGCTGAACGCAGAACGACTTTCTTGACGGACGGAGCCTTCTGGCAGACAGCGAACAGCTGCATCGCACCGATGACGTTCACGTCTTTCATGGCCGCGCGACTGCCTGATTTCGGCGGTCGCGCAAGCGTCGAGGCGTGCACGACCGTGTCGACCTCAGCGTTGCGAATGACCTTGCCGATCAATGGGTTCCGAATATCGGCGCGCACGAACTCGGCGCGGCCCATTCGACGGAGCATGTCTTTGCTCGGCGATACGGCGTCGACCGCAATGACGCGCTCGATACCCGGATTCTGGGCAAGCCTGGTCACCAGATAGCCTCCCAGGAACCTGCTTGCCCCTGTGACCAGCACAACGCGAGGCGCCGCCGCCTGCGCAGGGCTGTCTTCGCCACTCACAACCACTCGAACCCCCGATCATGTAGTGAGTGAGCTCAACCATACGGACAGTTGGGAGATGACGCAGCCCGTCGACAGCTGGCAGCTGCGCACCCCGACGATCAGTCGCTACGAGTAGTCGACCCACACCCGAGGCGACTAATGCCCGCCACCTGAGAGGTGACGGGCATTCGTACGCGAATCCTTACTTACCGAGTTTCCTGCGCTGAACTCGGGTGCGACGAAGTAGCTTGCGGTGCTTCTTCTTCGACATGCGCTTGCGTCGCTTCTTGATCACTGAACCCATAGCGGGTGTCCCTCACGTTCTTCTCTAGCGTTCGTGCGCACGCCGGTTACGTACGCCTGCGCCTTCCTGGCGCTTGGCCTCGATTTCACTAGCTCAGCGCCTTACGACACCAGCTGGCTGGTACGACAGTCGCTAATCGTACCGGTGCGGGTAGCCCGGGATAAACCAGGTCACCCTCTTCGTGCCGATCGGTCAACCGGCGTCGAAGTACGAGGTTTCGAGGTAGTCGTGCACTGCTTTCGCATGCACTCTGAACGAGCGACCTACGCGGACTGCTGGCAGTTCGCCACTGTGCACCAACCGATACACAGTCATCTTGGACACTCTCATCAGCGTCGCTACCTCGGCGACGGTGAGAAATTGCGTTCCGGCCAGGTCCGGTTGTCCGTCAGGGGACACGCCCTTGGAAGGCTTCTCTTCAGTCATCACAACCACTTACCTCCGGCACGTGTCGCGCCGCCGGCTTCCCCCCGGCGGAACAGACACGCACGTGCTGCATTCGAGCTTAGCGGGACGGATGGTGTTAGTGCGACGGGTGTGGGGATTCGAATGTTCATTCGGATCTCGCACCCAGTTCGGTTGAACGAAGTTTCGATGCCTCGATGGCATCGAAAAAAGCCGTTCGTAGACCGTTTCCCTCCAGTTGACGGACCGCAGCCGCCGTGGTTCCACCTGGCGATGTCACGGCAGCCCGTAGTTCGGTGGCGCTCTCCCCCGACTGGTCGAGCATCGCCGCCGCGCCAACCATGGTCTGGACTACGAGTTCGGACGCGGTAGCCCTGGTAAGCCCGAATGCGACGCCCGCATCGATGATCGCCTCGGCAACGAGAAAGAAGTAGGCCGGTCCCGAGCCCGAGACTGCGGTGACCGTATCGATCTGCGATTCTGGGACCACCACCACCCTGCCCACCGACGACAGCACACCTTTGACCAGTTCGAGGTGCTCCTTCTTCACGTGCCGTCCCGCGGCCAGCGCGCTGACCCCTTCACCGACCAGCATGGGGGTGTTGGGCATGACTCGAACCACGGGGAATCCCGCGGGCAGCCTCACCTCGTAGAAAGTGGTGGGGACGCCGGCGGCGAGCGATATGATCAACTGCTCGCGCTCCCCGTCGAGATCCACCGAGGACACCTCGGTGAGAGCCTCTTCGACATCGTCCGGTTTGACGGCGATGACGATGACATCGGCCCCTTCGGCGGCATCCGCGGTGGTCGTGACTCGCACCGAGTATGCGGACGCCAGCTCTTCAGCCCGTGGCGAGTGTGACTCGGCCACCACGAGATCTCTGACGGCATGACCCGCCTGCAGAAGCCCCGAGATGAGAGCCTCACCGATCTTGCCGCCTCCGATTACCGCAATTCTCGTCATGCCGAACAGCCTGCCACGACGCTCTGTCGGATCCTTCTAGCGGGGGATCATCGCCAATTGCCGACTCTGCACGACGATCGCCCCGGTCGAGTCCAGGACGGTGTGGTCCTCCTCGAACCACGTGCCACCGAGTACCGTGCTGTTGGCCATCACCCGCAGCCAACCAGGCGCCGGTTGCCGACGTAGGTAGGTTGTCAGCTGCACGGTCGGCGCCCAACCGAACAGGCCGCGATTCATCGTCACCGGCGAACTGATGTCGCCGGTCATGATCGCGAAGAGGGCTGCGGTGTCGGGATCGCTCTCGTCGCCGGCGCGGGGGCGGACCCACATGCGGACCTCGGGTTCGCCCTTGCTGCCGGTCAGAAAGTGCGCCGAGGTTCCGTCCACGCGCAGGTCGCACCCCTTCGCGACGTGCATGACCTGCCCCATCGGATGGTCGGGGGAAACCGACACCGCATCGGCGGGCGGTTCAACCGGGATCTGGGCGAGAGGGTGGTCCCCGCTGTACAGCGGTTCCCCCACATCCGGGACGCCCAGGGTGACCGAGGCACGCACCGCAACACGTTCACCTTGCTTCAGTTCCACATCGACCAACGAAACTTGTTTGCCCTGTTTGCGCACGGCCGTCGACAGCGTGATCTCTCCGGGATCGGGAGCCGCAAGATAGTTGGCCCCGACGGCCAACGGCTGCAATCCCGACAGGTCGGCGTGCCCGGTGTCGTCGAGAAATCTCCTTCGCGCCGCCGCCGCGCACAACGACATCATCGAGCCGCCGTGCACTTTGTTCCCGACCGTCCAAATGGGATCGATCGACGCTGCGTACGTTTCCGCATCGACGGCGGTGAGGAGGTTGAGGTCGTGAAAGGGTGATGAGGTCACGGCTTGTCCTGTTCTTCAGAGTCTTGGAGACGTTTCTGCGCAATGTCCTGATGTGCGAGCCGGCGCATCGCGGCGATCACCGGCTCGTAGATCACGGTTCCGAGTACGGCGTAGCGGATCGCGTCGGCCGTCGAGCCTGTCGGCATCTGGCCGATCTCGATCTCGGCGATCCCCCTTATGTGCTTCCCATACGCCTCGAGGTTCTCGTCTGTCATCCGAACCCCCGCCTCCTCGAGCGCCTCCAGGGCTCGGTCGAGCTGCCTGACCGCCGTATGTCGTGGGTCGTACACCTGTCCGAGCTTCTCGATGGCCGCCCTCGCGCGTGGGAACGGCTCTTCGTCGGCTGCTGGCTCGACGGGGTCGAAGTACGGGGGCAGCTGGCCGATGGCCTGACCGAGCGCCTCGAACATCGAGTCGCCAGGGTGATCGATCAGGCGCAGCACCTCACGGATCCGTGGGATGGGCAGGCCCGCACTGGCAAGAGCTTTGACGAGACCGAGCCTGCGCACATGTTCCTCGCCGTACCTCGCCTGTGTGGCGCCGGTGGATTCGCCCGGCATCAGGAGCCCTTCCCGTAGGTAGTACTTCACGGTGGGCAGAGGAATGCCGGATCGCGCAACCAGTTCCGATACCCGCACGCGTCCTCCTCTCGAGATCACTTGACATTGGATAGTATCGCTATCCAATATATTGGATAGTACTGCTATCCAATCGTTGATCAATATACCGCAGGAGGCTCGAGGCATGAATGCCGTACTCGCTCTCATCGCAGGCATGACGTTGCTCACCGTGATCGGAATCGCTTTCGGAGGCACCTTCATGCTTCGCGTCGTTTCGGGCGCTCAGGGCGCGAACGAGCTGCAGAAGACGTACTTCCGTGCCGGACATGCACACGCAGGAGTGCTGGTGACCCTCGGACTGGTCGTCGCGCTGCTCACCGACGCTGCAGGCGCACACTCCGCGTGGTCTCTCGCGGGAGCGATCGGCGTCCTTTCCGCCGCGATCTTCATCCCCGCCGGCTTCTTCCTCTCCGTTCTGGGCGAAGATCCGAAGCGGCCGAACCGCATGGCCGTGTCACTGTGGATCGGGGCCACGACTCTGGTGATCGGTTTGTCGATCTCAGGAGTCGTCGTGATCGCTGCCGGACTGTCCGCGATCTGAGCGGGACACGGCCCGGCCCTGTTCCAGGTGTTCGCGCGCGAAAGCCAGCGACTGGGCAAGCATGGATGAGCGTTCCCTGCGGGTTCGCGCATTCTGGGTGTTGATCTCGACCACCGCCTGCCCATCGAATCCGGTGTCGACGAGATGGCGGCACAGCTGGACACAGGGTTGGGTACCGTGACCTGGAATCAGATGTTCGTCCATCGACGCACCCCGGCCGTCGGCGAGGTGCAGATGCGCCAGCCCCGCCCCCATCCGTTGCGCCAGTTTCATCGCGTCCGTTCCAGCGGTAGCGGTGTGCGACAGATCGAGGGTGTAGTGGGCGTGATCCGAATCAGTGGGGTCATAGGACGGACTGAACGCCGACACGGCCGCACCCGGCCCGCCCCGGCGGCGGAGCCTCTCCGCCGAACGTTCCTTTCCACCGAAGAAGCCGTCCGCGCGCATAGGGAACATGTTCTCCACTGCGACGATCACGTCTCCGCGCTGCTCGAGGTCTGCAACCTGATCCGCGAACCCTTCCGCATAGCGGCGCTGCCAACGGAACGGCGGGTGAACCACGACACTCGACGCACCGAGCGCCTCTGCGGTACGAACGGAACGCTCCAGTTTCGCAACGGGATCTGAACCCCACACCCGCTGTGAGATCAACAAGCACGGTGCGTGGACTGCCTGAACAGGGATCGCGTACTTGCGCACGAGCGCGGTTACGGCACCGACGTCCTGACTGACCGATTCGGCCCACACCATCAGCTCGACGCCGTCGTATCCCAGATCGGCGGCGTACCGGAACGCCGCCTCGGTGTTCTCGGGATACACGGAGGCGGTCGACAATCCGATCAGGATCTTGCGCCCTCGCGGCGGCAGTCGAGCGCCGCGCTCAGTGTCGTCGCCCATGATCGGCTCACCCCGACGTAAGCATGAGGACGAGTGGCCCGAGCGTGACGATCATCCCGACCACCACAGCGATCACGAAACTTGTGATGTCGTCGGTACGACGCACTATCCGGACCATCGCGACGAGTCCCACGATCATGAGGAGCGCGAGAACCAGCGCGACCCAGGGGAGCGTGACCCACAGCTTCTCGAAACCCTTGAAGAGCAGGGCCCCCGCAATCACCGCGACGACACCTTGCCCTATGAGGACGAGCCACTCGCGAGTGGAGTCTTCAACGGCATCGACCTTCTTGCGAGGTTTCTTCGCCTTCTCTGCCCTCGCCTGCTTGCGAGACCGGCGTAGGATCTTGGATTTTCCGGCGTCACCATCCTGGTCTTGATCGAGTGCCGCACTGTCAGCAGCCTCGATGATGTCCGTTTCGTCACCGGCGCCCACCACCGAGTCCTGGGAGTGGCGCATGAGATCGCCTGCCAGCGTCGACCCGGACAACAGTTGGGGTTCCGGATTCCACCCGGCGGAGTCCTCGTCCCTCGACTCGGCGAAGAATTCGGAACCGCTCGGGACGGGGTCAGGATTCTCCACCGGCAAAGCCGCGGCGGGCTCGTCGACAGGCACGACGATCCCGGTATCGGGGCCTTCCTGCTGCAGGAATCTGCTGACCCATGCGCCTTGGTGATCGCGTGACGTACCTGCGGATGCCGCACCATTGACGCGGCCGGCGGGTCGACTGGCAATGGGCTCGTCGACATCGTCGACATCGTCGACCTCATCGACGTCACCGCCGAACCGGGTGGCAAGGGAAGCGGTGCGTTCAGGAACAGGGGCCGGGTTCGGCTCGGGAACATAGACCGGCTCGGAAACTGGGGCCGGGTTCGGCTCGGGAACGTAGACCCGCTCGGAAACTGGGGCCAGGTTCGGCTCGGGGGCAGGGGCACGGTTCGGCGCGGGGGCCGGTTCCGAAATCAGCGCTCGAGACTCGGGACGACCGTGGACAGAGGGGATCTCGCCGGTCAGCTCGGCAACCGAAATTCCACCCTTCGCGCCACGGCGACGCCGTCCGCCGCTCGACTCCACCTGCTGCCCATTGCGTTTGAGCAGTTCGGACACAGAAATCTGTTGATTGTCCTCGGTCATTGAGCACTCACCATCAATTCACTACCCATATCCGTGTCGAGCTTCCGGAGGATCAACCCCTCACGCAGAGCCCATGGGCAAATTTCCAGTTCCTCCACACCTAGTGCTCTCATGCTGGCCTCCGCGACGAGTGCTCCGGCCACGATCTGCTGCGATCGATCGGAACTCACCCCTTCCAATTCTGCACGGTCAGAGGACGTCATCCGTGAAATGAAAGCTATAAGTTGCCTGAGACCGCTGGAAGTGAGCGTCCGCCTGACTCGGGGGCCCGCACTAGAGGGTGCTGCGCCCGTAAGCCTGGCCAGCGACCGGAACGTCTTGGATGTACCGACGGCACGATCCCACTCCCCCGCAGCGCGCAACTGACTGGCCGGTGTCACGAGTTCGGCGTCGAGCCAGTCCCGGAGCACCGCCACACGACGCTTGCCCGGCGGGTCGGCCTCGAGCCAGTCCCGAGTGAGCCGCCCTGCCCCGAGTGGCAGCGACAGCGCCACGTCGGGGTCTTCGTCGCCACCGGTCGTGAGTTCCAGCGACCCGCCTCCGATGTCGAGATGCAGAATGCGCCCGGCACTCCACCCGAACCAGCGGCGCACAGCGAGGAACGTCAGCCGGGCCTCCTCGGTACCCGATAGCACCTCCAACGTCACCCCCGTCTCGGCGCGGACCCTGGCGAGCACGTCATCCGAGTTGTTGGCGTCACGCACAGCGGACGTTGCGAAGGCCATCAGCTCGCCACACCCAGAGGTCTTTGCGATACCGGCGAAATCCGCCACCGTCGATACCAGGCGATCTGCACCCCGAGATGTGATATGACCATGGCTGTCGGTGTTTTCCGCTAGCCGAAGAGCCGACTTGGTCGAACTCATGGGCGTCGGGTGGCCACCCCTGTGGGCGTCCACTACCAGCAAATGGACTGTATTGCTTCCTACGTCGAGCACCCCTAGTCGCACAGTGACACGGTACTGGGTCTACCGTCGGTCCTTGTGACAGCAGGCAGTAGGGGGCGCTCGCACAAGATGACGCCCCACCCGGAAGTGCCCCTCGACTTCGCTCGCGAGTGGGTCGAATTTCCCGACCCCGACAATACCGAGCACATCATTGCCGCGGATATGACGTGGTTGCTCTCGCATTGGACCTGCGTATTTGGTACCCCCGCCTGCCAGGGAATCATAGGTGACCGACCCGACGACGGATGCTGCTCGCACGGCGCGTTCCTCTCCGACGAAGAGGACCTCGAGAAGCTGAACGCAGCAGTGAAACTGCTCACACCGAACGACTGGCAATTCATCGACAAGGGTCTCGGCAAGAAGGGCTACCTGGAGGAAGACGACCTGGAGGACGAGCCGACGCTGCGTACCCGCCGATACAAAGGTGCCTGCATCTTCCTCAACCGCCCCGGCTTCGAAGGCGGCATCGGCTGTGCACTGCACTCGATGGCGCTGCGACGTGGAGTCGAACCGCTCGAGGTCAAGCCCGACGTGTGCTGGCAGCTTCCGATCCGTCGCACCCAGGAGTGGGTCGAACGTCCTGATGGCACTCAGATCCTGAAGACCACCATCACCGAATACGACCGGCGCGGCTGGGGTGAAGGTGGCGAAGACCTCGACTGGTACTGCTCTGGCTCCCCGGATGCCCACGTGGGCACCCAGGCCGTCTGGCAGTCCTACGCTCCTGAATTGACCGAACTGCTCGGCAAGGCCGCCTACGGCGAGTTGGCGAAACTGTGCAAGCGGCGTGCAGGACTCGGGTTGATAGCCGTCCATCCGGCCACCCGGGTCGCCGCGAAAAAGGGCAAAGAAGACGGTGAAGCGCGCCCGCAGAAACAAGGGGCAGGCACGTAGCGCCCGCCGTCGGCGCGGTGAATCAGCCGCGCAGTCGACAAACCGTCCGGGGCAAGGATCTGATCAAGTCTCCAGCTTGTACCCGAGCCCTCGAACCGTTATCAGGCGTTCCGGCTTGCCGGAGTCGTTCTCGATCTTCGAGCGCAGACGCTTGACATGGACGTCGAGTGTCTTGGTGTCGCCGACGTAGTCGGCACCCCACACTCGATCGATCAACTGCCCGCGTGTGAGGACCCTCCCGGAATTGCGCAGCAGGTACTCGAGAAGTTCGAACTCTTTCAAAGGCATGGTGACGGTCTCCCCGTTCACCCGGACCACGTGTCGCTCCACGTCCATCCGAACGGGACCGGCCTCTAGCACTGCGGACCCCTGCGCGGTATCGAGTTCGCTGTCTGTGCCGCGCCGGAGCACCGCACGAATGCGGGCGATCAGCTCCCGTGCGGAGTACGGCTTGGTCACGTAGTCGTCGGCACCGAGTTCGAGCCCGACGACCTTGTCGATCTCACTGTCTCGCGCTGTGACCATGATGACGGGAACACCTGACCTGCTGCGGAGTTGCCTGCACACGTCTGTTCCGCTCATACCGGGCAGCATGAGGTCGAGGAGGACGATGTCCGCACCCGTGCGATCGAACTCCGCAAGGGCAGAAGGCCCGTCGCCGACAACTGTCGTTTCGAACCCCTCCTTGCGTAGCAGGAAGGCCAGCGGCTCCGCCAGGGACTCCTCGTCTTCCACGATCAGCACACTTGTCATCGCTTGGCCTCCAAATCGATTTCTCTCTTCCCGACTTCTGCGCCCTCGACGTCCGCAGTCTCGTTGTGTGCAGGAATCTGCAAGGTGAACGTTGAACCTGTACCCGGCCTACTCCACAGGTCGATCGAGCCGTTGTGGTTGGCTGCCACGTGCTTGACGATCGAGAGGCCGAGCCCTGTTCCGCCGGTCGCCCGGGACCGCGCCTTGTCGACCCGGAAGAACCGCTCGAACACGCGCTCCTGGTCGTCCTTCGCAATACCTTCGCCGCGATCAGTGACCGCGATCGCCACATTGTCCCCACGGATCGACCGGCTGATCGAGACAGGGGTGCCGTTCGTCGAGTAGGCGATGGCGTTCTGAATCAGATTTGACAATGCGGTGACCAGCAGGTCACGGTCACCGAGCACCTCCAAGCCGCCGTTTTGGTCCGTGGTTACGGCTATACCCGCCGCTTCAGCCGATATCTTGCAACGCGCCAGCGCCTCATCCACGATCTGGTCTACCGAAATGACCTCGAGGTTGGGCAGTTTCTCCGCACCCTGCAACCGCGACAGCGCGATCAGTTCGGTGACCATCTTTCCGAGTCGCTCGGATTCGCTGAGCACGCGCTCGCCGAAGTGCCGAACCGCTTCGGGATCGTCCGCAGATTCGAGAAGCGCCTCGGCTAGAAGGCCCATAGCACTCACAGGCGTCTTGAGTTCATGACTGACGTTGGCAACGAAGTCGCGGCGCGTCGCTTCCATCCGAACCTGCTCGGAATCGTCGTCTGCGAACAGGACCACGAAGTTGCGGTCTTCCTGGCTCAGGAGTCTGGCGGTACCGCGCACCGCGATACGGTCGCGCCCACGCTGCGGATTCTTGGCAGTCAGGTCGAGCTCGACCGAAGCTCCGGTCTCATATACCCGCTGCACCGCCACCCAGGCACGGTCGTGAAGGAGGCGGTTTCGGACCAGGCCCAGTTCTTCGGCGCGGGGATTGAACAAGACAACGTCGTGAAATTTGTCGACGACGGCAATGCCGCTCTCCGATGTCAGGACGATCAGGTCGAGCACCTGCGACACGGTGAGGCCGGAGCTGCGCTCGGCCCGCCGTGCTCGTCTTGCGCCAAGTACGGGTACCAGTACACCGCCGATCAGGTACCCGACGAAGCCGCCCATGATGGCGAACGGAACGGCTTGCGTAACACTCACGCCTGAATCGTACGTTCGCGCGACGGGGAGGCTGCGAAGGGTCCTGGCTCTTCGACCGACATAGACCCCGACTTCGGCCGGAGATCCGAGGAATGAACCTCCGGCCTGGTACACGTGTTACCGGCCGCCCTGGTTGGCTACAGCGGCGGCGCCGGCCGCAGCGGCAGCCGGGTCGAGGTAGGTCCCGCCCGGGTTGAGGGGAAGCAGGTTTTCGTCCAGGTCGTACCGCAATGGGATGCCCGTCGGGATATTGAGACCTGCGATGTCCTCGTCAGAGATTCCGTCGAGGTGTTTGACCAAGGCACGCAGCGAATTGCCATGCGCGGTGATCAGCACGGTCTTGCCAGCCCTCAAGTCGGCGGAGATCGTCTCCTCCCAATATGGAATGAGGCGCTTCACGACGTCGAGCAGGCATTCGGTGAGCGGCACTTCACCGAGGTGCGCGTAGCGGTCGTCCCCATCCTGACTGTATTCGCTACCGGCCTCGATCGGTGGCGGGGGCGTATCGTAACTGCGCCGCCACAACATGAACTGCTCGTCGCCGTATTTGTCCTTGACCTGCGCCTTGTTGCGCCCTTGAAGGGCGCCGTAGTGGCGCTCGTTGAGACGCCAGTCGCGAACGACCGGAATCCAGTGGCGATCCGCGACGTCGAGCGCGATGTTCGCGGTGCTGATGGCACGGCGCAGCAACGATGTGTAGAGAACGTCGGGGAGCACATCATGCTCGACAAGCAATTCGCCGGCGCGCTTGCCTTCAGCGATGCCCTTATCGGTCAGGTGGACGTCCACCCAGCCGGTGAACAAATTGAGTGCATTCCATTCACTCTCGCCGTGGCGGAGCAGCACTAGGGTTCCGGTACTCATGCCGTTCATCCTGGCACGAATCCCGGAACCCCCACACTGTGAGCACCCGAGCGCCAAATCCTGCGCTTCAGCCCTGGCGCTTTGGATCCTGCCGTCAGCTCCTCACTTCTCTCGACCGGAGGTCCTTGCGCAGGATCTTGCCCGCCGCCGACTTCGGCACTATGTCGATGAATTCCACCCTGCGAACCTTCTTGTGTGGCGCAACCCGCTCGGCAACGAACTCGAGGACAGCGGACTCGTCGAGTTCAGCGTCCGGCTGCCTGACCACGAACGCCTTGGGCACCTCCTCACCGTCGTCGTCGAGAACACCGATGACGGCAGTATCGGCTATCTGCGGGTGGGTGAGAAGCAGGGCTTCGAGTTCAGCAGGCGGAACTTGGTAACCCTTGTATTTGATCAGCTCTTTCAGTCGGTCCACGATCGTCACGACTCCTTGGGCATCGACGGTGGCGATGTCGCCGGTGTGCAGGTAGCCGTCGGCGTCGAGCGTTTCTGCGGTGGCCTCGTCGTTGCCGAGATAACCCAGCATGATGTTGGGGCCCTTGCACCACAATTCGCCGGGCTCGCTGACCCCCTGGGCCGGAAACACGATCTCTTCACCGGTGGCCGGGTCGATGAGCTTGCACTCCATGTTGGCAATCGTGGAACCGACGGAGTCGAGCGCGACGTCGTCGCGATCGAACGGGATGAAGTGGCTGACGGGGCTCATCTCCGACATCCCGTAGCCCTGGCGGACGCGGCAGCCGAGCCGGTTGGCGACCGCCTTGCCCAGTTCCTGATCGAGCGGGGCTGCGCCGGAGAAAACGGTGTGAACAGACGACAGGTCGTACTGGTCGACAGCCGGATGTTTGGCCAATGCCACCGCGACCGGCGGGGCGATGAACACGTACGTGCACCTCTGCTCGGAGACGATCCGCAAGAACTCGACGAGGTCGAACTTCGGCATCGTCACCAGGCTCGCCCGGTTGAACAGTGCGGCGTTGAGCAGCACCGTCATACCGTAGATGTGGAAGAACGGCAGCACCGCCAGCACCTTGTCTTCAGCCTCGATGCCCATCTGCGGGTTGATCTGGGACACGTTCGCCACCAGGTTGCGGTGGGTGAGCATGACGCCCTTCGGGCGACCGGTGGTGCCCGACGAATACGGCAGGACCGCAAGTTGCGTAGCAGGATCGAACGACACCGTCGGTGGGGGTGCCCCCTGGTCCAGCAGGTCCCTCAGGGCCGGGTGCCCCTCGGCGCCGTCGAGGACGATCAGGTTGGAGTCCGGAATCCCAGCCCTCGCAGCCGCCTCCTTTGCCTGCGGCAACAGCGGGGAAACGGTGAAGAGGAACTTCGCCTTCGAGTCGGTGAGTTGCTTGGCGATGTCTTCCGCCGTGTATAGGGCGTTGATCGTAGTGGCGATGCCTCCGCCGCGGAGTATGCCGTGGAACACCGACGCGAATGCCGGGGAGTTCGGCGAATGCAGACCCACCACGTCACCGACCGCCATACCCCGCGCGGCGAGCGCGCCGGCTACAGCGTTGATCTGGGCGACGAGGGACTCGTACGTGGTGACCGCACCGGAAGCACCGTCGATCAGCGCGGGCCTGCCCAGATCCGCCTGGTCGATATGGCCGAAGAGGAAATCGTAGACACTGTGGTTCGGAATCTCGACGTCCGGAAACGGGCTCTTGAAGCTCACTGGACCTCTCCCTCAAAGCGTTGCAGCAACATTTGGTCGGTGCAGGTTTCAAAGAGCGCCGATTCATGCACCGGAACTGTGATTACAGTCACAGACTCGGCCACACTCTACCCGCGCGATTTCGCCGACCGTGGAAGAGGGGGAGGTGCTATTCCAGCGAATCTTCTATCAGGTGTTCGAACGGTTTCAGGTTCGCCAACGATTCCCCGCGCGATACTCGCCACTCCCACTCCCGTTTGATCGAGCGTGCGAATCCGAGCTCGAGGATGGTGTTGAAGTCGCCGTCGGCTGCCTCGAGCACCTGCCCGAGTATCCGGTCCAGTTCGTCAGCGGTCACCGCGTGCTCCGCGACTCGCCCGACCAGATAGATGTCACCTATCTTGTCGATCGTGTATGCCACCGAATACAGCCGCCGGTTGCGGCGCAGCAGGTATCGATAAACTCCCTCGAAGTTTTCGTCCGGCTTACGGCAAACGAACGCCTCGACGCGCAGGCCGTGCTTGCCGACTGTCAACAGCGTCGGCGTCGCGAGTTTGCGCTCACCCGGCAATTCCACGACGAAATGCGTCGAATCTTTCCGCGTGAAGTCCAGCCCACGTTCGGTCAATGCGGATTCGATGACTTCGTTCAGGTCGCTCATGCGCGCACTCCCCCGACCCGGCGCAACTTCCTCAACCCGCGTCCGCGCCGCGGCGAGAACTCACCCGAGTCATTTCCGGCGTTGTAGTTGTAGTTGGCAGTCGCCTTTCGATAACTGGCGAGCAGCCCATCGGCGGTGTGATCCCACGAGAAATTCTCCGCATGACGCGGAGCCTCCGCGCCCTGTGCGGCGAGACGGCGGGGATTGGAGATCAACGACTGCAACGCGGCAGCCCAGTCCTCGGTGCGATGCCCGTCCACCAGCAGTCCTGTTTCACTGTCGCGCACGGCTACGCCGAGGCCGCCGACGTTCGCCGCGATCACCGGCGTCCCGCATGCCTGAGCCTCGATCGCCACCAGCCCGAAGGACTCCGAATAGCTCGGTACAGCAACGAGATCCGACGCCCGGTACACGTCGGCGAGCCGCTCGGGTTCCTGAGGCGGGAGGAATGTGACCCGAGGTGCAATTCCCAGCGAAGATGCGAGTTGGATCAACCCGTCGGGGCGAGCAAGTCCCGACCCGGACGGCCCCCCGACGACGAGCACCCGCAGGGTCGAGTCAGGATCGCGGGCAATCAATTCGGCGGCGGCCCGGAGCAGGACGTCGGGCGCTTTGAGGGGTTGAATGCGCCCGACGAAGGTCACGATGGTCTCGCGGGGGTCGAGGCCCAGTTTCGCCCTGGCCGCCACCTGGTCGCCCGGCCGATACAAAGTCAGGTCGGCGCCGGGCGCCACCACGTCGATGCGGTTCGGGTCGGCACCGTAGTGGCGGACCAGTTGATCGGATTCCTCCCTGGTGTTGGCCACGAGCCGGTCGGCCTCCGCTACCACCTGCTGCTCGCCGATCTGACGAGCGGCCGGTTCGGGGGTATCCCCCTCGGCCAACGACGCATTCTTGACCGCCGCGAGAGTGTGCGCGGTGTGCACCAACGGAACACCCCAGCGGTCGCGGGCCAACCAACCTACGTGCCCCGACAACCAGTAGTGCGAATGCACGAGGTGGTAGTAGCCGGGTTCGTGCCGGGCTTCCTCGCGGAGCACTCCGGCCACGAAGGCGCACAACTGGGTGGGCAGATCTTGTTTGTCCAAACCCTCGAATGGCCCCGCCACGACACTGCGGACGAGCACCCCCGGTGCCGCCTCCCGGACAGGAACATCGGCCGAAGACGTGGCCCGGGTGAAGATCTCCACTTCGAGACCACGCCGCGCCATCTGTATCGCGGACTGCAGCACGTAGACATTCATGCCACCCGCATCGCCGATGCCAGGTTGCGCCAGTGGGGAGGTGTGGACGGAGAGGACTGCCACCCTGCGGGGAGGCGCGTTGTGCATGGGTGTCACCACTCCATACTGCCCCCTCGTGTGACAGCGCCTCTAATCGAGGTTCTCGACGAATTGGCCGACTTCCTTGACGAACCGTTCTCGGTCCTCGACGAAGGGAGCGTGTTCGCACCCCTCCCAGAAGGAGGCCTGCGCTTTCGGTATGAGTTCGACCACATGCCTGCCCGTCGCGACATCGACGACCGAGTCCGCTGTTCCGTGCAACACGAGCGCCGGAATATCGAGCGACCGCAGCAGGTCGTCGTAACTCGCCGCACGATCGAGCAGAGCCGACCGGACTCGGGGCGGGGTACTGAGGCTGGCACCCAACAGCGCCTGCGAATGCGAGCCCTTGCCCTCCGGTGGACCCGTCAGGGAGGTTCCGAAATCACTGAAAGCACGGATCGCGTCTCGTGGACTATCGGACATCGCATCGGGCAGCGCAGCACGCATCGTCGGTCCGATCTGATGGCCCTTCTCCCCGCGACCCATGCTCGTAATCGCCGAGACGAAGACGACCGCGTCAATCGCGCCGGTTCCTTGCACCGCCAGGTAATCACAGATCACGAGACCGCCGTAGGACCAACCGACCAGAACCGCCCCAGATGTGACACCCTCCGCTGCCAGTACCGCATCGACATCCCCCGCCCAGACCGTGGAATCGCCGTATCCGGTGTCGGGCGCTCCCGAGTATCCGTGCCCGCGCAGGTCCACTGCGATGACCCGATAACTGGACGCGAGATCGGCGAGCACCCCGGTCCCCCAGCACCTGGAGGACTGCGCCCAACCGTGCAGGAGAACGAGGGGCCTTGCTTCGGGGGCACCGGTCACGGAGTAGACGAGCGGCGTTCCGTCGATGCCGACAGCTTCACGAGTGGCCATGAAGCCACCATAGAGACATTCCCTGCATCCGTCTCCACCACAATGAACCGGGTCCGAGTCACCGTTTACTTCCGCCGACTTCGGGCGCGTGCAAGTATGACCCCATGAGTGTCCTGGTGTGCTTCCACGCCCATCCCGATGACGAAGTGTTCACCACCGGTGGGGTGATGCGTCAGGCCGCCGATGCCGGCCATCGCGTCGTGGTGGTGACTGCCACGGACGGAGCTCTCGGCGAGGCCCCCGAAGGCATTCTGTCCGAGGGCGAGTCGCTGGCTGAGCGGCGGCGCCGCGAACTCGAGAACTCGACACGCCTGCTCGGCGCCACGCGTGTGGTGCCGCTGCACTACGCAGACTCCGGGATGGCCGGATCGCCCGAGAACGGCAACCCAGCGGCGTTCTGCAACATCGATGTCGAGGAGGCAGCCGCCCGACTCGCCGCGGTTCTCGTCGAAGAGGCCGCCGACGTACTCACGATCTACGACCCCAACGGCGGTTACGGCCATCCCGACCACGTCCAGGTTCATCACGTGGGCGTCCGGGCGGCCGAGATGGCTGGTGTCCCACACGTTTACGAGGCAGCCGTGAGCCGCGACCACCTCCAACGGCTGATGGCCCTGAACCCTGAGTGGTCCGAGGAGACCCAACCCCCGGACCTCGACGCGTTCGGCCTGCCGGAATCGGAGATCACCACGGTCGTGGACGTCAGCGGTGTCATGGACGCGAAACGTGCCGCCATGCACGCGCACGCCACCCAGATCGGTGACTTCGGCCCGTTCCTACACATGCCCGATGACCAGTTGCGTGAGGTGTTCGGTCTGGAGTGGTTTCGGCGGCGCGATGCACCCACCGGACTCTCGGAGTCGTCACTTCCCCTCTGATCGACCTGCCCGCGCGAGGCGGCAATGATGGCTCGTCGAGCCCAGCGTGCCCCTGCGCGATTTCAGTTGCGCGCATAGCATCCATAGGTATGGATCAAGCTGATCGACAGCCGGAAAGCTGACCGATGTCGCGCCTCCTCCACGCATACCGGGCGACAGGCGCGGATCTACCGTTCGGGAACGTGCTCCCAGCACACGATGTCGCGATGGAAGGCTACTTCTGGCGGTTCACTCAGCCGGCCACCGGCGAGGTCGTGATCGCCCTGGCCGGGATCAACCGAGCCTCGGACGGCCACTGGTCCACCCTCGGCCTCGCCGGCCACCCCGCTCCCTTCGTCCGAACGGCCGCGCATCCCGAGGGCTGCGCGAACGCAGCCGGGCTTGGTGCGTTCGCGGGCGAAGCATTCCGCGGGTCGATCGACCGCCTCCAGGTCGACCTCGGGCCGGACGCCCACCTCGACGTCCGGATCGGCGCAGCCGTCCGGTGGCCACAGCGCAGACTGGGCGGATCGGGCGTCTTCCATTCGGTGCCCGCCTTGAACCAGTACTGGCACCCGTGGTTGCTGGGCGGAAGTGTTGAAGGGAAGGCCGTCCTGGGCGAGACGGAAATCAACCTCGACGGTTCCCAGGTCTACGGCGAGAAGAACTGGGGAAAGGGCGGTTTCCCCGACTCCTGGTGGTGGGGACAAGCCCAGGGGTTCGCCGACCGGCAGGCCTGCGTGGCATTCGCCGGTGGAGAGGTCGTGGCAGGCCCACTGCGCACCGAGGTCACATCTGTGGTCGTCGCACTGCCCGGCGGCACGGTGGTCCGTCTCTGTAACCCGGTCACCTCCCCCGTCCGCGCCTATGTCACCGACGAACGGTGGTCGCTGAGGGGCCGTAGCCGCATGTGGAGCGTCGAGATCGAGGGAAGTTCGCCGCTCGCCGAGGCTCACGTGTTGCCGGTGCCACTCCCGGCGGAGCGTCGCAACATCCCCGGCGCGCTCGAGCACCTCGGCGGATCGATGAGCGTCGCGGTCCGCCGCCGCGGTGAACTCGTGTGGGCGGACGAATCCTCGCTGGCGGCACTAGAGCACGGGGGAATCGACCGAGCCCGTGCAGAGCTTCGGAAACGCGGCTGGGCACCGGAGACGACGTGCGCCCCTCCGGTCAGCTGATCACCCGGCCCCACAGCACTGACGTCGTCGCCCAGGGGCGGCATACATCCGAAATCGTCGGCGGACCTTAGCATGTTGTCCATGACCATTTCGCCGAACTCCCGCATCGCTGTCGTCACCGGAGCCAGTTCCGGCATCGGAGAAGCCACCGCTCGCACGCTGGCCGGCCAGGGTTTCCATGTGGTGATCGGAGCCCGGCGGGTGGATCGGCTGGAAAAGATCGCCGAAGAAATCGAAGGCACCGCCCTCGAACTCGATGTGACAGATCAAGACTCCGTGGACGCCTTTGCAGCTGTCCTGCCCCGCGTCGATGTGCTGGTGAACAACGCCGGCGGCGCCAAGGGCCTGGCCCCGGTCATCGACACCGACCTCGAAGACTGGCAGTGGATGTGGGATACCAACGTCATTGGCACGCTTCGGGTCACCAAAGCGCTGCTGCCGAAGTTGATCGACTCGAACGACGGCTTGATCGTCACAGTCACCTCCACCGCTGCCATTACGATCTACGACAACGGCGCTGCATACACCTCCGCCAAACACGCTCAAGCCGCCCTGCATCGCACGCTGCGCGGCGAGTTGCTCGGCAAGCCTGTCCGACTGACCGAGATCCTGCCAGGCGCAGTGGAAACGGAGTTCTCGCTGGTGCGCTTCTACGGCGACCACGAGCGTGCCGAGAAAGTCTACGAGGGCATCACCCCGCTGTTGGCCGAGGACATCGCAGAAATCATCGGGTTCGTCGCCTCCCGCCCTCCACATGTGAATCTCGACCAGATCGTTGTCAGGCCTCGGGATCAGGCAGATTCCACCCGGTTCAGCCGAAGGACGTAGCTCGAGCAACCTCGCGGGCTTCCCCAACAGCCCTGGCGTACTTACTTGGCCAGCGCGGACATGGACTGCCAGGTGGGCCAGTCGAAGGCCCAGTCGTAGATGTCGCCGTCGGCGGAGGAGAGTTCGATGGAAGTTCCGGTCACTTCGACCGGGTCTCCGTACATGGCGGTATCGAAATACTGTTGCGCGTCCGCGAGCGACAGGTTGATACAACCGTTGGTGACGTTGGACGAACCCTGCACACCGCTCGTCGCCGGATTCGCGTGAATGAATTCGCCGTTGTTGGAGATACGGACCGCCCAGCGCTCGCGCACGTTCTCGTAATAGGGCGGGTTCGACATCACGAAGTCCTCGTGCTTCTCGGTAACCACGTGAATTCCGCTGCGCGTGACATTGCGGGCCTCGTTGCCCTCGCCGTAGCTCACCGGGATGTCCATGATGGTTTCGCCGTTGCGCACCACCTGCATGCGATGGCTGGGCGCGTCCGCCTTCACGATCTGACTGCGCCCGATCGTGAAGTCGAGCGTCATATCGGCGGCTCCGTACGCTCCGGCGCCGAGGTCGAGGCCGTACAACTTGGCGTCCAAGTGCACCGTCGTACCGGGTGCCCAATAGTTCTCCGGGCGCCAGTGAACGCGCGAGCCGTTGTCGTCGGGTAGCCACGCCCATGAACCCGTGGTGGGCGGGTTGGTGGTGACCGTCAGCGCCTTCTCCGCGGCGTCCTTGTCCTCGACCGTGCCGTGGAACTGCATGATGATCGGCGCCGCGATCCCTACCTCTTGGCCGTCGCCGATATTGAGGCCGGCGGAGATGGTCTCCTGAGGTTCGAGGGTGGTGAAACTACCGGCGACGGCCACCGACTTTCCGTCTGTGCCGACCGCTGTCCCTTTCCACGTGTACGTCACCCCGTAGCCGAGCGGTTCGCCGACCGTGAACGTGGTCCGGTCAGGTGACAACGCACCCGCAACGACGCGGCCTTGGGCATTGACCAGCGAAATGTCGGTGAACGTGCCCCGGGACGCGGTAGCAGAGATCGGAGCCACCGGGTTGACGTCCGTGGTACCCGACGCTGGATTCTGCGTCACCTCGACCACAGGCCCGGGAGGCGCGGTGGCCGTTCCCGACGTCGAACCGACTGTGCATCCGGTCAAAAGTACGACGAGCGCGACCAGCGCCGTCACGACCAACGCGATTCGTGGCCGACCTCCCCGGAGCGCTTGTGCATACACAGCGACGAGGCTACCGCTGCTGCGGACGATTTCAGAGAGTGCAGCCGACAGTAACGGGTTCCGGTGCGAGGCGGACCCCGAAAGCCGCGTGGACGCCGTCACGCACATCACGGGCCAGTGCCAGGAGGTCTCCACTCGTTGCGGCGCCTCGGTTGGTCAGGGCGAGCGCATGCTTGGTCGACAATCGCGCCGCAGCATCCTCACCGGGATACCCCTTCTCGAAACCGGCCTTCTCGATCAACCATCCCGCTGACAACTTGGTTCCGCCGTCCGCCGAGTACTGCGGGACGGCGACATCGCCGAGTCGCGCGGCGATCGCACTGAGGACACCCGCCAACTCGGCATCGGTCACCACCGGGTTCGTAAAGAACGAGCCCGCACTCCAGGTGTCGTGATCGACGGGGTCGAGCACCATGCCCTTGCCTCGGCGCAGGTCCAGCACGGCATCGCGAACCTGTTCCGAGGGCAGTCGGCGGCCTTCGGGCGCGCCGAGCGCCGCCGCCAGTTCCCGGTAGCGCAGCGGCTCACTGAGACCGTCGGGGTTCACCTTCAGCTCCACCGCCAGCACCAGCGCGTCGTCCGAATGCTTGAGAACGCTCGTACGGTAGCCGAGACCGAGTGCGCGCGGCTCGACCCAGTGGGTCTCGCCGCTCCTCCGGTCGAGCAGGTGTACCCGCTCGAGCATCGACCCCACCTCGACCCCGTATGCACCGACGTTCTGTACCGGCGTGGCGCCGGTCGAACCCGGAATTCCCGACAGGCACTCGAGTCCGCCCAACCCTGCGGCGACCGTCCGGGCAACCACGCGGTCCCATTCGGCACCGGCTTCCGCCGTGACCAGATTCTCTTCGAGTCCTACGGCGCCGTTGGACACCCGAACCACCACACCGTCGAACCCGTCGTCACCGATCACGAGGTTGGAACCGCCCGCGAGGATCAGGTTCGGGACGCGTGAGGAGTCGAGGAGACGTACGACGTCGACGAGAACCTGCTTCGTGTCGCACTCCGCCACGATTCGTGCCGGCCCGCCGACACGCAACGTGGTCAGCCCCGACAGTTCGAGATTCTCGGACACGAAGGCGCCCGAATCGACGAGTTGACCGACAATGCTCACATCCCACACAAGGGCAAACGGTAGCCTGCGGGTCGTGAGCCGCCACATCGAGCATTCGTCGTCGTATTCATTTCCCGCTGGCCGGGTACATGCGGGCCTGATCACACAGCAGTATTGGCGCGATCGACTCGAACGGGTCGGCGGGCCTGGCGCCACCGTCGATCAGGTCACGACCGGCCCGGGCACCATTTCGGTGGCGATGTCACAGATGATTCCCGCGAAGCACCTGCCCGGCATCGTTACCAAGCTCCGGCCTGGTGACCTCGTGATCAAACGCACCGAGAAATGGGACACGCTCGAGGGTGATCGTGCCGCAGGCACGTTCACGGCCGAGGTGGAGGGCGCTCCCGCCACCATTTCCGGAACCCAGACCTTGACTGGTCACGACGCCGGGTCGAAAGTGCAGTTCGAAGCCGACGTCGAAGTCAAGATCCCGCTTATCGGCGGGAAGATCGAAGAGATCATCGCAAACCAGATCATGCATCTGATCGAGAGAGAGCAGGGGTTCACGGAGCAGTGGCTCGGCGGGTGACGTGGCGCACATATCCGAAACCTACGGTCAAAGCCGGTAGCCTTGGCCTTCATGGCTCGCCGAATCGACTATTCAGCCCGCTACAAGTACACCCCCGAAGAGGTGTACGGCGCGTTCACCAACCGCGCCTACTGGGATGCTCGCATCGAGGAGATGCGGAAGTATTCCGAGAACCACATCGAGCACTTCGAGGTTACCGACGACGGGATCTCCGTCGTCCTGCATCACGTACTGCCACGCTCGGGGCTGCCCGAGATCGCACAGACCGTGATCAAGAAGGACATGGTCATCACCCGCAAGGAGTTCTACACCCCTTTCGGTGAGCCGACAATGGGCACTTACGAGGCGTCGATACCAGCGGGCCCGGGCAGCCTCACCGGAGAGATGAAGTTGTTCACCACCGACACCGGGTGCACATTCCGCACCTCGTCCGAGGCCAAGGTGTATCTGCCCTTCATCGGAGGGAAGCTGGAGCAATTGATGCTCGTCAATCTCGTCGACCTCTTCCGCACGGAGGCAGAGGTCACCGAAGAATGGTTGTCACAGCGCTGACATCCAACCCACAAATTTCCCATGAGTTCCGCAACTCTCGGGCGGCCTCACGGTGTCATCACTCGTGGCACCACCGGCATCAACCGATTGCGACGCAGTGACCGATGGCTGGTTCACAATCCGCTGGTAAGACGAGCACTGAACGACACGGTCGACCCGCTCGTGGTCGATCTCGGGTACGGCGCCCGCCCGCACACCACGTTCGAACTCGCGGATCGACTCACCGCCGTACGTCGGGACCGCCGTGTCGTAGGCCTCGAAATCGATCCGGCACGAGTGGCCGAGACCAGGCACGGAGTGAGTTTCGCCCGCGGCGGGTTCGAACTGTCCGGACTACGCCCCGTGCTCGTCCGAGCTTTCAATGTGTTGCGGCAATACCCTGAGGAATCGGTCGGGCCTGCTTGGGCACGGATGCAGGCTGGGCTCGCACCGGGCGGTCTGATCCTCGACGGCACGTGCGATGAGCTCGGTCGGCGTTGTGCCTGGGTGCTGCTCGACGCCAAGGGGCCGCTGTCACTGACGCTCGCGTGGGATCCCTTCGACGTCGACAAACCCTCCGACCTTGCCGAGCGCCTACCCAAGGCCCTGATCCACCGAAACGTGCCCGGCGAACCGGTTCACGCCCTTCTCACCGCTGCCGACCGCGCCTGGGCCACCGCGGCGCCGTACGGTTCGTTCGGACCTAGAGCTCGATGGCGGGCATCCCTCGACATCCTTCGCGCGCAGGGTCTTCCGGTGCAGCACCAGCGGCATCGGCGGCGCGACAACATCCTCACCGTCGGCTGGTCCGCGGTCGCCCCCCGTGTGACGAATTAATTCGCGCGACACCGGGCGACGCTCCCCGTAGAGTCTGTTCGCGAAACATGTTGTGCCGGTGCGTAGGCGGGGGCTACTTCGATCTGTCAATCGAGTGGTCGCCGGTTCGAATCCGGCCGGGGACAACTGTTCCCGTAGCTCAGTGGTAGAGGGCCTTCGTTCCTCCGCCGATCCTGAACTCGGCACGACAGAAGGTGCGCGTCACCCGGTGCGCAGACGACGGATACTTCTTCGGCGAAGTGCGCAGGCACGCGGTTCGATTCCGCATCCCGTCGTCGCCTCGCCCTCGGGTGGCGCGCACCTTCGACAAGAGCACCCGCACCTCTCGGAGGGAGGCACGACTCATGAGCAAGTTCAACCTGAAAATGCTTCGCCACAAGGATGTTCCGAACACCGTCGTATCGGAGCAACGACCCTCGGGGCGGACGTTCGAGGGCGGTGACGGCTACGCCCGCGATGCCAAGAGTGAGTTGTTCCTTCTCGCCGTCACCAATATGGTGGGTGAGGCTACCTTCTACGAATCGGTACACGATCGCGACGAGCGGTTCGTCGAACTCGTCCACGAGGTCACCCTGTCCGACCCCGAGTGGACGGCCCGGATGATCGGCTGGCTTCGCCGGGACGCGCATCTTCGTTCGGCAGCGATCGTTGCGGCGGCGGAGTTCGTCCGCGCCCGTTTGGGCGCCGGCTTGCACGGCAACAACCGAGCGGTGATCTCCTCCGCACTTCGACGTGCGGATGAACCCGGTGAGCTCCTCGCGTACTGGATCAACCGCCATGGTCGTTCGATCCCGAAGCCGGTCAAGCGCGGTGTCGCGGATGCAGCGGTTCGCCTCTACTCGGAACGCTCCCTGTTGAAATGGGATTCCGACCGGAGGGACGTCCGATTCGGCGACGTCATCGAGCTCACCCACCCTTCGCCGACGGGTGCGTGGCAGGGCGAGCTGTTCCGGCACGCAATCGATCGGAGGCAGGGGCGCGACAGTGCTCTACCCGCCTGCCTGAAGATGTTGTCCGAACGGGCAGTGCTGGCAGCACTTCCACCGGAGAAGCGGCGTGCAGTCCTCGGCACACCCGAGCGGCTGGCCTCCGCTGGGATGACCTGGGAGTCGCTCGCGGGCTGGCTACAGGGACCGATGGATGCCATGGCATGGCAGGCAATGATCCCGTCCATGGGATACGCTGCGCTGCTGCGCAATCTGCGGAACTTCGATGAGTCCGGGGTCGCCGATCACATCGCCGAGCAAGTAGCCGCCCGGATTGCGGATCCGTATGAGGTGTCGAGGTCACGGCAGCTGCCGATGCGGTTGCTCGCGGCATACCGGAACGCGCCGAGTCCGCGGTGGGGCCATGCGCTCGAGCGTGCTCTCGGGGCGTCACTCTCCTCGGTGCCGTCGCTGCCGGGGCGCACCCTGGTCCTCGTCGATCGGTCGGCTTCGATGTTCTACAGCCATATCTCGGCGCGGTCGGAACTGACGCGCGCGGACGCAGCCGCGATGTTCGGCACAACGGTGGCGGCACGCGCCGAGCGGGCGAACCTGGTCGAGTTCGGAACGCGGAGCCGGTACGTGCCGTTCAAGCACCTGCCGGTGCTGAGGGTGGTCGACAGCTTCGGCAATCTCGGTGGCACGGACACCCAGTCAGCGGTTCGGAGGCACTACCGCGGCCACGATCGCGTCGTCATCGTGACCGACGAACAGTCGATTGGTGCCGATCCGACGAGACACGTTCCGGTCGATGTACCTGTGTACACATGGAATGTTGCAGGGTACCGCCACGGCCACGGACCCACGGGCGCCTCGAACCGTCACACGTTCGGGGGTCTATCCGACGCGGGATTCTCGATGATCCCACTCCTGGAGAAGACTCGGACCTGCGAGTGGCCGTTCTGATCACAGCGGCGTGATTCTTCAGGTGCAGGCGGCCAGAGCGTGTTCGATCCTCTGCGCCACCTGCACCGGTAGCGATCCACATTCGCCGTAGAGTGCATTCGCGTTCAGCCGATCGATGGCAACCCCATCGGCCACCACCTCGTCGAGCAACTCCTGCGAAATTCCGCCTGCCGCGAGGTCGAGCGCGGTGCGCTTGGGAGTGGTGATGCGGAGCGGACCCACCTGCTCACAATCCTCGGACGACAGCGAATGCCGATGCAGTGCGAGCTGCTGCGTCGGCGACGGCGGTGACAAGACTGTGGAGAGGTGGATGAATCGTGGGTAAAGGTGCCCTAGACCGTGAAGTTCGGCGGCACTCTGGTGGGAGACCGCAGCCGCAGAACCGAACCAGGTACACCACTTCGCGAACTCTTCGAAGTCCGAGCGCGGATGGTCCTTCAAGCGATACAGGTCTCGCTCGACCTTGACCCACGCCCCATCTGCGACCTGGTCGCTGATGTCCGCGACCGAGAAACCGAGGCGCAGCGCCTGCCCCGTGGTGAAATACCCGGCCTGAGATCTCGCGGCACGGGTGATTTCCTCACCGACACTTTCCCGCTCCGAGTCATCGGGACGGGGAGCCAACCATCCGGACATCACCCCAGATTACTGGGCGACTATGTCGTACATCACACTTTCCGTTATCTCGGCGACTCGTCACCGGTCCTTTCACAGAATTCGTTCAGAGTTATCGGGAAGAATCCCTGCAATGACAGCTACCCGAACGAACTCCGCACCCCGAAGCAACCGGGTGCTCGTCATCTCCCTGGTCGTCATCGCCCTGCTGGCGGGGGTCCTCGTCGGTGGTGAACTCTTCGTGCGCCACAACGTGAAGACGTGCATGGCGGACCAGTTCGAGAGTCAGCTCGGCTCACAGGTCGACATCGGTCTGAGTTGGAAGCCCGTCCTTTTGCAATCGATCGACGGGAACATCCCCCACCTCAGCATCAGCAGCGACGATACGAAGTTCGGGCCTGCAGAGGGAATGCAGGTGCACGCCCAGATCAACGACATTCGGGTCGAGAACACTCCCGAAAGCAGCGGCACCATCGGCAGTTCCGAGGCCACTGTCAATTGGTCGACCGAAGGCATTCTGGAAACTCTGCAACAGCAGACGTTCGGTTCACTGATCACTGGGGTGACCGCTGATTCCAACGCGGGCACACTGAGATTCGACGTCGGTCCAGCTGGACTGGTCAACCTCACGGTCAAGCCCACAGTCACGAACGGAACCGTCGACGTGGAAACCGTCGGCGCCGAGATCCTCGGACTCGGGCTTCCCACCGATCTCGTGAATGGCGTCGTCGAGACCCTTACATCGAGTCTGCAAACCTACCCCCTCGGTATGCAGCCGACCTCGTTGCAGGTCACCGACGACGCCATCCACATGACGCTAGAGGGCGGCGCTTATACGATGCCACCCGCAGACACCGCTCAACAGCAGCAACAGCAGAGCAGTTGCGGAATCCTGATCTGATCGACCAGCGAAGTCACTCGGGCAACCCGTCCAGGACGGCACGGGTTCCCGAGAGACCGAGCCGCGTCGCTCCGGCCGCGATCATGTCGAGGGCGGCCTCAGCGGTACGAATTCCGCCGCTGGCCTTGACCCCAATCCGTCCTCCCACGGTCTGAGCCATCAACCGGACGGCCTCCACCGATGCCCCACCGGCTGGGTGAAATCCGGTAGATGTCTTCACGAAGTTCGCGCCCGCGCGTTCGGCGGCTCGGCACGACTCGACAATCGCCTCGTCGGGTAGCGCAGCGGTCTCGAGGATCGCCTTGAGGACTATCCCGTCGCCGATGGCCTCCCTGACCGTGAGGACGTCGGCAAGCACGGCGTTGAAGTCGCCAGCAACCGCAGCACCGATATCGATCACCATGTCTATCTCCTGTGCACCCTGGTCGACCGCCAGCTTGGCCTCGGCGCCCTTGATCAACGAGTGGTGCTTCCCCGAGGGGAATCCGACCACAGTGGCTGTCACCAGATCGGGCGCCTGGACCGGCAGCATCGACGGCGACACGCAGACAGCGAGTACCCCGAGAGAGCGAGCTTCCTCGATCAGGGCTCTGACATCGTCAACGGTCGCCTGGGGCGCGAGAAGCGTGTGGTCGACGAGATCGGCCACCTGAGAACGGGTAAGTGCAGCATCGGGCATACTGCGAGCTTCGCACAACGCCCTCCCCTTCACGCGGCACGACCCCTGACATCACGGGCGGCACGCCCCTGACATACAGGCGACCCGCCCCTGACATCACGGGCGGCACGCCCCTAACATCACGGTATGGAGGATGTGGGATCGATATTCGACGCGGCACAGCGGGAGTTCCACCGGCTGACGACAGCGGTGTGGGCGCCTGCCGGTCAGTCTCTCGTCTTCCAGCTCGGTCTGCGCCCTGGCGATGCTGTTCTCGATGTGTGCTGTGGCGCAGGATCTTCAGCGATCCCGGCGGCTGCCGCAGTGGGTTCGTCGGGACTCGTCCACGCTGTCGACCTTGCCGATGAACTACTCGAACAGGGACGACTGGAAGCCTCCGAGCGTGGGCTGCAGAACATCGAATTCGTCTGCGCGGATGCTACCGAGTGGGAACCCCCCAGCACCGTCCCCGAAATCGGCTACGACGCCCTCGCGTGTTCTTACGGGGTGTTCTTCCTGCCACACATGGACGCGGCGTTCACTCGGCTGGCCGGCCTGGTTCGACCAGGCGGAAAGGTTGGAATCACCGTGTGGAGGCATGGGGCGCTGCGCGAGTTCGCAGACTCCTTCTTCGACGCGGTCGCGCGACACGGCGTACCCAGGCAAGAACTGGCCAAGATCCCGTTCGACATCCTCGAGCGCATGGACACTCCAGATGGTCTGCACCAGTGGCTGGGTGAGCTCGGCACACACTCGACCGAGGTCAGGGAACTGTCCAATGTCCTTCCCGCGACCCCCGAGTTCGTGTGGGACCTCGTTATGGGTGGGCCCATGCGCGGGGCGCTGACCCCCTTCGACGCACAAACCGTCGAGGTAATCCGTCGCGACTTCCTCGAGTTGCTTACCGAACGCGTGATTCACGACATCGACGCGGGGACTCTCGTCGGAACCGCCGTCGTGAAGGGCCTTCATTCAACGTGAAAGATTTGTTGCCATGAACACTGCTTCGACCGGGGATCACCGGTACGTATTGTCTCTGGGATGCCCCGACCGCACCGGCATCGTCGCTCGCATCTCGACGTTTCTCGCCGGGGTGGGCGGTTGGATCGTCGAAGCGGCCTACCACGCCGACGCCGACACCGGTTGGTTCTTCACACGCCAGGCTGTGCGGGCCTCCTCGGTCGACATGTCCATCGAGGAGCTTCGGGAACGCTTCGCCTCCGTCGCCGCCGAACTCGGCCCCGAAACGGAATGGACAGTGTCCGACACCAGTGAACGCAAGCGCGTAGTGCTGCTGGTGAGCAAAGAAGCACACTGCCTCCACGACCTGCTCGGACGCGCTGCCGGTGGCGAGTTACCCGCAGAGGTCTGCGCTGTGATCGGCAACCACCGCGAACTCGAGGCCATCACCCATCAGCACGGCATCGATTTCCACCACGTTCCCTTCCCGAAGGATCCCGCGGAGCGTGGAGAGGCGTTCGAACAAGTGCGTGAACTGGTCGACGCCCACGACCCCCACGCCATCGTGCTGGCACGTTTCATGCAAGTGCTCCCGCCTGCGCTGTGCGAGCACTGGACTGGCCGTGCCATGAACATCCATCACAGCTTTCTGCCGTCGTTCGTCGGAGCGCGCCCGTATCACCAGGCGTTCGCCCGAGGGGTGAAGCTCATCGGCGCCACTTGCCACTACGTGACGCCCGAACTCGACGCAGGACCCATCATCGAGCAGGACGTGATCCGCGTCGACCACGCCGACGAGGTGTCCGACATGGTGCGGCAGGGCCGCGACATCGAAAAACTCGTTCTCTCCCGCAGCCTTCGTTGGCATCTGGAGGATCGCGTCCTCGTGCACGGCCGTAAGACCGTGGTCTTCAACTAGGGGCGTCGGCAACCGTCCCTAAAGGTTGCGCAGGTGCATGATCTCCCGGTTGAACTCGTCGACGTTCTCGACGGAACTCATGTGCCCGACGTCGGAGAGGACGACAAGATGTTCGAGGTTTCCGGCATCGCTGAGCATGCGAGCGAGCCTGCGCGAGTGGACCGGTGGAGTCAACCGGTCCACTGATCCGACGAGCACAGTCGTCGGGACATCGAGATTCTCCAGTGCCTCGTGAATGTCCAGACCGCTCAGCGCCGCACCCCAACCGCCGCGGATCCGTGGATCGCAGTCCCGAACGATGCTCTCGCAGAATTGGACCTCGGCGGGCGTAGCGTTCTGCGACATCGCGGCGTACTGGAGCGCACGTGTCGTCACTGGGGATGGGACGAGCGGAACCGAAGCGCTCATCACCGCCCGGCCGACCGGGACCGGCACTCGCGGGAAGCCGTTCGGGAGAGGGATGACGGTGGTGTCGGCGACGAGTCGGTCACACGCCGTACTGGCGAGCAGCGCGGCCGAGGCATATCTGTTCACTTGTTCGGGGTATCGACCCGCCCAGGCCATGATGCTCATGCCGCCCATACTGTGACCGACGACTACAGCCTTCTTGTCCTCACGCACGGTCGCTTTCAGCACTTCGGACAGATCGTCAGCCAAGACGTCCGGACCGAAAGCGGCGGAGCCGACCGTACTGCGGCCATGTCCGCGCTGATCGTAGGTGATGACGCGGTACTCCCCCGCGAGGGCGTTCACCTGCGGATACCAGTACTCATGGGAACAGGCCCAGCCATGGCTGAGCACAATGGGTTCGCCGTCCTGAGGTCCGTAGGCTCGGACATGCAGCGTGGCCCCGTCATCGGTCCGAATCTCCGTCACGTCAGCTTGCAGGCTCGGAGTGCACAGCAACTCGTTCCGGAACGTTCCGGGCGACGATGTCGACCCTCGGATCGCCTGAATGCGACGGGTCGCCGCTACTGCGGCGACGGCTGCAACGGCTACTCCAGCAGCCCCTACAAGTGCCTGACGGCCGGTGATACGCGAACAGCCGAACATTCCCACCCCTGACTCTTCTTCCTACCCGTTGGGTCGGTTGTGTTTGTGCTCTCCCGCCGCAGGCCCTGAAGGTCCTACTTGCGTGGGCCACGCTGAATGTCGTCAACGCGCGGACGCACATCCACGAGATAGACGCACACGGCAATCACTGCGATGATCCCCAGCAAATTCACGGGGGAGAACAGCAACAGGACGAGGAACGCGGCCGCGAGGATGCCCAGCCAGATCGGTTTGGTCAACTTGTCGACGGCCGTGAACGCGTCTTGGCGCTGGCGGGCCGCGTGAAACAGCGCGAAACCAGCACCACCGAGCGCGATGACTTGCAGCACGAGAAAGATCAGCGAAATGATGCCGTTTACTTGAATCACACCCTCATACTACGAGGTCGATACGCAACAGCCCCCGCGCTCAACACGCGGGGGCCGTAAGGCATCGTGGATCAAGCCTTCTTTGCAGGAGCCTTCTTGGCCGTAGTACCCGAGGCCTTGGTCGAAGTACCCGCAGCCTTGGGGGAAGCAGCCTTCTTGGCGGCGGGAGCCTTGGCAGGAGCAGCCTTCTTGGCGGCGGGCGCCTTGGCCGTACCGGCCTTGTCCGTGCGGGCCTGAACATCGTCAGCAACAGTGGTGACACGCTCAGCCGCGTCCTTCGACGCGTCCTCGACCTGCTCACCGAGATCGAGAACCTTCAGCGCAGCCCCGTCGCCGGCGTCGGCGATGACCTCGCCGAGGCCCTCGGCGGTGTCGGAGATACGGCCCGAGGCGAGGCCCGCGAGCTTTGCGGCCTGCTCGCCCACAGCGCGGGTCTGACGTGCCACGGTGCCGAGGGCTTCCTCAGTCAGCTCGACGACGTCACCGAAAGCGGTCTCGGCCCTTTCGATACCTTCCTCGACTGCCGGCTGCTTGCGGATGCGCTCGACGGTTTCCTCACCACGCTCCGCCAGAGACGCGTACAGGTCGGATACGACCTTGAGGTACGCCTCGACGGCCTTGTGCAGTTCCTCGGGGGTGAACTTCTCGCGCAGCTCGGCAAATTCTTCGGGCAGCTCGGAGGGCAGTCCCGCGAGACGATCCCGGAGGTTCTCGACGCTCTCGGTGACGTCTTCCTGCATGCCGACGAAGCGCTCGCGCGCACCGCCGACGCGCTCCTCTACATCACCCTGAGTGATCTCGGCACGCGAACGAACCTGCGTGACGACGTCGGCCACTGCCTGCAACACGACATCTCCGGCACCTACCGCTGCATACAACGAAGTCTTGACGCTGTCGATGGTCTTCGTGTCAGTCATCGGCATTCTCCTCTTCAACGATGTGTGATTCTGGTTCCGGCTTCCGGGAATCAGGATGCCGGTGTTCTTCTGTTCGGGGCTCGGACGTCTGGTCTTCTGCTCGAAGCCCGGATGTCTGGGAGCTTGCTGCTTCCGTCGAGCCGTTCTCACGGCAGAACGACTCGTAGATTTCGAGCAGTACCTGCTTTTGCCGCTCGGTGATTGCTGTATCGGCGAGCAGAGCATCACGGGTGGGGCTGTGTGGTCTCTGCTCGAGATATCCGGCCTGGATGTACAGGACCTCCGATGACAATCGAAGACCCTTCGCTATCTGTCCGAGCACCTCCGCCGAAGGCTTGCGCAAACCCCGCTCTATCTGACTCAAATACGGATTACTGACGCCGGCAAGCTCCGCCAATTGACGCATCGACACGTGGGCTGCTTCGCGCTGCGCACGAATGAAACCGCCGATGTCGTGGGCGGCGTTGCTGACTACCCGAGCCGCCAGATCTCCAGCCCCGCCTGCTTCGCGATCCTCGTCGCTTGCCATCGGTCCTCCGTATTGCTGTGCATAAGAAGCGTAAACCAGACTGCTAGCAATTGCAAGCACCCTGCAAGCACCTCTTGGTCAGCTCGGAAGTATCAGCCGAACAACAGCGTCGACAGCGTGTAGATGGCGAGTCCGGCGAGCGCACCGACAACGGTGCCGTTTATTCGAATGAACTGAAGATCGCGCCCCACCTGGAGTTCGATCTTCGCCGACGCTTCCTCTGCGTCCCAGCGCTCGACAGTGTCGGTGATGATCCCCGTGATCTCCTCCGTGTAGTGGTCGACGATGTACCGGGTGCCCGCCAGCACCCAACCGTCGATCTTGGCCCTGAGGTCGTCCTCGTCGCGCAACCTCTCGCCGAACCCCACGACGTTCTCCGCGACCTTGGTGCGCAACGTGCTGTTCGGATCGTCGACGGATTCCATGATCAAGCGTTTCGCAGCCTTCCAGGTTGCTGCGGCCAGTCCGGTCACCTCTTCACGACCCATGATCTCGGCCTTGATCTTCTCGGCCTTTTCGATGGTCGCAGGATCGTTCTGCAGGTCGTCTGCGAAGTCGACGAGGAAGCGGTTGGCCGCCTGCCGCACCTCGTGCTCCGGATTCGAACGCACCTTCCAGGTGAATTCGACCAGCTCTCTGTGGATCTTCTCGCCGAGCATCGCGTCCACGAACTTTGGAGACCACGCCGGCGAATCGCGGCTGATCACCCGATCGATGGTCTCCTGACTTCCCAGCGCCCACTGGTGTGCGCGCTCGGCAAGCAGATCCAGAATCGGGAGTTGCCGATTCTCGCGGAGAAGCTCGCCTAGAACGCGCCCGATCGGTGGCCCCCACCTCGGTTCGGCCAGCCTGCGCACGAGGGTCCCGTCGATGATCTGCTGAACGTCCTCGTCGCGCAGGACTTCGACGACCCCGCGCAGAATCGTGGCCGTCTCGGCCGCGACTCGTTCGGCGTGTTTCGGCTCGGCCATCCAGGTACCGAGTCGCAACGGAATCTCGGCGGCCTTCACCTTGGTGGAGACGACGTCGGCAGACAGGAAGTTCTTGCCGACGAAATTGCTCAAACTCGCACCGAGCTGATCCTTCTTCCGCTTGATGATCGCGGTGTGCGGAATCGGCAACCCGAGCGGATGCTTGAAGAGCGCTGTGACCGCGAACCAGTCAGCCAGCGCACCGACCATGCCCGCCTCTGATGCAGCGCGCACATAGCCGACCCATTCCCCGGCCCCACGGGATTCTTGCCACCGGCAAATCAAGTACACGACGGTCGCGAAGACGAGGAACCCCGTCGCCACAACCTTCATCTTGCGAAGGTCACGCCGCTTCACGCCCTCGTCAAAGGCGCCGAGGCTCAATTGGTCCACAGACGCCATTGTGCCCAAGGGTGGCATCGGGAGGACAGGACACACCCGCAGGGGTGCATTCTGCCACGCGCGAACTCCCGCGCACTAGGCTTATAGAAGATGAAATACGAAACGGATGTGACGAGGCACCGGATGTCACGGGGCACCGGATGTGACGGAACTCAGTGGCGAACGACTATACGAAAGATCCCCAACAGGTGACCGAGTCTATGACGAAGCTGGACAAAGCGACAAAGCCCGACGGACGCAAGCGCCGCTGGCGCGAGCACAAGATCGCGCGACGTGAAGAACTCGTCGACGGGACTATCGCTGCTGTCCGCCTGCGTGGACGAGATATCGGCATGGACGAGATCGCGTCGGAGATCGGTATCTCCAAGACCGTGCTCTATCGCTACTTCGCAGACAAGAACGACCTGACGAACGCGACCATGGCTCGCTACATGGAAACCACGCTCGCGCCGAGGGTCTATGAGGCCATTGGCGAAGACCTCGACCACTTCGAGTTGACCCGCGCCACCATCACCGCCTACGTCGAAACGGTGGCCTCTGATCCCGATGTGTACCTGTACATCATGGCAAACGACTCGGGATCCGGGCGCAACGCGGTGGCCGATTCGGAGCAAATGATCGCTGATGTCCTGGCCACAGTCCTGAGCGAGCGACTGCGCGAAATGGACATGGACTCCGGCGGAGTCGTCCCGTGGGCCTACGCGATCGTCGGGGGCGTTCAACTAGCTACACATTGGTGGATCTCCAACCGGTCGATGTCGGTCGAGGCCATGATCGACTACCTCACGATGATGATCTGGGGCGGCCTCACAGGGATCGCGGAGGTCAGCGGATCGCCGGCGCGGTTCAATTCGATCCCACACCCTCTGCTCCCGAATGAGAGCGATTAGTGGCCGGACATTGTGACCGAGTGAAGTCGGGGCCGAATTCGAAGTCTTTCGGATCGACCGCCCTCGTGGCACGCCAGTAACGCACGGTGGAACCCGGCCATATCGTCCGGTTCACTCCACTCGAGTCGAGATACCAACTAACGCAACCACCTCTGGACCAGACTCCCCTCTCGAGCCTCCGTTGAATCTCAGTGTTGAATTCGCGCTGAACACTCGGTCGAACCACGGCCGAGACCGCACCACGCCGGTCGATTTCGTCCATCAATTCGAGCACGTAATGGATCTGCGATTCGATCATGAATACCACCGAGTTGTGACCGAGACCAGTATTCGGTCCAAGGAGGAAGAACGCGTTGGGGTAACCCGCCACAGTGATACCGAGGTAGGTCCGAATCCCGTACTTCTTCCATTCGCCGGCCAGGTACTGCCCGTTCACCCCGGCGAAGTCGACACTCTCGAAACCGTCGGTGACATGAAATCCGGTGGCATAGATGATCGCGTCTACCTCACGTTCGATCCCGTCTCCCGCGACGATGCCGTGGGGCAGGATCTCGGCTATTCCGTCCGTGATCACCTGAACCTTCTTCGAGTTCAGCGCCGGATAGTAGTCATTCGAGCCCAGGATGCGTTTGCAGCCGATGCTGTATTCCGGCGTGAGTTCGCGGCGTAGATCAGGATCGGTGATCGCCTTCTCGAGATTCCACTTCGCAAGTCTCTCAATCGGTCGCATGAGACGTGGATGTCCGTTGAAACCGAGCACCAGCGACTCTTGCAACCAGTACACGACAGCACGGAACATACTGAGTATCAAAGGGATCCGTCCGAACAGTCGTCGGGCGCCAGCCGGAACGTCGAAGTTCGTACGGGGTATCACCCACGCCGGCGTCCGCTGATAAAGCTGCAATTCGGCGACCTCGCCCAAGATCTCGGGGACGAACTGAATGGCGCTGGCGCCTGTGCCGATCACTGCGACCCGTTTGCCGCTGAGATCGTAGTCGTGGTCCCACTGTGCGGAGTGGAACGCTACACCCTCGAACGTGTCTCTGCCCGGTAGGTCAGGGACGTTCGGAATATGGAGAGCGCCTATCCCCGAGACGACGAACTGGGATACGTATTCGTCCCCCGATTCCGTACGGATATGCCACCGTTGCTCGTCGCGATCCCAGTAACCGCCGGTTGTCGTCCGGCCGAAATGAATGTTGGGCCGCAGGTCGTACTTGCCTGCGAGACCGATCAGGTAATCGAGGATCTCCTCTTGACCCGACCACATCTGTGTCCATGCGGGATTCGGCTCGAACGAGAACGAGTAAAGGTGAGAGGGAACGTCGCATGCACAACCTGGGTATGTGTTCTCACGCCAGGTGCCACCGACCTCGTGTGCTTTCTCCAGCAAGATGAAATCGTCGCGACCCCGCTTGCGCAGTTGTATGGCGATACCCAGACCCGAAAAACCCGTCCCGATCACCAGGACACGACACCTGTGCACAACGCCGGCCACTCCCCCATATAACGCTCCTGTGGCACTGTTTGTACATGGCAGACGCGAATCGTGACTTCTGGCAGGTACCCGCCGTAGAAATCCTGCGTAGCCGCCCGGGACAGCCGATCGAAGAGCTCGACAAACGAGGTACCCCCGGCTTCACCGGCAGCAAGTCCGACGGTGTGCGCCTTCTCGACGAGAGAGGGACGGACTTGTCCGTGCTGCAGGAGAAGTTGTACGCCAATGGAAGGTCCGGCGACAAGCGTTCGATCCTTCTGATACTGCAGGGCATGGACACCGCGGGTAAGGGCGGAATGGTCCGGCACGTCATCGGACAAGTCGACCCTGGGGGCGTGGACCACGCGTCGTTCGGCGTCCCCACACCGGAGGAGAAGCGCCACCACTACCTGTGGCGAATCAACAAGGCACTTCCCCGCGCCGGGCAACTAGGAGTGTTCGATCGATCGCACTATGAGGACGTCCTCGTAGTGCGCGTCCACAATCTAGTGCCCGAGGACGTATGGAGCGCGCGCTACGACGAGATCAACCGGTTCGAAAAGGAACTCGTCGACAACGGTACGACCCTGGTCAAGGTGACCATGTTGGTGTCGCTGGACGAGCAACGACGGCGACTGCGGGAACGGCTAGACCGACCGGACAAGCACTGGAAGTACAACCCGTCGGACGTGACCGAGCGCAAGCTGTGGCCCGCGTACCAAGCGGCATATCAAGCGATGCTGGACAAGACGTCCACCGACTACGCACCGTGGTACGTGATTCCTTCCGACCGTAAGTGGTACAGCAGGATCGCGGTCACCGAATTATTGATCGACGCCTTCGAGAGGCTCGACCTACAGTGGCCGCCCGCCAACTTCGACGTCGAAACCGAAAAGCGGCGGCTCGCAGAGTCCTGAGGAGTGGGAGAATCCGTAGTCAGAAGATGTGTGGCGTCTCCTGATGGAGCCTGTGGTCATGGCGCACTGTCCCGCCGTACAACGCCATCGCCGCGGCTACTCCGACGACGCACACCGATCCGGCGATCACGGCCCAACCGCCAAAACCTGAGCCCGCAGCAACGAGGAACAATCCGAGCGCTGCCACCGACATCAGGACCAGGGCGAAACTGACCCATGCGGCGAAGAGATTGAGTTTCATGCCGTCCACCTCACCTTCGAGGAACCTGGTCCCGAGGCTACGCCGGACCTGCATCGTCGACAAGAAAATCCGTCCGACCACCCATCTTTCGACAGGATACGAGTCGGTCGGTTTACAACTCGCGAGTTCGGGAATCCCTTTGAGATGACCACTATTCATCGCGAACCGAGGCCTCCCGTCTGCGGCAAGCAGCCGATGAGAGCGGCCAACACCGGAACCTCACGCCGACTGAGGATTTCGATGGTTTCGGCCAACGCCAGTCCGCTCGACGTCTCGGACGCCGATGACATCAGGGGCCAGAACATCCACCTCGCGGAACTGTCAGCGGCCCTTACACGCGCCGGCCATACCGTCACTGTCTACACTCGGAAGACAAGCGAGGATGCTCCGTTGCGTGTCACCGCACCGGGGGGGTACACCGTTGTCCACATACCTGCCGGTCCACCGCGGAATATGCCCGAGGAGGAAGCCCTCCAGTTGATGGGGGAGTTCGGCGGTTTCCTGAAGTCCGAGTGGGAGGCCGAGCGGCCCGATATCGTTCACGCCCACTATTGGATGTCGGGTATCGCGACGCAGTTGGCCGCCCGCACCCTCGGCATTCCCGCAGTCCAGACCTTTCACGCACTCGGTGTGGTCGAGCAGCGATTCGAAGATACCGAAATCTCGGCCGCCAAGAACCGAATCCGGTTGGAACAGTTGATTGCGCGCGGTTCTACGCGCGTAGTGGCGACGTGCACTGATGAGGTCTTGGAACTGTCTCATCTGGGTCTTCCGCGCTCACGCACGTCGGTGGTCCCGTCAGGAGTAGATGTCTCCGCATTCACACCGGAGGGGCACGCCGACGAGAAGGGCAAGCGTCATCGCCTCGTCATGGCCGGCCGATTGGCACCGAGTAAAGGGTTCGATACCGCGATCGAGGCACTCGCTCACTTCCCCGACACCGAACTCGTCATTGCAGGAGGTCCTCCCGCTGACGATGTCGCCGACGACTCCGAAGCGACCAGACTGCTCAAGGTAGCCCGTAATGCGAAGGTACGCAATCGAGTACGGATAATCGGACGGGTCCCGAGAGAAGATATGCCCTCGCTGCTGCGTTCTGCGGATGCCGTCGTTTGCACACCCTGGTACGAACCGTTCGGCATGGTGCCCCTCGAGGCGATGGCGTGCGGAACGCCGGTGGTGGCCTCCGCCGTCGGTGGAATGCGAGATACGGTGGTCGACGGAATCACGGGGCGTTTGATTTCACCCCGCAACCCGGTACGCCTGGCAGAAGCCCTGCGACAAATCTTCGACGACGACGCACTGCGGACGGGATACGGTATGGCAGGCTGTGACCGCGCCCGAACACGGTACTCATGGGACCGCGTAGCCGCCGACACTCTCCGCGCCTACGGCCGCTGTGTGTCCGCGCCACCGCGCCCGAATCGACCGAGCAACCACTGAACGCGGACCCTTCACTCTGTCCCCGGGCAAACACACACCTGCGCCCCGCCGGTTCGAGCCGTCGGGGCGCAGCCGAAATCTGATGATGCGTGGTCTACCTGACCAACTCGTGCGATCAGGCGGATCTGTCGTGCCAGGCCCCGAGGGCACTGTCCACGGAGGTGAAACAAGGGTAGATCGCTTCCTGACCTGCCGCACGAAGAAGGCGGTACACCGGGCGACCACAAATGATGGCCCAGGTCCTACCGTCCCTGATGTTCGCCTCGTGAACGGCGTCAAGCACCGCGAGTCCCGCGGTTCCGATGAAGTCCACCCTCGACATGTCGAGAATGAATTGCCCCTCGGGAACAATGTGAGTGCACAGGTAGTCACGAAACTCTGGCGCATTGAACAAGTCGATCTCGCCTCGTACCCCCACCAACATCACTCCGGACCCAACTCGCTCGACACTGAATTCTGCGCTCGTACGGCGTGTCGAAGCGAAACCGACCATCGAGGACGTTAATGTCGATGAATAATCGGCACCCGACTCCATTTTCAAATCCATCAGTTCAGTTGCTGGGAGTCCTGGAACAACAGACATGGCCCACCCCATCTCGAACATTGAGTGAGAAAGCAAAGCACTCACAGACGAACTTGAACTCGGATACCTCGACACCGTCTGCTGCGGCAGCGCTTTCCGACATCGGCTGTGTGTTCAACCTCGGTTCGACACTACCCCCGGCTGTGATTTGTCACAAGGAAATAACAGATTTCACACATTTCTTGCCCAGGTGAACGATTACAAACCGTTACGCACGGGTACGAACTTTTGCCGCGGTACCAACTTCGGCGCAGCGGCTACCACTCGTTCTGCTACTTCATGCACCTTGACGTTCTCGCGCTGGGAATGCTCCACGAGAACATCGAATGCTGTCGCAGCGTCGAGACCACGCAGCGCCATTACTATGCCCTTTGCCTGGTCAATGGCAGCACGCGAGCGCATCGCGATCCCCAGTTGCGTGATCAGCCTCCTCGCCTCCCTCTGGCGCCGCGCTTTCCTCACCTCGACACCAGCCACCACCAGAAACGGTTCGAGAACGGACTCGTCGATCTGCTGTAAGGCTCGCGGCAACGCACCGTACAGGGTCAACGCACCGGATTGCTCCCCATCGGACGGCAAGGGCACAGACAGATGGCTGTGAACACCTGCCCGCTCAGCACTCAGCGAATACGCCGGCCACCGCTCGCGCAAAGCAGTGCTGTCAGCCCGCACGACTGCGCCTGAATGTGTCGCATGGGGTGATGGCCCCTCGCCGAAGCGATACTGCAACGCCTCGAGCTCAATGACCTGGTCCGACGATCCGACCGTTGCCGGGCCCGATTCCCGTGGAACTGTGATGCCCGCCGCTGTCACCATTGGGAATACAAGGACGATCTGCCTGCACAGCGCCTCGAGGAGAACCTTCATCTCGTCGTCGGTCTCGAGGAGGTCGAGCAAGATGCCGAATGACACTGTGACGGGGTCGCGGTTCGCCGGCCCGCCGTCGGTTTTCAGCTCGGGCGGATGACTGTCATCGGGCATCGCATTCGTCTCCCCTGAACGTCCGTCCCCTGCCGGGGACCCGAGGAACGCTGATCGTGGCCCCACAATACTCGGGAAAATGCACCAATTCGGGGTAATTCTGCTGATCGGACTGGTTTGATCGATCCTGTTCTGCGGTATTCCACCTGCAGTGTCGCCGGATCGCTACCCTAACTTCTCAGGATCGCGGCCGACGCACCGCGAGCCGACCCATAGCCAGCCCGGTTTGCCCCTACCCGGAGGTCTCATGGCCATCGCCAAAACAATCGAACCCGACCAGGATCACATCCATCCGGTCGTCGAATTGCGCGTGCGAGCAACGTCCGACCAACTCTCCGTACTGCGCGCCCTCGCAACAACCGTTGCCATCCACGAGGATTTCGATCTCGACTCCATCGCTGACATCAAACTGGCGATGGACGAAGTCTGTACCCAGTTGATCGTCCGGGCGACGCCGGACGCGGTTCTCGTTTGCCGCCTGCAGTATCTCGACGGCACTCTACGGGTCGCCGTTTCGAGCACTACCACCACGCTCGACTCGATCGGTGAACGTTCGTTCGCCTGGCATGTGCTCACCGCGTTGACCGATTCGGTCGATCTGAAACAGAAACCTGACCCCGCTACGTCGGACTTCATCACCACACTCGAATTCACCAAGGTGAAGAACGGCTCGATTCTGTGACGTCCCCTCAAAGTGGGGAACATTCAGGTCGTTGGCCGGACGAGTATCACGATGTAGCAGCAATGTTCGTACAACTTGCCGGCATGAACGAGGGCGATGCCGGGTACACGAAGCTGCGCGATGCCATCGTGACCCGCTGCCTTCCACTGGCCGAACACATAGCACGACGCTTCGACGGTCGCGGAGAGGCGCACGATGATCTGGTGCAGGTCGCGCGCCTCGGCCTGGTCAACTCGGTGAAGCGTTTCGATGTCGAGCGCGGATCCGACTTCGTGTCGTTCGCGGTACCCACCATCATGGGTGAAATTCGACGGCACTTCCGCGACACCGGTTGGGCCGTCAGGGTGCCGCGGCGTATGAAGGAACTCCATTTGGCGCTCAGCCAGGCGGTGGCCGAGTTGTCCCAGACCCTCGGCCACGCCCCCACCGTCAGTGAACTGGCTGAGCACCTGGACCTCGAGCAGGAGGAGGTGGCGCAGGGGCTCCTCGCAGGCAATGCGTATCAGACCGTCTCGGTCGACAACCCGTCTGCCGACCGGTCCGGCGAACTGGCGATGGTGGAAACGCTCGGCGACTACGACGCCGCGATGGATGACGTCGAGAACCACGAAACCCTGCGCCCCCTCCTCCAATCGCTACCCGAGCGCGAGCGGACCGTCCTCATGCTCCGGTTCTTCGGCAACATGACCCAGACCCAGATCGCCGACCGGGTCGGTATCTCCCAGATGCACGTGTCCCGACTACTTGCGAAGACACTCGCGTCGCTACGCGATCAACTCAGCGACGATTGAGTCAGAACGATTGAGTCAGATCGTCGCGACGTCGATCACGAATCGGTACCGCACGTCGCCGGCGATCACTCGGCGGTAGGCTTCGTCGATCTCGTTCGCCGATATCACCTCGATCTCGGCGGCGATACCTTGCTCCGCGCAGAAATTCAACATCTCCTGCGTCTGCGCGACTCCCCCGACCAGCGAACCCGCCAGGATTCGTCGGTTGCGAACGAGACTGAACGCGTCCACCTCGATCGGCTCCTCCGGCAGTCCCAGTTCGACCAGGGTGCCGCCAATCGCGAGCATCGACATGTACGCGTCGAAGTCGAGTTTTGCCGAGACCGTGTTGGCGATCAGATCGAACTCTCCGCGCAACTGCGTGAATGTTGCCGGGTCGGAGGTGGCGTAGTAGTGGTCGGCTCCGAACTTCAACCCGTCATCCTTCTTGGCGAGGGACTTGCTGAGAACCGTCACCTCTGCACCCATCGCGTGCGCAATCTTCACACCGATGTGACCAATGCCGCCCATTCCCGCGATTGCCACCTTCTTCCCCGGCCCGGCACCCCAGTGAGCGAGAGGTGAGTACAGCGTCACCCCGGCACAGAGCAGAGGAGCCGCGGTATCGAGTTCCAGGCCGTCCGGCATGGACAGGACGAAGTGTTCGGTCACGACGATGTGCGTGGAATACCCCCCCTGCGTCCACTCCCCGTCCCGGCCCTTCGAGTTGTAGGTTGTGGTTGCCCCGTTGAGGCAGAACGGCTCCTCGCCACCCCGGCATGCGTCGCATTCGCCGCAGGAATCGACGAACACTCCCACCCCGACACGGTCGCCCACCTGATGCCGGGTGACGTCGGGACCGACCGCGACGACCACGCCCGTGATCTCATGGCCGGGGACGAACGGATAGTGGGTGCCCGCCCATTCGTCGTGGGCGGTGTGAATGTCCGAGTGGCAGATGCCGACGAACTTGATTTCGATCAGCACGTCCAGAGGCCCGAGTTCCCGACGTTCGATGGTGGTCTTCTCGAACGGACTCGTGCTGGACGTGACTGCATATGCGGCTGCGGTAACCATTCATCTATACGTACCGGTTCGCATGTCCGGACGCCAGATCAGCCGGTCACCACTGATGCGGTGACCGGCTGACAATTCCCGTTCTCAGTCCCTCACTTCGGCACGACGCCGGAGACGTCTCGCGGCCGCGACCAAATTTCGCAGGGACGGCTCGAGTTGCCAATAGTGACGAGTCTTCAGGCCGCCGTCGGGGTTGGCCCAGAGCCGCTCGAGCGATACCGATTTGCTGGCCTCGGTAAGCAACTCGTCGAGTTCGTCGATATCCGGAATCCGCGCCGAACGGCTCTCGTACACACCGGGCCCCACACCGTGGGTGAGAACTCGATCCTTGATCGCGTCCAGCACCCAGCCGATCGAACGGGTCGCCACGATCGCTGTCACGTCCGCATCCAGACGTTCGATGGCGTCCACCACCGAAGCGCGGCTCGTATACGTCAGATGGGTATGAATCTGGGTCTCCGGCTTGGCTCCACCTGTCGCCAGCCGGAACGCATCGACCGCCCACTCGAGATACGCTTCGCGACCGTCCTGCCGAGGCGGCAGCAGTTCGCGAATCGCCGGTTCGTCGACCTGAATGATCGCGATGCCCGCAGCCTCCAAGTCTGCGATCTCGTCGCGAATCACGAGTGCCAACTGGTCAGCTGTCTCGTGCAGCGGCTGGTCCTGACGGACGAACGAACGCGCAATCATCGTCACGGGGCCCGTGAGCATGCCCTTGACCGGCTTGTCCGTCAGTGACTGCGCGTAGGCAATCCACTCGACGGTCATCGGCTTCGGGCGCGACACGTCCCCATAGAGGATCGGTGGGCGAGTACACCGCGAGCCGTAAGCCTGCACCCAACCGTTGTGGGTGAAGGCATACCCCTCGAGAAGCTCGGCAAAGTACTGCACCATGTCATTGCGTTCGTGCTCGCCGTGCACGAGTACATCCAGGCCGATGTCCTCCTGCAATCGGATCGTGCTCTCGATCTCGGCCTGAATCCGCTTGTAGTACTCCTCCCATTCCAGACGCCCCATACCGAGCTCGTACCGGGCCTGCCGAATCGCGCCCGTCTGTGGGAACGAGCCGAGTGTGGTCGCGGGAACCAGCGGCAGTTCCAGTCGGTCCTGCTGGACGACCCGCCTCTGCTCATAAGGAACCCGGACACGATCTGCGGGCTTGATCGCATTCACCCGCGCGCGCACCGCATGCTTGAGCTTGAAGTGCACCGAAGTGGGCCGCTTACGCCACTTGTCCGACGGCCCCTCGCTCAGCGCCTTCGCCAGCGAGACCACCTCGCCGACTTTCTGCTTGGCGAATGCCAACCGGTCCGCGACATCACCCGGAATTTCGTACTCGGAGAGTACGTCGTACGGCACGTGCAGCAGCGACGTCGATGTCGAGACCACGAGGTCCGGCACAACGTCCTTCAGCTCGTTCAGGTAGGTCAGCGTGTTGAATCGGTCGACACGCCACACGTTGCGACCGTCGACGACACCTGCATAGATGCGCTTGCGCTTGATTCCGGGGATCTTCGCGAGTTCATCCGCACTCGTCCGGTGGCCGGCAAGGTCCAGACCCAACGCCTCGACCTTCGTTGCCGCGAGAATCGACAGCGCCTCACCGAGTTGTCCGTACGGACCCGTGACGAGGATGCGTGGACGCAGCGGCGCGTGGGAGAGCTGCTCGTAGGCGCGGGCCAGCGCGGCCAATTCTTCGGGGAGGCGATCCTCGGTGAACGACGGCTCGTCGAGTTGGACACACGTCGCGCCGGCTTTGGCAAGTTTCTCGAACAGTCGCTCGTACTCCGGTAGGAGTTTGTCCAACAAGTCGAGCGTGGAGAAGCCGTCGACCTCCGAGGTCGGACCGACCTTCGACAGCAACAGCAGCGACACGGGCCCCAACACGACAGGACGTAGCTCGATCCCTCGCGCCTTCGCCCGCTCGAACTCGTCCATCAAGGTCTCGGCGCGCAACGAAAACTCGGTGTTCTCGTCCAGCTCCGGCTGACGGTAGTGGTAGTTGGTGCCGAAGAATCGCACCAACTCCAACGGCGGGAAATCCGGCCGACCCCGCGCCAGTGTGAAGTAGAAGTCCAGCGGATCGAGTTCGTTTTCGAGCGGGGCGAACCGCTCGGGCACGGCACCGAAGAGCAGAGCGTTGTCAAGCACGTGGTCGTAGTAGGAGAACGTATTACCGGGAACCTGCGTCAGACCAGTCGCCGCAAGTTCGCTCCACGTCTCCTCCTGAAGTTCCCTGCCCACGGCGACGAGTTCTTCCTTGGTACCCGTGCCGTGCCAGTAGGACTCGAGGGCACGTTTGAGCTCGCGGCGAGGTCCGATGCGGGGATATCCCAGGATGCTGGATCCGTATGCTGCGGTGCTGCTGGACATGCGGTCGACCTTTCTGGGCTCAGTCCTAGATTGACGGACAGTGCTGGGCTCAATGCACCTGTGCGCCTCTCACAACCGGCACTGGTCGTGAAAGGCGCACAAGTTCAAACGCCTACTAGCTTGCCTTCTTCCCGGAACGGCCGTTGTCGCCGTATTCGTAGAAGCCGGCGCCTGCCTTCTTGCCGACCAGACCAGCCTCGACCATGCGCAGCAGGAGTGGCGGCGCCGAGTACAACGGCTCCTTGAACTCCTCGTACATCGAGTCGGCGATGGACTTGACGGTGTCCAGGCCCACCAGATCGGTCAGCGCCAGCGGACCCATCGGATGCGCGAGACCGAGAACCGTGGCCTTGTCGATGTCTTCCTTCGTGGCGAAACCGGACTCCACCATGCGAATGGCCGAGAGCAGGTAAGGCACGAGGAGGGCGTTGACGACGAACCCGGAGCGATCGGCGGAACGGACGACCTGCTTGCCCAGCACATCGCTCGCGAATGCTTCTGCCCGCTCCGACACCGACTTGCTCGTCTTGAGAGTGGTCACCAACTCGACGAGCGGAAGCACCGGCACAGGGTTGAAGAAGTGCATGCCGATGACCCGTTCCGGGGAATTGGTGGCAATGCCAAGCTTCATGATCGGGATCGACGACGTGTTCGATGCCAGCACAGCATTCGGATCCGTCACGACCTGATCGAGCTCGGTGAAGATCTCACTCTTCACCTGTTCGTCCTCGATGACGGCCTCCACCACGAACTGCCGATCAGCGAAGTCACCGAGGTCGGATGTGAACCGAAGCCGCCAAGCTGCTTGTTCACGCTCCCGTTCTGTGATCTTGCCGCTGCTCACACCGCGATCGAGCGACCGCAGGATACGCGAACGCCCTGCCGCTGCGAGTTCGCGAGTCTGCTCGAACACCAGAACGTCGACGTGTGCTCTCGCGCACACCTCTGCGATTCCGGCACCCATGATCCCGGCGCCGATAACGCCGACGCGCTGAATCTTTTCGCTGGTCACGTCAGCTCCTTTTCATCAAGTGGAGTCGTCCCCCGGGGAGGCACCCTGTGAAGGGCCCCTCCCTGGGGTCTGACTGATCAGGTGAAACCTGGATCCGTCGGTGCTTCGAAGGACAAACCTCAGTGGAACTGGCCCTCTTCGGTCGAGCCCTTGAGAGCTGCCGTCGAGGTGTTCGGGTCAACGGTGGTGGCGATGCTGTCGAAGTAGCCTGCGCCGACCTCACGCTGGTGCTTGATGGCGGTGAAGCCGCGCTCCTCGGCCGCCTTGAACTCGCGCTCCTGCAGGTCGACGAAGGCGGTCATGCCCTCGCGGGCGTAGCCGTGGGCCAGGTCGAACATGCCGTAGTTGAGCGAGTGGAAGCCGGCCAGGGTGATGAACTGGAACTTGAAGCCCATCGCGCCGAGTTCCTTCTGGAACTTCGCGATGGTCGAGTCGTCCAGGTGCGCCTTCCAGTTGAAGGAGGGGGAGCAGTTGTACGCCAGCAGCTGGTCCGGGAACTCGCTGCGGACGGCCTCGGCGAACTGCTTGGCGACCTCGAGGTCCGGCACACCGGTCTCCATCCAGATCAGGTCGGAGTACGGCGCGTAGGCCTTGGCGCGGGCGATGCAGGGCTCGATGCCGTTCTTGACACCGAAGAAACCCTCGGAGGTGCGGGTGCCGTCGAGGAACTCACGGTCGCGCTCGTCCACGTCGGAGGTGATGAGGGTCGCGGCCTCGGCGTCGGTGCGCGCGATGACGACCGTCGGAACGCCCGCGACGTCAGCTGCGAGCCGGGCCGAGGTCAGCGTGCGGATGTGCTGCTGCGTGGGGATGAGCACCTTGCCACCGAGGTGGCCGCACTTCTTCTCCGAGGCGAGCTGGTCCTCCCAGTGCGAACCCGCGACACCAGCCGCGATCATGGCCTTCTGCAGCTCGTAGACGTTGAGCGCGCCACCGAAGCCGGCCTCACCGTCCGCGACGATCGGGGCGAGCCAGTTGTCGACGGAGGTGTCGCCCTCGACCTTGGCGATCTCGTCGGCGCGCAGCAGCGCGTTGTTGATTCGGCGGACCACCTGCGGAACCGAGTTCGCCGGGTACAGCGACTGGTCCGGGTAGGTGTGGCCGGACAGGTTCGCATCGCCGGCGACCTGCCAACCGGACAGGTAAATCGCCTTCAGGCCCGCACGGACCTGCTGGACAGCCTGGTTACCGGTGAGGGCACCAAGCGAGTTGATGTAGTCCTCGTTGTTGACGAGGTCCCAGAGGATCTCGGAACCACGGCGCGCGAGGGTGGCCTCTTCGACGACTGAGCCCTGGAGCTTGACGACCTGCTCGGCCGTGTAGTTGCGGGTAATTCCCTTCCAGCGCGGGTTGGTGTCCCAATCCTGCTGGATTTCAGCTGCGGTCTTTGGGGTGCCGGTGGTCGACATCAAGACTCCATCTCTTCGATCTCTTCGTCCGGTATGGATGTACTGCTTCGCATCCTTGCCAGGTCCTTCGTATGTACTTAAAGAGAATGACACAGCCGAAAAGTGCCGTCTACCTGTAGCTAATGCCAACGTTGGCTAGCTTTTCACACCAGTTTGCCAATCTTGTTAAGAACTGGAAGCGACAAAGCGGCCCGATCGCGGAAGGGGCAATACCCGTCGGTAGCAAGAACGCGCAGGTGATGAACCCGAAGCGCCGGAGCCGCCGCGGAAGGTGAGCACTCACTCTTCGGCAGGCTCACTTCCCGCCGCAGCGGCTCGAGCCGACTCCGACTGGTGCGATTCTTGTGACTGCAATCACGAGCGAAGCGCCACCCGAGAGCAGGCAGATGTACCTTCGGGCGCACTGGAAACGCCGTAAGGTACATCCGCCCGGGCCACCTACTCCGAACCGGTGCCGCGGGCGTCGGCCCGATCCTTCGCTGAGAACCCGGGAACCGGGGCTCCAGGCGCTACGCCGCGCTTGCGGTTGATGAGCTTCGACTGGGCAGAGAAGACCGCGCCCACCTCATCTGGCGATGCCGAGTACCTGATCGACTTCTCGGTAACGAAGCCCATCGACTGCCCGACTGAGATTGCGTCCATGTTCGCTCCGAGGAAATAGTAATCCCACGAATACACTTCCTCCTGACGCCGAATCACCTCATGGACTGCCTCGAGACTCCATTCATGACTGGAGTTCTCGTGACCGTCCGTGATCACGACGATCTGAACCCGACCTGGCCGCTCCTCCTCCGGCAAAGCCGCGAGTTCTTCACCTATCTCGGTGGTCAAACGACCGATGCCGTCGAGCAGTGCCGTTGAACCGCGCGGCACGAGTTCGAGGGCCGGGACGTCGGCAACGGGAACACTCGAATAAATGCGTTCGTACCTGTTGTCGAATTGCGCGAGGGTCACGACCGCCTCTCCCGGCTGGGTGCGCTGTTCGGCGATGAACGCGTCGAAACCGCCCTCCGTGTCGGACTTGATCGACTGCATAGATCCCGAACGGTCGAGTAGGACGGCGATCAGCGTGAGATCCGGGTTGGTCATGCGTACTCCTGATGCTCGATACGGGTTCGCGGAACGAACGCCGACCAGTTGGCCAGCCCTACAGACTGGCAGTACCCACCGACATCTTCTGGCGGACACGACCGCTCATTTCCCGTCGTGGCCGCAAGTGAATATTGGATATGTTCCACTCACACCATCTTGACCTGCACCTGCACCCTCAACCTAGGTCGAATTTTGTTGAGCAGAATCTGGGCCAAACAAGCTCGATCGAAGATCGAAGGGTATTTGTCGCTGGCAAGAAAGCGCAGTTGATGGACCCGAAATAGGTAGCCCACTGCGGACACCGAGCTCCCCCTCTTCGGCAGGCTCGCTTCCCGCCGTAGCGGCTCGAGTCGACTCCGGCTGGTGCGCTTGTTGTGACTGCAATCACGAGCTGAATGCGGGGCCGACGTACCTTCCGGAGCACTGAAGGCACCGAAAGGTACATCTCGCCCGGCCGTCTACTCCGACGTGGGGCGCGGGCGTCAGCGGCACCGTCGGTGGCGCCCGGTTCGACAGCTTGCCGCTGTCGAGATTGGTGTCGACCAGGAGATTGGAACTTCAGTCGACACGGGTGGCGTGCAATGCCCAGACCGGCATGTGCACGAGGTGGTCTTCCAGCAGCGGCGCTATGACTTGCAATTTCTGCAGCATCGGCGCCAGCAGTGACTCGAATTCTGGAAATTCTTGCCCGGCGAACTCGGACATCTTGGCGAATTGCTCGGGATCGAAGCGGGCTCGGTAGGTGGTGGTCCCCAGATAGTCGATGTGCCAACCCGACGCCGAAAGCACTCGCTCCAGAACTTCTGCCGACAGACCTGGGAACTGTAGGCCGTTGACGTTGTGGCGACCGAATTCGAACATATAAAGCCGCGCTCCCGGCTTGGTGGCTCGATGCAGGGTCTGCGCATACAGTTTCTGGGTGTCCTCGTCGTCCAGGAAGGTGTGATAGCACGCAGCGTCGACAACGGTGTCGAATCGATTCTCATACCCGTCGAGCTTGGTGACGTCGCCGATCTGGAAGTCCACTTCGACCCCGGCATTTTGCGCGTTGTGCTTGGCCCGTTGAATAGCTGTGGGCGAAGCGTCGATCCCCGTCGTCGAGTAGCCTTTCGACGCATAGTGGATCGCATGGTGACCTGGACCGGTCCCCGGGTCCAGCACCTCACCGCGCAAAGCACCATAGGCCACCAACTCTTGGATCACCGGCTGCGGGCCGCCAATGTCCCATGGCGTCAATGCAGGCAATGCATCGAGTGACTGCTCCTCGCCGTAGAGCTCTTCGAAAACCGGTTTGATGGATTGATCAGACATCATTCACCCCACTTCTTTGGTGGCGATCCCCAAATCAAGGCTATGCCCTCGTCCAGATGTCTGCAAGCAATAACTCGCATTAAAATCAAGGCCTCTGCCTTACGCGATGGCCCTCGAGAAAAGACTCGACAAGGGCGCTGGGCACGAACTCGGAGACGAACATTTCAGCCCCGCTGCGCGCCAGCAGACCGAACGTCATCAGAGGTGATAGGAGGATCACCAGCTTCTGCACTGGGTCACCTGGTGTGAGCTGTCCCCGATCCTGGTGTGTTGCGATCACATGCACCGCGTTGAGCAGTTGCGGCATGAACGCGGCCGTGACGGCACGTAGCTCGGGGTGCCGCGGCATCTCGACCAGCAGCGTCCCGACAGCGCCTCCGTACTTGCGGTTCGTGTCTACGAAGGCCTCAGCTAGTGCGACGAGATCTGTGACAACGTCGTCGGTTGTGCCCAATTGGGCGAACGGCGCTTTGGCCAGAGCCTGCGTCAGAGCCGTGTTGATCAAGGTGGCCTTGTCGCCGTAACGGCGAAACAGCGTCGCCTCGTTGACGCCGGCTCGGCTGGCGATCTCCTGGGTTGTGGTGGCCCGGTATCCGCGTTCGGCGAAAACCGCGACTGCCGTGTCGAACAGTCCATCAACGTCGATATACCTGGGCATGTGCCTCCGAACGTCGTACCGGAATCAGCCGGAAATCGAATATCCAGCCTAGTGCAAGTATATACTTGCACTAGGCTGATTCCCCGGCAGGAGGTCGGCGATGACCGAGCAAGAACAGCTACCGCGCGACCACGACACTTACCCGACCGCGAGATCGCGGCGTTCGAGGTTGTGGCGGTTGAAGGTACGGCTGCAGTTCACGGGTTGGCTCCAGTACCTCATCGCCGTCAACGTCGCGATCGTATTCTTCGTCGTCTCGGCTGTCGGATGGCTGATCGGAGCCTGGCAGCCGCTGCTGTTCTGGTTGCCCCTGGCGATCGGCCTGCTGTTACTCGCTTCCGCGATCTTCGATGTCATTACCGTGAAATGGGGAGTACGCCCCACCGAGCGCCTGCCACAGCGCGCAGATGACCTCGACACCTTCGACTTGATCCGCTCTAGACGCTCTTGCCACTCCTTTCAGAGCCGCGATCTCACGGCAGTCGACCGGGCCGGGCTGATGCGAGCAGTCGACGAATACAGTCGACGCGACCGCCTGATCGGCACCGGCCCGATTCGACTCGAATACGTCGCAGCTCCACTGACCATCTGGCCGGGGGAAGGTGCGCACGAGTTCCTTGTCGCGATCGCTCCATACAGCTATGACCGGCTGGTGCTTGTCGATGTCGGCCGCAGTCTGCAGAAGGTGGTGTTGCAGGCCACTCGCATGGGAGTGAGCACCTGCTGGATCGGCCCGGGTGCCGACCAGAGCAGCGTCGTCGAACACCTGGGTAGCCGTTTCGATCCGGAGAAGGATCACGTGGTCTGCGTCTGCGCGGTCGGATACCGATCACACTTCAAGCCCTTCTTCGTCCGCGTGATGGAATGGATATCTCATCGCCGCCTGCCGCTGGAGTCGCTGTTCTTCTCCGATCCGCACTGCGAGGTGCCGCTGGCAGTCGACAAACCACCCTTCTCGTCGTTCGGCCGCTGCTACGAGGTGTGTCAGTGGTCGCCGTCGTCCTTCAACGCGCAGACCACCCGATGCGCAGCGGTGACAGAACTGATAGAGCGCGAACAGAAAGTAGCGCGCTTCGACTTCTACGCCACCACCGCATCTCGGTTCTATGCGCCTGTGGCGGTGGGAATCTGGTGTGCGAACTGGGAAACTGGCTGCGACGCGCTTGGCATCCCGGGCCATTTCGCGGTCCTGTCTCCGGATGCCCGTGGCACAGGCGACGTCCGCGAACTGCCCCGTTACGACGTGAGCTGGATCGCCGACCCAGAGAAGTGATATCCATCTGGGGGCTCCCCAGACAAGCGTTGGCAAATCTTGCAAATGTTTCTTTCACACAAGCTGACCTGCACCGGTACCCTTACCCTATGTCGAAGACCTTCGTCGGCGTCCGCTTACGTCAGCTCCGGACCGAGCGAGGTCTGAGTCAGGCGGCACTCGCGAAGACCCTGGAGATCTCCGCGAGCTATCTCAACCAGATCGAGCACGACGTCCGGCCTCTGACGGTGCCGGTACTGCTGCGGATCAGCGAGGTTTTCGGTGTCGACACCACGTTCTTCTCTTCGCAGGATGACACGCGCTTGATCGCGGAGATGCGCGAGGTGGCCCTCGATCAGGAGATGGGGATCGACGCCGACGCGCAGGAAATCGCCGATATGGTCGCATCACACCCAGGACTGGCGAAGGCGATGGTCAACATGCACCGCCGGTTCCGCAACACCACCGCGCAATTGGCCCAGGCCACCGAAGATCGTTACAGCGACGGCAGCGGCAGCGGTTCGATCACGATGCCGCACGAAGAGGTTCGCGACTACTTCTATCAGCACCAGAACTATCTCCACGAGCTCGACACCGCTGCAGAGGATTTGACCGCCCGGATGCGCTTCCATCGGGGGGACGTCGGTGGCGAGATCGCTCGCAGGCTGCAGACAGTTCACGACGTGCAGATCGTCAAGCGAATCGACCTCGGTGAAAACGTGCTCCACCGGTACGACCCGGAGTCCCGGGTCCTGGAGATCTCACCCCACCTATCGGGTGGGCAACAGGTGTTCAAGTTCGCAACCGAATTGGCGTACCTCGAATACGGCGACCTACTGGACAAATTGGTCGCAGAGGGTGGATTCACCAGTGACGAGTCGCTCGCGCTCGCCCGCCTCGGTCTTGCCAACTATTTCGCAGCGGCGACGGTCCTTCCCTATGGTCAGTTCCACGACGTGGCCGAGGACTTCCGGTACGACATCGAGCGGTTGTCGGCTTTCTATTCGGTGAGCTATGAGACCGTCTGCCACCGACTCTCGACGCTGCAACGCCCGAAGCTACGGGGCGTACCGTTCATGTTCGTCCGCGTCGACCGGGCAGGCAACATGTCGAAACGGCAGTCCGCGACCGGTTTCCACTTTTCGACCAGTGGTGGCACATGCCCGCTGTGGAACGTCTACGAGACATTCGCGTACCCGGGCAAGATCATGACCCAGATCGCGCAGATGCCCGACGGACGTCGGTACCTCTGGGTCGCCAGGACAGTCGAACGTCGCGCTGCCCGCTATGGTCAGGCCGCCAAGATCTTTGCGATCGGACTCGGCTGCGAGATCCGGCACGCCCATCGCCTCGTCTACAGCGACGGTCTCGACCTGGACGACTCCAACCCCGGCACTCCTATCGGTTCGGGCTGCCGGGTTTGCGAACGAATGAACTGCCCTCAACGTGCGTTCCCTCCCCTGGGAAAGCAACTCGAGATAAGCGAGCACCAGAGTTCGGTCTCCCCGTATCTGATCCGCTGACGGGTGCCCTGGCGGCTCGAGAGCCGGCTGAGCAGGCACTTCCCTCGCGCGTACAGCTCGGGCTGCACACGAGCGAGATTATTGCTCCAACTGGGACTGGGATAATTCCCTCGCCTGAGGCCGGCAAGTGCTAGCGTCTGGCTACTGTTCAGTAATACCGGTTGGGATCTTGTCTCATGTCACGCACCCTCGAAGAGAATCTGATCGGGCGCCGCGTCCTGATCACCGGCGCGGCCAGGGGTATCGGCGCCGGACTCGCCAGACGCCTTCACGAGCGGGGAGCACTCGTCGGGCTGCTCGGCATCGAACCCGAACTCCTGGAGCAGACGGCAACCGCTTGCGGACGCGCTCCGTGGCAGTATTGCGACATCCGTGACCGTCAGGCTGTCGAGGATTCGATCGACCGCCTCGCCGATCAGCTCGGTGGCCTCGATACGGTGGTCGCGAACGCGGGTGTCATGCCTCCGCTCGAAATCGTCGGCGGTGATCCCGAAGCGATGCGGCACGCCGTCGACGTAAACGTGATGGGCACGTACCACACGCTGCGAGCCGGAGGGCGCCACATCGGACACCGCGATGGGTACGCGCTCGTCGTGGCTTCATCAACAGCTTTCAGTCCGTTGCGCGGCGTGCACGGTGCCGTTCGAGGCGGCGCTCAGGAACTCGGCGAGGCTCTGAGGGGGGAGTTGAAACCACTCGGCGCCAAGGTAGGCATAGCCCGACTCGGTGAAATCGACACGGACAGAACGCTGATCGAATTCGACGGCACCGCCTCCCCCACCACCCGTCACAGCGCGCAGGCCCGGACGTCCTCAATCACAGCCGCGGTCGATGCGCTCGAACGCGGAATCGCCGGACGCAGAAATCGAATCAACGCGCAGTCCCGAGTGCCCGGCACCGGTTCGGTGCGTATGCTCGCACTTCGGGCCACAGGAATGACCCGGACGATCGGACAACGGTCCCACGCATCTGTTCACGTGAGTGGGCGGAGAGAAAGGGAGCAGTTCGCATGACCGCACGAATTCCGCCGGGACGTCTGAAGGAACTCGGTCCCGTCAACTGGCTGCTGTGGCGAATCATCTCGCTCGGCGTCGGCGCTCCAGACGCTCATCTGTTCAGCACGATGGGTCGCAGCGGCGGCCTGTTTCGCGCATGGCTGCGCTATTCGAGCAAGCTCATGCCGGGCGGGAAAATACCTCGGCGCGAAACCGAACTGATCATTCTTCGCGTAGCCCACCTGCGGGAATGCCAGTACGAAATGGATCACCACGTACGCATCGGACGACGCGCCGGCGTCACGCCCACACAGCTCGAGCAGGTACTCGAAGGCCCCGAGGCCGTGGGATGGGATGCGCGTACGTGCGCGATCCTCACCGCAGTCGATCAACTCGTCACCGACAAGAACCTCGACGATTCAACCTGGTCCGCACTGACGGCATACTTCGACGATCGCCAGATGATCGAATTCTGTGTGCTGGTCACTCAGTACGACGCTCTGGCCACCACCATCGGAACGCTGCGAATCGATCGCGACTTCACCGACCGGGTCTGATCTCGTCGACCAGTGACCGGCTGGCCCAGGCCCGCCGCGTTTTCGCGATTCCTCTGCCCGACTCGTGCGACCCCCCGACTGGCACGGGAGCCTTCCAGTGGCTCGCTGGCAGCAAACTGCCAAGGTACGCACAGCTGGGATACAGCTGAGGCATTCACACTCGAATTCGGTCAAGACAATCCGCGATGGCCAATCCATCTCTGACTGAAGGAGGAACTGTGAAATCACTGCTGTTGAAGACGGTCGCCGTAGGCGGTATCGGGCTAGCGGCCGGAGGTATCAGCGCGGGGGTCGCAACCGCAGCCCCGGCCTACCCGTCTGTACCCAATGTTCACCCTGGGCCCCAGGACCGCGGATTCGAGCAGCTTTACTCGCGGTTCCCACAATTCGAAGGGCCCCTGCGCGACTTCCACCGCCACTTCCCGCAAGTCTCGGTGCCGGAGTCCACATTCGGGTCGTCGTAACGATTCGCCAGATCGTGGTGAGCACCTTGCCGGGCGACCGGCAAGGTGCTCTGCCGACAATCAGAAGTTGATCATGTGCCCGGCGAGACCGTGGATGGCCTCCTGCAGGGCCTCACTGAGCGTCGGGTGCGTATGCACGTTGCGCGCCAGTTCGTTGACGGTGAGGTCCCACTTCTGCGCAAGGGTCAGTTCAGGCAGAAGCTCCGAGACGTCGGGTCCGATGAGGTGCCCGCCGAGGAGTTCACCGTACTTCTTGTCGGCAATCAGCTTGACGAAACCGGTCGGGTCGCCAAGACCGTGCGCCTTTCCGTTGGCCGTGAACGGGAATGAAGCGACCTTCACGTCGTATCCCTCGTCTCGGGCCTGCTGCTCGGTAAGACCGAAGCTGGCCACCTGCGGTTGACAGAATGTGGCCCGCGGCATCATCCGGTAGTCGTCGATCGGCAGCGTCTCCGCACCGGCGATCGTCTCGGCAGCGACGACGCCCTGCGCCTCGGCCACGTGAGCCAACTGCAGTTTCGAGGTCACGTCGCCGATCGCGTAGATGTGCGGCACCGAAGTCTGCATTGTGCTGGTGATGCCGATCGCGCCTATATCGGTGATCTCGACGCCGGTGTTCTCGAGACCGTAACCCTCGACGCGTGGGGCGAACCCGACCGACTGCATCACCTTGTCGACTACGACGGTCTCGATGTTGCCGGACTTGTTGTCCTTGATCGAGACGGTGACCTTGGAGCCGTCGTCGTCGATCGTCTGCACGGCGGCACCGGTCTTGATTGTCACGCCGAGCTTCTTGTACTGCTTCGCGATCTCCTTGGATACGTCCTCGTCCTCGTTGGGCAGCGCACGGTCGAGGAACTCGACGATCGTGACGTCAACGCCGTAGTTCTTCAGGACGTAGCCGAACTCCATTCCGATCGCGCCGGCGCCGACGATGAGGATCGACTCCGGCAAATCACGGGTAAGAATCTGCTCCTCGTAGGTGACCACATTCTCGCTCAATGAGGTCCCCGGAAGGAGCTTCGTGGTGGACCCGGTGGCGATGATCGCGTTGGCGAACGTCACCGTCTCCGTCCCGCCCTTGGACAGCTCGATCGAGATGGTGTTGGCGTCGACGAATGACCCCTCGCCCTCGTACTCGGTGATCTTGTTCTTCTTCATCAAGAAGTGAACGCCCTTGACGCGCCCATCCGCGACTTTGCGGCTGCGATCGTAGGCTGCACCGTAATCGAAGGAGACCTCTCCCGAGATACCGAAAGTCTTGGACTCTTTGGCAAAGAGATGTGCAAGCTCGGCATTGCGGAGAAGTGCCTTGGAAGGGATGCAGCCGACGTTCAGGCACACACCACCCCAATACTTCTGCTCGATGATGGCGGTGCTCAATCCCAGCTGTGCCGCGCGGATAGCAGCGACGTACCCACCCGGGCCGGCTCCGAGGACAACGACGTCATAGTGTGAGGTCACGGTAGTTCAGGGTAGTCCGTTCAGAAACGCCATTTCACTGCGGTCACGCTACCCGCCAGTAGCCCAAACGGCTGCCGCAACGCCGGCGTAGTCGGACCATCGTCGGTGTTTCGTGGAACGTCCGGTTCGGAGCAACGACTCTTACACCGCAAAAACCCTTCGAGGAGTTCCCTGCAAGAATGGCTCCATGACAGATCCATACCTCTGGCTGGAGGATGTTTCCGCGGAACGGTCGCTCGACTGGGTGCGAGAGCGCAACGCCCGCACCCTCGGCGAGTACACCGAGAATGCGGAGTTCTCCGCGCTCGAGAGCCGGATCCGGGACATCCTCGATACCGACAACCGCATTCCGTACGTCGTGATCCGCGGAGAGTACCTCTACAACTTCTGGCGGGACGGCAGGAACAAGCGCGGCATCTGGCGGCGCACGTTGCTCGAGCAGTACCGCACCGACGACCCCGAGTGGGATGTGCTGCTCGACGTCGATGCACTCGCCGAACTAGAGGGCGAGAACTGGGTCTGGGCCGGGGCAACCGTGTTGCGCCCCGCACGGTCGCGCGCACTGCTCTCGTTCTCCCGTGGCGGCGCCGACGCGACTGTGGTGCGTGAGTTCGACTTGGAGAGCCGTGAATTCGTGGTCGGCGATCAAGCATTCAGCCTTCCCGAGGCCAAGACCGACATCAGCTGGATCGACGAGGACACGGTCTATGTAGGGACTGATTTCGGTGAAGGCTCGATGACCGACTCGGGGTACCCGAGGGTCGTCAAACGCTGGCGTCGCGGCACTCCGCTCGCGGAGGCGATCACCGTGTTCGAAGGTTCGCCCACCGATGTGGCGGTCAGCGCAGCATACGATGACACCCCTGAGTACACAAGGCATTTCGTGGTACGTTCGCTCGATTTCTACAACTCGGAGCAGTACCAACTTCTTTCGGACGGCTCATTGCTACGGATCGAGACTCCGAACGACGCCGAAACGTCCGTCTACCGCAACTGGTTGACCATCCGTCCCCGCACAGACTGGGAAGTGGACGGCGTGATTCACCCTGCCGGTTCGCTGCTGGTCACAAACTACCCCGGATTCCTCGCCGGTTCCCGCGAGATCACCCCGCTGTTCACGCCGGACGAGCACACTGCTCTCGAGGGAGGAAGGTGGACCCAGAATCACCTTCTCCTCGTTCAACTCTCGGACGTGCAGACCAAGTTGTCGGTACTCACCCCGAACGACACCGGTTGGGAGGAGAAGCCACTCGACGGGGTACCAGAACTGACAGCAAGTTCGATCATCAGCACCGATCATCGCAATGGTGACAACTTCTTCATCAACTCGAGTGGCTTCACGACGCCGGCAACACTGCTCTACGGCACGGTAGGCGGACCACTCGAACCCGTAAAGCAGGCGCCGTCCTTCTTCGAGGCGGAGGGGATGTTGGTATCGCAGCATTTCGCCGTGTCCGACGACGGGACCGAGGTTCCCTATTTCCTCGTGCGCCGCACAGAAGCGGAGGGGCCGTGCCCCACGATCCTTTACGGCTACGGCGGCTTCGAGAACTCGATGGTGCCCGGGTACAACGGGTCGATGGGATCCTCGTGGCTCGAACGCGGTGGCGCCTACGTAGTGGCCAACATCCGCGGCGGCGGCGAGTACGGCCCGTCGTGGCACACCCAGGCCGTGCGGGAGGGGCGCCACAAGGCATTCGAGGACTTTGCCGCCGTCGCCCGTGACCTCGTCTCCCGTGAAGTCACCACCGTAAAGCAACTCGGTATCCAGGGCGGTAGCAACGGCGGACTCTTGATGGGCGTCATGCTCACCCGGTATCCCACCCTGTTCGGCGCGATCGTGTGCCAGGTGCCGCTTCTCGACATGAAGCGATATCACTTGCTGCTGGCCGGGGCGTCGTGGATGGCCGAATACGGTGACCCGGACGACCCCGAGGACTGGAAATTCATCAGCGAATACTCCCCGTATCAGAACTCGGCCACGTCAGCCGACTACCCACCGATTCTCATCACCACCTCCACCCGAGATGATCGCGTCCACCCCGGTCACGCCCGCAAGATGGCCGCGTTGCTCGAGGAGCAGGGGCACGAAGTCTGGTACTACGAGAACATCGAGGGGGGACACGGCGGCGCTTCGGACAACGCTCAGGCCGCATTCAAGTCGGCCCTCACCTTCAGCTTTCTTTGGAACCAGCTCAACCGCTAGGGTTCGGCAACCCGGTCACGTGCAGTCGTGCACCCAGTCGACGACACGGTCCACCGTGCTCGCGGCGTCCCGGATCCACGCATTGTGTCCGTGTGGCCGGGATTGGTGCCAGAGCGTGACATCGGCGTTCGGGAGTTTGGCGACAAGATTCTTCGCAGAGGATTTCGGCGCGAGATCGTCACCCTCGATGGTCACCGACAGCACCGGCAGTTTCAGCCTGCCGATTCGTTCCTCGTAGTCGATGTCGGCGCTGGTGGGTTCGATTCTGCCCGTGCGGGCAAACCGGGACCAGTCGGAAATCAGAACCCTCGACTGCCTGCCGAACCCGCCGATGTCGAGCCTGTCGCCTGGCCAGAACCCCGCAAGGTTGGCCGTCACCGACATCGCTGCGGCGCTCATCAGAACCCCTGGGGAATGCAATCCGGGAAACCCGCGATGATAGGGCGATCCGGACGCGACGAGGACGAGGCCACCGAGACGTCCGCGTATTCTCGCCGCGTACATCACGCCCAACTGACCACCCATACTGTGGCCCAACAGGAACGGTGTTGCGGCCGGAAACCGTTCCCGCACAACTTCGAAGATCGCGGGGAAGTCGACGGACACCAGCTCGTGATAGCCGTAAGTACTCGCACTGCTCGGCCGCGGGCGACTGTCACCTTGGCCGCGCAGTTCGCCGATCGCCGCATTGAAACCGCGGGACACGAGTTCCTCGGCGAACGGTTCGTAATATCCGGCGGGAATTCCCAGTCCTGGAAACACAACGATGACGGGAGCGTCCTCGGCACTGGGAAACAGGCGTACCGGCGTGGTGGTTCCGTCGGGCATCTGGATCGGTACTGTCTCCACCTGGCCAGACTAGACGCCTCGACCCCTGCGAATCACTGATCCACAGGGGTCGAGGTGACTGGAGCCGGGTGGTTACAGGCCGATTGACTCCGCAATCATCGGCCATGACTTGTGGAGGTCCTTCTCCCAGTACGACCACGAGTGCGTGCCGGTGAGACGGAAGTCGAATGTCGCCGGAATATCCAGCTTCTTCAACTTCCTCTCCAGTGCATGAGTGCACGAGTTGGTCGCGGCCTCGATGACACCGCCGACGATCATCTGGTTGGCCAGGACAGTCGTGTTGCCATTGATGGCCGGGTTGTCGAGGCGATCACCAGCACCGGGCAGACCCGTCCCGGTGCTGACGTAGATGTCGAGTCCGCGCAACTTCTCGGCATTCACATACGGGTCGTTGGCCTCCCATCCCCCTTCGCCGACCGGTCCCCACATGTTCTCGGTGTCGCCGCCTCCACGGCTCTCGACAACAAGGTTGACGTAGGCGCGGCCCGGCCCATTGCTGGTCCTCGCGCAGCCGCTGTATGCCGCGACGCTCTCGTAGAGGTGGGGCGCCGCCTGCGCCAAGCTCAGCACCGACGTACCGGCCATCGAGATGCCTGCAATCGCGTTGACGCCGTTCCCTCCGAACTCGGAATCCACGACCGGGGGAAGCTCCTCGGTCAGGAACGTCGTCCACTTGTGGATACCCAACTCTCCGGAGTTGGTCTTCCACTTGCCGCCATTCAACTCCGGATCGGGCTTTTCCCAGTCCGTGTAGTAGCTGAACGCGCCTTCCATGGGCGAGACCACATTGACGTTCTTGTCCTCGAAGAAGCCGGCCAGATCCGTGTTGACCTGCCACGAGGCCCTGTCCTCGCCGCCGCCCGCACCGTTGAGCAGGTACAGCGTCGGCCTCGGCTCGCTCGTGTCCGCCGGTCTGATCAAATTCAGTTTGATGTCGCGGTCCATCGACGGTGAATACACCCAGATCGTCGACTCACGCCCCTTGACGTTGCTCTCCTTCACCAGATACGAGCCAAGGTCGGGCGTCGCGGTGGCATCATCGGCGGACGCCGTGTCACCGCTGGATGTCACGGTGTCACCAACGGAGGCCGTCGCGTCATCGACCGGTTCGGCGAATGCGGAAGCCTGGACGCCGAAACCGGGCAACATCGCGGCCACGGCAGCAGCAACCGCCAATCGGACCCCGTACCTACCCGCTACAGTGCGGTTGACCATCCTTCACCTTTCATATGTAACTCGTAACCCCCCAGAACGCCGAATCTGGGGTGCACAGTGTCGCATGTGAACCCCAGATTCGGCGAAGCGTAGGCTCTCGGTCTCGCTAGGACCCGGCAAACCACTTGATTATGGCTGTGACGAGTTCCACAACATCCGCGAAGTCCTGCGACGACATATAGATTCCATCTCCCGATTGTCGTGTGGGTTTCGGCCCACGCCCCTCAAATAGCGTTCTCTTTGTACACGAGCATTCGTGATGAAGGGCAAGAATCGGGAAAGTAGTGATTAGAGTCCCATCGACGCCGCGAGCATTGGCCACGACTTGTGCAGGTCTTCCTCCCAGTACGACCACGAGTGTGTGCCGGTGGGACGGAAGTCGAACGTCGCGGGGATCCCCAACTCGTGCAACCTGCCGGCCAGCGCATGAGTGCACTGGTTGGTCGCGGCCTCGATGACGCCGCCGACGATGATCTGGCCCGCCAATGTGCCTATGTTGCCGTCGATTCCAGGTGAGTCGAGACGATCACCGGGGCCCGGCAGACCCGTCCCGCTGCTGACGTAGATGTCGAGTCCGCGCAGCTTCTCCGCGTTCACATACGGGTCATTGGCCGCCCAGCCCGGACCGTCATAGGGTCCCCACATGTTCGTGGGGTCTGCACCGCCGGCGGCCTCGACCACCATCCGCACGTATGCCTTGCCGGGATCGGTGCTCGTCAACGCGCAGCCACTGTAGGCTCCGACGCCCCTGTAGAGATCGGGTGCCGACTGCGCCAGGCTCAGCACCGAGGTACCCGCCATCGAGATGCCGGCAATCGCGTTGATTCCGTTCGTCCCGAGCTGGGCATCGACGATCGGGGGAAGCTCCTTCGTCAGGAACGTCGTCCACATGTTCGTCCCCAACTGCGGATCGGACTGTTCCCAATCCGTGTAGTAACTGAACTTGCCCTTCAAGGGCGAAACCAAATTGACGTTCTTGTCGGCGAAGAAGGTGGGCAGATCCGTGTTGGCCTGCCACGAAGCCGAATCCTCGCCACCGCCGGCGCCACTGAGCAGATACAGCGTGGGCCTCGGCTCACTCGTGTCCGCCGGTTTGATCACCTGCAGAGGAATGACCTGATCCATCGACGCCGAATACACGCGCATCTTCCACTCGCGGTCTTTGACATTCGTCATACTCACCAGATACGAGCCGCTATCAGCGGTTGCGGTGCTTTTGACCGGGTCCGCCGAAGCGAACGTCGAGATGCCGACACTGGGAATCGCCGCCGTCAGCGCGGCCACAAGCGCGAGCCGAACCCCGTACCTACCCGCTACAGTGCGGTTGACCATCCTCCACCTTCCATCTAGGAGCAATTCGTACCGTTCCGGAAAACAAAACTGAGGCCCACAGTCTTGCATGTGAACCTCAGTTTCGCTGTACACGGATCTAGTTCACGGCGTCTACTTCTAGGGACGCTCGCCAGAACCGGCGTCAATGGTGATCAAGGTAAGTTCGAACCACCCTCCGGTTCCCAAAGACCCCAAAGACCCAAAATCCAAATCCGAGCTGTTCATCCGTGCTCCTGACTTTCACTCTCGTGGATGTATCGCGCCCTTGCCGGCGCCTCCCCTTTCTTACCCGACGGGCTGCCGACGTGAGCGCGAATCGAGAACTTTCCGACGGGTTTTCGTGGCTACAGGCCCATCGACGCCGCGAGCATCGGCCACGACTTGTGGAGGTCTTCCACCCAGTACGACCACGAGTGCGTGCCGGTGGGACGGAAGTCGAACGTCGCGGGGATCCCCAACTCGTGCAACCTACCGGCCAGCGCATGGGTGCACTGATTGGTCGCGGCCTCGATGACGCCGCCGACGATGATACGACCCGCCAATGCGCCTATGTCGCCGTCGATTCCAGGTGAGTCGAGACGATCACCGGGGCCCGGCAGACCCGTCCCGCTACTGACGTAGATGCCGAGCCCGCGCAACTTCTCCGCATTCACATACGGGTCATTCGCAACCCAACCCGGACCGTCATAGGGTCCCCACATGTTCGTGGCGTCAGCGCCTCCACGGGACTCGACAACCGTTCGGACATACGTCTGACCGGGTTCGCTGCTCGTCATCGCGCAGCCACTGTATGCCCCGACTCCCCTGTAGAGATCGGGCGCCGCCTGCGCCAGGCTCAACACCGACGTACCCGCCATCGAGATGCCGGCAATCGAGTTGATTCCGTTCGTCCCGAGTTGGGCATCGACGATCGGGGGAAGCTCCTTCGTCAGGAACGTCGTCCACATGTTCGTCCCCAACTTCGGATCGGACTGTTCCCAATCCGTGTAGTAACTGAACTTGCCCTTCAGGGGCGAAACCAAATTGACGTTCTTGTCGGCGAAGAAGCCGGGTACATCCATGTTGGCCTGCCACGAAGCCGAATCCTCGCCGCCGCCCGCCCCACTGAGCAGATACAGCGTGGGCCTCGGCACACTCGCGTCCGCCGGTGTGATCACCTGCAGAGGAATGACCTGATCCATCGATGCCGAATACACGCGCATCATCCACTCGCGGTCTTTCACATTCGTCATACTCACCAGATACGAGCCACTATCAGCGGGCGCGGTGCTTTTGACCGGGTCCGCCGAAGCGAACGTCGAGATGCCGACACTGGGAATCGCCGCCATCAACGCGGCCACAAGCGCCAGCCGAACCCCGTACCTACCCGCTACAGTGCGGTTGACCATCCTCCACCTCCATGTGGGAGCAACTCGTACCGACTCGGAAAACAGAAACTGAGGCCCACATTTCGCATGTGGACCCCAGTTTCGCTGTAACACGGTCTAATTCACCATGGCTGGGTCGTGGGCCGCGCCGGATCCGGCGTCAATGGTGATGATGGCTGGTTCGAACCAGCCGCCGGATTCCAAAGACCCCAAATCCATACCCGTGCTCCTGACTTACGTGGATGCATCGCGCCCTTGCCAGTGCCTCCCCCTTCTTACCTGACCGGCTACGGATGTGACCGTGAATCGAGCACTTTGCGACAAGTTTTCGTGGCTACAGGCCCATCGACGCCGCAAGCATCGGCCACGACTTGTGGAGGTCTTCCTCCCAATACGACCACGAGTGGGTGCCGGTGGGACGAAGATCGAACGTCGCAGGGATCCCCAGTTCGTGCAATCTGCCCGCCAGCGCCTGAGTGCAGTAGTTGGTCGCAGCCTCGATGACACCACCTAGAACGATCTGACCTGCAAGTGTGGATATGTCGCCGTCGATCCCGGGTCCGTCGAGATGGTCGCTCTGACCGGGCAGACCCGTCCCGCTGCTCACGTAGATGTCGAGTCCGCGCAACTTCTCCGCATTCACATACGGGTCGTTGGCTGCCCAACCCGGACCGTCATAAGGTCCCCACATGTTCGTGGCGTCACCGCCTCCACGGGACTCGACAACCGTTCGCACGAATGCTTGGCCGGGAACGGTGCTCGTCAACGCGCAACCACTGTAAGCCCCGACGCTCTCGTAGAGGTCAGGTGCCGACTGCGCCAGGCTCAACACCGACGTACCCGCCATCGAGATGCCGGCAATCGAGTTGACCCCGTTCGTCCCGAGCGCGGAATCGACGATCGGGGGAAGCTCCTGCGTCAGGAACGTCGTCCACTTGTTGACACCCAACTTCGGATCGGGCTGCTCCCAGTCCGTGTAGTAGCTGTATGCGCCTTCCATGGGCGTGACGATATTGACGTTCTTGTCGGCGAAGAACTCGACAGTATCCGTGCTCTCCTGCCACGAAGCCTCGTCCTCGCCGCCGCCCACCCCGTTGAGCAGGTACAGCGTCGGCCTCGGCTCACTCGTATCGGCAGGCGTCATCACCCTCAACGGAATGTCTCGATCCATGGATGCCGAATGCACGGTCATGGTGGACTGCCGATCGTCGATCCTCTCGGTACCCACCAGGTAGGAGCCACCCTCGTCAGCCGGATGTGCGAATGCGGACGCCTGGAGGCCTAAACCGGGCAGCGTCACCGCCACAGCAGCCGCGACCGCCAGTCGAACTCCGTACCTACCCGCTGCAGTGCGGTTTACCATCCTTCACCTTCCCTATGGGCGCAACTCACAAGTCTTCGAGCCAACGTCCCCAGAGCGCCGAAACTGGGGCCCACAGTGTTGCATGTGGACCCCAGTTTCGGTGAAGTTCCGGAATGCTTTGGGACGTCAGGTGTCTACGGACGATTCGAAAGCTGCAATGATGAAGGCCCAGATATCAGCGGCAAACTCACCGGAGCCGGAAAACAAATCAGTGGACATTTGCACTCCTCGTGGTCGTGTGGGTTTGGACCAGCGCCCTCCGTGACGCCCTATTCTTTGTACCCGACCTGCCATGATCTCTTGTGCGCGACGTGCCGTGAAAGTTGACGAGAATCAAAAATATTCCGAATTGTTACATGACATTAGCCATTTGATTGGCTGGTTACTCTCCAATTGCCGCGAACCCGGCTTCACTACCAGGGGATTTACGAGTCCCGTACACCCGACCGATCGGACATGGTCGAACAGCGACAAAAATTACTTCAGGACGATAATTCACGATTTTTCCAAGTCGGCCTCTCGAAAAGGTCCAGTCCGTACGACTAGGAAACCAACTTCATAGGGATCTCAGGTACATCCAGCCCGCCATTGCGCGGTTGGCCTTCCCTCCCGAATCGACTCCCCCACATCGTGTCTGAACGCAGAAACTGGGGTGCCTCTCCTGCGAGGGGACCCCAGTTTCCCAAAACAGTGCGTGACTACTCAGTCCCACCAGCCGCGCCCGATCCTGCTTCGAGCTTGATCAGGATGAGTTTGATAAAGGCACCGGCCGCCCCAGACCCCTCAAACGACTCAAGCGACTCAAGCGACATCTTGAACTCCTGACTCTCGTCGGTTGCTGATAAGCGCCCTCCGTAGCGCCGTTCTCTTTGTACCTGACTTCTCGTCGACGAGAATGCAAATCGGAAAAATATTTCGAGAAGTTACCTTGATACTCGACCATTTGATTAGCTCGTGATCCCCCCCAGGGATACCCCCCTGACCCGACTACCTGCGAATCCACGCATTCCAGCACATGTCACATCAGTCCTCGCGATCAGGAAGCAGAAAGGCATACTCCACGCCATTGATCGGCAGACATTTCTAGTAAAAGAACTAGATACTGTGAAGTAATAAAAGACGCACGCGTTCGCCTACGCTGCCATTTCGGCGTGCCCCGGGACCCTGTGGCGGTCACCACATTCGCGTAGACGCACCGACAGTGGATCGACACCGGACCGGTCAACTGTATGGGGCGATGACGTTGGTGACACCAGCCCGAAGGATGCTCGTGGGCGGGCAGTCTCAAGCAGTAGGCAGTCCGGGTTCGGCGGTAGTCGGGGAGCACATGTCCCCCGCCTGGTAGTGCGAGAGGCATCGACTGCCAGCTGTCGAGCAGACCGGCCTCACCGATTCCGCGGTATCGGTGAGGCCGGCTTCTGGTCGGTTGTCGGAGGGTATCGATCGACGATCAGGAAGAGTTCACACCACTGCTCGGGCGAGAGATCCCGTGGAAGCGGAATGCCACGAAATCGCTGGGCAGCGAGCCACTTCTCGACCGCCGTCTTCGCAGGCGTGGCAACCACTCGGGGCAAGATCTGATGCAAACCGCGGCCCTTGCCGGTGAAAACGGCGCGAACGAATGCGTTGTACCGGCGACGTCCCGCAGGCTCGATGAGAGGAACCTTCCGCCGTGTGATCGTCATGAGCCCCGCATCGACTCCGGGCCGTGGCGTGAACGCCGAGGAGGGCACCCGACCGACCAGGGCGAAGTCGTACCACGGCCACCACTGAGCGGTCATCATCGTCGCGCCACCGACAGCCGCGCGGCGTCGCGCGACTTCCCACTGGACCAGCAGAACCGCCTCTATCCAGTGTTCGGTATGCAGTATCCGCCGTAGCATTGCGGTCGTCTGGTGGAACGGGAGGTTACCCACGATTGTGTGCGGTTTTCGGGGCAGTCGGTAATGCAGGAAGTCGCCGAGCACAATCTTCGTACCCGGGCCGACGCGGCGTTGCAGCGCTTGCGAATGCCGTGAGTCGATCTCGATCGCAGTGATCGGCCGGCGCAAAGTCTGGAGCGGCAAGGTCAACGCGCCATCGCCGGGCCCGATCTCGATGATGGGACCGTCTGTCTTGGACACGAGGCCGACGATCGTGTCGACAGTCTTGCGGTCGGTGAGGAAGTTCTGGCCGAACTCATGGCGGCCGGCATGGTAGGTAGGCATGGAATACAAACTCCGGGCAATGATGGGGTGGCCCGGGCAGCACAAAGACGCCGCCCAGCAACTGACGTGCTGAAAGCGACGGAGCGTATCGAAAGGTCCGCTGTCCGCCGCTAAAGGCGGCGAACCCTGTCCACTGCGATATTCGTATTGCCCACGACCGCACCCTACAACACGGCCGCAACGATGCAGACAACGTCATGGTGACACTCGGCGTCAAATATCGGGGTCAGGATCAGGGATCAGACCGATGCGCACAAGCGCCGAACTGGACAAAGTGCATGCATGACATTCGACAGCAACACTCCCCGCCAGTTCGCTCGGTCCGGCAACCAGAAGATGCTCGGCGGCGTTGCGGAGCACTTCGGCTTGGACGTCAACGTCGTTTGGTCGATCGCCATCATCGCCGCAGTGGTCACGGGTGGCACGGCGGCACTTGTCTACTTGGCAGCGTGGATGTTGATGCCATTCAACCACTGAAGAATTGAGGCAAAGGCGCTGAGACCCACTGTCCCCGCATATAAGCCAAATCTTCGATCGCTTGAACAGGCAGACTGTCGGCGACACGCGGGATGAACAAATACGACTGTGGCCGTGGAGCGAATCCACGGCCACAGTTGAACTCGTACCCTACCTGCTGGTCATACTCACAGGGAACTTGTGAAGATCCCTTGCAGCAGTTGCAGCATGACACTCAACATGGTCGGGTCCACGCTGCCTGGTTCCACGCTATCCATAGTTCCTCCGTTGTCTTGGACGCACTGTGCCTGTCTGTAGATCTGTCCTGGTCGGGCCGAAAGGTCCTTCGATCAGCTGAAGAACTCTGTGAATTCCCCCAAGCTCCCGAAGATGTAAGCGATATCGTCGGCATCCAAGCTTCCCATGTGTACTCCTGTTGATTGATCTTCAGCAACGGAATTCATGCATCCATTGCTTGCGTTCGAACCTTGTGTGTTGTGCATCAGCTGACTCCAGCGCCTCCAGCGATGCTGGCATAACACTGAGGCAACCGAAACGATCAACTCTGCTGTGCCCCTAGGAGAAATCCACCACCACAGCCGAGTCGAGGCCTATCGGCTCGTCAGCCTTCCAGCGACCCACCGATAATCGTCGGCATCAAAGCGAAGATTCCCTGTAGAAGTGCTGAAATCGCACTGATACCGCCGCTCAAGCTTCCCATTGTTTCCTCCATCATCTGGACGCACGTGCGTCAGTTCGTCGGATTTTGCATGCCGGCAACGCCGGGGATTGGTTCGATCAGCTGAATTGGTCCACCGAACCAATGAGCTGCCCGAAGATGAAGTTGATGACCTCGGTGATCGTGGTGCTTCCCATAACGCCTCCTGGTAGTCGTTGCGCAGCAACGTATTTCAAGTTCCCCGTTACCGCCGATCACATTAAATCATCGATCCGGAGAATCCGTAGGAAAATTGGAAACTATTTTGCTGCAACATTTTCCAAGACATTTGTCCAAGAGCGGCTCGTCACTATCACGACCGGCCCAACATGCACAAGGATGAAAATTGGCAGCAGAGCTACTGCTGCAGAGAAGGATTGGAGAAGTCGAGGATCTGGAGCTTTCTCACGGCCGAATCTCGTCAGGCGGGCAAGGCAGGTGATGATTCGTACCTTGGCCACTAGCTCCCCCTTGCCGTCCAGCCTCGCCGGCTCACCTCCGATTCAACCGGACCCAAGGGGCCGTACGAACCAGGAAGCTCCGAAACGAGCAAGATGAACATGCCTTTGCAGGAAACGCCCGCAACGTTCTTCGTTCGAGTTCACGACATGCGCAGAACCATCCGGTTCACCCATCCGGTTCGGCAAATGAGTGTGCCACCAACGCCATTGCGCGCTCGAAACGTCGCACGTGCATGTACAGCAATTCGTTTCCCTGTTCTGTCGTACCGACGCAGCAACCATCCAGCGAAGTCATCTGGGAGGCTGCCGGATATTTATACCGCTGTTTCTCACCACATGAGACCAGAACGAGAGAATCAGTTGCATGGCTGGTCAGCGCGAGTAGAACTCGAGGTCGGACACAAGAAAGGGCCCGGAACACCGTGAGGTGTCCCGGGCCCTTTCTGTGGCACTTCGGGCCTGCTTGTGGTAGCTGAGTCCGTGGGACTCCTCAGTCACTCGCAGGAGGCGTAGCCGCCTTTAGAAGTCCATACCACCCATGCCGCCGGTGGGATCGGCGACCGGTGCCGCGGCCTTCTCCGGCTTGTCAGCGACGACGGCCTCGGTGGTGAGGAACAGAGCCGCAATGGACGCTGCGTTCTGCAGGGCCGAGCGGGTGACCTTGACCGGGTCGTTGATGCCGGCTTCGAGCAGGTCGCCGTACTCGTTGGTCGAAGCGTTGAGTCCGTGACTTGCGGGCAAGTTGCGAACCTTCTCGGCAACGACGCCGGGCTCGAGGCCCGCGTTGAGCGCGATCTGCTTCAGCGGTGATTCGAGGGCGACGCGAACGATGTTCGCACCGGTGGCCTCGTCACCTTCGAGCTTCAGGTCGTCCAGAGCCGGAGCAGACTGCAGCAGGGCCACGCCGCCACCGGCGACGATGCCCTCTTCGACAGCAGCCTTGGCGTTACGCACGGCATCCTCGATGCGGTGCTTGCGCTCCTTCAGCTCGACCTCGGTAGCGGCACCTGCCTTGATGACAGCGACGCCACCGGCCAGCTTGGCCAAGCGCTCCTGCAGCTTCTCGCGGTCGTAGTCGGAGTCGCTGTTGTCGATCTCGGCGCGGATCTGGCTGACGCGACCGGCGATGGCGTCGGAGTCGCCCGCGCCCTCGACGATGGTGGTCTCGTCCTTGGTGACGACGACCTTGCGAGCCTGGCCGAGAAGCTCGAGCCCAGCCGTCTCGAGGGAGAGGCCGACCTCTTCGCTGATGACCTCGCCACCGGTGAGGATGGCAATGTCAGCGAGCTGAGCCTTGCGGCGGTCACCGAAGCCGGGCGCCTTGACGGCGACGGACTTGAAGGTGCCGCGAATCTTGTTGACCACGAGGGTGGAAAGCGCCTCGCCCTCGACGTCCTCGGCGATGATCAGCAGCGGCTTGCCGGACTGGATTACCTTCTCCAGCAGCGGCAGCAGGTCCTTGACGGTTGAGATCTTGGAGCTCACGAGCAGGATGTAAGCGTCCTCGAGGACGGCTTCCTGTCGCTCGGCGTCGGTGGCGAAGTATGCCGAGATGTAGCCCTTGTCGAAGCGCATACCCTCGGTGAGTTCGAGCTGCAGGCCGAAGGTATTGGACTCCTCGACCGTGATGACGCCTTCCTTACCGACCTTGTCCATAGCCTCGGCGATGAGCTCACCGATGGACGGGTCGCCTGCGGAGATACCCGCGGTAGCAGCGATCTGCTCCTTGGTGTCGATCTCTTTGGCGGTGTCGAGCAGCGTGGCGGTAACAGCCTCGACAGCCTTCTCGATGCCACGCTTGAGACCGAGCGGGTTGGCGCCGGCAGCAACGTTGCGCAGACCCTCGCGAACGAGAGCCTGGGCGAGAACGGTCGCGGTGGTGGTTCCGTCGCCGGCGACGTCGTCAGTCTTCTTGGCGACCTCCTTGACCAGCTCGGCACCGATCTTCTCGTAGGGGTCCTCGAGCTCGATCTCCTTGGCGATGGACACGCCATCGTTGGTGATCGTGGGAGCGCCCCACTTCTTCTCGAGCACGACGTTGCGACCCTTGGGTCCCAACGTCACCTTGACTGCGTCGGCGAGGGAGTTGAGTCCTCGCTCGAGGCCGCGGCGAGCCTCTTCGTCGAACGCGATGATCTTGGCCATTGCGAAGTGATCCTCCGGATTCGGGGTGACACACAGGACGACCGCTGGGCGGGTCGACCCATTTGCACTGCGGCCGGGGTCAGTGCCCGCGACGGACGACCAGGGGTGTCTGTGGTACCCGGCCTCACCGTCCCGACCTGGCACTCACGTGTCGCGAGTGCCAACTGCATTCTTAGCACTCGAGAGAGGCGAGTGCAACGTCGACACGGAACCGCCAGGCGGGGCGGTTAGCGCATCGCGCAGAACTGACCGGTGCTGAGGTCGAATGCGAGAGACAGCGCGCCGACACAGTCGACGCCGGTGGGATCGACCGTCGCACCTGACCCCCAACCGGCGATCGCGACCGTAGTGGCGCCGTCGACCGCAGCGGAACGAGCGATGCCTCCTCCGAGTGAAATCGCGTATGCCTGACCCGAACGCGTCGAGGTACCGAGCGAGGTTCCGTAGCCGTTCGCGAAGGTGGTCGTGGACGAACCCTCACCGTTGGAGACACTCACCGCCGTGCCACTGTCCATTGCCGATGCGCGGGCGAAACCGGCGTCTGTCGCCTTGGCTCCGCAACTCGCGGTGTCCGATACCTGGATGTCGTTGTCGGACGGCGGCGAGACGCACATGACGGGAGCGGCTGCGGCAACCCCTCCACCGGCGACCGAGATTCCCGCCGCAATACTCACGCCCAGCGCCGTCGCTGCTCCCACACGCACAAGCCGTCGGCCGAGCAGAGAAGAGACGCGAGCAAGAGTGGCCGATACGGCGGACGAGGAGACAGCGAGCATGGAAGCTCCTTCTGGGAGAGTCGAATTAGAGGAAGTCTCGCGAGACTACCCCTTCACGTCCTGCTGGTTCTACACATCCGGCTGGTTCTTCAACGGCGGTCAGGCAAATTCGTCGAGGAGCTCCGGGAGTTGCGCAATGGAGTCGATGACATGATCCGGTCGCTGCTGCGACAGATCCAAAATCGACTGTCGAAACTTGCCCGTCCGCACCAGCGCACCTATGAGTCCGACCCTTTGAGCGGCCAGGACGTCACCCGTCAGATCGTCGCCGACCATCATCGTCAGATCGGGTTCTGTGCCCATCAGTTCGGTGGCCGTGAGAAATGCTGCGAGCGACGGCTTACCCACCGAGACAACGTTGGTGCCGGCAACCTCCTCCATCCCCGGAAGGTAGGTACCGACATCGATGAGTAGCCCGTCACGGGTGGCCCAGGTAGTGCCGCGGTGCATCGCGACGACGGGGACACCGTCGAGCATCAACTCCACCACGCGACTGAGCGCACGGTGAGTGAATTCCGGGCCTGCACCACCAAGGATCACCACCTGCGGGTCGTCCTCGTCCAACTCGATACCTGACAGGTCAGCCGCGACATCGCCGCTGTTGAGGAGCCAGGCCCTTTGCCCCGGATACGTCGCCGATACGTACTCTGCGGTGAGCCGGGCCGCAGTTACGATCTCGCCGGATTCGGCCTCGATGCCTGCGGCTCGCAGTGAATCCGCGATTGCGTCGCAGGTACGCGAGGTCGTATTGGTGAGGTAGGCGCAGGCGAGGCCGCGTTCGTGAACCTCTCGCACAGCCGCGGCAGCGCCGTCGATCGGGTGCCACGACGTGACCAGCACCCCGTCGATGTCGAGCAGAACGCCCTTGACGCCAGCCATGCACCGAGCCTATCCGCGCCAGAGCTGGGGCGGGCGGGGAAAGCGAACCCTCCGACGAGATCGAGCGTCGTCAATATGACGGTGTCCATGCTGGACATCACGTCGCCCGTGAATCTGTTCCTCTCTACATCTCGAGAACCGCTGCACCACTGAACTTTCCGTCGGACAAGTCGCGCAAGGCACGATCTGCCCGGTCGAATCGATACGAGTGGATATCGATCGTCAACCGACGTTCCGCCGCGATGCGCAGGAACTCGACAGCGTCCGCGCGTGTATTGGCGGTGACACTCCGGATCTGTCGCTCCCGGAACAGGTGCTTCTGGTAGTCGAGCTCTGGGATGTTGGTCAGATGGATTCCCGCAATCGCCAGAGTGCCACCATCGGCGAGCGCTTCCATTGCGGTGGGCACCAGATCTCCGACCGGAGCGAAGAGAATCGCCGCGTCCAGTGGTTCGGGTGGCACGTCGCGTACCGCCTGCACGGACGCCGCTCCGAGACGCTTCGCCAGCGCGCGCGCCTCGACCCCCCGTGTCATCACGTGGACCCGCGCTCCCCTTGCCAGCGCTACCTGGGCGGTCAGGTGGGCGCTGCCTCCGAATCCGTAGATCCCGAGCGCACCACCCTCCGGCACGGCGGCGCGTTCGAGCGCGCGGTAGCCGATGATTCCGGCGCACAGCAGAGGCGCAAGTTCGCTCTCGCCATAGCCGCCAGGCAGAGCCAGCGCATAGTCAGCGGGCACGGTGGCGAACTCCGCGTATCCGCCATCGGCGTCCCATCCCGTGTACTGCGACTGTCTGCACAGATTCTCGGCGCCCCGGCGGCACGCCGCGCAGCGCCCGCAGGTGAAGCGAAGCCATGCGATACCTACCCGATCCCCGGGAGAGAAATCACCCGACACCGAATCACCCAGTGCGGCAATTTCACCGACTACCTCATGACCTGGAATCACCCGAGGGCGATGGACCGGGAGATCCCCCTCGGTCACATGGAGATCGGTTCGGCACACACCGCACGCCAACACTCTGACCAGCAATTCGCCTGGACGCGGCTCCGGAATCGCCTCACTCACCCATTCCAATGGGTGACCCGAAACGGGGCCTGGATCGATAACGCGCCACGCGGACATCGACCCTGATCTGCCCAGCACCGTTGCCATGTCTATAACAATGCTCCGATCCGAAAGCGCTCGCCAGCGCAATCAGGTAATTCGGACCGTGCATTATCTTCGTCTTCTCGAGGCTAGGCTCCTGGTCATGGACCTACGCGGTGAGGACCTGTTCGCAGTGGCGGAGTCACTGGCCGAACTCATCGGCGCCCCAGTCACGATCGAAGACGAGAACTCGACCGTTCTCGCCTACTCGACTGGTGAGCAGTCGGTGGACGAAGCCCGCGTCGACACAATCCTGAGACGCCAGGTGCCAGACCGGCTGCGGCAGCTACTCACCGAGGCCGGGGTGTTCGAGCGGTTGTACCACGACACCGATGTCCTCTATGTCGACCTGCACCTACCTGAGGTATTGCCACGCGCGGCGATCGCGGTGCGAGATGGCGACCGGCCGATCGGGTCCATCTGGGCAGCGATGAAATCAGCTCCCACCGCCATGCAGGAATCGATCCTGCGATCCGCGGTCCCCGTCGTCGCCGAACACATCGCGGCGGAGCGGGATCGAGGGGACCTGACGCGCCGGCTACAGGCCGATCGTGTCCGTGCACTGATCAACGGGGGTGAGCCCGCTTCGAGAGCCGCCGGAGCGCTTGGAGTGGAGGGACGGCTGACGGTAGCTGCCGCCGCACCCCTTGTCGTAGGACGATCGTTGCCGTCCGGAGTGCTTTCCGCCCTCACCCTGTACCTCGAGGCGCTGGCTGTCGATTCGGTCGCCGCCCAGTTCGACGACGTCATCTACGTGGTGATCGGTGCATCCGAGTCGGATGTCCGGCGCCTCGCCGAGGACTTCCTCGGGCGGGCCCGAAGTGGGTCCGAATTCGTGGTTGCGGTCGGGCGTGAAGTGAACACGGCCAGTCAGGCACACCTATCGAAAGGTGACGCGGACTGGGTGCTCACCGCCCTGCAGCACGCACGGGCAGGCGGCGTTGTCGGGACCATGAAAGAGAACCTCGCCTCGGTACTGGCCTTACGCGCGGCCGACATCTTCGACGGGCTCGGCGTTCTCACTCCGCTTGCCGCACTTGCCCGACACGACGAGCAGCACGGCACAGATCTGGTGGCCACAGCCCGCGCCTTCCTGTCCCGAGGCGGCGACGTCTCCGCCTCCGCGGCCGCGTTGCACGTGCACCCGAACACCCTGCGGAACCGGCTCCGGCGTTGCACCGACTCATGCGGAGTCGACCTCACCGATGCGGACACCAGGCTCATCTTGATGTTGCACCTGAAACTGGTCGGATTGCGGGACCACTGACCCCTGTGCGATCGCACAGGGGGCCTTGTCCGGCACTGGCCGAACGGCCAATCCCTGACCGCCGTTACCGACCGATTATTGACTTATGAGCGCAGACAAACACCCGGGCCATGTCGCGATCGTCGGTGCCGGAATCGTCGGATTGTCGACGGCATGGTTTCTTCAAGAGCGCGACGTCCGCGTCACCATTGTCGATCGGAAGGGCGTCGCAGGCGACTCGTCGTGGGGCAACGCCGGATGGCTGGCACCCGCACTGACGTTGCCGCTCCCCGAGCCTGCGGTCCTGAAGTACGGGCTGCGGGCAATGCTGAATCCATCCTCCCCCGTGTATGTCCCGCTCCCCCCCGACGCCCACCTCCTCCGCTTCCTCGCCGGCTTCGCCCGGCACTGCACCACCTCCCGCTGGGAGTCCGCCATGAAGGTGTACGCCCAAGTGAACCGGATGTCGCTGGGCGCGTACGACGAACTCGCGGATGGCGGCGTGCGGGAACAGACGCACCTGGCCGACCCGTTTCTCGTCGGGTTCAAGTCGAACGAAGAACGAGAACCGCTCATCAATGAGTTCCAGCACCTCGAAGCCGCGGGTGGGGAGGTCGAGTACGACCGCCTCGACGGGGAGGAGATTCGATCTCTCGAACCGTGCCTCGACGAGAGCATCCGATCCGGTCTCCGCCTGCGCAACCAACGCTTCATCGATCCTCCTCGCTTCGTGCACTCCCTGGCCGATGCCGTGCTGGCCCGAGGCGGCGAGATCGTATCCGGCTTCGATGTCGCGGCAATCCGCGACGGGGAACACGGAGGCGTCCGACTGTTTTCACGCACAGCCGATTCTGTTTCCGCCGATTCCGTCGTCCTCTCCAGCGGTGCAAGGCTGAACGCGCTCGCCCGCTCATTCGGTGTTCGCGCACTCGTTCAAGCCGGCCGCGGCTACAGTTTCAGCGTCCAACCCGCTCAGATGCCTAAGAACCCGGTCTACTTTCCTGTTCAGCGGGTAGCGTGCACTCCATTGCACGATCGCTTCCGCGTCGCCGGAATGATGGAATTCCGCAGTCCCGATGCTCCACTCGACTCACGCCGCGTCCGGGTCATTGTCGAATCCGCGAAATCCATGCTCACCGGTATCGACTGGGAATCCCGCCAGGAAGAATGGGTCGGGTCCAGGCCCTGCACTACTGACGGACTTCCACTCATCGGTGCCACACGCTCGCCCCGAGTCCACGTGGCAGGCGGGCATGGAATGTGGGGCATCGCCCTGGGGCCGCTCACTGGTCGCATGATGGCCGAATCCCTGACCGGCGACCAGGTTCCCGACGTCATGCGGAATTTCGACCCTCTGCGGTAAAGGCCGGAATCAGGCCCTGGCGAACCTGACCGCAGGCCTGCACGAGTCGGTCTACCGTTTGCGGCGAATCTCCTCGATCTCATTGGGAGTCAGGAGGCGTTCGAGTTTTTCACTCGGCCACGAGGACGGACGGCCTTGCATACGGGCTGACTCGAGCAGAGGGACAGACCTACGATTCCGTCGAAGGATCGAATACACCTTCACGACAAATCACTTCCGAAACCAACTCGACAATTTCCTTATGCAAACTTTCGTCTACATTGGGCTCATCGTCAACCCTCCCTTTTGGTTACACCAATTTTCGACAATCCGAGCAGTGGGGCCGCCATCGCCCAACGTGGTCTGCCCGCACACGTACCCGCCGGCGGCGCCTACGATGGCGCGAAGGTAGTCGTAACCGTCCGTATCACCTTTATCCGACTGGAGACAGCCGATGGCCAACCCCCTCGAAGCCAAGATCGATATCGCCGCGACCCCACAGGAAGTGTGGGCGATCGTGTCCGATCTGAAGAGGATGAGCGAGTGGAGCCCTCAGTGCCGCCAGATGCGTGTCATCGGCGGCACCATTCGAAAAGGCACGAGAACCTTCAACATCAACCGCAAGGGCTTCATCGTCTGGCCGACGACGTCCAAGGTCGTGAGGTTCGAGCCCAGCAAGGAGATCGCGTTCCGCATCCCCGAGAACGGCGCCGTGTGGTCGTACGAACTCGAGCCCATCGCCGGCGGAACCACGGTCATCGAGCGCCGCGAGGTACCGACCGACGTGTCCAAGCTGTCGCAGTTCATGGTCAAGACCTTCTTCGGCAGCAATGACGACTTCGAGGCCGATCTCATCAATGGCATGAACACGACGCTCGCCCGCATCAAGTCGGAAGCCGAGAGCAAGTAACGCGGCGACGGTCGCCGGGTCGAGGTGCAACCCTCCCCGTTTGGTTGCACCAATTCTCGATAACCCACCCGATCGCGCGGAAACAACCCCACGTGGCCTGACGCACACGTACCGGTACGCGGCACCTACGATGACGCGGAAGTAACCGTAACCGTCCGTATCGCCTTTATCCGACTGGAGACGGCCGATGGCCAACCCCCTCGAAGCCAAAATCGACATTGCCGCGACCCCTCAGGAAGTGTGGACGGTCGTGTCCGATCTGAAGAGGATGGGCGAGTGGAGCCCTCAGTGCCGCCAAATGCATGTCTTCGGCGGCGTCGTTCGAAAAGGCACCAGAACCTTCAACGTCAACCGCAAGGGGTTCATCGTCTGGCCGACGACGTCCGAGGTCGTGAGGTTCGAGCCCAACAAGGAGATCGCGTTCCGCATCCTCGAGCATGGCGCCATGTGGTCGTACGAACTCGAGCCCATCGCCGGCGGAACCACGGTCATGGAACGACGCGAGATGCCGACCGACGTGTCCACGCTGTCGCGGTTGGTCAAGACCGTCTTCGGCGGCGTCAAGACCTTGTTCGGCGACAATGACGACTCCGAGGTCGACCGCATCGATGACATGAATACGACGCTCGAACGCATCAAGGCGGAGGTCGAGCGCAAGTAGCACAGCTCAACCGTCGCCGGGCAAGCCAACTCTCCGCGGCGGTCCTTTGGCACGTCAGGCTCGCCGCGTGCCGTACTCTCTCCTGATGCCGCTCTGCCGGTAAGGCTCACGTAATCTGTGAGGGCTACCGGCAACGCGCAGGCAGCACGTCCGTTCGACACAGTAAGAGGAGCCCGTGGCACGCAAGCCCACACCACCCGGAACCCCGCCAACCACCGGACCAGGGCACATCGCCGACCTTGTTCGCGGAGCCGTACCACCCCTCCATCCAGCTGGACTGCCCTTCGTGCTCGCCCCCCTGGGTGTCGCGGTCCTCGGGCGCAAGCGCACGTGGGTCCGCCGCGGGGCACTCGCTACCGCAGCGGCATGCGCTACGTTCTTCCGGCATCCACACCGCGTGCCGCCCAACCGCGTCGGTGTAGTGGTCGCGCCCGCCGACGGGGAGGTCGCGCTCGTCGACTCGGCGGTTCCACCGAGCGAACTCGAGATGGGCACCGAACCGCTGCCCCGTGTCAGCATTTTCCTGTCAGTTCTGGATGTGCATGTGCAGCGCAGCCCAGTCGGCGGCGTCGTGCAGAAGGTTGTCCACCGAGCCGGGCAATTCCTTTCAGCCGACCTCGCCGATGCCAGCGAGGTCAACGAGCGCAACAGCATGCTGCTGCACACACCCGCAGGCCACGACATTGCCGTCGTGCAGATCGCGGGACTGCTCGCTCGCAGGATCATCTGCGACGCCAAGGTGGGTGACACGCTTCCGATCGGCGACACATACGGCCTGATCCGCTTCGGCTCCCGCGTCGACACCTACTTCCCCGCAGGAACCAAACTGCTCGCTGAGCGTGGACAGCGGACGATCGGCGGCGAGACCGTCATCGCTCAACTGCCGTGATTGCCAGCGCAAGACAACAACGGCGGGGCAGACCTTTACAGGCGGTTCGGCTTCTGCCGAGTGTGGTCACGATCCTGGCCCTCTGCGCCGGCCTGTCCGGCGTCAAATTCGCGCTCGACGGTGATCTCGGCAGAGCACTCGCGATGATAGGTGCGGCTGCTGTGCTGGACTCCCTCGACGGGCGGATCGCGCGACTTCTCGACGCCACCAGCAAGATGGGCGCCGAACTGGATTCGCTGGCTGATTCCATCTCGTTCGGCGTCGCCCCCGCCCTCATTCTCTACGTAACACTGTTGGACGGTCAGAGTTTCGGGTGGATCATCGCGCTGATCTACGCGGTCAGCATCGTGCTGCGACTGGCGCGGTTCAACACGTTGCTCGACGTAGACGACACACCAGGTTACGAAAATGAGTACTTCACCGGTGTCCCCTCGCCGGCAGGCGCACTGGTCGCGCTGACCCCGCTGGCTGCCACAGCTCAGTGGGGTGAGGGGTGGTGGTCGTCGTATCCGGTCGTCGTGACTTGGACTGTGCTCACCGCCGCACTGATCGTCAGCAGAATCCCGACGTTGGCGCTCAAGACCATATCCGTGCCCCCACGGATGGCTGCAGGACTCCTCGTACTGGTGGCACTTGCGGCGGCAGCCCTGGTGACCTACCCATACATCTTGCTGATCGCCCTGATCGCGGCTTACCTCCTTCACATTCCGTTCGCGGTCCGTTCCAAGCGCTGGGTGGCCGCCCGACCGGAGACTTGGGACATCAAGCCGTCCGAGCGGCGCGCCATTCGCCGCCAGCCCGCCGCACGCGGGCGAAGGTCGGCGGCCCGGCTCGGGTTGCGTCGCCCCCGTGCTTGACAGGGCGCCCCGCACCCGCGCCAGATAGGGCCCCCGCTCCCGTGCCAGATAGGCGCCCCGCACCCGTGCCAGATAAGGCGCCCCGCGCCTGTGCCCGGCGGGGCGCCCCGCACGTAGGCTCAACGAGTGACCTCACCGGAACTCACCCTCACAGTCCGATTGAACACTTCGGCCGCCGACACTCGACGTGGCGTGGTGCGACTGCATCCGGAAGCCCTGGCGGCCCTCGGTATCCGCGAGTGGGACGCAATTTCACTGATCGGTGCCCGCCGGACCGCGGCCGTCGCCGGTCATGCACCAGCCGGGATCCCCACCGGGACCGCGCTCCTCGACGACGTGACGATGTCCAACACGGGACTGTCGGAGAACAGCACCGTCGTCGTCGCGCCGACGACGGTTTACGGCGGAAAGACCGTTACGGTCAGCGGTTCGAACATGGCTGTCAACTCCGTTTCCGACATCACTCTGCGTCATGCCCTGCTAGGTAAGGTCCTCACCGTCGGCGACACCGTTTCCTTGCTCCCCCGCGATCTCGGCCCGGGAACCAGCACCCTTCCTGCTACGCAAGCACTCTCGCGGACGTTCGGCATCTCCTGGACCACAGAGTTGCTCACTGTGACCGGGGTCGATCCGGCCGGAGGTCCGGTAAGCGTGCAACCGAATACGGCCGTCTATTGGGCGGAGGGTTTGCGCGCCACGGAGACACGATCCGTCCCTTCCGCGCCGCCCGCGGAAACCGCTGAGGTACCTGCGGTTCCGGTCGAGGACTTGATCGGCGCCGAGGCACAGGCGGCAAAGCTGACCGAATGGCTGGAGCTGGCGCTCGACGAACCTGAACTGCTCCGGAAACTAGGTGCCTCACCTCATCTGGGTGTGCTGGTGACCGGTCCAGCGGGAGTTGGAAAGGCAACTTTCGCCCGTTCGACGCTTTCTTCGCACCGGGTCGTGGAACTCGACGGACCGAGCGTAGGCGCGCTGGAGGCTGATTCACGGGTGCAGAGGGTCACAGCCGCCGCCGAGTCGATCCGTTCCGGAGGCGTCCTGTTGATCACCGACATCGATGCCCTCCTTCCCGCCACTCCCGAACCGGCGTCAGCACTGATCGTCGATCAACTCCGCCGTGCGGTCGAGACTGTAGGGGTAGCGTTCGTTGCCACGACGGCGCATCCCGAATCCGTCGACAACCGACTACGTGGGCAAGACCTCTGTGATCGCGAGCTTGCCCTCACCCTGCCCAGCGCCGCCACACGAAAGGCTCTGCTGGAACTGCTTCTGCGGAGAGTCCCTACCGACACGTTGGCCCTCGACGCGATTGTTGCCCGCACACCGGGGTTCGTTGTCGCCGACCTCGCCGCGCTGTGTCGGGAAGCGGCCCTGCGCGCCGCATCGCGCGCCGTCAAGAACCCGGCCGACCCAGTACTTGCCCAGGAAGATCTACTCGGCGCCCTCGAGGTGATCCGCCCACTGTCTCGATCGGGCAGCGAGGAACTCGCGGTCGGCAGTCTCACACTCGATGACGTCGGGGACATGGCAGAGACGAAACGGGAGCTGACAGAGGCGGTTCTGTGGCCGCTGCAGCACCCGGATTCTTTCGCGCGACTAGGTGTGGATCCCCCGCGAGGGGTCCTGCTCTATGGGCCGCCCGGCTGCGGCAAGACGTATCTCGTCAGGGCGCTGGCAAGTTCGGGTCACCTGAGTGTGCACGCCGTCAAGGGCGCCGAACTGATGGACAAGTGGGTGGGTGCGTCCGAGAAGGCTGTGCGCGAACTGTTCCAGCGAGCGCGCGATTCGGCGCCGTCGCTGATTTTCCTGGATGAACTGGATGCCCTGGCTCCACGACGCGGCCAAAGTTCCGACTCAGGGGTGTCCGACCGGGTGGTGGCTGCGCTCCTGACCGAACTCGACGGCGTCGAACCGCTGCGCGACGTGGTGGTCCTCGGAGCTACCAACCGGCCCGACCTCATCGACCCTGCACTGCTACGTCCGGGCAGGCTCGAACGACTTGTGTTCGTACCACCACCGGACAGCGACGCCCGGCGCGCGATCCTGCAGGCATCGGCAAAGTCCGTTCCCCTAGCCGACGATGTCGACTTGGACTTCCTCGCGGATGACCTCGACCGATACTCTGCGGCTGACTGCTCGGCACTGCTGCGCGAAGCCGCGCTGGCCGCGATGCGCCGCGACATCGATGCGGCCGACGTCACCGCGGCCGATGTGGCCGATGCACGCGAAAAGGTCCGGCCCTCGCTCGATCCCGACCAAGTTGCGCATCTGAAGGACTATGCCGAGTCGCGCAGGCAGATTCGCGACTAGGTCGAACGCAGGACGTGTTCGGGGTCGACGCCGGGTTTGCGCTGTCGATGCCCAATCGCTCGAGTACGGTAAAAAAATGGACATCCGGGCACCCATCTCGGCTGCGGCTGCCGCCGCTTCGGCAGGGCTGGCCGGTTTCGTCCTCACCAATCCCCGTAACCGAGCGTGGGCAATCAACGCGTCGGATCGCGAGATCGACCGATGGCTCAGCAGCCAGCCGACTGGTGCCGTGGTGGCCCTGGTCCTGGCCGTTGCCACCGTCGCCGGACTACAGCGAGCCGGCTCGCGGCGAGCATCGTGGCTGTTGGCTGCCGTCTGCACACTCGTTCTGATAGGCGTGCGCTGGGCAGTGCCCTACGTGAGCGGAATCGACGCCTTGATCGCCCTGCAATACACCAAGACCGCCGCGGCGGGGATCCTGATGGGTTCGACCGTCGCTGCAGTGTGGGGTCGTTGGGCTCAGCAAGTGGCGCTGACCTTCGGCGCCGCGACAGCGTTCGTCCTGGCAAGTGTGCATCGATTGCCCCGCGCGGGCGCCGACTACCTGGAACCGGCGATCCGAAGCACGTCCACCATCGGCGAACCGCCGCTCTGGCTGTTACTCGGTGCTCTCGTTCTTGCGCTCCTGGCGGCTATCGCGGCTCAGTCCAAATATCGGGTGCAAACACCCGAGCACACCATCGTTTTGACCGCTTTGGTCGGGGCACTGACCCTTGCGGTTCTCAACCGAGTGCTCGCGGCGTGGATCGACGACCAGGAATTCGGCCAGCCCATGACGATTTGGCTGATCGTCGCGTTGTCCCTTGCACTGATACTGGTCGGTACTGCAGTGATCGCGCACAGATTCACCTATGTCGACGGACGCTTCCTGCTGGCCGCGACCGGTGTGACCGCTGCCGCCGTGCCCGTCCTGGACGACCTTAGGGCGCAACCAGTGGCGACACCCGCATCGACCGTGTTCGTGGTCGGCCTCGTCGCACTGGTGGTGGGAATGGGCGTCGCGGTCCTGGTCCCGCCGAACCGCCGCAGACCCGAGTGGGGGCTCTACCTCGCCGCCCTGGTGCCGCTGGTGTCTGCCATCTGGCCCGCATTCGGTGAGGGCAGTGTCACACTCCTGCTCGAACTGTTCGTCCTGAACGTCGGGTTGGGCTTCGCGCTCGTGGCCGCCCTCCCCGTTTCCGCGACCGTCGCCGCGCTCGGATTGGTTCTGCCATTCGCGTCGCTCGTGTTCGTGTCCGCGATCACCATTCCACGCAGCAGGGTCGTCTACCAGGTTGAATACGATTCGCTGGGCCAGATGATGGTAACCACCGGCCTCAACGTCCGGTTGCCGTCATCGCCTGCCTCCGCGGAATCGTCCGACCACCTCACGGGGGTGGCAATGCTGCTCGTGGTCGGCTTCTGTATCTATTGGGTGCGCAAGAACCACAGTGCATGGAGCAACACCGAGCCACGGGGTTAGTCGAGCAGCCCGAGAGACTGCAACCGCCGGAACACCAACATCGAACCCGGGGCCACCTCGGGCATAGCCGCGTACTCGTCAACGGTGAAGTACCGCAATTCGGCGATCTCACTCGTCGGCCGGGGTTCTTCGTTGAGCTGGGCGAGGAAGCAAGTCATATGCAGGTCGGTACCCACAGGATGCCCGTAGGCCGGAGCTTCGAAGACGCCCAATGGCTCCAGGGTGCCTGCCACTATTGTCGCGTCGAGTTCCTCGAGGATCTCCCGATGCAGCGCTTGTTCGGCATCCTCGCCCGGGTCGATTTTTCCGCCCGCCATGTAGAACGCGGACTTCCCCACTGACCTGGTCTGGAGGAGTCTCCGGTTGCAGATGTGGGCGAGCGCGGCGGTTCGGATTTCTGCAGGCATCCGCTCAAGATAGAGCAGTCCCTGACGCGGTTCGCAACATGCTTCGCCGAGTTTCGCGTTCATGGTTGCAACCAGACGAACCAGTACGATGAATGTGACACCCGACTCACCGACCGTTCGGATGCTTTACACGAAGTTTGTGCCGACACCCCGCTGACCCCCGACGGAGTGCCTTTGCTTGCTGTTCTGATAGCCCATGCCGTAGCCGCGGTGCTGTCTCCGCTCATGGTGCGCAGGTTCGGCCGAAACGCATTCTTCCTTCTGTCCCTCGTTCCACTTGCATCACTCGGATGGGTGATCTCGAACTGGGGTACGGAACAGAACCTGGCTATCGAGTGGATTCCGGGTTTGTCGATGAACTTCGACTTCTGGTTCGATCCACTGGCCGCGATCTTGTCCGTGCTCGTACTGGGCGTCGGCACCCTCATCCTGGCCTACTGCGCCCGATACTTCACCGACGACGAGCCGCGACTGGGAATCTTCGCCGCCGAGATGGTGGCGTTCGCAGGAGCCATGTTCGGGCTCGTGGCCAGCAACAACATGCTGCTGCTCTACACCTTCTGGGAACTTACGACGGTTCTGTCGTTCCTGCTGGTCGGTCACTACGCCGAACGCGCGTCGAGTCGCCGAGCCGCGACTCAGGCGCTCCTCGTCACTACCGCCGGCGGATTGGCGATGCTGGTCGGCGTCATCATCCTCGGCCAGGTCGCAGGCACCTACAATCTGTCCGAGTTGATCGAGATCGCACCGCGCGGATGGCTGCCCGGAGTCGCGATCGTCCTGATTCTCGTCGGAGCGCTGGCGAAATCCGCCATAGTCCCGCTGCACTTCTGGCTCCCTGGGGCGATGGCCGCCCCGACGCCTGTCAGCGGCTATCTGCACGCCGCGGCCATGGTGAAAGCCGGTATCTACCTGGTGGCAAGGCTGGCCCCCGGCTTCGCGGACGCGGCCCCCTGGCGCGGCACAATCATCACCCTCGGCGTGATGACGATGGTCATCGGCGGGTGGAGAGCGATGAGATCGTTCGATCTGAAACTCCTCCTCGCGTTCGGCACCGTCAGTCAACTCGGTTTCATGATGGTTCTCGTCGGCCTGGGGACACGGAACGCTGCGCTGGCCGGTATGACGATGATCGTCGCCCACGCAATGTTCAAGGCGGCCCTGTTCATGGTGGTCGGCATCATCGATCACTCCGCAGGCACCCGCGACATCCGCAAACTTGCGCACCTCGGCCGGCGCGCACCGGCACTGACGGTCTTCGCCGCGCTGGCCGCGGCGAGCATGGCTGGCCTCCCCCCACTCCTCGGATTCGTGGGCAAGGAGGCCGCCTACGACTCACTGCTGAACACATCCGTCCTGGCGGACCCGGCGCGGCTCGTCACGGTCGGTATGGTGACGCTCGGTTCAATCCTCACGGTCGCCTACAGCGCAAGATTCATGTGGGGGGCATTCGGCAGCAAGGGACATATCTCTCCGAGTGCGGCAGTAGAGAGACTGCATGCCCCTGGAACCGGTTTTCTCGCCGCTCCGGCGGTTCTATCCGTTCTGGGGCTGGTCGCCGGACTGATGTCACCTCAGCTCGAGCAGCTACTGACGCCCTACTCCAGCACTCTGCCGGCCGTCGGCGCCTCCGACTACCACCTTTCGTTGTGGCACGGCTTCAACATCGTTCTGCTGCTCACACTGGTGGTCATCATTGCCGGAACCGCCGTGTTCGCCGCGCAGCGCCAGCCCAGGAGACGACGGTTCGAGCACCACCCGCTGGGTAATGCGGATCGGATCTACGACGCAACGTTGCGCAGCATGGACGCGATGTCGATGCGACTGACCGGTGCCACGCAGCGCGGCTCGCTCCCCCTCACACAGACGACCATTCTCGGAACCCTCGTCGTGGTTCCGCTGGTACTGCTGATCATCAGCACCAGGACCAGCGCCGACGTCCGACTGTGGGAGTCACCGATACAGTTCGCGATCGGCCTGATGATGGCATCGGCCGCCATTGCCACGACCGTGATGCGCAACCGTCTGGCCAGCGCGCTCCTGGTCGGCCTCACTGGCTACGGCCTCGGTGTCCTCTTCGCCCTGCACGGGGCACCCGACCTCGCGCTCACCATGTTCCTGGTGGAGACTCTGACGCTCGTCATCTTCGTGCTCGTCTTCCGGAAGATGCCCGCAGAAATCGATGAGAAGAAGTCGATTGGATTGAAGACTCCGAGGGCGCTACTTGCGGTGGCGGTAGGTGCCACCATCACCACCATCGGGGCCTACGCCATGAACGCCCGCAACACCACCCCAATCTACGAGAGGCTCCCCGACGCCGCTTACTATCTCGGCGACGGTAAGAACGTGGTGAACGTCCTGCTCGTCGACATTCGCGCATGGGACACGCTCGGCGAAATCTCGGTGCTACTCGTTGCCGCCACTGGCGTGGCGAGCTTGGTATTCCGCAACCGACGGTTCGGCACAGCACCGCGTGTATCTGACGCGACAGGAGTCGAAGCAGTCTCGACGCCGTCGCAGTCGGAGACTACGTGGCTACTCGGCGGGGAATTGATCGACCCGAAGTACCGATCGCTGGTCGTCGAGGTGACGACGCGACTGATCTTCCCCGCCATCATGGTGATGTCGCTGTACTTCTTCTTTGCCGGCCACAACGCTCCCGGTGGTGGCTTCGCCGGCGGGCTGACGGCGGGACTCGCCTTGGTTCTGCGCTACCTCGCAGGTGGACGGTATGAACTCGGCGAAACGGTGCCGGTCGATGCGGGCAAGATCCTCGGCTTGGGCCTTACACTGGCCGCGGGTACCGCGTTGGTGTCGCTGTTCCTCGGCGCCCCGGCCCTGTCCTCCGCGGTCTTCGAGGTGACGCTGCCACTGCTCGGCGACGTGAAGATGGTCACATCGCTGTTCTTCGACCTGGGCGTGTATCTCATCGTGGTCGGTCTCGTGCTCGACATCCTCCGCAGCCTTGGAGCCCGCCTAGATGCAAAGATCGAGGTGAACCAGCGATGAGCGCCGACATCGGATTTCTGATCATCATCGGTGCGCTGCTGTCGGCAGGCACCTACCTGCTCATAGAGCGCAGCATCACCCGGATGCTGCTGGGACTGCTCCTGTTCGGCAACGGAATCAATCTGCTGATCCTGACGGCGGCCGGTCCAGAGGGCAACCCGCCGATCGTCGGCCGTGAGTCGATTCACGAGTCGATAGCCGATCCGCTCGCTCAAGCGGTGATTCTGACCGCGATAGTCATCACGATGGGTATCGCCGGATTCGTCCTCGCGCTCGCGTACCGCTCGTTCACGATCACGACCGAGGATGCGCTCGAGAACGACCTCGAGGACACCAAGGTCCTGCGGCGCCGTTCGCCCGCCGAGTCCCCTGGTCGCGACCGCTCGGACGACCCAGTCACCGGTGAGCCCAGCTTCAGCGGCGACGCATTCGACAAGGACGGCAACCCCATTCCCCTTTATGAACTGGAGAATCTCGAGGACCTCGAATCCTATGAGGGCCTTCACGAGGGCGACTTCGACGATGACGACTACCGAGACAGCGACAAGACCAAGTCCGGGGAGAGAACATGACCATCTCCTCGAATATCGTCACCGCCCTGGCGCCGCTGCCGGTCCTCGTCCCGATGCTTGCGGCCGCGGCCACGTTGGTTCTCGGTCGGCGTACTCGCGCCCAGCAAATCATCACGCTCCTCGCGCTGATCACGGTGCTCGCCGTGTCCGGGCTTCTCCTCTACCTCGCCGACCGCGACGGGACGACGGCGATTCAGGTAGGCGGATGGAGTTCCCCGATCGGAATCACCCTGGTGGTGGACCGCCTGTCTGCGCTGATGCTGGTGGTCTCGTCGATCGTGCTTCTCGCCGTCATGGTGTACGCCGTCGGTCAGGGTATCCGCGACGGTAGCAACGACCAGCCAGTCTCCATCTTCCTGCCCACGTATCTGGCGATGACAGCAGGCATCTCCAACGCATTTCTCGCCGGCGACCTTTTCAACCTCTTCGTCGGGTTCGAGGTGCTGCTCGCCGCGAGCTTCGTACTCCTGACACTCGGGGCGAGCGCCGACCGCGTCCGCGCGGGCGTGTCGTACGTGATGGTGTCGATGCTGTCCTCGCTGATCTTCCTGGCGGGCATCGCTTTCGCCTACGCAGCCACCGGAACGCTGAATCTCGCCGACATGGCCACCCGACTCGACGGCATCCCCTCGGGCACGCGCGCCGCAATCTTCGGCGTACTGCTCGTCGCGTTCGGTATCAAGGCCGCGGTGTTCCCGTTGTCGGCGTGGCTGCCCGACTCCTATCCCACCGCACCCGCGCCGGTCACGGCCGTGTTCGCCGGACTGCTGACCAAGGTCGGCGTGTACGCGATCATTCGCACCCATTCACTACTCTTCCCTCAAGGCGAACTCGACAACGTCCTGATGATTTGCGGGTTGTTGACGATGCTCGTCGGCATCCTCGGAGCAATCGCGCAGACCGACATCAAGCGGCTACTGTCGTTCACCCTGGTCAGTCACATCGGCTATATGGTGTTCGGCGTTGCGGTGTCCACGCAGGAGGGGCTCTCGGGCGCCATCTACTACGTGGCCCACCACATCCTCGTGCAGACCACCCTGTTCCTCGTGGTCGGTCTGATAGAACGGCAGGCCGGGTCCTCGTCGCTGCGACGCCTCGGAGGGCTAGCCGCAGCCAGCCCGGTCCTCGCCATAATATTTCTGGTGCCTGCACTCAATCTCGGTGGCATACCCCCCTTCTCGGGATTCATCGGCAAGGTCGCACTGCTACAGGCCGGTGCAGCGTCAGGCAGTGCGCTGGCCTGGCTTCTGGTCGCAGGTGGCACCATCACCAGCCTGCTGACGCTCTACGTCGTCGCGCGAGTGTGGACCAAGGCCTTCTGGCGGGCCCGGGCAGATGCCCCGGAAGGTGACCTCGCGGACGTCAGCCCGTCCGCACTGCTCGACGAGTCCGAGGCGGACATCGCCTTCGACGAACGCGTCGACGTGGGACGTATGCCTGCAATGATGTTGATACCGACCATCGCGCTGGTCGCGGTGGGGGTGGGGATGACGGTCTTCGCTGGGCAGATAATCCATGTCAGCGATCGTGCGGCGAGTGATCTGCAGGACCGCTCCATCTACATCGAGGCAGTCCTCGGCGATCACGACAACGGCGGCCAAGTGCAAGGCGAAGCACAGGAGGCACCTCGATGAAGCGTGATTGGCTCCTCCACATCGGCTCGCTGTTGTGGCTGATGGCGGTGTGGATCCTGCTGTGGGGCAATGTGAGTGTGGCAAACGTCATCGGCGGACTGGCCGTAGGCGTCCTGATCACCAAGCTGATGCCCCTACCGAAGGTCCCCGTAGAGGGTCGGGTGCACATCCTTCCCTTGCTGAAACTTGCAGTGATGTTCGCGTACTACGCAATCCAGTCGAGCCTCCAGGTGGCGTGGCTCGCGCTCCGGCCCGGGCCCCTGCCTGCCACCGGCGTTCGCCGCTACCAGTTGGGCATCAAGTCGGACCTGGTGCTGACACTGTGCATCGATGTTCTCAACCACATTCCGGGCACAATGGTTCTCGAGATCGACCAGGTCAGGCGGATCGTCTACGTCCATGTCCTGGACATGGGTTCCGAGAAGGCGATCCGACAGTTCTATCGCACGGTCGAACAATTGGAACGGCTGTTCATCGCAGCCTTCGAGCGGGACTCGGACTGGAAGCCGAGCCCGTGGCGCAACAGTGACTTGGAGTACGACTATCCTTCACAGAAGGGCAACCCATGACAGTCGTCACGACCATTTGCGGGATCATCCTTCTCGTCGCCGCAGTGCTGGTGACGTATCGACTGCTCGATGGCCCCAACTCGTTGGATCGGCTCGTCGCGCTCGACACTTTGATCGCACTCTCCATGTGTGGACTCGCAGTGTGGGCTGCCTACACAGGAGATTCCACGTTCGTGCCCGCCATCGTCGCGCTGTCACTGATGGGATTCATCGGCTCGATTTCGGTGCCGCGCTTCCGGGTGCGTGACAAATGAACACCACGATGCACGTAATCGCTGCCACGCTGATGCTGTGCGGTTCCCTGTTCTCGCTGACAGCCGCAATCGCGATCGTTCGTTTCCCGGACACTTTGCGGCGCATGCACGCGGCTACCAAGCCTCAGGTGGTCGGTCTCATCATGGTCCTCGTCGGAACCGTCATCCAACTCCGTGGCAACGTCGATATCTGGATGCTGATCCTGGCCTGCATCTTCATCCTTGTCACCGCTCCGGTCATCGCACACAGGGTCGGCCGGGTGGCGTACCAGGAGCAACAGGGCAGGAAGGGAGTGGCGAGCCCGTCGAGTCCAGGCAAACCCTCGACGAACTGAACACACTCCATGCTCTGGAAGGCTTTTCACTCCGCAAGCTCATTCACGAGAGCGTCGACCACTGCCGACAAGTCACCTCCCGTCTCTGCAGCGACACGCCGTTGCCGCTGATAGGAGGCGCCCCGTCGCGGAATCTCTGCGACAGTGGCCAGCTCGTCTTCGCAGCCGAGACGGGCGGCTGTCGGTGCCAGCTTCTCGAGCAGGTCGTTCAGGTCGTCGGTAACGAGGCGCTCGTTGCTGTCCTCGTCGAGGATGATTTCGGCCTCGAGCCCGTATCGTGCTGCTCGCCACTTGTTTTCCTTGACGTGCCACGGCTGTAGATTGGGCAACCTCTCGCCGGCCTCGAAGCGGCGGTCGAGATCGACGATCAGACAGTGCACGAGGGCGACGAGGGAACTGAGTTCAGCGCGCGTCGAGATTCCGTCGAAGACACGGACCTCGATAGTGCCCCAGCGTGGCGCGGGCCTGATGTCCCAATGCATCCCACCGATCTTGGTGATCACACCGGTTTTCATCTGGTCGTGGATGAAGTCTTCGTACTGAGCCCAATTCGCGAACTGGTAGGGAAGGCCTGCCGTCGGTAGTTGTTGGAACATCAGCGCACGGTTGCTGGCATATCCGGTGTCGACTCCCCCCCACATCGGGGAGGATGCGGACAACGCCAGCAGATGTGGATACCGCTGCAAGAGGGCGTTGAGGATCGGGAACACCTTCAGCGGCGACGAAACACCGACGTGCACGTGCACGCCCCAGATCAGCATCTGACGGCCCCACCATTGGGTACGTTCGATCAGCTCATCGTAGTCCGGTGTGCGCGTGACCAATTGGCTCGACCACCTCGCGAACGGATGCGTTCCCGCACAGATGAGATCGACCCCGTGTGGGTCGGCCGCGCGGCGCAACAGATCCAGTGACTCGCCAAGATCGTCCATCGCTTCAGCGACGGTCGAGTGAACACCGGTAACGAGTTCGACCGTGTTTCGCAACAGTTCCTTGTTGATACGTGGACCCTCCGGCCCCGCAAGATCCGCCATTGCAGCGAATACTTCCGCAGCAGTGTTGGAGAGATCTCGCGTGACCCGGTCGACCAACGCGATCTCCCACTCGACACCCAGTGTCGGCCGGGGTGATCCAGGGAAGGGAACTACCACGATATCGATCCAACCACAGGCCAGGCGGCAGCGTGGCCGCACACCGACATCCCGGCGTCTACCCGGATGTCACACCACTTCAGCCCACGTCGATGACACCGCAGGCCACCCGGGCTCCTGCGTCTCCGGTAGCCAGAGTTTCCGGATCCGGAGCGGGAGCGTACCGGGCGGGAATGTTGCCGAAGTTGTCAGGACCCGAGTGGATCATGATCGCGGTACCGAGATCGCCGTTCTGCAGGTCTTCGACCGTGAAAGCGTCTGTAGTGGTGACCAATTCAGCCGTACCATCGGACATCACGTGAAGCGACGTGAGGTCACCGCTCGCAGGGTGACCGGTGTAGCCCTCGACCTGGAAGTGCCCGCCGGCTGAAAGGAAGTCACCGGCTGGGCCACCAGTCGGTGCAACCGAGTTCGGCTCACACTTTCCTACCGAGTGGACATGGAAGCCGTGAAATCCGGGTGTCTGATCCTCGACCGTTGCTGTGACCACGACGTGACTGCCGTCCTGCCGGAACGTGGCCATACCCACATCGGTACCGTCGGCGTCCCTCAGCGTCGCAGTGGCTACGTCGTGGCCATCGGATCCATACGAACCGCCGGGCGCATCGCCAGGAACGCCCGCAGCGTTCGGATCGGCTGCACCGGTCCAGACCGGAGGGGTGGTGCCTGGAACGTCAGACGGCTCCTCGCTGTTGCTGCACGCGGCCAGCCCAAGTGCAGCGACGGCCACCATCGGGGTGACAATGCGCCAGGACATCCGCCGGGAAGAACTCGAGGTCATCAAACCGCTCCTTTGAGGTGGCAAAGAACTGCGCCTGATCATAACTACAGCAGCTGTACGCGCAGTCGTCCGGTCTACTGCGGGGCGGTGACGATGACGATGACACCTGCAGGAAAGTCCTCGATTCCTGGGAAACGTGGCGCGGCCGAAACTCCGAGTTCTGCGGCGATCGCTGTGGCCGCCTCCTGTTCGTTGGCGGAAGTTCCGTAGTACGCCGTCGTTTCGGAGATCGTGGTGTCGCTGTAGTTGCCCGTTTCCGACACGGTCCAGCCCAAGTTCGTCAGTTCGGCAGCAGTCTCTCCCGCGAGACCGGTGACGTCACTGTTGTTGAACACCTGCACTGGGACCGACATCACATCGGCAGACACGGACGTGGTCGCGGCTGCGGAAGTGGTTTCGGGAGCCGGTGCCGTGCCTGCGGCTCCCGCGGGTGCGGTGGTACTGGTACTGGCTGTGGTCGTTGCCGAGGGCGCCGAGACCTGCTGCGAATCCGAGCCGGAGAGAGAGGCGAACCCGAGACCTGCGAACAGAATCGCGAGGGCGATAAGCACCATCGCGAGGGCACGCAAGGGCGGGCCTGAAGATTCGAGCTTCGGATTACTCACGATGTCGACCTTAGCGGCCACGTGTTACGTGACATCGAATCCTAGGCGACGCGCCGCACGCGCCTTCTGCCTGCTCGCGCGTAGTCTGCGCAGCCGCTTTACGAGCATGGGATCCGCGACGAGCGACTCGTGCCGGTCTACCAGGGCGTTGAGGACTTGGTAGTACCTGGTAGCGGACATACCGAACAGTTCTTTGATTGCGTCTTCCTTGGCGCCGGCGTACTTCCACCATTGACGCTCGAAGGACAGGATGTCGCGCTCTCGACGGGTGAGACCGTCTTCGCCGATCTCTTCAGACCCCGCAAAGCTGTTCTCGTTGGTGCGCTCAGACTGTTTCTGATTATGTGCCGTTGCGCCGTCCATTTCACTCCTCGACTAGCTCTCGCTCGACCTCAGCGAACCACGCTCCCCCGACTCCTCGATCGCGTGGCCAACCGAGGAACGAATTACAACCCTGTAGTTCAGTGACTATTCAACCACGTCGAAGGCCGCAGGCAGTGCCATCGGCTCGGGCGCGCCGCGCTATCCTTGGCAAACATGGCCATTCTCCCCATCCGGATCGTAGGCGACCCGGTACTGCACGAACCCACTCGAGAGATATCCCAGTCACCTGCGGAACTCGCTGAAATCATCGCCGACATGTACGAAACGATGGACGCCGCCAACGGTGTCGGTCTCGCCGCGAACCAGGTCGGACTTCCACTGCGTCTGTTCGTGTACGACTGCCCGGACGAACGGGGGAACGACCGGGGCAACCGCCGGGGGTGCGTCGTCAATCCCGTCCTCGAAACCTCGGAGCGCCCCGAGACGATGCCGGACCCAGAAGACGACCTGGAGGGCTGCCTCTCCGTGCCGGGCGAGCAGTTCCCCACCGGACGAGCCGACTGGGCGAAAGTCACAGGCACGGACGCCGACGGAGCTCCCATCGAGATCGAGGGCCACGGTCTCTTTGCCCGCATGCTTCAGCACGAGGTGGGCCACTTGGACGGGCTCCTTTACCTCGACATGTTGATCGGCCGCAACGCGCGTTCGGCGAAGAAGACCATCAAGCGTGCCGGCTGGGGCGTTCCCGGTAACAGTTGGACTCCAGGAACGGTCGAAGATCCGTTCGGGCATGCCCTCTGAACTTCCGATCGGTAGCCGGGTGGTGATGCGATACGCGTTGCCACCTGGCCACAGCCATCCGATGACCGATGTCATCGGCATCTTGGAAGGTTTGGAGCCGTTCGTGGTCGTTCGCTCAGCCAGTGGTGCCGTTGTCGAGGTAGAACCCGAACGGGTACATGCGCTCAAGGCGATCCCAGCGCGGACGGCGCGGAAGAGCGAGATCCGTTCCCTGGAACTCGCTTCTGCCGACGGTTGGCCTGGTGTCGAGCACGAGTGGATCGACGGGTGGCTTGCTCGCTACGGCCACGGCTTCACCGGTCGCGCCAATTCGGCAACTCCACTCGGCCACCCGGGAACGATCGGGAGTCTCGACGACCCTTCGAGTGGAAGCACACTCGCACGCCTTCGCGCCTGGTATGGGGAACGCGGTCTTCCACTCCGGTCGCTGATCCCGGATCGGCTTGCTGACGTTCCACCCGGATGGAATGTCAGCGACGATGTGATCGTCATGGCGGCCGACATCGAGACTCTGGCGATACCGGAGGGTCTGCTGTCCACCACCGTGGCCGATCATCCTGACCCCTACTGGCTGAACTTGTACCGATACCGTGGATCGGCCCTGCCCGGGCGCGCGGTGGATGTGCTGGAGTCGGTCCGCGGCGGCAGTCTCGGCTTCGGCCGGATCGACGCAGCCGATTCGACGCTCCTCGCGGTTGCGCGCGGTTCCGTGACCTTCGCACCAGACGGCCGGACGTGGGTTGGTCTCACCGCAGTCGAAGTGGCCAAGGCCCACCGTCGACGCGGGATCGGCACCTCGATCTGCAGCGACATGATCAGCTGGGGACGCGAACACGGCGCGACCCACGCATGCCTGCAAGTCGCAACGGGGAACGAGGGCGCACTTGCGATGTACCGCGGGATTGGATTCCGCGCGCACCACCGCTACCGCTACGCGACCGCACCCGTGGACAAATGAGCGTCGGGGCTGAGCGCTAGTCTGGCTGGTGTGCGCATCGCAACCTGGAACGTGAACTCTGTTCGTGCCCGTACCGACCGGATCATGGACTGGCTGGCGCGGACCGACACCGACGTGTTGGCGATACAGGAAACCAAATGTAAGGACGAGCAATTCCCGTACGAGCGCTTCCGCGAAGCGGGATACGACGTCACTCACGTCGGTCTCAGTCAGTGGAACGGGGTTGCGATCGCGTCTCGTGTCGGGCTCGACGACGTGCAGATCGGCTTCGAGGATCAACCCGGTTTCGACAAAGATCCGGAGGTAGCATCCGCCCCAGAGGCGAGAGCGATCGGCGCAACCTGCAACGGTGTCCGGGTGTGGAGCCTCTATGTGCCGAACGGCCGCGGCTTGACCGACCCGCACTACACCTACAAGCTCGACTGGTTGGCGGAACTACACTCCAACGCGGCCGGATGGCTGAAGGAGAACCCGGAAGCGCAGATCACACTGATGGGCGACTGGAACATTGCCCCCACCGACGAGGACGTCTGGGATCCAGCGTTTTTCGAGACCAGGACCCACACGTCCGCTCCTGAACGTCAGGCGTTCCAGGCGTTCATCGAATCGGGGTTCTCAGATGTGGTCCGGCCCCATACTCCCGGTCCCGGTGTCTATACCTACTGGGACTACACGCAATTGCGATTCCCCAAGAGACAGGGCATGCGGATCGACTTCGTGCTGGGATCACCTGCAGTTTCCGCCCGTGTGGACAAGGCCGAGATCGATCGGAATGAACGCAAAGGCAAGGGCGCCAGCGATCATGCGCCGGTCATCGTGGACCTCAGCGACTGAGCTGCACACATATTTCGCCAGAGACAGCCTCGTTGCAACGGCTGGGGCACACTTCGCGCTTCACGACTAGTCGGCTACCAGCACGTCCAAGCGTTCCTGGTTCACTGACAGATAGTGCTGTACATACGTGCAGATGGGACGTACTTTCCATCCACGTTCAGAAGCCGAGTCCAATGCCGCGCGCACAAGAATCGCAGCAAGTCCGCGACCACCGAATTCTTCCTTGACGACTGTGTGCATGAAAGCGATCACATCGTCCGACCGGGCGGTGGATCCAGGGAGTTCACCCTCGTCTCGGTAACCGAGGATCCCGACTAGCTCGTCCCCGAGCCACAGATCGAATCGTTCATGGGAAGGGTTGTCGAGCACGCGAGCATCTCCGATAGCCACACTCCCCGGGGGCTCCGATTTGTCCGAACTGTGATTCATGCCACTATAAAAGCAGCAACGCTGCATTCTGGCTAGTGCAAATTCGGTTTGGTTTCCCGAATGCACTTCGGACGAGCCGGAATCCGGTCAGCGCTCGGCCGGAGCGATGAGATCGCGATACTCGGGATGCGCAGAGACGAATCGCTGTACGTGCTTGCACACTGGCCGAACCTGCCATCCGTACCGCCTGGCGAGATCCAGCGAGCCCCCCACCATGACACCCGCGAGTCCGCGGTGACCGAAGTCCTCCACGATCAACGTGTGCATGAAGGAAATGACCGGCCGCCGGTTCCGACCCATGACCGACCCGGCAGGCGCCACGCCCATTCCGCTGCCCGCGGGCGCCTCCGCTTGGTCGAAATATCCGAGAATCCCGACCAGATCACCACTCAGACGCAGTTCGAAGCGATTCTGATCGGAGTTGTCGACCACGTCCACAACCTGCTGGTCCATCAGCATTTTGACCTCCTAGAATATGCGTCCGTAACCAACTTGTGACGCGACTCACTCTTTATACCGATGCCGCCGATCACTGTCCAAGGTTTCTCCGAGATGAGCTGTCACAGAGATATCCGATGCGTCTGTTGAACGATTACATCCAGCGACGGTATGGAAGCCGCCACAGCCTCACCGGTGGCTGAGCCGCCACAGTGGGGAGACGGGACCATGCCCGCCGCCCAGGTCGTAGGATGCCTCCAAGCACTTGGTGACCCATTCCTTGGCGAACGCCACCGCGTCAGGTATCGACAGTCCGTGCGCCAGGGCACTCGCGATCGCTGCGGCGAAAGTGTCGCCTGCGCCGTGATCGTTGCCTGTGGCAAAGCGTGGGCTGTTGAACTCGAGGAAGCTGTCGCCGTCGAACAATAGGTCGGTGCTCGAGGACGAGGTGCGCAGATGACCGCCCTTGACGATCGTCCACTGTGCGCCGAGTGCGTGGAACGCCTCGGCCGCCCGGCGCGCGGTTGCGTCGTCGACGACGTCGATACCGGTGATCAAACGGATCTCGTCGAGGTTCGGCGTCACTACCGTCGCGATCGGAATGAGTGTATTTCGCACGGCGTCGAGCGCCTCCGCGTGCAGCAGCGAATCTCCATGCATCGACGCGCACACTGGGTCGACGACGAGTGGGATCGGTTGATCGCGGCCGATCCCGACCTCGGCGCAGACGGCGGCGACGGCTTCGATGATGGCGGTCGAAGCCAACATGCCCGTCTTCGCCGCCGAGACCCCGATGTCCTCGACGACACAGCGCACCTGCGCAGCCACCGTCTCCGGCGGAATCTCGTGGAATCCACTGACGCCCAACGAGTTCTGTACAGTCACAGCAGCGACCGCTACACACGCATGGACGCCGCACAGCGCCATCGTCCGCGAGTCCGCCTGGATCCCCGCACCACCACCGGAATCGGTACCGGCGATCGTGAGGACACGGGCAGGAGTTTGGCCATCGGGGGGCAAGGGCAGAAGTTTCACTCGAGGAACCTTACCGACCCCGTGGTGCCACATTCGCTGCGATCACCCACATCGAACCCTTGCGAAGTCAGGCATCACAGCCCGGCTCGCGCTTTCACCCGATCCTCTCCGGTAGGAACACCGTTCGGCCCTGCAAGCGACTCTGCGTACACCCCAACTGCGTAGGCAGCGGCAGTAGCATTCTTGGTGAAGGCAGCCTGGTCGACGTTCTCGATGGTGTCATTCGGGCCGTGGTAATTCTCGTCGAACGGCACGCCCACTATGCCACCCCATTTCTGGGCCTGTTCGTCTGTTTTTCTCCGTTCGGCGCCAGCGAACACCCCGCCTGCCGGAATACCGTGATCGAGGAACGGGGCGTAGTCGGATCGTCCGTCGAAATCTGTGCCTTCCGCATGCACGCCACCGCCCTGCAAGAATTCGATGAACGTACGCTCGATGCCCGCGGAGCCCTCGGGGCCGGGACCACCCCCGATCTGGTCGGAGTCGTCTCCGTCGTAGACCAGGTACGCGGCATTCTCGGAACCGAGCATGTCGAAGTTCATATAGAGCGCGATGTCGTGTCGCTCAGCATCAGTGAGACTGTTCACATAGGCCTTCGAGCCGATCAGACCCAGTTCCTCTGCACCCCAGAACGCGAACCGCACTGCATTCTTGATGTCCGGTGAGCCGCCCAACTGGACGGCCGTTTCGAGGATCGCGGCCACGCCGGTTCCGTTGTCGTTGATGCCGGGGCCATCCGGGACGCTGTCCAGGTGGGCGCCGGCCATCACGACATCGTCGGTCGAACCCGTCCTCGTCTGGGCGATTATGTTCCTAGACGTTTCCGACTCGGTGCTGGTGTCGAGTGTCAGCGTCACGCCTCCGTCGGACTGTCCCAGTACAGCCCCGTCTGCCGTGCTCACGCCGCCGGTGGGGATCCTCCCGACCTCCGGGTCACCGAGGGTGGCGTCGCTGAGCGGCCCTTCCTCGTTGTTGACAACTATGACGGCAGAGGCGCCGCGATCGGCGGCGATCTCCTGCTTCTGCGCAAACGGGCACACACCACGGTCCACCAAGACGATCGCCCCGGCGAGGTCGAGGCCGTCATAATCCGTGGCCTCACACCCGGGACTCTCGTCCTGCGGCGCGGAAACGATCGGCCCGGTGATTCCTTCGGGGCCAGTCGAGGGCGAGTAGGCCAGAGCGTCCACGTGGAAATCGAGGTCCCCCGACGTCAAAGTCGCAGCGTTCACGTTGAACTTCTGGAACTCGAATTCCGGCGTCTGCACATCGAAGCCCTTGTCTCGCAGAATCTGGGCCACATAGTCGACGCTGGCGTCATAACCGGAGGTTCCAGCTGCACGGTTGCCGTCGTTGTCGTCGGCGATCATCTGCAGTTGCTCGAGGTGGTCCATCAGGTTTGCCTCGGTGACCGAACCGGCGAGTGCGCTCGCATCGACGGGTGGGGCTCCGGACTCGGTCTCCGTCGTACACCCTGCCAATACCAGCGCACCGGCAACTCCGACTATGAAAACTGCCTTAAGCCGCATGTAGGGAGCCTAGCGGAGAAATTGCCCGCTGGCTGGGGCAAGTGGTTTCGCCCCAGCCGTCAGGCTGCGTTGCGACTGTCGATCACGGCACGATTTGCCCGTGATCGCGTGACCAAGTAAGCGAAGAACCGACAGACTCTCCACCGAAAAACCGAAGCGGCTCACCGTTGGATTTCAAGCATCGCGCTTGTTCACGACCACCAAGCTGGCGCCGAAGACCACCAGGACCACTGCAGCGAAGTAAACGAGACTTCCCCACGGCCCCCAGTGGAAGTCGATACCCTGCGATGACCCCAAGAAGTTGTTGGCGTTGTGGAACGGCAGGAAGGGCGTGACCTTCTGCCCGAAATCGCCGAACAGCAGGAACAAGCTCTCGATCAGCAGCGGCCAAAGCAGCAGCAGGGTGATCGCGCCCGCCGTCTGACGCAGCAGTGCACCGACACCAACAGCGAGGACGACACACAGGAATGCGTACATCGGCACCCCGTAGATCGACCGCCACGCGGCGGCGTTCGACAGCGAGAGAGCAGCACCTGCCTCTTCCCCTGCAGTCGCCTTCGCGATGGCATACGCGCCAAATGTCAGCACAAGAGTCAGCATGGCACCGAACAGTCCGATCAGGCCGGCCTTCGCGATCAGCACGGACGCCCTGTGTGGGATGGCCTGGAATGTGGTGCGGATGACCCCGAACCTGTACTCGCTGGTCACCGTGAGGGTAGCCAAGATCATGAGGACGAGCACACCGAACCCGGAGACACCGCCGACCGCCTCGGACATCTGCGGAAGGTAGGGTTCGAGGCCAGTTCTATCACCCGCCGCAACCTGGTTGTTGAAGGAATTGATGCTGGACCTTGCGGTCAACCCGATGATTGCCGCGAGGCCGAGACCCAGCACGATGATGATTGCCGTACACCACCACGGCGAGCGTGTCGATGTGATCTTGATTCGTTCCGCATTGAGAACAGCCATTACGACACACCTTTCGTGGAATCTTCAACGCTCTCGGCGTGGTACTGCACTTCGTCACCCGTCAGCTTCATGAATGCCTCCTCGAGCGATCCACGCTGAGATGCCAACTCGTGCAGGACGATGCCCTCCGAACCGGCAACAGCTCCGACCACCTCGGTGGACGAATCCACGACGAGAAGAGCCTGCTGTCCGCCTGATCCGTCCTCGCGGACGGTGAGACCCTTGGATGTCAGGGCACTCCGCAACGCATCCAATTGCGGACTCCGCACCCGGACAGTCGACTCCGAGGACTTGCTGACGAACTCCGACACAGTTGTGTCGGCAATCAGACGTCCGCGTCCGATCACCACCAGATGTTCTGCCGTCAAAGCCATCTCGGACAGCAGGTGACTGGATACCAGAACTGTTCGCCCCTCGGCCGCGAGGCGCTGCATGAAGTTGCGGATCCAGTGAATGCCCTCGGGGTCGAGACCGTTGACCGGTTCGTCGAACAGCAGCACCTTGGGATCGCCGAGTAAGGTGGCCGCCAAGCCGAGGCGCTGGGACATACCGAGCGAGAATCCGCCGGCCTTCTTCCCTGCCACATCGCTGAGCCCGACAAGGTGCAGCACCTCGTCGACCCGGCTCTTGGGGAGCGAGTTGGACGCGGCCATCCACCGCAGGTGAGCGCGGGCACTGCGATTGGGGTGCACCCATTTCGCATCGAGCAGCGCCCCTACCGTCCGAAGCGGCTGCACCAGTTCACTGTACGGCTTGCCATCGATCAACGCGGTACCCGCGGTCGGCCGGTCCAGACCGAGGATCATGCGCATCGTCGTAGATTTTCCCGCCCCGTTCGGGCCGAGGAAGCCGGTGACCATACCCGGCTTCACTGTGAACGTGAGATTGTCCACCGCCTTCGTCGCACCGAAGGTCTTCGTCAGTCCCTTCACTTCAATCATGATGAGAGCATGCCGTAAACACGGCCCTATTCGAATCGGCCACAGGTCTACTACTTCCTCATTCCCCGGTACCGCTTCTACCCTGAGTCGAACCCCGATCTCACCCCGAAATCTATGACGAGGCCTGCGCCCAGAACCGTTTGGGGATGCGACCGGCATGACGTGCCTGGTAGCCCGCCACAACCGCCCCACGCATTGCCGACGCCATCAGTACCGGGTCCTTCGCTCTGGTCACCGAAGTAGCCAGCAGAACGGCGTCGCACCCCAGTTCCATGGCCCGGGTGGCGTCGCTGGCCGTTCCGATGCCGGCATCGAGAATGACTGGCACACCCGCCCCCTCGACTATCATCTCGATGTTGTGCGGGTTCGCGATGCCCAACCCGGTACCGATCGGCGAGCCCAGCGGCATCACCGCTGCACACCCAACTTCCTCCAGCCTGCGGGCCAATACCGGGTCGTCGGTGGTATACGGCAGGACGACAAAGCCGTCGTCGACCAATTGTTCTGCAGCGCTGACCAACTCGATGGAATCAGGCATCAGCGTACGTTCGTCCGCGATGACCTCGAGCTTCACCCAGTTGGTCTCGAGCGCCTCGCGGGCGAGCTGTGCCGTGAGCACCGCCTCAGCTGCACCTCGGCAGCCCGCTGTGTTGGGAAGCGGTGCGATGCCGAGGCGGTTCAGAAGGTCCAGCACACCAGTGCCGCCCGATGCATCGACGCGGCGAATCGCAACGGTGGTCAACTCCGTGCCGGACGCGACGAGCGCGTCCTCGAGAACTGTGAGGTTCGCTGCGCCGCCAGTGCCCATGATCAACCGTGAATCGAACGTGCGGTCCGCGATCTCGAGCCCGTCGGGCGCAGCGAGTGCCCCGTCAGCCACCCTGTACCGCCGTGAGGATCTCGATCTCCCAGCCCCGCATCACCGACTCGTCCCACCGGGCACGTGGAAACACTTCACCGTTGACCGCAACTGCGATGCCCTTACTGGGCAGGGACATCGTCTCTAGCAGTTCGGCGATGGTCAACGGTGTCGTCAACTCGCGGTCCTCGCCGTTGACACTGATCCCGATGGGCACCATCACTTGTTGCTCCCGCATCTCTACCTCGCTAACTTCTCGAAACGTCGAACGTCGGCCGCTTTCGCCTCCGCGAGCGCGGAACCCTCCAAGAGTGCCAACGTCGCTTCAGCGGTGACCGGTGCCAGGAGGATTCCTCCTCGGCCGTGCCCGGTTGCCACGACGATACGATCGGACACCCGGCCGATCAGCGGCAAATTGTCTGGAGTCATCGGGCGCAGACCTGCAGAAACCTCGTGCAGTTCGTACTCGCCGATGGTCGGCATCAACGCTTCGGCATCCGCGATCAGGTCTCGCACCCCCGCGAGCGTGACCTGGGTGTCGTTACCCGACTCGTACTGAGTGGCACCCACGACGATGCCGTCGGCGCGTGGCACCAGGTATACGGGACGACCGTGCACGCTGCCGCGAACCGTGCGTCCAGGCGCGGGTGCCACCCCAGGTCTCGAGCGCAGCCGCAGTATCTCGCCCTTCACCGGACGAACCGGAAGTCCGGGCCACACCGACGGCGAGGCAACGCCCGCGGTGACGACGATCTGGTCCGTTTCGAGCCCCTCGAGGCTCTGCACGGCCCGCGCAATGCACTCGACCCCCGCATCCACCACGCACTGCCGAAGCGCGTGCAGCAACAGCCGGTTGTCCACGGCCAGTTCACCGATGGCCAACAGCCCCAACCGGACTCCACGGCCCAACATCGGCTCCAGTTCACGAACCTCGGTGCGGCTGAGGATCTGCATATCCCGTCCCTGGCCGCCCACCCATTCGGCAATCGTTCGCAAATCCTCCGCGTCGGCGCCATCCAACGCGACGGTGAGCGAACTTTCCGACGTGAACAGATCGACACCGGCGCCAACTTCGAGCTCCTTGCCGAACTCAGGCCATCGGTCGAGTGATGCACTGCCCAGTTCGAGAGCGCTCTCCTCGCCCGGCCACCCCTCCGACAGCGGGGCAATCATTCCGCCCGCCGCCCATGATGCGCCGGATCCGATCGAAGGGTCGTAGAGGCGGACGGACCAGCCACTCCTGGCAGCACGCCATGCAATCGACAGACCGATCACGCCGCCACCGACGACGGACACCGATCTCGGCATGAATCCCACCTCCACTTCCTGCGCCGGCATGATCCGGGTCAGGTATGACGGTCGGGTTCGGCGTGACCCCCTCTCAGCCCCACGTTCCTCGGGACTCCCGTGATGCACTCTCAGCGTAGAGGCTACCGTCATGCGGTGACCACCATGCCGCACGCCACTCACGCAGACCGCCGCCGCCGCCTCGAAACAGCGCGCTTGTACCTCTGCACAGACGCGCGCCGCGACAAGGGCGACTTGGCGCAGTTCGTCGAGGCTGCGCTGTCCGGCGGCGTCGACATCATCCAACTCCGTGACAAGGGGTCGTCCGGGGAAAAGAAGTTCGGTCCTTTGGATGCTCGGGACGAACTGAATGCACTGTCGGTGGTCGCGGCCGCGGCAAGGCGGCACGGTGCGCTATTCGCGGTCAACGACCGCGCCGACATCGCGCTGACAGCGGGGGCAGACGTGCTCCATCTGGGCCAGACCGATCTGCCCGTCCCCCAGGCGCGGACGGTGGTGGGCTCCGATGTCCTGATCGGTCGATCCACTCACAACCGAGCGCAGGCAAGCCTCGCGGCGATCGAGGAGGGCGTCGACTACTTCTGCACGGGCCCGGTGTGGGCCACCCCAACCAAGCCCGGGCGCAGCGCGGCGGGAATCGAATTGATCCGCTCTACTGCCGATTCCCAGCCGAACCGTCCCTGGTTCGCGATCGGTGGCATCGACGAACCCCGAGTACCGGAGATCCTCGCGGCGGGCGCCACCCGCATCGTCGTAGTCCGGGCCATCACCGAGGCGGCCGATCCGCAGGCGGCGGCACGCTCACTCTCAACTCTGCTGCGGCAGAACGTATAGATTACGGCCGGCTCAGCCAGCTCAGCACAGTTGACGGCGGAAGGACCATGATCGTGGACGGCAATCGATCGACCACGTCGGGATCGGTGCTCACGATCGCGGTCACCGTTCTCACAGCGGTGCCATGGCCGGTCAACTCGGCGAGTCGACCTGTCAACTGCGGCGCTTCGAGGACCTCGACGCGTTGCAGCCACCCACACGTGCTGTCGGGCAGGTGAACCGTGCGGGGCAATTCCGCCGACAGTGAAGTCACGCCTGCGTGTTCCGCCGGCACGGCACGACGATCGAGCAGCAACGACACCTCGACGGTCTGCAACCGCGGCCATCCCGCTTCGAACCCGGGGTGTAGCGGCAGACTGGCGACATCGGCCTCCCGAACCCAGCGCAGCTCCACGCTTTCCCGGTTTGCGACCGTGGGGATCAGCCGCTCTGTATCGGCGATCACCGTGGTGTAACTCCAACCGCTCGCTGCTTTGGCCGTGAGGATCTCGGCGCGGACCCGTATGGCCTCGATATTGATGCCGGCTTCTTCGTGAGCTTCGCGTACAGCGGCGTGGGTGGTGGTTTCGTGACTGTCCCGGGCTCCGCCGGGCAACGCCCACGTTCCGCCCTGGTGGCTCCACAATGCGCGGTGTTGCAACAACACCGCGGGTGTTCGATCAGCCATAGGCGCGCGCAGCAACAACCCAGCCGCGCCATGTTTTCCCCAATGACGACTGCCGTCCGGCCCCGTCATCCAGCCGTCACCATCACCACGCATCGATTACCCCTGTCCGATGGGTCACCTTCGGTTCCCTCACACTAGCCGTTCGCCTCGGAGCCAATCGCAGGCAATCCGCGACCGACTGCACGGTCCGGATAACGCCGGACCGTGGCTTTCCCTTATATGCTCGCCACAAGGAGAGAACGTTCCTGGGAGGTGATGGACGTGGTTCTGCGTAGCGCTCCGTCGATCGAACCCCACGGAAGCCGCCCATCGGCTGCCGTCGCGAAGGACGATGTCGAACACGTGGCGACACCCCGGAAAGAACTGCGCGCCTTTCTCGCCTCGACCCCCGGGAAACTCACCGTACTCGGCACCATCTTGGCCGTTCTCACCCTGACCGCGGGCGTGGTCGCCGCATCGATCGTGAACGCCAGCGAGGACACCCTCCACACCATGCTGGCCGAGACCGAACCCCTCGCGTACTCGACCCGAAGCCTCTACACCTCTCTATCGGCAGCAGACACCGCGGCAACGACGGCGTTCATCTCCGGAGGTCTCGAATCGCCGGAACTCCAGGACAGGTACGCGCAGGCGATGTCAACAGCATCCTCCGATCTCGTATACGCCTCGTCGGGCGGGCCGACAGTGCGTGACGAGAACAGCAGAAGACTTCTGTCGTCGATCTCCACCGACCTCAGTACCTATGCCGGCCTCGTCGCAACCGCACGGACCAACAATCGGTCCGGTCACCCGGTTGGTGCTTCCTATCTCAGCGAAGCCTCCACAGTGATGCAGAACCGCTTGCTGCCGATGGCCAGTCAGTTGCTCGCCGAGCAGGAGACCCGCATCGCGGACATTCAGCGGAACTACTCGCGGCCGCCCTGGCTGGCACTGACCTTCATCGTCGTGGCTCTCGTGGCTCTGGTGTTCGCTCAAGTCGCCATCGCCAGAGTCAGCAGACGCAAGTTCAATCTCGGGCTGATCCTGGCGTCGACGTGCACCGTAATCCTCCTCGTCTGGATGCTGGTGGCTGGGGTGATCTCGTCCCTCGACACCCGGCGTGCACTGACCGAGGGCGCGCGCCCCTTACACGAACTGACCGCCGGGAGCATCTTGGCCCAGCAGGCTCGCACTCAGGAGATGCTCAAACTGGCCCGCCGGGATACAGGCGGCGACTACGACTTGATTTTCGACGACAAATCAAAGCAATTGGGCGATCTGTTGTCCAATTACCCCGACGGTAGCAACCTGCGGGTCGGTCAGGACGAGGTTGCGAATGCTCAGCAAGCCCAGACTCGCTGGCTGTCGGCGCACGAGCGGATGAACACCGTCCTCGGCGTCGGCGATTTCGAATCGGCGGCAGCGGTTGCCATCGGACCGGCGCCGAACGATTCCGCCGCCCAATTCACCGCTCTCGACAACGCTCTCGACGACGGAATCGAAATTGCCCGTGACCATCTGCGTTCGAACGTCGCGTCGGCGACCACGGTGCTGACCGCGCTCGGTCCCGGCGCACTGGTTCTCACGCTGGTCGGGCTCGGTGGAATTATCATTGGGTTGTGGCCCCGATTGAGGGAATACCAGTGAGGCGGCCCCGGATCGCGCTGACACTGATGGCGCTGACGCTGCTGGTCGGCGCTTGCGCAGAGCCGACTGTGGACAATGCCGGGTCACCGAACCCCACGCACGTCCAGCCGCCACTTCCGGCCGGCGCAACCGAGATCCCCGGAAGGGCCGAAGCCCCACCGCCGCCTCCGGAGCCGAACTGCGGCGACCCCACCGCCAGCCTCCGACCCCTTCCCGCTTCCGACCGAGCCCACCCGACGCCCACCGTAGATGCGATTCGCGCACGGGGACGTCTGATCGTCGGCCTCGACACCGGCCGCAACCTGTTGAGTTTTCTCAATCCCACCACCGGCGCGATCGAGGGCTTCGACGTCGATATCGCTCGTGAGATCTCTCGAGACCTTTTCGGCGACCCCGACCGCATCGAACTCCGCATCGTCATGACCGAGAACCGTGAAGAGGCACTCGAGGAGTCGATGGTCGATGTCGTGGTGAACACGATGACGATCACCTGCGAGCGCCGCGAGCAAGTGGAATTCTCCACCGAGTACCTCCAGGCGAACCAGCGCATTCTCACCGAAATAGGTTCACCGATCCGCGGTCTCGCCGACCTGGAAGACAAGCGCGTGTGCGTCGTTCCCGGCACCACGTCGATGACGCGCCTGCAGCAGCTCGCCCCCTCAGCGGACATACTTTCGGTCCCCATGTGGTCGGATTGCCTCGTGGTGCTTCAGCAGCGCCAGGTCGACGCCATCAGCACAGACGACGCAATCCTGGCGGGTCTTACCTCCCAAGACCCATATCTGGAGATCGTCGGAGCAAGCATGGGCGTCGAACCGTACGGGGTGGGTATAAAAAAGGAGAACGAGGACCTCGTACGGTTCGTCAACGGCACACTCGAGCGCATCCGCCGTGACGGAACTTGGGCACAAATCCACTCCCGCTGGCTGCCCATGCTCGGCCCGCCCACTCCACCGCCTGCCGTGTATCGAGACTGAGGGGATTCGTGCCGCAGCATTCGAAGGAACCGAAGCCCCCGGACCCGGGGATCACCCCCCCTGAGGTGGTCCGGGGGGTTGACGACGGTTTGGCCACCCAGGCCTCAGACGCAGAGATGACCCGGCCTTCCCAGCGGGCAGGAAGCGGCCGTTCGATGCGTTCAGTGCGCAGCCGTTCCGGTGTGCGTATGCACCTCGGCGGTGGCCTCGTCGAGATTCCGATGGTGACGACACCCGACCCGGCCTCGGCGGTGATGGCTGATCCGAAGGTTCCCGAGAACAAGCGCTTCTGCTGGAAGTGCAACAACCCGGTCGGCCGCAGCAGCACACTGCTCGCGGGATCGGAATTCGGCGAGTGCCCTTCGTGTGGTACATCTTTCGACTTCAGGCCGCTACTGCGCCAGGGCGACCTGGTGGGTGGCCAATACGAGGTACAGGGCTGCATAGCACACGGCGGTCTCGGGTGGATCTATCTCGCGATCGACCGCAACGTGAGCGACCGGTGGGTGGTCCTCAAGGGCCTGCTGCACTTCGGCGACGCCGAGGCTCAGGCCGTGGCTGTAGCGGAACGCCAGTTCCTTGCCGAAGTGAGTGATCCCAGCATCGTGAAGATTTTCAACTTCGTCGAGCACCCTGGCCTGGGCGGCAGTCCAACCGGCTACATCGTCATGGAGTACGTCGGAGGTCATTCACTACGCAACGTTCTGTCCACGCATCGTCGCCCAGAGCGTATCCCGATCGAGCAAGCGATCGCGTACGTGCTCGAAATCCTTCCCGCACTGGAATACCTACATTCCACCGGCCTCGCGTACAACGATCTCAAGCCCGAGAACGTGATGGTGACTGAGGATTCGATCAAGCTGATCGATCTCGGTGCAGTCTCGGGTCTCGACGCCTACGGACACATCTACGGCACTCCGGGATACCAGGCCCCGGAGATTCTGAGGACCGGTCCGACCATCGCGTCCGACATCTACACGGTCGGGCGTACGCTCGCGGTGTTGACCCTTGACATGCCCTCGGAAAAGGGCCGGTTTCTCGACGGGATCCCATCTCCCGAACAGGCACCGCTCCTCGCCGAGTACGAGTCCTTCCACCGCCTGCTGTTGCGTGCCACCAACCCCGATTGGAATCAGCGTTTCGCGTCGGCCGACGAAATGGCAGGCCAGCTCACCGGTGTGTTGCGAGAAACGCTTGCCCTGCAGACCGGGGAGGAACATCCCGGAATATCCCGCATGTTCAGCAGAGTGAGAACAGGTTACGGCACCACCGAGGCAGTCGAACAGACCGACGTGTATCTGGACGGAGTCGCGCGAGACAGCAATCTGGACCGGAAGTCGGTGGCCCACGCACTGCCGGTGCCGCTGATCGACCCGACGGATCCGAATGCTCAACTTCTCGCCACCACCGTGCACAGCGAACCGCAGTTGACGCTGGATTCCATTCAGAGCGCGCGGGAGGGAGGGGGCGGCGGCGACATGAACGAAGCCTTCTCCCGCGAGCTCACTCTTGCCGAGATCAAGGCGAACCTCGACCTCTACGACGCCGCGGCCGCGATCGAACTTCTCGGCACCTTAAAGGAAGATATCGGCAGCAACTGGCGCGTCGACTGGTACGCCGGGCTCACGTACCTCGCTGACGGCGCGTTGGAGGCCGCATTCGGCCAATTCGAGTCCGTACTGCAGGCGTTCCCTGGTGAAATTGCACCTAAACTCGCCCTCGCCGCCACTGCCGAACTGATCCTGCAAGAGGAAGACACTTCCGCCCAATCGAAGTGGCGGGCGTACGCGGTGAAGTACTACCAGGCCGTTTGTCGCACCGACCACAGCGTTGTCAGTGCCGCGTTCGGGTTGGCACGGCAACTCGCCGAGAGAGGAGATATTGCGGGTGCTCTTGCAGCCCTCGACCAGGTTCCCCTCACGTCCCGGCGGTTCAACATGTCCCTGATGACGAGTGCTCTGATGCTGCTGTCCAGCAGGCCGATCGACGAGATGGACGAGGCCTCGATTCGAGAGGCCGCAGCCCGTATCGAAATGCTTCCGCCCGAGGTCGGCAGGGGACTGCAAATGCGAACCCTCGTACTCGGAACCGCGCTGGACTGGATACGAGCAGGTCACGCCCCGGAGATGGAGCACGAACCGATCCTCGGCGTGGAGTTCACCGAACGGGGGCTACGAAGGGGCGCAGAGGCTGGGCTGAGGGCCTTGGCGCGCAAAGCCACCGTGCGCACTCACCGATACACGCTGGTCGACACGGCCAACGCAGTCCGACCGAAGAGCCTGCTGTGACTACCCCCGCTCCACGACAAACAGAACCCCCTGCGACCCGGCTGGACTACCGAGCGGCAAGGGGTTCGTGTTCAGATCCAAAACAGTTCCGGTGGTGCTTCCATTTCGATGCCCCGACGTTCCAGTTCCGCCAACACCCCCCTATCCCAAACCTCATGTGCACGCTGTGATTTGCGAACACTGATGACATCCTGTTCGAGTTCGTCAACGCGCTTCCTGACCCGTTCCACCTGCCGGAAGGCAGTATCCGACAACACAGCCACACCGTCGATCCGCATCCGCTTGCGGGTCACCAGAGCCTTCACTGCGACACTCCCGACACTGCCGGTGGCCATCAGCAACACGGCCGACAAAATCACTTCCCAGTTCATTTGGGTCCCTCCTAGCCGCAAGGGCTCATGAGGCCGGCGTCACCCGCGCCCGTGTCAGCTCGCCCGCTCCGACACCGAGCAACACGGTAGCTATGGTCAGCATCGCCTCGGACATGTCCGCATCGAGTTTCCCGGCGGCCACACGACCACCCAGCAGAATCCCCAGCAGTGCCACCACGGCAACCCGGACCGGTTCCTTGGCAATGATGTTCTCGAAGAAGTTACGGAGGATCTTCATTTTCAGTTCCCTTCTCTCGGACCCAGCGGTGTTGCCGGATCGATCCATTCAATCTCCACGTAGGTATCCGTCACCGCACCAATAGATCTCATCGCCTGCTGCGACACGTCCACCACGCGAAACTTCGGGCCCCCAGGGACAGCCCATGCGCCCGGACCCCAGTCGGCCGGACGAACCACCACAGAACGCCCATTCGCCGGATTGGTCACCTGCAGGCGGCGATGGGGCAGATACGCCTTCAGTTCGAGATCCGAGGTGCCGGCAACCGGTTTCACCCACGACCCGTTGGCAGGATCGGGCTGAACCCGGCAGTAGTTGAACCGCATGGCGCAGTACCACGGATCAGTCGGGTAGTCGGCCGACTCGCCGGAGATTCCCATCTTCCTACCTCGGGTGCTCCGATCGTCCGGACCACCGAAATAGCTTATTCCGCCCTGCATCCCGTGAACGGGTGTCAGTCTCCGTTCCTGTGCTGTCGGGATGTACTTCTGCACTCGCTCACTCAACGGAACATCGTCACCGTCAACGGACAGAACGGCAATCGTTTCATCCGGTGCCCAGTAGATGCGCCCGTTCTCGAACTGCTGATAAGCACCTGAGTCGAACGGGATTTCGTTGGATGTCGGCCAACCCAACGGCCCGTTCTCGAATCCCGCACGTCGCCACCGTTCGCCGATCAAGCCTGTGACGTAGAAGCCTGGTTGGCCGGCCTTCCGGTACAGCGTTCCCCGCTCGAATGCCTGCACCAGTCCCTCGGTCAGCACGGTGTGGTCACCCACCGGGTACCCGAGGGGACCCGTTTCCCAACCCAATTTGGCATACGCATCGAACAGTTCCAACGGGATCGCGTGTGCACCGTACTCGGGTGTCCAATAGATGTATCCGTGTTCATACTCGACGTAGCGCCCACGACCATCCGGTGTGGAGAGCTCGATCGCCTCGGTAATCTTGTCGCCCAGCCATTCGGAGACGGCCCGCTTCGCCGCGATGGCGTTGGGGACCGGCACGTTCACCGGATCTGAGTCGTCTCGATACTGCGCTATCCAAGCAGCGAACACATCCCACGGAAAGTGTGGACCGACGTCGGTATGGGTTCCGATTCCCAGACCCATTGTGATCCCGTAATGATCCGTGGCACCGGACATGCCACGCGAAATCTGGTTCCAGTCGACGGTGTACAGGTTGTCGAAAGCGTACTTGCGGCCGTCTTGCACAAAGATCCGCGCCGCCTCCTGAATGGCGTTGCCGAACTTGGTGAGCCATTCGTCGCGGCCCATTCTCGCGAATGAACCCGCAAAACAGAAATTCACCGTGTACGGATTGGCGTCCAGCACGGACCAGGAAGCGCGGTCGGTGTCCACCACATCGACGTTCGTGAAGTTGTCGCACGAATAGTGGTAGGACACCCTGCTGCGCGACTGCTGCAAGTACCTTGCCAGGCTGTAGGCATCTCCCCTGCCCTCTTGGGTGTGCAGCACGTACAACCGAATCCGTGCGCCGTGCCGGCTGCTGTGGTTCGGTGAGATACCTGTCTGATCCACTTCGATCATCGGTCCGCCTCCCTCGAGTCCTGACAGATTCCCACCGATCCTCGTCTGACCGAATCTGCTGCGCTCGCGAACACCTTCTTCCAATCCCGGAAGTACCAGATCGGTATGTTGAACGTCCGGTACGACAGCTCACACGGCCCGTACCCGCAGGATCGTTCCCCGGGACACCACTTGTGAACGTGGTCGAAACATCGCTGGTAGACACCGGAACTACCCTGATCCCGCCAGACCGCGTAGCGTCCGAGCCGATCGTGGATTTTCCCGCAAGTGCAGAAGGTGACGTCATTGGTGATATGGCTGCCGTCGAATGTCATGGAGCTCCCCCTCTGTTGTCGGCCCTGCCTGAATATCTCCCCGTGCACGCAGGCGCGATCGCCGTGTGTTCCGAGGTGGTCGGCTCGAGTTGAGCCCAATCGTGAACTGGGGCTGTAATGCCGCATCGCGGGTACATCCACCAGATGTTCGCCTATTCGAATGCCTGAGATACCAAATTCATTCAGAGTTTCCGCTGCTGGGTTCCCGCTGCGCAATCCCAGTCAGCGGATCCGATGAGCGCTGCAATGCCTTCGGAACAGACTGGCGCATATGTCCAATCAGATTGTTCTTCGGATCATGAATGGATCTTGACGACTCTGTGTTCGCTTCTCCTCTCTCGCGGTGGTGCATTCCTTCGCAACGTTCCGCTCTCACCGATCCGCGCCGAAGCTCCGGCTACTTGTCGGGCGGATACGACTCCTGTTCGTAGCAGCCTGAGCGCGTCGATCAGGTTCTGAATCTGGCCTGCGAGCCGTACAGCATCTACTTCGTACAGCCTCACGTCAGTCACAGCACCGGCAAGTTTCTCGATGCCCTTCGTGGTCCGGTACACGTCGCCGAGAACTGCGTGAAACGGATTGGCCGGTACTGGCACATGCGCAACTTCTTCGGATTTCTCGCTACACCGCGTACCCGCATTCCCCTCCCCTGCAGGGTGATCCGAGTTCGACTTGGTGGCGGACTTGACACCGCTGTCGTAGTACTTCTGCCAATCCGCCTCCTCCTCGTCGGGCAGCGACACTTCCTCGCCGGCCAGAATCCCGCCACTGACCAGTCCGTCCACACGCGCCGCCTCCCATGCATGCCAGTACTGCGACACGGTTTGGCGCCTGCGAAGTCCGAAGATTCGGAGAGCTGCAAACTCCGAGAAAGTCAGTCGCGGTGCCTGTCCGTTAACGGACAGGCGAGTCGACATGTGCTGGTTACGACCCGGGGCGCACCATGCGTAGACCATCGCAGCCCGCGACCACTCGCTCTTTTCGACGGCGCGTCCGATCTGGTTGCCCTGAGACACGAGTTCGTTCTTTGTGGTCGGCACTTTGAATGTCGCTGAAGTGTTCATCGTTCCATCCCTTGTTTCCGCGGCCGCTCGTGTGGCTTCCTTGCGTGTCCCGTGCAAGCACTCAGTGTTGCCCCTGTGACCCATGTTGCGTATGTGGCCAAAATCACTTCGTCTACATACTGTGCACCGCCCGAATCTTGCGGTAAAGAGCTGCCGGATTACGGGATCATCACAACCGTCTTGGGCTGCGAATTACCTGGTCAGGCCCTAGAAGGCGAGACTGCCGAGTGCCTCTGGTCGTGTCTTTCAAAAACAAACCCGAGGGGCAAAATGGTGTGGGCGAAACAGACCCCGACCATCGGGCGCAGTGCCGCTTCCGCACCCCTCGAGTTGGGCAGAGCGCAGGGTGCCACATCCGATCGGCGACGGGCCTAGTTCGGGCATGGACCGACCGACCCACTGACCCACCGACCCTTAGTCACCATGCGTTGACATACGGGCAGGCAGTGTGCCAGCATTGTCAACAGTTGATGACTCATTGTGTGATCCCTGGAGGTCCGCCATGACCGTCAAGGTGCTGCAGATCGGCCTCGACCCAGACCTGATCGACTACACCTCAACTGATTTCGCGCAGTTCAAAGGATTGACCCGAGACGCGCTACGCAAGGCCAACGACGACAACGTCGCGGCCCTGCGGGCCGCTGGATTCGACGTCGACAACATCCTCATCGATTTCGGTGAGACGGCCATCGACGTGATCCGCGATGCGATCACCACCACCCGATATGATGCCGTACTCATCGGCGCAGGCGTACGGATGGTAGCGAGCAACACATTGCTGTTCGAGTCATTGATCAACCTTGTCCACACCGAACTGCCCTCGGCGCGTGTCATTTTCAATTGCCGACCCCAACCCACACCCGATGACATCTACCGCTGGTTCAGCTCTTCTCGAGCCACCGAACCCAAGAAGTGATCACACCTGCGGAGCTGCACTCCCCTTGACCAGCTTGGCCGCGGCACGGGCGATTGCCAGTTCCTCGTTCGTAGGCACAACCAGAACCTGCACATCGGAGCCATCCGACGAAATACGCCTGGCTGCACTCGAATTCGAGTTGTTTCGATCGTTGTCCACGACAATCCCCAGCCGACCCAGCCCGGCCAGGCTGTCGCGTCTTACATCCGGGTTGTTCTCGCCGACCCCCGCGGTGAACGTGATCACGTCGACGCCGCCGAGTTCGACGAGGTATGCACCCACATATTTGCGCAAGCGGTGAATGTAGACGTCGTAGGCCAACTTCGCCGACTCGTCTCCCTCGCCGACGAGAGTCAACAGTGTTCGAAAGTCGTTGACTCCAGCCAAACCCTTCACCCCGGAGTGTCGGTTCAGGAGGTCGTCGATCTGCCCGACCCCCAGGGATGCATTCTGGTGGAGGTACAGCACTACCCCGGGGTCGATGTCACCGCACCTGGTGCCCATGACCAGTCCCTCCAGCGGTGTCAGGCCCATGCTGGTATCGATCGCCCGGCCTCCGGAGATCGCGGATGCCGAGGCACCGTTGCCAAGGTGCAGCACGATCTGGTTCAGTTCCGCGATGTCTTTTCCGAGGAACTCGGCCGCCTGCGCCGACACGTATTGATGCGAGGTGCCGTGAAAGCCGTACCGCCGGATCCCGTGTTTCTCAGCCACATCCCGATCGATGGCATAGGTAGCAGCCTCGGGGGGAAGTGTATGAAAGAACGCGGTGTCGAACACGCCCACGTGCGGGATGTCCGGCAGCGCTGCGCGTGCAACCTCGATTCCGATCACATTGGCCGGGTTATGGAGCGGAGCCAAAGAGGACAATATTGAAATAGATTGCACCACTGCATTATCGATGAATACGGGTTCGTAGAATATGTCGCCACCATGAACGAGGCGGTGTCCGACCGCGACGATACCCGCTTCACGCAAATCCAGCCCGGTCTCGGCAATGATGTTCGCGGCCATCGTCAGACCTGCACGGTGGTCGGGAATGAGGCAATTCCGTTCCTCTGCACCATCGCCATGGTGGTACACGATGCGGCCGCTCGGTTCGCCGATTCGCTCGATGAGGCCCGATGCCAAAGACTCACCTGTGTCCGGATGGATCAATTGGAACTTGATCGACGACGAACCAGAGTTGAGGACCAGTACCGAACCTGCGGTGCTTTCGCTCACTTCTCCACCCCCTGTGCCTGAATTGCCGTGATCGCCACGGTGTTGACAATGTCCTCGACCAACGCACCCCGTGACAGGTCGTTGACCGGTTTGCCGAGCCCCTGTAACACAGGTCCTACCGCGATAGCGCCTGCGCTTCGCTGCACCGCCTTGTACGTGCTGTTGCCGGTGTTCAGGTCGGGGAAGATGAAAACGGTCGCCTTCCCCGCGACTTTCGAACCAGGCATCTTCTTATCTGCGACACTCTGCTCGATAGCGGCGTCGTACTGAATGGGACCATCTACCAACAAATCCGGGCGACGTTGGTGAACCAGCGCGGTCGCCGACCGCACCTTGTCCACATCAGCACCGATGCCCGAGTCACCAGTGGAATACGACAGCATCGCGATGCGGGGTTCGATGCCGAACTGTGCTGACGTGTGGGCCGAGGAGATCGCGATGTCGGCCAACTGCTCGGCAGTTGGGTCGGGCACTACCGCGCAGTCACCGTAGGCGAGGACCCGATCGGACAGGCACATCAGAAACACGCTCGACACAGTGGACACGCCCGGTGCCGTCTTGATGATCTCGAGCGACGGCCGGATGGTATGCGCCGTCGTGTGCGCGGCACCCGACACCATGCCGTCCGCGATTCCCAAGTGCACCATCATGGTTCCGAAATACGAAATGTCTGTCATCAGTTCCCGGGCGCGTTCGACTGTCATGCCCTTGTGCGCACGCAGCCGCGCATATTCCTCGGCGAACTGTGTTGCGAGTTCCGAGGTCAGGGGATCGAGCACCTGTGCGTCGCCGAGGTCGACGCCGAGCTCCGCAGCACGGAGTCGCACCTGGACTTCATCACCGAGGAGTGTGAGCTGCGCCACATTCCGCTGCAAGAGCCTGCCGGCGGCCCGAAGGATTCGGTCGTCGTCCCCTTCGGGCAGGACGATGCGCTTTTGCTGTCCCCGCGCCCTGTCGATCAGTTGATACTCGAACATCTGCGGTGTCACTACCGACGGGATCGGCAGTTTCAACCGGCCGAGGAGGGTCGACCCATCCACCCGTTGTTCCATCAGGCTGAGGGCGGTGTCGACTTTCCGTTGCGCGTCGACTGCCATCCGGCCACGCGTTCGCGCGGCGATGCTCGCCACGTCGAAGGTGTCGAGCGCAGTTTTTAGGATCGGCAACCGCGGTTCCAGGCCCGCCAACAGTGCGGCGATGGTCGGGTGCGGCGACAAACCACCGCTCATGATGATGCCGGCGAGCGACGGAAACCCCTCGGCCTCATGCGCGTTGACCATCGCGAGGAGCACGTCGGAGCGGTCGGCCGGAGCGACGACCACCGCCCCCTCGGTCAGCCTCTCGAGGATGTGCTCGGCTGTCATTCCACCGACCAGCACTCCCAGCGCCTCGCGACGGAGCAATTCGGGGTCGCCGCTGAAGAGCGTGCCGCCCAGCACCTCGAGGAGCTCTGCCATCGTCGGTGCGACCAGCAGCGGGATCTCTGGCAGGCTCCATGCCGGTACGCCGGTGGAGGACAGCGCGGCGGTGACGGCGTCGAGGTCGTCGGGGTCGCACCTATTGGCGACCACAGCCAACAGGTGTGCATGGTTGGCGGCCAACTCGCCGATGCAGAGCTTCGCTACTTGGGCCACCTCATCGGGACTACGTCGCGCCCCTCGCAGCGCGAGCAGGACCGGCGCGCCCAAGTTGACGGCGATCCTCGCGTTGTAGCCGAGTTCGCTCGGGCTCGTCACGTCGCTGTAGTCGCTACCGACTACCACGACGGCATCGCAATGGTCTGCAACCTGGTGATATCGGGCGACGATCTCACTGAGTGCCCGCGTGGGGTCGGCGTGAACGTCCTCGTAGGTAACTCCCAGGGATTGCTCGTAGCTGATGTCGGCAGTGGTGTGCTCGAGCAGCAGTTCGAGGATGTGGTCGGTCTCCTTGGCAGATCGGGCGATGGGGCGGAAGACCCCTACCCGAGCCGCCGACGCGCAGAGGAAGTGCAGGATGCCCAGGGCCATGGTGGACTTGCCGGTGTCCCCCTCGGGTGAGGCGATGTAGATACTCGTTGGCTGGGGACGCGGCTGCGGATTCACTGGCGAAGATGACGCGTGCGAGGCCATGGCCACAGCGTATCCGCCAATAGACAGGACACGATTGACACCGCCCCAGCCGGGGGGTGTGATGAGGCATGGCCGACTCACCCTTCCCCGACGTCCGATGGGGTAGCGAGAACAACTTCCTCCGAGAACCCATGACGGCATTCGCTTCCACTCGCGTCGGCTCATGGGTCATCAAGACACTCACCCCGCTGGACCGGCGTCTACTCGAGCGCACCAACGGCCGTTTCACGATTCTCGGCCCTATCGCCGCTCCCGTCGTACTGCTCACGACGACGGGACGGAAGTCAGGCGTTCCGCGGACCACGCCATTGCTGTACTACCGCGAGGGCGAGCAGATCTTCGTGGCAGGCAGCAATTTCGGTCAGGATCACCATCCCGCGTGGACAGGGAACCTCCTCGCCGACCCACACGGCGTCGTCAGCATCGGCGGAACCAAGATCCCGGTCACCGCGACCCTCCTCGCGGAACCCGAACGGACCCGCATCTACCGAGAGCTCGAGAACATAGTGCGGGTGTACGGCGTCTATCTTCATCGAACCGACCGCCAGATGCGGGTCTTCGCGCTCACCGCAGACTGATGATGTCGGCCCCCGATGGGTGTCGATCAGCGCGATGCTCACCGACCTTGCCGAGAGCCTCGAGACCGGAGCGGAGTTCGACGACGGGTGGATACTAGTCGTGTTGGACGACCGGCTCGAATGGCAATCCGCGCGCCGACCGAAATCCGCTTCGGCACAACGAGTGCCGCTCTACCTCCGCAACCGAGGTGCGAGGTCGCGCTCGAACAACTCCAAGAACCGCTTCTGATCATGGCCGGGCGCGTGGAAGACGAGGTGGTTGAGTCCGGCATCGACGTATTGCTTGATCTGTGCAACCGCTTCGTCCGGATCCGACGCCACGATCCACCGCTTCGCCACCTGCTCGATCGGCAACGCATCTGCGGCCTTCTCCATCTCGATCGGATCATCGATCGAATGTTTCTGCTCGGCGGTCAACGACAATGGCGCCCAGAACCGAGTGTTCTCCAAAGCCAAGTCCGGGTCGGTGTCGTACGAGATCTTGATCTCGATCATCTTGTCGATCTCGGCGACATCGCGCTCGGCCTTCGCCGCGCCCTCGGAAACCGCAGGCATCAACTTCTCCGTGTACAGGTCCATACCCTTGCCGGACGTGCAGATGAACCCGTCACCGCTGCGACCGGCATACCGGGCCACCACGGGCCCACCCGCGGCGATGTACACCGGAATCCCGTCCTCGGGCACGTCGTAGATCGATGCCCCCTTGGTCGAGTAGTACTCCCCCTCGAAGTCGACGCGGTCTCCGAGCCACAATTCGCGCATCAACCGCACCGACTCCCGCAGCCGCGCGAACCGCTCCTTGAACTCGGGCCACTGTCCGGAAAAGCCCGTCGCGATCTCGTTGAGTGCTTCACCGGTGCCGACGCCGAGCATGACCCGTCCCGGATACAGGCACCCCATCGTCGCGAAAGCCTGCGCCACCACCGCCGGGTTGTATCGGAACGTCGGTGTCATCACCGATGTCCCCAGCTGGATACGGCTGGTGCGCTCACCAACCGCCGTCATCCACGCGATAGAGAACGGTGCATGACCACCCTCGTGCCGCCAGGGCTGAAAATGATCCGATACCGTCGCCGAATCCATCCCGTGTGATTCGGCGAGAACACCCAACTCCACCAACTCCCGCGGACCGAACTGCTCCGCAGACGCCTTGTATCCGAGTTTGAGTTCGTGGGTCACTGCGCACTCCTTCTTCCGTCACGTTCGGTTCGCGAGAAGCAAACCTCTAATGCAGGTTAGAACGCGGCAACCAGGGTGGCGACCGCCGCTCCGATCGCCACACCTGTAAGTGTCGCCGCAAACATCCACAGTTCGCGCGGTGGGGGCATAGGAGAATCCTCCCTGAGCGCCTTCTCCACCTGGGCCCACCGTCGCATTCCCACCAGCGCCGCGGCCGCTGCGAGTCCTATCAAGATCAGGCCGATGGTGGTCCGCACCCAGGCCGTACTGAATCCGGGAACCAGCGCTTCGATCGCAATACCCCCGGCGAGGAGGGCGAGTGAGCTACGCATCCATGCGAGGAACGTCCGTTCGCTCGCGAGAGTGAATCGTTCGTCGGGCCGGTCCTTGTCGGTCACCAAGTCATCTTTACACCGCTTCCTCCGATCTGCACCGAGCAGGTACTGCGCCGATCTAGATTGGAAGAGCAGGCCAAAGATAGGGGGGCGACATGCTACCGTTCAATGTTCTGCGCTCAGCGATCCTCCCACGCATTGCGACGGCGGCGCTGCTCGCGCTGCCTGCATGGGTAGGTCTGGGGCCACCGTCCGCGTCCGCAGAGGTCATCACCACGCGGGTGGACGTGTATTCGCCGTCGATGGGCCGGTGGGTGCCCAACGACGTCATCTCCCCCGCTTCGGGCGAAGCTGCCCCCACCTTCTACCTGCTCAGCGGAATCGGGGGCGGGGCGGACGGCATCTCCTGGTTCAACAACACCGGTGTTCGGGAATTCTTCGCGGACAAGAATGTCAATGTGGTCATGCCGATCGGCGGTCAATACAGCATGTATACCGACTGGATCGCCGACGATCCTGTTCTCGGCCGCAACAAGTGGCAGACATACCTTACGAGCGAACTTCCCGCGGCGATCGACAGCCGTTTCAACACCACCGGGTTGAACGCGATCGGCGGGGTATCGATGGCGGGCAGCGCAGTACTCGACCTCGCAATGCAGGTTCCAGGCTTCTACCGTGCGGTCGGCTCGTACAGCGGCTGCCCCATAACGAGCGGCACGCTCGGGCAGGCGATGGTGCGGTCCATGGTCGAACTGCGAGGCGGCGGAAATACCGCCAATATGTGGGGCGGTTCGTCGGACCCGAGATGGGCCCTACACGACCCGATGCGCAACGCCGAACGTCTGCGCGGCACGGAGTTGTTCATTTCCAGCGGCAACGGCATGCCTAACCCGATCGACGATCACGACCCTGTACTGGCGATACCGCAGACGATCGGCGGCGGTGTACTCGAAATGGTGACCAATGCGTGTGCCGCCGCGTTCCAAGAGGAGCTGCAGTCGCTGGGTATTCCGGCTACCTTCCGCTTCCTCCCGTACGGCACTCACTCCTGGGGGCTGTTCGAGACCGAATTACGCGAGTCCTGGCCCCTGATCTCACGGGCGATCGGGGCTTGACGCCAGAAATCTCTCCAGAATCGGCCCGATGACCGAGAGGGCTTCGGGCGCGGTCATGTGAAGGTGATCGCAGGGAACCTTGTGTTCGACGATCGCGCCGGCGATTGCCGGTTGCCACACGCTCGGCGGCGGCCGCTCGCCCTGCTCGCCTTCAACGGACGGTGTCGCACTGAAGAACAACAGGTCTCCGTCGAACACCCGGGGTACGTATCCGGTGGAGATCTGCTTGGAGTTCTCCAATCCGGTGCTGATGCGCTCGAGAAGCGTCGAGGCGAAAACGGTGTCGTGACCGAACGATTTGCCGAGCATATCGACCAATTGCTCGCGGTACGACGCTTCTGTGTCGACGTTTCCTTCGACCTCGACGCCCAGTCCGCGGAGCCACCTCTCGGCGTCCACCTCCAGTTCACCGACGTCGTCCCCTTGCGCACCATAACTGTCCATCATCGCGAGAGTGCCCACCTCGGCCCCCGACTCACGCAGTTCCACGGCAACCGCGTGCGCAATCACGCCCCCGAGTGACCAACCCAGCAGGTGATACGGCCCTTCCGGCTGTACGGCCCGCATCTCCACTGCATATCGATGCGCCAGTTCCGCCATCGAGTCGACTGTCGTTCCGCCACCGAGCACGGGAAGCTGAAGGCCGTACGCTGGGCGGTCGGGCGCCAGATGTTTGATCAGCCCTGCGTATCCCAACGCGAGCCCGCCCGCGGGGTGCACGCAGAACAAGGCGGGACGTGCACCGATGCGGCGGAAGGGAACGACAACCGCCAGCAGTTCGTCGTCGGGCACGGCTTCGGACGCCGACAGATCAGCGATTCGACTGGCCAGACCCTCCGGGGTCGGATCACGGAATATCCACGGCAGCAGGACATCCGTGGCCAGCCTGGACCGCAGCGCGGGCACCACCAGGGCTGCCGACAGTGAGTTCCCACCCAGTTCGAAGAAGTCGTCGTCGGCACCGACGCGGTCGACCCCGAGCACCTCGGCGAAAACCTCCGCCACCGCCTCCTCGGTCGCATTGGCAGGTGGCCGGAACTGCCGCGGTGCGATCGACGGTGCGGGAAGCGATCGCCGGTCCAGTTTTCCGGTGCGGCCGACGGGCAGATCGTCGAGCACCACCAATTGGGCAGGCACCATGTACCGTGCGAGATGGGATCTGGCGTAACGGAGCATCTCGGCGGGGTCGATGCTCGCACCCACTTCAGGGGTGACGTACCCCACCAGCCGATCTCCGACGTCGCTGTGAACGACGACTGCAGCGGCACGGACGCGGTCGCAGCTCGCAAGTACCGACTCGATCTCGCCGAGCTCGACTCGCTGTCCGCGTATCTTCACTTGAAAGTCGTTTCGTCCCACATACTCCAGCCGCCCGATAGCAGCCCAGCGAACTAGATCCCCGGTTCGGTAGAGACGGGACCCGGGCTCGCCGAATGGATTTGCGACGAACGACGCCGCTGTCAATCCCGGACGACGGTGGTAGCCACGCGCCAACCCTGGCCCCGCCACGTACAGTTCACCCACCGCACCGACCGGGACGGGCCTCAACCAGGTGTTCAGCACGACCAGGTCGACGCCGCGGGCCGGCCCGCCGATATCCACCGGTGCCGAGGGAGAGAGCTCCGCGCTCAGCGTCGCCTGGACCGTTGCCTCGGTCGGGCCGTACCCGTTGAATACGGATCGGCTCGGGCTCCAACGCGACGCAACCTCGGGAGGGAACCGTTCGCCCACCACTACGAGAACCCGCAAGGATGCGATGCCGCCACCCACCGAATCGGCGCCCATGGAATCGAGGATCGTGGGTGTGAGGAAGGCATGCGTGACGCGCTCGGCGTCGAGGAATCGAGCCAGATCCGTTCCCCCGACAACGTCGGTTGGCGCGATCACCAAAGTCGCACCGGAGCCGAAAGCCAGCAGTAGTTCGGACACCGATGCGTCGAAGCTCGGCGACGCCAAGTGCGATACCCGATCGCCGGTCGTCGCCAGGAACCGCTCCCGTCCGTCCGCGACGAGATTGGCGAGGCCTGCGTGTGTAACCAACACACCTTTGGGTGTTCCTGTCGATCCGGAGGTGTAGAGCAGGAATGCGGCGTGCTGGATTTGCAGGGGACGTAGGCGCTCGGCATCGCTCACAGGGCGACCGGAATATCCACTCGCCACGTCGCGGCCGTCCAGGAGCAACCACTGAACCGCGCTGGGTAGCATGTCACGCTGCCCGGAGACCGTCAGCCCGAGTACTGCACCCGAATTCTCGAGCATTCGAGCAATGCGAGCGGAAGGCAGCGCGGGATCGACCGGGACGTAGGCCGCCCCCGACTTCGCGACCGCCCACACAGCCAGCACCCATTCGATCGACCGCGACACCCCGATCGCAACGAACGCATCCGGGCCGACGCCTCGGTCGATCAGTGCTCTGGCCAAACGGTTGGACCGCTCGTCGAGCTCTCGGTATGACATGGCCACGCCGTTGCCAGACACCGCGGTCGCTGCCGGGGCGAATGCGGCTGCCGTGGAAAGCACGTCGGATAGGGTCCGCCCTTCTACCGACAGGAGACCCCGCATCGGCACCAGCTCGCCCCGTTCGAGCGGGTCGAGAATTTCGAGGTCACCAACTCGGATCGACGGGTCCGCGACAGCGGAGTCGAGGAGACGGACGAACCCGTTTGCCAGCCTGGCAACGGTCGCGGCGTCGAAAAGATCTGTGGAGTAGGTGAAGCCGGCGTTGATACCCCTCGGCGAGCCGTCTTCGCCGTACTCTTCGGCCAAGGTCAGTTGGAGGTCGAACCGTGCGATCCTCGCACCGAGGTCGATGCCACTCACCCGCACTTCCGGCAGCGCGAGATCGGGTTGCCGCACGTTCTGGAACTCGAGCAGCACCTGGAACAGCGGCGTGTGCGCTGTCGACCGCGGCGGGTCGAGCGCCTCCACCACCTTTTCGAACGGCACCTCAGCGTGAGTGAAGGCGCCGAGATCGACGTCCCGTGCCTGTTCGAGCAGTTCGCTGAAAGAGAGCGAGTCGTGGACGACCGTGCGCAGGACCACCGTGTTGACGAACATTCCGACCACTTCGTCGAGGGATGCCTCACCTCGGCCTGCAACCGGAGTCCCGATGGCGATGTCGTCGGACCCGGTCGTCTTGGCCAAGAACGCAGCCAAGACGGCATGGGCCACCATGAAAACCGTCGAGTGGTGTGCAGAGGCCAGCTCCGCCAGTCGGCCGTGCAGGCGGGCATCGATCTCGAAGTCGACACGCCCCCCGTCGGGTGAGCGTTGCATCGGGCGAGGACGATCGGACACCAAGTCCAGGGCAGGGGGAAGACCGGCCAGCGTGGCACGCCAGTAGTTCAGCTGCCGCGACATCGACGACTGCGGATCATCCTCGGAGCCGAGAACTTGTCGCTGCCAGATGGCGAAGTCGGCGTACTGGACCGTCGGCGGTCGCCACTGCGGGGCATGCCCTGCCATCCGCGCTGTGTAGGCCACCACCGCATCATGCGCAAGCGGGACCATCGACACACCGTCCGCGACGATGTGGTGCACGACCACCAGTAGCGCACGATCACTCTCGGAAAGCTCGAACACAGCTGCCCGCAACGGAACTTGCTCCGTGACATCGAATCCCAGCGATGCCGCCACCGCAAGCTGCCGATGCAATTCCTCCTCGTCCGACACTCTCGTGACGACAAGGTCGGGTACCGCCTCCGACGCAGGGAGGATCATCTGTGCCGGTTGGTCACCGACCATGGGGAAACGGGTTCGGAGCGACTCGTGCCGTCCCACCACATCCGCCAGCGCCCACCGCAACGCGTCGACGTCGAGTGTTCCGGTGAGCCGGAACGCCATCACGATGTTGTGCGCCGGGGAAGATGTGTCGAATTGGTTGAGGAACCACATTCGAGTTTGCGCGAGAGACAAAGGAATTTGCTCGGGGCGGGCGGTGGGCTGCAATACGAATCGGTCTTCGCGCTCCCCGGCAGAGGCGACACGTTCCGCAAACGCCGCAACGGTCGGGGCCTCGAACAAGGAATGCAGAGCGGCATCGACCCGGGCGACCACCCTCGTGGCGGTCAGTGAGTCTCCGCCCAATCGGAAGAAGTTGTCATCGGCACCGACACGATCGACGCCCAGTACATCCCCGAACACCTCGGCGACGACAGCCTCGATCGGGGTGGCCGGTGCTCGGAACCGGTCTGCAGTGATGTCGGGTGCGGGGAGGGCACCACGATCCAACTTCCCATTCACCGTCACCGGGAACTCGTCCAACACCACCACCACCGACGGCACCGAATACCCCGGCAACACCGACCCCGCAAACCCCACCACCGAATCCGGATCCACCACCACACCCGCCTCCGGCACCACATACCCCACCAAGCCAGACCCCCGCACCACCACCACCGCCTGCGAAACACCCAGACATCCACCGAGTACCGCCTCCACCTCCCCCAACTCCACCCGCTGCCCCCGCACCTTCACCTGAAAATCACCACGCCCCCGAAACTCCAACACCCCCTCCGCCGACCACCGCACCAAATCCCCCGTCCGATACAACCGCGAACCCGACACCGAAAACGGATTCGCCACAAAACTCGCCGCCGTCAACCCCACCCGA